>NZ_SPQL01000004.1 GCF_004570385.1 Blastococcus sp. CT_GayMR19 | reverse complement strand
GGCGGCTGCCGGCCACCCGCGGCCGCGGACTGGGCCGGCCCGAGGCGCCCGGACGCGGCTGCGGCGTGGGGCGCGGGGTGGGGCGGGGGCGCTCGTCGGGGGTGCCGGTCATCCTCGCGTCACCGCCCCGAGATCCCGGAGAGGACCCAGCGGTCGTTCTCCTTCGTCAGCTCGACCTGGATGCGGTAGCGGACGACCTGGGCCTGCGGCGAGGCGGTGCTCTCCTGGGTGGCCTGGATGACCATCAGCACCGTCGCCGCGTCACCGTCGGCCCGGGTGACGCCTGCCCCGACGACCTCCGTGTTGACGATCGCCTCGGCGTCGACGAGCTGCTGTCGGTTGTCGTCCAGCTCGGCCACGGACTCCTCGCGGAGATCGCCGGTGGCCACGCGCCGGATCTGCTCGATGTCGTCGTCGAGGGTGAGGTGGTCGAAGGAGGTCAGGTCCACGATCCCGGAGCGGGCCGCCTGCAGGGCCTCGACGTAGTCCCCGGTCCGGACCGCCGACAGCTCGGGGCGGGTGAACCAGAGGAAGGCCGCCGCGGCGAGCAGCAGCACGAGCAGGGTCGCGAGCACCGGCACCAGGGGCAGCGAGGGCCGGGACCGGCCGGACGTCTCCCCCGGCAGGGCAGCGTCGTCCTGCTCGGCAGCGTTCCCCGCCACTGCAGCGTCGGGCAGCATGGCGGCGTCGTCCTCCGGCGGGCGGACCCGCGCGTCGCTCGTCACGCGAGCAGACCTCCTAGGCGTTCATCGATGCGGGCCATCAGCGTCCGGGCGTTCACCCGGCGAGCTCGGTGGCGTTCAGCAGACCGCTCAACACCTCGTCGAGCATTGTGGGGGACACGGGGAGGTGTCCCGCCAGCTCCTCCTCCGGAGGGGTGGTCCCCCGGCCGCCGTCCCGGCCGATGTTCTGCTCGCCGCGGATGTTCGAGCCGTTCTCGTCGTAGGCGTCCCCGGGGTTCGGGTCGACCCCGTTGACGACCCGGCACCCCACGGCGTCGGTGTCCAGGTTCTCCACCGCCTCCGGACTGGTCATGCCGGCCGTCGGCACGTACCCCGTGGTGCAGGGATGCGGGTCGCCCGCGTTGAGCACGAAGCCGAAGTGCGAGCGCAGCTCGCCGTCGCCGTCCCCGTCCTCGTCGTCCTCGTCCCGGCGGACGACGGTGAATCCACCCGAGACCACATCGGGGAAGGTGACCAGCAGCTGCTCGATGCCGTCCAGCCGCGGGATCTGCACCCGGTTCAGGACGTCGAGGTTGCGCACCAGGGAACCGAGCCCCGGGCCCGCCCGCTCGACCAGGTCCTCCATGGCCTCCCCGGCGTCGGGCGCGTCGACCAGGATGCCGCGCAGCTCGGGGTCGAGCTCCACGAAGGTGTCGCTCACGAGGCGCAGGTCGGCCGCCCACTGCCGGATGGCCGAGCGGCTGGCCACCTGGGTGTCCAGCACCGTCTGACCGTCGGTGATCAGCTCCAGGGTCTGGGGCAGCGACTCCTCGGCCCGCGCCAGGAGGAGGTCGCCGTTGTCGATCAGCCGGCCCAGGTCGTCCCCCGACCCCTCGAAGGCGCGGCCCAGCTCGTCGACGACGATGCGCAGGTTCTCCTGGTCGAGGGAACCGACCAGCCCGTCGATGTTGAGCAGCATCTGCTCGACCGGCACCGGGATGTCGGTGCGGCTCTGCGGGATCACCGCCCCGTCCTCGAGGAACGGGCCGTCGTCGCTCTGCGGCCGGAGATCGACGTACTGCTCGCCGACCGCGCTGCGGGTGGCGACGACGGCCTCGGCGTCGGCCGGGATCGGTTCGGCCCCCGGCTCGATGGTCAGCACGACGCGGACCCCGTCGTCCACCAGCACCATGTCGGTGACCCGGCCGACGGCCACGCCCCGGTTGGTGACCTCAGCGTTGACGAAGATCCCTCCTGAGTCGCGGAAGTCGGCGGCCACCTCGTATCCGCTCCCGAGCAGCGCGCGGTCCAGCCCCACGTAGTTGAAGCCGAGGTAGGACAGGCCGAGCAGCGACAGCGCCGCGAAGGCGAGCAGCTTGAGCTTGGTCTTCCGGGTGATCACTGCGGCACCCCCACCGACGGGAAACCGGGCAGCGCGTCCAGGTCGCCGCCACCCGGGAGACCGGAGAGACCGGAGAGGCCGGGCACGGTCAACGTCGTGACGAGCGGATCGAGCGGTGAGGGGGGACCCGGTTCCCGGCCGGGGCCCTGGCCCGGCCCGGGCGCCCCGCACCGGCCGGGAGCGATGGTCGTCGGGTCGACCTCCACCAGGGCGCCCAGCTGGTCGATCCCGTACCGGCAGAGGAGCTCGGTCAGGTCGAGGTTCACCGTGGCGGTCATGTTGGTGAAGAGGGCGTACCCACCGGTCTGGGCCTCCCGGTAGTGCAGGGCCGACAGCGAGCTGTCCGGGAACGGATAGGTCAGGAGCAGCGGCAGCGAGCCGGCCAGGTCGGGGCCGGCCTCGGCCAGCTGGGTGAGGATCGGCTGCAGCAGCTGCAGGTCGGCCACGGTGTTCTCCGCCGACTGCTCGATCACGCGGGTGCCGACCTCGCCGAGGCGGGCGAGGCCCTCCAGCATCGAGACCAGCAGCGCCCGCTGTTCGATGAGGACGTCGAGGCCGGGCCCGATCGTGTCGAGCGCGCCCTCGATGGTCGCCGTGCGGGCCGCCAGCGTCGCGGCGAGCGCGTCGGCGCTCTCCAGGGCGCGGTTGATCTCCTCCTTCTGCTGGTCCAGGCCGCCGATGAAGGTGTCGAGCTCGCTCAGCGTCGCCTTGATGGCCGACTCACGGCCTTCGAGGGCGTCCCCGAGCTCACGGTTGATCGCCTGCAGCTGCGCGAGCCCGCCGCCGTTGAGCACCAGCGACATGGCACCGAGCAGCTCCTCGACCTCCACGTTGCGGTTGGTGCGCTCCAGCGGGATGACCGGGTTCTCGCGGAGGCTGCCCTCCGGCTCCTGGTTGCCGGGCGCGGCGAGCTCCACGTACTTCTCCCCCAGCAGCGAGGACTGCTGGATCGCGGCGACGGCGTTGGCCGGGAGCTCCACGTCCCCGTTCACGGTGATCGTCACCCGCGCCGTCCAGTCGTCGCCCAGCTCGATCGTCTCGACCCGCCCGACGGGGACGTCGGCGACCCGGACACCGGACTGCTGCACCAGGTCGAGGACGTCGAGGAACTCGACCTGGACGGTGTAGGGGTCCTCCCCCAGGTCGGCGCCGCCGGGGAGGCTGAGGGAGTAGGCCCCCCGGAAGCCGCAGCCGGAGACCATGAGCAGCGCGGCGCCCAGGGCGCCGATCCGCACGAGTGGACGGGTCATCCCAGCCCCCCGGTGCCGATGGCCGGGAAGCCCACCGGTGGGCGCGGAGCGGGCGGGGCCGAGACGCCGGCCCCGGCCAGCGCCTGCCGCAGCTCTTCGTAGTCGGGCACGAGGTCGGCGTTCAGGTCGTCGAGGATGCCGTCGTTGTCGGCGTCCCCGGAGAGGATCCGGGCGCAGATCTCGTCGGTCTGGCTCGGCAGCTGCAGGCCGGGGACGAGCGGGTCGAGGTCGGGCGTGAGCTGCAGCCGGCCGGCCTGGTACAGCGCGCCGCAGACGACGACCTCGGCGTTCGCCGAGCCCAGTCCGTTGTCCCGGGTGTCCAGGGTTCCGTAGTCGGGGTTGTAGGCGCGCGCCAGGTTGCCCAGCGCGGCGGGGGCGACGTCGAGGACCTCGGCCAGTGCGCTGCGCTGCTGCACGAGGGCGAGGGTGACGTCGGCGAGCCGGTCGACGTTGACCGTCACCAGGTCGGCGTTGGTGCGGACGAACGCTGCGACGTCCCTGAGCGCCGAGGACAGCAGGGTGATGGCCTCCGCCAGGTCCTCGCGCTCGCCGGCGAGCAGGTCCATGACGGCGGCCATGTTGTCGTTGAACTGGCCGACCTGGGCGTCGACCGTGGCCAGCGCGCTGGTGAAGGCCTGCAGGTTCTCCAGCGAGGAGAAGAGATCCTCCCGGTTGGTGGCCAGGGTCTCCACCGCCTGCGAGAAGCCGGTCAGCGTCCGGTTGAGCGCCTCGCCGTTCCCGTCGAGGTTGGCCGCGCCGACGTCGATCAGGTCGGACAGCGCCCCATTGCTGTTGGCGCCCGTGGGGCCGAGCGCGGCGGAGAGCTCGTCGAGGGCGCCGTAGACCTGGTCGAGCTCGACCGGGGTGGCCGTCCGGTCCAGCGGCACGTCGTCGCCGTCCTCCATGGTCGGTCCGCCGTCGTAGACCGGGGCGAACTGCACGTAGCGGTCCGACACCAGGGACGGCGCGAGGACGACGGCCTTGGCGTCGGCCGGGATGTCGTAGTCCTCCTCGATGAGCATCTCCACGCGCACCCGGTCGCCCAGCGACGTGACCTCGGTGATGGTGCCGACGGGGATGCCCAGGATGCGGACGTCGGAGCCCGCGTAGAGCCCGACGGTCCGGCCGAAGTACGCGGTCACCCGGTACTGGTCCACGGGCCGCAGCACCGTCCAGCCGATCGCGGCCAGCAGCACGATCGCCGCGGCGAGTGCGACCCCGCGCTGCAGGGTGCCGCTCATGAGTTGCCCTCCCCCGGGGTCGGGGCGCAGCCGACCACCGGCGCCGACTGCGTCGGGCCGCAGATCGCGCCGCCGATGATCGTGGGGATCAGGTCGTTGACGAAGCTGTCGAACCAGCGCCCGTTGCCGAGCGTGTTGGTGAACACCCGGACGAACGGCGCCAGGTTGTTCACCGTCTGGGCCAGGGCCGCCCGGTTGCGCGACAGGATGTCGGTGACCGTGGACAGCTGCTGCAGGGCCGGCGTGAGCGCCTCGCGGTTGTCGGCCACGAGCCCGGACAGCTGCCGCGCGAGCTCCTGGGTGTTGGTCAGGATCGAGTCGATCAGCTGACGCCGTTCCTGCACCTCGGTCAGCAGGACGTTCGAGTCGAGGATCAGCTGGGTGAACTCGCCGTTCCGGTCGGCCAGCACCTGGGTGACGTCCCGCGTGGCCGACAGCAGCTGCTGCAGCTGGACGTCCCGCGAGGCGATGGTGTCCGACAGCCGGGCCAGGCCCTCCAGGGACGTGCGGACCTCGTCGGGGGTCTCGGAGAAGGTGTCCGCCAGCACCTCGAAGGAGCCGGCCAGCTGGGCGGTGTCGATCTCGCCGATCGTCGAGGCCAGGTCGGCGAACGCCTCGACGACGTCGTACGGCGACGCCGTCCGCTCCAGCGGGATGCGCTCGTCCGGGTCGAGCGCCTCGCTGCCACGCGGCACGAGGGCCACGTACTTGGCGCCGAGCACGGTCTCGATCTTGATCGCGGCCTCGGTCCGGTCCCCGAGGAAGGCGTCCCTGACCCGGAGCTCCACGGTCACGGCGCCGTCCTCCAGTGCCAGGCTCTCGACCTTGCCGACCTTGACCCCGGCGACCCGGACCGGGTCGTCCGGCTGCAGGCCGGCGGCCTCGGAGAACTGCGCCCGGTACACGGTGCCCCCGCCGATCAGCGGCAGGGACTGCGCGTTGAACGCCAGGAACACCAGGGCGGCGATCACCGACAGGCTGATCGCCCCGATGGTCACCGGGTTGCGGTCCCGGAAGGGACGTGACTCGCGGGCCATCAGGTGCACCCCTCCGCGCCGCTCTCCGTGCGCGGGATCGTGAAGCCGTTGGTCCTCGGGAGCGGATCGGGCAGTGGCGTGCCGGGAACTGCCACGACCTCACCCGGGGCCGGCGGGGTCACGGGCAGCGCGGTGGTCGGCAGCGTGACGGTGGCGTTGTAGCTGCACATGAAGAAGTTGAACCAGCTCCCGTTGACCGCGGTCCGCGTGATCAGATCGATCTTGGTCGGCGCCAGCTGGAGGAAGTCCTCGAGCTTGTCGCCGTCCGCGGCGAGGTTGGCCGAGAGGTCCCCGAGCGCCTGGATGTCGGCCGCCAGCGGGGGCCGGACGTCCTCGAGGAAGCCGCTCGTCGCGACGGCGAGCTCGTCGATCGCCTGCAGCGAGTCGAAGATCGCCTCCCGGTCCTCGGCCAGCCCGGTGACGAACTGCTGCAGGCTGACGACGAGGCCGGACAGCTGCTCGTCCCGGGCGGCGACGGCGCCCATCACGGTGGTCAGGTTGTCGATGACGCTGCCGATGACCGCGTCCTTGTCGGCGAGCGAGTCGGTCAACGACGCGACGTGGGAGAGCAGGCTCTCGACCGTGCCGCCCTCCCCCTGGAAGACCTGGATGATCTCGAAGGAGAGCCGGTTCGTGTCCGCCGGTGTCAGCGCCTGCAGCAACGGCTGGAACCCGCCGAACAGGACGGTGAGATCCAGTGCCGGAGTGGTCTGGTCCAGCGGGATGACGGCGCCGGGCTCCAGGGTCCGGCCGCCGGCCCCCTCCCCCTCGCTGAGCGCGATGTAGCGCTGGCCGACGAGGTTGCGGTACCGGATCAGCGCCTCCACGTCCGCCGGCAGGGGGACGTCGGCCGAGACCTCGAACTCGACCTCCGCCACCGGCCGGTCGGTCTCGTCGGCCAGCGCGATGCCCACGATCTGGCCCACGCGGACCCCCGCGATGCGGACCTCGTCGCCCTCCACCAGGCCGGCGACGTCGCTGAACTCCGCCCGGTAGACCAGCTGCTCGCCGTAGCCGGCGTTGGTGATCGTCGAGACGAGCACGTACGCCGCCAGCATCGTGACGACGGCGAACACCACCAGCTTGACGAGCGGACCGGCGAGCCCGCGGAGCTGTCCTCTCACGACGCCATCCCCGCTCCGCGGCCGACCGCTCCGCTCCTCGCTCGCTGGCGCTCGCTGCGATGCTCACTCATCGGAGCATCACCTGCTTCCCCCTCAGCAGCGGTGCCAGCGTCGACGCCGACAGGTCGGAGACGTCCCCGGCCTGCGTCCCGGTCTGGTAGGCGAGGATGCTGCGGACGAAATCGAGCTCCGCCGTCGAGCCGGCAAGGTCGGAGGGCAACGACTCCCCGGCACCGCCGCGGAGCGCCCCCACCGAGCCGCCGTCGTCGTCCGGGCCGCCGATGTAGCAGACCGGCTCCTCCTGCAGCCCGCCCTCGCTCGACTCGACGCCGTCCTCCGGGGGCGACGGGCAGTAGTACTCGCCCGCCTGCGCCTGCGCGATCTCCTCGTCGATGTTGTCCAGACCCCGGCAGTCGGGGCCCGACCGGTCGACGTAGGCCGGTTGGTCGTCGGGCGCGTAGGGGTTCCGCGGCGGGAAGGAGACCTGGATGTTGAGGTTCAGCGCCGGGTCCCCGTCCGCGCCGAAGGTCTCGCCGATCCTCGGGACCGACCGGGCGAGCCCCTCGAGCAGGCACGGGTAGACCGGCGAGTACTCGGCGAACACGCCGAGGACCGGCCGGGAGGTCTCGGCGAGCGAGATCAGGTTCCGCTCGTTGGTCTCGAGGAACCCGGCCGTCGTGTTGGCGGAGCTCGCCCCGACGGTGAAGGTGCGGCGCAGCTGCTCGGACTGGTCGACGATCGTCGAGTTCGTGATGACCAGGTTGTCGAGGACGGCGAGCAGGTCGTCGGCGGCGCCCTGGTAGGTGTCGGCGAAGTCGGCCAGGCCGGAGATGTCGGCCTGCAGCTGCGGCAGCACCGTGTTGATCTCGCCGAAGTACTCCCCGGTGGCCGCCAGGTTGCCGCCCAGCCGGTCGCCCCGGCCGCGCAGCGCCTCGGCCACCGATCCGAGGGTGTACGAGAGGTCGTGCGGCTCGACCGCCTGCAGGAGCGGGAGCGTGTCGTCGATGACCCGCTGCAGCTCGATGGCGTTCTCGCTGCGGTCCTGGCCGATCACGTCGCCGTCGGCCAGTCGCTCCGCGGAGGGGCTGTCCGGCATCTCCAGGGCCACGAACCGCTCGCCGAAGAGGGTCTTGGGAAGCAGCCGGACGGTGACGTCGGCCGGAATCTGCTCCAGGTACTCGGGCTTGATGGCGAGCTCGATGGTCGCGCCGTCGACGCCGGCAGACACCTCGCGGACGTCGCCCACGATCACGCCGCGCATCTTGACGTCGGAGGCCTCTTGCAGCTGGTTGCCGGCCGCGTCGGTCTCGAGCGTCACCCGGGCCACATCGGTGAACGCCTTCCGGTAGATCGCCACGGAGAGGCCCAGGAGCAGCGCCAGGACGACGAGGAAGACGACGCCCTGCACCCGGCGCCGGATCACCGCTGCCCGCTTCGAGGTCATGTCCGCGTCACCCCGCGATCCGGACGGTCGTCGTCGAACCCCAGATGGCCAGGGACAGGAAGAGGTCGATGATGTTGATCGCCACGATCGAGAAGCGCACCGCGCGGCCCACCGCCATGCCGACGCCCGCGGGGCCGCCGCTGGCGCGGTAGCCGTAGTAGCAGTGGGTCAGGATGATCACGACGGCGAAGACCAGGACCTTCAGGAACGACCACAGGACGTCCTCCGGCGGGAGGAACAGGTTGAAGTAGTGGTCGTAGGTGCCCGTCGACTGCCCGTAGGCCTGGGTCGCGATGAGCCGGGTGGCGAAGTAGCTGGTCAGCAGCCCCAGCACGTAGAGCGGGATCACGGCGAGGAAGCCGGCGATGATCCGCGTCGTCACCAGGAACGGCAGCGACGGCACGCCCATGACCTCGAGCGCGTCGATCTCCTCGTTGATCCGCATGGCGCCGATCTGGGCGGTGAACCCGCACCCGACGGTCGCCGACAGCGCCAGCCCGGCGACCAGAGGCGCGATCTCCCGGGTGTTGAAGTACGCCGAGAGGAAGCCGGTGAACGCCGAGGTGCCGAGCTGGTCCAGTGCCGCGTAGCCCTGCAGGCCGACCTCGGTGCCGGTGAAGAAGGAGAGGAAGGCGATGACGCCGACCGTCCCGCCGATGACGGCGAGCGCGCCCGTGCCGAACGTGACCTCGGCGAGCAGGCGGAAGGTCTCCCGCTTGTAGCGGCGCACGGTCCGCGGCGCCCAGGCCAGGGCCCGGCCGTAGAAGCCGAGTTGGTCCCCGAGGTCGTCCAGGGTGTCCAGCGGCCTGCGGTACACCCGCTTGAGGCGGCGGAGCCGAACCCTGACGCGGTCGGTGGTCGAGAGCAGGGCCATCACTGGCCCTTCGGTGGCACGAGCTGGAAGTAGATCGCGGTGATCACGAAGTTCACCGCGAACAGCAGCAGGAACGTGATCACGACGGACTGGTTCACCGCGTCGCCGACGCCCTTGGGCCCGCCACCCGCGTTGAGCCCCTTGTACGAGGCAACGATGCCGGCGATCAAGCCGAAGGTCAGCGCCTTGATCTCGCCGGACCAGAAGTCCTCGACCTGGGCCAGGGCGCCGAACGAGGCCAGGTACGCGCCCGGCGTCCCGCCCTGGAGGACGACGTTGAAGAAGTAGCCGCCCGTGACGCCGACCACGCTGACCAGCCCGTTGAGCAGGACCGCCACCAGCATCGAGGCGAGCACCCGGGGGACGACGAGGCGCTGGATCGGGCTGATGCCCAGCACTTCCATGGCGTCGATCTCGTCGCGGATCTTCCGGGCGCCGAGGTCCGCGCAGATCGCCGAGCCGCCCGCCCCGGCGATGAGCAGGGCGGTGACGATCGGGCTGGCCTCGCGGAGGACGGCGAGCACCGACGCCGATCCGGTGAACGACTGGGCACCGAGCTGGCGGGTGAGCGAGCCCAGCTGCAGCGCGATGACCGCGCCGAACGGTATGGCGACCAGCGCCGTCGGCAGGATCGTCACGCTGGCGACGAACCAGGTCTGCTGGATGAACTCGCGGATCTGGAACGGGCGCTTGGGCAGGGCCCGGATCACGTCCAGGGCGAAGGCGAAGAGCTTCCCGCTGGTCGCGATCGGGCGCGTGGGCGAGAACCGGCCGTCGAGCAGGCCCGGAGCCTTCGGCTGGTCGGTGGCGGTCACCCGTCACCTGCCTGCCGGGGCAGGGTGGCGGTGGTGGCCCCCGCGGGCGAGGCGGACGCGTCGGGCGCCCAGTGCCGGCCGGTCGATACGGTCGTCGGCGTGTACGCGCCGGAGTCGGCCCTGGCCAGCAGGTCCTCGGGCAGCGAGGCGCGGATCGCCTCCTGCGTCTGCTCGTCGAACTCGTGCAGCATGCGGGCGACGCGCTCCTGCCGGCGGCGCTCGGCCTTGCGCTCGGGCAGGCCCTCGGTCGGGGTGAGCTGCGGCGGGACGGCGTCCCCGCCGCTGGCCCCCTTGGGTCCGACGCCGTTGTGCGCGTCGCCGCCGCGGGCCTCCAGGGCCGCCATCTCGGCCTCGACCTGGGCGACGTCCTTCTCCTCGCTCATCCCGATCGGACCCTCGCGGCGGCCGTTGAGGAACTGGCGGACCACCGGCTCCTGCGAGGTCAGCAGCTGCTCGCGCGGGCCGAACATCACCAGGTGGCGGCGGAACAGCAGGCCGAGGTTGTCGGGAACCGTCCGCGCCGTCCCGATGTCGTGCGTGACGATGAGGAACGTGGCGTCGATCTGGGCGTTGAGGTCGACGATCAGCTGGTTGAGGTAGGCCACGCGGACCGGGTCGAGGCCGGAGTCGGGCTCGTCGAACAGGATGATCTCGGGATCGAGCACCAGGGCCCGGGCGAGGCCGGCGCGCTTGCGCATGCCGCCGGAGATCTCCCCCGGGAGCTTCCCCTCGGCCCCCTGCAGGCCGACCATGTCCATCTTCTCGAGGACGATGTTCCGGATCTCGGTCTCGGACTTCTTCGTGTGCTCGCGGAGCGGGAAGGCGATGTTGTCGAAGAGGTTCATCGAGCCGAACAGGGCACCGTCCTGGAACAGCACGCCGAAGAGCTTCCGGATCTCGTAGAGCTTGTGCTCGCTGGTGCGGACGAGGTCGGTGTCCTTGATGACGATCGAGCCCTTCTCGGGCTTGAGCAGGCCGACCAGGGACTTCAGGAACACGGACTTCCCCGTGCCCGACGGGCCGAGCAGGACCGAGATCTCCCCCGGCGGCAGGGTCAGGGTGACGTCGCTCCAGATGTTCTGGCTGCCGAACGACTTCGACAGGCCCTCGACCTCAACCGCGACGCCCACGCCCGCCCGCCCCTCCGCTCCGGCAACTCTGCCGGTCTCCGCCCCCCGCCGCGTCGACGAGCCCCGGCGGCCGCGACGCCGAGATCCCGCCCGCATCCGGACGGCCCGGAGCCGCATCTACTGGTGAGTAACGACGACGCCCGGCACAGGTTACGTGTGTCGCGCGGTTCCCGTGACCTGGGTCTCGGTGTATTCGCCCCCAGGGGCGAACGGGACCGCCCGAACGCGGCAGGGGCCGCTCTCCCGGAGGAGAACGGCCCCTGCTGACGAGAGGTGGTGCATTCCCCGGCTACGCCGGGGAGGGGGTCACGTGACGGTGACGTACCCGGCGGTCGAGACCGCCGGGGAAGGGGTCACGTGACGGTGACGTACCCGGCGGTCGAGACCGCCGGGGAAGGGGTCACTTGACGGTGACGGTGGCGCCGGCGCCCTCGAGGGCGGCCTTGGCCTTCTCCGCGGCGTCCTTGGCGACCTTCTCCAGGACCGGCTTCGGCGCGTTGTCGACCAGGTCCTTGGCCTCCTTGAGGCCGAGCGAGGTCAGGCTGCGCACCTCCTTGATGACCTGGATCTTCTTGTCGCCGGCAGCCTCGAGGACGACGTCGAACTCGTCCTGCTCGGCAGCGGCCTCGTCGGCACCGCCGCCGCCACCGGCGGCAGGGGCGGCCGCGACGGCCACGGGAGCAGCGGCGGTGACGTCGAACGTCTCCTCGAACTGCTTCACGAAGTCGGACAGCTCGAGGAGGGTCATCTCCTTGAACGCGTCGAGCAGGTCCGTGCTGGAAATCTTGGCCATGTTCGTCTCCTTCTGGTCAGTCGTCGCTGGCCGCGTCGGCGGCAGCGGTGTCGGTGTCGGTGGTGTCAGCAGCGGGAACGTCGCCGGTGGCGTCGTCGGCCGTCGTGTCGGCGGCGGGAGCCTCGGCAGCGGGAGCCTCGGTGGCCTCCGCTGGCTTCTTCTCCTTGAGCGCCTCGGCGAGGCGGGCCATCTGGGACAGCGGGGCCTGGAACAGCCCGGCAGCCTTGGTCAGGTTGCCCTTCATCGCGCCGGCCAGCTTGGCCAGCAGGACCTCACGGGTCTCGACGTCGGCGAGGCGGGTGACCTCGGCGGCGTCGACCGTGCGGCCCTCGACGACGCCACCCTTGACGACGAGCATCGGGTGGGCCTTCGCGAAGTCGCGGATGGCCTTGGCCGCCGTGACCGGGTCGCCCTCGATGAAGGCGATCGCGGTCGGGCCGTTGAGCAGCGGGCCGAGGTCGGAGAATCCGACCGCGTCCGCGGCCCGCTTCGTCAGGGTGTTCTTGACGACGGCGTAGCTGCTGCCCTCACCGAGGGAACGGCGCAGCTGGGTCAGCTGGGCCACGGTCAGCCCGCGGTACTCGGTGAGCACCGCCGCGCTGGACTGCTGGAACCGCTCGGTGATCTCGTCGATCACCGCGGCCTTTGCCTGCGTGGGCATGGGCCTCCTCTCGTCTGTCGGGCGACCACCGGCCGGTTGCACGACCTCGTGCGATCAGCGATGCGATCACAGGGCCCCGGAGACGAGGAACGCCCCGGCGCAGAGCGCACGGGGCGAGGCGACGAGCGGACTTGCGCTCGTCCATCGAACCGTCCACCTGCGCGGGTCGCCCGGATTCCGGGACCTTCGATCGCACGCGGACGTGCGACGACCAGCGGTCTTGGGGGGAACAGCGCCAAGAGTACGCGATGCGGAGGCGGAGACGGCGGGCGGCCTCTGTGAACGCCGAGGGCCCCGCAGCGACCTGCGCTGCGGGGCCCTCGAGTGCGACTGCTCAGACGGTGTCTGCTGTCCGGCTCCGCGCCCCGGTCCGCTCCTCGCTCGTTCCTCGCTGCGATGCTCCCGGGGCTGTCGCTCAGACGGTGTCTGCTGTCCGGCTCCGCCCCGGTCCGCTCCTCGCTCGTTCCTCGCTGCGATGCTCCCGGGGCTGTCGCTCAGACGGTGGGCTCGTCCACCAGCATGTTGCGGGTGCGGTTCGGGTCGACCGGGATGCCCGGGCCCATCGTGGTGGAGACGGTGACCTTCTTCAGGTACCGGCCCTTGGCCGACGACGGCTTGGCCCGCAGCACCTCGTCGAGCGCGGCCGCGTAGTTCTCGACCAGCTTGGCCTCGTCGAACGAGGTCTTGCCGATGACCAGGTGCAGGTTGGCCTGCTTGTCGACGCGGAAGTTGATCTTCCCGCCCTTGATGTCGTTGACGGCCTTGGTGACGTCGGGGGTCACGGTGCCGGTCTTCGGGTTCGGCATCAGGCCACGGGGGCCGAGGATGCGGGCGATGCGGCCGACCTTGGCCATCTGGTCGGGGGTGGCGATCGCCGCGTCGAAGTCCAGGAAGCCGCCCTGGATCTTCTCGATCAGGTCGTCGGAGCCCACGACGTCGGCGCCGGCGGCCTCGGCCTCGGCGGCCTTGTCACCGGTCGCGAAGACGATGACCCGGGCGGTCTTGCCGGTGCCGTGCGGCAGGTTGACCGTGCCGCGGACCATCTGGTCGGCCTTGCGCGGGTCGACGCCCAGGCGCATGGCGACCTCGACGGTGGCGTCGTAGGCGGTCGTCGATGTCTGCTTGGCCAGGGTGGCGGCCTGCAGCGGGGAGTACAGGTTGTCGCGGTCGACCTGCTCGGCGACCTTGCGGTACTTCTTGCCGTGCTTCGCCATGATGGTGTTCCTCTCCAGGGCAGCTGCCCCGGTCGTGTGGTGAACGGGCCGGCGAGGCCCTCCCACAGGTGCTGTGGAACTGCGTTGGTGCGGTGCTGCGGGACCTACTGGACCGTGATGCCCATCGACCGGGCGGTGCCGGCGATGATCTTCTCGGCCTGGTCGAGGTCGTTGGCGTTGAGGTCGGCCATCTTGGTGGTGGCGATCTCGCGGACCTGGTCACGGGTGACCGTGGCGACCTTCGTCTTGTGCGGCTCGCCCGATCCCTTGTCGACGCCGGCGGCCTTGAGCAGCATGCGCGCGGCCGGCGGGGTCTTGGTGACGAAGGTGAACGAGCGGTCCTCGAAGACCGAGATCTCGACCGGGATGACGTTGCCGCGCTGCGACTCGGTCGCGGCGTTGTAGGCCTTGCAGAACTCCATGATGTTGACGCCGTGCTGGCCGAGCGCCGGACCGACGGGCGGGGCGGGGGTGGCCGCACCGGCGTTGATCTGGAGCTTGATGACCGCGGTCAACCGCTTCCTGGGGGGCATGACTTCCTTCTTCTCTGGCTTCTCTGGATCAGTACGGGGAGGTCAGATCTTGCTGACCTGGGTGAACGACAGCTCGACGGGCGTCTCGCGGCCGAAGATCGAGACGAGCACCTGCAGCTTCTGCTGCTCGGCGTTGATCTCGTTGATCGTGGCGGGCAGCGTGGCGAAGGGCCCGTCCATGACCGTGACCGACTCGCCGACCTCGAAGTCGACGACGGCGGCCGGTGCGGCGGCGGCCCCACCGGAGGTGGCCTCGCCGCCGGCGGTCCGGGCAGCGGCCGGTGCCGTCGCCGGGACGAGGATCTTGACGACCTCGTCCAGCGTCAGCGGCGAGGGCCGCGAGGTGGCGCCCACGAAACCGGTGACACCGGGGGTGTTGCGGACGGCACCCCAGGACTCGTCGTTGAGCTCCATGCGCACCAGGAGGTAGCCCGGCAGCACCTTGCGGTTGACCTGCGCGCGCTTGCCGTTCTTGATCTCGGTGACCTCCTCGGTGGGCACCTCGATCTGATAGATGTAGTCCTCGACGTCCAGCGACTGGATGCGCGCCTCGAGGTTGGTCTTCACCTTGTTCTCGTAGCCCGCGTAGGAGTGCACGACGTACCAGTCGCCGGGGGCGATCCGCAGCGCCTTCTTCATCGCCTCCGCCGGGTCGTCGTCCTCCGGCTCGGTCGGCTCGACGAGCGGGTCGCTCACCAGGCTCTGTGGGTCGCCGCTCTCGACCTCGGGGACGACGTCGGCGACCTCGGTGGCGGTGTCGAGGTCCGCGGTGTCGCTGGAGCCCTCGGCGGCACCGGTCTCGCCGGCGCCGGTCTCGACGTCCGCCGCACCGCGCTCGTCGAAGCGAGCGTCGTCCAGATCGATGGCGGAGGCGCCGTCGACCGTGTCGGTCTCGAAGGGCTCGCGAGGGTCGGTCACTGGGATCTCTTCCTTGTCATGGGGTGTTCAGGCGCGGGACGGGTCAGCCGAAGACGGCGATCACGCCCTGCGCGAAGAGCAGGTCGAGGCCGGCCACCAGCGCGACGATGAACGCCACGAAGACGATGACGACGGTCGTGTAGGTGATCAGTTCCTTGCGACCGGGCCAGATGACCTTGCGCAGCTCGGCGACCACCTCGCGCAGGAAGCGGGCCAGGCTGCGCTTCTTGCGCTGGGCCTCGGCCCGGTCCCGCTCGGCCTCGGCGCGCGAGCGGGTGCCCTCGCCCGTCCGGCCGGCCGGGCGCGAGGCCGTCCGGGCGGCCCGGCCCGCGATGACCTCGTCCTCGTCGTCGTCATCGGAGGCGGTGATACGGCCGCGCCGGCGCCGTGCCGGGGTGGCCACGACCTTGTCCTCCTCGGCCTCGGCCTCGGCGGCGACCTCGGCCTCGGCGGCCTCGAGCTCACCGGCGTCGTCGACCCCCGGCGTCTCGCGGTCGAGCTGCTCGTCGGTCAGCTCGGCGTCGGGGACGACGGCGTCGTCCCCGCGTCCCGGCTTCTCGTCGCTCACTTCGCCTCGCTCGCCTCGTGGTGGCGGCCCCTCGCGGGAGAGGCCATGTGGTCGGTCGGTACCTGTCGTGCGCTAGCAGGGGTGACAGGACTTGAACCTGCAGCCTGCGGTTTTGGAGACCGCTGCTCTGCCAATTGAGCTACACCCCTAGTGCCCTGACTTCCTCCTGCCCTGGGCGGGGCCCGGGACGGCCCGCCTCACCACGGCAGCATGGAGCCTCAGGGAGGTTCCGGGGCACGCCGGTGGCGGGGTCAGCTGCCCCGGTGGCGCCAGTGTACGGGACCGCACGGAAGGACAGCCAACGCCGTCCGGACCCCGCCGCGCCGATGACCTGGGCCGCCCGCGACGGTCCTACGCGCCATGACCGAACTCCGCGTGCACAACTTCTCGATCTCGCTGGACGGCTACGGAGCCGGGCCGTCCCAGGACCCCGGGAACCCCCTCGGGGTCGGGGGCGAACTGCTGCACGAATGGCTCTTCCCGCCCAGCGGGCAGCGGACGGAGGCCGACGAGCGGTTCATGGCGCTCGGGGCCGAGGGTGTGGGCGCCACGATCATGGGCCGGAACATGTTCGGCCCCGTTCGCGGGAACTGGCCGGACGAGTCCTGGACCGGCTGGTGGGGCGAGGACCCGCCGTTCCACCACGACGTCTTCGTGCTCACCCACCATCCCCGGCCGCCCGTGCAGATGGCCGGCGGGACGGTCTTCCACTTCGTGACCGACGGCATCGAGGCCGCACTCGATCACGCGCGCGCCGCAGCCGGCGGTCGGCACGTGCGGCTCGGCGGCGGCGCCTCGACGGTGCAGCAGTACCTGCGCGCCGGGCTCGTCGACGAGCTCCACGTCGTCGTCGTCCCCGTCCTGCTCGGCAGCGGCGAGCGGTTGTTCGAGGATCTCGGGGTCGCGCTCGACGGCTGGGGGTGCGTGGAGTTCACCCCCTCGGCCACGGTCTCCCACGTGCGACTCCGCCGTCTTTGACACGATGGGCCCATGACCGCCGTCTCCTCGGAGTCCGCCCCGTCCACGACCGCCCCCGCCGATCGGCGCATCTCCCGCCGGATCGCCGCCATCGCCGAGTCGGCGACCCTCGCGGTCGACGCGAAGGCCAAGGCGCTCAAGGCGGCGGGGAAGCCGGTCATCGTCTTCGGCGCCGGCGAGCCCGACTTCCCGACCCCCGACTTCATCGTCGAGGCCGCGATCGCCGCCGCGCGCGTGCCGGCCATGCACCGGTACACCCCCGCTGGAGGGCTGCCCGCGCTCAAGGAGGCGATCGTCGCCAAGACGGCGCGCGACTCCGGGCTGTCGGTCACCGCGGCCAACGTGCTGGTGACCAACGGGGGGAAGCAGGCGATCTACGAGGCGTTCGCGACGATGCTCGACCCCGGTGACGAGGTCCTCGTGCCCGCGCCGTACTGGACGACCTATCCCGAGGCGATCCGGCTGGCGGGCGGGGTCCCGGTGCCCGTGGTCGCGGACGAGCAGAGCGGCTACCTGGTCTCCGTCGGCCAGCTCGAGGCGGCGCGGACCCCGCGCACCAAGGTGCTGCTGTTCTGCTCGCCGTCCAACCCCACGGGCGCGGTCTACCCCGCCGAGCAGGTGGAGGAGATCGGCCGCTGGGCCCTCGACGCCGGCCTCTGGGTGCTCACCGACGAGATCTACGAGCACCTCACCTACGGCGGGGCCGTCGCCCCCTCGATGCCGGTGCTGGTGCCCGAGCTGGCGGACCGCTGCGTGGTCGTCAACGGCGTGGCCAAGACCTACGCGATGACCGGGTGGCGGGTGGGCTGGCTCATCGGCCCCGCCGACGTGGTGAAGGCCGCGACCAACCTCCAGTCGCACGCGACGTCCAACGTCGCCAACGTCTCGCAGGCCGCCGCCATCGCCGCGCTCTCCGGGGACCTGGCTGCCGTCGCCACCATGCGGGAGGCGTTCGACCGGCGCCGGAAGACGATCGTGGCGATGCTGCGCGAGATCCCGGGCATCGCCTGCCCCGAGCCGCAGGGCGCGTTCTACGTCTACCCCTCGG
This sequence comes from Blastococcus sp. CT_GayMR19, assembly GCF_004570385.1. Lineage (GTDB taxonomy): Bacteria > Actinomycetota > Actinomycetes > Mycobacteriales > Geodermatophilaceae > Blastococcus_B. Next base: position 333,547 of record NZ_SPQL01000004.1, on the reverse strand, counting down.
TCAAGGGCCTGCTGGGGCGCCCGATCGCCGGGCGGACCGCCCACAGCAGCGCGGAACTGGCGGAGCTGATCCTGGAGGAGGCGGAGGTGGCGGTCGTGCCCGGGGAGGCGTTCGGGACACCCGGCTACGTCCGGATGTCCTACGCGCTCGGCGACGACGACCTGGCCGAGGGCGTCGGCCGGCTGCAGCGCCTGCTGGGCTCCGCGGAGTAGACCTTCCGAGAGGGGATCAGCGCGGGACGTCGTCCGTGTCCAGCATCCCCGCCCCGGCGAGGACCGCCACCGCGTCCGGCAGATCGGCGAGCACGGCGCCGAGGTCGGCCGGCGTCGCGATGGTCCAGGCGTTGGCGTCCACGTAGCACCGGACGGCCGCGTCGAACGCCTCGCGTCCGACGGCGTCCCGGGCGGCGTGCAGCGCGGCGCCGCCCTTCCCGTAGACGACCGCCCGGTAGACGCTCGACCCGTCGTCGGCGAAGTCGGCCATCGAGTCGCCGACGTCGCCGGCCCGGCCCAGCCGCTCGGCCAGCCGGTCCGCCGGTGGTGGGTCCGTCGTCTCCTCCGCGTAGGTCGCGAAGGCCTCGTCGAGCCACGGGTCGCGGAACTGCGAGTTGCCGACCATCCCGTAGAACCACATGTGCGCGACCTCGTGCACGAGCACGAACCGGGTCGACGTCGCCATCAGGATCGAGCTCGGGTACTCGATGCCCCCGCCGTAGTCGGGCAGCAGCGGCACCGTCAGCGTGCGGTACGGGAAGGGACCCAGCCGCCGCTCGAGGTCGGCGATGGCCTGGAGCGTCCAGTCGGCGAGCTGGTCGGCCGGCACGTCCGGGTCCGGCAGCACGCCGGCGGTCACCCGCACGCCGCCCGGCGTCGTCCGCTCGGTGGTGGTGAAGTTCCCGGCCGCGACGCTCACGTCGCGGGCGACGGGCTCGGCCGACGTCCAGGTGCGCCGACCGCCCGAGGCCGTGGACGGCGGGTCCTGGTCCCCCGTCATCAGGACGGTCAGTGCTTCCGGGGCGGAGACGCGCAGGGTGACGTCCGCGACGGGGCTGGTGGCCGTCTCGCCGGACACGTCGACGAAGGGGTCGCGCGCCCAGCCGATCCCGGGCTCCCAGGCCAGCAGCGGGGCGCCGCTCCCCCACCACGAGACCCCCGCGTCGGTGCCCAGGCGGTCGAAGGCGGCCGTCCCCAGCGAGATCGTGAAGTCCAGCTCGACCTCGGTGGACTCCCCCGCGGCCACCTCGTCGTCCAGCACGACCACGTAGAGACCGCCGGGGTCGGCAGCCCCCGCGCTCTCGTAGCCGCCGGAGACGACGTCGCGGCCGCGCACGTCGTCGACGACCAGGCGGTTGCCCTCGGCAGCGGACTCGGGGGTGTTGGGCAGGAGCCGGAACACCAGTTCGCCGGTCGGCCGGTCCGGGGTGAAGGCGACGCTCTGCGTGCCGGTGACCGTCCGCAGGTCGTCCTCGAGGCGGAAGTCGAGGCCGATGACGGGCCGGTCGGGGTCGGGGGCGGCCCGGTCCGCGGGACAGAGCGGAGCCGGGGTCTCCGCAGCCGCGTCCGCCGTCCGCCGGTCGGCGACCGTGTCGGCGAAGGAGGTGCACCCGGACGACAGCAGGACCACCCCGGCAGCGGCGAGGACGGCCCGCCGCCACGACGTCATGCCAGGCGGACGATCGCGCGCGCCAGGGAGAGCACCTTCTCGTCGCCGGAGGTCACCGTGAGGTCGATGCGCGCCCGCCCGTCGTCCAGCAGGGCGCCGACCTTGCCGCGGACGGTCACCTCGGCGCCGGCGTCGTCGTCCGGGACGACCACCGGCCGGCCGAAGCGGACGTGGTACTCGACCAGGGCCCCCGGGTCCGCGGTCCAGTCGGTGACGGCACGGCCGGCCAGCGCCATGGTGAACATGCCGTGGGCGATGACGTCGGGGAGGCCGACCGACGTCGCGACCCGCTGGTTCCAGTGGATCGGGTTGAAGTCGCCGGACGCGCCGGCGTAGCGGACGAGGTCCGCGCGGGTGACCGGGAAGGTCCGCTCCGGCAGCTCGGCGCCGACCTCGACGTCGGCGAGGCGGACCGTCATGACTCCCCCCGGGCGACGAGCATCGACGTGGAGGCGCACACCGGCTCGCCGTCCTCGGTGGCGACGTCGACCCGCGCGGTGAGCAGGTCGTTGCCGGCGACGGTCCGGGCCGCCTCGATCGTCGTGGTGGCCACCAGCCGGTCGCCCGCGCGGATGGGCCGGTGGTGGGTGAACTTCTGCTCGCCGTGCACCACCCGGCTGTAGTCGAGTGCGACGTCGGGGTCGTCGAGCACGACCATCGCGGCCTCGAGGGTCAGCGCGATCGCGAAGGTGGGCGGGGCGATGACATCGGGATGTCCGGCCGCCCGGGCCGCATCGGCGTCGCGGTGCAGCGGGTCGTCCGAGCCGATGGCCTGGGCGAACTCGGCGATCTTCGCGCGGCCGACCTCGTAGACGGCGGAGGACGGGTAGCTGCGCCCGACCAGTTCCCGGTCCAGCGCCATGCTCCCGCCCTCTCGCTGCTACAGCTGACTCAGGTCAGCGCGTCTCGCGGTGGACCGTGTGCTTGCGCTCCCGCGGGCAGTACTTCTTCAGCTCGAGCCGGTCGGGGTCGTTCCGCCGGTTCTTGCGGGTGATGTAGTTGCGGTTCTTGCAGTCCACGCAGGCCAGCGTGATCTTCGGACGGACATCGGTGGCTGCCATGGAGCGCTCCTAGCCTTGTGCGGGCCGCGACGGCGGTTGCCGACACGACGACGACGGACCCGGATGGGTCCGTCGGGAGTAGCGGTGACCGGACTTGAACCGGTGACACAGCGATTATGAGCCGCTTGCTCTACCAGGCTGAGCTACACCGCCGGGGTGACCACTGCGGCCCGGTCTCACGACTGGACCGGTCGGTCGGGTTGTACGAGCCCCTTTACGGAATCGAACCGTAGACCTTCTCCTTACCATGGAGACGCTCTGCCGACTGAGCTAAAGGGGCGTGCTCGAAGAGCCTCAAGACTGTACCTCGCCGCCGGACGGCGTCTCGCGAGGGGGTGGTCCCGGCGCGGCTCAGGTGCGGACGAAGAACCGCCGGTGGGTGGCGCCCGGCGCGGCGGACCGGACCCCGGTGCGGGCCAGCAGCCAGCTCTCGAGCCGGTCGTCGGGCAGAGGACGGCTGACCAGGAAGCCCTGCAGCTTGTCGCAACCCATCTCCGCCAGCAGGTTGCGGGTCAGCTCGTCCTCCACACCCTCCGCGACCACGAACAGACCGAGGTTGTGCGCGAGCTCGATGATCGACCGCGCGATGAACGACTCCCCCTGGCTGGTCGACATCCCCAGCACGAAGGACTTGTCGATCTTCACCTCGTCGATGGGCAGCTGGCGGAGCTGGGAGAGCGAGGAGTAGCCGGTTCCGAAGTCGTCCATCGACAGCCGCAGGCCCAGCGCGTGCAGATCGGCGAGCACGGTGCTGTCGCGGACCGAGTCGTCGACGACGCTGCCCTCGGTCAGCTCCAGGGTGAGCAGCTCGCCGGGCACCCCGTGCCGTTGCAGCGCGCGCCGGATGCGGGCGACCAGGTCGGGCTCGGTCAGGCAGTGCGCGGAGAGGTTCACCGCGACCGACAGCGCGATGTCCTGGTCCAGCCAGCGCCGGCACCGGGCGAGGGCCAGGTCGAGCACGTGGTCGGTGACGGCGCCGATCCGGCCGATCTGCTCGGCCAGGTGGATGAAGTCGTCCGGCGGGATCGGCCCGTACCGGGGATGGGCCCAGCGCACCAGGGTCTCGACGGAGACGATGTCGGAGGACTGGGCGTCGATGATCGGCTGGAAGACGACGGTGATCTGGCCGTCGGCCATCGCGTGCTCGAGCTCCGTGCCCAGCTGGAGGCGCCGCAGGCTCTGCTGGTCGAGGACCGGGTGGTAGCTGGCCACACCGCCGGAGTTGGAGGCGGCCAGCAGCGCGACGTCGGCGCGCTGCATCAGCGTCCCCGAGTCCGTGCCGTGCACCGGCGCCGCGGCCACCCCGATGGTCAGGGTGACCTCCAGGTCCAGGCCGGCGACCCGGGCGCGCGTCGAGGCGGCCTCGCGCAGGCGCCGGGCCGCGCGCTCGGTGGCCGGCAGGGACAGGCCGGGGAGCAGCACGGCGAACTGCTCGCCCTCCATGCGCGCCAGCAGCGCCCGCGGCGGGGCGTGCTCGCGCAGGAGGCCGGCGGTCACCAGCAGGAGCTCGTCACTGGCGGCGTGCCCGAGCGTGTCGGTGACCTCGGTGTAGTTGCCCAGCGCCGCCAGGATGAGCCCCGCCCGCGCCCCCACCGGGTCGAGCGAGAGCACCTGGTCGATCTCCGCGGCCAGCCGCTGCCGGTTGGGCAGGCCCGTCAGGCGGTCGTGGTCGGCGTCGTAGCGGATCTGGGCGAGCAGGTGCTGCTGGCGGATCGCCGCGTTCACGTGGGTCAGCATCGAGTCCAGCGCCGCGCGGTCGCTGTCGCCGAACGAGACGACCTGGCTGCGGCGGTCGCACACCTCCAGGTAGCCGGGCTCACCGGCCGCCGTCATCACCGATGCCCCCAGCAGATCGGAGACGCCCCGGCGCGCGAGCGCCGCCGCCTCCGCGTGGTCGGCGCGGGCGAGCGAGACGAGGACGGGCCCGTCGGCAGAGGCCACGGCCCGCCGGCGGAGGAGGTCGTCCGGGTCGCCGGGGCCGTCGTACCAGACCGCCCCGTTCTCGGCGGAGACGACGAGGCGCGGCTCCTCGTCGAGATAGGGCGGCAGCCAGAGCGCCACCCGGTCGGCGTTGAGCAGTTCGCGGACGGCCTGGACGATCTGCCGGGTGCCGGCCTCGTCCGGCGGCACCTGTTCCACGCGCCGGGCGAAGTCGTAGACCAGCTCGACGCTGTGCCCCTCGCGGGTCACGACGGCGAAGCGGCGGTACAGGAGGCCCAACGCGGCCAGCAGCGGCGCGATGAGCAGCCAGGCCCACGGGGTGACGTCGATCATCAGCAGGACGGCCAGGCCGACGACGACGGACACCGGTCCGACCAGGACGACGGGGACCAGCAACGTCGTCCAGAGCGCGCGGCCGGGGTACCCCTCGGTCGCGGTGATGGCGGCGGCGATGAGGAGGGCACCGAGCAGGCTGGCGGCGACGGTGGCGACGAGGTACGCGAGCCACGTGGCCGGCGCCGAGATCGGGCCGTCCGGCAGCATCCGGAGGAGGGCGACCGCCGCGCAGACCTCGAGCACCACGACGCTCACGTTGAACGCGGCCTTGGGGCGCGAGTGCCCCTGGGTGACGGTGACGATGCCGATCGCGGCGGCCCGGGCGACGGCCGTCCAGAGACCGCCGACCTCGACGAGCGCCATCACGAACGCCAGCTCGCTCGGCGACAGGGTGAAGCCCTGCCGGCGGAACTCGAAGTGGACGGTGAAGGACTCGGCGGCGACCAGGCCGAGCAGGACCGCGAGCAGGAGCGGGATGCTGACCGGACCGGCGTCGGGCAGCAGGGTCCACAGGGCCGTCGGTACCGCGACGGCCAGACCGAGCCACGCCACGGTCCAGGGACTGCGGAAGCTCAGCGGCCGGTTCGGCGCGCGATCGTCCTGCTCGGCCACTCGTACCTGCGTTCCCTGGGAAGTCGGGCGCGCAGAGGCTAACAGCGGGTGCCCGCGCGGGCGGACCCGCCGTCTCCGCCGGCCGGGGTCCGAACGACGTCAGGGCAGCCTGTCATCCGACCGACTGCCCTGACGGGAGTTCTTGACCGAGAGCTCTACCGGATCAGGTCCAGCGGGACCCGCGCGTCCACCGCGAGCCGCGGGTCCACCGCGAGCCACGAACGTTGGAACCGGTCTGCGTGTTGCTTCCCATGACGCCTCCTCGGACATGCCTGACTGCTGAGTGCGGCAGTCACTTACGCGCGGGGGCAGAGCGTCGTTCGGTACGGACCGCGCTGGAGACATTGCTTCCCGTCACCCACACGAACAAGCACCGAAGATCACGGAGGAGTGACGGTCGCTCGCGTCGTCACTTTGCGTGATCAATACTAAACGTGAAGTCACCAGAACGAGTGAGGTCCCGACACGAACGGGTGTACGGGGCAGACACAGCGACGCGTCCGCTCCCTGTCAGTCGGACAGGCCGAACCTCTTCCGGAGGGCCCGGACGACCCCGGATTCGTCGACGGCCTTGCCGATCGCCTGATCCGCGAGTGCGTCCACCAACGGTTTCAGCCAGTCCGGCGGCGGCGATGCCGGAGGCTTCGGCGAGCCCAGGCTCTCCGCGGTGCGGACGTAGGCCGTGCCGGCCTCGTCGGCGACCTCGAGCGCGGCGGCGACGCCATGCGGGCTCAGCTGGGCGAGCACCATGTCTTCAGCGTCACCCCGATCAAGCCGCTTCCCGCGATCGGTTCCGTTTTCCCAGGTCCCGTCGGACCCGACCAGGATGGCGGCGTACCCCTCGACGAGCCCCGCCGCGGGACCGAACCGGCCCAGCACGAGGTTGGCAGCCAGGCCCCAGGTCCACGTCCACCAGGCTTCTGCGCGCTCTGCCGCATCCTGCGCCTCGAAGCCGTGGATCGCGTGGGCCAGTCGCTGCCCGTAATGCTGCACCGCGCCATAGGCGCCGGCTGCCGCGACGGCAGGGAGGGGACGATCCACGCCGGCCCCGTCCTGCGCGAGAAGCTCGGCCCGCACCTCGTCGAGCAGAGCCGACTCGACGATCACGGCCGCACCGCGGTCGAGGGTGAGGTACCCGAGCCCGCGCAGGACGTCCTCCTCGCTCCCACGCAGCCCGCCGCCGACGGCAGCCTGCAGCACATCGGTGATCACCGAGAGATGAGCGGCCGCTCCCTGCGCCAGTGACCTCGAGATCGCCGCCGCGATCTCCGGGCGCACGGTCCACTTCGCCGGGTCCCCCTCGTCGGACAGCCCAGCCGCGAGCCGCTCGAGACCCATCCGGACCGCCCCGTGACCGGCTGGTCCCGGCTCCGCACCGGCCAGGGCGACGACCGCACCGAGGGCCGCACCCCCGTCGCCCCAGAACCGGCTCAGGACCGTGTCCCAGACGTCGCGGTCGGCGAGCAGGCCGGCGGCGGGTCCCGACTCTCCACCAGCCACCAGGACGCTGAAGGCCAGCTCGACCGGATCCAGGGCGCGGGGATCCCAGTCGAGGGGAACGGCCCCGGCGCCTGCGGGCAGATCCTGCGCCCGTTCGCGTTCGAGGAGCTGCCGTGACCAGGCGGCGACCGTCTCCGGTCGAGGCGAACCCGCCCGAGGGCCGTCGACCGCAACCAGGAGCACGGCCGCGAGCCCGGCCGCGGCGACGTCCGGGTCGCCGAAGCGGTCGTCGACCGCGACGTAGGTGGCGGTCAGAACCTCCGCGACCGGGTCGTCGTCGCGACCGTTCGGAACCGCGGCACCGAAGGCCGCGGCCAGGACCTGCGCGAGGTCACTCGAGTCACCGTGGGCGTTGTAGCCGAGCGAGGCGAGCAGCCCCCGCACGCCGTCCACGCCCAGTCCGGTGAACAGTGCCCGCGCGAACGTCGCGGAGCCTGCGTACGCCAGGGCGCTGCCCGCCAGGACTGCCACCTCCCCGGGGGTCACCGGGCCTCCGGCCAGGGCACGGGCCAGTACAGCGCCACGACGGCGGAGCTCGGCGTCGCCCCACCCCGGGAGCTCAGCCGCCAGATGGGCGATCACCCGGCCGTCGTCCCCGGACCTGCCGGACCCCCCGACGATCGCGGACGCCTCGGCCAGCGCGCGGGCCGCCGCGGCCGCATCGTCGGCCACCTCCGCGAGGAGCCGGTCGTGCTCGCGCCGCCGTGCCGCCTCCGCGATCGCCAGCTCCTCTGCCACCGCTGCGGCCTCGGGAGGGACCGCGGTGAGGAAGTCGGGGATCTCCCGGAGCCGCGCACGGGCGATCAGGAAGTCCTCGTCCTGCTGTGAGCGGAGCACGGTCACCCGCTGCCGGGTCGACGTCAGCAGGTCGTGGTGGGCCCTCAACCGGTGCGCGGCAGCTGCAACGCCGCCGGACAGCTCCTCGGCCAGCGCGGCCACTACGCCCACCTGCGCCGTCGCCGCGGAGGCATCCGCTCCGCGCCAGTTCGGGGCCGTGGCGGCCGACGACGTCAGGCAGGTCCGGACGACCGCCAGCCGGTAGGCCGTCCCCGCGACGTCCTCGACGAAGTCCTCGAGAGCGGCGGGGTCGCCGGGGGGCATCTCGAGCGGGATCGGGTCCGGGACGACGACGGTCACGCCGCACGCGGCCGGCCGGCCGGCGCCACGATCACGGCGTCGAGGTGCACCCAGGAGTCGGCCACCGCGGCGACGGTGGAGCCGAGCCACCGGAGTTCACCGGCGAGGGCGAGCCCCGCCATCCGGTGGCAGTCGAGGAAGGCCTCGACGGCCGGCTGCAGGGTGCCGTTCACCTGGTGCGTGCCGTTCAGCCGGACGCCGATGACGTCCGCTTCCCCGGCCGCGTCCCGCAGGGTGGCGGCGAGGGCATGGACCTCGAGCGCCAGGATCTCGATGCTCATGCCCGGCAGTCTGCGGGCCGCCGCCGGACGCGCGCGGGCGTCGTCCACAGGCTCCGCGGCCTGGCGGGCCGCCACCCGATCGGGTGTCCACAGTGTCCACAACCGGTGTCCACAGGCCGTGGACAACCGGGCGGCGGCCTACGCTGCCCGGCGTGCACCAGGACCCGGAGGCGAGCGAGCGGGGCTCGACGCTGCCGTTCGTCCTCGTCTGCTGGACCGTGGCGGCACTGATGGCCTTCGGCGCGATCGCCGCCTCGGACGCGTTCCTCGAGCAACAGGAGGTCCAGTCGATCTGCGACGGCGCGGCGCTCGCCGCGGCCAATCGCACCGACGAGACCCTCGTCTACTCCGTCGGCGTCGGCAGCGAGCTGCCGCTCTCCCGGGCCGCGGCCCAGGCCGCCGTGGCCGACCAGCTGGCCGACGGCGGCACGGCGCTCGCGTCGTGGTCGGCGGAGACCGACGGGGCGGAGGTGACCGTCCGTTGCACCCGCTACGTGGAGATCGCCTTCGGCTGGCTGTTCCTCGGCGGGCAGCCGCTCGAGCGCACGGCGACGGCCGGCGCACGGGCGCCGACCCTTCCCTGACCGGACCGCAGACGGCCCCCGACCCAGGAGGGTCGGGGGCCGTCGTACCGGGCGTGGCGGGTGAAGGATTCGAACCTTCGTAGGCTAAGCCGACGGATTTACAGTCCGCTCCCATTGGCCACTCGGGCAACCCGCCGTGCGGTGGTACCGGGAAAGGATACAAGAACGGCGGACGCCGTCCCCGGAGCCCCGGGGGACGTCCGCTCACCGAAGGGACAACAACCATGGCCGACGCATCCTTCGACGTCGTGAGCAAGGTCGACCGCCAGGAGATCGACAACGCCCTCAACCAGGCGGGCAAGGAGCTGTCGCAGCGGTTCGACTTCCGCGGCACCAACGCCACCATCGCCTGGGCCGGCGAGGAGGGCGTCACCCTCCAGGCCGACACCGAGGAGCGGGTCGCCGCCGCGCTGGAGGTCTTCAAGGAGAAGCTCATCAAGCGCGGGATCTCGCTGAAGTCCCTGGACGCCGACGAGCCGCAGTCCTCCGGGAAGGTCTACAAGATCTCCGCCCGCATCAAGCAGGGCATCGAGTCCGACGTCGCCAAGAAGATCGCCAAGCTCATCCGCGACGAGGGCCCCAAGGGTGTGCAGGCCCAGATCCAGGGTGACCAGCTGCGGGTCAGCGGCAAGAAGCGGGACGACCTGCAGGCGGTCCAGCAGCTGCTGCGCGGCGCCGACCTCGACGTGGCGCTGCAGTTCGACAACTACCGCTGACGACCGGGGGCGACCCGCGAGTGCCCGGCGGCGCCGCTCCCCGGTGTCGCATTCCGCGCCCGCAATCCCGCATCTGTGTCCGGTGCCGCCGGGTTGTCCACAGCCCCTCGGGTGGTCGACCCCTCATCGGAGCGCCGCCAGCGAGGCTGTCGCGGTGCACGATCTCGCCGCGCTGCTCGGTCCGTCCGGGACCGCGTCGACCTCCGCGCTGGGCCGATCCGTCGACCGGACCACGGTGAGCCGGTGGCTCTCGTCCGGTCGGTTGGTCCGGCTGCATCCCGGCTGGGTGACGCTGTCCGAACTGGCGGAGGACTGGACGGTCCGCGCTCATGCGGCGGTCGGCTACACGGGCGGGGTGCTGAGTCACATGAGTGCGCTGGCGGTCCACGGCCTCCTCGACGAGCCAGTGACCCGCCTGGACGTCACCGTCCCTGCGGACCGGCGACTGCGCAGCGGCCGGCGGCTTCGCGTGTACCGCAGCACCCGCCCGTGCGGCGCCGTCCGCGTCAGCGGCCTTCCCGTCACCTCGGTGGCGCGGGCGCTCGTGGACACCTGGGGAGCGGCGCACCGGATCCGCTCCATGCGGGGCGTCGACTCGGTTGCGCGGGACCTGGTGTTCCGGGCGACCCGTCGCGGTGGAGCGACGACTGCCGGCATCGAGGCGGAACTCGCCGCGCGGCCCGAGCTACCCGGGCGGGCGGCACTCACGGAGCTGCTCGGACTCGTCGCGGCCGGTTCCCAGAGCGAACTGGAGATCCGCGGCCTGCGCGACGTCCTCACCGTCCCCGGTCTGCCGGCACCCCACCTGCAGTACCGGGTGGACCTGCCCGGCGGGCCGGTGCGACTGGACGCCGCATGGCCGGAGCTGAAGATCGCGGTGGAGTTCGACGGCGCAGCGTTCCACGGCAGCCTCGGCGCCCGCGAGCGCGATCTCCGACGGGACGCTGCCCTCGCTGCCCTGGGCTGGGTGGTGCTCCGGTTCGGCTACCGGGATGTCACCCGGCGACCCGAGGTGTGCCGGGCACAGATCGCGGCCACCTACCGGCACCGGCTGAGCATTGCTCCTGGACGCGGCATTCGGACCGCCGAAATGCCGCGTCCCGGAGCGATGCCAGGGCGCTGAAGCGATGCCAGGGCGCTGAGCAGCAGCCGGGTCTAGCGCTGGCCGAGGTCGCGGGCCATCCCCTCGAGCCGGGCGATGCGCTCGGGCATCGGGGGGTGGCTCGCGAACAGCGAGGCCATGCCCTGGCCGCGGAACGGGTTGGCGATCATCAGGTGGCTCTGGGTGACGAGCCGGTCGTCCTGCGGCAGCGGCAGGGCGGTGGCGCCCCGTTCGATCTTGCGCAGCGCGCTCGCGAGGGCGAGCGGGTCCTGGGAGAGCGCGGCCCCGGTGGCGTCGGCCTGGAACTCGCGGCTGCGGCTGACCGCCATCTGCACCAGGCCGGCGGCCAGCGGCCCCAGCAGCATGAGCAGCAGCCCGCCGAGCAGATTGCCGCCGCCGCGGTCCTCCGAGCGCCCGCCGAACAGCGACGCGAACATCGCCATGTGCGCCAGGTAGGTGATCACCGTGGCCATGGCACCGGCGACCGAGCTGATCAGGATGTCGCGGTTGTAGACGTGCGAGAGCTCGTGCGCGAGCACTCCGCGCAGCTCCCGGCGGTCCAGCAGCTCGAGGATCCCCTGCGTGCAGCAGACGGCGGCGTTCCGCGGGTTGCGTCCGGTCGCGAACGCGTTGGGCTGGGCCGTGGGGCTCACGTACAGGCGCGGCATCGGCTGGCGCGCCTCGGTGGCCAGCTCCCGCACGATCGCGAACAGCTGCGGCGCCTGCGTCTCGGTGATCGGGAACGCCCGCATCGCGCGCAGGGCCAGCTTGTCGGAGTTGAACCACGCGTAGCCGTTCATCCCGAGCGCGATCACCAGGGCGACGAACAGTCCGGTGCGCCCGCCGATCAGTGCACCGGCGCCGAGAACGAGCCCGCCCATCAGCCCCAGGAGGAGGGCCGTCTTGAGTCCGTTGGTCCAGCGCTGCACGCCCCGTCCAACGCGACCACCGGGGGCGCCGTTCCCCGCGCCTCCCCTGTCGGAATGACGAGCGCAACCGCCCGGTTGGGGGTCGCGAGATCATCGTGTCTGGATCAACACCCCGGCCGCGGACACACAGACGTAATGTCGACCGGTGGAGGTAGACCACTGATGACGAACACCAAGCCGACCCTCGCGGTCGATCCGGGCGCGATCGCGGCGCCGCACGCCTCGACCGGGGGCCTCGTCAAGACCGTCGTCGAACTCGACCGCGTCGTCATCCGGCTCGCCGGCGACTCGGGCGACGGCATGCAGCTGACCGGCAACCGGTTCACCAGCGAGACGGCGTCCTTCGGCAACGACCTGTCGACCCTGCCGAACTTCCCGGCCGAGATCCGGGCGCCGACGGGCACGCTGCCGGGCGTCAGCTCATTCCAGCTGCACTTCGCCGACCACGACATCATGACGCCGGGCGACGCCCCCGACGTCCTCGTGGTGATGAACCCGGCCGCGCTCAAGGCCAACCTCGCCGACCTGCCCGGCGGTGGCCTGCTGATCGCCGACTCCGACGAGTTCACGCCCCGGAACCTGGCGAAGGTCGGCTACGCGAGCAATCCGCTCGAGGACGGCTCGCTGGAGGGCTGGCAGCTGGTCAGCGTGCCGCTCACGAGCATGACCCTCGACGCGCTCAAGGACTCCGGGCTGGGGAAGAAGGAGGCCGAGCGCTCGAAGAACATGTTCACCCTCGGGCTGCTCTCCTGGATGTACCACCGCCCCACCGAGGGCACGATCCGCTTCCTCGAGCGCACGTTCCGCCGCAAGCCGGAGATCGCCGCGGCCAACATCGCCGCGTTCCGCGCGGGCTTCAACTACGGCGACACCACCGAGGCCTTCGCGGTCTCCTACGAGATCAAGCCGGCCCCGATGGCCCCGGGCCGGTACCGCAACATCTCCGGCAACACGGCGCTGTCCCTCGGGCTGGTCGCGGCCGGGCAGCGCTCCGGCCTGCCGGTGTTCCTCGGCGCCTACCCGATCACCCCGGCGTCGGACATCCTCCACGAGCTGTCCAAGCACAAGGCCTTCGGCGTCCGGACGTTCCAGGCGGAGGACGAGATCGCCGGCATCGGCGCGGCCATCGGCGCGTCCTTCGGGGGGGCGTTGGGCATCACGACGACGTCCGGCCCGGGCGTCTCGCTCAAGTCCGAGGCCATCGGGCTGGCCGTGATGACCGAGCTGCCGCTGGTGATCGTCGACGTCCAGCGTGGCGGGCCCTCCACCGGCCTGCCCACGAAGACCGAGCAGTCGGACCTGCTGCAGGCCATGTTCGGCCGCAACGGGGAGGCGCCGGTGCCGGTCATCGCGCCGAAGTCCCCCGGCGACTGCTTCGACGCCGCCATCGAGGCCTGCCGGATGGCCCTGACCTACCGGACGCCGGTGATCCTGCTGTCCGACGGCTACCTGGCCAACGGCGCCGAGCCGTGGGCGATCCCGGACGTCGACACGCTGCCGGACCTCCGGGTCGATTTCGCGACGGCGCCCAACGGCGAGGACGGCGAGTTCCTCCCGTACCTGCGGGATCCCGAGACGCTGGCCCGACCGTGGGCCGTCCCGGGCACCGCCGGCATGCAGCACCGGATCGGTGGCCTGGAGAAGGCCGACAAGACCGGCAACATCTCCTACGACCCGGTCAACCACGACTTCATGGTCCGCACCCGCCAGGCGAAGATCGACGGCATCGCGGCCGGCCTGCCGCCCACCGAGGTCGACGACCCGGACGGCGACGCCACCGTCGCCGTCATCGGCTGGGGCTCCACGTACGGGCCGATCGGTGCCGCCTGCCGGCGGATCCGCCGCTCCGGCCGGTCCGTCGCGCAGATCCACCTGCGGCACATCAACCCGATGCCCAGCGATCTGGGTGACGTCCTGCGCCGCTACGACCGGGTGGTGTGCCCCGAGATGAACCTCGGCCAGCTCGCCATGCTGCTGCGGGCCCGGTACCTGATCGACATCGAGAGCCACACCCAGGTCCGCGGCCTGCCGTTCCGGGCAGCGGAGCTCGCGGCCGTGCTCCAGGACGCCATCGACTCCACCCACGGCGCCCCCCTGGGCGCCGACGCCACCGGAGGCGCGGAATGACCACCCTTCCCACCCACGTGCACGACCTCGGCATGCCCGGCGGGGGCCCCATCGCCGCCGCCATCGCGCAGTCGGTCGAGTCCCACGGCCCCAAGCAGACCGAGCTCAAGGCCAAGGACATGAAGACCGACCAGGAGGTGCGCTGGTGCCCCGGGTGCGGTGACTACGTCATCCTCAACGCGGTCCAGAGCTTCCTGCCGACCCTCGGGATCGCCCGCGAGGACATGGTGATCGTGTCCGGGATCGGCTGCTCCTCCCGGTTCCCGTACTACCTGAACACCTACGGGATGCACTCGATCCACGGGCGGGCGTCGGCGATCGCGACCGGCCTGGCCGCGTCGCGCCCCGACCTGTCGGTCTGGGTCGTCACCGGCGACGGCGACGCGCTGTCCATCGGCGGCAACCACCTGATCCACGCGCTGCGGCGGAACGTCAACATGACGATCCTGCTGTTCAACAACCGGATCTACGGGCTGACCAAGGGCCAGTACTCCCCCACCTCCGAGGTCGGGAAGGTCACCAAGTCGACGCCGATGGGCTCGATCGACGCCCCGTTCAACCCGGTGTCACTGGCCCTGGGGGCCGATGCCACGTTCGTCGGGCGGGCGATGGACTCCGACCGCAAGGGCCTCACCGAGGTCCTGCGGCAGGCGGCCGAGCACCAGGGCACCGCGCTGGTGGAGATCTACCAGAACTGCAACATCTTCAACGACGGTGCGTTCGACCTGCTCAAGGAGCCGGCCACCGGCACGCAGTGGACGATCCCGCTCGTGCAGGGCGAGCCGCTGGTGTTCGGTCCGGACGGCGCCTCCTGCGTCGTCCAGGACGACTTCGGCGGGCTGCGGATCGCCGAGACCAACCAGGTCGACCCGGCCGAGATCGTCGTCCACGACGCGGAGCGGGAGAACCCCGCCTACGCGTTCGCGCTGTCCCGGCTCTCCAGCCAGGACCTCCGGTACACCCCGATGGGCGTCTTCCGGTCGGTCCAGAAGCCGACCTACGACGCGATGATGGCCGAGCAGCTCGACGTCGCCCGGGCCGAGCGGGCGCCCGACCTCGACGCGCTGCTCGTCGGCAACGACACCTGGACGGTGCAATAACACTGCGATCCTCCGGATCGCACCGCGGCCAATTGCCGTCCCCGACGGCGTTGAGCCGCTTCGTCGCGCCTGCGCGGAGACCCTTCGGGCCTCCACTCGGCGCGACAAGGCCGGTGGTAAAGGCCGGTGATGACGAGTCTCAGTCCCTCCCGGTCACCGTCCGCAGCACCGCTTCCGGGTCGGCGGGCGCCTCGTCCCCCACCCAGACCACGTACTGGTCCGGACGGACGAGGATCAGCCGGGAGCCGTAGGCGGTCCGGCCGTCGGCGTAGGTGTCCCGGACGACGGTGAGCGGCACGCCCGCGGCTGCGGCGGCCTCCTCGAACGCGGTCACCCCCGCGGGATCGGCGTCCCAGGCCAGGAGGGTGAAGCCCCGGCCGAGCTCCTCGAAGACGTTGCGCCCCGAGGACAGCTCCTGCGGCGGCAGATGGTGTCCGGCGCGGGCGGTGAACGTGTGCTCGCCGTGCGCGCTGATGACGGCGCCCGGCGGCCCGACGACGACCGGGGAGCCCTCGTAGTGCGGCTCGAAGTTGCCCAGCCGGCGGCCGAACTCCTTGCACTGCTCCGCCCACCGGCGCTCGAACTCCGTGCGGTCGACCGCCGGGTTGTACCGCTCGAGGAACGCCCGGTCGTCCCGGATCCAGCCGCCGATGATGTCCTCGCCGACGTCCCGGAAGATCGCCTGCCGCTCCAGGCTGTAGGACTCGGCCAGCTGGTCGCCGCCCCAGCCCTCCAGGACGGCGGCCAGCTTCCAGCCGAGGTTCGCGGCGTCCTCCAGCCCGTTGTTCAGCCCGAAGCCGCCGTAGGGCGGGTGGGTGTGCGCCGCGTCCCCGGCGATGAAGGCGCGGCCTGCGCGGTACCGCTGGGCGACCTGGACCCGCAGGTCCCAGAACCCGACGTGGTCGATCTCGAGGGCGAACGGGAAGCCGGCCGCCCGGTGCAGCAGCGCGGCAGCGTCGAAGTTCTCGGCCGTGGTCCCCGGCGGCACGGGCGCGTGGAAGAAGAACTCCTCGCCCACGTCGACCCGACCGAAGAACATCCAGTAGCCCTTGAGGTCGGGGTGCATCACGCGGTACGTGGAGCGGTCGGGGAACCGCTTCAGGGCCTCGTGCAGCTCGGCGGAGCGGAAGACGACGAGGGACACCAGCTCGTCGAAGTCGGTGCCGTGCCGCTCGATGTCGGCCTGCTCGCGGACGAGGGAGTGCCCGCCGTCGCAGCCCACGACGTAGTCCCCCTCGAGCACCTCCCGGACGCCGTCCTGCTCGATCACGACGCGGACCCCGTCGGCGTCCTGCTCGACCTCGGTGGCCTTCCAGCCGAACCAGGACGTCACCGTCGGCAGTTCCGCCATCCGCCGCCGGAGGACCTCCTCGGTCCGGTACTGCGGCAGCCGCTCGTTGGCCTGGAAGTAGAAGGACTTGACGACCTCGCGCGAGGGAGCCGCCTGCCAGAACTCGCCCAGCAGGTTCTCGTAGACGGTGACCTGGCCGATCGGATGCGCCTTGGCCGACATCCCGCGGGCGCGGATCTCGTCGGCAACTCCCCAGAACCACATGTGCTCGAGGGTGCGCTGGGCCAGCCCCTGCCCCTTCGGGACGCTCGACAGCTGCGTGCGGCGCTCGATCACCGCGCACGACACCCCGCGCAGTCCGAGGTCGACGGCCAGGGCGACCCCGACCGGGCCGCCGCCGACGATGATGACCTGTGTCCGCTCCGCCATGCGTCGAATCTATCGGTCTAATGGTCTGGCCGTTAGCCGGGTCGGCCCGTGTTCAGCTCCGTGGGGTGATCCGCAGCAGGCGGTCGGCGTTGCCGCCGTTGTCCGTGGTGACGTACAGGAGACCGTCGACGCCCTGCAGGACACTGCGGATCCGGCCGAGGGCGCCGTCGAGCTCCGGCACCCGGAACTGCTCGACCAGTGCGCCGCCGTCGTCCAGGCGCAGGGCGAGGACGCCCTGCGCCTTCAGCAGCCCGACGAGCAGCAGACCGTCGTAGGCACCCCACTGCGCGCCGTCGAGGAACGCCGCGCCACTGGTGGCCAGGGTCGGCCGCCCCGACGACCACACCGCCGGGATCGCCCCGGCGATCGACTCGTCGGTCATCGGCACGCTCTCGTCGTAGCTGCCGTTCCCGTCGGGATCCCAGCCGTAGTTCCCACCCGGCTGGAGCAGGTTCACCTCGTCGTCCACGTCGGGGCCGTGCTCGACGGCGAAGACCTGTCCGCTGCCGGGGCGGATCGCGAGCCCCTGCACGTTGCGGTGGCCGAGCGTCCAGACCTCCCGCTCGCCGCTGGCCGGGTCGACGCGCAGCACCTTGCCGCCGAGCGAGCGGGGGTCCTGCGCAACGTCCCCGCGGGCGGTGTCGCCCGTGCCGACGAGCAGGACCCCGTCGGGCTCGAAGCGCAGCCGGCACCCGCCGTGACGCCCGGAATCCCCGTTCAGGGGGAGGCCGTCGACCAGGGGGTCCGCGACGCGGGTGGCCGAGGCCCAGTCGGCCGAGATCGTCCAGCCGACCACGGCGATGGACCCGTCGCGGACGCCCTGACAGCTGTAGAGCCGCCGGTTCTCCGCGAACCCCGGGTCGAGCGCCAGCCCCATGAGGCCGGTCTCCCCCCGGGCGAAGAGGTCCCCGAAGTCCGCCTCGACCGCCCGGACGGTGCCGTCCGGGAGCACCGCGGTGAATCCGCCGGCCCGCTCGTCCACGAGCAGCGTGCCGTCGGGCGCCTGGACGACGTCCCACACGTGATCGAGCCCGTCGACGACGACCGAGACGTCGAGTGCGGGCGCGGCCGGCGGCGGGCTCGGCGGCGCGGCCGAGGCAGGCGGTTCCGGAGGGGCGGCCTGCAGGCCGCCGCCGGACTCCGCCGCGGTGCAGCCGGCGATCAGCAGGGCAGCGGCGATCAGGCCGGGAAGGGTCCGCACTCCCCCAGGATGCGCCTCAGCTGGTGCGGGTGACCACGTAGTCGCACAACGCCGACAGCGCGTCGCGGACCTCACCAGGGGGAACGCCGTCCAGCCGGGCCCGGGCGCGGTCGGCGTACTGGCCGAGGACCTCGGCGGCCCGGGCCAGTCCGTTCGACGCGCGCAGCAGGGCGAGTGCCTCGGCGTGGTCGGCGTCGTCGGTCACGGGGGCCGACACCAGCTCCCGCAGCCGCGCGTCCGCCGGGTCGTCGTCCGCCAGCACGAACAGCGCCGGCAGGGTGGCGATGCCCTCCCGCAGGTCGGTGCCCGGCAGCTTCCCCGAGGCGCCGCCCTCGCTGAGGATGTCGAGCAGGTCGTCGGAGATCTGGAAGGCGACCCCGACCTCCTCGCCGAACGCCGTCAGCGCGGCGACCAGCGACTCGTCGACGCCGGCGAAGCTCGCGCCGAACCGGGCGGAGGTGGCGACCAGGGACCCGGTCTTGTCCGCGAGGACGCCGAGGTGGTGGGTCACGGGGTCCGCACCGGGCTGCGGGCCCACGGTCTCGCGGATCTGACCGGTGACCAGCCGCTCGAAGGTCTGCGCCTGGATGCGCACGGCCTCGGGACCGAGATCCGCGAGCAGGTTCGAGGCCCGGGCGAACAGCAGATCCCCGGTGAGGATGGCGATGCTGTTGGACCAGCGGCTGTTGGCGCTCGGGGCGCCGCGGCGCACGGCGGCCTCGTCCATCACGTCGTCGTGGTACAGCGTCGCGAGGTGGGTCAGCTCGCACACGACGGCCGCGCGGGTCACCTGGGGCGCCCTCGCGTCCCCGAGCTGGGCGGACAGCAGGGCCAGCATCGGCCGGAACCGCTTGCCGCCGGCGGCCATCAGGTGCCCGGCCGCCTCACGGACGAACGGGTGCTCGCTGCCGACGGCGGCGGTCAGCTCCGCCTCCACGCCGGCCAGCCCCTCGGCCAGCGCATTGCCCAGCTCTCCCTCGGGGAGCCAGGGTCCGATGGTCGACGCCGGAGTGGAGATCCGGTGCCGTTCCTCGGTGGAAGTGCCCTCGACTGCGGCACGGGCTCCGGTCATCAACCGACGAACTTAGCCGCCCGCTCGGCGAGGTCGAGCACCGACCCGGGCAGGACGCCGAGCGCGAGGGTGGCCGTGGCCGTGACCGCGAGGACGATCGTCGTCGGCAGCCCGGGCACGCCGACGGTGGGACCGTCCGCCGCGGGCGGCGAGAAGTACATCAGCACGATGACCCGCAGGTAGAAGAACGCCGCCACCGCGCTGGCCAGCAGGGCCACCAGCACCAGCGGCCAGGCCCCCTGCTCGATGGCCGCCCGGAAGACGGCGAACTTCCCGGTGAAGCCGGCGGTGAGGGGGATGCCGGCCAGCGCGAGCAGGAAGAGGCCCATCACCGCGGCCGTCAACGGGGAACGCGCCGCCAGGCCCGCCCACTGCGACAGGTGCGACGCCTCGCCGTCGCCGTCGCGGACCAGCGTGAGGACGGCGAAGACACCGATCGTGGTGATCCCGTAGGCCAGCAGGTAGAACATCGTGGCCGCCAGGCCCGACCCCTCGCCGCCGGCGCCCAGACCGAGAACGCCGGTGAGGAGGAACCCGGCGTGCGCGATCGAGGAGTAGGCGAGCATCCGCTTGAGGTCGGTCTGGGTGAGCCCCAGGACGGCGCCGACGACCATGGAGACGATGGCGACCCCGTAGATCAGCGGCCGCCAGGTCCACTCGGCGGTGCCGAAGGCGACGTAGAGCAGCCGCAGGATGGCCCCGAACGCGGCGACCTTCGTGCAGGCCGCCATGAACGCGGTCACCGGGGTGGGCGCTCCCTGGTACACGTCCGGCGTCCAGGTGTGGAACGGCGCCACGCTGGCCTTGAACAGCAGGCCGACGACGAGCAGAGCGAGGCCGAGCACGAGGAGGAGGTCGGTCCCCTCCGCGAGGTTGGCCTCGCGGATGTCGCGCAGCCGGACGCTGCCGGTGGCCCCGTAGACCAGGGCCAGCCCGTAGAGGAAGAACGCCGAGGCGAACGCCCCGAGCAGGAAGTACTTGACCGCCGCCTCCTGCGAGAGCAGCCGGCGCCGGCGGGCCAGTCCGCTGATCAGGTACAGGGGCAGGCTGAGCACCTCGAGGGCGACGAACATGATCAGCAGGTCGTTCGACGCGACGAAGAGCATCATGCCGCCGATGGCGAAGGTCGCCAGCGGGTAGACCTCGGTCTGCACCCGCTCGGAGGTGGCGAGCTCGCGGTCCCGCGGGCTGCCCGCCGGGACGGCCGCGGAGGTCACGAAGGCCGACCGGGCCGGGTCGAGTGCGCGCTCGGCGAAGAGCAGCAGCGCGAGCGCGCCGAGCCCGGCGATCGTCGCCTGGAGGAACAGCGCGGCGCCGTCGACGGCGAGCGCGCCGGCCGCGGTGACCTCGCCGCGGCCGGCCAGGAGCAGGGTGCAGACCAGTCCGCCCAGGGTGCCGACGAGGGCGACGGCGACCTGCACGGGGTGCCGGCTGTCCCGCGGCCAGAACGCCTCGATCAGCACGCCGACACAGGCGGCGCCGAAGACGAAGAGCAGCGGGGCGAGGGCGGCGAGGGAGAGGTCAGGGGCCTCGATCATCAGTCGGACCCTCCGAGGTCGCTCATGGTGGCCGCGACGGCCGGTTCGATCAGGTTCAGCAACGGCTGGGGATACACGCCCAGCACGATGATCAGCGCGACCAGCGGGGCGACGATCGCCAGCTCACGCCGGTCGAGGTCGAGCACCCGCAGCGACCGCTTCGGCGCGGTGAGGGTGGCCGTCGCGCCGTGCCCGGCCGGAGCGGGCGGCTCGACGTCGTCGGCGAGCAGCACCCCGCGGGCCGGGCCGTGCATGGTGCGCTGGTACATCAGCAGGATGTAGAGGGCGGCCAGGATGATCCCGGCGGTGGCCAGGATCGTGAAGACCGGACGGGTCGGGAACGAGCCGATCAGCACGAGGAACTCGCTGACGAAGCTGTTGGTCCCGGGGAGCGCCAGGGAGGCCAGACCGGCGAGCAGGAACGCGCCGGCCAGCAGCGGCGCCTTGGCCGCGACGCCGCCGTAGTCGCCGATCTGCCGGGAACCGCCGCGGGCGATCAGCATGCCGACGACGAGGAACAGCAGGCCCGTCGCGATGCCGTGGTTGACCATGTAGAGCACCGCACCGGTGCCCGCCTCGGTCGTGAACGCGAAGATGCCCAGCGCGATGAACCCGAAGTGCGAGATCGACGTGTAGGCGACCAGCCGCTTCATGTCGCTCTGGCCCATCGCCAGCAGCGCGGCGTAGAGGATGCCGGCCACCGCGAGCACGAGCACGAACGGCGCGAAGTACCGCGAGGCGTCGGGGAACAGCGGCAGGCAGTACCGCAGGAAGCCGAAGGTGCCGACCTTGTCGAGGACGCCGACCAGCAGCACCGCCCCGCCGATCGGCGCCTCGGAGCCGGAGTCCGGCAGCCAGGTGTGGAACGGCACCAGCGGGGCCTTGATCGCGAAGGCGATGAAGAAGCCGAGGAACAGCAGCTTCTGCACGCCCGGGTCGATCTCCAGCCCGCGCAGCGCGTCGAAGGCGAACGTGCCCTCGCCGAGCTGGCTGTTGCTCACCACGTACAGCCCGATGACGGCGGCCAGCATGATTAGCCCGCCGACCAGGCTGTAGAGGAAGAACTTCACCGCGGCGTACTGCCGGCGCGGGCCGCCGAAGCTCCCGATGATGAAGTACATCGGGACGAGCATCGCCTCGAAGAAGACGTAGAAGAGGAAGACGTCGGTGGCGGCGAAGACACCCACCATGAACGCCTCGAGCAGCAGCAGCCAGGCGAAGTACGCCGTCATCGACCGCCCGCCGGGCAGCTCGTCACGCCACGAGGCGCCGACGACCACCGGCACGAGCACGCCGATCAGCAGCAGCATCACCAGGGCGATGCCGTCCACCCCGAGCGCGAACTGCACGCCGAAGTCGGGGATCCAGGGCACGGCCATGCCGAGCTGGAACCGGTCGCCGCCGACGTCGAAGGCCGCCGTCGCCAGCACCGCCAGCAGGAGCACCACCAGGCTGATCCCCAGGGACACCTGCTTCGCCAGGAGGTCGCGGCCCTTCGGCAGCGCCGCGACGACGGCCGCGCCGATCGCGGGCACCGCGATCATCAGCAGCAGGAACGGGAAGTCCGTCACAGGGAGCACGCCTTTCGACCCGACAGGTTGGAAGTGCTCATCCGGCCGTCACCGCCAGCAGGGCGCCGGCGACCAGCACGGCGCCGCCGAGCATCCCGAGTGCGTAGGACCGGACGAAGCCGGTCTGGGCCCGGCCCAGCCGCGACGACGAACCGCCGAGGGTCGCCGCCAGCCCGTTGACCGCGCCGTCCACCCCGCGGTTGTCGACGAACACCAGCGCGCGCGTCAGCCACTGGCCGGGGCGCATGAACAGGGATTCGTTGACCGTGTCGGCGTACAGCGCGTTGCGCGCGGCCCGCGTGACCGGGGAGACCCGCACGGGCGCCGTCACCGGGATCTCGCGGCGGCCGACGAACAGCCAGGCGAGCGCGATGCCCAGCAGCGACACCACCGTCACGATCAGCAGGACGGTGGCCGGGGCGATCACGTGCGCGGCCTCCTCCGGCTCCCCGAACACCGGTGCCATCCAGTCCGACAGCGGGAACGCCGAGACGAGCAGGAAGCCGGACGCCACCGAGCCGACGGCCAGCACGATCATCGGCAGCGTCATCACCACGGGCGACTCGTGCGGGTGGACGCCGTCCTCCCACCGCGGCCGGCCGAAGAAGGTCATCAGCATCAGCCGGGTCATGTAGAACGCGGTCAGCCCGGCGCCCAGCACCGCGATGCCGGCGAGCAGGTAGCCGAACGTGTCGTGGCGGTCCAGCGCCGCCTCGATGATGGCGTCCTTGGTGAAGGCACCGGCCAACGGCCAGATCCCGATCAGCGCGAGGTAGCCGAGGCCGAACGTCGCGAACGTGATCGGCATCTTCTTCCAGAGCCCGCCGTACCGGCGCATGTCCACCTGGTCGTTCATGGCGTGCATGACCGACCCGGCGCCCAGGAACAGGCCGGCCTTGAAGAAGCCGTGCGCGTACAGGTGCGCCAGGCCCGCCACGTACCCGGCCGGGCCGAGACCCACGGCGAGGAACATGTAGCCGATCTGGCTGACCGTCGAGTACGCCAGCACCTTCTTGATGTCGTCGTACGCGCAGCCGGCGATCGCCCCGATCAGCAGGGTCAGCGCGCCGACCGCCAGGACGACGGTGCGCGCGGTCGGCGTCTCGTCGTAGATCGGCGAGCAACGGGCGATGAGGTAGACGCCGGCGGTGACCATGGTCGCGGCGTGGATGAGCGCGGAGACGGGGGTGGGGCCCTCCATGGCGTCCGGCAGCCACGCCTGCAGCGGGAACTGACCGGACTTGCCGCACGCGCCGAGCAGGAGCAGCAGCCCGATCGCGGTGACCGTGCCGCCGGCCACGGTGCCGATCTCGCCGAAGACGCCGGCGTAGTCCGTCGTCCCGAGCTGGGCGAACATCAGGAAGATCGCGAGGGCCAGGCCGACGTCGCCGACCCGGTTCATGATGAACGCCTTCTTGGCCGCCGTGGCGGCCGCCGGGCGGGTGTACCAGAACGCGATCAGCAGGTACGACGCGAGACCGACGCCCTCCCAGCCCACGTAGAGCGCCACGAAGCTGTTGCCGAGGACCAGCAGCAGCATCGCCGCGACGAACAGGTTCAGGTAGGCGAAGAACCGGCGGCGGCCGTCGTCGTGCGCCATGTAGCCGATCGAGTAGATGTGGATCAGCGAGCCCACGCCGGTGATCAGCAGGACGAACGCGGCCGACAGCGGGTCGTAGAGCAGCCCGGCCCGGATGTCGAGGTCGCCGGAGGAGATGAAGGTGAACAGGTCGACCGACACCGACTTCTCGTCCAGACCGGCCAGCTGGAAGGTGCACAGCAGGCCGACCACGAACGAGGCGACCACGGTCGCGGTGCCCAGCAGGTGGCCCCACCGGTCGGTGCGCCGGCCGCCCAGCAGCAGCACCGCGGCGCCGGCGAGCGGCAGCGCGATCAGCAGCCAGGACCAGCCGAGCAGCCCCTCGGCGGGAAGAGTCTCAGACACGTAGTCCCCGTCAGTACTTGAGCAGGTTGGCGTCGTCGATCGACGCGGACCGGCGGGTCCGGTAGATGGACATGATGATGGCGAGGCCCACGACGACCTCGGCCGCCGCGACGACCATGACGAAGAACGCCATGATCTGGCCGTCGATGGTGCCGGTGGCCCGGGCGAAGGTCACCAGGGTCAGGTTCACCGAGTTGAGCATCAGCTCGACGCACATGAACACGACGATGGCGTTGCGGCGGACGAGCACGCCGACCGCGCCGATGGTGAACAGGATCGCGGCCAGCACCAGGTAGTACGTCAGTGTCATGACTGCCTTCCCGGGATGCCGCTGGGCGTGCCGTCGGTCGTGCCCAGCGCCGCGTCCGGGGAGCCGAGTTGCTCACGGCCGGTGGGGCGCGGCATCTGGTCGGGCAGCTGGACCTCGGTGCCGGTGGCGAAGCTGGACTCGGCGAGCGACCCGTCGGGACGCAGGGCAGGGGCGGCCACCGAGTTGGCCCGCGCGAAGACGCCCGGCCCGGGATGGGTCTGCGGCCGGTCGGTGAGGAAGCGGGCCCGCGACAGCTCCTTCTGGGTGCGCCGGGTGCCGGGCTCGCGCTCGATGTGGGCCAGGATCATGGCGCCGACGGCGGCGGTGATCAGCAGCGCGCTGGTCACCTCGAAGGCGAGCAGGTACTTGGTGAACAGGAGCTCGGAGACGGCCGGGATGTTGCCCTCGGCCTGCGCCCCGGCCAGACCGATCACCGGGAGGTCCTGGGTGGCCCGGGCGATGCCGGCGCCCACCAGCGCGGCGAAGCCGACGCCGAGGACGGTGGCGGCGATCCGCTGCCCCCGCAGCGTCTCGACCACCGAGTCCGACGAGTCGCGGCCGACCAGCATCAGCACGAAGAGGAAGAGGATCATGATCGCGCCGGTGTAGACGATGATCTGCACCGCGCCGAGGAACGGCGCCTCCTGGACGACGTAGAAGACGCCGAGGCACAGCATCGTGGTGACCAGCCACAGCGCGGAGTGCACCGCGTTGCGGCTGAAGACCATGCCGAGGGCACCGGCGAGCGCGAGCGGCCCGAGCACCCAGAAGACGACGGTCTCCCCGCCGCTGAGCTGCACGGTGGTGTCCGCCGCGGCGGCGACCAGGCTCATACCCGCTCCCCCGTGACCGGCTCGGCCGGCGAGGAGCCCGGCACCCGCAGGTAGTAGTCCTTCTCGTCGTCCCCCAGCCGCATGGGGTGCGGCGGGGCCTCCATGCCCGGCAGCAGCGGAGCCATGAGCTGCTCCTTGGTGTAGATCAGGTCGCGGCGGTTGTCGTCGGCGAGCTCGAAGTCGTTGCTCATCGTCAGCGAGCGGGTCGGGCAGGCCTCGATGCACAGCCCGCAGAAGATGCAGCGCAGGTAGTTGATCTGGTAGACCGCGCCGTACCGCTCACCGGGCGAGTACCGGGCGTCCTCGGTGTTGTCCCCGCCCTCCACGTAGATGGCGTCGGCCGGGCAGGCCCAGGCGCACAGCTCGCAGCCGACGCACTTCTCCAGCCCGTCGGGATGCCGGTTGAGCACGTGCCGGCCGTGGTAGCGCGGCTTGGTCACCTTGGGTTCGAACGGGTACTGCTCCGTGGTCACCTTGCGGAAGATCTGCGCGAAGGTGACGCCGAAGCCCTGCGTCGCGGTCGGCATCAGGCTGTCCCGCACGGCCGGCCGCGAGCCGCGTCCCGGGGACCGCTCGACCTCTCCGCCCGAACGGCGCGCGGGGGTGTTCTCAGACATCGCCGTCCTCCTGGAGGGTGCTGGTGGACCCGCGCCGGCCGGTGCCGACGACGCCACCGGAGGGAGCCACCGGTTCCCGCCCGCGCAGCCGTGGGGACGGCGGCACCTTCAGGTCCATCGGCGGGATGGGGAACCCGCCCTCGGCCCGGCTCGGGCCGGTGGTGGGCCGGTGACGGGGACCTGCGGCGGGCAGGACCTCGACCTCCGGCTGGGTGGGGTGGTTGGACCCGGCGGCGGCCTCGGCTGCGGCCAGCCGGGTGTCGCGCTGGGCGACGCGGCCGGCGAGGAACAACCCGAGCAGCACCAGCACGGCGATCGGGAGGCCGACGTAGAGCGCCACCTCACCGGTGGAGAGCTCGGCCTCCCGGGCCACGGTGCGCATCGTCGCGACGACGAGGATCCAGACCAGCGCGACGGGGACGAGCACCTTCCAGCCGAAGTGCATGAACTGGTCGTAGCGCAGCCGGGGCAGGGTGCCGCGGAGCCAGATGAAGATGAAGAGCGCGACGACCACCTTGAGGAAGAACCACAGCAGCGGCCACCAGCCGGTGTTCGCGCCGTCCCAGATGGAGATCGGCCACGGCGCGCGCCAGCCGCCGAGGAAGAGCGTCGCGGCCAGCGCCGAGACGGTGACCATGTTGATGTACTCGGCCAGGAAGAAGAGCGCGAACTTCAGCGACGAGTACTCCGTGTGGAACCCGCCGACGAGCTCGCTCTCGGCCTCGGCGAGGTCGAAGGGCGCGCGGTTGGTCTCGCCGACCACGGCGATCACGTAGATGACGAAGGAGACCGGCAGCAGCACCGCGAACCAGCTCGGGCCGGTGAACTCCCAGCCGAAGAAGGACAGCTGGTTGCCGTCGGCCTGCGCCGCCACGATCTCCGACGTCGACATCGAGCCCGAGTAGAGGAAGACCGCGACGATCGACAGGCCCATCGCGATCTCGTAGCTGACCATCTGCGCGGCGCTGCGCAGGCCGCCGAGCAGCGGGTACGTCGAGCCCGAGGCCCAGCCGGCCAGCACGATGCCGTACACGCCCATCGCCGAGCAGGCGAGGATCACCAGGACGCCGATGGGGGCATCGGTGAGCTGCAGCGGCGTGCGCTCGCCGAAGATGCTGACCGTCGGCCCGAGCGGGATCACCGAGAAGGCGACGAACGCCGGGATGCAGGCGATCACCGGGGCCAGGAAGTACACCGGCTTGTCGGCCAGCGCCGGCATGATGTCTTCCTTGAACGCCAGCTTGAGCCCGTCGGCCAGGCTCTGCAGGTAGCCGCGCGGCCCGACCCGGTTGGGGCCGATCCGCTGCTGCATGCGGGCGACGACCTTGCGCTCGAACACGATGGCGAACAGCGTCAGCAGCACCAGGACGGCGAAGATCCCGACGACCTTGATGAGCACGATCCACCAGACGTCGTGCCCGAAGTCCTCCAGCGTCGGCTGGTTCGCGGTCGCGAGGACGGTCACGCGGCACCTCCGGTCGGGGTCGCGGCCGAGAGCCGCACGACGCCGCCCGGGCCGGTGCCCAGGTGGGTGCGGACCTCGCTGCCCGGTGACCTCATCGGCAGCCAGACCACCCGGTCGGGCATGGGGGTGATCCGCACCGGCAGGGTGACCGACCCGATCTCACCGCTCACGGTCAGCCGGTCGCCGTCGACGAGGCCGAGGCGGGCGGCCGCCTCGACGCCGAGGCGGGCCACCGGCGGCCGCGCGGTGCCGGCGAGCTCGGGCTCGTCGCGCTGGAGCGTGCCGGAGTCGAGCAGCTGCCGCCAGGTCGCGAGCAGGGCCTCGTCGTCGCGGAGGGACGGCGCGGGCTCGGGCGCCACGTCCAGCCCGACGCCCTCGCCGGGACGGCGGACCACCCCGAGCGCGGCGAGCTCGGCCCGCGCGGCCTCGGGGGCCGGCAGGCGCAGGTCGACGTCCATCTCGTCGGCGAGGCCCTGGAGCACCCGGCCGTCGGGCAGCTGCCCGGTGCCGTGCAGCGTGGCGTCGAAGGACCGCACCCGGCCCTCCCAGTCGAGGTAGCTGCCGGCCTTCTCCGCGGCCGCGGCGACCGGGAGGACGACGTCGGCCCACTCGGTGACCGCGCTCGGGAACATCTCGAGGCTCACCACGAAGCCGGCCGAGGCCAGCGCCGCCTCGGCGAGGGACGGGTCGGGCAGGTCCGCGGGGTCGACGCCACCCACGAGGAGGCCGGACAGCCGCCCGTCGCGCACGGCGGTGAGGATGCCGGTGGTGTCGCGGCCGGGGGCCGAGGGCAGGGCCGTCGGGTCCAGGTTCCACAGGGCGGCCACGTCGGCGCGGGCGGTGGCGTCGGCGACACCACGGCCGCCGGGCAGCAGGTTGGGCAGCGCGCCCGCCTCGACGGCGCCGCGCTCCCCGGCCCGCCGCGGCACCCAGGCCACCCGGGCACCGGTCGCGCGTGCGAGCGCCAGGAGGGCGGAGAACGCGCCGGGCACCTCGGCCAGCCGCTCGCCGGCGAGCACCACGGCGCCGGGCAGGCGCAGGGCCGCCACGGCCGGTCCGCCCCAGCTGCCGTCCGCGAGCGCGCGCAGGGACTGCGCCTCCGCACCGGGCAGGGTGGCCAGCACGGTGGCCTGCAGCTTCTCCCCGGCGCGCGTGAGGAACGGCGCGAGGTCGAAGACCGGCAGTCCCTTCGTGCGCACCGCGCGGCGCAGCCGGAGGAAGACGATCGGCGACTCCTCCTCGGGCTCGAAGCCGGCCAGGAGGACGGCGGAGGCGTTCGAGAGGTCGTCATAGGTCACCGCGCCGGTGGCAGGGCTCGTGCCGGCGACCGTGGCGGCGAGGAACGCCGCCTCCTCGCCCGAGTGCGCGCGGGCCCGCGCGTCGACGTCGTTGGTGCCCAGCGCCACCCGCGCGAACTTGGCGTAGGCGTAGGCGTCCTCGACGGTCAGCCGGCCACCGGGCAGGACGCCGACCCCGCCGTCGTCACGCGCGGCGAGCAGGCCGGCCGCGGCGACGGCCCAGGCCTCGGGCCAGGACGCGGGCTGCAGCTCGCCGTCCCGCCGGACCAGCGGCGTGGTGAGCCGGGCGTTCGCGGTGACGTAGCGGAACGCGTAGCGACCCTTGTCGCAGTTCCACTCCTCGTTGACCGCGGGGTCCTCGCCGGCGAGCCGACGGGTGACCTTGCCGCGGCGGTAGTCGGTGCGCTGGGCGCAGCCGGACGCGCAGTGCTCGCAGACGCTGGGCTCGCTGCGCAGGTCGAACGGGCGGGCGCGGAAGCGGTACTGGGCGCTGGTCAGGGCGCCGACCGGGCAGATCTGGGTGGTGTTGCCCGAGAAGTAGGACTCGAACGGCTCGTCCTCGTAGATCGCGACCTGCTCCAGGGCGCCGCGCTCGAACAGCTCGATGAACGGGTCGCCGGCGACCTGCTGGGAGAAGCGGGTGCAACGGGCGCAGAGCACGCAGCGCTCGCGGTCCAGCAGGACCTGGGAGGAGATCGGCAGCGGCTTCGGGTAGGTGCGCTTGACGTCGACGAACCGGCTCTCGGTGCGGCCGTTGCTCATCGCCTGGTTCTGCAGCGGGCACTCGCCACCCTTGTCGCAGACCGGGCAGTCGAGCGGGTGGTTGATGAGCAGCAGCTCCATGGTGCCCTGCTGGGCCTTGTCGGCCTGCGGGCTCGTGAGCTGCGTCTGCACGACCATGCCGTCGGTGACCGGCATGGTGCAGGAGGCGACCGGCTTGCGCTGGCCCCCGACCTCGACCAGGCACTGCCGGCAGGCGCCGACGGGCTCGAGCAGCGGGTGGTCGCAGAACCGCGGGATCTGGACGCCGATCTGCTCGGCGGCCCGGATGATCAGCGTGCCCTTCGGAACGGCGACCTCGAACCCGTCGATCGTGCAGTGGACGGCGTCCGGAGGCGTGTGCGGACCGGGCGTACCGGGCGGCACCGCCGGCGCCGGGCCGGGAGTTACGAGGGTCACGAGGCAACCTTCACGGGCTCGATGCGGAGGGTGCGGCCGAGCCGGGCCTGCTCCTCCGGGGGCAGCAGGGCGACGTAGTCGTCCTTGAAGTACTTCAGCGAGCTGGTGATGCAGCTCGTGGCACCGTCACCGAGCGCGCAGAACGAGCGGCCCAGGATGTTGTCGCAGGTGTCGACCAGGACGTCGAGGTCCTGGGCGGTGCCGCGGCCGTGCGCGATCCGCTCCAGGATCTGGACCAGCCAGTAGGTGCCCTCCCGGCACGGGGTGCACTTGCCGCAGCTCTCGTGGGCGTAGAACTCGGTGAACCGCAGGGTGGCCTCGACGATCGAGTCGGTCTCGTCGAACACCATGAGCGCGGTCGTGCCGAGCATCGAGCCCGCCGCCGCGACCGAGTCGAAGTCCAGCGGGACGTCGAGGTGCTCGGCGGTGAAGTACGGCGTCGACGAGCCGCCCGGCGTCCAGAACTTCAGCTCGTGCCCGGGGCGGACGCCACCGGCCATCTCCAGGAGCTCGCGCATCGTCGTCCCCATGGGGGCCTCGTACTGGCCGGGGCGAACGACGCGGCCCGAGAGCGAGTAGATCTTGGGCCCGGGCGACTTCTCCGGACCGAAGTCCTTGAACCAGTCGGCGCCGCCGCGGACGACGAACGGCACGCTGGCCAGTGTCTCGACGTTGTTGATGACGGTCGGCGCACCGTAGAGGCCGGCCACCGCGGGGAACGGCGGCTTGAGCCGGGGCTGGCCCCGGTAGCCCTCGAGCGAGTCGAGCAGCGCCGTTTCCTCGCCGCAGATGTAGGCGCCCGCGCCGGCGTGCACGACCAGCTCCAGGTCGTAGCCGGAGCCCAGGATGTCGGTGCCGAGGTACCCGGCGGCGTAGGCCTCCTCGACGGCGCTCATCAGCCGGCGGTGGGCGTGCACGGCCTCACCGCGGACGTAGATGACCGCGAAGTGCGAGCGGATGGCGTACGCCGAGATGATCACGCCTTCGACGAGCGAGTGCGGGTCGACCATCATCAGCGGGAGGTCCTTGCACGTGCCCGGCTCGCCCTCGTCGGCGTTGACCACGAGGTACTTGGGCAGGGCCGCGGGACCGGTCGGGGTCTCCCCCGGCTTCGGCTGCGGGATGAAGCTCCACTTCATGCCGGTGGGGAAGCCGGCACCACCGCGGCCGCGCAGACCGGAGTCCTTGACCATCGTCACGAGCGCGTCGGGCTGCATGCGCAGCGCCGTCCTCAGGGCGGTGTAGCCCTCGAGCCGCTCGTACGTGGACAGCCGCCAGGACTGGTCGGCGCCCCAGCGGGACGTGAGCACAGGAGTGAGGGGCATCGTTCAGCCCTTCCGTCTCGGCGGGGTACGGCCCTCGATGCGGCGACCGGTGTCGGCGGGGGGCGGGCCGGCGGGGCCCTGTCCGCTCGTGCCCGGCTCCTGACCGGCGGGGGTGTCGGTGCCCTCGCGGCCGTCGGGCAGCCGGCGTCCGGCGGGCTCGGGCGCGTCAGGGTGCGAGGCCGCGGCACCGGCGCGCTCGGCCGGGGTGTCGGCAGCGGCGACGCGCGCGTCGGCAGCTTCCTTGCCCGGCGTCTCACCGGTCCGGCCGGACGGCGCGACGGTGGCGGCAGGCTGCTGGGTGTCCGGCGCGGGAGCCGACCGGCGCGGCATGGCCGGCGCCGACTCCCCGCGCTCCTCGGCCAGCTTCAGGCCGACGAGCGTCGGGCCGAGGGCGGACGGCGCGTCCACGGCGGCCCGCGCGGCGGCGGCATCGGCGTGCTGGGAGAAGCCGGCCAGCTGCCGGGAGATGCCCTTGAAGTCGGTGAGCGGGGCGCCGCGCGTGGGCAGTGGCTTCTCGCCGCGGCGGAGGGCCGCGACCAGCTCGCGGGCGCTGTCGACGTCCTGCTGGTCGTAGAACTCGTAGTCGACGGTGACGACCGGGGCGTAGTCGCAGGCCGCCAGGCACTCGGCGTGCTCGAGGGTGATGGAGCCGTCGGCCGTGGTCTCGTCGTGGTGCACGCCGAGGTCGGCGCTGAGCGCGTCCATGATCCGCTGGCCGCCGAGCACGCTGCACAGCGTGTTGGTGCAGACGCTGACGATGTGCCGGCCGGTCGGACGGCGCTTGTACATCGTGTAGAAGGTCGCGACCGCGCCGACCTCGGCCTTGGTCAGGCCCAGCTCCTCGGCGCACAGGGTCACGCCCTCGGGCGAGACGTAGCCCTGCACCGACTGCACGAGGTGCAGCATCGGCAGGAGCGCCGACCGCGGAACGGGGTAGCGGGCCATGATCTCCCGCGCCTCGAGCCGGGTCTGCTCGGTCAGCGGCGGCAGGGCGGCCAGGGTCTCCGGCGACGCGTCGACGGGGCTGGAGTCCAGCCCCGTCACCGCCGTCCCCTCGGCCGAACCAGGAAGAGCACTCATCAGCGGTCCACTCCCCCCATGACGGGGTCGATCGAAGCGATCGCGGCGATGACGTCGGCGATCATGCCGCCCTCGCTCATCGCCGCCGTGGCCTGCAGGTTCACGAATCCTGGGTCGCGCACGTGGACGCGCCACGGGCGGGTGCTGCCGTCGCTGACCACGTGGTAGCCGAGCTCTCCGCGGGGCGACTCGATGGGCATGTACACCTGCCCGGCCGGGACGCGGAAGCCCTCGGTGACCAGCTTGAAGTGGTGGATCAGGGCCTCCATCGACTGGCCCATGATGTGCCGGACGTGCTCGAGGGAGTTGCCCATTCCGTCGGCGCCGAGGGACAGCTGCGCCGGCCAGGCGATCTTGCGGTCCTCGACCATGACCGGGCCGGGCTCCAGGCGAGCCAGTGCCTGCTCGATCAGCTTGAGCGACTCGTTCACCTCCGCCATCCGCACCAGGTAGCGGCCCCAGGCGTCGGCGGTGTCGGCGGTCGGCACCTCGAAGTCGTAGGTCTCGTAGCCCAGGTACGGCTCGACCTTGCGCAGGTCCCAGGGCAGGCCGGCGGCCCGCAGGATCGGGCCGGTGACGCCGAGCGCGATGCACCCGGTGACGTCGAGGTAGCCGACGTCCTTGAGCCGGGCCTGCCAGATCGGCTGGCCGGTGAGCAGCCGGTGGAAGTCGGCGACCCGCTTGGGCATGATCTTGAGGAACTCGCGGATGTTCTCGACCGCCCCCTCGGGCAGGTCCTGCGCGAGCCCGCCGGGGCGGATGTAGGCGTGGTTCATCCGCAGGCCGGTGATCTCCTCGAGCAGGTCGAGGATCATCTCCCGCTCGCGGAAGCCGTTGGTCATGCCGGTGAGGGCGCCCATCTCCATGCCGAAGGTGGCCAGGGCGACCAGGTGCGAGGAGATCCGGTTGAGCTCCATGACCAGCAGCCGGATGGTCTGCGCCCGCTGCGGCACCTCGACCCCGAGCAGCTTCTCGACCGCCATGCAGTACGCGGCCTCGTTGTAGAGCGGGGCCAGGTAGTCCATGCGGGTCACGAAGGTCGTGCCCTGCGTCCAGTTGCGGTACTCGAGGTTCTTCTCGATGCCGGTGTGCAGGTAGCCGATGACCACGCGCGCCTTCGTGACCGTCTCGCCCTCGAGGTCCAGGACGAGCCGGAGGACGCCGTGCGTCGACGGGTGCTGCGGCCCCATGTTGACGACGAGGCGCTCCTCGCCGTGCGGGTCGGCGAAGGTCAGGTCCCAGTCGCCACCGGTGACGGTGTAGACGCGGCCCTCGGTGGTCTCGCGCGAGCCGGCGTACGGGTCGGCCTCGTTGTAGGTGGTGCTCATCGGTACGCCCTCCGCGTGTCCGGCGGCGGGATCGTCGCGTCGTGGTACTCCACCGGGACGCCGCCGAGCGGGTAGTCCTTGCGCTGCGGGTGCCCGTCCCAGTCGTCGGGCATGAGGATGCGCGTCAGGTCCGGGTGGCCGTCGAAGACGATCCCGAACATGTCGAACGCCTCGCGCTCGTGCCAGTCCGCGGTCGGGTAGGTGCGGGTCACCGACGGGACGTGCGGGTCCTCGGCGGTCACGGCCACCTCCAGCCGGATCCGGCGGCGGTAGGTCATCGACGTCAGGTGGTAGACGACGTGCAGCCGCGGCCGCTCCGGGGTGGCGGCCGGGCCACCGCTGTCGAGGTAGTCGACACCGGAGACGCTGCTGCACAGCTCGAAGCGCAGCGCCTCGTCGTCCCGGAGTGCCTGCACCAGCGTGAGCAGGTGCTCGCGCGCGACGAAGTAGGTGATCTCGCCGCGGTCGACCAGCACCCGCTGCACCGCGGCCGCGTACGTCGCCTCGCCGACGGCCTCGATCAGGGCGTCGGTCACCTCGTCGAAGTAGCCGCCGTAGGGCCGGTCGGTGGTGTGCAGGGCCACCGCGCCACCGGGCTCGACGCGGACCAGGCCGCCGAAGCCGGAGGTGTCGCCGCTGCCGCTGACGCCGAAGGAGCCCTTGCGGAACCCCCCGCTCGGCGCGGTCGCCGCGTCGTACCCGGCCTCCTCGCGGCCCGGTACGACCTCTCCCCCGTCGTTGCTCATTGCTCCACTCCGGACTCGTTCCGCTCCTCGGTCGAGGACATCGGTCGCCTCCGCGGTCGCTCCGCTCCTCGCTCGCTGGCGCTCGCTGCGATGCTCACTCCCTGTCGGCTCCGGGCATCTCCCTGCGATGCTCGCTCGCCCGTCGTGTTCGCGGCGCTCATCGCCACGCCTTCCCGAGACCCGCCGGCCGCTCCTCGGGGAGCAGCACCGCGTTGCCGTCGCGCCGCTCGATCAGGAACTGGCCGGTGCGACCCTCGGCCGCGGCCTGCTCGTAGGCGCGGCGGGCGTCCTTGTCGACGCGAACGGTCGAGGGCATCTCGATGTGCAGGTCCTTCGCCGTCCCGTCGGCCTCGGCCCGGGCCAGCTGGCGGGCCCGCTTGGCGCCCAGCGGCTCGTGCTGGATCTTGTGGTGCAGCTTGAGGATCGCGTCCATCAGCATCTCCGGCCGCGGCGGGCAGCCGGGCAGGTACATGTCCACCGGCACGATGTGGTCGACGCCCTGGACGATCGCGTAGTTGTTGAACATGCCGCCGGAGCTCGCGCAGACGCCCATCGCGAGGACCCAGCGCGGCTCGGGCATCTGGTCGTAGATCTGGCGCAGGACCGGTGCCATCTTCTGGCTCACCCGGCCGGCCACGATCATCAGGTCGGCCTGGCGCGGGGAGGCGCGGAAGACCTCCATGCCGAAGCGGGCCATGTCGTAGCGGCCCGCGCCCGAGGCCATCATCTCGATGGCGCAGCAGGCCAGGCCGAACGTCGCCGGCCAGAGCGAGGACTTGCGCGTCCAGTTGACCAGCTTCTCCACGGTGGTCAGCAGGACCCCGCTGGGCAGTTTCTCCTCGAGACCCATCAGAGCACCCCTAGTCCCACTCGAGCCCGCCGCGACGCCACACGTAGGCGTACGCGATGAACACCGTGCCGATGAAGACGACCATCTCGACCAGCCCGAAGACGCCGAGCCGGTCGTTGTCGACCGCCCACGGGTAGAGGAAGACGATCTCGATGTCGAAGACGATGAAGAGCATCGCCGTCAGGTAGTACTTGACCGGGAACCGTCCTCCGGTCAGCGGCTGGTGAACCGGCTCGATCCCGCACTCGTAGGCGTCGAGCTTCGCCCGGTTGTGCCGCCGCGGGCCGATGAGGGGCGCCGCGGCGACCGAGAACAGGGCGAACCCCGCGGCCAGCGCGAAGAGCCCGACGATCGGGACGTAGTTCGAGAGCATCAGCGGCACCCTACGGTGAGGACGATCACGTTCCGTGCAGACACCGAGTGGACCCGGGCTGTGATGTGGGGCACGTCAGATCACCCGCACCAGGCGCAGCTGGACGTCGACGGCCCGTTCGGCGGTCCGCGGCATCCCGGTGGTCGCCCCCCTCACGTCGGCGCCTCCTCCCAGCCCTCCACGAACCCCGGATCCAGGCTTGTGAACTGGTTCACAAGCCTGCGGTTCACGAGTCTAGGCCCGCCTGTGAGGCAGGGAACAGCAGGCCCTCCGAGGCCTCGGCCGGAACCGGCCGACCAGCGTCAGGACGACGTGCCCGCCGCGTGGGCGAGGGCGGCACGGACCTCGGCGTCGGAGGTCGCCGTGAAGTCGGCATAGGCCTGGCCGACCGCCCGGAAACCGCGCGGGGCGGAGAGGCAGACCAGTTCGTCGACGACGTGCGCCAGCGCGGCACAGGCGGTCGGTGACCCGACGGGAACCGCGGCGGTGATGCCTCGCGGGGACTGGCGCCGGACGGCGACGACCGCGGCCTGCATGGTGGCGCCGGTGGCGAGCCCGTCGTCCACGACGATCACGGTCCGTCCCGCGACCGCCATCGGCGGCCGGCCGTCGCGGTAGGCGGCCTCCCTGCGACGGAGTTCTCCGAGCTCCTGCTGCCAGACCGTCTCGAAGGTCTCCGGGTCGACCCGGGCCGCGGCGAGGACGGTCTCGACACGCACCGTCTCGACGGTGTCGCCGACCGCCGCGATGGCCCCCATGGCCAGCTCCGGCTGCCAGGGGAGGCCGAGCTTGCGGACGACGAGGACGTCCATGGGCGCACCCAGTGCGGCTGCCACCCCTGCGGCGACGAGCACCCCGCCCCGCGGGAGGCCGAGCACGACCGTGTCGCCCCGCCGGGCGTCGGTGGTGCTCAGCCGCTCGCCCAGTGCCTGACCGGCCGCACGGCGGTCGGCGAATCGCGTCGCGGCCATGACGGGGCTCCGGGAGGCAGCCGGCCGGTCAGAGCGGCTCGGGAGCCGGGGCGGGCGGTGGCGCCGTCGGGTCCGAGGGGTCCGGCACCGGATACGGCGCGGGCATGGGCGGCGGGATCGGGTCGGTGGGCGAGGGTGAGGGGCCCGGCGGCTGCGGCGGAGGCGGCGGGGTGGTCATGCACCGACGCTAGACCCGCAGGCGCGCCAGGAGACCTGCCTTCACCACGGCCCATTCGTCGCCGAGGACGCTGAACACCACCGTGTCGCGGAAGGTCCCGTCCTCCCGCTTCATGTCCCGGCGGAGCACGCCCTCCCGGGTCGCGCCGAGTCGGGCGATCGCTGCCTGGGACCGGGTGTTGAGCGCGTCGGTCTGGATCTTCACGCGGCCGAACCCGCAGTCCTCGAAGGCATGCGTCAGGAGCAGCAGCTTGGCCTCGGGGTTGACCTGGGTGCCCCACCAGCGCCGGCCGTACAGGGTCGAGCCGAGGTGGATGTGCTCGTGGACGACGGTGGCCTCGAGCAGCGACGACGTCCCGACCAGGGTCCCGGCCGCGCCGAGGGGGCTGTCTCTCACCAGCCGGATCGCGTATGCGGTGCGTCCGCGACCGGCGCCGTCGGCCTCTTCCTGTCCGGTCATGAACCGTTCCCCGGCGAGGTCGACGCCGTCGGCAGCGGACGTCGGCCGCCGGTGCATGACGTAGCCGCTCGCATAGATCTCGGGGTCCGCGAGGAGTGGGAAGAGCTCGGGCAGGTCCGCCTGGGTCAGCAGGTCGAGGCGGACGAAACGCCCGACGAGCGCTTCGCCGGTCGGCAGCCTGGTCGCCATGCCGGCATCCTTCCGAAGTCCTCGCCGTCGATCCCGAACGGGCCCGCCTCAGAACGGCGGCGGCTCTTCGGGAGGTGGGGGTGCTGCCGGCAGGGCGCGTTGCTCGATGCGGTTCCGCAGGCCTGGGGGCCGGGTGGTGCGGGTGACCCCGCTCGGGGTGGTCACCTGCAGTCGCCCGTCGGGAGTGAGGGAGAACCGCCACCCGGGCGCGAACGTCTTGAGCCGGTGGTGCCGGCGGCACAGACAGCAGAGGTTGTCGCAGTCGGTCGCTCCCTCGGGATACGGGACCACGTGGTCGAGGTCGACCCGGGCGACCGGCTGCCCGCATCCTGGATGACGGCAGGTCCTGTCCCGGGTCTTGGCGAAACGGCGCTGCGCAGGGGTCGGCGTGTACCGGTCGACCGGCGGCGGACGCTCCAGCACCGCACAGCCGCAGTCGGCGATCGAGCCGTTCCCCGGGTGCTCGTCGCAGCCGCCGCGGGCGATGCGCGCCAGCTCCGCGCGGCTGGTGGTCGCCAGCAGGACGCCGTCGGCATCGGTGACAGAGATCTGCAGTGACCCACCGGTCGGCGCCTGCAGCCCGCCGGTGCACACGGAGTCCAGCTGCTCGAGCAGCTCCCGGACGTGTGCGGCGGTGACCGGCTGCCCGTTCACCTCCCCCGGTTCCGCGCCGACCCCGGACCCCGCCGCGGTGAGCGACGGCAGAGGCACCGACACGTCGAGCACCGCGGTCACCGCCAGCCGGGACGTGTCCCACGGGCGCAGGATCAGCTCCGCGTGGGTGAGCGCCCGCAGCTGCCCGATCGGCCGGGGATCCCCGTCGTGCTTCCGCATCCACGCCAGCTCGTCGATCGTCGACCAACACGCCGCCGCGACCGGCGACGGCATCTCGGACAGCAGCTCGCTCATGCCGTCGTACGTCGGGTACACCCGCACATCCGCTGCCCGCTCGGCGTCCCGCCGGCGCTTGTCGGCCGCGTCCGCATCGACGGCCAGCACCTCCCTGGTCAGCCGCGCTCGCAGCTTGCCCAGTGACAGCCCGACCGCGTCCGGCAGCACCGTGGGAGACACCGCCTCGGCCACACCCTCCGCCGTCGTCGACAGCACGTCGATGAACACTCGCGCCCGCGGCCAGTCCAGCTGCCCGTCGGCCAACGCCGCCCACACCACCGGCAGCCGCTCGGTCAGCACGTAGGCGTCCCGGGCCAGCGTGCCCGCCGCCCGCGCCGTGCCGTTGAGCACCAGGGCCAGCTCGTCGACGAAGAACTCACTCGTCCCCGGGATCGGCCCATCGGCATTGCCCCCGGCTCCCGGCTGCCCCGGGGCCGGATCCAGCGCGTCCGGCCGATGGCCGGCCAGACCCATCACCAGCTCGCTCTTGTAGGCCACCAGCGCCGCCTCGACCGCCACGATGCGACCCAGCTCCAGCGCGATCTCCGCATCGGAGCGGTCCGCCACCGGCAGCACCTCGCTCAACCGGGACGGCCGGGCCACCACGCCCTCGGGAACCGGGTCCTCCGACCACGACCGACCGCCCATCTCGGCGACCGTCAGACCGACACCCCAACCCCGGAACACACCACGAACCTAGCCACGGGGTACGACAGTTTCCTGCCGCTGAGCAGGCAGAACGCAACTGATTGCAGACTTACGCGGCGGGGGGCGTGGGCGGGCCGGCTGTGGAGCGTGGGGGCCGGCCAACGGTGCCGCGGCTCAGCAGAACGGTCAGAGCGTGGACCAGAACGACAGGTAGGAGCGGTGCAGCCAGTCGTCGACCCAGGCACGGTCGGGTTCGGCGGGCCCCGAGGAACTCGTGCGCAGCGCCGTCAGTCGATTCTCGGCGTCGGTGTCGCCGCCAGCACCTCCGGGAGCGGCACCTCACCCCGCCGCACGGAACGCAAGTAGGCCCTGTCGGGTTCGCAGACGGGCAGGCTGATCCGGCCGGTGGTCAGCAGCTCCACACCCTGCAGGCCCAGACGCAGCGCGTGCATCGCGTACTCGGTGTCGTAGCCGTGCTCGCGGACGAGTTCGCCGGATGGACCGGCACGGTCAGACCCGGCGGGCGCGGTGCAGCGCGACGATCCCGCCGGTGAGGTTCTGCCACGCCACGTCGTCCCAGCCCGCGTCCCCGACGCGGGCCGCCAGCGCCGCCTGGTCCGGCCACGCCCGGATCGACTCGGCCAGGTAGACGTAGGCCTCCGGATTGCTGCTGACAGCCCGCGCGATCCGGGGCAGCGCCCTCATCAGGTACTCCGTGTAGACGGTCCGGAAGGGCGCCCAGGTGGGGCTGGAGAACTCGCAGATCACCAGCGTGCCCCCGGGCCGGGTGACCCGGCGGAACTCCCGGAGCACGGCGTCGGGGTCGGCCACGTTGCGCAGCCCGAAGGAGATGGTGACGGCGTCGACGCTCTCGTCGGCCAGGGGCAGCGCCATCGCGTCGCCGGCCACCTTCGGCACCGACCGCGCCGCACCGGCGCGCAGCATCCCCTGCGAGAAGTCGCAGGCGATCGCGTACGCCCCGTCCGCGGCGATCTCCACGGTGGACACCGCCGTCCCGGCCGCGACGTCGAGCACGGTCTGGCCGGGGCGGGCGCCCAGCGCCGCCCGCGTCGCCCGGCGCCAGGCGGCGTCGCGGCCGCCCGAGAGCACGGTGTTGGTGAGGTCGTAGCGCCGCGCCACCCGGTCGAACATCGCGGCGACGTCGGCCGGTCGCTTGTCCAGGCCGGCCCGCAGACCCGCGCTGTGCGCATCCTCTCGCCGGTCTCCCACGGCGGGGACGCTACAAGGCCTCCTACGCTGGTGCCGTGACAGCGGCCGCCCTGACCTCTACCGAGGCAGCCCTGCGCGCGGTCACGACGGTCCGGTACGAGGACGACGCACCGCTCATCGACCGCGCGCCGGCCGAGGGTGCCCTGTCCTGGGTCCGCCACGGCGAGGGACTGGTCGGCTGGGGCGAGGCCGCGCGGCTGGAGGTGTCCGGCCCGGACGCGCTCGCCGAGGCGGCCGCCTGGTGGTCGGACTGGACGGCCGACGCCGAGGTGGACGACGCGGTCGACCTTCCCGGCACCGGCCCGGTCCTGTTCGCCAGCATCGCCTTCGACCCGGCAGCGGGGACGTCGGTGTTCGTCGTCCCCGAGACCGTCGTCGGCCGGAGGGACGGCGTCGGATGGGTGACGACGGCCGGCGCCGACGGCCCCCTCGATGCCCTGCTCCCGCCCGTGCCGCGCCCGGCCGACGGGCCGGCGCCCCGCCTGCGGTACGCCGACGGAGCCCTGGACCCGGCCACGTGGAGCGCGGCGGTCGCGACGGCCGTGGACCGGATCGATGCGGGCGACCTGGCCAAGGTGGTCCTGGCCCGAGACCTGCTCGTCTCCGCGGACGGCCCCCTGGACCCGCGCAGGCTGCTGCGCCGGCTGGCCGACCGCTTCCCCGACTGCTGGACCTTCGCCGTCGACGGCCTCCTCGGTGCGACCCCCGAGCTGCTCCTGCGCCGGAGCGGGCGGCAGCTGTCGGCTCGGGTGCTGGCAGGCACCGCGCCCCGTGGCGCCGGTGACGCCGACGAGCGGCTGGCCGCGGCGCTGATGGACTCCGCCAAGGACCGGGTGGAGCACGCCCTCGCCGTCGACTCGCTGGTGCGGGCGCTGGAGCCCTACTGCGCGACGCTCGAGGCGCCCGAGGGGCCCGAACTGCTCACCCTGGCCAACGTGCGGCACCTGGCCAGTGACGTCACCGGGACGCAGCAGCGGCACGGATCCCGCGGCCGGGCCGGTCTGCTGGAGCTGGTGGGGGCCGTTCACCCGACCGCGGCCGTGTGCGGCACGCCGACGGCGGACGCCGCCGCGCTGATCGGCGAGCTGGAGGGGATGGACCGCGGTCGCTATGCGGGGCCGGTGGGCTGGCTGGACGCCCGCGGTGACGGCGAGTTCGGGCTCGCGTTGCGCTGCGCCGAGCTCACCGGGGACGACGGTGCCCGGCTGTTCGCCGGCTGCGGCATCGTCGCGGGTTCCGACCCCGCGGCCGAGCTGGCCGAGACGCAGGCCAAGTTCGCCGCGTTCCAGGCCGCACTCGAGGGCTGACCGCCGGCACCGGGCCCGGGACGCACCCCGGCGGCGCTCCCGGGATCCGGGAGCGCCGCCGGTGGGTCGGAGCCGGTGTGCGCTGGGAGGACGGACCGCCTCAGAAGCGGGTGGGGGCGGTCAGGTCGATGCAGTCCTTGTGGTGCCGCTTCGGCTTGTCCGCGTCGCAGAAGAAGACCGGCAGCTTGCGGTGCTCCATCTGCACGAAGGCGTCCGGGCCGTTGCCGTGGGACGTGTGCTCGACGGTCGCACCCGGAACGTCCTGCGCCGCGGAGGCGGCGGGGGCGAGGGCGACGGAGCCGAGCGCGGCGATGCCGGCCACGGCGAAGGTCAGGGCGAAGCGGCGGGCGGTGAGAGCCATCTCGGTGTACATGTCGTCTCCTTGACTGGCCGGTTCCTGGTTGGTTCCGGTGACAAGAACGACGATGCCGGGCGATCCGCAGGGCTCCCTCGAGGAAACCGCAGGATAAGCGCAAGAAACAGGCCGGGCACGACGTCCTGTCGGGGGTGGTCCGGACGGCGGCGGCGCCCCCGTCCGGAGGCGCCGCCGGTCATCCGGTCACAGGCAGGGAGGGGGTCAGAATCGACCGCCCTCGACCGCCGGGGCGTCCATGCACTTCTTCTCG
Organism: Blastococcus sp. CT_GayMR19; assembly: GCF_004570385.1. GTDB lineage: Bacteria > Actinomycetota > Actinomycetes > Mycobacteriales > Geodermatophilaceae > Blastococcus_B. The sequence continues at coordinate 291,509 of NZ_SPQL01000004.1, read as the reverse complement.
GAGGCCTTGTCGATCAGCTTCTGGCCCTGGTCGAGGAGCTTGGCCGCGGAGGAGTCCAGCCCGCGGGCCACCTCGAGCGCCAGGTAGGCCGAGAAGCCCTTGAGCTTGGGGGCCTGGGCACGCAGCAGGGTCGCGGCCTGACGGGCGGCGTTGGCCAGCTTGGTCAGGCCGGCCGCCTCCTTGGTCGCCTTGGCGACCTTCTTCGCGATCTCCTCCAGGTCCTTCACCGTGCAGAACTTCGGCGGCTTGTACTCCTTGCCGTTCTGGTCGACGCCGACCGGCGGGGGCGTGACGACGACCGGGGCCGGCTCGGCCGCCGGAGCGGACGGGGCCACCGGGGCCGACTCCACCATGGGCGCGGACGGGACCACGGGCACCGACTCCACCACGGGAGCGGACGGGATCGCGGGGGACGACTCGACCAGAGGCACGGACTCGACCACGGGAGCGGACTCCACCGCGGGAGCGGGCTCCGCCACGGGAGCGGACTCGACGATGGCGGTGTCGTCGGCCATCGCACCGGGGGCGAGGGCCACTGCGCCGATCGCGGTGACGCCGGACAGTGCGATCGTCACCGCGAGGCGGCGGAAGGAAGTGATGCTGTTGCTCATGTCGTCGTCTCTCCTTGACTTGCCGGGACCGGGTGGGTCCCGGTGACAAGGACGACGATGCGGGCCGTTCCGCAGGCCCCCCGCCAGGCAACCGCAAGAAAGGCGCAAGGAGACGGCGGGTCAGGCCAGGGCACGCTCCGCGGCCCGCCGTAGCTGCCGGGCGAGGTCCGCCTCGGCCCGTTGATCGGTGCGGACGACGACGACGCGCGGTCCGCCGAGCCCGAGCGCTGCCGGGAGCCCGTCCGGTGCCGTCACCTCGGTCGCTGCCCAGCCCAGCGCGCGGGCGACGGCGACCAGGTCCCGGCCGTGCGGCGTCCCGAACACGCGCCGGTAGTCCCTGGCGTGCCGGTCGTCCCCCGGTTCGAGCTGGGCGAAGATGCCACCGCCGTCGTTGTCCGGGACGAGCACCGTGAGGTCCGGTGCCGTCTCCCCCTCACCGAGCAGCAGGCCGGTCAGGTCGTGCAGGAACGTCAGGTCGCCCATCAGCGCGAACGCCGGCCGACCGTGCACCAGCGCCGCGCCCACCGCGGTCGAGATCGTGCCGTCGATGCCGGCGACCCCCCGGTTGGCCAGGACGGTGAGGTCCCCGCGCGGCGCCGCCAGCCGGTCGACGTCGCGCACCGGCGTCGAGGACCCGAGCACGAGCAGGGATTCGAGGGGCAGCGCGGCGACGACGTCCCGTGCGAGCCGGGCCGCGGTCAGGCCGGGCGCAGCGTCGAGCACGGCGTCGACGGCCGCGCCCACCGCCACAGCGCCCGCCCGCCATGCGCGGGCCCAGTCGGGCTCCACCGTGCCGCCCTCCCCCGTCCCGTCCGGGAAGCCGAACCCGACCTGCGCGCTCGACCGCCCGGCGTCCGGCCACCGCGGGCCGACCGTCACGGTCTCGACCTCCACGTCCGGGTCGGCGAGCAGGGCGGAGACCGGCCGCGAGAGCGTCGGCCGGCCAACGACGACGACCCGGTCGGGCCGGTGCCGCGCCAGCCAGTCGGGGCTCCCGAGCAGGAGCGCACCGGCCCGCAGGCTCGCCTCGGTCCACGCGCCGCTGCTCGGCTCGGCGATCACCGGCCAGCCCGCCCGGCCCGCGTCGTCCCCGGCGATCCGGCCGCGGAACGGCGATCCGTCACCGGCGACCACGAGGGTCCGCTGCCGCCGCACCGTCGTCCGGGAGGACGCCGGCGGCATGGGGCGGGCACTCGTCCACGGCGCGCCGTCCGCCCGCCCGGCCCAGGCGCCGGCGAGCTCGCTCGGCTCCTCGTCGGGCATCAGCGGCTCGCGCAGCGCGAGGTTCAGGTGCACCGGGCCTGGATCCCGGTCGAGCGCGCCCGTGGCGGTCAGCAGCGCCTTCGACACGATCGACCGCCAGTAGCGGTTCTGCGCCGCCTCACGGCCGGCCTCCGGCACGCCGACGTCGGCGGCCCACCGCACGGCCCCGCCGTACAGGCCCGGCTGCTCGATGGTCTGGTTGGCCCCCGTGGCCCGCATCTCGGGCGGCCGGTCCGCGGTGAGCGCCAGCAGCGGGACGCCGCTCGCGTCGGCCTCCAGCACGGCCGCGTGCAGGTGCGCCGCCGCGGTGCCCGACGTCGTCAGCACCGGCACCGGGCGGCCGCTCGCCTTGGCCAGCCCCAGCGCGAGGAACGCCGCCGTCCGCTCGTCGGTGCGCACGTGCAGCCGCAGCCGGCCGGTCCGCTCGGCGGCGGCCAGCGCCAGGGCAACCGGCGCGGACCGCGAGCCGGGTGCGAGGACGGCGTCGGTGACCCCGCCCCGGAGGAGCTCGTCGACGAGCACCCGGGCGAAGGCGGTGGACGGGTTCATGCGGCCCGCACCGCGTCCATCCGGGCCCGCCAGCGCGCGGCGGTGGCGGCATCCGCGGCGACCTCGTCGAGCCGGTCCGGCGCGGGGCGGCGGACCGGGAGCTCTCCGTCGACCGGCAGCAGGGGCGTTCGGCTGACGTCGTCGGTGAACAGGGCGACCGTGGCCAGTCCGCAGGCGAACGGCAGGTCCGGCAGGGCGGCGGCGAGCGCGACGCCCGCCGCGATCCCCACCGAGCTCTCCAGTGCCGACGAGACGACGCACGGCAGCCCGTGCGCCGCGGCCACCTCCAGCGCCGCCCGCACGCCCCCGAGCGGCTGCACCTTGAGGACGACGACGTCGCACGCCTCGCGCAGGTCCACCCTCAACGGATCCGCCGCGCGCCGCACCACCTCGTCGGCGGCGATCCGGACCTCGATGCGACGGCGCAGCGCGGTCAGCTCGGCCAGCGTGGCGCAGGGCTGCTCGACGTACTCCAGGCCGACCCGGTCCAGCTCGGCGATGCGCGCCACCGCGGTGTCGACGTCCCAGGCCGCGTTGGCGTCCACCCGGATCGCGCCCGACGGGCCGAGCGCGTCGCGGACGGCCTCGACGCGCGCGAGGTCGTCGGCCGCGGACTGCCCGGGCTCGGCCACCTTCACCTTCGCCGTCCGGCAGCCCGACGCCGTGACGATCGCGTGCGCCCGTTCCGGATCGACCGCCGGCACGGTGACGTTGACCGGTACGGAGTCGCGGACGGGGGCCGGCCAGCCGTCGACGGCGCCCTCGAGCGCGGCGGCCCACCACCGCCGGCTCTCGGCGACGCCGTAGTCCCAGAACGGGGAGAACTCACCCCAACCGGCCGGCCCGCGGACGAGCACGCCGTCCCGGACGTCGATGCCGCGGAAACGGGTGCGCAGCGGCACCGAGTAGACCCGCGCCTCCAGCACCGGCCCGGCGGGGGCGGTGATCATGACCGACAGCGTAGATCGGCAGGGCCGTACCCTTGCCGTTCGTGGGTGGTCGGGCGGGCGGGGGCAGAGCCAGGCACCTCACCCTCGTGGCCGCCGCTGATCTCTCCGGGGACGACGTCCGCGCCGCGCTGGACGGGATCCGCCCCCTCGCCGTCCTGCCCACCGGGCCGCCCGCGGTGGTGGACGCCGCCCGCGCCGTCCTGCGGCCGGAGGAAGCACTCGAGCCCGGCGCCGACGTGGTCGTGACCACCTCCGGGACCACCGGTGCAGGCCGGGCGGTGCTGCTGTCGGCCGGCGCGCTGCGGGCCTCGGCGACCGCCACCCATGAACGGCTCGGCGGGCCGGGGAGCTGGCTGCTCGCACTGCCGGTCTCGGCGATCGCCGGCCTGCAGGTCCTGTGCCGCAGCCTCCTGGCCGGTGGGCCGCTCACGACCCTGCAGGCGGGCGAGACGCTGGGCGCCGCGGTCGCCCGCCTCCCCGGCGGACGCCGCTACACCTCGCTCGTCCCGACCCAGCTGCGTCGCTACCTCGATGCCGAACCCGGTGCCCTGCGCGCCTTCGACGCGATCCTGGTCGGCGGCGCGGCCACCGATCCCGCTCTGCTCGCCCGGGCACGGGCCAAGGGCGTCGCCGTGGTGACCACCTACGGCATGACCGAGACCGCCGGCGGGTGCGTGTACGACGGGCGGCCCCTGGCGGGCGTCGGGATGCGGGTGACCGACTGCGTCGAGCTCGCCGGGCCGCAGCTCGCGTCGGGTTACCGCCTCGATCCCGCGGCCACCGCCGAGGCGTTCCGGGACGGGTGGTTCCGCACCCGCGACGCCGGCACGCTCGACGACGGCGGCCGGCTGACCGTGCACGGACGCCTGGACGACGTGGTCATCAGTGGCGGGGTGAACGTCGCTCCCGCCGCCGTCGAGGCCGCACTGCGCGAGCACCCGGACGTCGCCGACGCCGTCGTCTTCGGCCGGCCCGACGCGGAGTGGGGCCAGCGCGTCGTCGCCGCCGTCGTCCCGGCCGCCGGGGCGGCGCCCTCCCTGGAGGCGCTGCGCCCGTGGGTCACCCAGCGGCTGGGCGCCCCCGCCGCCCCGCGCGCGCTGGAGGTCGTCGACGCCTTCCCGCTGCTGCACACGGGCAAGCCCGACCGGCGCGCGGTCGCCGAGAGCGTGGGCGGCTGATGGCCACCGCCGCGCAGTGGCTGGCGGGCGCCCGACCGAAGACCCTGCCTGCGGCGTTCGCGCCCGTCCTCGTGGGCACCGGCGCGGCGGCCGCGCTGGACGGCTTCCGCCCTTTGCCCGCGCTCCTGGCTCTCGTCGTCGCGCTCGCGCTCCAGGTGGCGGTCAACTACGCCAACGACTACTCCGACGGCACGCGCGGCACCGACGCCGACCGGGTGGGCCCGATGCGGCTCGTCGGCTCCGGCGCCGCGGCCCCCCGGCAGGTGCTGGTGGCCGCGGGGCTGGCGTTCGCCGTGGCCGCCGTCGCGGGCCTCGGGCTCGCGGCGCTGTCCAGCTGGTGGCTGGTCGCCGTCGGTGCGGTGTGCATCGCGGCCGCCTGGACCTACACCGGCGGCCCGCTGCCCTACGGGTACCGGGCGCTGGGCGAGGTCTTCGTCTTCGTCTTCTTCGGCCTGGTGGCCGTCGTGGGCACGACCTACGTCCAGACCGGGACGCTGCCCGGTCTGGCGTTCGCCGTCGCCGTGCCGGTCGGCCTGCTGATCGTGGCGATCCTGGTGGTCAACAACCTGCGCGACATCGAGGGGGATGCGCTGGTCGGCAAGCGGACGCTGGCGGTGCTGATCGGTGAGCGCACCACGCGGCTGGCCTTCGTGGGGCTCATCGTCGTCAGCTTCGCCGTCATCGCCGCGGTCGGGCTCGCCCGACCGTGGGTTCTGCTGGCGCTCCTCGGGACGCCGCTGGCGGTCTCCCCCGCCCGGACGGTGCTGACCGGCGGGCGGGGACCGGCCCTCATCGGTGCGCTGCAGGGCATCGGCCTCCTGACCCTGGCCACCGGAGTCCTCCTGGCCGCGGGCCTGGCGCTGAGCGGATGACGCCCGGCCGGGACCGGCTACTCGGTCCCGGTACCGCTCAGCCGGGTGCGGAGGTCCTCCTTCGCTGCGCGGCGAGCCAGGCCGCGGGCCTCGAACGCCGCCGTGAGCCGCTCACGCGAGCGGCGGAGCAGCAGGTAGGCGAGCGGCATCGACAGCAGCAGCCCGAACAGGAGGCCGGACCAGAAGTCCAGTCCCGCCATCCAGAGCACGAGGGTCGCCAGGGCGAAGATGCCGAGGCGCCCGACGGTGTGCATCACCAGCCAGGGCAGGACCCGCGGCGGTGTCGCCGGCCCGCCCGCCGGAGCTTCGGCACTGCTCTCAGCCATGACGGCCCTCCCACTTGGTGCTCAGGACAACGGTCGTACGGGTGCGCGCGACACCCCTGATCCGGTTCAACGCGCCGATGGTCGCCTCGAGTGCCTGGATGTCCGGGACGCGCACCTTGAGCACGTACCCCTCGCTGCCGGCGACCCGCCAGCAGTCCTCCACCTCGGGGAGCGCCCGCAGGCCCTCCTCGACGCCGGTGTCGTCCACCGCGTCGCTCTCGATGACGCTGATCAGGGCCGTGACGCCCAGGCCGACGGCGGTCGGGTCGATGACCGCACGGTAGGCGGTGATCACCCCGGCGCTCTCCAGCTTGCCCACCCGCTCGTGCACGGCCGGGGAGGACAGCCCCACCTGCCGGGCCAGTTCGGCGTAGCTGGCGCGGCCGTTGGCGCGCAGCAGGTCGATCAGCTGCCGGTCCACCGCGTCGATGGCGCTCTCCGTCTCTCGGGGGTGCGGCGGAATCCCGCCGTACCCCCGAGTATCGCCGCGGACGTACCCTGGGCGGCGACGAGGGGGGTGGGGCGTGGCATACCTGATCGTGCTCGTGATCGCGGTGGTGGTCGTCGTCCTGGTGATGCGCGCCGCAGCCGCTTCCGGCCGGAGCCGGGGCCTGCCTCGGGCCCGGCCGCCGCGCCGGCCGCGCCGGGTGGCCCCGCCGCTGGCTCCCGACGACGACCCGGACTTCCTGCGCGAGCTGGAGCGCCGCGCCCGCCGGGACGACAACCCGAAGGCCTGAGCCGGGCGTCAGGCGGCGCGGCCGAGGCGCCCGAGCCGACGCCACCGCCGCGGCAGCGCTGGTGCAGGCTCCTCGGTGGACGACGCCTCGTCCTCGGTCTCGCCGGTCACGTCGCCCGGCCAACCGATGCCGCCGCCCGCGGGGGACGTCGGGCCCGGCCAGCCTAGGCCGCCCGTGTTCTCGACGTGCCGGGCACCGGTCCCGGGAGGGCGCCGGGCGAGCGCGGCGGCGACGAGCGGGTGCGGGCCTCCGCTGCCGGCGGCATGCCTACCCACGGGAGGCCCTCTCCGGGGCCGGCCGGGCGCAGCGCGTGCTGGGGACGGTCATGCGGGCATGGAAGCACGCCGGTCCGACATCCGTCATCGCGATCGGTGGCGGACCATGCGGTCCGCTCAGTTCACCCCGCCGTAGCTGTGCAGCCCGGTCGACACCATGTTGACGTACAGCAGGTTGAAGATCATCACGACCAGGCCGACGACGTTGACCCAGGCCGCGGGCCGCCCGCGCCAGCCCGCCGTCGTGCGGGCGTGCAGGTACGCGGCGTAGATCACCCAGGCGATGAACGCCCAGGTCTCCTTCGGGTCCCAGCCCCAGAACCGGCCCCAGGCGCTCTCCGCCCAGATGGCGCCGGCGATGACCGCGAAGGTCCAGATCGGGAACCCGAACACGGCGGTCCGGTGGGCGACCCGGTCCAGGGCCGTGGCGTCGGGCAGCCGGGAGAGCAGACCCGCATCGTTCGCCGCCTCCCCGCCCGCGACACGGGACTCGTACCGCGACCGGACGAGGTACAGCAGGCTGGCGATCCCGCTGACGAAGAAGATCCCGAAGCCGAGGATCGCGGTGGTGACATGCACGGCCAGCCAACTCGAGCGCAGCGCCGCGACGAGCGGGCCCGCCTCCGCATAGAGGTAGAGGCCGATGAGCACGAGGGAGAGCACCACGGGCGCGAGGACGAACAACCCGATGTGCCGCAGCCCCGGCGACCGGACCGCCAGGACCACGTAGGCGACGACGGCCACCAGCACGGTCGCCGTCGCGAACTCGTACATGTTGCCCCACGGCAGCCGGTCCGTCGCGAGCCCGCGGGTGACCAGGACCGCGGCGTGCGCCCCGGCGCCCAGCGCCGTGAGCGCCAGGGCGGCGAGCCCCCAGCGACGTCCCTGCTCCGGTTCGGCGACCGGCCGGTCCGGCGCGGCGCCCGCGCCCACCAGCTCCGGCGTGCGCACCGGGCGCCGGCCGAACGCCAGCTGGGCGGCGAACGCGACCACGGCGAGGGAGTACAGCGCGATGCTGACCGAGAAGAAGGTGTCCGACAGGGCGGCGAGCGACGCGTCAGGGATCACGCGGGGAGACCTCCGGTCCGTTCGCAGTTCGAGCGGCGAGGGCGCCGGTCAGGTCGTCGGAGAGGGCCGCGAACCGGAGCCCGTTCTCGCCGCTGCCACGCGTCAGCGAGGCCACCGTCAGCACGGTACCGCCGTCCCCGGGGCGGGGAGTCACCCGGGCGAACACCCGCTCGCGGCGCAGCAGCAGCATCCCGAGCAGGCCCAGCAGCAGGGCGATCGCCGCCCCGAGCACCCAGCCCTGGCCCGGGTCGTGCGAGTACTGCATCGCGGCGAACTCGCGGTAGCCGGTGAAGGTGACCGTCGTGCCGTCGTCCAGGGTGAGCGACTCCCCCACGGACAGGTTGGCGGCGCCCGCCTCGGTCAGCCGGCCGCGGTCGATCTGCGCGGCGTCGAGCGAGTAGACCGACTGCGGGATGCCGGAGTCGAGGCCCAGGTAGCCCTCGTAGACGACGACCGCGACCTGGGGGGCCAGCGGCCGCGGGTCGACGGACGTCAGGACGCCGCCCTGCACGACCCCGGTCGGCGCGAAGAAGCCCTCGAGCGCCAGCTGGTCGTCGCTGCCGGTACCCAGGTCGGGCAGCTTGAGCGCGCCCTCGCTGGCCATCGTGGTCTGGTCCGCCGGCAGGAACGGCACGGAGACGTCGGTGATCGCGGTGCCGCCGGGACGGGTCACCGAGAAGGTGGGGCTGAACCCGTGGCCGGTGACATAGACGCGCTCGCCGTCCACCCGGAGCGGGTCGTTGACACCGATCGTGGTGGCCCGCCCCTCCTCGCCCGGGGGCCCGTAGGAGATGTCGGCGGTGAACGACGACGCGGTGAGGTCCGGCTCGTACTCGGCGCGGAACTCGCTCAGGTCGACGCAGAGGGGGGCGAGGTCGCCGCTGTCGACGAGGGCGCCGGAGGAGTAGGTGTCGTACTGCTGGAAGGAGTTGCAGAACCCCTGTCCCTCGGTGACCAGGATGCTGCCCTCGTAGCCCCAGAGCTTGCCGCCGGCCAGGCCGAGCAGGAGCGCCACCAGCGACAGGTGGAACAGCAGGTTGCCGGTCTCCTTCAGGTGCCCCTTCTCGGCGGAGAGCTCGCCCTCCCGGCGGACGACGCGGTACCGCCGGACCCGCAGCTCCTCCTCGACGACGTCCAGCGCCGTCCCGGCCGGCAGCGGGGTGGTCAGCTCGCCGGCGTCGGGCAGGCGGAGCAGGTGCCGCGGGGCCGCGGGCGGCGCCGCACGCACCGCGCGGGCGTGCTCCATCGCGCGCGGCAGGACGCAGCCGATCAGCGAGACGAAGAGCAGCAGGTAGACGGCGGCGAACCACGGCGAGCTGAAGACGTCGAAGAGGTAGAGCCGGTCGAGGACCGGCGCCAGGTCGGGGTGCTCCCGGAAGTAGAGCGTGACGTTGTTCGCCGAGAGCGACCGCTGCGGCAGCAGGGAGCCCGGCACCGCGGCCAGCGCCAGCAGGAAGAGCAGCACGATCGCCGTGCGCATGGCGGTCAGCCGCCGCCACTCCCGGAGCAGCCGGGCGGCTGCTCTCGCGCCCAGCGACGGGCGCGCGGGAGGAGGCGGTGCCGCGGCCTCCCGCGGCGGCGCCGAGACGGTCACTGCGCCTCCTCGCCGGCGCTCGTCGGTGCCGTTCCGGTCGCTCTGCCCATGGGTGACCTCGCACGCTCGGTCACAGTGCCGACTCCCCGAAGCCGGTCGCCGCGAGCCAGGACCGCAGCCACGCCATCAGCTCGCCCCAGGCGCCGGTGATGAGCAGCAGCCCGACGAGGATCAGCACGGCCCCGCCGACCCGGGTGACGGTGCCGGCGTGGCGGCGCAGGAAGCCGGTGGCGCCCATCGCCCATCGGGCTCCGAGCGCGACCAGCACGAACGGGATCCCCAGCCCGAGGCAGTAGGCGATGCCGAGCACCGCTCCGCGGGTGGCCGTGGCCTCGGTGAGGGCGAGTGAGTAGACCGCGGCGAGGGTGGGGCCCAGGCACGGCGTCCAGCCCAGCCCGAACACGATGCCGAGCAGCGGCGCCCCGGCCAGCCCGGCGGCGGGCCGGAAGGAGAGCTTCCTGGTGCGCTGCAGCAGCGGGATCCGGCCGAGGAACGCCAGCCCGACCAGCACGGTCACCAGGCCGAAGACGACGTCGACGACCCGCGCGTACTGGAGGACCAACCGGCCGAGGCCGCCGAACGCCGTCGCGAAGGCGACGAACACCACGCTGAAGCCGAGGACGAACAGCAGGGCGCCGAGCACCATGCGCGTCCGCGGGGAGCGTTCGTCGGTGCGCACCGCCGTCGCCGTCCCGCCCGTCCCCGAGGGGATCGGGGCGGCCGCGGGAACCCCCGTGCCGACCAGCCCGGCGACGTAGGAGAGGTAGCCGGGCACCAGCGGCAGCACGCAGGGCGAGGCGAAGCTGATCAGCCCGACCAGCGCCGCGACGGCAGCAGCGACGAGCAGCGGGCCGTCGGCGACCAGGCCGGCGAAGGTCTCCCCCACGTCAGGCCTCCTCGAGCAGCCGCTCGAGGACCCGGCGCAGGTCCTCCTGGGCGACCTCGCCGGTGTACACGGCGGCCACCCGCCCCTCGGGGTCGAGCATGATCGTGGACGGGACGGCGTTCGCCGGGTAGTCGCGGAACGCCAGGGCGATCTCGCCGCGCGGGTCGTACAGCGACGGGAAGGAGATCCCGAAGCGGTCGATGAAGGCCAGCGCGAACTGCTCGCTCGGCTCCTTCACGTTGACGCCGACGAACTGCACGCCGTCGTCGGCGAGGTCGGCGGCCACCTCGCTGAACTCCGGCGTCTCCACCCGGCAGGGCGCACACCAGGAGCCCCAGAAGTTGAGCACGCCGACCTGGCCCACGAGCAGGGACGAGTCCCATTCCCGCCCGGTCTCCAACAGGGTGCCCGAGAACGCCGGGGCCGACGCGCGCTCGTCCTCCGGGATGACCTCCCCGGACGGCGTGCCCTGCACGAAGCGGAACTCGCCGCCGTTGTTGACGTCCACCGCGTCGTCGCCGGTCGTGCAGCCGGCGACCAGGACCGTGCCCAGGAGTGCGGCAGCCAGCTTCCTCATGCGCCGGGCACCGCGTCGGGGTCGGTGGCACCGGCCGGCTCGGCGTACTCCACCCGCACGAAGCGGTCACCGTCGTAGGTCACCGACGTCACGCTGGCCAGGCCGCACTGCCGCCGGCGCGGGTCGTGCGCGTACCGGCGTCCCTCGACGTGCAGGCGCAGCGTCCAGATCGGCAGCTGGTGGCTGACCAGCACGGCCTCGTGCCCCCGCGCGGCGTCGCGGGCGGCCTCGACCGCGGCGAGCATGCGCGCGGCGATCTCGACGTAGGGCTCACCCCAGGAGGGCTGGAACGGGTTCCGCAGCTTCCACCAGTTGCGGGGAGCGCCGAACACACCGGCGCCGCCGCCGACCACCATCCCCTGGAACGCGTTGCCGGCCTCGATCAGCCGGTCGTCCAGGGCGACCGGCAGGCCGAGGGCGTCGGCCAGCGGCCGGGCCGTCTGCTGGGCGCGCTCCAGCGGGCTGGACACCAGGTGGGTGATGTCGCCGCCGGCGAACCAGGCGGCGGCCTTCTCGGCCATCGCCTCGCCGTCGGCCGAGAGGCGGAAGCCGGGCAGCCGGCCGTAGAGGACCTTGGTGGGGTTGTGCACCTCCCCGTGCCGCAGCAGGTGCACGACCGTCCGGGTCACGCGCCCACCTCGGCGGCGGCGCGAGCCGCGGCGGGCAGCGCGGCGAGCACCTGGTCCAGCGCCTCGCCGGAGAGCGCGGCGCTGACGAACCAGGCCTCGAAGGCCGACGGCGGCAGGTAGACCCCGCGGGCCAGCAGCGCGTGGAAGAAGGCCGTGTAGCGGGCGGCGTCCTGGGTGCGGGCGTCGTCGTAGTTCCGCACCTGGCGCTCGTCGGGGACGAAGAAGATCGAGAACATCGAGCCGGCCTGCTGCACACGGTGCGGGACACCCGCGGCGAAGAGCGCCGCGCTGGCGGCGCCACGGAGGAGGGCGGAGACCTCGTCGCAGTGGCTGTAGACCTCGTCCGTGCAGTTGCGCAGCGTGGCCAGCCCGGCGGCCACCGCGACGGGGTTCCCCGACAGCGTGCCCGCCTGGTAGACGGGCCCGGTCGGGGCCAGTTGCTCCATCAGGTCGGCCCGGCCGCCGAAGGCCGCGGCGGGCAGCCCGCCGCCCATGACCTTGCCGAAGGTGAACAGGTCGGCCTCGACGGGATCGAGCCCGTACCAGCCCGAGCGCGAGACCCGGAAGCCGGTCATCACCTCGTCCATGATCAGCAGCGCGCCGTGCTCCGCGGTGATCCGGCGCAGGGCGGCATTGAACCCGGGCTCCGGCGGGACGACACCCATGTTGCCGGGCGCGGCCTCGGTGATGAGGCAGGCGATCTGGCTGCCGCGCTCGGCGAAGACCGCCTCGACCGCCGCGACGTCGTTGTAGGGCAGCACGACGGTGTCGGCGGCCGCGCCGGTGGTGACGCCGGGGGTGTCCGGCAGGCCGAGGGTGGCGACCCCGGAGCCGGCCGAGGCCAGCAGCGCGTCGACGTGGCCGTGGTAGCAGCCGGCGAACTTCACGACGAGGGGGCGGCCGGTGGCGCCGCGGGCCAGCCGCACGGCGGAGAGCACGGCCTCGGTGCCGGAGTTGACCAGGCGCACCCGCTCGACCGGCGTCCGGTCGCGGATCTCCTCGGCCAGGTCGAGCTCGCCCTCGGTCGGGGCGCCGAAGGACAGCCCGCGGCGGGCGGCGGCGGTGACGGCCTCGACCACGGCGGGGTGCGCGTGGCCGAGGATCATCGGCCCCCACGAGCTGACCAGGTCGACGTAGCGCCGTCCGTCGGCGTCGGTGAGCCAAGGCCCCGAGCCCTGCGCCATGAACCGCGGCGTGCCCCCGACGGCGCGGAAGGCACGGACGGGGCTGTTGACCCCGCCGGGCGTCAGCTTCTGGCCGCGGGCGAAGAGGTCGGCCGAGAGGGGCGCCTCGTAGGGGTACGGCGAAGGGTCCGGCGAGGTCACGGGTCCAGTGTCCCTCGCGGGACCGACAGCGCGGCGAGGAGGGCGGACCGCAGGCCGACCGGGTCGCGGGTCGGCACGAGGACCGACCGGCCACCGGCGAGCCGCAGCGGCAGGCCGGTGCGCCCCCGAGGCAGGGACCAGCCCCCGCCGAGCACCTGGGCGCCGGCGTCGGCGCCCGACTCGACCGCCCGGAGGCGCTCGACGTCGACGTCGGACAGCGGCACCCGCTCGAGGCCGACCGAGAGCGCGTGGTCGTCCACACGGACGGTCCACATCCGGCGCGCGGAGCGGCAGCCCGCGGCGACGATGCCGAGCACCGTCATCGGTGCGATCGCCCACATCAGCGGCGGCAGGTCGCCCCCGGGCAGCACCAGGTCGAGCGCCAGGAACGCCCCCATGGCGGCGGCGACGACCCAGAACGGCCGCCAGGACCCGCCGGGCTCGACGTACCGCTCCACCGCTGTCAGCGGGTGAGCAGCCGGGCGGCCTCGACGGCCCAGTACGTGAGGACCGTGCCCGCACCGGCCCGCCGGATCGCGGTGAGCGTCTCGAGGATCGCCCGGTCCCGGTCGATCCAGCCGTTGGCCGCGGCCGCCTCGACCATCGCGTACTCGCCGCTGACCTGGTAGGCGGCAACCGGCACCTGCACGGCGTCGGCCACGCGGGCCACGATGTCGAGGTAGGGCAGGGCCGGCTTCACCATGACGGCGTCGGCGCCCTCGGCGAGGTCCTGGGCGACCTCGCGCAGCGCCTCGTCGGCGTTGGGCGGGTCCATCTGGTACGTCGAGCGGTCGCCGAACTGCGGTGCCCCCTCGGCCGCCTCGCGGAACGGTCCGTAGAAGCCCGAGGCGTACTTGGCCGCGTAGGCCAGGATCGGCAGCTCGGCGAAGCCCGCACCGTCCAGCGCCGTGCGGATGGCCCCGACCTGGCCGTCCATCATCCCGCTGGGCGCGATCAGGTGGGCGCCGGCCTGCGCCTGCGCGATCGCGACGGCCGCGTAGCGGTCCAGCGTCGGGTCGTTGTCCACGACCCCGGCCGGGGTGACCACGCCGCAGTGCCCGTGGTCGGTGTACTCGCACAGGCAGAGGTCGGCCATGAGCACGAGGTCGTTCCCGAGGTCGGCCCGCAGCTGCTGCAGCGCGACGTTGACGATCCCGTCGGCGGCGTCGGCCTGCGAGCCGACCGGGTCCTTCGAACCCGGGATGCCGAAGAGCATCAGCCCGCCGATGCCGGCCTCGGCCGCCTCGTGCGCGGCCTTCCGGAGCGAGTCCAGGGTGTGCTGGACGACGCCGGGCATCGAGCCGATCGCGACCGGCGCGTCGATCCCCTGCTTGACGAACATCGGCAGCACGAAGTCGGCCGGCGACAGCCGCGTCTGCGCGGTGAGCCGGCGCAGCGCGGGCGTCGACCGGAGCCGACGCCCCCGTGCGAACGGAAGAGTCACTGCCCCTCGCCTTCCTCCTCGGCGCGACGGGCCGCGGCGAACTCCGCGAGGGCGTCGACCAGCGGGCCGACGGCGGCCGTCTCGGGCTGCACGTCGACCCGGAGGCCGAACTCGGTGGCGCTGCCGGCGGTGGCGGGGCCGATGACGGCGACGACGGTCTTCGCGTGCGGCTTGCCGGCGATGCCGACGAGGTTGCGCACCGTGCTCGACGAGGTGAAGCACACCGCGTCGAACCCGCCGCCCTTGATCGCCTCGCGCACGGAGGCGGCCGGCGGGGCGGCGCGCACGGTCCGGTAGGCGGTGACGTCGTCGATCTCCCAGCCGCGCTCCTTGAGCCCGGCGGCCAGCGTCTCGGTGGCGATGTCGGCGCGGGGCAGCAGTACCCGGTCGATCGGGTCGAAGACGTCGTCGTACGGCGGGAAGTCGGCCAGCAGGCCCTCGCTCGACTGCTGCCCCGAGGGCACCAGCTCGGGCACGATGCCGAAGGCGCGGATGGCGTCGGCGGTCTGCTCGCCGACGCAGGCGACCTTGACCCCGGCGAAGGCGCGGGCGTCGAGACCCAGCTCGGTGAACTTCTCGCGCACGGCCTTCACCGCGTTGACCGAGGTGAACACGATCCAGCCGTACCGGCCGGTCACCAGGCCCTTGATCGCGCGGTCCATCTGCGCGGGGCTGCGGGGCGGCTCGACGGCGATGGTCGGCACCTCGACCGGCACGGCGCCATAGGCCCGCAGCCGCTCGCTCATCTCGCCGGCCTGGTCCTTGGTGCGCGGCACCAGGACCCGCCAGCCGAAGAGCGGCCGGCTCTCCCACCAGGACAGCCGGGCGCGCTTGTCGACGGCGGTCCCGACCGTGGCGACGACCGGACCGGTGAACGAGTCCAGGCCCGCCGTCTTCTCGGCGACGGCGGCCAGCTTGGCGACGACGCTCTTCTGCGCCGTGCCCGAGCCGCCGGTGGTGACGACGACCGGGGTGCTGCCGGACAGGCCGCCCTCGACCAGCCGGGCGGCCGCGTCGGGGAGCTCCTCGGCGGTGCCCTGCAGGACCAGGGTGCCGCCCGCCGAGGCGGCGGCGCCGGCGAGCGCGGTCAGGTCGACGCCGCTGCGGAGGTCGGCGGTCACCGCGGTGCTGCCCAGCGCCACGCCCGCGTAGGCCGGGACGGCGGTCGCGGTGGCGACGCCCGGGACGACGTCGAACGCCACGGACGTGCGGCCGACGGCCAGCACCTCCTTCACCACGGAGTCGGCGGTGTAGGGGTCGCCGGCGACGAGCCGCACCACGACCGCACCGTTCTTGGCGGCGGCCACGGCGGCCTTGGCCACCTCGGCGGGGTCACCCTCGACCGGGCTCAGCTCGGTGCCGGGGTGCGCGTCGCGGACGGCGTCCTGGACGGCGGGTGAGACGTCGGGGTCGACCAGCACGACGCCGGCCTCGGCCAGCGCCGCGGAGGCGCGGGCGGTGAGCATGCCCGGGTCACCGGGCCCTGCGCCGACGAAGACGATCCTGCCGGCCGTGCCGGAGGTCTTGCGGAAGCGCGTCATCGCGTGCTCCTGATCCTGGCCCGGAGGGCCGTTGTTACGGGGGTCTGGGTGGTCATGCGCGGACCGCCATCAGGGCGGCCGCGCCGCGGTCGAGCAGCTCGGCGGCGAGTTCGCGGCCGAGCGCGACGGCGCCGCTGAGCGGCCCCGTCGCGGAGCCACGGACGGCGTCGCTGCCGTCGATCGAGGTCACGGAGGCGCGGAGGAACAGCTCGGGGCCGTCGTCGCCCTCGGCGACCTCCGCGTAGGCGGCGACCGGCGCACTGCAACCGGCCTCGAGCGCGGCGAGGGTGCTCCGCTCGGCGGCGACGCAGGCGCGGGCCGCGGGGTCCTCGAGCCGGCCGAGCAGCTCGCGGGTGCGGGCGTCGCTGGTCCGGCACTCCAGGGCGAGCGCCCCCTGCGCGGGGGCGGGGAGCACCTGGAGCGGGTCGAGGGTCTCGGTGATCGCGTCGAGCCGGCCGAGCCGGGCCAGCCCGGCCCGCGCCAGGACGACGGCGTCGAGGTCGGCGCCGTCCGTCCCCAGCACCCGCGCCACGCGGGAGTCCACGTTGCCGCGGATGGGGACGACGTCCAGGCCGAGCCCGAGGGCGCGCAGCTGGGCGACCCGGCGGGGCGCGCCGGTGCCGATCCGGGATCCGGGAGGCAGCTCGCCGAGGGTGAGCCCGTCGCGGGCGACGAGCGCATCGCGCGGGTCCTCCCGACCGGGGACGGCGGCCAGGATCAGCCCCGGCTCGGCCGCGGTGGGAAGGTCCTTGTAGCTGTGCACCGCGAGGTCGATGCTGCCCTGCAGCAGGGCGCGGCGGATGGCGGTGACGAAGACGCCGGTGCCGCCGAGCTGCGCGATCGCGGCGGAGGACCGGTCGCCCTCGGTGACGATGTGCACCAGCTCCACCGGGATCCCGGTGACCGCGGTGAGGGCGTCGGCGACGGTCTGGCTCTGGGCGCGCGCGAGCGCGCTCGCCCGGGTGCCCAGCCGGAGCGTGCCCGTCGTGGTGCCCGAAGCTGTCGCGGTCACGAGGCCTCCCCCGTCCGCAGCTCGGGGTCGGCGGTGACCGCCTCGGCGAGCGACCCGGCCACGGCCTCCACCTGCGCGTCGATGCCCAGCCCGAAGAGGGCCCGGAGCGCGCCGGCGTAGTCGGTCTCCCCCTGCGCCGCGGCCAGCTCCTTCACGCGGACGGTCGGCTCGTGCAGCAGCTTGTCGACGACGCGGCGCACGGTTCGCGCGATCTCGGCCCGGGCGCGCGCATCGAGGTCCGGGAGCCGGGTGGACAGCCGCAGGAGCTCGGCGTCGACGACGCCCGCGGCCTGGCTGCGCAGCGCCGAGACCGTGGGGGCCACCTCGGCCGCCTGCCGCTCGGCCCGGAGGAGGGCGGTCTCGGCCTCGATGAGGGTGTGCGCGGCGGTGATGTCGTCTGCCGCGACCGGCCCGGCGGTGGGGCGGCCGGGGGTCGAGGCGCGCTCGCCCTGCAGGAGTGCCAGGTCGACGACGTGCACGCCGGGCAGGCCCGCGACGCCGGGGTCGACGTCCCGCGGCAGCGCCAGGTCGACGACGACCAGCGGCCGGCCGGAGCGGCCGGCCATCGCCGCGGCGACGACGTCGGTGTGGACGACGAGCCCGGTGGCGCCCGTGCAGGTGACCACGACGTCGGCGGCGGCGAGTTCGTCGGCCAGCGCGGACATCCCGGCGGCGCGACCGCCCACTGCCGTGGCCAGCCGTGCCGCGTGCGCCGTCGTCCGGCTGCTCACGACGACGTCCGCGCCGCGCCGCGCCACCGTCGTGGCCGACAGGGCGCCCATGGATCCCGCGCCGACGACGAGCACGCGGTGCCCCTCGAGGCTGCCGATGCGGTCCTCGGCCCGGTCGAGGGCGACAGACACGAGCGAAGCCCCGGCGCGATCGATGCCGGTCTCGGTGTGCACCCGCTTGCCGACGCGCAGGGCGCGCTGGGCCACCGGGTGCAGCGCCCGGCCCACGGTGCCCTCGTCGCGGGCCAGGGCATAGGCGGCGCGCAGCTGGCCGAGCACCTGGGTCTCGCCGACGACCATCGAGTCCAGGCCGGCGGCCACGGTGAACAGGTGGCTGACGGCCTGGTCCTCGTAGTGGACGGTGACGTACGGGGAGAGCTCCTCGACGGTCGCACCCGCCTGGCGGGCCAGGACCCGGCTGACGTCGGTGACGCCGCCGTGGAAGCGCTCGACCTCGGCGAAGACCTCGATCCGGTTGCACGTGGCGAGCACCAGCGCCTCGCTGACGTGATCGCTCCCGACGAGCGCGTGCAGGGTCTTGACCCGGTCTTCGACGCCCATCGCGAACTGCTCCAGCAGCGCCACGGGTGCGGTCTTGTGGCTCACGCCCACCGCCAAGAGGCTCACGCCGGCTCACCCACCAGCCGCTGCTGGCCCAGGAACGCGAGCACCTGCAGCTCCACGGAGAGGTCGACCTTGCGGACGTCGACGCCCGCGGGGGCGGTGAGCGTCACCGGCGCGAAGTTCAGGATGCTGCGGACGCCGGCAGCCGCCATCCGGTCGCACACCGACTGCGCCACGTCGGCCGGTGTCGTGATGACGCCGATGGTCGCGCCCGCAGCGCCGACGACCTGCTCGAGCTCGTCCAGCGGGTGCACCGTGTGGCCGCCGATGCGCTGGCCGATCCGGGCGACGGCGACGTCGAACAGGCCGACGAACTCGAAGCCGCGGGAGCCGAACCCGGCGTAGTCGGCCAGGGCCGACCCCAGGTTGCCGATGCCCACGAGCACGCAGGCCCGGGACCGCTCGACCCCGAGGACGCCGGCGATCCGGTCCCGCAGGGTGCCCACCTCGTAGCCCACGCCGCGCACCCCGCACGGGCCGAGGTGCGAGAGGTCCTTGCGCAGGCCGGCCGGGTTGACCCCGGCGGCCGCGGCGAGCTCGCCGGAGGACACGGTGCCCCGGCCGCCGTCGGCCAGGGAGCTGAGCACCCGGAGGTACACAGCCAGGCGAGCGACGGTGGCCTCCGGGATGGTCCGGGGCCGCGGCTGGATCACATGCTCTCCACAGCGGTCGCGCGCCACAGGCGGGGCGCGGGACAAGGGACTAGGACGCGGGCGGAACTCGCTCGCGTCGGCCACGGTAACCGCTTGTGAACGCAGGAACAAAGTCGCTGGGCACGGCGCAACGCGCTGAGCGGCCCGAACGGGGCCCGCTGTGGTGGACGCCACCCTAGCGACGCCCCGGAGACCCCCCGACGAGGGGGTCCGGGTCAGCGCAGACCGAGATCGGCGCGCAGCCGGCCGACGTCCACCGTGAAGTAGGAGTGCTCACGGCCGTCGAGCAGCACGACCGGGACGCGGTCGCCGTACTCGGCCCGCAGTTCGGGGTCGGTGTCCACGTCGACCTCCTGCGGCACGAGGCCGGCCTCCGCCCCGATCCGCGCCAGCGTCTCCGCGGCCGTGACGCAGAGGTGGCAGCCGGCGCGGGTGAGCAGCTGCAGCCGCGCCTCAGGCACCGATGCCCTCGATCGGCTCGGCGGCCTCCTCCTGCCCGGGAAGGCCGAGCTCGCGCAGCCGCGCACGGCTGACCTTGCCGGTCAGGGAGTGCGGAAGCGCGGGCAGGAAGTGCACCGACGTCGGCACCTTGTACCGGGCGAGCGACCCGGCCGCGTGCGCCTGCAGCTCCTCGAAGGTCAGCGTCTGCCCCGGCACCAGGACCACGACCGCCCGGACGGCGGACCCGGTCCGTGGATCGGGGGCGGCGATGACGGCGCTCTCCGCGACTGCGGGATGGGCGTCCAGCACCCGCTCCACCTCGGCCGGGTAGACGTTGAAGCCGCTGACCAGGATCAGGTCGCTCCGCCGGTCGACGAGGTGCAGGTCGCCGTCGGCGTCGCGGTAGGCGAGGTCGCCGGTGCGCAGCCAGCCGTTGGCGTCCGGGCCGTCCGCGCCGTCGGGCCAGTAGCCGGCGAAGAGGTTGGCGCCGCGCACCCAGATCTCCCCCGGCCCTTCCTCCACCTCGTCGGCGGGGTGGTCGTCGTGCCCGGCGGCTGGCGTCTCGTCGTCCTCGGGCCGGGGCTCGGTGGCGGCGGTGTCCCGCAGCGCGAGCTCGACACCCGGAACCGGGCCGCCGATGCAGTGCGGCTTGGCCCGCCCGGTGGCCAGGGTGCTCGCCACGACCGGCGCGGCCTCGGTGAGGCCGTAGCCCTCCCACACGGTGACGGCGGCGCGGTCGCGCATCGCCGTCCAGACGTCCTCGGGCAGCGGGGCGGCGCCGCAGGAGGCGATGCGCAGCGCCGCGAAGCCGCGGCGCAGCTCGGCGTCGCTGCCCGCGGCGTCCGCGGCGGCGAGCCAGGCCTGGTACATCGGCGGGGCGCCGGGCACCGCGGTCACGTGCTCCTCGGCCATGAGCCGGAGCGAGGCCACCGGGTCGAACGTCTCCTCGAGGACGGCGCAGGCCCCGGTGGCCGCGACGAGCCCGAACCCGGCGTTGAGGCCGTAGACGTGGAACAGCGGGAGGACGAGGAGCACGCGGTCGTCGGCCCGCACCGGTGGCGGCCGCATGGCCAGGCACTGCTCCTGGTTGGCGCGCAGGGCCACCGAGGTCAGGATCGCGCCGCGGGGCCGGCCGGTCGTGCCGCTGGTGTAGCAGAGGAACGCGGGTGCGTCGGGGTCCTCGTCGACGTCGGGGAGCGGCCCGTCGGCCTCCGGCGGGCCGGCGCACACCCGGACACCCGCCACGGGCTCCCGGTCCGCGGGCACGACCAGCAGGGACGAACCCGAGTCCGTCAGCACGTAGTCGAGCTCGGGATCGGTGTAGGCGGTGTTCACCGGGACGACGACGAGACCGGCACGGAGCGCGCCGACGGCCGCCCGCAGCCAGTCCAGCCCGTTGGGCAACTGGACCGCGACGCGATCCCCGGGGGCGAGGCCGTGCGCTGCGAAGCCCGCGGCGGCACGGTCCACCTCGGCGTCCAGCTCCGCCCACGTCAGGCGCTGCTGCCGTTCGACGACGGCCGGGGCGTCCGGCCGCGCACGGGCCGCCGCCCGGACGAGCGACGACAGCGACGAACCTGCCTCGGTCACGAGGATCTCCTCCGGTGGAACTGCTCCACCCCCCTCGGGGAGTGACGGGTGGTGCGTGGGGGCACGCTGACGTGGACGGGCTGGGGCGATGTTGTCACCATGGAGCGTGCCCCGCAGCACACGCGGCCGCCGCCCGGCGGTCGCACCGGGCACGGGACGGTCCAGGTTGGCGGGCCGACGAGGAGGTCGTACGCCCGCATGCAGCACCCCCTGGACGCCGAACGGTCGGCCACCGGGCCACCGCCGCCGCCAGGACCTGCTGCTGACGCCGTTCCCGCCGGGAAGCCGGCGCCCGCCGCCCGGATCCGCCCCACGCCCGCGCCGAGGGCGAGCACGGAGGCCATGCCGGCGGGGCCGGCGGCCGACGAGCTCTCCGACGCCGGCGTCGCCCCGCCCGCAGAGCCCGGCGCCGTCGACGTGTGGGCGCTCGTCCACCGGGCCCAGGCCGGGGACGCGGAGGCGTTCGGGCAGCTCTACGACCACTACGTGACGATGGTCCACCGGTACGTCTACCACCGGGTCGGTGACCGGGCGACGGCCGAGGACGTCACCAGCGAGACGTTCGTCCGCGCGCTGCGCCGGATCGACTCGCTGTCCTTCCAGGGCCGCGACGTCGGGGCCTGGCTGGTCACGATCGCCCGCAACATCGTCCTCGACCACGTGAAGAGCAGCCGTTACCGGCTCGAGGTCAGCACCGCCGACATGCGCGACGCCGACCAGGCCACCGAGGGCCCCGAGGACGCGGTGGTCGCGCACCTGGCGAACCGGGAGCTGCTGGCCTGCGTGCAGCAGCTGGGCAGCGAGCAGCAGGAGTGCATCGTGCTGCGGTTCATCCACGGCCTGTCGGTGTCGGAGACCGCCGAGATCATGGGCAAGAAGGACGGCGCCATCAAGGCGCTGCAGCACCGGGCGGTGCGGCGGCTCGCCGGCCTGCTTCCCGAGGGCCTGCGATGACGCGCGCCAGGATCGGAGCCGTAACCGAACCCGGTGCGTCGTCGTTGGATCAGGGAAAGCGGAGTGCGCCGGCGACCGGCATCTCCGCACCGAGGACGTCCGGGGGGTGGAGATGAGCGTGCGCGAGCGCGAGGACGCCGTCATCGCCCACCTGCAGGCACTCGCCCCGCACCTGGACGGCGAGCCGGACCCGGCTTTCCGGGCCGCCACCCGCGCGCGCCTCGTCGCGATGGCCGCCGTCCGTACGCCTACCGCCCCGCCCGTCTCCCCGCTGCGCCGCCTCTTCGCCGAGGGGATGCCGGCACCGGCGCGCTGGCGGACCCGGCTGACCGCGGGGCTCGCCGGAGCCGCGCTCAGCGTCACCGCCACGGCGGCGCTGGTCGCCGTCGCCTCCGAGGCGGGTCCCGGCGACGTCCTCTACGGCGTCAAGCGGGGCACCGAGCAGACCCAGCTCGCGCTCGCCGGGAGCGCCCGCGGGGAGAAGCTGCTGGGTCTCGCCAGCACCCGCCTCGACGAGGTGCGCACGCTCGTCGAGACCGGCCCGGTCGCCCTGCCTGCCGCCGGCGGGTCCGGGTCCGGGTCCGACGACGCGGCCGACGACGTGGTGCTGGCCGCCGGCGCCGACGAGGCGCTGGTCGTGGAGACCCTCGAGGCCATGGACGCCCAGACCGCCGAGGGCGCCGCCCTGCTGACCGACCGCGCCGTCCGCACCGAGGACGCCGGCCCGCTCGAGGTGCTGGCGGCGTGGACGGCCACGCAGTCCGAGGGGCTGGCGGAGCTCCGGGACGACGTCCCGGTGGCGGCGGCGGACGAGGTCGCAGACTCC
Organism: Blastococcus sp. CT_GayMR19; assembly: GCF_004570385.1. Classification (GTDB taxonomy): domain Bacteria; phylum Actinomycetota; class Actinomycetes; order Mycobacteriales; family Geodermatophilaceae; genus Blastococcus_B. The sequence goes on along the minus strand of NZ_SPQL01000004.1, from coordinate 268,853 downwards.
CTCCTGCTCCTGGCGGACCTCTCCACCCGGGTGACCGCCCTGGACTCCTCGCTGGACTGCGGGGCCGGCCCGGCCGTCGCCGGCGTCGACGAGCTGGGTCCGATCCCGGCGACGTGCCTGACCGACGGGTCGACCACCACGGCCCCCGGCGGGGACGGATCGACCGCGGGCCCCGAGGTGCCGGGCTCCACCTCCGCCCCCCTTCCGACACCGCTGCCCGGCTCCTCGGCGCCGTCGGCCGGCGGCGGCGTGCCCGGGGTCCCCGGGGTCCCCGGCGTTCCAGGGGTCCCCGTCCCCGGGCTCCCGGGCGGATCGGCGGGCGGCGGGATCCTGCCGACGCCGGCCGTGCCGTCGCTGCCGACCGACGTCCTCCCGAGCCCGAAGCTGCCCTTGCCCTCCGTGTCGGTGCCGCGACTGCCGGGCACGACGGGCATCCCGGTCCCGTCCGCGGTCCCGCTGGACACCCCGGAAGCGTGTCTGGGACCGGTCGCGATCGGCGACTGCTGAGCGGTCCGGACCGGACCGGGAACAGGTCTCGTCCTCCCCGCTAGGGTCGAGGACGCCGGCTCCCCGAACGGGGAGCGCTCCGACGGCAGGGGAGGTCTCGTGCCGCGACTGCTGTCGCGCATGCGCCGGTCCGCGCGCCCCGGGGTGGTCGATCAGACGACGCGGGCCCACGTCGCCGGTGCCGCCTCCGCCGCAGCCGCCGACGTCGCGCCACCGCCGTCGGTCACCCCGGACCCCACGGCGGCCGCGTTCTTCGACGTGGACAACACGATGATGATGGGCGCCTCGCTGTTCTGGTTCGCCCGCGGCCTGGCCTCCCGCAAGTACTTCACGACCCGGGACATGGCCGGGTTCGTCTGGCAGCAGGCCAAGTTCCGCATCGCCGGGAGCGAGGGCACCCCCGAGGACGTGCACGCCATCCGGGAGAACGCCCTGGCGTTCGTCGCCGGGCGGTCGGTCGACGAGATCGTGCAGGCCAGCGGGGAGATCTACGACGAGCTGATGGCCGCCCGCATCTGGTCGGGCACGCGGGCGCTCGCCCAGCAGCACCTGGACGCCGGGCAGCGCGTCTGGCTGGTGACGGCGACCCCGATCGAGCTGGCGTCGATCATCGCCCACCGGCTCGGGCTGACCGGCGCGCTGGGCACGGTCTCGGAGATCGTCGACGGCAAGTACACGGGCCGGCTGGTCGGCGAGATGATGCACGGCGAGGCGAAGGCCGAGGCGGTGCTGGCCCTGGCCGAGCGCGAGGGCCTCGACCTTGCCCGGTGCACCGCCTACAGCGACTCCTCCAACGACCTGCCGATGCTGTCGCTGACCGGGACGGCGGTCGCGGTCAACCCCGACACCGAGCTGCGTTCCGTGGCCCGGGCGCGCGGGTGGGCCGTCCGTGACTTCCGGACCGGCCGCAAGGCCGCGAAGATCGGCGTCCCGACAGTGGCCGTGGCGGCGCTGTCGGGCGGCGTGGTCGGCGGCGCACTCGCCCTCAGGCGCCGCAACAAGTTCCCCTGGTAGCGGGGTGGCCCTGTCGCGCCGAGTGGCGCCCGCAGGGTCCCGCGCAGGCACGGCGCAGCGGCTCAGCGCAACAGGGGGACGGCAATTGGCCGCGGTGTCGTGCCGAGTGGGGCCCGCAGGGTCCCGCGCAGGCACGGCGCAGCGGCTCAGCGCAACAGGGGGACGGCAATTGGCCGCGGTGTCGTCCGGAGGACGACGGTGTTACGAGAACACGCTCGTGCGCTGCAGCAGCAGCTGGTAGAGGGAGTGCTGGATCGTCTCCCGGACCTGGTCGGTCAGGTTGAAGACGAGCATCGGGTCCTCGGCGGCGGCCGGACCGTAGGACGCCGTCTCGATGGGCTCCCCGAACGCGATCAGCCACTTGGAGGGCAGCGGGAGCAGGCCCAGCGGCCCGAGGAGCGGAAAGGTCGGCGTGATCGGGAGGTACGGCAGCCCCAGGAGCCGCGCGACGGTCTTCGCGTTGCCGATCATCGGGTAGATCTCCTCGGCGCCCACGATCGCGCACGGGATGATCGGCTTCCCGGTGCGCAGAGCCGCTGTGACGAAACCGCCGCGACCAAACCGCTGCAGCGTGTACCGCTCGCGGAACGGCTTCCCGATGCCCTTGAACCCCTCCGGGAAGACGCCCACCAGTTCGCCCTGCGTGAGCAGCCGCTCGGCGTCCTCGTTGCAGGCCAGCGTGGAGCCGAACTTGCGGGCCATGGCGCCGATCACCGGCATGTCGAAGACCAGGTCGGCACCCAGCAGTCGGAAGCGCCGCTGCGCCGGGTGGTCGTCGTGCAGGGCGACCGTGGTCATCAGCGCGTCGATCGGGATGGCCCCGGAGTGGTTCGCGACGACGAGCGCTCCCCCGACGTCGGGGACGTTCTTCAGTCCCTGGCTCTCCACCCGGAACCAGCGCTGGAAGAGCGGCCGCAGGATCGGCAGGAACGCGTGATCGGTCAGGTCGGGGTCGAAGCCGAACTCGTCGGTCTCGTAGTCCCCCGTCGTGCGCCGGCGAAGGAACTCCACGGCGTCGGCCAGCTGCTCCTCCCAGCCCGGCGGGGAGGGGGTGGGGATGAAGGCCTCGTCATCGTCGGGCCGGAGCGGGATCACCCGGGCCTCAGGCATCGCGGACCGCCCGGAGCCCGGGAGCCGGCGGAGCGGGGTGGAGCCGGTCGCCGACCGCAGTGGCCGCAACGGCGACCTGCTCGAGCACGCTCCGGACCCGGGAGGTCGTCGCCTCGACGATCCGTGGCGAGATCACGGGCGGCACCGTACGCGCGTAATCGTTCAGCGCCGTTTCCGTGGTGTAACGCGGCGTGTAACCGAACTCCGTGCGCAGGACCGTCGTGTCGACGACGCGCCCGAAGTTGAGGAACCGCATCTGCTCCGGCGAGTAGTCCACGAAACCGAATCGGCGCGAGAGCCGTCCGACTGAACCCAGCGCGGGCGTCGGGATGGGGATCTCGACGCGGCCCAACCGGCGGATCGCCTGGGACAGCAGCAGCGTCCCCTGTCCGCCGACGTTGACCGTGCCGACGAACGGGCCCGTCGTGGCGCGGGTCAGGACGGCGAGGGCGTCGTCCTCGTGCAGGAGTTGCACGCGCGCGTCGTAGCCCAGCGCCGTGGGGACGACCGGCATGCGGAAGAAGCCGGTGAGCAGGGAGTCGATCCGCGGACCGATGAAGTTGGTGAACCGCAGGGCCGCGACCTCGACGTCGGGACGCCGGCGGGCGAAGGCGCGCACGTAGCCCTCGATGTCGAGACTGTCCTTGGCGAAACCGCCGGAGGGCACTCGCCGGGCCTGCATGGCCTCGGTGAACACCGCGGGGTCACGGGAGGACGCGCCGTAGACGGCACTGGTCGACTTCAGCACGAACCGGCGCACCGACGGCGACCGCTGGCAGGCCGCCAGCAGCTGCATCGTGCCGATGACGTTGAGTTCCTTCATCGGCACGCGCCCGCCGGAGCCGGCAGGGGTCGAGCTGATGTTCATGTGCACGACGGTGTCGACCGACGCAGCCGCGATGACCTTGCCGATCAGCGGATTGCGGATGTCGGCCCGCACGAACTCGGTGCGCCCGAGCCGCCGGAGCATGTCCGGGGACGGGGGGACGGTGTCCACGCCGATCACGCGATCGATCGCCGGGTCCGCCGCGAGCTCAGCCGCCAACGCGCCGCCCAGCCACCGGCTCACGCCGGTGACGAGCACGACCGCGGGCGGCACGAGCGTCAGCTCACTTCTTGTTGCGTCGCTGGACGCGGGTCTTCTTCAGCAGCTTGCGGTGCTTCTTCTTCGCCATCCGCTTGCGCCGCTTCTTGATGACCGAACCCACGTGGTGCTCCCGACGTCGTGATGATGATGATCAGCTCGAGCAAGACTCGCGGGCCGCAGGCCCGGCGTCACCCGGCGACCGAGCGTACCGGCCGCCCCGCGGCGATCACACCGTCGCCCTCCGGGCGACACCGCAACCACGTGCCGACCGATGTCGGGAGGAGCCGCTTCGCCGTTCTCGCTGTCCTTCTCGCAGACGACGCCGTTGTCGCCTTGCCCTCTCTCAGGCGATGTCGGTGTACGCGTCGCGCAGGTAGTCCTGCACGGCCCGCTCCGGGACGCGGAACGAACGGCCGACGCGGACGGCGGAGAGCTCACCGGCGTGGACGAGGCGGTACACGGTCATCTTGGAGACCCGCATCATCGAGGCGACCTCGGCGACGGTCAGGAAGGTCACGGCCTGGCGCTGGACCGGGACGCTCGGGCGGCCGACCGGCATGGCGGCGGGGTGCTGGGCGCCGATGGGGCGGCCCATCGTGGCGGCCATGGGGCGCCCGATCGGACGGGGGCCGGGCACGCCCGGACGGGTCATGGTGGGAGCGATCGAGCGCTGGGGCATGGTCATGATTTCGTCTCCGGGCCTAGCTCATGTCGTGGCGCCGGCTTCCCCACCGGCAACTGAACACGCATGCGCTGGTACAGACAGTAAGGGGACAGGCGTGACTGGTGCGATGGATGAATCGAACAGGCGGACCGGTCCGTCCTAGGCAGAACTACACGTATGTAACGCCTGAGAACTGTTGTGCGGCGTGTTTCGCGACGCGGTGATGATTCGATGACAGACAGTGCTGGCGTCGTGTCGACATGTGGGTTACGGTGCCCGGCTCGCCGTCGCACCGGACGCTCTCGTCCCATGGCTCCCTCGCGTCAGGAACTGTCCCGCCCCAGCTCCTCGGACCGGGCGTGCGCCGCCTCGATCGCGGCCATGAGAGCCGCGCGGACCCCGTGCCGCTCCAGCTCCCGGATGGCGGCGACGGTCGTGCCCCCGGGACTGGAGACGGCCTCGCGCAGCTGCACCGGGTGCTCCCCCGAGTCCCGCATCATCACCGCGGCTCCCAGCGCGGTCTGGACGACGAGGTCGGCCGCCAGCGTCCGCGGCAGGCCCAGCAGGATGCCGGCGTCGATCATCGCCTCGACCAGGTAGAAGAAGTACGCCGGACCGCTGCCGGACAGCGCCGTGACGGCGTCCTGCTGGCTCTCCGGGACCCGGCGCACCCGGCCCACCGCCGCCAGCAGCGCCTCGGCCTCGTCCAGGTGCGGCTCGCCCGCGTTCGAACCCGCGGAGAGCACGCTCATCCCCTCGTCCACCAGGGCCGGGGTGTTGGGCATGACCCGCACGACCGGGGTCCCCGGCGGCAGCGCGGCCTCGATCCGCGTCGTCGGGACGCCGGCGGCCACGGACACCACCAGGTGCCCCTCGTCGACGACGCCGGCCAGCCGGGCGAGCAGGACGTCGATGTCCTGCGGCTTCACGGCGAGCAGCAGCACCCGGGCCCGCGCGGCGGCGTCGGCGAGCTCGACGGCGGGCACCCCGTAGCGCTCGGCGAGCTGGGCGGCCCGCTCGGGACTGCGTTCGCACACCAGGATCCCGTCGGGGCCGCCCCGGCGGATGAGGCCCGAGAGCAGCGCCTCGCCGATCTTGCCGCCGCCGATGATCGCCAGGCCGCGGCGCCCGGTTCCGGTCACGGCCGGACCCCCCGGGAGCCGACGGCGACGCGGACCCGGTATCCGGCCGCCAGCAGGCGCCGGCGGTCGTAGCGGCGGACTCGATAGGGCATGACGTGCTCCCAGCTGTCGGGGGTGCGGTCGTTCCAGGCGGCCCGCTCACCGGTGATGGCGACCAGACGGGGATCGGCGGTCGCGACGGCGGGGTGCCCGCCGCCGGCCATGAGGACGTTGAGACAGCGCACGAAGGCGAGGTCGGCCCGGGCGCCGCGGCCCGCCCTCAGCCGCACCCGGCCGCCGGCCAGGTCCCGGCACCACGACTCCGCCCCGGGTCCGGCCGCGGGCACGACGATCCGGGCGGCCGGCAGCCGGGGGCCGAGCGCAGCCACGGCCGGGGGCGAACCGGAGAGGGCGAGCGCCGGGCCGACGTCCGCGAGCGCCACCGCGGTGTCCTCCCCCAGCCGATCCACCGGCACGGTCACCTCGACGTGTGCGCTCAGGCCGGCGTCGGCGACGCGACCGCAGAGGTCGGCCAGCTCCGCCGCGGCGTCGTCCCCGGGCGGGTGCTCGAGCGCGACGAGGTAGCCACCGTCGACGAGCTCCGCCGCCAGGCGCAGGGCGTCCCCGGTCCGGGGGCGGGTACGGGCGAGCACGCCCGGAACCGTAGTGCGCCCCGAGCAGGCGGCGCTCGGGGTGTGCCCTGCTCCGGGCCCGGGTAGCCGCGCCTGCATGGCTGGAGAACTGGACGGGATGAAGGTGGCGGTGCTCGCCACCGATGGCGTGGAGCAGGTCGAGCTCGACCGGCCGTGGCAGGTCCTCGAGGAGGCCGGTGCCGAGCCGGAGCTGGTCTCGCTCGACGGGGGCGAGATCACGGCCTGGAACCACCTGGACAAGGGGGACTCGCGGAAGGTCGACGCCGTCGTCAGCTCGGCGGACCCGGACGCCTACGCGGCCCTGGTGCTGCCCGGCGGTGTGGTCAACGGCGACTTCATCCGGGCCGACGCCGACGCGGTGGCGTTCGTCTCGTCCTTCTTCGACGCCAGCAAGCCGGTGGCGGCCATCTGCCACGGTCCGTGGGTCCTCATCGAGGCCGGGGCGGTGAAGGGCCGCCGGATGACGTCGTGGCCGTCGCTGCAGACCGACCTGCGCAACGCCGGCGCCGACTGGGTGGACGAGGAGGTCGTCGTCGACGGCAACCTGGTGACCAGTCGCAATCCCGACGACCTCGATGCGTTCGGCGCGGCGATCGTCGAGCGGTTCGCCGCCGAGGAGGAGGTACCGGGCGAGGCCTCCGACTGAGCCGGTGGGATCAGGAGCCGCGGGAGAGCAGCTCCGCCGCGGGGAAGATGGTCAGCAGGGTCCCGGCGAACACGAGGGTCGCGAGCAGCCGGGGGCCGACGGGCTCCCGGCCCTGCTTGTGCCGCCACACGCCGACGCCGCCGACGAGCCCCGTGACGGCGAGCGGCGCCAGCAGGGCCGCGACGTACGGGATCGTCTCCCACAGGACGGTCGCCGCGAAGTAGACGCCCACACCCGCGGCCAGCGCGATGACCAGCTCGCCGGCGAACCGGAGCCAGGCGAGCGCGCTCTCCCGCGGTGTCGCGTCGAGGTCGCCTGCGTCGTCGATGTCCGGTTCGTCGAACCGGCCGGGGCGCACCACCGGGATCGGACCGGTGCTGGGATGGTCCGCCACCCGCACGGGCCGCTCGCTGCGCCGGTCGGCGCCGCGCTGTGCGACCTTCTGCGAGGCCGCGCGCTGGGGAGCGGAGTGCGCGGGCGCCCGGCGCTCACGGGCCGGTGCGACCGGCGCCGAGGTCGCGGTCTCCGCCGACGTCGTCGTCGGGACGCCGGGCTTCCGGTCGGGGCGCAGGCCCGGGATGGCCGCGGTGTGCGGCTCGGGGGCGGGACGGGAGAAGTCGGGCCGGTCGCGCGGCGGGGGCGCGTCGTCCAGGTCGCTCTTGCGCCGGCCGAAGCCGGCGGCTCGGTCGGCGGCGGCCGCCTCCGCCCGGCGCTGCCGGATGCCGGTCTCCTCCGGGTCGTCCCAGGAGCGGCGACGGGCGGCGCGGGTGGCCGACTCGATGTTGGCCTCCCGCAGGATCTCGGCGAGCGAGCGGCCAGCCGTGTCGGGATTCCAGTCCGGTTCGGCCATCACGATCCTCCCAGCGAGTCCAGCCTGCGCAGGATGACACCCTCCCGCAGCGCCCACGGGCAGATCCTGACGCACGGTACGTCGAGCGCACTCATAGTTGCGGCAGCCACCACGGCGCCCGCTGGAACCTGATGGGCGCGGTCGGGCGACACGCCGCGCAGCTCGGCCAGCGCCGCGGACTCGATCCGGGACACGAAGCCGACCAGCTGCCCCAGCGCGTCGGCGTTCAGCTCCCGGGGGACCTGCAGTCCGGCGGAGTAGGGGGCGGCGCCGGTCAGCCGGGCCAGTGTCCGGAACGTCTTGCTGGTGGCCGCCACGAGATCCGGCTTGCCCGCCGCCCGCAGCTTCTTCGCAGCGGGTGCGAGCAGGTCGGCGGCATGGGAGTCGAGCTTCGACAGGGCGGCGAGATCGGGCCGCCCGCCCACCTGCGCCTCCGGCAGGAACCGCCGCGTCATCCGCCCCGCGCCGAGCGGGAGGGAGAGCGCGACGTCGGGGTCCTCGTCGACGCCGCTGGCCAGCTCGAGGGACCCGCCACCGATGTCGAGGATGAGCAGCCGGCCCGCGCTCCAGCCGAACCACCGGCGGACGGCGAGGAAGGTCAGGCGGGCCTCCTCCTCCCCGGTGAGCACCTGCAGGTCGACACCGGTGCGCTCGCGGATCCGGTCCAGGACCTCCAGGCCGTTCACCGCCTCCCGGATCGCGGACGTGACCATCGCCAGGAACTCGTCGCAGCGCTGCTTCTCGGCCTGGGCGCACGCCTCCTGCACCGCCCGGAGCAGCGCCTTCTCCCCCGCCTTCGACAACACGTCGTCGGGGCCCACGTGCTCGGAGAGCCGCAGCACCGACCGGTCGTCGTGCATCGGTGTGGGATGCGCACCGCGGTGGGCGTCGACCACCAGGAGGTGCACCGTGTTCGAACCGACGTCAAGAACCCCGAGGCGCATGAGCCTCAGTCTGCCGGGTTCAGCAGATCGGCCCGCGCGTGGCCGCCGTCGTCTCGAGGATCGACCGCACCACCGTCTCCGGCGGCGGCGGGGTCGGGAGTGGCCATGGGCAGAGGCTGCCACGGCCTACGCTGGCCGCGTGCCCGACGCCCCTCCGCCCGAGGTGCCCCCCGACTTCGCACGAGAGTGGATCGAGTTCCCCGACCCGGCCGACCCGGAGCACGTGGTCCGCGCGGATCTGACCTGGCTGACCTCGGCCTGGACCTGCATCTTCGGCCGCGGCTGCGCCGGTGTCGTCGAGGGGCGGCCGGACGACGGCTGCTGCAGCCACGGGGCGTTCTTCACCGACGGTGACGACCTGGCCCGGGTCACCGCCGCCGTCGCGGACCTCGAGGACGAGGACTGGCAGCTCGCCCCGGTGGGCCGGGGTGCCTGGACCGAGGAGGACTCCGCGGACGACGAGCCGGCCGGGGACGGGGCCCCGGAGCGCTCGCTGCGCACCCGGGTGGTGGACGGCGCCTGCGTCTTCCTCAACCGGCCGGGGTTCGCGGGCGGGAGCGGCTGCGCACTGCACCGGATGGCCGTGCGGACCGGGCTGCATCCCCTTACCACCAAGCCCGACGTCTGCTGGCAGCTGCCGGTGCGCCGCGCGCAGGAGCACGTCGACCGGCCCGACGGCACGCGGGTCCTGGTGACGACCGTCGGCGAGTTCGACCGCCGCGGCTGGGGACCGGGCGGGCACGACCTGCACTGGTGGTGCACCGGGTCACCGGCCGCCCACGTCGCACACGAGCCGCTGGTGGACACCTACGCCGCCGAGCTGACCGCCCTGCTGGGCGGGCCGGCGTACGCAGAGCTACGCCGGCTGACCGAACTCCGCCTGGATCAGGGACTGATCGCGCCCCACCCGGCCAGCCCGGTGCCCGTCGAGCTGCACCGGCGGCGCCCCGGCGCCTGATCCGGCGCGGAACGTCTGCCGGTAGGCGCGGGGCGAGACCCCGCGGCGGCGGGCGAACTGCTCGCGCAGGCCGGCCGCGGTACCGAAGCCGACCAGCCGGGCGATCTCCTCGACCGGGGCGTCGCTCTCCTCCAGCAGCGCCTCCGCGGCGGCGAGCCGTCGGCCGAGCAGCCAGGCGTGCGGCGTCGTCCCCGTCGTCGCCTTGAAGCGACGGGCGAAGCTGCGCGGGCTCATCAGCGACCGGCGGGCCAGGATGTCGACGCTGATGTCCTCCGCCAGGTGGCTGCCGGCCCAGTCCAGGACGGCGCCCAGCAGGTCGTCCTCGCAGGCCGGCACGGGGGCGTCGATGAACTGGGCCTGCCCCCCGTCACGGTGCGGCGGGACGACCATCTCGCGGGCCAGGGCGTTCGCCGCGGCGGCGCCCCACTCCCGGCGCACCAGGTGCAGGAGGGTGTCGACGCCGGCCGCCGTCCCGGCGCCGGTGAGGACCTGCCCGTTGTCCACGTAGAGGACCGACGGATCGACGTGCACGGCCGGGAAGCGGGCGGCGAGCTCACCGGCCCACTTCCAGTGGGTGGTGACCCGCTTGCCGTCCAGCAGGCCGGCGGCGGCCAGCACGAAGGCACCCGTGCAGTGACTGACGATCGTCGCCCCGCGGGCGTGCGCCTCGCGGAAGGCCTCGAGCAGCGCCGGCGAGGGAACCCGGTCGAAGAGCTCCCATGCGGTGATCGAGATGATGTCGGACCGGGACAGGCGCTCCAGGCCGTGCTCCACCGTGATCGGGATGCCGGTGTCGGTGCGCATGACCCCCGGCGCCTCGCCGACCAGGGCGAAGTCGAACCGCGGCAGCCCCATGTGCCGGCGGTCGTAGCCGAACACCTCGGCGCAGACCCCGAGCCCGAAGCTGCCGACGAGACCGTCGGCAACGACGACGCTGACCACCAGGGGACGGTCCTTCTCTGCCATGCGGACACTATGGCAGAAAAACTGCGGTAGCGGTCATTTCTGCCACTCGTCTCCGGAAGGGACCCGGGCCAGCCTGTAGTCATGTTCCTCATCACGTGCCCCGTCACCCGCAGCGACCACCTGGTCTCCCTCACCAGCATCCGGTCGGTGATCAACCACCCGACGCACATCGCCGTGCACGTCGAGTGCCCCGACTGTGGCGCCCTCCACGAGCACCGGACCGGCCGGAAGTACCTCGCCGCACGCCGCGCGGAGGAGCTCGTCGCGGCCTAGGCTCGAACACATGAGCGAATCGAACGAGAACGTCCGGCCCGCCGCGTCACCCGAGAAGGATCCGTCCGACTGGGTGACCGGCGACGAACCGGCCACCGGTGCGCAGAAGAGCTACCTCGAGACCCTCACGCGGCAGACCGACGAGGAGGTCTCCGAGGACCTCACGAAGGCCGACGCGTCGAAGAAGATCGACGAGCTGAAGCAGAGCTAGACGGTCCGGCACTAGGCCTCGAGCTTGTAGCCCAGCCCCCGGACGGTCAGGAGATACGTCGGGTTCGCGGGGTCGGGCTCGAGCTTGGCCCGCAGCCGCTTGACGTGGACGTCGAGGGTCTTGGTGTCGCCCACGTAGTCGGCGCCCCAGACGCGGTCGATCAGCTGACCGCGGGTGAGCACCCGGCCGGCGTTGCGCAGCAGGTACTCCAGGAGGTCGAACTCCTTCAGCGGCAGTGGGACCGGGTCGCCGTCCACGGCGACGACGTGCCGCTCGACGTCCATCCGCACCCGGCCGGCCTCGAGCACGCCGTCCCCGGAAGGCGCCTCGACGGCGTCCACCCGCCGGCGCAGGACCGCCCGGATGCGGGCGACGAGCTCCCTGGCCGAGTACGGCTTGGTGACGTAGTCGTCGGCCCCCAGCTCGAGACCGACGACCTTGTCGATCTCGCTGTCCTTGGCGGTCAGCATGATGATCGGCACGTTGCTCCGCGTCCGCAGCGCCCGGCACACCTCGGTCCCCGGCAGGCCGGGGAGCATGAGGTCGAGCAGCACGATGTCCGCGCCCGAGCGGTCGAACTCGGCCAGCGCGTCCGGGCCGGTGCCCGCGACGACCGCGTCGAACCCCTCCCGCCGCAGCATGTAGGACAGCGCGTCGGAGAAGGACTCCTCGTCCTCCACCACCAGGACACGGGTCATGAGGGGTGCTTCTCCAGACTCTGGACGGGTGCGGGTGCCGGCTGGGCCAGCGGGATCCGCAGGGTGAAGGTCGAGCCGAGGCCTTCCTCGCTCCAGACACTGACCGAACCGCCGTGGTTGCTGGCCACGTGCTTGACGATCGCGAGCCCGAGGCCGGTGCCTCCGGTGCTGGTGGCCCGCGACTGGTCCACCCGGTAGAAGCGCTCGAAGACCCGCGTGCGGTCCTTGCGCGGGATGCCGATCCCGCTGTCGGTGACGGCGATCTCGGCGAACCCCGACCGGGCCCGGGCGGCCACGGCGATCCGGTCCGAGCCCTCGCTGTAGGCGACGGCGTTGGCCAGCAGGTTGGTGACGGCGGTGGCCAGCTGGCTCTCCACACCCCGCACGACGAGCCCCGTCTGCCCGCCGACGACGATCTCCAGGTTCTTGGCCCGTGCCGCCGTCCGGGTCCGGTCGGCTGCCTCGGCCAGCACCGTGTCGATGTCCACGGGCACGAGCTCGGGCAGCGGTTCGCCGCCCTGGATGCGGGACAGATCGATCAGCTCCCGCACGAGGCGAGCGAGCCGGTCGGCCTCATGAGTGATGCGGCCCGCGAACCGCTGCACCGCCTCCGGGTCGTCGGCGGCCCCCTCGATCGCCTCGGCCAGCAGTGCGAGCGCGCCGACCGGGGTCTTGAGCTCGTGCCCCACGTTGGCCACGAAGTCGCGGCGGACCGCCTCGACCCGCCGGGCCTCGGTGACGTCCTGCAGCACCAGGGCCACCGGCGCGGGTGGTGGGTGCGCGCCGCTGTGCAGCCGGACGCCGTGCACGCCGACCAGGCGGGGGCCGGTACCGGCCAGGTCGCCGGGCAGGCGGACGTCCGCGCGCCGGTTGCCGCCGGCACGTACGTCGTGGACCAGGCCGAGCAGCTCGGGCACCATCAGCCGCCGGCCCCGCACGATGCCCAGCGCGCGGGCGGCGGGGTTGGCCAGCAGCACGGCGTCGTCGATGTCCACCAGGACCACGGGCGGGTCCATGAGGTCCAGGAGCCGGCGGGCCAACGCCGCCTCGGGCAGCAGCGGCACGTCAGCGGCCGCACCGGGACCGTCGGGATCCAGGCGGGAGCGGAGAATGACCGTGGTGGCCGCCACCCCACCGAGGATGAGGCCGACCACCAGCGCGACCAGCGGACTCACGCCTCGATGCTAGGTCGGAAATGCCCCGGAACAGCCGCCGTGGCCCGAGGGACCGCTCGCAGGGGTCAGGTGTTCATCTCCGCGTGTGCACCCGTTCACCGCGAGGCGATGGCAGCCGCCCTCCGGCGTCCTAGGCTCGGGAGCAGACGGAACGGCAATCGGATCGGCGAGGGCCGCCCGACGAGGAGGAACGACCGTGCGGGACAGCTATCGCGAAGAACTGGACGACATCAACAACTGCCTGGTGGAGATGGCCAACTCGGTCGGCTCGGCCGTGAGCACGGCGACGACGGCACTGCTCGACGCCGACGTCGCCCTGGCCGACCTCGTCATCGCCGGCGACAAGGACATCGACGCCACCCGGGAGAGCATCGAGCAGCGCTGCTTCACCCTCCTGGCCCGTCAGCAGCCGGTGGCCGGTGACCTGCGCACCATCACCACGGCGATGCGGATCGTCAGCGACCTCGAGCGCATGGGCGACCTCGCCGAGCACATCGCGAAGATCGCCCGGATGCGCTTCCCCGACCACGCCGTTCCGCAGGAGGTGCGGCCGGCGTTCCTCGAGGCCGGCCACGTCGCCGAGATGCTGGTCGCCAAGACCGGCCAGGTGATCGCCAAGCGGGACGTCGAGGCCGCGCGCGAGCTCGAGACCGACGACGACGCGATGGACCGGATCCACCGCGGGCTGTTCCGCGAGCTGCTCTCCGACAACTGGCCCTACGGCGTCGAGACGGCGATCGACATCACGCTGCTCGGCCGGTACTACGAGCGCTTCGCCGACCACGCCGTCAGCGTCGCCCGCCGCGTGGTCTACCTGGTCACCGGCGAGAAGGACATGCCTGCATGATCTCTGCCATCACCCTGTCCTCCTCCGGAGGACAGGGTGATGACACCGTCGTCCTCCGGACGACACGCGATGACTCTGTCCTCCTCCGGACGACACCGCGGCCATGAGCCGTCCCCAGCGCCGCTGAGCCGTTGCGTCGCGCCTGCGCGGGACCCTCCGGGCCCCACTCGGCGCGACAGGGTCCGCGCAGCTACTCCTGCCCTGGTTCTTTACTTCTTGCCCTGGTTCTTGACGGCCTCGATGGCGGCGGCGGCGGCCTCGGGGTCGAGGTACTGCCCGCCCGGCGTGACGGGCTTCAGGTCGTCGTCGAGGTCGTAGCGCAGCGGTACGCCGGTGGGGATGTTCAGCCCGACGACCTCGTCGTCCCCCATGCCGTCGAGGTGCTTGACCAGCGCGCGGAGGCTGTTGCCGTGGGCGGCGACCAGGACCGTCGCGCCGCTGCGCAGGTCCGGGACGATCGCGTCGTACCAGTAGGGCAGCATCCGGACGACGACGTCCTTGAGGCACTCGGTCGTCGGGCGGGCCTCCGACGGCAGGAAGGCGTAGCGGTCGTCGCCGTCCTGGGCGAACTCGCTGCCGGGCTCTATCGGCGGCGGCGGGGTGTCGTAGGAACGGCGCCAGAGCATGAACTGCTCCTCGCCGTACTCGGCGAGGGTGGCGGCCTTGTCCTTGCCCTGCAGCGCGCCGTAGTGCCGCTCGTTGAGCCGCCACGACCGCCGGACCGGGATCCACTGCCGGTCGGCCTCGGCCAGGGCCAGGTCGGCCGTCGCGATGGCCCGCCGGAGCACCGAGGTGTGCAGGACGTCGGGGAGCAGGCCGTTCTCGGCCAGCAGCTGGCCGCTGCGGGCCGCCTCGACCCGCCCCTTCTCCGACAGCGGGACGTCCACCCAGCCGGTGAACAGGTTGGCCTTGTTCCAGTCGCTCTCGCCGTGGCGGAGCAGCACCAGGGTTCCCGGGGAGGTCGTCACGCCGCCATCCTGCCGGACGGCGCTCATCCGGGGAGCAGCGGCCAGACCAGCCACAGCTCGTAGAGCGCGGGCGGGGCCAGTCCGAGCAGCAGCCAGGGACTGCGGACCCGCCGCGCGGCACCCCAGCGCACCGCGGCCACCACCGCGACGCTGCACAGCACGGCGAGCCCCAGCCAGAGCGTGATCGCGGCCAGGTCGACGACGAACAGCTGGGCGAACCCCAGCTGCACGGCGCACACGAGGAGCGGATAGACCAGGGCCGAGGCGGCGACGACCCCCATGAGCGCCCGGGCGCGGCGCGCGTGCGCGGGCGGGCTGTCGGGCATCGCCAGAACGCTAACCCGGCAGCGCTCAGGCCACGGCTCGGGCGGGGGCGTCCTCGAACGCGGCGCGCACCGCGGCCGCCACGACACCGGCGGCCGTGCGCAGCTGCTCCTCGGTGTGGGTGGCCATGACCGACAGCCGGAGGACACCCTGCCCCCGGGGGACCGCCGGATAGGCCACGGCGTTGACGTACACCCCGCCGTCGAAGGCGGCCCGCCAGGCGGCCGCCGTCACGTGCTCCTCGCCGGTCGGGACGGCGAGAACCGCACCCCGGCCCGGCAGCGGCGCAGCCCCCGCGGCGGCCAGCGACCGGCGGAGCAGCTCCCCGTTCTCGCGGGTGCGCGCCATGCGTTCCGGCTCGCTGCGCAGGATCCGCAGCGAGGTGAGCGCCGCGCCGACCGACGCGGGGTCGTTGGCGGCGCTGAACACGTACGGCAGCGCGGCGGCGCGGATGCCTTCGGCGGCGGCCCGCGAGGTCATGACCGCTCCCCCGACGCTGGCCAGCGACTTGCTGAAGGCGATCGTCACGGCGTCCACGCGCTCGAGCACCCCGGCCTGCTCCGCGGCTCCGCGGCCCTCGGCACCGAGCACGCCGAGGCCGTGGGCCTCGTCGACCACGAGCCGGGCCGAGAACCGGTCGCAGAGCGCGGCGATGTCGGCCAGCGGGGCGAGCTCGCCGGTCATGGAGTAGACGCCGTCGACGACGACCACGGCGCCGGCCCGCTCCTCCAGCCGTTGCAGCCGGGAGGTGAGGGAGTCCAGGTCGTTGTGGCGGAACCGGCTCACGGTTCCCCGGCTGGCCGCGGCGCCGGCGTGCACGCTGGCGTGCGCGTGCGCGTCGACGAGCAGCACGTCGCCCGGGCCGCCGATCGTGGACAGCAGGGCGACGTTGGCGTTGATCCCGGACGACGTGAGCACGGCCGCCTCGGCGCCGTAGTGGTCGGCCAGCTCGTCCTCCAGCTGGAGGTGCAGCCGCGTCGTCCCGTTGAGCACGCGGCTACCGGAGGTGCTGGAGCCGTACTTCCGGACGGCCGCGACGGCAGCCTCGATCACGCGGGGGTCGCCGGCGAGCCCGAGGTAGTTGTTGCTGCCCAGGTTGATCCGCTCGCGGCCGTCGTCGTAGCGGGTCAGCGGCTGCGGTGCCCCGCCGGTGGGGACGGCGTGCGTCGCGGCGCCGTCCCGTGAGTGCTGCCGGAAGAGCGCCGCGAGGCTGTTCTCCAGCAGCGGTGCGAAGGGATCCCGGCGGAGCACGAGGCCCAGCCTCTGCGGCACCCCGTCCACGGTCAACCGTGCGTTGCCCGAACGGGTCAGTGCGTGACCGGCTCCCCGCGCTGTCGCCGTCCGGGGAGCCAGACGAGCACCACGACCGCGGCGATCAGGCTCGCGCCGGCGGTGCCGACGGCGGTCGCGTGCATGGCGGCCACGAAGGCCTCGCGAGCGGGCTCCACGACGGTTGCGGCCTCCCGGGCGGCGTCGGCGTCGCCGCCCGCCTCGACGAGTCGCACCGCCTCGAGGGTGGCGACGATCGACTGGCGGGCCTCGGACCGGGCGTCGGCCGGCAGGACGTCCACGGCGCGGCCGAGGTGCGCCGAGTAGGTCGCGGCGAGCACCGAGCCGAGGATGGCCACCCCGAGCGCGCCGCCGATCTGGCGCACCGAGTTGTTGACCGCCGCCCCGGCACCGGCCTTCTCGCGGGGCACGACCGACATGATCGACTCGGTCGCCGGCGCCATGACCGAGCCCATGCCGAGCCCCTGCACCGACAGGATGACGATGAGCAGCCACAGCGGCGAGGTCTGGTCGAGGAGCTGGAACCCGGCGAACGACAGGGTGATCAGCAGGAACCCGGCCGCGCAGACGGCCTTCGCGCCGTACCGCTCGGCCAGCCGAGAGCTCCGCGCCGCCATGAGGGCCATGGCGATCGCGACGGGGATGAGCGCGGCCCCGCTCTGGAGGGGGCTGTACCCGCGCAGGCCCTGCAGGAAGTAGACGAGGTAGAAGGTCGCGCCCATCAGGGCGAAGAAGTTCAGGCCCAGCGCCGCGGCCGCGGCGGAGAAGGCGGGATTGCGGAACAGGCTGACGTCGAGGGCCGGGTGGGTCGACCGGCGCTGCAGCCAGACGAAGAGGCCGAGCAGCACCAGGCCGCCGAGCAGCGGCACGAGCACGCCGGGCGAGGCCCACGACTCGCCGGAGCCGCCCCGGATGATCCCGTAGACGAGGCCGGCCAGGGCCACGATCGACAGCAGCACCCCGGGGACGTCGAGCCGGCCCGGGTCGGGGTCCCGGGACTCGGGGACGACGGCCAGCGTGCCGCCGAGTCCGAGGACGGCGACCGGGACGCCGATGAGGAAGACCGCTCCCCACCAGAAGTGCTCGAGGACGGCGCCGCCGGCCAGCGGGCCGCCCGCGACGGCGAGGCCGGCGGTCGCGGCCCAGATGCCGATCGCCCGGCCGCGTTCGGCGGGCGGGAAGACGTTGCTGATCACGGCCAGGGTCGTCGGCTGGACCGCCGCGCCGCCGACGCCCATGACCGCCCGCCAGAGGATCAGCTCGAGCGGGCTGCTGCTGGAGGCAGCGAGCACCGAGCCGACCGCGAAGACCGTCAGGCCGATGAGCAGCACCCGGCGCCGGCCGATGCGGTCGCCGATCACGCCCCACGAGAAGAGGAGCCCGGCGAACACGAGGATGTAGGCGTCGACCGCCCACTGGAGCTCGCCATGGCTGGCGCCGAGCTCGCGCTGGACGGAGGGCAGGGCGACGTTGAGGATCGTGTTGCCCATGATCACCACGAGCAGGCAGACGGTCATGGTGGCCAGCACCCACCAGCGCCGGGCATAGCCGGGCGGCTCGGCGGGAGCCTCGGCCCGGACGGTCGGATCGGCCGTCGTCACGCCCCGTCGTCCGCGGGCCGCCGCGAGGGATCGGCGAAGGCGGCGAAGGCCTCGAGGTTGGCGAGCGACTCCCCGCGCTTGACCCGCCAGTCCCACTCGCGGCGGATCGACGTCCCGAAGCCGATCTCGAGCATCGCGTTGAAGTGGTCGTCGGCGTAGCTGAGCACCGCGCCGAGGATGCGGTCGAGCTCCTCGGGGGTGACGGCGGCGTGCGGCAGCCGCCCGGTCAGGTAGACGTCGCCGACGCCGTCGATCGAGTAGCTGACGCCGTACATGCGCGCGTTGTGCTGGAGCAGGAAGGTCCAGAGCTGCTCGCGGTTCTCGTCGGGCTGCCGGCAGACGAACGCCTCGACCCGGAGGGCGTGCTCGCCCACGATCAGGCCGCAGACGGTCTTCAGCTTCTTGGTGCCGGGGAGGTCGACCAGCCACCTGCCCGGCTCGGGGTGCTCGTGGGTGAGGTCGCCGTCCCGCAGCGTCGCCTCGATGACGGCGTCGAGCTCGGCGACCGTGCTCATCGCGCCACCCGGACGCCGGGCAGGGCTCGCAGCGGGCCACTCATCCGCCGCATGGGTTGCGCCGCCCGCGCCATCTCCGCGGCGGCGGAGACGTAGGCCTCGACGAGCGCGTCGGCGGTCCGGTCCCAGGAGAACTGCGCCGCGTGCCGCCGCGCGCCGGCCGAGAGGAGCTCCCGCCGGGCGAGCACCGCCCGGACCGCGGTGGCGTAGTTCCGGGGGTCGTGGCCGTCGACCAGCACACCCGAGATGCCGTCGCGCACCGCCGTCGGCAGTCCGCCGACGGCCGCCGCGACCACGGGGGTGCCGCAGGCCTGCGCCTCGAGGGCCACCAGCCCGAAGGACTCGTTGTGGCTGGGGACGACGGTGACGTCGGCGGCGCGGTAGAGGTCGGCCAGGCGATCGGGCGGCTGCGGCGGGAAGAAGTGGACGACGTCGGCGATGCCGAGGTCGGCGGCCAGCTTCTGCAGCTGCTCGGGCGCGTCCAGGCCCGATCCGCTGGGGGCGCCGACGACGTGCACGCGGAGACGGGCGCGGAGCGCCGGGTCGTCGGCGACCAGCTCCGCCGCGGCGTGCAGGACGACGTCCGGCGCCTTGAGCGGCTGGATCCGGCCGACGAAGAGCAGGACGACGGCGTCCTCGGGTGCGCCCACGGCGCGGCGGGCGGCCCGGTTGCCGGGGGCGAAGCGGTCGAGGTCGACGCCGGGCGGGACGACGAGCGTGCGGGCCGGGTCGGCCCCGTAGAGGCGGATGAGCTGGCGGGCCTCCTCCTCGGTGTTGGCGATGAGGCGGTCGGCCTCGTTCACCACCTGCTCCTCGCCGATGACCCGGGCCCGCGGCTCGGGGCGGTCGCCGTCGGCCAGCGCCTCGTTCTTGACCTTCGCGAGGGTGTGCGCGGTGTGCACGAGCGGAACGCTCCACCGGTCGCGGGCCAGCCAGCCCACCTGACCCGAGAGCCAGTAGTGCGAGTGGACGACGTCGTAGTAGCCCGGCTCGTGCTGGGCCTCCTCGCGGAGCACCGCGGCGGTGAAGGCGCAGAGCTGGGCGGGCAACTCCTCCTTGCCCAGGCCCTCGAAGGGTCCGGCGCTGACGTGCCGCACGGTCACCCCGGGCGCCATCTCGACCACCGGCGGGAGGTCGCTGGAGGTGGCGCGGGTGAAGATGTCGACGGCGATGCCACGGGCGGCCAGGCGCTTCGAGGCCTCGACGATGTAGACGTTCATGCCCCCCGCGTCGCCGGCGCCCGGCTGGTCGAGCGGGCTGGTGTGCACGGAGAGGGTCGCCACCCGCCGGGGCATCCCGGAGCGGGGAAATCGGCGTACGTGCACGTGCGGCGACCTCCGGCTCGGTCGTTCCGGGTTCGGGCTGCTGGGCCCCTGGCGGTTCTTCAATCCTGCAACAGCGTCAGGATGTGGTTCATGCCCGGTACCGAGTCCGCCCACGCCCCTGGTTCTCCCGCGCTGCCCGGAGCCGGCCGCACGGCCGTCGTCACCGGTGCCTCCAGCGGGATCGGGGCGGCCGCCGCCACACGTCTGGCCGCCGACGGCTTCGACGTCGTGGTGGGGGCGCGGCGGCAGGACCGGCTGGCGGCACTGGCGGAATCGATCGGGGCGCGGGCGCTGCCGCTGGACATCACCGACCAGGCGTCGGTGGACGCGTTCGCCGCGGCCCTGGACCGGGTCGACGTGCTGGTGAACAACGCCGGGGGCTCCTTCGACATGGCGCCCGTCGCCGAGGCGGACCTGGATTCGTGGGCCCGCACCTACGACGTCAACGTGCTGGGCACGGTGCGGCTGACCAAGGCACTGCTGCCGGCACTGCGCGCCTCGGGAGCAGGGGACGTGCTCTTCGTGGGCTCGACGGCGGGGCTGATCTCCTACGAGGGCGGGGCGTCCTACACCGCGGCCAAGCACGGCGTGCACACCCTGGCGGAGACGCTGCGGCTGGAGCTCAACGGCGAGCCGGTGCGGGTCATCGAGATCGCCCCGGGGATGGTGCGGACGGATGAGTTCTCGCGCAACCGGCTGGGGTCGGCGGAGGCTGCGGAGGCGATCTACCGGGGAGTGCGCGAGCCCCTGGTCGCCGAGGACATCGCCGACTGCATCGGCTGGGCCGTCACCCGGCCGCACCACGTGAACATCGACCTGATGGTGGTGCGCCCCCTCGCCCAGGCCGCCCAGCACAAGGTTCATCGGGAGCAATGACGCTGTCGATGACGCTGTCGTCCTCCGGACGACACCGCGACCACGTGCCGTTCCCCGGTCGCGTCGAGCCGCTGCGTCGTGCCTGCGCGGGACCCTTCGGGCCCCACTCGGCCCGACAGGCCTACGGCCTCACCGTCGTAGGTTCCGGGACCAGGGTTACGCCGAACTGCTCGCGGACGGCCCCTACGATGCGGTCGGCGAACTGCAGCAGCTCGGCTGCGGTGGCACCGGGCTCCGTCGTCAGCGCGAGGCTGTGACGGGACGACGTCCCGACGTTGCCCTGCCGGGTGCCGCGGCCGAAGCCGGCGGCCTGGACCAGCCAGGCGGCGCTGAGCTTGACGTGGCCGTCGCCGGCCGGCCAGCTCGGGCAGCCGTCGACGGCCCGTGCCGCGGGCACGATCGGGTTGGTGAAGAAGGAGCCGGCGCTGCGGCTGTCGGGGTCGGCGGGGTCCAGCACCATGCCCTTGCCGCGGCGCAGCCCGAGGACGGCGGCGCGGACGTCGGCCAGCGGAGCGGTCTCCCCCACCTCGACACCCAGCGTCCGGGCGAGCTCCGCGTAGCCGACCGGGCGCGAGTCGGCGCTCGCGTCCAGCGCGAACGTGACGTCGAGGACCACGAACCGGCCGGGCTCCCGCTTGAGCCGGCTGTCGCGGTAGGCGAACCCGCACTCGGCCGGCGCGAGCGTGCGCTCCGACTTCTCCGCGCGGTCGTAGACCCGGACCCCGGTGATCGTCTGCGCGACCTCCTGGCCGTAGGCGCCCACGTTCTGGATCGGCGTCGCCCCGGTCGAGCCGGGGATGCCGGAGAGCGCCTCCATGCCGGCCAGGTCGTTCTCCACCGTGTAGGCGACGAGCGCGTCCCAGTCGTGCCCCGCAGCGACCACCAGGGCGTCCCCGTCGCGCTGGATCCCGCGGCTGCGGACGAGGACGACGTCCCCGGGCCAGCCCTCGTCCGGCGCCACCACGTTGGAGCCGCCGCCCAGGAGGAGCAGCGGACGCCCCGCTTCGTCGGCCTCGCGGACCGCTGCGACCAGTTCGGCGGCCTCGGAGACCTCGACGAGCCGGTCGATCGAGCCACCCACGGCGAGGGTGGTGAGGTCCGCCAGCCGGACGTCGCGTCGAACCTGCACGTCCCCACGCTAGCCGGGACTACCCTGCGGACCGGTCAGCGCCGCAGGCCCGTGTTCCCCACCGGAGGTGTGTCGGTGAGCGAGGCGGACGGCGACCACAAGCGGCGGGCATCGCTGTCCCCGCAGCGGCGACCCCCGCGCCTGGCGGCCGGACGGGCCCGGGCCCTCGGACTGCCCACGCGGGGCACCACGAACGCCAACCGGCTGCGCCGCGTCGACCGCTGGTTGCTGGCGACCCAGGTGCCCCGGCTGCGGGACTCGGCCCGTCCCCTCGTCGTCGATCTCGGCTACGGCTCGTCGGCGGTGACCACGCTGGAGCTCGCCGCCCGGCTGGGCGCCGAGGTGGCCGGCCTGGAGGTCGTGGGCCTGGAGATCGATCCGGCGCGGGTGGCCGCGGTCGCCGCGGACCGGGACCCGCCGCGGGTCGATTTCCGCGTGGGCGGCTTCGAGCTCGCCGGGCTGCAGCCGGTGCTCGTCCGTGCCTTCAACGTGCTGCGGCAGTACGACGAGGAGTCCGCGGGCCGGGCGTGGGACACCATGCGCGCGGCGCTGGGTCCGGGGGGTCTCGTCGTCGAGGGCACCTGCGACGAGTGGGGACGACGGTCGGCGTGGGTGGCCCTGGACGCGGACGGGCCGCTCACCCTCACCCTGTCCACCCGGGTCGCCGACATCTCCACGCCGTCCGACCTCGCCGAGCGACTGCCGAAGGCACTGATCCACCACAACGTGCCGGGACAGCCCGTGCACGAGTTCCTCCGGGCGTTCGACGCCGGCTGGGCGGCTGCAGCGGGTCTCACGACGTTCGGCCCGCGCCAGCGCTGGGTGGCCGCCGTGGAGTCGCTCGCTGCCCAGGGCTGGCCCCTGGTCGGGTCGACCCGCCGCTGGCGGCACGGCGAGGTGACGGTGCGCTGGCCGGCCGTCGCGCCGGTCTGAGCTGTCGCCTTCGGCGGCGGATACGGCGGTCAGGCCTGCGGCGTGCCCTCCGCCGGCAGCTCCGCGACGAACTCGCGCAGGAAGGCGCGGAGCGGCGGCCCGAGGTCGTCGCGCTCGCTGGCCAGCCGGACGACGGCCTTGAGGTAGTCCAGCCGGTCGCCGGTGTCGTACCGACGGCCGCTGAAGACGACGCCGTGCATGGGTTCGCCGCGCTCGACCAGGGTGGCCAGCGCGTCGGTCAGCTGGATCTCACCGCCGCGGCCGGGGGCGGTCGTGCGCAGCACCTCGAACACCTCGGGGGCCAGCACGTAACGGCCGATGATGGCCAGGCTGCTGGGCGCCTCGTCGATCGGCGGCTTCTCCACCAGGCCGGTGATGGTGACGACCTCGTCGCCGTCGAGCACCGGGTGGGTGCCCGGCTCGATCGCGACGGCGCCGTACTTGTCGATGTTCTCAGCCCCGACGTCGAGCAGGGCGATCACCGAACCGCCGTGCTCGGCCTGGACGGCGAGCATGTGCTCGAGCAGGTGGTCACGCTCGTCGATCAGGTCGTCGCCGAGCAGGACCGCGAACGGTTCGTCGCCGACGAACGCGGCCGCCTGCAGCACGGCGTGCCCCAGGCCCCGGGCCTCGCCCTGCCGCACGAAGTGGACCTGCGCCACGTCGGTGGAGGCGTGCACCGCGGCGAGCCGGTCGGCGTCCCCCTTCTTCTCCAGCGCCGTCTCGAGCTCCGGGTGCCGGTCGAAGAAGTCCTCGATGGCGGCCTTGTTGCGGCCGGTCACCATCAGCACCTCGGGCAGCCCGGCCCGCGCTGCCTCCTCGACGATGTACTGCAGGGCCGGGCGGTCGACCACCGGCAGCAGCTCCTTCGGCACCGCCTTCGTCGCGGGCAGGAAGCGGGTTCCCATCCCGGCGACGGGAATGACGGCCTTCCGGGCGGCACGGGGCTGTTCAGTCCGATCGGGCATGCGCGGGAGCCTAATCATCACGCCCGCGCGAGGACGACAGGCCGGAGAGACGTTTCACCACTCGGGGCAGGATGGACTCCGTGGGTCGGTCCGGGGTGGAGGATGCGGAACAGCCGGAGGGGCCGCCCGGCGTGGAGCTGCTCGCCGACGCCGACCGGGACGGTTCCTGGATGCTCCTGGTCGACGCCACCCCTCAGTCGCACGTCGACCTCGCCGACCCGAGACACCTCGAGTTCGAGTACGTCCGCCGGATGGGTCACGTCCTCGACCTGGCGGCGGAACCGGGCGCGCCGCTCGACGTCGTCCATCTCGGCGGCGGCGCGCTCACGCTCCCCCGCTACGTGTCGGTGACCCGGCCCGGCTCCCGGCAGCGCGTGGTGGAGATCGACCAGCGGCTCACCGACCTCGTGCGCGAGCGGCTGCCCCTGCCGCGCGGCGCGCGGATCCGGGTCCGGGCGGAGGACGCCCGCGTGGGCCTCGCCGCACTCCGCGACCGCAGCGCGGACGTGGTCGTGACCGACGTCTTCAGCGGGGCACGCATCCCCGCGCACCTGACCAGCACGGAGTTCGTGGCCGAGGCACGCCGGGTTCTCCGGCCGGGCGGCCTCTACGCCGGGAACGTGGCGGACGGTCCCCCGCTCCGGTTCGCCCGCGCCCAGGTCGCCACGCTCCGCGCCGTCTTCCCTCACGTCTGCCTGCTGGCCGAGCCCGGCACACTGCGGGGACGGCGCTTCGGCAACCTGGTCGCCGTGGCCTCCGACGCGGAACTCCCGATCGACGGGTTCGTCCGCCGGTGCGCCGGCGATCCCATGCCCGCCCGGGTCGTCCACGGCGGCGACCTCAGCAGGTTCGCGGGCACCAGCCGGCCCGTCCACGACGCGGACGCCGTCGACTCACCGGTTCCACCGGACGGCGTCTTCAGCCGCTGAGGGCGGCCTCGAACGCCGCCAGCGCGCGGTCGTCGAAGAGCACGAACCGCACCTCCTGCACGTGCTGGACGGCCGCCGCCCGCACCCCGGCCACCGCCTGCCGGGCGGCATGGTCGATCGGCCAGCCGTAGACCCCCGCCGAGATGGCCGGGAAGGCGACGCTGTGCGCACCGAGGTCGTCGGCCACCCGCAGGCTCTCGGTGTAGCAGGAACGGAGGACGGCGGAGCGGTCCTCCGTCGCCGCCCAGATCGGGCCGGCCGTGTGGACCACCCAGCGAGCCGGCAGCCGTCCCGCCGTGGTCGCCACGGCCCGGCCGCGTGCCAGCCGCCGTTCGGGCAGCCCGGCCGCGATCGCCCGGCACTCCTCGAGGATGGCCGGCCCGCCGGCCCGGTGGATCGCACCGTCCACGCCGCCCCCGCCGAGCAGCCCGGGGTTCGCCGCGTTGACGATCACGTCCACGTCGACCGTGGTGATGTTCCCGCGCTCGGCACGCAGATCCATGTCGCGACCGTAGGGTCTGGGGCATGACCGTGCCCGCTCCCTACCGGCTGAGCCGAGACACCTCCAACAAGATGATCGGCGGCGTCTGCGCCGGCATCGCCCGCCGCTACGGGATCTCCCGATCCGGCCTGCGCCTGGCGTTCGTCATCTCGTGCGTCCTGCCGGGCCCGCAGTTCATCGCCTACCTGCTGCTGTGGGTCCTGCTCCCGGCGGACGACCGCTACTGATCAGGCCGCGGGGACGTCGGGCCGCGGAACGACGATCGTCCGGCGGCTCGGGGAGCTCACCAGCTGTTGCCGCGCCGCAGTCCCTTGACGGCCGGACGGACGTCCACCAGGTAGACGACCGCGGCGATCACGGCCGGGAGACCGAGAAAGCTCATCGGCCCCTGCCAGAAGATGATCAGTGCCGCGAGCCCGGTGATGGCGGCCCAGCCGGGCTTGGTGAGCTTGCCGGCGGCCACGAATCCGCTGGCCGGTCGGATCAGGGCGTCGATGAAGGCCCAGGCGGTCAGTGCCAGAACGCCCCAGTAGAGGACGAGGAACACCAGATCCTGGAACCCGTTCATGGCGCGAGCCTACCCGCCGGACCCTCCGGATCCGGCGGATCTGCGGGCGCGGATGAGCGCGGCACCCCCGAACGGAGGGGATGCGCGCTCGCGGACCGCCTCCGGACGCGACAGAGCCCCGGAGCGCTGGCCGCAGCTCCGGGGCTCTGGTCGAGGACCGGTGTCGTCAGTTGCCGGTGGTCTTCTTCGCGGGCACGGCCGTCGGGTTCGCGCGGCGAGCCGTGCGGGCGCGGGTCACCGTGCTGGTGGTGGCCTTGGCCGGCGACTTCTTGGCGGCGGGGCTGCTCTTCTTGGCCGGCGCCGTCGTGGCGGTGGTCGCGGCCGGCTTGGGAGCAGCCGGCTTGGGTGCCGTGGTCGTCGCGGCGGCGGGCGTCTCGACGGCGCTCTCGACGGTCGCCTTGGTCGACTCGGCGGCGTCCTCGACCTTCTCCTCGGCCTTGGCCGCAGCCTTGCTCGCCTTGGCGGCGGTCTTCTGGGCCACCGAGGTCACCTCGTTGGAGGTGGCGACGACGGCCTCGGCGAGGCCCGGCTTGGCGGCGGCCTTGGTCGCCTTGCTGGCGGTCTTCTGGGCCACCGAGGTGACCTCGTTCGACGCCTCGACGACGGCCTCGGCGGTCTCCTCGAGCACGTCCTCGAGGGTGTCCTCGACGGCGTCCACGGCCCGCTCGGCGCGACGCACGACCCGGCGGAAGGCGGGCTGGGTGCGCAGCTCCTCGACGACCCCGGCACCGCGCTCGGCCAGTGCCTCGAGGGTGGCCTGGGCCTGGGTGCGGGCGGTCTCGACGAGGCCGGCGACCGTGCTCTTCAGCACCTCGGGGCGGACGGCGGTGGCGATCTGCTGGGCGGCGCTGCGCGCCTGACCGGCAACCTCGGTCGCGCGGGTCCGCGCCTCCTTGGCGGCCAGGTCGGCCTGGACCTGGGCCTCGCCCGGCAGGGCCTCGGCCTTGGTGACGAGCTGCGAGACGGCGGTCCGCGCACGCTCGACGGCCAGGTCACCGGCGCCGATCGCGGCGAGGTTCAGGGTCTTGTAGGCGGACACGGCGGTCTCGCCGTAGTGCTTCACGGTCTGGGTGGTGGTCATGCCGACTCCTTCGTAGAGCGGGTCGTGGGCGTGGGAGAAGCTGTGGACTGGGAGGTGATGGGGGGAACAGCGAGCTGGGACTCGCGCACGTAGGTCTCGTAGAGCTCGAGCAGAACGGCCTTGTGCCGCTCCGAGAGGGCACTGTCCGAGCGGATCGCCGCGACCGTCTCCGCGTTCCCGGAGCGCCGGTCGAGGATGCCCGCCTGCTCGTAGAGCGTCTCGGCGCTGATCTTC
The DNA here is from genome assembly GCF_004570385.1 of Blastococcus sp. CT_GayMR19. Taxonomy (GTDB): domain Bacteria; phylum Actinomycetota; class Actinomycetes; order Mycobacteriales; family Geodermatophilaceae; genus Blastococcus_B. Next base: position 241,886 of record NZ_SPQL01000004.1, on the reverse strand, counting down.
AGCCCGCGGGCGATCGACGCGAGGATCTCCGCGGACGGCTTCCGGAGGCCGCGCTCCACCTGGGACAGGTAGGGGTTGCTGACCCCGGCGGTGCGGGCCAGCTCACGCAGCGAGACCCGGGCCGCACTGCGCTGCTCGCGGATGAAGTCACCGACCTGCGAACTGACGGCCGCGACGCTGGGCGCCTCCGCGACCGTCTCCGCGACACTGCCGGCGACCCGGTCCACCTTCTCGCGGACCGTCGTCACCTGCTCCCGGACGAACTCGCTGGGTGTCTGCACGACGCCAACTCTAGGCGGGGGTGCTAACTATTGCAAGCGGCGCTGCTAGCAGATCGCCGTGAGGACGGTCACATGCGAAGCAGCAGGTCAGAGCAGGAGCAGGGGCGCCGCCCGGACCTCTCCCACCACACTGTCCCCACCGGAGAGGGGCGTCACCGCCCACCTTGCAAGCACCTCGTCCGGAACTCTCAGCCGGCGCAGCCCGGCAGCCAGCGCCGGCGTCCGCCCGCGGTCACCGCCGTCGTCGAGTTTCAGCGCCACGGCACCCCTGCCCGGCAGCGCCGCCACGTGCACGCCGTCGGCCCCGCCCTTGACCAGCAGGCCGGGGATCGCCGTCATCAGGTCGGTGTCCTCCCGGCCGGTACCGGCCACCAGCCAGGGATGGGCCCGCATGGCGTCGGCGACGGACCGGTCCCGACTGCCCTCGGGCGCCTGGACCAGCGCCAGGACCCCGCGCGCCAGCCCGGTCACCGACAGGGCGTGCTGCGGTGCACCGCACCCGTCCACGACCACCGCGGTCACCGGCTCCGCCGCCGCCTCGGCCAGCCGGGACTCGATCACCTGCTGCAGCGGGTGGTCGCGGTCCAGGTAGCCCGCCGTGGGCCAGCCGGCGGCGACGCAGGCGCTGAGCATCGCCGCGTGCTTGCCCGAGCAGTTCATCGCCAGCCGGTCGGGCTGCCGGCCCTCGACGAGCCACGCGGCCCTCGTCGCCTCGTGCTGCGGCAGCGCCGGCGGGCAGCCCAGGTCGTCCGGCCCCAGCCCGGCCGCGGCGAGCATGGCCGCGGCGAGCTCCCGGTGGCCGTCCTCGCCGTTGTGCGAGCCCGCACCGATGGCCAGTTCCTCCGGGGACCGCGGCCGCCAGCCGGCCGCCAGCAGCGCCGTCGCCTGCACGGGCTTGTTCGACGAGCGCGGGAGAACGGGCCGGTCGACCGCACCCGCGGCGAAGGTCACCGATCCGGTGGCGTCCAGGACGACGAGCGACCCGCGGTGCGCCGACTCGAGGAACCCGGACCGCCGGACCTCGACGAGGACCGGGTTGTCGGGCCAGTCCGCCGGACCCTGCGGAGCGCTCAGTGCCGTCCCTCGTCGGCGAGCAGCTGGGCGACGTCGGCCTCGCCGTCGCGGTAGCGGCGGCCGAGCTCGGCGGCCAGGCCGTCCATCGCGTGCTGCACGCCACGACGCCGCTCGGAGAGCCCGCTCTCCGCCGTGGCCAGCGCGCGGGCGGCCTTCTCCAGCTTGGCGTCGGGAAGCGCGGAGATCGACGAGAGGTCGGCGCCGGGGGTCAGCGCGTTGACCCAGGACTCGTACTCCTCGGGGGCCTGCGGCTGGACCGTCTGGTGCCGGCCCAGGCCGTGCGCCGGACCGCGCCCCTTCTCCGCGAGGATCTCGGGGAGCAGGTCGACGAGCGAGCGTCCGTCGTCCTCCGCCCGCCGCTGCATCTCGCGGCGGACGATGTCCAGCCGCCCCTGGAGCAGGCGCCGGGTGTAGGAGAGGTTGACCTCCTGCTGCTCGGCCTCCCGGCGCAGCCGGCGGACCTCGGCCATCGGCTGGGTGGTCACGTTCTCGAGGAAGGCGGGGTCGAGGAGCGCGTCGACCTCGGCGCCCCCGGCCGGACCAGGCTTCGGACTCACGTGTTCTCCTCGCTGGCGCTCGTCAACGGCGTTCGCCGGACTGCTGTGTTCTCCGGTGAGCTCACCGCAGGCTCGCTCACTGGACGGTCTCCATCGGCGTGATGCCCAGGAAGCCTCGGGCATCGGCGGTACTCATCGGCGGGCGTTGGGCGATCCGGGCGAGACCGGCCGCGCGGGCCACCAGCTGAGAATTGTCCCGGACCGGCTCACCCGGAGCGTAGGTGAGCGTGTCCTCCATGCCCACGCGCAGGTGTCCGCCCGCCGACAGCGCGGCGAGCATCACCGGCAGCGACGTGCGGCCGATCCCGGTCGCGGCGAACGAGGCACCGGGCGGCAGGAACGGCAGGCACGCGGTCAGCGCCTGGGTCGTGCCCGGCATCCCGCCGGGCACGCCCATGACGAGGTCGACGTGCACGTGCCCGCCGTGCGGCGGGCCGTGGCGGTCCAGCAGCCGCTGGAGAGTGGCCAGCTGACCCAGGTCGAAGACCTCGTACTCCGGCACGATCCCCCGCTGCTGCATCTGGGTGTGCAGCTCGACGATGAGGTCCCACGGGTTGGCGAACACGTCGCGACCGAAGTTGACCGTGCCCAGCGTCAGCGAGGCCGCGTCCGGCTGGGCGTCGAGGACGGCGAGGCGCGCGTCGAACGGGTCGGTGACCGCCCCGCCGGAGGACAGCTGGACGACGAGGTCGGAGGACTCGCGCACGGCGGCCACCACCTCGCGCACGTACCCGAGGTCGAGGGTGGGACGCGTCTCGGCGTCCCGGATGTGCAGGTGGACCACCGAGGCGCCGACCGCCTGGCAGTCCCGCGCCGCCGCCGCGATCTCCGCCACGGTCACCGGCAGGGCCGGGACGTCGGCCTTCGCCGTCTCCGCCCCCGTGGGCGCCACGGTGATCAACGTGCCGGAACTCACCGCCCGATCGTCGCAGACCGGACGGCCCGCACACGCTCCCGAGCCGCCGCGCGCGCCTCGTCGGTGTCCTGCGGGGCGTCGTCGGGGTCGATCGAGGCGGCCGATCCGGCGACGGTGAGCGCCGCGTCCAGCGCGACCGACTGCTTCACCAGGGCGAGGGCGATGACGCCCAGCTCGTAGTGCCGCACCACGCTGCCGACCCGCCCGACCTCGCGAGCGCCGGCCATCACCGGCGTCCCCGGTTCGGCCAGCACCTCGCTGACGCCGTCGAGATGGAGCAGGACCAGGCGCCGCGGCGGGCGGCCGAGGTTGTGCACGCGCGCGACGGTCTCCTGGCCGCGGTAGCAGCCCTTGTCCAGATGGACGGCGGTGGTCAGCCAGCTCAGCTCGTTGGGGATCGTGCGGTGGTCGCTGTCCACGCCGCAGCGCGGACGGCGGGCCTCGACCCGCAGCGCCTCGTAGGCCTGGCGCCCCGCCGGCGCGGCCCCCGCGGCCAGCAGACGCTCGGCGACCACCCCCAGGTCCGTCCGGGGGACGATCAGGTCGACCACGGGAGCGCCGTCGCCGATCGGGGGCATCCGGCGGACGAAGCCCGCGTCGAGGGCGCGTACCTCGTAGGCCGCCGCGGGGACCGGCAGACCGGCCCGCTCCAGCACGTCGTCCCCATCAGGGCCCACCAGGCTCAGCACGGCCCACTGGCCGGTCACCAGGGCGGGCTCGACGCGGAGCAGGAAACGCATCCGGTCGAGGAAGGTGTGCAGGGCTCCGCCCGTGCCGGGTTCGACGTCGGCCCACGTGGTGCCGTCGAGGTCGGCGAGCACGAGGTGGTGCTCGACGTGGCCCTGCGGGGAGAGGACCAGCGCCTCGGTGCCGGTTGCGTCGGCCAGGCGGTCCAGGTGCTGGCTGGTGAGGCTGTGCAGCCACGACAGCCGGTCCGCGCCGGGAACGACGAGGACGTCGCGGTCGCCGCGGTCCACCAGCCCGGCACCCTCGGCGAGCAGCCGCTGCTCCCGCAGGGGATCCCCGTAGTGGGCGGCGACTGCACCGCCCTCCTCCTGCACCGCGCCGGGCAGGGCGAGGAGCGGCGAGCTGGTCATGAGGACTCCGATCGTTGCCGGCACGCTCGGCACGCCCCGGTGAGCGCGACGTGTCCGACGTCCACGGTGAAACCGTGTTCGGCCGCCAGACGTTCCGCGGCGCCGTCCAGGATGCCCGGGTCCACCGACGACACGTCGCCGCAGGAGGAGCACACGACGTGCAGGTGCGGGTGCTCGGCCACGTGGTAGACCGGCGCCCCCTTGCCGAGGTGGGTGTGCCAGACCAGGCCCAGCCGCTCGAGCAGCTCGAGGTTGCGGTACACGGTGGAGGTGTCCGGCGCCGGGCCGTCGGGGCCGGCCTCCTCGCGCAGCCGGGCGCCGATCGAGTCCGGCGTCGCGTGCTCGAGCGCGGTCACCGCCGCGAGCACCCGCCGCCGCTGCGCGGTCAGGCGCAGGCCGCGGGCCCGGAGCCGCTCGGCGAGCGGTTCCTCCGGCGTTGCCACGTGGTCGTGCCCCATGCGCGGAGCCTATGCCGCCGGTGCGGCAGGCTGGGGCCGTGGACGATCTGCGTGCGGTGGCGGTCTGGCGGGGCGGCGCGGCGGTGGCGGTGCCCGCGGACGAGCCGGTGGTGTCGGCCTTCGATCAGGGGCTGGGCCGCGGGGACGGCGTCTTCGAGTCGGTCGCCGTCGTCCGCGCGCGCACGCCGCACCTGGCCGCGCACCTGGCCCGGCTCCGCTCGTCGGCCGCGCTCCTGGAGCTGCCCCACCCGGGCGACGACGCCTGGCACGCCCTCCTGGACGCCGTCCTCGGCGGCTGGCCGGCCGACGTGGAGGGCGTCTGCCGCCTCTTCCTCACGCGCGGTCTCGGCGAGGGGATGCCGTCCACCGCCCTCGCGCTGGTGTCCCCCGTGCCGGCCGAGACGCTGCGACAGCGCGGCGAAGGCATCTCCGTGGTCAGCCTCGGGCTCGGCGTCCCGGCGGCCTTCCGCGCGGAGGCACCGTGGCTGCTCGGGGGCGCGAAGACGCTCTCCTACGCGGTCAACATGGCGGCGCAGCGGCACGCCCACGCGCTCGGCGCCGACGACGTCGTCTTCACCTCCGTCGAGGGGCACCTGCTCGAGGGTCCGACGTCCACCGTCGTCTGGGCCGCCGGCGGAACGCTGCACACGCCGCCCCTGGACACCGGCATCCTGGCCGGCACCACGATGACGCGGCTGTTCGCCCGGGCCGAGGGCGACGGATGGCCGACCTCGGTCACCGTGGGGACCGTGGCCGACCTGCACGCCGCCGACGCGGTCTGGCTGCTCTCCGGGGTCCGCGGCGCGGCCACGGTCCACACGCTGGACGGCGAGCCGCGGGGTGACGGCGGGCTGTCGGAACGCGTCCGCGCCCTGCTCGCCGGGTAACGTCGCACCCGGTGCGCCGGGAAGTCTGGTCGGCAACGTCCTCGCCGACCCCTTCCCCCGGAGCCGCCCCGTGACCGGATCGCCCGTTCGCCTCCTCGGCCGGGGCTCCTATCCCGAGGCCCAGCGCATCGCCGCGGTCCTCCGCAAGGAGACCGTGGGCGGCGCGCTGCTCCTGGTGGCCGCCGCGATCGCGCTGATCTGGGCGAACTCCCCCTGGGCGGGCGCCTACCAGACCGTGCGGGACCTGCGGGTCGGGCCGGCGTCCCTGCACCTGGACCTGACGCTCGGCACCTGGGCCGCGGACGGCCTGCTGGCGATCTTCTTCTTCGTCGCCGGCCTCGAGCTCAAGCGGGAGTTCGTCGCGGGCGACCTCCGCGAGCCCCGCCGCGCGGCGCTCCCGGTGGCCGCGGCGGTCGGCGGCATGGTCGTCCCGGCGGTCTTCTTCGTGCTGTTCAACCTGGACGGCCCCGAGGGTGCGCTGCGCGGCTGGGCGATCCCGTCGGCGACCGACATCGCCTTCGCCCTCGCCGTCCTCGCGGTGATCAGCACCCACCTGCCCAGTGCGCTGCGCACGTTCCTGCTGACCCTGGCCGTCGTCGACGACCTGTTGGCCATCGTGGTCATCGCGATCTTCTACACCGACGAGCTGAACGTGCCCGCGCTGCTGCTCTCGCTGCTGCCGCTCGCGATGTTCGCGGTGCTCGTGCAGCGCGGGGTCCGAACGGCCTGGCTGCTGCTCCCCCTGGGGGCGGTCACCTGGGTGCTCATGCACGAGTCGGGAGTGCACGCGACCGTCGCCGGCGTCCTGCTGGCCTTCACGGTGCCGGTGGTGCGCAGCGAGGCTGCGGGCGGGCCGGAGGCCGGGCCCGGACTCGCCGAGCACTTCGAGCACCGCATCCGGCCGCTGTCGACGGGCGTGGCGGTGCCGGTCTTCGCGTTCTTCTCGGCGGGCGTGACGGTCGGCGGGTTCTCCGGGCTCGGCGCCTCGCTCGGGAGCAGCATCGCGATCGGCATCGCGGTCGGCCTCGTGGCCGGAAAGGCGATCGGCATCAGCGCGGCCACCTGGCTGGTGTCCCGCTTCACCCGGGCGCAGCTGGACGAGAACCTCGGCTGGCCCGACGTGCTCGGCCTGTCCCTGCTGGGCGGGATGGGCTTCACCGTCTCGCTGCTCGTCACCGAGCTCGCGTACGGGACGGAGAGCGAGAGCTACGACCACGCGAAGGTGGGGATCCTCGGCGGGACCTTGCTGGCGGCCGTCCTCGCCGCCGTGCTCCTGCGGCTGCGCAACCGCCGGTACAAGCGGATCGAGGCCGACGAGCGGCGCGACTCCGACGCCGACGGCATCCCGGACGCCTGGGATCCGGTCGACGACCGCAGCTCGCCGCCGTTCGCCGACGGCTGACAATTCCGGTTGCCGGGCCGCTTTCGGCCGTCGTACCGTCGTCGTACACGAGAGAGGAGGTGGTCCGTAACTTGCTGAGCTACAGGACTCGTGAGGTGGCTGTCCGCTAGCCGCCGTCCAGATGGGCCGCCCGTTCAGACTCGCGTCTGAGCGACGGCAGTTTCGCCCGTCCGTCGTACGGCGGCGAGCGAGAACCGGACAGTCACCCGACCCCCGGGCCGCCGACATTTGTCCAGTCGGCCCGCGTGCAGCTGCCTCCGCGGAGGACGGCGCCGCGGAGCAGCCCGGGGGTTGTCCGTCCCTCCGGGAGGGTTCGTGCAGCTCGGCGGCCTCCCGGTCGAGACCGACGTCTCCACCGGCATCTGGCTCTCCTCCGGTCGCCGGCGCGCCGATCCCGGGACGGTGGGCAGCCTGGTGCCGCCGGTGTTCGAGGCCTACGCCCGCGTCTTCCACCCCGCCGTCCGCTACGTCGGGGACGACGACGTCGAGGTGTCCTGGGCCGAGGTGGCCGCGCACAACGGCACGGTCGCGCACCCGTTGATGCAGTGGACGGCCGTGACGCACGGCCCCGTCGACAGCCAGCCGCCGGTCTGGGACGACGGCCCCAGCGAAGGTCACCTCCCCGTCGCCGTCGCCGACCGCCTGAGCGACCTGCTCGGGCGGCACACCCGGACACCCGGCGAGTGCCTCTTCGGCCGCTGGGACGGGTTCGGCTACGACCTGGCCGATCCGGAGGTCCCGCCGCGGCTGCTGCTGCGCGGGGGGCACGACGTCGTCCTCGTGCGGGGCGAGGTCGCGGACGCGCGCCGCAACCTCGCGCCGGAGCCGAACGAGCAGAGCGCCAACCTCTGGTGGCCGGCCGACCGGGCCTGGTGCGTGGTGAGCGACATCGACCTGCGGTGCACCTATGTCGGCGGCAGCGCCGCCTGCATCGGCGAGCTGCTCGCCGCACCGGGCCTGGAGACCGCACCCTCCGACGCCGCCGACCGGATCGCCATCGACCCGGTGAACCCCGTTCCCCGCGGTTAGAGCGCCGCGAGCTCCGCGGCGAGGTCGTCGAGACCGAGCGACCCCTGCGACAGGGCCGCCATGTGCCAGGCCTTGAGGTCGAAGTCCGCGCCACGCGCCTGCTGCGCCGCCGCCCGGCCCTCGAGCCACGCCCGCTCCCCCAGCTTGTAGCTGATCGCCTGCCCGGGGATGCCGAGGTAGCGCACCAGCTCGCTGTCGAGGAACCCGGGATCGGCGCCCGAGTTCGCGCCGAGGAAGGCGCGCGCCAGCTCCGGCGTCCACGGCTGCCCACGGTGGTCGGCGAGGACGCCGTCGGCATCGTCCGGCACCGGGAGCCGCAGGTGCATCCCGATGTCGATGACCACCCGCACGGCCCGGAGCTGCTGCGCGTCCAGGTACCCCAGCCGCTCGGCCGGGTCGGCGAGATAGCCGAGCTCGTCCATCAGCCGTTCCGCGTACAGGGCCCAGCCCTCGACGTTGGCGCCGACGGACCCCAGCGACGTCTGGTACGTCGACAGCGATCCCGAGACGTAGGCCCACTGCGCCAGCTGGAGATGGTGGCCGGGAACGCCCTCGTGGTACCAGATCGAGACGAGGTCCCAGAGCGGGAAGCGGGTGCGGCCGAACGTGGGCAGCCAGGTGCAGCCCGGTCGGGAGAAGTCCTGCGCCGGCCGCGTGTAGTACGGCGCCGCGGCACTGCCCGGGGGCGCGATCATCGCCTCCACCCGGCGGACCGGCTCGGCGAGATCGAAGTGCGTGCCGTCCAGCGCGGCGATCGCGCCGTCCATCATCGCCTGCAGCCGCTCGCGGATGGCCTCCACGCCCTCGACGGCCGGCCCGTGCTCGTCGGCCCAGCGCATGGCCACCATCGGTGTGGCGCCCGGGAGCAGGCGCTCGGCCTCGAGCCGCTGCTCGGCCAGGATCCGCCGGTGCTCGGCCCAGCCCCACTCGTAGGCCTCCTCGAGGCCACCCCGTCCGGCCGCGGCATCCGCGCCGAGGTCGGAGCCGGTCCATCGGCGGACGGCGACGGCGTAGCGCTCCCGGCCGACGTCGTCGGGCGTCCCCTCGGCCCGGGACGCGTACTCGTCGCGCAGGAAGTCCCGGATGCCGGCCACCGCCTCGTCCGCGGCCTGGGCGGCCGCGTCCAGCTCGGCGCGCAGCGCGTCGGGGCCGGCCGCGGCGAACGTGCCGAAGTACGGCCCGGCGGCCCATTCGTCGAGCTGGGCCACGACGGTGGTGACCTGACGGGGGGCGGCGAACAGGCCGCGGCGGGTGCCCTCCTCGAGGGTCGCGCGGAACCCCCGGTACGCCTCCGGCACCCGCGCCATCCGGCGGGCGATCACGGACCAGTCATGCTCGGTCGCCGCCGGCATCATCACGAAGACCTGGCGCACGACGTGGAGCGGGCTGAACAGGTTGTTCAGCATCCGGTAGCCCTCGCCCGCCTCGTGCCCGGCGAGCTCGGCACCGAGCCGCTCGCGGAGCAGCCGCGCGCAGCGCCGCTCCACGGCGTCGTCGGCCAGGGACGCGTCGGCGGCCAGCACCCGGTCCAGCTCGCCGAGGGTGGCCCGGACCAGGGCCTCGTCCGCCGCCAGCCCGGCCGGGCTCAGGTCGGGCAGCCCGTCGTCGCCGGGGCGGGTGCCGAGCGAGGTGGCCACGATCGGGTCGAGGTCGCAGACGGCGTCGACGTACCGGTCGGCGACCTGCCGCGGGGTGGCGGGACGCCCGTCGGACGGCGGAACGGTCATCGGAGCCGCTCGAGCCGGGCCGACATCCACGGGCGGGGCAGCTCGTCGGGCCCCGCCCGGTCGATGGCGTACATCAGGGCGCCCTCCACGATCCCGTACAGCCGCACCGCCCGCGTGACGTCGGGTGCGTCGGGGGTCCGCGCCAGGACGTCGGTGGTGAGCTCCCAGCTGGTCGTGGTCCGGGCGGTGCCGACGTACAGCTCGACGATGCCCTCGGCCCCGGCGACGACCAGCTCGACGTCGTCCTGCCCCCGGGGACGCCAGAAGCCGGACTCGCGGACCCCGGGGCCGACGACCGCGCCGTCGTCCGTGAGCGGCCAGCTGCGCGACTCGTAGGCCAGGAACCCCCGGCCGTCGTGGCTGAACCGGATCCACTGGCCGAACCGGTGGTCACCCGCGGCTCCGGCCGCCTGCCCCTCGCCGTGCCACTCCCCGAGCAGGGGCAGCAGGGCGAGCAGGTCCTGGGAGACCTCGGGCCCGGACCGGACGTCGACGGTGTCGGGGACCGGCAGCGCGGTGGCGTCGGTCATCGCCGGGCGCCCTTCGGCCGGCGCGAGAGCCGGAAGGCGCCGTACGCGCATCCGACGGCACCCAGCGACGTCATGACGATCAGCGCCCAGGCAGAGACCATGCGCCCCACGGTAATGAGGCCGGGACCGCTGCCCACGAGCGGTCCCGGCGCGGCCTCAGACGGTCACCGGCACCCCCGCCACCGTCGCGCGCACGACCTCGTCCCATGCGGTGGCGGTCAGCCCGAACGTCTCCGTCGTGGCCGTCGCGTCGATCACGTACTCCTGGTCGAACTGGTGCCGGACGTCGACGACCTCCCGCATCAAGGGGACGGCGAGGCCCACCGCGCGCAGCACCGGCCACGGGATCCCGGTCACCGCCACCGGCCCGACCTTCATGGCCGCGGCCAGGTCCGTGATCGCCTGCCGCTGGGAGCGGGTGGCGCTGGGTACGTGCCACGCCCGGCCCAGCGCCCGCTGGTCCGTGCCCAGGGTGGCCAGGGTCGCGGCCACGTCGGGCAGGTAGGACCAGCTGCGGAGGGCGTCCGGGTCGCCGATCACCCAGGCCCGCCGGCTGCGGCGCAGGGCCGGGAGCTGCCGGGTCAGGTGCGAGTGGTCGCCGGGGACCTGCGGGCCGACGAAGTCGGCCGCCCGCGCCTCGGTCATCCGCACCCGGCCGGCCTCGTGCGCCGCCAGCGCCTCCGTCCACATCCGGGCACGGACGAGGCCCTTGGCGTCGGATGCCGCCAGGGGGCTCTCCGGTGTCATCGGGCCGCCGGGACGCCCGTAGCCGTACAGGTTCGACATCGTCACCAGGACGGCGCCGGTCCGCTCCGCGGCGGCGAGCAGTGCGGCGGCGACCGGCGGCCAGTCGGTGGGCCACCGGTGGTAGGCCGGGTTCACCGCGTTGTACAGCGCTGCGGCGCCTCGTGCGGCGGACGCGACGGCGTCGACGTCGGCCGCGTCGACCCGGCGGTGCTCGACGGCGTCCGTCGAGCGGCCACCGCTGCGGGACAGGACCCGTACGGAGTGGCCGCGGGCGACCAGCTCCTCCGCCGTGGTGGTCCCGACCGGGCCCTTGCCGACGATGACGTGCAGTTCCATGGAGAGCTCCTCAGACCTTCGACGAGAGCGGTGCTCTCGTTCGAGATCGATGCTCGACCCAAGAGCTGCCTACTGTCAAGAGCGGCGCTCTCACTTGCGAGCACCGCTCACATGGCGGCATCATCACGGCATGACCTCCGCCCGGGAGCGCGTCCGCAGCGAGCTGACCGCGGAGATCACCGCCGCCGCCCGCCGTCAGCTCGCCGACGTCGGCGCGGCCGGCCTGTCGCTGCGAGCCGTCGCCCGCGAGGTGGGCATGGTCTCCTCCGCGGTCTACCGCTACTTCCCGAGCCGGGACGACCTCCTGACCCGGCTGATCATCGACGGCTACGACGACCTGGGGGCGGCCGCCGAGGCGGCCGACGACCCCGCCGAGGCCCCCGCCGGGCGCTGGTCGGCGGTCTGCCGGGCGGTGCGCGCCTGGGCGCTGGAGCATCCCCACGAGTACGCCCTGCTCTACGGCTCACCGGTGCCCGGCTACCGGGCGCCGCAGGACACCGTGCCGGCGGCCTCGCGGGTCGGCGGCGTCCTGGGCCGGATCCTGGGGGACGCCGCCCGCGGCGGCGCGCTGCCGGAGGCGGCAGGGACACGTGATCCGTCACTGATCAGCGACGCGGCGGTCGAGGTCCTCGGCGGCGACCACCCCTCGCTGGACGAGACCGTGCGCGTCCGCGCCCTGCTCGCGTGGAGCTCCCTCTACGGCACGATCAGCTTCGAGTTGTTCGGCCACTTCGTCGGCTCCGTCGAGGACGGCGATCGCTACTTCGACCTGGCGATGGACGACCTCGCGCGCCTGATCGGCCTCTGAGGCCGTTCCCGCGGCCGGCAGGCGGCCCGCCGCTCATCGCGATCCGGCGCCGACACCCTGCCCGAACAGGTACTTCGCGTCCTATTTTCTGCGAATGCGTCGGATCTCGCTGCCCGTCCACACCCTCGACGCCTACAGCAGCACGGGGGTCGCCATCACCCGGTTCGGTCGCGTGGAGCAGCCGATCGAAGGGTTCGGCGTCGACGTCGCGACGTTCGCCGCTCGTTCCCGGATCGGCCGGCACCCCGCCCAGCTGTGGCAGCTGCTGGCGGTGGTGAGCGGTGAGGGCTGGGCCGCCGGCCCGGACGGGCACGCCGTCCCGCTCGTCTCCGGCGACGCCGTCCTGTGGGAGCCGGGCGAGGAGCACGCCAGCGGCTCGTCCACGGGGATGGTCGCCGTCCTGGTGCAGAGCCCGGTGCCGCCCGTTCGGCAGCCCGACGACTCCGCCCCGCCCGTCGAGTGATCCGACGCAACACGGGCGCAGGCTCGAAGGTGGGCGACACCGAAGAAGGGCAGGGCACAATTCAGCCCGGCTCGGAGCGGACGCTCTCGCACGAACCATGCCGGGCAGGCCGTCACGGCCGGGAGAGGGGCGTCGGTGCAATCGGCGGAGGACCAGCTCTCGCGCGCGCTCGCGCGGTACGAGTGGGTCCTGGCGCACGTCGCCAACGGCATCTACGGGCTCGACGCCGACGGGCGGGTGGAGTTCGTCAACCCGGCCGCGGTCCGCATCACCGGCTACTCCGAGGCCGATCAGCTGGGCGCCGACCAGCACCTGCTGCTGCACAGCACCCGGTCCGACGGCACCCCGTACCCCAGGCACGAGTGCCCGGTGTGGCAGGCCCTCAGGACCGGGCGCACCGTGGTCGCCGAGGACGAGCTGTTCTGGCGCAGCGACGGCGTCGGTGTGCCGATCGATCTCGTCGCCGTCCCGACGGTCGAGAACGGCCGGGTGACCGGCGTCATCGTCTCCTTCCGCGACCTCACCGAGCGGCGGGCGGTCGAGCAGCAGGCGGCAGAGCTCGCCCGGGTGTCCCGCGCGGCGGCCGCGCAGCGCGAACTCTCCGACCGGCTGCAGCAGGCCCTGCTCACCCCGCCACCCGAGCCCGACCATCTGCACGTCGCGGTGCGCTACCAGCCCGCCCAGCACGAGGCGCAGGTGGGCGGCGACTGGTACGACGCGTTCCTGCAGCCGGACGGCGCGACGATGCTCGTCATCGGCGACGTCGTGGGGCACGGCAGCGCTGCCGCCGCCGCGATGGGGCAACTGCGCGGCCTGCTCCGCGCCCTGGCCTACGACAACGACGAGCCGCCCGCGGCCACGCTGATCCGCGCCGAACGTGCCGCCCGGGGGCTGGCCGTCTCCAGCCTGGCGACCGCGATCCTGGCCCGCGTGGAGCGGCATCCCGAGGTGACCGGTCGCCGGCTCCTCCGGTGGAGCAACGCCGGCCACATCCCGCCGGTGCTGCTCGCCGCGGACGGCAGCACCACGCTGCTCGAGGCGCGTCCCGACCTGATGCTCGGCGTGGAAACCGACGCCCGGCGGGCCGACCACACCGCCGACCTGCCCGACGGCTCGACGCTGCTCCTCGTCACCGACGGGCTGGTGGAGCGGCGCGGCTCCGACCTCGACGAGGGGCTCGATCGCCTCCGGGAGGCGCTCAGCGACCTGGCGGAGCGGCCGTTGGAGGAACTCCTCGACACGGTGCTGGCCCGCCTCGTGCCCCGAGCCGGCGAGGACGACGTCGCGATCGTCGCCGTCCGCGTCTACCGGGAGGACCGTCCCCGGCCCGCCGAGGCCGGCCCCAACCGGCTGCCGCCCGGCATCGACTGACCCGGAACCCACGGCGCCCGCCCCGGCATGCAGCCGGGGCGGGCGCCGTCGTCGTCGTGCGTGGGGTCAGGCGACCGCGACGGTGGTCTCGTTCAGGCCGACCTCGGCGGCGAGGGTGCGCTCACCCTTGCCCACCGGTGCGAGGGCGCGCACCTTCCAGGCACCAGGGGCGGCGAAGAACCGGAACTCACCCTCCGGGCTCGCCACCACCTCGGCGGTGAACTCGTCGGTCGAGTCCAGCAGCCGGACGAAGGCACCGGCCACCGGGGCGCCGTCGTGCCAGACCGACCCCTGGATCACCGTCTGCGTCGTGAGGTCGATTCCCGCGAGAGAACCGCCCTGCTTCGGGGCTCCGCACATGTCAGCTCACTTCTCGATCGGGACGCCGACGAGCGAGCCGTACTCGACCCAGCTGCCGTCGTAGTTCTTGACGTCGGACTTGCCCAGCAGCTCGCGGAGCACGAACCACGTGTGGCTCGACCGCTCGCCGATGCGGCAGTAGGCGATGGTCGCCTTGCTCTCGTCGTAGCCCTGCTCGGCGTACAGCTCGGCGAGCTGCTCGTCGGTCTTGAACGTGCCGTCCTCGTTGGCCGCCTTGCTCCACGGGATGTTCTTGGCGGTCGGGACGTGCCCGCCCTTCTGCGCCATCTCCTGCGGCAGGTGCGCCGGGGCGAGGATCTTGCCCGAGAACTCGTCGGGCGAGCGCACGTCGATGAGGTTCTTCGAGCCGATCGAGGCGACGACCTCGTCGCGGAAGGCGCGGATCGAGAGGTCGGGGTCGCTGGCCTTGTACTGGGTGGCCGGGCGCTCGACCGCGTCCTTCGACAGCGCGCGGCCGTCGAGCTCCCACTTCTTGCGGCCGCCGTCGATCAGCTTGACGTCGCGGTGGCCGTAGAGCTTGAAGTACCAGTACGCGTACGCGGCGAACCAGTTGTTGTTGCCGCCGTAGAGGATCACGGTGTCGTCGTTGCTGATGCCGCGGGACGACAGCAGGGCCTCGAAACCGGCCTTGTCGACGAAGTCGCGGCGCAGCGGGTCCTGCAGGTCCTTCTTCCAGTCGAGCTTGACGGCACCCTCGAGGTGTCCGCCGTCGTAGGCGCTGGTGTCCTCGTCGACCTCGACGAAGACGAGACCGGGCTTGCCGAGGTTCTCCTCGGCCCAGTCTGCGGTGACGAGCACGTCGCTGCGGCTCATGGTGGTTCCTCCGGTGTGAGTGCGGGGTGTGCGGATGGTCAGGTGGCGCGGGCCGGCAGGGCCCGCCGGACGGTGAGGTAGAGCTCGCAGCCCAGACAGAAGCCGGTGGCCCCGTTGAGCAGGGCCGCGACGAGCGCGAGGCCGGTGGCGACGGCGCCGACGAGCGGCGCCCCCAGCAGGTAGCCCGCCGCCCCGACGACGGCGAACAGCAGGCCGACGAGCTGGGCGAACCGGACCGGGGCCTCGGGCTCCCGCTCGCGGGCCGGCCCCAGGCGAGGCGCGACGAGGCGCCGGAACAGCACGCCGTAGGGGGCGTACCGCAGGCCGGCGAACGCGCCGACCGCGAACACCGCCGCCTGGACGGCGACCAGCGCGCCGCTGCCGGCGAGCAGGGCGACGGCGAGGACGACGCTGGTGATCCCCGCGGAGAAGCGCGGGCCACGGACATCGATCAGCATGGAGCGAGAGACCTTCGGACGGCGGACAGGGCGCGTCTGGACGGTCGGGACCGTCCTCAGAAGGTCGGACAGAGGCAGCTGCCGACGCGGCACAGGTCAACTGTGCGGCGCGAGGTCAGCAGGGTGCCCACGAGGGAAGAGTAGCCGATCACGAGCCGACCCCGACGTGCGCGTCTATCAGGGCGGTCAGCTCGTCGGGGCGCGGCGCGCCGCTGCTCCGCCCGATCAGCCGCCCGTCCCGGCCCAGATAGAAGAGCGTGGGGGTCCGACGGACGTCGAGCTCGCGCACCTCGTCGAGGTGGCTCTCCGCGTCGACCTGGACCACCGCGAGGCCGGGGCGGGTGCTCTGCAGCTGCTGCAGCCGCGCCTTCGTCGCCCGGCAGGGGCCGCAGAACGCCGTCGAGAACTGGACGACGGTCAGGTCGGCCTCCGCGGGACGCACGCCGAGGCGGTGCAGAGCGGGCGGCAGGCCGCCGGGCTCCCCTGCCGCCGCGGGCGGGATGACGGCGCCGTTCCGCGCGCGCAGCCACCAGGCCGCGACGCCGGTCAGCACCAGCGCGGCGACGAGGACCACCGCACCCGTCCCGCTCATCCTCGGTCGAACCGGCCGCTGCCGAGCGGTATTCCTCAGCCCCCGATCACCGTGTCCCTCGCCTCGAGGCCCACGACGACGCCGTCGTCGGCCGGCATGACGCTGGTGAGCCGCAGGCCGAACGGCAGCGCCGGGACGGCGTAGCGCAGGTCGAGCAGATCGCCGGCCCGCTCCACCAGGAAGTCGGGCAGGTCCACGCCGGCGCCCGCCGCCGTCTCCACGTCGATCACCACGTCGCTCCCGTCGAGGGTCGCCTGCCCGACCGCGGTCAGGGGCACCGTCCGGCCGAACAGCTCGACCGTGCGGGTGATCCGCAGCCCGTCGCCCTCGCGGGCCAGGGTGGTGTCGGCGCCGAGGGCGGTCGCGAGCAGCTCGTAGGACAGCGTCGCCGTCCCGTCGACGCGTTCCACCGGGACCTCCTGCACGGAGCCCGCGAGAACTGCGGACAGCGGCACCTCCACCCCTCGCAGGGCGACGTCGGCCGCCGTTCCCTCCGGCTGCCCGAGCTGGTCGGCGCGCAGCGAGATCCGCACGTCGTCGTAGCGGCCGGCCAGCGCCTGGGTGAGGAACGGGAAACCGGTGATGTCCACCTCGGGCGTGCCGGCGAGCCCGGCCTCCGCCGCGATCTCGCTCGCCACCCGGTCCTCGGCGACGCCGACGGCGACCCGGTCGGCGAGGAAGGCCAGCCCGAGGAGCACGACCAGCACGATCACGAGCGCCGTCAGACGGCGAACCGTCACAGAACGGCCTGCAGCGCCAGGGCGACCGGTCCGCACGCGGCGATCGGGAGGGCCGCCTGCACGACCGCGAGCACCCACGGCGAGGGCACCCCGTCCCTCGAGCGGCTGCCGACCCGACCCTCGTCCGCACCGTCCGAGGTCGCCGCCACGACGACGTAGCTCGCCGCGACGGCCATCAGCCCCGCCACCAGGCCGAGCACGGCACCGTAGGCGAGGGCCGCCGGTCCCCCGGCCGGTTCGCCGAGCCCGCGGCCGAGGAACGTCACCGCCGCGCCGGCGAGCACCGACACGCCCAGGCCCGCGAGTCCACGGGGAACGCCGGGCGCCAGCTGCGGCCGGGGCAGCACCAGGTCCACGAGGTGGCCGGCGACGAGCGCGGCCCCGACGGCGAGGAGCACCACGAGGGCGCGGCCGGTGCCGCCGGGCGCGCGTCCCACCAGCAGCAGCGCCGCGAGGGCCCCGATCGCGCAGAAGAGCAGGACGCCCGCGGAGAGCGACGCGACCAGGTCGTGCCGTGGCCTGCGGAACATCTGCTGGAGGACCACCGCGAGGAAGCCGAGACCGAACACGGCGAGCAGGCCGCCCATGGCGCCACGCCCGGGGAGCACGAGGGCCAGGTCGGCCGCGACGGCGGCCGCCGACCCCACCGCCAGCGACCCGGTGAACCCCTGGATGCCGGTCGTCACCACCCACGCGAGCACCAGGCCCAGCTGCAGCACCAGCACCGCGGCCAGCCGCCCGACGTCGCCCAGGACCTCGGGAAGACCCACGAGCAGCGCGACCGCGAGGCCGGCGAGACCCGCCGCGGGCAGGTGGTGGACCCGGACCGGCAGCGCGGAATCCAGCACGGGGGGGCTCACGGGTCGATCGTCGCAGAACCGCGGCGCCCGATCCGCTCGACAAGCGGACGCGGGCTCTCCGGCGCAACGTCGGCTATCCTCGCCCCAACCTCGACAGTGCTGTCGTAGGTCCATCGACGACGCCGGTCGTCGAGGGCCCCGTGAGGAGACGACATGCGACTCGTACTCATGACCGCGGCACGACAGGCCACGACCGAGGTGTTGCCTGCCCTCGGGCTGCTGCCCCACCAGGTGCGGGTCGTGGCCCCTGAGCTGTCCAGCCTGCTCGACGGCGACTCCGGGGACGTCGTCCTCGTCGACGCCCGGCACGACCTGGTCCGGGCGCGCACCCTGTGCGGTCTGCTGTCCTCCACCGGCGTCGCCGCCTCGCTGATCGCCGTGCTGGCCGAGGGCGGGCTGGTCGCGCTGTCGGCCGACTGGGGTGTCGACGACGTGCTGCTCGACACCGCCGGCCCGGCCGAGGTCGACGCCCGGCTGAAGTGGGCCACCGCGCGCCGGATGGCCGCGACGACACCGGCCGACGGCGGCGACGGCGGCGTCACCCAGGCCGGCGAGCTGGTGATCGACGAGCACAGCTACTCCGCCAAGCTCCGCGGCCGGCCGCTCGACCTCACGTACAAGGAGTTCGAGCTGCTCAAGTACCTGGCCCAGCACCCGGGCCGGGTCTTCTCCCGCGCCCAGCTGCTGCAGGAGATCTGGGGCTACGACTACTTCGGCGGCACCCGCACGGTCGACGTCCACGTGCGCCGCCTGCGCGCCAAGCTCGGCATCGAGCACGAGGCCCTGATCGGCACCGTGCGCAACGTCGGCTACAAGCTGGACCAGCAGGTCGCCGACGCCACGGCCAAGGCTGCCGCCACCTCCAAGGACATCGCGTCCACCTCGGAGGACAGGGCCGACGCCGAGCTGGTCTGATGACCGGGTGAGCACCGACTACACCCTCGACGTCGCGGCCGTCCTCTCGCTGCTGCGCGCCGCCGCGGCCGCCGACGGCGTGCGCCCGCTGTCGGAGGAGAGCGAGCTCCGGCTGCAGCACGGGGGCCGCCCGGGCGGAGGCGACCTGGTGGTCCACGACGGCGACGAGCTCGCCGGGTACGCGCGCCACGACATCGGCACCGACGGCGGGATGGAGGCGGAGCTCGTCGTCCACCCGTCCTTCCGCCGGCGGGGCCACGGCCGCGCCCTGCTGGATCTCCTCGTCGAGCTGGCCGGTGCGCGCCCCCTGAGCCTCTGGGCGCACGGCGACCTGCCCGGCTCGGCCGAGCTGCTCGCGCCCCGGGGCTTCACCCGTGCCCGCGTGCTCCTGCAGATGCGGCGGGACCTCGCCGGCGTCGATCCCGACCCACGCACGCAGCTGCCCGACGGGGTGCACGTCGAGCCCTTCCGGCCCGGCCGGGACGAGCCGGCGTGGCTGCGCCAGAACGCCCGCGCCTTCGCCGCCCACCCCGAGCAGGGCAGCTGGACCCCCGACGACCTGCTGCTGCGGGAGAAGGAGCCGTGGTTCAACGCCGACGGTTTCCTGCTCGCCTGGCGGGGCGACCCCGATGCCGGCGGCGAGCTGCTCGGCTCGCACTGGACCAAGGTGCACCCACCGGGGGATGCCGGCGACGAGGCGGTCGGCGAGGTCTACGTGCTCGGGGTCGACCCCGATGCACAGGGCCTGCGCCTCGGCCGGGCGCTCACCGACCTCGGCCTCGCGCACCTGCGGGGACGCGGCCTCGGGCAGGTGCTCCTCTACGTCGAGGAGGACAACGTGCCGGCGGTCCGGCTGTACGAGAGCCGCGGCTTCGGCCGCTTCTCCGTCGACGTCTCCTGGCGCCGCGACCCGAGCTGATCCGGGGTGGCGCGGCCGCTCAGGCGTCACCCTTGCCCGGTGTCCGCCCGTGCTGTGCGGCCTCAGGCCGACCGGCTCTCCGTCCGGTCCGACTCGATGCCCGGCACGTCGAGCCGGTACCCGACGCGGCGGACGGCGACGATGTCGGCCACCCCGTGCAGCTGCCGTCGCAGGTGCCGGATGTGGACGGCGATCGTGTTCGCCGTGACCGTCTCGCCGCGGGACTCCCAGATCTCCGAACTGATCCGGCCCGGCGACACCACCCCTCCGACGTGCAGCATCAGCAGGCGGAGCAGCTCGAACTCCCGCAGGGGAAGGCGCAGCGGCCGACCCGCCGCCCGGGCCTCGAAGGCCGGCCCGTCGAGCTCGAGCGCCCCCGCGACGAGCACCGAGGCGTCCCGGCGGCGGCGTTCCAGGAGGGCCAGGTGCGCGCGCAGCAACGGCTCGATCTCCTTCCCCCGGTACGGCCGGGACACCACACCGCTCGCCCCCGCCGCGAGGACCGCCCCGGCCCGGTCGGCATCGCCGACGGCGACGCCGACGACGACGGAACCCGCGCCGTGACCGTGGCGGCAGAGGACCGCTGCGACATCGGCGGCCGACACCCCGGGAAGGGTCGCGCTGAGGATCGTCACCACCGGATCGGTCCGGCCCGCCTGCCACAGCGCCTCGGCGCCGTTGTCACAGACCGTCGTCCGAACCCCGGCGCCGACGACCGCCGTCAGGCTCGCGCGCGCCGCGGGGTCCTCGTCGGCCACCAGCACGTCGAGCGCGGCCGGCTCCAGCCAGGAGGCCACCGGACCCGGGAGGCGGCGCCGTTCCCGCCCCGTGCTGCCGCATCGATCCCGGGCCGTCACGGCGATCAGCCGAAGCGGCCGGAGATGTAGTCCTCGGTGCGACGGTCCGCCGGGTTGGAGAAGATCTTGGACGTCAGGTCGTACTCGACGAGCTGACCCGTCCGGTCGCCGGTCCCCTCGGCCGCCTTGGCGGTGAAGAACGCCGTGCGGTCGGCGACGCGGGCCGCCTGCTGCATGTTGTGGGTCACGATGATGATCGTGAAGTCCTTGCGCAGGTCCTCCATCAGGTCCTCGATGCGCGCGGTCGCGATCGGGTCCAGGGACGAGCACGGCTCGTCCATGAGGATCACCTCGGGACGGACAGCGATGGTCCGGGCGATGCACAGCCGCTGCTGCTGACCGCCGGAGAGCCCGTAGGCGGACTGCTTGAGCTTGTCCTTGACCTCGTCCCACAGCGCGGCACCGCGCAGCGACTCCTCCACCAGGTCGTCCATGGAAGACACCTTCATGCCGGTGACGCGGGGGCCGTAGGCGATGTTGTCGTAGATCGACTTCGGGAACGGGTTGGGCTTCTGGAACACCATGCCGATGCGCCGGCGGACCTCGATCGGGTCGACGTCCGAGCCGTAGATGTCCTGCCCGTGGTAGGTGATCTTCCCGGTGACGCGCGCCCCGGTGATGAGGTCGTTCATCCGGTTCAGGCTGCGGAGCACGGTCGACTTGCCGCAGCCGGAGGGCCCGATCATGGCGGTGATCTCGTTCTTCCCGTAGACCAGGGAGACGCCGTGCACGGCGCGGAACTGGCCGTAGAAGATGTCGACGTCCGTGCACTCGATCACCGGCGTCGGCACCTCGGGGAGGTACCGCCCCGAGGCTCGGTCGACCCGGACGTCGATCTCGCGAGCGGACGCGTCCTGCGGGGCTGCGGCAGCGGGCCGCTCGGTGGTGGGGGCGTCGGTGCTGGTCATGTCCGTCCAGTCCGTGGGGGTCGTGCTCCCGGAGGGAGCGGTGGTCACCACTGCCGCTGGTAGCGATTGCGGATGAGGATGGCGAGGGCGTTCATCAGCAGCAGCATCACCAGGAGCAGGATGATGGCCGCCGCCGCGAGCTGCTGGAAATCGGCCTCGGCTCGGCCGGCCCAGTTGAAGATCTGGATGGGCAGGGTCGTGAAGCCCGACAGCAGCCCGTTCGGGTCGAATCGGATCGTGACGAGGCCACCGAGCAGGAGCAGCGGGGCGGCCTCGCCCAGCGCGCGGGACAGCGCCAGGATCGTGCCCGTGGCGACGCCGGGGATCGCCGACGGGAGGGTCTGCCGCCAGACGGTCTGCAGCGGGGTCGCTCCCAGGGCGAGGGATCCCTGGCGGATCTCCGCGGGAACGGCGCGCAGGGCCTCCCGGGCGGTGATGATGATGACCGGCAGGATCAGCAGCGCGAGCGCGATGCCGCCGGCCAGCACGACGCCGCGGCGCAGCCCGATCGACAGGGCGAACCCGGCCGTCAGCAGGCCGTAGACGATGGCCGGCACGGCCGCGAGGTTCTGCAGGTTGACCTCGATGAGGCGGTTGTACCAGCGCCGGGGATCGGCGAACTCCTCGAGATAGACGGCCGCGGCGATCCCCAGCGGGATCGCCATGATCGCCGTGGCAGCGATGACCCACAGCGAGCCGATGATCGCGGCGCGCGCGCCGCCCCGCTCGGGGGCGATCTGGGACGTGTACTGCGTCAGCAGGTTCGAGTCCAGCCGGGGCAGCCCGTCCATCACCGAGGTGATCAGCAGGGTCAGCAGGCACAGGATCGAGAACCCCAGCGCGCACCACAGGGCCACGAGGAACGCGATCGACGCGGGGCTCTTGGCACCGTGCTTCCGCGCCTTGATGGGCTGCGTCGCGAGCTGGCCGATCGTCGCCATCAGTACGCCTCCCGGAACCTGCGGACCAGCCGGATGCTGATCATGTTGATGACGAAGGTGAGAACGAACAGCAGGAGACCCACCGCGAACAGGGTGTTGTAGCTCAAGGTCCCGGGGGTGCTCTCCCCGGTGGCCGTCTGGGCGATGAAGCCCGTCATGGTCTGCCCGGGCTGGGTCGCCCCCGTGACGACCCGGGCCTGGGTGCCGGCGGCCAGGGCCACGATCATCGTCTCGCCGACGGCCCGCGACAGGGCGAGCACGATCGAGGCGGCGATCCCCGACACCGCCGCGGGGAAGACCACCCGGAGGGTGGTGCGCATCTTGTTGGCCCCGAGTGCCAGCGATCCCTGCCGCAGCGACGACGGCACCGCCGACATCGCGTCCTCGGACAGCGAGGCGACCGTCGGGATGATCATGATGCCGAGCACGAGCCCCGCGGACAGGACGCTGAAGGTGCCGACCTCGATCCCCAGCAGGTCCTCGAGGACGAACGGGGCCACGAACGTCAGCGCGAAGAAGCCGTAGACGACGGACGGGACGCCGGCGAGGACCTCCAGGACGGGCTTGAGCACCTTCCGTACCCGCGGTGCCGCGTACTCCGCCAGGTAGATGGCCGCGCCGAGGCCGAAGGGGACGGCGATCAGCAGTGCGATGGCGGTCGTCCACGCCGTCCCGGTGATCAGCGGGACGACGCCGTAGGACTCCTGGCCGGGGAAGCGTGGCGTCCACCGGGTGCCGAAGAGGAACTCACCCACGCTCACCTCCCGGAAGAAGGACAGCGCCGGCAGCAGCAGGGAGACGACGATCCCGATGGTGACCAGCACGGACAGCATCGCCGCCCCCTGGAGGACGACCATCACCGCCCGCTCGCCGTAGCGCGGCGAATGCCGCGCCAGCGAGGAGGGGTCGAACGACTGGCCGCGTCGACCGCCCTGGGGGGCGCCCGCTGCCGGGGGCCCCCCTGCTGCCGTGATGCTGCTCACGACGCTCCTCTGCTCACTGCTTTCCTCCGACGGGCGACCGTGGTGCGCCGACTCAGCCCAGGGACGAGGCGGTCGACTCGAGCGCGCTGCGCTGCTCGTCGTTCAGCGGGATGAACTTCGCCGCCTCGGCGATGGGCGCATCGTTGGCCGCGAAGAAGTCGACGAACGCCTTCACCTGCGGCTTGTCGGTCACGGCAGCGTTGTTGACGTAGATGAACAGCGGGCGGGCGAGCGGGGTGTAGCTGCCGTCCTGGGCCGCCTCGGCGCTCGGGGCGACGCAGCCTTCGCCGCTGTCGATCTCGACCGCCTTGAGCGCCTCCGCGTTCTGCTCGAAGTACGTGAAGCCGAAGTACCCCAGGGCGTTCGGGGACCCGCTGACGCCCTGGACGATGACGTTGTCGTCCTCCGAGGCGTTGTAGTCGGTCCGGCTCACGCCCTCCTCACCGTTGATCTCGCCGGTGAAGTAGTCGAACGTGCCGGAGTCGGTGCCCGGGCCGAAGAGCTCGATCGGCTCCGCCGGGAACTCCGGGTTCACCTGGTTCCACGTGGTGATGGTGCCCTCCGCGGCGGGGCCCCACAGGGTGGCGAGCTCCTCGGTGGTGAGGCAGGTGATGAAGTCGTTCTCCGAGGAGGTGACGACGGTCAGCGCGTCGGTGGCGACCTGGAGCTCGGTGAACTCGATGCCCTCGGTCTCGCAGGCCGCGGCCTCTTCCTCCTTGATGGGACGGGAGGCGTTGGAGATGTCGGTCTGGCCCTGGCAGAACACCTCGAACCCACCACCGGTGCCGGACGTGCCGACGGAGACGTTGACGTCCGGCGCTTCCTCGAGGAAGAACTCGCCGGCGGCGGAGGTCAGGGGCTCCACGGTGGAGGAGCCGTCGACCAGCACCTCGCCGGAGACGCCGCCCTCACCGGTGGCCGAGCCCTCGGTCTGGCCGCCGCAGGCAGTGAGACCGAGAGCGATGAACAGCGTCGCCGGAAGAGCCGTCCGGCGCAGAGTGCGTCGATTCACTGAGGTCTTGCCTCTCTCATGGGGCCCGGAGAACGCGGCCGTGGAGTACCAACGCCGGTCAACCTAGGAAGCGCTCATGAATCGACGACCGAAGCAAGATGAACACCAGGCGAACGACGCCCGCACAGACGGCGCGCCCGAGATGACCCGGATCACCTTCGCGCCCACCCGGTCACCGCTGCGCTCAGCGGCGCCGGGAGCTCAGGTGCAGGTGACGGGGGCGGGCGCCGGCGCGGCCGGGGCCGGGGTCTCGGCCGGCGCGGCCTCCGCCGGGGCGCCGATCGTCACCGGGACCACGGTCGTGTAGCCGGGGCCGATGACGAGCTGGACGGTGTCGCCGATGGCGTCGCTGGGCTGGAGCACCGCCCCGGGCACCGCCGCGGCCACGGTGCGGGCGTGCTCCCCGGCGTTCGGTCCGTGGCGGACGACGCTCTGGTTCACGGTCCCCGGCTCGTTGCCGACCGTCCCGACCCCGAAGCCCTGCTGCTGGAGCGCCGCGGCCACCGTGGCGGCGAGCCCCGTCGTCCCGGTGCCGTTGAGGACGTTCACCGTCACCTGGGCCGGCGCGATGGTGAGCCCCTCTCCGCCGGCCGGGACCGGCTCGGGAGCGGGCGCGGGCTCGGCCTCGGGGGCCGCCTCGGACGCGGGCTCCCCCACCGCCGGCGCACTGCCGGTCAGGAACTCCTTCGGCACCTGCGCACCGGCGACCACCGCGTCGAACAGGCTGCGGGTGCCCGCGCCGTCGAGGAGCACGTAGGCCTGGTCGGTGCCGACCGGCAGGTAGCCGACCTGCGCCACCGGCAGCACCGCGCGCTGCACCGCGTCGCCGGAGAGGTCACCGAGGGAACCGGCCAGGACCCGCAGGTCCGCCAGCGTGGTCTGCGCGTCCACGGTCAGCGCGTCCGCGGCGCGGTTGAGGAACCGGGCGAGGGTCAGCGGGTCGGTCAGCGTGCCGGTCGACATCGCCGCCCGCAGGGTCGACGTGAGGAGCCGCTGCGCCCGCTCGGCCACGGCGGCCCCGGTGACGTCGGCCCCGGTGTCGCCCGGCTGCAGGAAGCCGGCCGCCGTCTCCCCGGACAGCTCGGCCGGACCGGGAGGCAGCGGCAGGGCCGCCGCCGACGTCGCCTCCGACGGGGTGATGCAGACCGCGACGCCACCGAGCGCGTCGACCATCCCGGGCAGCCGGGCGAGGTCGACGCCGAGGTAGTGGTCGATCCGCAGGCCGGAGAGCTGCTGGACCGCCCGCACCATGCAGGAGGGGCTGCCCTCCAGCAGCGACTCCGCGAAGGCCTCGGTGGTCGGGTTCCGCAGCGATCCGTCCAGCGAGCGGCATTCCGGGGTGTCCACCAGGGCGGTCGGGGGGAAGCTCACGAGGACCGCACGGTCCCCGTCGGCGGACACCGACGCGAGCAGGGTGGTCACCGACGAACCGCCGTCCTGGCCGGGCACGCCGGTCCCGACGACGAGGTAGGTCTCGGCGCCCGCCTGCAGCGCCGGGGCCAGGACCTCCGCGCCGTCGGTGGCCAGGGCCTCGACGCGGCCGATCTTCTGGTCGACGTAGAAGTACAGCCCCAGGTGGTAGAGGACGACGACACCGACGGCCAGGGCGAGCGCGGTCAGGAGCCGGCCGAGGCGACGTCGTCCCGGACTCGCGGGGGGCCGGCCCGGGCCGCGCGGCCGCGACTTACGGGGCGGGGCGGCGTCCTCGGGCGGCGGGAAGAGTCCGGGCAGCGGCGGGATCGGTCCGCTGCGCCTGGAGGGCCGGACGTCCGGTTCCCACACCGTGGCGCCCCGCTCGAGCACGGGGACGGGGGGCAGCCCGAGCTGCGGAGTGACCCTCGCCGCTCCGGGGACCGGCGGCAGACCGGCCTGCTGTGCGGGCGGCGGCGCGGCGAGACCCCCCGGCACGGGCGGGAGGCCGGCGCGGACCACGGGCACGTCCTCGGGACGTACCGGCACCGGCTCCTCGACGCGACGCTCCTCGACGCGACGGGCGGCCCGCCGTCGGCCGGTCGTCGGGCCGCCCTGACGGGCCACCAGCTGTTCGACGGTGACCGGGTCGGCGCCCGGAGCGGCGTCGTCATGGGACCGGCGGGTGCGTCCGGGGACGCCGCGGCTCCCCGAGCCGTCCCACGTCGGCTTTTCCCCCACCGGTGTCGACACCTTCTCGTCGTCCGAGCCCTCGTCGTGCCGTCGGTCCCCGCTTCCACCGGCGCGCAGACCGGCGGCCGCGCACGATCGCGGTACCTGGAGGATACGGGGGGAGGACCGGCGACCACGGCGACGCGCGGCAGAATCGACCCGCAGGGCGCAACCGAATAGTGAGCCATGCGGCTGGTGCGTAGCGTGGTGGGCGTGAGACTGCCCTCAGTGCCGGGACCCGCTGACGTCCTCTCCGCGATGGGAGGCGTGCGCGACGGGATCTCCGAAGCGCTCGCCCTGGTCCCCCGGGTCGGTGCGGCCGTCGGCCGGATGGAGGAGCTGCTCTCCCGGGTGGACGGGCTGCTGACCCGCGTGGAGAACGTGGTCGACCGCGCGGACGAGGCCATCGCCGCCGTGGCGGAGACCCGGGCCAAGGCCGACGACGCCATCGCCGGCGTCGCCCAGACCCGGGCCAAGGCCGACGACGCCATCGCCGGCGTCGCCCAGACCCGGGCCAAGGCCGACGACGCCATCGCCGGCGTCGCCGACACCCGGGCCAAGGCCGACGACGCCATCGCGGGCGTCGCCCAGACCCGGGCCAAGGCCGACGAGGCCATCGCCGCCGTTGCCCGGACCCGGGTCGCGGCGGACGAGGCGATCGCCGCCGTAGGGCTGACGACGAGCACCGCGGACACCCTGCTCGCTCGCGGCGACGCGCTGATCGGCCGGGTGGAACCCCTGGTGGGCGGCTACGTCCAGCCGCTCACCGACCTCACGCCGTCGGTCCGCCGGCTGGCCGAGACCCTGGAGCCGCACGAGGTCGAGGCGCTCGTCCGGCTCATCGACCAGCTGCCGCAGCTGGTCAGGCACCTGGACGAGGACATCTTCCCGGTCCTGGAGACCCTCGGGAGCGTCGGCACCGACGTCCACGATCTGGTCGACACCGTGCAGGACCTGCGGCAGGTCGTGAAGGGCTTCCCCGGGTCGCGGCTGTTCCGCCGCCGCGGCGCGGAGGAGATCGCCCAGGAGGAGGCCGACGAGGCCACCCAGGACGGGGCGCGCAGCCCCAGCGCGTGAGTTCCGCCGCCTGAGCGGCCCGCCCGACGTCAGCCGCCGAGGGCATCGGGTTCCCCAGCGGAGCTGTGTTCAGGTAGCCGCCGAAGGCGCCGGTTTCCCCAGCGGAGCTGTGATCAGGTCTCCGTCGGGTGCCCGAGCGCGCGGACGACGTCGCCGATGCGCTCGTAGGTCTCGCCGTCCGGCAGCTTCTCCAGCTCCGCCACGACGGCGTCCGGCGCCTGGTGGTCGCGGGCGGCCTCGACGAGTCCGGGGCCGGTGCTGGGATAGTCCGCGCGATCCAGCCAGCGGGCCAGCTCCGCGCGGACGACCACGGCGTCCGGGTCCATCCCGACCGGGGTGCCGCCCACGAGGGTGTCCGCCGGCGAGACGTCGAGATCCGGGTCGCCCTCGGCGACGGGCTCCGGCTCGGCCCATTCCTGCGCGTGGGTGGATCTGCCGGAGCGCACCATCCCCTCGACCTCGTGCTGCAGCTCCTCGTCGAGCCGGGGGCTGTGCTTGGTGCTCCGCTGGGACGTGCCCGCGAACTGGTCTCCGGTCTCGCTCACAGTGCCTCCTGGTGGCTCGGGGTCGGTCGGTACCGCCCCGTCGGTTCAGTCCTTGTGCAGGGCATCGGGCTTGTGGACCGCCGTGCCGCCGCTCTTCTCGCTCGTCACCTGGTACTGGGGGTCGTCGGGACTGGCCCGCACGGTCCGGCCCGCCGCTTCGGTGTCCGAGGTGATCTTCCGGTCCACCGTGCCCTCGGCCTGACCGCCATGGCTGTTCCAGCGAACGTGGTCGCCCTTCTTCAGGTTCTCGGCCACACGTGCTCCCTCGGTCGCGGACGGACGTCCCCTGCCCCTGCCCGGGGAGGCGGTCACACACACATGAGGTGCCAGCGGGAGAACGTCACCCGTTCGTGAGGACCTCACTCGCATGAGCAATGGCGCGGCCGATTTCGTCACGTAGCGTTGCCGTCGACGGGGTCCACCGCCCGTCCGTGCTGGTAGCGCGGACGTTCCGGTGACCGAGCGTGAGCTCGTACCCCGTCCTCGATCGCCGGCCCGGTCGACCCCATTCCCCCGGGGTCGGCCGGGTCGGCCCTTGTCCGGGGTCCGCCTAGGCTCGGCCGACGTGAGCGCCCTCCCCGACGATCCCGCCGTCGAACGGTCGCCGTCCGACGGTCCGGCCGGGGACGGACTCCGGCCGGTCCACGTGCTGACCGTGACCGGCGTGACCGCGGTGACGCCGGCGGTGCGGCGGGTCGTCCTGTCCGGCTCCCCCGCCGCCGTGGCCGCCGCCGGGCCCACCGTCTCCCTGCTGGTCCCCCGCGTCGGCGACGCCGTGCCGCGCTGGCCCCGGGTGGCCAAGGACGGCCGGATCGTCTGGCCCGACGGCGCCCACGGGGTGAGCCTGCGCAGCTACACCGCCCGTCGGCAGGACCCCGTCGCCGGCGAGGTGGAGATCGACTTCGTGCTGCACGGCGACGGCCCGGCCGCCGCGTGGGCAGCCGCGGCTCTCCCGGGCGCCCCGCTCGGCGTTGCCGGCGGCGGCTCCCTGGGCGATCGCCCCGCCGGTTCCCTGCTGCTCGTCGGCGACGAGACCGCGATCCCGGCGATCAGCCGCATCCTCGACACCGCCGCGCCCTCCACCCGGGGGGTGGTCCTGCTGGAGGTGGCCGGCACGGAAGAGGAGCAGCCGCTCGCCGTTCCGGACGGCATCTCCGTGCGCTGGCTGCACCGCGGCGGCCTGGCACCCGGGGAGAGCACCCTGCTGGCCGACGCGGTGGCGGAGCTCAGCCGGCCCGAGGGGGATGACGTCTTCGCGTGGGTGGCCGCCGAGTCGGCCACCGTCCGCGCGATCCGGGCCGACCTCCGCGCCCGATGGGGGCTCGGCCGGGCCCAGCACCACGCGATCGGCTACTGGCGGCGGGGCCGCGCGATGTCCCCCGCCGGCTGACAGCCCCGGGAGCATCGCAGCGAGCGCCGGCGAGCGAGGAGCGGACCGGGGCTCGGAAGCCGGCACGAGGGCACCGCCGGCTGACAGCACCGGGAGCATCGCAGCGAGCGACGGCGAGCGAGGAGCGGACCGGGGCGCGGAAGCCGGCACGAGGGCACCGCCGGCTGACAGCCCCGGGAGCATCGCAGCGAGCGCCGGCGAGCGAGGAGCGGACCGGGGCGCGGACGCCGGCCGGGGGGCACAACGGGATGCGCGATCTCCAGCCAGTTCACAGGTAGCGTCCAGACCGGCCGCAGCCGACGTGGTCATTCTCGGGGCATGACGACGGCATCCCCACGTGCTACCGGAGGACCCGTGACCGGCAGCTCCCAGAGCGCCCCCGAGGCCCGCCTGCTCGTGGTGGACGACGAGCCCAACATCCGCGAGCTGCTCTCGGCGAGCCTGCGATACGCCGGCTTCGAGGTGGCCACGGCGGCCGACGGGCAGCAGGCCCTGGCGCTGGCGGACTCGTTCCGGCCGGACCTGCTCGTCCTCGACGTCATGATGCCGGGGCTCGACGGCTTCGGCGTCGTCCGCCGGCTCCGGCAGGCGGGGCGGCACACGCCCGTGCTGTTCCTGACCGCCCGCGACGCGGCGGAGGACAAGGTGTCGGGTCTGACCCTCGGCGGCGACGACTACGTGACCAAGCCCTTCAGCCTCGACGAGGTCCTGGCCCGGATCCGGGCGGTGCTCCGGCGCAGCACCGGCGCCCAGCGGGCCGCCGAGGCGCCGCGGCTCTCCTTCGCCGACATCGAGCTCGACGAGGAGTCGCACGAGGTCATCAAGGCCGGCGAGGTCATCGGCCTGTCCCCGACCGAGTTCAAGCTGCTGCGCTACCTGATGGCCAACGCCGGGCGGGTGCTGTCCAAGGCGCAGATCCTCGACCACGTGTGGAACTACGACTTCAACGGCGAGGCGAACGTCGTGGAGTCCTACATCTCCTACCTGCGGCGCAAGATCGACACCACCGAGCCGCGCCTCCTGCACACGATCCGGGGGGTGGGCTACACGCTCCGGCTGCCGCGGGGAACGTGAACGGCGCCCCGGCCGACGTCGCCCCCGCGACCCGCCTGTCGCGGGTGCCGCTGCGGATCACGCTCGTCGCCCTGCTCGTGGTCCTCGTGGCCCTGGCCCTGGTCGCGACCGGCGCCGGGGCCACCGCCATGCTCCGCGGCTATCTCGTGGGCCAGCAGGACGCCGAGCTCCGCACCGTCCTCAAGCAGGCCGAGAACAACGGGAGCATCGTCGCCGCCTGTCTGGCCGAGGACGCGCAGTGGCTGCCCAGCTCGACCTATGTCGCCTGCCTGTCCCCCGACGGTGTGGTGACGGTGCTCGGCAGCCCGCCCGAACGCGGCGAGGACCTGCCCGACGTGCAGGACCTCGGCGAGGACCACTACGGCCGGGACGGCGGCGGGGGGCCCGCGCGTCCCCGCACGGTGCCGTCGGCGGGCGGCGGGGCGGACTGGCGGGTCGTCACCGCCGACCTGCAGGGCGGCCACACGCTCGTGGTCGGCACCGACCTCGGCCGCGACCAGGCCGCCATCGGCCAGCTGGTCGCGCTGCAGGTGGCCGTGGGCCTGATCGTGCTCGTCGTCCTCGGCATCGCCGGGTACCTCCTCGTGCGCAACAGCCTGCGGCCGCTGGCCGGGGTCGAGCGGACGGCCCGGGCGATCGCGGCGGGCGACCTGTCGCAGCGGGTGCCCGAGGGCGACGACCGGACCGAGGTGGGCCGGCTGTCGACGGCGCTCAACGGCATGCTCTCCCGGATCGAGCGGGCCTTCCGGGCCCAGCAGGCCTCCGAGGCGCAGGCTCGCGGCAGCGAGGACCGGATGCGCCGCTTCGTCGCCGACGCCAGCCACGAGCTGCGGACGCCGCTGACCTCCATCCGGGGCTTCGCCGAGCTCTACCGCCAGGGCGCCGTGCGCTCGGAGGACGACGTCCGGCGCCTGATGGGACGCATCGAGGCCGAGGGTGCCCGCATGGGCATGCTGGTCGAGGACCTGCTGCTGCTGGCCCGGCTGGATCAGCAGCGGCCGCTCACCATCGGCCCCGTGGACCTCGCCGAGATCGCCGGCGACGCCGTCCACGACGCCCGCGCCGTCCAGCCGGCCCGTCCCATCGCCCTGCACCTGGACGAGTCGCTCGTCGACGTCCCGGTCGTGCAGGGCGACGAGGCCCGGCTGCGGCAGGTCGTCGGGAACCTGGTCACCAACGCGCTCACCCACACCCCGGCCGACGCCCGGGTGACCGTGTCCGTGTCAGCGGCGGACGACGATCCGGGCGTCCTGGTGCTGCGGGTCGCCGACGAGGGCCCGGGCATGGACCCGGCCGACGCCGTCCGCGCCTTCGAGCGGTTCTACCGCGCGGACACGTCCCGGACGCGGGAGGCCGGCGGGACCGGGCTCGGCCTGGCCATCGTCGCCTCCCTGGTGGCGGCGCACGGCGGGACGGTCGACGTCGTCACCGCCCCCGGGGAGGGTGCCACGTTCGCCGTCCGGCTGCCGCGCAGCGGTCCGGCGGCGCGGCAGCCGGTCGGGGGTGGCGGCGACGCGGCCTAGCCGCCCTGTCACGATCCGGCGGTGACGACGACCGACGCGGGCCCCCCGTACGACGCCGAACTGATGGCCGCCGTCGCCGAGCTGGGCGGCGCGATGCGCGGGCTGGTCGAGGCCTCCGTGGCCACGACCGTGGACGCGGACGAGCTGCGAGCGGCGGCGGACGAGGTGCGCACGGTGACCGGGCGGCTGGCCGCGTCGCGGCGGCCGGCGACCCAGCTGCCCTCGCTGGACGACCCGGTGACCTTCCGGCGCGTCTACAACCCGGTGACCGGAGTCGGCAGTCCGCTGGCCCCGCCACTCGTCATCCGCGCCGCGGACGGCGGCGTGGTGGCCGAGGCGACCCTCGGGCTGCGCTACGAAGGTCCCCCGGGGTTCGTGCACGGCGGGGTCAGCGGGCTGCTCATGGACCAGATGCTCGGCGCGGCGACGATCGCCGCGGGCCTGTGGGGCATGACCGTGCACCTCGAGCTCGACTACCGCGGCCCCCTTCCGCTGCAGACACCCCTGGTGCTGCGGGCCCGGGTGGCGGAGGACGCCGGGCGCAAGACCCTGGTCGAGGGGGGCATCGCGCTCGCCTCCGCCCCCGGGCAGCCGCTCGTGGAGGCCCGCGGGGTCTTCGTGGTGCCCCGGTCCGACCGCCTGGAGGCCTACTTCGGCGCCATCACCGACGCGGCCGGCCGGCCCCGGCCGCCCGGTCGGCCCACCGACGCCACCGCCCTCGAGCGGGACTGACGTGCCATCGGACGACGTCGCGGTCGCGGCGGCCGCGGCCCGCGCGGCGGCCGGGGTGCTGCTCGGCCTGCGCGGCGGGGAGCTGACCGGCCGGGAACTCGGCGACGCCGGGGATGCCGCCGCCCAGCGCGCCGTCGTCGACGTGCTCACCCGCGAGCGGCCGCACGACATCGTCTTCAGCGAGGAGGCCGCCGACGACCCGCGCCGCCTCGACGCCGACCGCGTCTGGATCGTCGACCCGCTGGACGGGACCCGCGAGTACGGCGAGGGCGGCCGGCACGACTGGGCGGTGCACGTGGCGCTCTGGTCGGCCGGCGAGCGGGGGGTGGGTGGGGACCTGACAGCCGCCGCCGTGGCGCTGCCCGCCCTCGGCGAGGTGCTGGTGACCGAGCCGCCGGCCGCCGTCCCGCCGCGCGGGGAGGGACCGGTCCGGATCGGGGTCAGCCGCACCCGTCCCCCCGCCGTCGCCGGCGCCGTCGCGGCAGCCCTCGACGGGGTGCTCGTGCCGCTGGGTTCGGCCGGCTACAAGGCCGTGGCGGTCGCGCGCGGCGAGGTGGACGCCTACCTGCACGCCGGCGGCATGTACCAGTGGGACTCCGCCGCACCGGTCGCCGTGGCCCGGGCCGCGGGGCTGGCCACCTGCCGGATGGACGGCACGCCGCTGGTCTACAACGAGCCCGATCCCTCGCTGCCGGACCTCGTCGTGTGCCGTCCGGAACTGGCCGACCGCATCCTGGCTGCGGTGCGTTCCGCCCGATAGCGGACACTGGACCGGGAATCGGGGCCGCGGCGCGGCGGTTGCCCTTCTTTCGAGCCCCCTTGCTGTCGAGCCCCGGAGCATCTGCGTGACGACCCCCGACTACCGGCTGACCCAGCTGGAGACGCTGGAGGCCGAGTCCATCCACGTGATCCGCGAGGTGGTCGCCGAACTGGAGCGCCCGGTGCTGCTGTTCTCCGGTGGCAAGGACTCGATCGTGATGCTGGAGCTGGCCCGCAAGGCGTTCGCGCCGGCGCGGATCCCTTTCCCGGTCATGCACGTCGACACCGGGCTGAACTTCCCGGACGTGCTCGAGTTCCGCGACAAGCGGGTCGCCGAGCTCGGCGTCGAGCTGATCGTCGCGTCGGTGCCCGACGCGATCGCCGCCGGCACGGTGAAGGAGGAGCCCAACGGCTCCCGCAACCGCATCCAGACGCCGGTGCTGCTCGACGCGGTCGAGGAGCACGGCTTCACCGCGCTGTTCGGCGGCGCCCGCCGGGACGAGGACAAGGCGCGGGCCAAGGAGCGGGTGTTCTCCTTCCGCGACGAGTTCGGCCAGTGGGACCCCAAGAACCAGCGCCCCGAGATCTGGGACCTGTACAACGGCCGGATCCACCTGGGCGAGTCGATCCGCGTCTTCCCGCTGTCGAACTGGACCGAGCTCGACATCTGGCAGTACATCCTGCGCGAGAACATCGCGATCCCCCCGCTGTACCTCGCGGAGGAGCGGGAGGTCGTCGAGCGCCAGGGGATGCTCTACGCGGTCAACGAGTTCATCCGGCCCCGGGACGGCGAGCAGGTGCGCCGCGAGACGGTGCGCTACCGGACCGTCGGCGACGCCAACCTGACCGCCGCCGTCCTGTCGGAGGCGACCACGGTCGAGGAGGTCATCGCCGAGATCGCGGTGACCCGGATGACCGAGCGCGGCGCCACCCGCGGCGACGACAAGGTCAGCGAGGCCGCCATGGAGGACCGGAAGAAGGAGGGCTACTTCTGATGGGCGCCTCCCTCGCGGCCCTCCGGCCCCCGGCGCCACCGGCCGAGCAGCAGCCACACCACGACGGCGAGGAGCACCAGCCCCGTCGTCCAGCCGGCCACCTCCGGCGTGCGCGTCGCACCCACGCCGAGCAGGTCGCAGACCCACTGCGCGACCGCGTAGCCGGCCACGTAGCCGACGAGCACGACCAGCAGGGCGGGCACGGCGGCGACGAAGACGAACATGCGGTCCTTCCAGCCGGGGGGATCCGCTCCAGCGTCCGCCTCCGCCGCGCCGTCCGCCATCGAGCCGCCCGACCGGACAGGAAGGCCCCCTGATGGCTGTCGACCACAGCGCCGCCCGGTCCGGCATCCAGCCCGCGCCGGAGATCCACCCCGAGCCCCCGATCCCCGTGCACTCGCCGCTCGCCGAGAAGGCCCACGACATCGTCCTCGCGCGCAAGGACATCATCCGGATCGCCACAGCCGGATCCGTGGACGACGGCAAGAGCACGCTGATCGGCCGGTTGCTCTACGACAGCAAGGCCGTCTTCGTGGACCAGTACGAGGCGGTCGAGCGGGCCAGCAAGGGCGACTACGTCGATCTGGCGCTGCTCACCGACGGGCTGCGGGCCGAGCGCGAGCAGGGCATCACCATCGACGTCGCCTACCGGTACTTCAGCACCCCGCGGCGCACGTTCATCCTGGCCGACACCCCGGGTCACGTGCAGTACACCCGGAACATGGTCACCGGCGCCTCGACGGCGGACCTCGCGATCGTGCTGGTGGACGCCCGCAAGGGGATGCTCGAGCAGAGCCGCCGGCACGCCTTCCTCGCCTCGCTGCTGCGGGTGCCGCACCTCGTCGTCGCGGTCAACAAGATGGATCTCGTCGACTGGTCGGAGGAGGTCTACGAGGGGATCCGCGACGAGTTCACCGCGTTCGCGGCCAAGCTGAACGTGCCCGACCTGACCGTCGTCCCGATCTCCGCCCTGAACGGCGACAACGTCGTGACCCGGTCGGCGAACAGCCCGTGGTACGACGGGCCGTCGCTGCTGCACCACCTCGAGCACGTGCACGTCGCCAGCGACCGCAACCTGGTCGACGCCCGGTTCCCGGTGCAGTACGTGATCCGCCCGCAGTCCGACGCGTTCCACGACTACCGCGGCTACGCCGGCACCGTCGCCAGCGGGGTGCTGCGGCCGGGCGACGAGGTGCGGGTCCTGCCCAGCGGCCTGACGACGACGATCGCCGGCATCGACGGCCCCCGCGGCCCGGTGGAGGAGGCGTTCGCGCCGATGGCCGTGACCGTCCGGCTGGCCGACGACCTCGACGTCTCCCGCGGCGACCTGATCTGCCGGCCGGCGAACGCGCCGCACGCCACCCAGGACCTCGACGCCCTGGTCTGCTGGATGGCCGACGAGCCGCTGCGCCCGCGGCAGCGGATCGCGGTCAAGCACACGACCCGCACGGTGCGCGGCATGGTCAAGGAGCTGGCCTACCGGCTCGACGTGAACACGCTGCACCGCGATCCGGCGGCGACCGAGCTCGGCCTCAACGACATCGGCCGGGTGAAGCTGCGGACCACCCAGCCGCTGTTCGTCGACGACTACGCCCGCAACCGGGTCACGGGCCGGTTCATCCTGATCGACGAGGCGACCAACGCCACCGTCGGTGCGGGGATGCTGACGCCGGCGGGCTGACGGTGCCGCGCAGCCGCATCTCGGTCCTCCTGCTGGTCGCGGCGATCGTCGCCGTCGCCCTGAACCAGCGCCCGGCGGTGGTGGCCGTGGCCCCGGTGCTCGGGGACCTGCGCGCCGACACGGGGCTGTCCTCCGCGATGGGCGGCCTGCTCACCACCCTGCCCGTGCTCTGCTTCGGCGCGTTCGCCCCGATCGCACCGCGACTGGCGCGGCGGATCGGCCTCGAGACCGCGGTCGCGCTCTCCCTGCTGCTGCTGGCCGCGGGCATCGCGCTGCGACTGCTCCCGCCCGTCGCCCTGCTGTTCGCGGGCAGCCTCCTCGCCGGTGCCGCGATCGCGCTGGCGAACGTGCTGCTCCCGGCCTACGTGAAGCGGGAGTTCCGCCGCCCGGGGGCGGTGATGGGCCTGTACTCGGCCGCGTTGAACGTCGGCGCGGCGGCCGGCGCCGCCCTCACCATCCCGGTGGCCGCAGCCCTGGGGGTGGACTGGCGGTGGGCGCTGGGGTCGTGGCTCGTGCTAGCCCTCGCCGCGCTGGCCCTCTGGCTGCCGGTCGCGGGCACCGGCCATGCGCACCGAACGAGCGAACCGCTCCCCGAGGGAGCGGGCTCCTGGTCGCTGCTCCGCCAGCCGCTGGCCCGGCAGGTCACGGCCTACCTGGGGCTGCAGAGCGTGCAGTTCTACTCGCTCGCCGCCTGGCTGCCCACGCTGCTCGCCGACGCGGGCGTGCCGGTCAGCCAGGGCGGACTCTTCCTCGGGCTGGCCAACATCGTGGGGGCCGCCGGCGCACTGCTCATCCCGGCCCAGGCCGGCCGGATGCGCACCCAGCGTCCGCTGATCGTTCTCGTCGGGCTGGCCTACGTGCTCGGGCTCGGCGGGCTGCTGGTGTCGCCGACCGACGGCACCCTCGTCTGGGTCGCGGCCTTCGGGCTGGCCCAGGGCGGCGGATTCGCCCTCGCCCTGACGCTCATCGTGCTGCGCAGCCCCACCCCGCTGGTGGCCGCCCGGCTCGGGGGTGTCGCCCAGTGCCTGGGCTACCTGGTGGCGGCGGTCGGCCCGCTGGTCCTCGGTGCGCTGTACGACGGGACCCGCGGGTGGACGTGGCCGTTGCTCGTGCTGCTGGCCGCGGTGGCGCCGATGACGTGGGCCGGCTGGGGCGCGGCGCGCGACGTCGTCCTGGACGTCGTCAGCGAAGGGTCACCGGCAGGTGCGCGAACCCCCGCAGGGTCGTCAGGTCCCGCCGGACCGGCCGGCCGCTGACCCGGAGCGCCGGGAACCGCTCGTTCAGCGCGCGCAGCCCGACGACCCCCTCCAGCCGGGCCAGGCCCGCACCCAGGCAGTAGTGGATGCCGCCGGAGAAGGCGAGGTGGTCGCGGGCGTTGGCGCGCCGGATGTCGAACCGGGCCGGCTCGGGGAAGACCTCCGGATCGCGGTTCGCCGCACCCAGCAGGACGGTCACGTGGGTCCCGGCCGGCACCCTCCGGCCGCCGATGTCGACGTCGGTCCTCGGGGTGCGCCCGGTGATCTGGACCGGGCTGTCGTGGCGCAGGACCTCCTCGACCGCCCCGGCCCAGCCCGAGGGGTCGGCGCTCAGTGCGGCCCGCTGACCGGGGTGGGCGTCCAGCAGCACGACGGCGTTGCCGAGCAGGTTCATCGTCGTCTCGAACCCGGCCCCGAGGAGCAGCATCACCATGGCGTGCAGCTCCCGCTCGGTCAGGGCCTCCTCCTCCGGCAGGACCACCAGCCGGCTGACCAGGTCGTCCCCGGGCTCCCTCCGCAGCCGCGCGAAGTGCTCCCGCAGGAAGACGTGCATGGCCCGCAGCGAGCGCTCGGCGCCCGCGTACCGCCGGAACGGGAGTCCGGGATCGAGCGTGGCGGCCGCGGCCGCGCCCCACCGGAGGAACTCCGCTCGGCGCTCGACGGGCACCCCGAGCAGGTCCGCGATGACCAGGACGGGCAGCTGCGCGGCATAGGTCTCGACGAGGTCGACCGGCCCCCTGGTCCGCTCGAGCGCGTCGAGCAGCCCATCGGCGTTCCGCTGCACGGCCGGCTCGAGGTCCGCCGTCGCCCGCGGGGTGAACGACCTGCTCACCAGGCGGCGGAACCGGGTGTGGTCGGGTGGGTCCACGGCCAGCATGGAGGGCGGTTCGGCGACGCCCATGGCGTCCAGTTCGTCGCCGAACCGCAGGGCCCAGCGGATCAGGCCCGGGGCCGCCGACCGGTCCCAGCCCACACCGAAGTGCTCCGAGCGCAGGACCTCCGACGCGACGGCGTGCGAGGTGGTCACCAGCCCGAGGCTGCTCACCGTCAGCGGCCCGCGGGAGCGCAGCTGCTCGTAGAGGGCGTGCGGCTCGTCGCGGACCGCGCGGTCGCGCAGCAGCCGGCCGAGCGGATCACCGCGGCGGGCGCCCCGCGCGAGGTAGACGGCGGGCAGGCCGTGCCGGACGGCCCAGCGCGCGACGGTGCGGGCCGGGCGCAGAGCGGCGGTGGGAACGAGGGCCGTCCGCACCGCAGCCGCCGCCGTCGTCGTCAGCCCTGGTCCGTCGGTGCCGGGGCCGAGCCCGGGTCGCCGTCCCAGTCCTTGCCCGCCACGTCGGCGTTCTCCGATGCGCTGTCGGTCTGACCCG
This sequence comes from Blastococcus sp. CT_GayMR19, assembly GCF_004570385.1. Taxonomy (GTDB): domain Bacteria; phylum Actinomycetota; class Actinomycetes; order Mycobacteriales; family Geodermatophilaceae; genus Blastococcus_B. The sequence continues at coordinate 203,283 of NZ_SPQL01000004.1, read as the reverse complement.
CGACGGTCTCGACCATCTCCTCGTCGGAGAGCCCCGCACCCGCGGGTTCGGTCGTGCTGTTCGGCTCGCTCATCGCGCTGACTCCTTCGTCGGGACGTCGTCACCTGCGCCCGTCCCCGCATCCCGGCGACGGCAAACCCGCCGATCGGTCACCCGGCCGTCGGGCGGAGCTCGAACCAGACCCGCTTGCCGCCGCGGTGGTCCTCGCTGCCCCAGCGGTCGGCGATCGCCTTCACGAGCAGGAGCCCGCGCCCCCGGGGCTGCTCGTGCTCCAGCTCGCGCACCACGGGACGGATCGAGGACCCGTCGGCGACGGAGATCCGGAGCCAGCCGTCGGACACCGCCAGCTCCAGGCTCAGGCTCGCCTCCCCCCGTACGTGGTCGATGACGTTCGCGACCAGTTCGGTCACCAGCAGGGCCGCGTCGTCGAGGTCCTGCGGCACGTCCCAGGCCCGGAGGATCTCGAGCAGGAGGTGCCGCGCGGCGGGAACGCTGCTCCGGGTCGGGGGCAGGTCGATGCTGGCGGTGAGGCTGGACATGCGGCGCTTCCGTTCTCCGGGATGCATGGGCAGCGGCCGTCCACGCCTTCGTGACGCGACCAGGGGCCGGCGCGTGGGACGCCGTTCCGTTGTGCACAATGAATCACGGGGTGCACTCGTTTGGCAACCCCCGTTGCGTGTCACCGGCGTTGCGCGTCATGGCCATTGCACGCAACACCCGTTTCCTGCGGTACCGTCGCAACTGACGGCGCCGTGCCGTCCGCCGAGGACGACGGGATCCACACGTGGCCGGTTCGCCGCAGGACGCCGCTGCCGACTCCGCGACCCGGGCCCTCGAGAGGCTCGTCACGGAACTGGACGCCTGCATCGCCGAGCTCCAGCGTGCGCGTGCCCGCTCGGAGAACCTGCTCGAGAAGCGGCGGGCGGGGCGACCGTGGCTGGAGATCGTGACCGGCGAGGCGCGTCCGCTGGTCGTGGAGAGCATCTCCACCGTGCTGGGCTCGCTGGCGACGGCCGGGCACGCGTGGCGGCTCGAGCAGGCCTCCGCCCTGCAGGGCGAGGACGTGAGCATCAACCGGATCGCCGCGTTGTTCGGCGTCACCCGTCAGCGGATCTCGGCCCTGCTCCGGGAACGGGACGCCGGGCGGTCCCCCGGCGCTCCGCCCGCCTGACCCTCGCCCGGTGACCGGGCGGTGAACAGCGCCCAGCCCACCCAGGCGTGGGCCGCGGCGAAGAGCAGCACCGACAGCGGGCCGAGGACGGGCACGAACGGCCCCTCGAAGGCGGCGAACGCGACCGCCGCGCCGGCGAGGAGCGCCCCGGCTCCACGCGGCAGCACACCGGCCCGCTCCACCGCCACGCCCACGAGCGCGAGGCCGACGAACCACAGCAGCGCGAGCCCGCCCACCGCCCGGACCGTGGCCGAGCCGAGGAGCGGGCCGTCGATGTCCAGCAGGGCGGGGGCCTCCCGGGCCAGCACGGGGAAGGCGAACGCCTCCAGCGCGGCGAGGGACGCGGTCACGACCAGTCCCACGACGGTCAGGATCAGGCCGCCGGCGCCGAGACGGCCCAGGCGCGTCCCGTGGCGGGCGGCCAGGCCCGCCAGTCCCAGGAGGGAGAGGACGGCGACCAGCAGCCCGGCCGCATGGCCGGGCATCCAGAACGCGCTCCTGGACGCTGCCACGAACCCGGTCTCGAAGATGTCCGGGTGCCCGACCACCGGCAGGATCAGCAGACCGGCCAGGACCAGGCCGGCGCCGGACCACCGGACGTAGCTCCGCACGGCTCCTCCCTCGACGCGGGGTGGACCCATGGTCGCGCCGTTCGGCCGGGGGGCACAGGGCTCAGGCGATGAGTGAGTCGATCAGCTTGTAGACGCGCTGCTCGGAGACCGGCCGCGGAGTGCCGACGACCTGGGCGAAGAGTCCGACGCGCAGCTCCTCGATCATCCAGCGCACCCGGGTGACCGGATCGTCGGGCGCACCCGTGGCCGGGACCCGCGCGCGGAGCTGGTCGTACTCCGCGGTCACCGCCGCGACCTGCGCCGTCCAGAGCTCGTCCCGTACCGCGTTGGCCGGCAGCTTCTCCAGCCGGTGCGCCATCCCACGCAGGTAGCGGACGACGTCGGTCAGCCGCCGCCGGCCGGTGGCGGCGACGAATCCGCGGTGCAGCAGCCCGCCCATCTGGCGGCGCAGGTCGGCGATCGCCGCCTCGGGCACCCGCCGCCCCGGCGCGGCCCCGATCGCCACGGCGACCTCGCGGGCCTGGGTCAGCACGTCCTCGACCTTGCGCACCGTGTCGACGGTCAGGGGCAGGAGCTGCGTCTTCGCCGTCGCCACGAGCGCGTCGAACGCGGCCCGGTCGCGCGGAGGGCCACCGGCCGCGGCGATCAGCTCGTCGGCGGCGGCGTCCACGCAGTCGGCGACCAGGTCGGGGATCTCGCCGTCGGGGTTGAACTGCAGGGCGAGCCGGGAGCGCGGGCCGAGCGACTTGACCACCTGCTTCGCCGGCGAGCCCGCCACCAGCACGAGCAGCCGCCGGGCACCGGCCCAGGTCAGCCGGCCGGCCTCGGTCCCGGTCGGGACGACGCGCACGCCGACCGTCGGTCCCTCGTCCACCAGGGCCGGGTAGGCGGTGACCAGATGCCCGCCCCGCCGCACCTCGACGGTGCGCGGCAGGTCCCCGAAGTCCCAGGAGGTCAGCCCGGTCCGCTCGACGTCCGCTGCGGCCCGGGCCAGGCTCGCCCGCGCCTTCGGGGCGACCTGCTCCCGCAACGCGTCGAGGTCCTTGCCGGTGGCCAGCGGGCGGTGGTGGTCGTCGAGGACCCGGTAGGTCGCCCGGAGGTGGTCGGGAACCTGCTCGGGGGCCCAGGCGTCGGGCGGGATCGTGACCGCGGTCGCCCGGCGCAGCTCGCGCTCGAGCGCGGGCAGCAGCGGCTCACCGGGGTCGATGTGCGGCAGCACCTCGCGCACCCGGTCGGGGATCGGCACCAGCCCCCGGCGCAGCTGCTTGGGCAGGGTGCGCAGCAGGGCGGTCACCAGCTCCTCCCGCAGCCCCGGGACCGTGAAGGCCAGCGACTCCGCCGACACGACGCCGTCCAGCATCGCGAGCGGGACGTCGACGGTCACGCCGTCCTCGGCCGTGCCGGGCGCGAAGGCGTAGGAGAGCGGCAGGGTCAGGCCCTGCGTCAGCCGCACCTCGTCGGGATAGTCCTCGACGCGCACCTGCCCGGCGGCCGCTGCGTTGGTGAGCATCGCGGGCGTGAACGTGAGCAGGTCCGGCTGCTGCCGGCGGGCGGACTTCCACCAGCGGTCGAAGTGCCGGGTGGAGACGACGTCGGCCGGGATCCGGGCGTCGTAGAGCTCGAACAGGGTCTCCTCGTCGACGCGGATGTCGCGCCGCCGCGCCCGCTCCTCCAACTCTGCGACCTGCTCGATCGCGCGCTGGTTCGCCGTCCAGAAGGCGTGGTGCGTCGTCCACTCCCCCTCGACGAGCGCGTGCCGGATGAACAACTCGCGGGAGACGACCGGATCGATCGAGCCGTACTGCACGCGCCGGCCGACGACGAGCGGCAGCCCGTACAGGGTGACCCGCTCGGTGGCGACGACGGAGCCCCGCTTCGCGTCCCACCGCGGCTCGGAGTACTGCCGCTTCACCAGGTGCGCCGCGAGCTTCTCGACCTCCTCGGGGTCGATGCGCGCCACGGTGCGGGCGAACAGCCGGCTGGTCTCGACCAGGTCGGCGGCGACCACCCAGCGCGGCGGCTTCTTCGCCAGCGGCGTGCCCGGCGCGATCACGAAGCGGGTGTTGCGGGTGCCCAGGTACTCGCGGCTCGGCCGCTTGTCACCCTTGGCCTGCTCGGCCTGGACGCCGACGTGGGACAGCAGGCCGGCGAGGAGGGCGGCGTGGATGCCGCGCTCGTCAGGTTCGGCCGCCGGCTCGCCGACCGTCATGCCGAGCCGGCGCGCGGTACCGCGCAGCTGGCCGTGCAGGTCCTGCCACTCCCGGATGCGCAGGTAGTGGAGGAACTCGCGCTTGACCGTGCGCCGGAACTGGTTGCCGGACAGGGCGTCCTGCTGCTCGCCGAGGTACCGCCACAGGTTGAGCAGGGCGAGGAAGTCGGAGTGCTCGTGCGCGAACCGGGCGTGGAACTGGTCGGCCGCCTGCTGGTGGTCGGTCGGGCGCTCGCGCGGGTCCTGGATGGTCAGGCCCGCGGCGATGACCAGCACCTCGTCCAGCACGCCCCGCTCGTCGGCCTCGACGACCATCCGCGCCATCCGCGGGTCCAGCGGGAGGGCGGCCAGGGCACGGCCGGTCGCGGTGAGCTTCCCGTGCTCGTCGAGGGCGTGCAGCTCCTCCAGCAGCGCGACCCCGTCGGCCACGGCGCGGCGGTCCGGCGGGTCGACGAACGGGAAGTCCTCGACCGCCCCCAGGTCGAGCGCGGCCATCTGCAGCAGGACCGAGGCGAGGTTGGTGCGCAGGATCTCGGGGTCGGTGAACTCGGGCCGGCTCTCGAAGTCGGCCTCGGTGTAGAGCCGGATCGCGATGCCGTCGGACGTGCGGCCGCACCGCCCGGACCGCTGCCGCGCCGAGGCCTGGCTGACCGGCTCGATGGGCAGCCGCTGCACCTTCGTGCGATGGCTGTACCGGGAGATCCGCGCCGTCCCCGGGTCGACGACGTACTTGATGCCGGGCACGGTGAGCGACGTCTCGGCGACGTTCGTGGCCAGGACGACCCGGCGCCCGCCGTGGGGGGCGAAGACCTTGTGCTGGTCGGCGGCCGACAGCCGTGAGTAGAGCTGCAGGATCTCCGTGTTCGGGAGCGCCCGCTCGGCCAGCGCGTCGGCGGTGTCGCGGATCTCCCGCTCGCCCGCCAGGAACACCAGGACGTCGCCCGGCCCCTCGGCCACCAGCTCGTCGACGGCGTCGACGATCGCGGTGACCTGGTCCCGGTCGGGATCGGCGTCCGGCTGGTCGGGATCGACCACCGGGCGGTAGCGGATCTCGACGGGATACGCCCGGCCGCTGACCTCGACGATCGGCGCACCCGCGAAGTGCGCGGCCACCCGCTCGACGTCGATGGTCGCCGAGGTGATGACGAGCTTGAGGTCCGGGCGCCTGGGCAGCAGCTGGGCGAGGTAGCCCAGCAGGAAGTCGATGTTGAGGCTCCGCTCGTGCGCCTCGTCGAGGATGATCGTGTCGTACTGACGCAGCATCCGGTCGTGCGCGATCTCGGCCAGCAGGACGCCGTCGGTCATCAGCTTGACCAGCGTGCGATCGCCGACCTGGTCGGTGAAGCGCACCTTCCAGCCCACGACCTCGCCCAGCGGGCTGTCCAGCTCCTCCGCGATCCGCTCGGCCACGCTGCGGGCGGCGATCCGGCGCGGCTGGGTGTGCCCGATCCGGCCGCGGATGCCGCGGCCCAGCTCGAGGGCGATCTTGGGCAGCTGGGTGGTCTTCCCGGAGCCGGTCTCGCCGGCGACGATCACCACCTGGGAGTCGCGCAGCGCGGCGGCGATGTCGTCGCGCCGCCGGCTGACCGGCAGCTCGTCGGGATAGCTGATCTCCGGGAGGGCGGCCCGGCGGCGCGCGATGCGCTCCTCGGCGGCGGCGACGTCCGCGGCGATGCGCTCGCGCTGCCGTTCCCGGGCCTGGGGATCCCGGGTGCGACGGAGTCCGTCGAGACGACGGCCGAGCCGGTGCTCGTCCACGAGGGTGAGCGCCGGGAGCCGTGCCCGGAGATCGTCCTGCGGGGCGCTCACGGGCGGACTCGCGTTCCTCTCGGGTGACGGGGGGTGACCGGGACGGGTGGCCGGCTTTCCCAGGATCCCACTGCGGCGGGGATCACCCCGGGATGTCCACCATCGGCGGCTGCCGATCGGTGTACGGTGCACGTAGTTGTTTGCAGCGCGCAACGAGTTGCAGCGTGCACATCATTCTCGGACCATCGGAGATCCCCATGCCCTCGGCGGCCCTGGAGCGGAGCGGCACCGCCGCCCGGCTCGAGCAGGTGCACACCCTCTCCGAGCAGCTCCCCCGGTTCATGCGGCTGGTGCACGCGGTCAAGACGCAGATGGCCACGACGGACAACCGCGACCGGGCGGCCCTCGTCCTGCTCTTCCCGCTGGCCCGCCTCGGCCCGCTGCGGCAGGGCGCCCTCGCCGACGTGGTGCACGCCGACCCGTCCACGGTGAGCAGGCACGTCGCCGTCCTGGTCGAGCAGGGACTCGTCCGGCGGGTGGCCGACGAGGCGGACGGCCGCGCCACCCGGCTGGTGGTCACCGATGCCGGCCACACCGCCCTCGACGCCCTGCGCGCCGAGCGCGAGGCCCATCTGGACCGGGTCACCGCCGGCTGGAGCGCCGACGACCTGGCCACGTTCACCGCCCTGTTCGGCCGCCTCCTCGACGACATCACCGCCACGCTGCCCGGCGGCGAGACCGCCCCCTTCGACCTTCCGAGAGAGAACCGATGAGCCAGAGCACCGCCCGCACGAGCTCGACCGAACGGCGGGACGCCCGAGCGGCGGCCGCCGCGCCGGACGCCAGCGGGGCCTTCACGCACCGCCAGATCGTCACGATCCTCGCCGGCCTCATGCTCGGCATGTTCCTGGCGGCGCTCGACCAGACCGTCGTGTCGACCGCGATCCGGGTCATCGCCGACGACCTGCAGGGCTTCGATCTGCAGGCCTGGGCGACGACGGCGTTCCTGATCACCTCGACGATCACCACGCCGCTCTACGGCAAGCTCTCCGACCTCTACGGACGGCGGCCGTTCTACCTCTTCGCCATCGGCGTCTTCGTCGTCGGCTCCGCGCTCTGCGGGCTCGCCGACTCGATGTACCAGCTCGCGGCGTTCCGGGCGATCCAGGGGATCGGCGCCGGCGGCCTCATGTCCCTGGCCCTGGCGATCATCGGCGACATCGTGCCGCCGCGGGAGCGCTCCCGGTACCAGGGTTTCTTCATGGCCGTGTTCGGCACCTCGAGCGTCCTGGGCCCGGTCATCGGCGGGTTCCTCGCCGGGCAGGACTCGCTGCTGGGGATCACCGGCTGGCGCTGGATCTTCTACGTCAACGTGCCGCTGGGCCTGCTCGCCTTCGTCGTGGTCATGCGGGTGCTGCACCTGCCCCACACGCGCCGCGACCACCGGATCGACTGGCCCGGCGCGCTCGCGCTCGTCACCTGCCTGGTGCCGCTGCTGATCGTCGCCGAGCAGGGCCGCATCTGGGGCTGGGACTCCGGGCGGGCGCTGCTCTGCTACGCGATCGGCGCCGTCGGCCTGGCCGTCTTCGTCCTCGCCGAGCGCGCCTACGGGGACGACGCCCTGCTGCCGCTCCGGCTCTTCCGGAACAGCAGCTTCGCGATCGGCAGCGCGAGCAGCGTCGTCCTCGGCGCCGGGATGTTCGGCGGGATCCTGCTGCTGCCGCTGTACCTGCAGATCGTCCAGGGCTCCAGCCCGACCGTCGCGGGCCTGCAGATGATCCCGCTGGTCGCCGGCATCATGACCGGCGCGATGAGCTCGGGCATCACGATCAGCAAGACGGGCAAGTACAAGGTCTTCCCGCTCGTCGGGACGCTGCTCATCGTCGCGGCGCTCGTCGCGATGTCGTTCATCGTCGGCCCCGACATCTCCGTGTGGGCGCTGGTGCCCTTCATGGTGCTGCTGGGCCTCGGGCTCGGCTTCAACTTCCAGCCGGTGATCCTGGCCGTGCAGAACGCCGTCCGCCCGCACGAGATGGGCGTCGCGACGTCGTCGGTGACCTTCTTCCGCCAGATGGGCGGCACGATCGGGGTCGCGGCCTTCCTGTCGATCATGTTCACCCGGCTGCCCACCGACATCGAGGACGCCGTGACGTCCGCGGCAGCCACGGACCCGCGGATCGGTGCCGCGCTGCAGAGCGGCCAGCTCCAGGGCGGCGCGGACCTGTCCGACACGTCGTTCATCCAGGAGCTGCCGGCGTTCCTCGCGCAGCCGTTCAAGCAGGGCTTCTCGAACACGATCGACCTGGTCTTCCTGGTCGCCGCGGCGGTCGTCGCGCTCGGCTTCTTCGTCCTCCTCTTCCTGCCGCAGGTCGCACTGAGCAACAAGTCGGGCATCCAGGCGCGACAGGACGCCGAGGACGGCGCGGGCGGGCCCGCGGCCGCGCCCGACGAGGCCGTCCAGGCGGTCGGTGCCGCCGCCCCGACCTCGACCGCCCCGCCGGTCGGGAGCCCGGGAGGACCCGCGGCCGAGCAGGGACACCGCCGGGAGGCCTGACGCCGAGGAGTACCGACGTGCGGCGGCGGCGGCACCGGGATGTCCGGTGCCACCGCCGCTGGTCGGTCAGGGCCCGGGCTCGGCGCCCGGGCCGTCGCTCACTCCACCTCGTAGGAGACCGTGCCGTCCTCGTCCACGGTCGCGGCGACCTCGACGCTGTCCGAGGCGTCCTCGGCGTTGCTCACGGTGCACGGGATCGGCGTCCCGACGCCGTCCACGAGGACGGAGTGGCCGTTGACGTGACACGTGCTGACGACCTCCACGCCGGCCACCTCGCCCAGCTGCTCGGTCAGCGACGCCTCGACGGTCGCGACGTCGACGAAGCTGTTCACGCTGGCGACCTCGACGTTGCCGTCGTCGTCGGTCTGGGTGACCGTGAAGGTGATCGGCTGGCCCTCCAGCGACGCCGTGCAGGAGAAGGTCGCCCCCGCCTCCGCCTCGATGTCCGACGGGCAGGAGACGTCGGTCGGCGCGACGCCGGCCTGGTCCTCGGTCGCCTGCGAGATCAGCTGCTCGGCCTCCGTCGAGTCCAAGATCTTGGTGCCGAACAGCATCACCGCACCGACGGCGAGCCCGCCGAGCAGGAAGACGGCGGCGACGATCGCGCCGATGACGGCGCCGGTGCGCCTGCGCGGTGCCGGCGGCTGCCCGAAGCCGGCGGGCGGCAGGCCGGGGCCGACAGGCGGCTGCCCGAAGCCGGAAGGCGGGGAGCCGTAGGCGGGGGCCGGCGGGCCGTAGGCGGGGGCCGGCGGGCCGTAGGCGGGGGCCGGCGGGCCGTAGGCGTGGGCCGGCGGGCCGTACTGCGGCGCGGCCGGGCCGGAGGACGGGCTGGGGTAGGTCTGCTGTGCCATCGTGGTTCTCCTCGTCGAGTGGGGCCGGGGAGACCATGACGGGCACCGCTTGGGGCCGACTTGCCACGCACTAGCGGCCCACTTGAATCGGCCCGCAGGGGCGGACGGATCTCGATCTCGGTGCCGTCGGGCGGTAGGTTCGCCATCGGCCGTCGGGCCGCCGAACGACGGCGGACCCCGTGCTCAATTGACGGCATTCGCGCAACGTCGGGCTGGCGGTGCGGACGCCGGACTGCCACCGTCGTCCCGTGCTCGACGACTTCCGCACCCTCGACGTCGCGGTGCGATCGGCGCACGGGGACGTCACGGTCCACGCGGCGGTCGGCGGCGATGGACCTCCGGTGCTCCTGCTGCACGGGTTCCCGCAGACGCACGTCATGTGGCACCGCGTCGCTCCCGCGCTGGCCCGGTCCCACACCGTCGTAGCCGCGGACCTCCGCGGCTACGGCGACTCGTCACGTCCCCCGGCGGGGGCCGACCACGCCGGCTACTCCTTCCGCGCCATGGCCGCCGACCAGCACGCGCTGATGACAGCACTCGGCCATGAGCGCTACGCCGTGGTCGGGCACGACCGGGGCGCCCGGGTGGCACACCGGCTGGCCCTCGACGAGCCGGACGCCGTCACCCATGTCGCCCTCCTCGACATCCTGCCGACGGCGCACGTCTACGACTCCGTCGACCGGCGGCTGGCCACCGCCTACTACCACTGGTTCTTCTTCATCCAGCCGGCCCCGGTGCCCGAGCGGCTGATCGCCGGCGACCCGATCGGTTACCTGCACAGCCTGCTGGGCGGATGGGGCAGCAGGCTGGACGCGCAGGACCCGGGCGCGCTGAAGGAGTACGAGCGCTGCTTCCTCGACGCCGACGCCCGCTCCGCGATGCTCGAGGACTATCGCGCCGGCGCATCGGTCGACTACGACCTGGACACCGCCGACGCCGCGGCCGGACGCCGGGTGGCAGCTCCCCTCCTGGTGCTCTGGGGATCGCGGAGCGTCGTCGGCAGGGGGCCGGACGACCCGCTGACGGTCTGGCGGACCCGGGCCGGCGAGGTCTCCGGCCACGCCGTCGACGCCGGGCACTTCCTCGCCGAGGAGCGGCCGGCCGAGACGGCGGCCGCTCTGGAGGAGTTCCTCGACTGAGGCGTCACACCAGTTGGCCGGCTGTGGCCGCCCGCGAACGCGCAGTCCTGGTCCCCGCAACCTCGGCCGCCTGGCACAGGTACTGAGGCGCGATCCGTTTGCGGCGACCAGGATCCGCGCCAGCCTGCCGAAGCGAGCCCGCGGACTTTGTCCCGAGCGGACCGACCCTTCCCGAGGCGTCGGCGCCCCTCCTCTGCCCTCGGCGAGCAGCGCAAGGTGACTCGTCCACCTCTGACGTGGAGTTTTGCCGGCTCGGGCCTTGTCTCTGGTCCGGCCACAGCGCGGCCCGTCCGGGCGCGGCCCGTCTCGGCGAGGCGACAGGCGGGCGCGTCGGGAGGCGACACCGTCCGGCTCAGAAGGGTGGTGGATCGTCGTCCGGCACCGCCGCTGTCGGCGGGGCAGCCACCTGCGCCGTCGGCCCGCGTTGGTCGGGTGATTCACGGCCGGGAGGTCGAGTAGTGCGGGTCACCCCAGATGGGGTGGTGACGTGCAGGACGCCGTCGCGATCCATCACGAAGCGCCAGCCCGGCGCGAACGTCTTGAGTCGGTGGTGGCTGCGGCACAGGCAGCAGAGGTTGGAACAGTCGGTCTGCCCGCCGCACCCGTGCGGGACGACGTGGTCGAGATCGGCCGAGCCCGCTCGCTGCCCGCAGTTGGGGAAACGGCAGGCCCGGTCACGGGTGCGGACAAACGCGTCCTGAGCGTCGGTGGGCCAGTAGGCGGTGGTCGCAGCCGGACGGCCGAGCACGGGGCAGCCGCAGTCGCTGTCCGGGTGCTCTCGGCACCCTGCGCGGGCCAGGCGCGCCAGCTTCGAGTGCGACGCGGTGGTCAGCAGGCGCCCCTGGGGGTCGGTGATCGCGAAGGTCAGCGAGCTGCAGTCGGGGGCCTGCAGCCCTAGGAAGCCGAGCTGGGCAATCAGTTCGCGCAGGTGGCCGGCGGTGATCGGCTGCCCGTTCACCGCTCCCGACTGGGCCGACTGCCCGGTGAGTGAGGGCAGCGGCACGGTGATGCTGAGTCGGGCGGTGACGGCAGGGAGGCGGGTATCCCAGGGACGGCGGATGAGATCGGCCAGCACCGCGGCGCGCAGTTCGCCGATCGGTCGAGGGTCACCGTCGCTCTTGAGCATCGCCGCCAACTGGTCGACCACGGCCAGACACTCGGCCGACACCGGGGTGGGCAGATCAGCGGCCAGCGTGCTCATGCCCTGCAGATGTGAGGGGTAGGAGCGCACGTCCGCCTGCCGCTGTGCGTCCTTGCGCCGCATATCGGCCGCATCGGCGTCGAGCTGGAGTACCAGCTCCAACGTCCGGGCCCTCAGCCGGCCGAGCGACAGGCCGGTCGCCTCGGACAGCACCTGGGCCTCGACCGCCCGTGCCATCGCCGGCGCGGTGTGGGCGAGCACGTCGGCAAGGACTTTCGCGCGCGGCTCGTCCAATGTGCCTTCAGCCAGCGCCGCCCAGGTGGCCGGCAGGCTCTGCCGGTAGATCCACGCCCGCCGCGCCAGGTGCGAAGCGCTGCCCCGGCCGCAGTTGAGCACCACCGCGAGTTCGGCCGTGAAGAACTCGGACACCCCCGGCAGCTCGGTGTCCGGAGCCCATGAGCCCCTCTTCGCGCCGGGGTGGTCGGCAGGCGGATCGAGGGTGTCGGGAGTGTCGTCAGCGAGACCCATGACGAGTTCGGCCTCGTAGGCGGCGTCCATCGCCCGACGCGCCTGCACCCGCTGCAACTCGGCGGCCTTCTGCGCCTTGGACAGCAGCGCGACCGGCAACCGGCGATCGGGCAGCGGCACCTCGATCGACCAGTCCAGCAGCAGCCCCTCCACCGACTGCCGACCCCGGATCCGACCCATGCAGCGAACATACGTTCGAGGTCTGACACTTTTCGGCCGGCGCGGGCGCGAACGTCCGCGTCGCAGCGACTGGAGGGAGTCCTCGTCCAACTGGTGGAGGACGGTCGTCGCGGCGTGGACCCGACGCCGTGGCGCAGCATCAGCCCGGCCAGGCGGAGGCGTCGAGCAGTCCGATACGCGAGTTGACCCGCTCGGCCTCCGTCCGGCGGCGGCTGGACGGCCTGGTCCGGCGCATCCTGCTTGGCCTGCGCATGGATGCGGCCAGCCGGAGCGGGTCCTGGTGCTCGACTGCGCCAGACCGGCCCGTAGCCGATCCGCTCCAGCAACCGGACGACCAGCCGGCCACACGGCTCGGGACCGGACCTGCTCGCGGCTTACGCTGGCGCGCGTGGGCTCCTCGCTGATCCTGTCCCGCCGCGACCTGGACTTCCTGCTGCACGAATGGCTCGACGTGGAGTCGCTGACCAAGCGCCCGCGGTTCGCCGAGCACTCGCGGGAGACCTTCGACGCGGCCCTCGACCTGGCCGAGGAGATCGCCACCGAGCACTTCGCGCCGCACAACCGCAAGGCCGACGAGAACGAGCCGCGGATGGTCGACGGCAAGGTCGAGATGATCCCGGAGGTGGGCCGGGCGCTGAAGGTCTTCGCCGAGGCGGGGCTGGTGGCCGGCGAGTTCGACGAGGAGTTCGGGGGCATGCAGCTGCCGCACGTGGTCGGTCAGGCCGTGTTCGCCTGGTTCAACGCGGCCAACGTCGGGACGGCGGCCTATCCGTTCCTCACCACGGCGAACGCGCGGCTGCTGCTGACCCACGGCAGCCGGGAGCAGATCGACACCTACGTGCGGCCCGAGCTCGAGGGCCGCTGGTTCGGCACGATGGCGCTGTCGGAGCCCCAGGCGGGCTCGTCGCTGGCCGACATCACCACGAGGGCCGAGCCCCAGGGCGACGGCACCTACCGGCTGACCGGCAACAAGATGTGGATCTCCGGCGGCGACCACGAGCTGACCGAGAACATCGTCCATCTGGTGCTGGCCAAGATCCCCGGCGGACCGCCCGGCGTGAAGGGCATCTCGCTGTTCGTCGTGCCGAAGTTCCTCGTGGAACACGACGGCTCACTGGGCGAGCGGAACGACGTGGTCCTGGCCGGGCTCAACCACAAGATGGGCTTCCGGGGGACGACGAACACGCTGCTCAACTTCGGCGAGGGCGTGCACACCCCGGGCGGGCGGGCCGGCGCCGTCGGCTACCTGGTCGGCGACCGGCACCGCGGCCTGACCTACATGTTCTCGATGATGAACGAGGCACGGATCGCCGTCGGCATGGGCGCGGCGGTGCTCGGCTACACCGGCTACCTGCACGCGCTCGACTACGCCCGCACCCGCACCCAGGGCCGGCCGGCGGGCGCCAAGTCCGGGCGGGCGGGCGAGGGTCTGTCGGCGCCGGTCCCGATCATCGAGCACGCCGACGTCCGCCGGATGCTGCTCGCCGCCAAGTCCTACTCGGAGGGTGGGCTGGCGCTCGTGCTCTACTGCGCGCGCCTCGTCGACGAGGAGCAGACGGCCGAGTCGCTCGAGGACCGCGCCCGCGCCCACCTGCTGCTGGAGATGCTCACCCCGATCGCGAAGGCGTGGCCGTCGCAGTGGGGCCCGGTCGCCGACGACCTGGCGATCCAGGTGCACGGCGGCTACGGCTACACCCGCGACTACCCGGTCGAGCAGTTCTACCGGGACAACCGGCTGAACCCGATCCACGAGGGCACGCAGGGCATCCAGTCCCTCGACCTGCTGGGCCGCAAGGTCGTCATGCAGGGCGGGGCCGGACTGGCGCTGCTGGCCGCGACCATCGGCGCGACGACGGCACGGGCCGCAGGCACCGAGTGGGCCGGGTTCGCCGCCGACCTCGACGCCGCGGTCGCCCGGCTGGGAGCGGTCACCGCGACGCTGTGGGGCGCCGGCGATCCCGACGTCACCCTGGCGAACTCGCACGTCTACCTGGAGGCGGCCGGCCACGTCGTCGTCGGCTGGCTGTGGCTCGAGCAGGCGATGGCCTGCGGGACGTCGAGGAGCGACTTCCACGACGGCAAGCGGCAGGCCGCGCGGTACTTCTGGCGGTGGGAGTTGCCACGGGTGCAGCACCGCTTCGACCTGCTCGGGGCGCTGGACCGGACGGTGCTGGACACCCCGCCGAACTGGCTCTGAGACGACGCCCGGCTCTGAAAGGCCGGCTCTGGAACGACCGAGCCCCGCTCGCTCCGTGAGGAGCGGCGGGGCTTCGGGCGTTCGGCGATCGTCCGATCAGGCGGCGACCGCACCCACCGGCTCGGCGATCGGGCTGCGCCCACCGCCGGGCTGCTCGGCCCGCAGTTCCTGCTCGTAGCGAGCCGTGGACCGCGTGCCCATGGCGATGACGAGGGCCGTCAGCACCAGGAACCCCAGCAGGAGCACGGCCGGCCACATCAACATCTGCACTTCTCCCCCACGCTGTCGGTGTGCCGCCGCCGGGTCAGGGGCGGCGGCACGTCGTCAGGGGTCTTCTTCCCCAGCCGAACAACGTCTCAATCGTCGATTCGTGATGTTCGCCTGACCGTGTGTGACCAGGTTCACTCCCATCGGCCGATCACACGCGTCTCTTGAGCACCTTCCGCACGTGATCTGATCGGGCCATGACCCCTGCGGCCCAGGCGACGCCGGGGCGCCCGGGTCTGCTGCTCCTGGCACTGTCGCTCGGGGTCACCACGCTGTCCCTGCTGCAGACCCTGGTCGTGCCCGTCCTCGGGGCGATCGCCGACCAGTTGCGCGTGTCCGCCGGCGCGGCCGGCTGGGTCCTGACGGCGAATCTGCTCGCGGCCGCCGTCCTCACCCCGGTGCTCGGCCGCCTCGGGGACCTCCGGGGCGAACGACCGGTGATCCTCGGCATCCTGCTCGCTGTCGCCGTCGGCACCCTGCTGTCCATCGTGGCGACGTCCCTGCCGCTGCTGCTCGTGGGCCGGATCCTCCAGGGCGCCTCCTACGGGCTGTTCCCGCTGTCGATGAGCGTGCTGCGCCGGGAGCTGCCGGCCGCCCGGCTGACCGTGGCCATGTCGGTGGTCAGCAGCACGCTGGCCGTGGGCGGCGTCATCGGGCTGGTCGGGACCGGCCTGCTCGCCGGCGACGGCGCCGACTACCGCCGTCCCTTCTGGATCGGGCTGGTCGTCACGCTGCTGTCGCTGGGGCTCAGCGCGCTGGTCGTGCCGAGGCGACCGGCGACCGGCTCCGGGCGGGTGGACTGGTGGGGGGCCCTCGTGCTCGGCGCCGGTCTGGTGCTGCTCCTGCTGCCGGTGTCGCAGGGCCACGCCTGGGGCTGGGCGTCCCCGGTGACGATCGGCTGCCTCGGCGGGGCGGTGCTCACGCTGGCCGGCTGGATCGTCCTCCAACGGCGGACGACGGATCCGCTCGTCCGGCCCGCGATGCTGGCCGACCGCCGCACCGTGGTCCCGAACGTCGCCGGTCTCATGACCGGGATCGCCCTCTTCGCGTCGTTCCTCGCCGTCCTCTCCTACGTGCAGGCCCCGCCGGAGGTGACCGGTTACGGGTTCGGCGCCTCGGTACTGGAGGCATCCGTGGTCTACCTGCTGCCCGGCGCGGTGGTCGGTTTCCTGGTGGCCCCGTTCGCCGGGAGGCTGGTCGGCCGGCTCGGTGCGCTGGCGACGCTGCTCGCGGGGGCCGCCTCGGGGGTGGCCGGCTTCGTCCTGCTGGCGGTGCTGCGCAGCACCCCCTGGGTCGTCATCGCCGCCGGCCTGCTCACGCAGATCGCGGTCACGGTCGCGTACGCCGCGCTGCCGACACTGATCGTCCAGGCGGTGCGGAAGGAGGAGACCGGCGTGGCCAACGCGGTCAACTCGATCGCCCGTTCGGTCGGGCAGGCCCTCGGGAGCACCCTCGCCGTCACGTTCATCGCGGCGAACCTCGATCCCGCGATCGGCTTTCCCCGCGACGTCGCCTTCACGCTCATCGTGCTGACGGGGGCGATCGCCTCGGCAGCGGTGATGGTGGTGGCCGCGGCCGGTCTGTGGGCCGACCGCCGCGGACCGAGGGCGGAACCTCCGGCCGGCGCCGGAACGACGGCGCCGGGCGGTGCCTGGTCGCCGGTGTCCGGCATTCGCTGAACCGTTACCGGCGCAGGGCATGGAACAGGATCGTCCGGGGCATCGGATGACGGACCGCGTCCCCCGCTCCCGACGGAGAACTTCCCATGGCCCGACCCCCCGGCTCCTCGAGCCACACCGCGGAGACGCACGTCAGCGGTGGAGACCCCGCGCCGGAGACCGACGAGATCAGCGGCACGCGCGCCGACTACGCCCCGACCGGGGCCGACCCCAAGCCCACCACCGGCGGCACGATCAAGCGGACGCTGAAGGAGTTCAGCGAGGACAACCTCACCGACTGGGCGGCCGCACTGACCTACTACGGCGTCCTGGCGCTGTTCCCGGCGCTGATCGCCCTGCTGTCCATCGTCGGCCTGCTCACCGACCCCAAGACGCTCACCGACGCGCTCACCGCCGTCGTCCCCGGGGAGGCCGCCGAGACCCTGAACCCGGTGGTGGAGGGGATCGCCGCCTCCGACAGCAAGGCCGGGTTCGGTCTGATCCTGGGTATCGCCGCCGCGGTCTGGTCCGCCTCGGGCTACGTCAGCGCCTTCACCCGCGCGGCCAACGTCGTCTACGAGACGCCCGAGGGCCGCAAGATCTGGAAGCTCAAGCCGCTGCAGTTGCTGGTCACCCTGATCGGCATCCTGTTCGCCGCCCTGATCCTGGCCATGCTGGTGCTGAGCGGACCCGTGGTGGACGCCGTGGCGCAGGCGATCGGTGTCGGTGACACCGGGCTGACGATCTGGAACGTCGTGAAGTGGCCGGTGATGCTGGTCATCCTCGCGCTGATGATCGCCGTCCTCTACTACTCGACGCCGAACGTGAAGCTGCGTGGCTTCAAGTGGGTGAGCCCCGGTGCCGGGGTCGCGATCCTCGTCGCCATCGTGGCGTCGGCCCTGTTCGCCTTCTACGTGGGCAACTTCGGCAGCTACGACAAGACCTACGGCGCCCTCGCCGGCGTCGTGATCTTCCTGATCTGGTTCTGGCTGATCAACGTGGCGTTGCTGTTCGGCATCGAGCTGGACGCCGAGATCGAGCGGACCAAGGAGCTGAAGGAGGGCGTGCCGCGGGCGGACAAGGAGATCCAGCTCGACGCCCGGGACGACCCGAAGCCCCAGCAGACGACCTGACCGACCACCTCCCTGCCGGTGTCCGGTTGGCTCCGGCACCGGCGGGTAGGGGCGGCGGCACGTCCCTGCTGCGAGGAGGCAGTCGTGCCGAGCACTCCCCCGCCCGTGACCTCCGATTTCTACGACCTGGAAGCTCTGCTCGACGACGACGACCGAGCGGTGCTGCACCGGGTCCGCGAGTTCATGGACACCGAGGTCCAGCCGATCATCAACGAGTACTGGACGAAGGCCCAGACGCCCCGGCACCTCATCCCGGGGATCGCGAAGCTGGGCATCGCGGGGACCCCGTACTCGGGCTACGGCTGCCCCGGGAAGTCCACGCTGCTGGACGGCATGATCGCCATGGAGCTCTCCCGCGGCGACCCGTCGATCTCCACGTTCATGGGCGTCCACGGCGGCCTCGCGATGGGCAGCATCTACCTCTGCGGTTCCGAGGAGCAGAAGGAACGCTGGCTGCCCGCGATGGCCCGGATGGAGCTGATCGGCGCGTTCGGCCTGACCGAGCCCGACTCCGGCTCCGACGTCGCCCGCGGCCTGCAGACCAGGGCCCGCCGGGACGGCGACACGTGGGTGCTGGACGGCCAGAAGAAGTGGATCGGCAACGCCAGCTTCGCCGACCTGGTCATCATCTGGGCGCAGGACGTCGAGACGCAGCGGGTGCTCGGCTTCGTCGTGGAGAAGGGCACCGAGGGCTTCTCCACCGTCGACCTCGAGGACAAGATCGCCCTGCGCGCGGTGCAGAACGCGCTGATCACGCTCGACGGCGTCCGTGTGCCGGAGGAGAACCGGCTGCAGGAGGCCAACGGCTTCAAGGACACCGCCAGGGTGCTGAAGATGACCCGCGCCGGTGTCGCGTGGTCGGCGGTCGGCTGCTCGCGCGGCGCCTACGAGCACGCCCTCCGGTACGCCAACGAGCGCACCCAGTTCGGCAGGCCGATCGCCGGCTTCCAGCTGGTCCAGGACCTGCTCGTGCGGATGCTCGGGAACATCACGGCGTCCGCGGCCCTGTGCATGCGGCTCTCGCAGCTGCAGGACGCCGGCCGGATGACCGACGAGCAGGCGTCGCTGGCCAAGGCGTTCAGCACCGTGCGGATGCGGGAGACCGTCGGCTGGGCCCGCGAGCTGATGGGCGGCAACGGCATCCTGCTGGAGCACAACGTGGGCCGGTTCGTCGCCGACGCCGAGGCGATCTACTCCTACGAGGGCACCCGGGAGGTCAACACCCTCATCGTCGGACGGGCGATCACCGGGCGCGGCGCCATCGTCTGAGCGGTCGTTCCGGCAGCTCGGGATCGGTCAGCGCGTCCCATGCGCCGGCCGACGGCCGGCGCCGCCCGAGGCCCCCTCCGGAGTCTCCTGATGGGGCTGCTCCTGCCCCTGACGCCCTGCCGGGTGGCCGACCCTATGGAACAGTGGACGCGGTTACACCGTGCCGGGGGCGGGGCACGACGACCTCCCCCACGCGCGCCGGCACCGCAGCGCACCGAGGAGATCCGGCATGACCCAGCTCGCATCCGGCCCCGCCGGCACCAAGGCCACGCGGTCCTCCGGACGGAAGCCGGCCGCCAAGAAGGCGGACCCGGGCACGCCGGCGCCGGGCACGCCGGCGACGGACAAGGCGGTATCCGACGAGGCCGCTCCGGACCAGGCGGCGTCGGACAAGGCGGCGTCCGACCAGGCGGTGTCGGACAAGGCGGCGTCGAACGGACAGAAGCGCGCCGACGCCCCGTCCCCGGCCGCCGCGGACGGGGCGTCCGAGGCGTCCGAGGCCGTCATGGGGCTGGACATGCTCCTGGTGGACGCCGCACAGGGGCCGCTGCGCCGGCTGATCCCGCCGGCCGGCACGGCCTTGCGCTTCGGGTCGGCACTCGCCCGGCAGCCGAAGACGGTGGCCGGCCGCGCCGGTGAACTGGCCCGCGAGGTCGCGCGCATCGCCAAGGGCAGCTCGGAGCTCGCACCCGCCAAGAAGGACCGTCGCTTCGCCGATCCCGCATGGTCGGGCAACGGGCTGCTCCGCCGCGCGATGCAGCTGCACCTGGCCACCGCGCGCACGGCCTGGGAGCTGATCGAGGACGCCGACCTCGACTGGCAGGACGACGAGCGGATCCGGTTCACGGCCACGAACCTCGTCGACGCCCTGGCCCCCAGCAACGTCCCGGTGCTCAACCCGCTGTCGCTGAAGGCGGCGATCGACACCGGCGGGAAGAGCGCCGTCCGCGGGGTGAAGCAGATGGTGTCGGACCTGGCGAAGCCCCCGCGGGTGCCGTCGATGGTCGACCCGGACGCGTTCTCGGTGGGCGAGGATCTCGCCAACACCCCGGGGGCCGTCGTCTTCCGGACCGAGGTCTTCGAGCTGATCCAGTACACGCCGACGACGGAGAAGGTCCGCGCCGTCCCGCTGGTCATGGTCCCGCCGACGATCAACAAGTTCTACGTCGCCGACCTCGCCCCCGGCCGCAGCATCGTCGAGCACTACGTCGCCAGCGGCCAGCAGGTCTTCATGATGTCCTGGCGCAACCCCGACGAGCGGCACGCCGAGTGGGACATGGACACCTACGGCCAGGCCGTCATCGACGCGATGGACGCCGTGGAGCAGGTCACCGGCAGCGACAAGGTGACGCTCCAGGGCTTCTGCTCCGGCGGGATCATCACCGCGATGGTGCTGGCCCACCTGGCTGCCACCGGACGCCAGGACCGGGTGGCCGCGTTCAGCCTGGCCGTCACCGTGCTGGACTGGGCGCGGGCGGGCACCATCGCCGCGCTCATGGACGAGGAGTCGGTCAAGGCCGCCACCGAGAAGTCCCGCAAGAAGGGCTACCTGGACGGCGCCCAGCTCGCCGAGGTCTTCGCCTGGCTGCGGCCCAACGACCTGGTGTGGAACTACTGGGTGAACAACTACCTGCAGGGCAAGCGGCCGCCGAACTTCGACATCCTGTTCTGGAACTCCGACACGACCCGGATGACCGCTGGCCTGCACCGCGACTTCATCGACATCTCGATCGGCAACACCCTCACCGAGCCGGGCCGGGCCACCATGCTCGGCACGCCGGTGGACCTGTCAACGGTGACCGTCGACTCCTACATCACCGCGGGGATCGCCGACCACATCTGCCCGTGGCAGGCCTGCTACCGCAGCACCCAGCTGCTCGGCGGGGAGAGCCGGTTCATCCTCTCGACCAACGGGCACATCGCCTCGCTGGTCAACCCGCCGGGCAACCCGAAGTCGACGTTCCAGGTCTCCGACTCGACGCCCGCGGAGCCGGCCGCCTGGCTGACGAGCGCGGAGACGGTGCAGGGCTCGTGGTGGCCGGACTTCATGGACTGGCTCGGGGACCGCAGCGGCGAGGAAGTGCCCGCACCGACGTCCCTCGGTGGCCCGCTCGACGTGCTGGCCGAGGCCCCGGGCACGTATGTCTTCGACAAGTAGGACCTTCCCGCCCGACCCCGGGCACGGGGAGGTCGTCCGGCAGGTGACCGCGGCCGGGCGGACCCTGCGGGTCTCGGTCCGGCGGGGGACGGACCCCTCCCTGCCCCCGTTCCTGCTGATGAACGGGATCGGCGCCAGCCTGGAGGTGCTGCAGCCGTTCGTCGACGCGCTCGACACCCGGCGGACGGTGATCCGGTTCGACGTCCCCGGGGTGGGTGGTTCGCCACGGCCCGTCGTCCCGTACGTGCTGGCGACCTTCACCCCGGTGGTGGCCGCCGTGCTGGACCGGCTCGGGTTCGAGGGGCAGGTCGACGTCCTCGGGCTGTCGTGGGGCGGTGGCCTGGCACAGCACTTCGCCGTCCAGCACCGGCGCCGGGTCCGCCGGCTGGTGCTCGTCGGGACCGGCACGGGCACCCTCATGGTGCCGGCCGACCCCCGGGTGCTGGCCAAGATGCTCACGCCCCGGCGGCACCGGGACCCGGACTACGCGCGCAGCATCGCCGGGGAGATCTACGGCGGCACGATGCGCACCCATCCCGAGCGGGCCGCGAAGGTGCTGCACTCGGCGACGCGGTTAGGCCCGCGGCGCGGCTACTACTACCAGCTGGCCGCGACCTCGGGCTGGAGCAGCCTGCCGTTCCTGCGCCTGATCCGGCAGCCGACGTTGATCGTCGCCGGGGACGACGACCCGATCATCCCGGTGATGAACGCGCGGATCATGGCCCGGCTGATCCCGGACGCCACGCTGCACGTGTACTCGGGCGGGCACATCGCGCTGGTCACCGAATCGCACGACCTCGCGCCGGTGATCGAGGAGTTCCTCGACAGCTGACCGCCGATGCACAGGCCGCTCAGGGCGAATTGTCATACCCGGCGGCCACGATCGGACTCCCACCGCAGCATCGAGGAGTCCCGTGACCGACCACACCGCTCATGGCAGTGACCGTTCCAGTTCCGCCCTCGGCAGGACCTCGGCCGCCGGCGCGCGCCTGCCCGCCCGGCTGCGCCGGCGGCGGGCACTGCTGGTCCCGCCGCCCCCGGTGCGGGCGGCTCGCGCCGCGTCCTGAGGCGTCGACGCGCAGGCGTGTCAAGGCGAGTTGCCCGTACGAGTGACACCGGCGGCGAGTTCGCCGCCCCCGCGTACAGCTTCTCCGGCCACCTGCCGAACACATGGGCAACGACCGGTTCGAGCAGACGGCAGGGCACAGACATGGCGAAGAGTTCGGCAGCGGGCACGGGAGTGCGACCGCTGCTGTCCCGGCTGAACGCCGGGGCTCGCGTGGGGCTGTTCGTCACGCTCCTGGGCGCCGCGGCAGTGGCCATGTTCGTCGCCGTCGTCCGTGATCTCCCGGGGCCGGACGCACCGCTCGACCTGCCGTGGCCGGCCTGGGTCGCCCTGTTCGCCGCCAGCGAGTTCCTGGTGGTCCACGTCCAGCTGCAGCGCGACTCCCACTCCCTCTCCCTCACCGACCTGGCGTTCGTCGCCGGCCTCTACCTGATCGAACCGGCCACCCTCGTGACGGCGCAGGTCGCCGGCGTGGGGTTGACCCTGCTCCTGCAGCGGCGCCAGTTCAGCGTCAAGTTCGCGTTCAACCTGGCGCAGTACGCCCTCGCCGGCTGCCTGGCCACCACCGTCTTCACCGTGCTTTCGCAGGACACCGTCCTGTCGGGCAGCTGGAGCTGGGTCGCCGCCCTGGCCGGCGTCACGGTCTCCACGCTCACCGTCTCCGCGTGCGTCTTCGCGGTGATGTGGCTGTCCGAGGGCGCGCAGGGCGTCGCCGGACTGCCCCGCATGCTGGGCCTGTCCATCGCGTTCGCCCTGGGGGTCGCGGCGGTCGGCCTGCTCGTGGCGACCACCGCCATGCAGAACCCGGCCTCGCTCGGGCTCCTGGCTCTGCCGTCCGTCCTGCTCATCGCCGCCTACCGCGCCTACACCCGGGCCCGCGAGCAGCAGAACAACCTGCGGCTCCTCCACGAGGTGACCTCGCTGCTGTACGACAGCGACGACGCACCCACCGCGCTCACCGACTTCCTCACCGCGGTCCGCGGCGCCTTCCGGGCGCACGGGGCGGAGCTCGTCCTCTTCGGCGAGGAGGACGCCGTCCCGACCCTCAGCCGCAGCCGCGACGGGGAGAAGCCGCTCGCCCTGCTGCCCCTGGAGCACCGCGAGGACGCCGACCGGCTCGTCACCTGGGCCGAGACGACCGGCGTGCCCACCACCCGCACCGGCCTCGATGCGGGCGCCGAGCTGGACCGGTACACCGCCCGGCACGCCCTCAAGGACGCCATGGTGTCGGTGCTCAGCACCGAGGGCCGCGTCCAGGGCCTGCTGCTGGTCTCCGGCCGCCTCGGCGACGTCGGAACGTTCACGAGCAGCGACCTCGAGCTGCTGGAGACCTTCGCCCGGCACGTGGCCACCTCGCTGGACCGGGGCCGCCTCGAGACCGACCTGCGGCGGATCATCGAGCTGCAGGAGGAACTCCGGCACGCGGCGATGCACGACCCGCTCACCCAGCTGCCCAACCGGACGCTGTTCCTCGACCGGACCGAGAACGGCCTCAACCTGGCCGGCCGCAACGGCCAGTGGCCCGCGGTGCTCTACCTCGACCTCGACGGCTTCAAGCCGGTGAACGACACCTACGGCCACCAGGCCGGCGACCTGCTGCTGAAGGTGTTCGCGCAGCGCCTGCACGAGGCGGTGCGCACCGCCGACACCGCCGCCCGCCTCGGTGGCGACGAGTTCGCGGTGCTGCTGCACGGCCCGATCGACGCGGTCGGGGTCGACCAGGTGCTCGCCCGCGTGCGGGAGCAGCTGGACCTGCCGATCGAGCTCGGGGGCGGACGCACCGCCAAGGTCGGCGCCAGCATCGGCATCTCCTTCGGCGGCCCCGACACCGACATCGACACGCTCATCCGGCGGGCCGACCTCGCGATGTACACCGCCAAGCGGAGCGGCCGCGGCAGGTCCGTGTTCTACGACGCCGGACTCGAGGCCCCGGAGGTCCAGCCGGCCGGCATCGAGCAGTGCGCCGCTGCCGACGGACCCGAGCCACGACCGGTTCCCGCCGCACCCTGACCCACCGGACACGTGGGCCGGATCCTCGGTCCGGAGCCGGACCCCTCGACGACTCCGCCGGTGGACGAGCACGATGACGTCTCGGCCGGAACGAGCGTGAGGGGAGCGACATGAAAGACGTCGCGCCGCCGCCGCTGACGATCGTGCGGCCGGGGGAAGGACGGGTTGAGGACCTCGGGGACGGCCTCGGGGTGGCGTTCAAGCTCTGGGGCGAGGACACCGGCGGGTCCATCGCCGTCGTCGAGCACCCGTTCGAGGTCGGCACGCTGGTCTCGGCGCACCTGCACACGCGCGAGGACGAGTACTCGATCGTCACCGAGGGCGAGATCGGCTTCCGGTCGGGCGATCGGGAGGTGGTTCTCGGTCCCGGCGGCTACATCACGAAGCCGCGCGGGGAGCTCCACGCCATGTGGAATGCCGGCCCGGTACCTGCGCGGATGATCGAGATCATCAGCCCGGCCGGGTTCGAGCTGTTCTTCCGTGACGTGGCCGAACTGGCGGCCACGGGCACGGCCGAGCTCCCCGACTTCATCGCCCTCGCGGATGCCTACGGGCTCCAGCTGGGGGAGCCGGACTGGATACCCGACGTCATCACGCGATACGGGCTGACCACGCCCTCCTGGTGAGGCGCGGGGTCGTCCGGCGGGGCGGCAGGAATGGAAGGTCAGTCCGCCAGGCGGATGACGTGGCCGCTCGCGCCACCGAACGCGTCGACGACGAAGCCTCGTGCCCGGAGCACCTCGGCCAGCGCCGTGTTCATCACCCGCTGCACCGCCGTGTCGGCCGCGGCGCCGTGGAGCTGATCGACGCTCATCCGGTCGTGCTGCCGCCAGGTGAGGACGATGCCCAGTCCGGTCTCGGGGGTCAGGCAGGCGCCCCCGGCCTCGCGGTCGGGTCCGGTCGAGTCGTGCAGCGGCAGGCCGGCCTCGGCCAGCGCCGCCGCGACCTCGACCACGAGGGTGGCCAGCGGGTCGTCGTCCGAGAGCCCGGTGTCCCAGTCCTCGGGCAGCCGGTCGAGCTGCCCGCCCAGGTGCGCGAGCCACGCCCATTCCTGCGGTGAGGGCCGGTGATGGAGCACGCCGTCGGCGCGGCGCACCCCGTAGACGGGCCGGACGCTGCCGGACCCGCGGTCCGCGTGCGCACCGGCGGCCCAGCTCGCGTCGGTGCGCTGCGGGAACGGCCCGCCGACGACCCGCCGGGAACCGTCGTCCTCCGAGGCGACCAACCACCAACCCTGGCCGACGCCATCCAGGACCACGCCACCGCTCGACACAGCACTCACGAACAACCACTCCTTGGAAACGGCCAGCACTGGGGAAGTGCGCCGGCCACCCACGCCCATCCATGTGCGCGGTGTGCAGGAAAGGTATGCGCTGAGGCCCCCGGTCCCGCGCTCCCGTCGCCGCGCCGGGACGCCGCGTTCCCGAATCGTTGCCTGGGCGCCGAACGGGGACGGTGACGACCTCGTTCCACAGCTACATGTCGACAGCAGCGACCATCGGCGAGCGTGAACGAGGCCGCGCAGCCCGCAGCGATCCCGTCCCGTGCGGCCGGCGACGGGCGTGTCGCCCGGCCGCCGGCACCGTCACGAAAGGGCCGGTCGCGGGGTGGGGAAGGATCGGTCCCCGAAGAGGATGCGGCGGGCCGCGGCCTGCCCGAACGGCGTGCGCAGCAGCGGAAACGCCGTCGCCGCTGCGGCGGGCGTGCGCACCTGGGCCAGCCCCCGGCGCAGCAGCAGCCTTCCCCGGAAGCGGGCACGGAGGGCGGCTCCGTCGTAGTGCTCCAACGCGTCCGGCCGCCCGGTTCGCAGGGCGTCGTCGAGGACGTCCGCGGCGAGCTCCGACAGCCGCAGGCACGGATCGAGGCCACCGGCGGTGAGCGGGGAGACCGCCCCCGCGGCGTCCCCCACGAGCAGCCCGTCGGCGCAGCTGATCCGGCGCAGCAGACCGCCGACGGGGATCGGTCCCCCGCGCCGCTCGACCTCGGCAGGACGGTCGACGGGGAGTCCGGGCGCCGACGCGCCGAACCTCTCCAAGGCCCGGCGCAGACCGTCGGGAAAGCGCTTGGCATAGCCGGCCACGCCGACGTGGGCATGCCGGCCGTCGTTGACCACCCAGGCCAGGTATCCGGGCGCCAGCGAGGGGTCGAGCACGCAGTGGAACGTCGGGGGCTCGTCGCTGCCGGGGACGTCGAAGACCTCTTCGGCGCCGATCAGCAGGTGGTGGTTGCGGTCCAGGGCGAGATCGCGGGCGACCCGCGAGCGGGCTCCGTCGGCGCCGACGACGAACCGTGCCCGCACCCTGGCCGGCCCGTTCCTCCCGACCAGGAGGACGTCGCCGCCCCGGCGACCGTCGTAGCGGGTGCCGAGCGCCACCCGGACGCCAGCCCCGACCGCGGCGCGTCCCGCTGCCACGTACAGCGGCCCCATGTCCCCCACCCGGAACTCGTCGCGCGCACTGTCCAGGGTCACCGGACGACGCAGGCTCGGCGGGTAGAGCATGACGCGCCGGATCGGCGGGCCGAGGCACTCGGGAGGCAACGGGAAGTCGTCGAGCGTCTTCCGCACGAAGATCCCGGTGGTGCGGACGGCGCCGGTGAGCGTGGGTCGCCGTTCGACCAGCAGGACGTCGTGGCCGCGCTTCGCGAGCAGCGTGGCGGTGTGCAGCCCCGCCAGTCCGGCACCCACGACCAGCACGTCGACGGTCTCGGCGCCCCGAGGCGATGCGTCCTCGCCGGATCCGGTCACCGGTTCGCGTCGTTGCGGATCAGCCGCACCCAGCCGAGCAGCAGCGCGCCGCCGGCCCAGGCGAGCAGGGCCGTGACGGACGACGCCTCCGTCATCCTCGGCACCTCCCCGAGCAGGAGGAACGCCGCGCCGGACCCGGGCAGGACCGAGGCGAACGAGGACATCCACTCGTAGCCGAACTGCGGGAGCAGCACCGGGAGGAGCAGCATCAGCAGGAACCCGGTGACCAGGGCGCCGGCGGTGTTGCGCAGCAGGAAGCCGAGCCCGACGGCGAGCGCCGTGCCGGCCGCGAACACGAAGGCGACGGTGCCGAGAACGTCGAGGCCGACGTCCCACGGGAGACCGAGTCCCGGAGCCGCCGCGAGAGCCGCGAGTGCGGAGCCGCACCCCAGCAGCACACCGAGGCCGGTGGCGAGGCCGACGGCCACGACCGTCCGGGCGAGGAAGAGGACGCCGCGACGCGGCGTCCACTGCAGCGCCGGGACGATCCCGCCCGTCGCGTAGTCGGCCGTCACCGCGAGGAGGGCCAGCGAGAGGAGCGCGAACTGGGCCGGCATGGCGGCGAAGGGCACCACTGCCCACGCCGGCTCCCCCTGGGGAGGAACCGGCTCAGCGGCGGCCTCGAAGCCGGCGATGGTGCCGATCCCGACCATCACCACGGCTGCCGCCGCCAGGAACCCCCAGGTGGTCCGGACCGTCCACAGCCGGGTCCACTCGGCAGCACAGGTGCGGACGAACACGCGTCCCCCGGAGACGTCGGCAGCCGATGGCCGCATGGCGGGGGCTGTCGGGAGAGCCGTCACAGCGCTGCCTCCGTCGTGTGCACAGGCTGCCGGACGCCGCCGTGGAACTCCACGCTGTCGCCGGTCAGCTCGAGGTAGGCGGCCTCCAGCGACTGCTGCACCTCGGACAGGTGGTGCAGCGGGATGGAGAACGCGTTCGCGAGCTCGCCGACGTCCTCGGCCGTGCCGCCTTCGACCTGCAGCTCGTGACCGTCGAGGCGCTGCGCCGTCAGGCCGTGTTCCCCGAGCCGGGCGAGGAGCTCATCCGGCTGCGACGTCCGGACGCGGACCTGGCGATGCCCGAGCCCGCGCAGGATCTCCCCCGTCGTCGCGTCGGCGATGAGCCGACCCCGGCCGATGACCACCAGACGGTCGGCGGTCTGCTCCATCTCGCTCATCAGGTGGCTGGATACCAGCACGGTGCGCCCCTCGTCGGCGAGGGAGCGCAGGAGTCCGCGGATCCAGCGGACGCCGTCCAGGTCCAGGCCGTTGATCGGTTCGTCGAAGAGCAGCACGCGGGGATCGCCCAGGAGTGCCGCCGCGATCCCGAGACGCTGGCGCATGCCGAGCGAGTAGCCCTTGATCCGTCGGCGCGCCGCGGAGCCGAGTCCGACCTGCTCGATGACCTCGTCGACGCGACGCTGCGGGATCCCGTTCGCCCGGGCGGCGACGCGGAGGTGGCTGCGGCCGGTGCGGCCCGGATGCAGCGAACCGGGGTCGAGGAGCGCGCCGACCTCGCGGAGGGGCTCCGCGAGCGTCGCGAACGACCGCCCGTTCACCAGTGCCCGTCCCGCGGTGGGCCGGTCGAGGCCGAGCATCATCCGCATCGTCGTGGACTTCCCGGCGCCGTTCGGCCCGAGGAAGCCGGTGACCTTGCCCGGCTCGACGTCGAAACTGAGGTCGTCGACGGCGAGGACGTCGCCGAAGCGTTTCGTCAGGCCCCGGACCTCGATCATCGGCTGACCCCGTGCGCCGCGGCCTGGTTGTCCTCGACCCACTCGAGCAGGTCGCCGGGCTGGCAGTCGAGCACCCGGCACATCGCCTCCAGGGTGCTGAAGCGGACGGCCTTGGCACGGCCGTTCTTCAGGACGGCGACGTTCGCCGGGGTGAGCCCGACCTGTTCGGCGAACTCGCCGACGCTCATCTTGCGCTTGGCGAGTTCCACGTCGATGCGCACGACGATGGCCATCAGATGACCGCTTCCATGTCGGCCCGCAGCGTCGTCGCCTGCCGCAGCAGGGCTCGCATGATGACCATGAGGAGCCCGAGGACGGCACCGACGAGCAGCAACAGCAGC
Organism: Blastococcus sp. CT_GayMR19; assembly: GCF_004570385.1. Lineage (GTDB taxonomy): Bacteria > Actinomycetota > Actinomycetes > Mycobacteriales > Geodermatophilaceae > Blastococcus_B. Next base: position 174,606 of record NZ_SPQL01000004.1, on the reverse strand, counting down.
AGGAGCGCCGGCAGCACCGGATCGTCGCTGACCTCGTCGATGATGAAGTAGTAGGCGCAGACGAGGGTGCCGAAGAGCATCGTCCAGCCCGCGGCGATCGCCCACACGATCGCGTTCACCCACGGCAGCGCGCTCGCGCTGAAGATCCGGTCCTGGGTGACCAGCGTGAGCAACGTCCAGGTGCACACGATGACGGCCTGGACGCACACCAGTCCCAGCACCGAGACCGCCAGCATCGTCCACCGCATGAGCTGCCGCTCCAGCGTCGGCTCCGCCAGGTCGGGCAACAGCCCGGGCACCGCCCAGATCTGGGCGACCAGCAGGGCTGCGAAGACGATCGCAAGCAGGATCCGGAGGGGGAGCACCACGCGGCGCAAGTGCGTCATGCGATCGACTCTCACGGGATGTCTATCGAAAGTCAATCGATACACGCCGAGTGTCGTGCAATCTCCCCCGAAGTGGTTGTCGTCGGTCAGACGGAGCGGACCGGAGCCCCCAGACGGATCTCCCCGTCGGTGAGGACGTCGGCCCGCAGCCCGCCGCGGTGGATCAGCGGCCGCAGGATCCCCGGTCCGCTGAGCCGGTCGAGGTGGACGCAGGGCTCGCACAGCCGGCGTCCCTCGCAGAGCACGTCCCCGATGCGAAAGCGCCGCCCGACGAGGGCGTTGACGTCGATGCCGCGGGTGAGGACGTTGCGGCGCGTGCCGGCGAACTCCAGCGGCTGCCCGGCCGTGGCCATCTCGTCGAGGACCTCGGCGGCGATCAGGGTCAGGTCGTAGCCGGGCCGCCGTCCGCCGCGGGAGCTGAACGTGCCGGCTCCCGCCGCGTAGCGGTCCCCCTCGAACCCGTGGCCCGCGCGGGCCTGCGCGACCTCGAGCAGCTGCATCGGCGCCTCCGCGGCAGGCGCCACGGCGAGGCCCTCGACGGTGCCGCGCAGCTCTGCTCCGGCCGGCTGCCGGTGCAGCACCGGGTCGAGGGAGGCGACGGCGTAGGCCTCGCGAATGCGCAGGTCCGCGGTGGCCCGACCCAGCAGCGCGGGCGCCTGCGGGCTGAGGACGACGCCCGGCGGTGTGCCGAACGCGAGCACGGCCACGTCCGTCCCGGGCGGGTTCGCCACGACGGCGATCCACCATCCGGCCCACTGGAAGTGCACGGGGTCGGCGATGGGCACCAGGCCCGATCCGTGCTCGGCCAGCCAGCTCCGCCAGGCGCCCAGGGCGTGCGTCAGGTCGTCGTCGGGCAGCGGCAGGTCGGCCACCGGCATCTCGGTGACCGACGCCAGGCACGTGGCGAACCCGCGGGCGAGCGCGCCCGCGGCGGGTCCGGGCGGGAGCTCGACGTCGATCACGGGTCCTCCCTCACGTTCGCGGGCTGCGACTGCGGCACCGGACTCTTGCATGCGAGCAGCAACGGCCGCTGCCGGATTCAGGCCCCGCCGACGCCGCGGACAGCCAGGGAGACGGCGAGGGCCGACATGACCGCGGCGATGCCGCCGTCGAGGATCCGCCAGGCCGCCGGCCGTGCGAACACCGGCCGGAGCAGGCGGGCGCCGTAGCCGAGGCCGGTGAACCACGCGGCGCTGCCGAGCGCGGCCCCGGCGGCGAACTGCCATCGGTGATCCCCGTAGGTCGAGGCCATGGAGCCGAGCAGGACCACCGTGTCCAGGTAGACGTGCGGGTTGAGCCAGGTCAGCGCCAGACAGGTGCCGACGGTGACCGCGAGACCCGTGCGTGCGCCGGCGGCGTCCGGCAGCAGCGCGGCCGGCTTCATTGCGCGGCGCGCCGCCAGCACGCCGTAGCAGAGCAGGAACGCCGCCCCGGCGAAGCACACCACCGGGACGAGCCACGGCAGCCGGGCCAGGGCCGCGCCGGCGCCCAGCACCCCGGCGGCGATCAGCGCGATGTCGGACAGGGCGCACACCGCGACCACCGCGGCCACGTGCTCGATTCGCAATCCCTGGCGCAGCACGAAGGCGTTCTGGGCGCCGATGGCCACGATGAGCCCCAGACCGAGCGCGAGCCCGGAGGCGGCGGCGAACAGGGCCGGGGTGGTCAGCACGCCGTCGACGGTAGGAAGTCGTTCTGCCAGGGTCCAGCTCATGATTCTGATGCGGCGTTAGCGTCGCTGTTCATGGACCTGGACCTGAGCCAGCTGCGGGCACTCGACGCGACCGTCCGCGGGGGCACGCTGGAGGCGGCCGCCCGGGCCCTGCATGTCACTCCATCGGCGATCAGCCAGCGGTTGCGGGCCCTGGAGGTCGCGACCGGCCGGATCCTGCTGATCCGGACCAAGCCGGTGCAGGTCACCGAGTCGGGACAGGCGGTGCTCCGACTCGCCCGGCAGGTCGATCTCCTCACCGCCGACGTCGCCCGCGAGCTCGGTGGGGAACCCTTCCCCGACCTCGTGCCCACTCTGCCGATCGCGGTCAACGCCGACTCGATGGCCACCTGGGTCCTGCCCGCACTGGCGCCATTGGCCGGCGACGTCTGCTTCGACCTGTACCGGGAGGACCAGGAGCACACGAGCGCCCTGCTGCGCGCGGGCACGGTCATGGCGGCGGTGACCGCGGAGGCCGACCCGGTGCCCGGCTGCTCCTCCACCCGCCTGGGCGGCATGCGCTACCGGCCGATGGCCACCCCCGCCTTTCGGCGGCGCTGGTTCCCCGCCGGCCCCACCCCGGAGGCGCTGGTCCGAGCCCCGGTCGTCGTCTTCGACCGCAAGGACGACCTGCAGCACCGCTACCTGCACGCGCGGGCCGGTTCCGACGCCGCCCCACCGGTGCACTACGTGCCCGCCTCGGCGGACTACGTTGCCGCCGTCACCCTGGGCCTGGGCTGGGGCATGGTGCCCGACCAGCAGGCACGCGGGGTCACGTCGGAGCTGGTCGGACTCGACCCGGCCTGCGCGGTGGACGTCGTCCTGTACTGGCAGCAGTGGCGGCTGCGCTCCGCCACGCTCGACCGCGTGCGCGAGGCCGTGCTCGAAGCCGCCGGCCGCGAGCTGGACCAGCCCGGTGAGGCTGCGCGCTGACCAAGGACTCACGGCGGTCGCAGTCCATCGGCTCCTGAAAGGGCGAAACCGCCGAGGGCTGCGCAGAGAGCGAGGATCAGCCTGACGGGAGTCGTCACGGAGCCCGGGCTTCAGCCCGGGCCGACGGGATGGACGAGGTCGTAGGCGGCGGAGACCTTCTTGGGGACGACCATGCGCCACGCATCGACGACGAGCTCGCGGGCTTCGGTGGGGTCCAGTGCAGCAAGGTGGGCGTGGACCCAGTTGAAGCGCAGGTCCGACGCCGCCGGCAGCTGGAACTTGTGCGGCTCGCTCAGGACGAGCGCCGCCCGCTCCTCCTTGGGGAACGCGAAGCCCATCACGCTCCCATCCAGGGAGAACGCCACGTAGACGATCTGCCCGACGCGGAACTTCAATCTGCCGTGTCCGTACACCTGGTACGAGCGCTCCAGTTCGGCGCCCAGCGGCCGAACGTCCTCGATCGCTGCCATGTCAGAAACCGTCCGTCACGGCCGACGGGCCGCCTGTCCGCACGCCGCCCATCACCCACGACCTGGTCAGCTTGGTCCGTCCATCGGAGTCCGCTCCTCCTGCGTCGCGCACACAGGATGGACTGCGACGGCGGGCCGGAGTCATCCGCTTGTCGCGTTCGCCGGTGTGTAGAGGCACGTCCTCTCGGCTCGGGGCCGGCGTGACCGGCCTCGGGCCGCGTCAGCGAAACACTGTCGCCACCGCCCGAAGCCGCAGGTCGAGCATCAGGCGGAGCAACACCACGTCGTGTAGGTCCAGCTCGGTGGGCCCCGTGGGGATCGAACCCACAACCCGCGGATTAAAAGTCCGCTGCTCTGCCAATTGAGCTAGAGGCCCCGGTGCGGCCCGAGTCTGGCAGACCGACGGCGGCCCCTCCTGTCACAGGACGTCGAGCACGAGGAGCAGCACGAGGGTCAGGATCGCGGACAGCGCGAGGGACCCGAGGCAGCCGAGCCGGTTCGAGAAGAGGAAGAACACCCGCTCTCGATGCCCGCTGCGGTAGCCCGGTGAACCCGCGGGCGTGTGCGCTGCGTCACGAAGCCGCGCGAATGTCCCCCGATCAGGGGATGCCTTAAGACTGTTGCCTTTACGTACGGTGATCATCGCTCCGGTCGGGGGGACCGGGCAATGTCGCCTGCCCCCACCGAAGATCTTCCGCCCGGCGCTGCAACGCCCCCGGCGGGTTGAACCCCGGCCCGGCCGACCCGTTCCCCCCGGGGCGGCCGGGCCGGCCCTCTTTCGCGGCCCTACCGGCTGCGGGCCGGCAGCCGCGCCATGACCCTGCCCGCCTCCATCCGGACCTCGAGCTTCTCCTGGCCGTTGGCGGCCGGTCCCCGCCGGGACGTTCCGCTGTCCAGGTCGAACGCCGAGCCGTGCCACGGGCAGACCAGGCACGCGTGGCCGTGCACGTCCTCCACCTTCCCTTCGTGCAGCGGCCCCGACAGGTGCGAGCAGGCGCCGACGAAGACGTCGACCCGGGCACCCCGGCGGACGACGGCCAGCGGGACGGCGACGCTGCTCCCCTTCCCCGTCCGCAGCGCGGGCCGGCCCTCGGGCAGGTCGTCCAGCGGACCCAGGTCCATCCAGTCCTTCGACAACGCCCGAGCCGCCGTCGTGGCGTGCGAGGCGCCCGATGACTGCGCGTAGGACATGTGCCCGCCGACCGCGGCCGATCCGCTCGCCACCCCCAGCCCCGCGTAGGACAGCACCAGCCCGAGCGCACCCCGGCCCCGCTTCCGTGCCATCAGCGACCCGACGTACAACCCCAGCGCGGCGGTGTTCGCCGCCGCGTGCAGGGCCCCGAGCCGCCGCACGCCGACGTCCTGCTCCGACCAGTCGGCCGCCCCCGACAGCGACGCCGGAACCGCTGCTGCGACGCCCGTCCCGATCAGGACCGTCGCCGCACGCCGGAACGGCGGGTACAGGTCGAGCAACCCGGCGGAGACCCACGTCCCCACCGGCACGTGGACGAGCACGGGGTGCACCGGATGCCCCAGCCAGGTGCCGTGGAGGAAGTCCTTCACCGGTTGCGGTAGGGCCGCCTGCACGGCGCGGCGCGCCGGGTCGATGACCTTGTCCAGGGCCGCCGCGTCCGCCACCCGGTCGAGAATGCCCATGAGGCTCATGGCCCGCCTCTACCCGGCGCAGGCCCGCCGAAAGCAGCCCACCAGAACACGGGCGATCCTGCGGAAATCCGGTGGGAATTCACAGGTAGCTCGGGCATGTTGACCGTGACAGAGGCTTTTTCGTAGAGGAACGTTGACCGTGCGACCGAAAGGAGTGGCGTCCCGTGACCTGCCCGTCCAGGACCCGCTGCCGGCCGGTCATCGAGTTCCTCGGCGGCCTGTCCCACGCACGGGTCGAGCACGGTCGGGACGTCGCGGCGCGGACGGCCACCCGGCTGCGGCAGGACGATGCGTGGGCGCAGTTCACCCGGTTCGTCCTGGTCGGCGGCACGTCGACCGCTCTGTACGCCGTCCTCTTCCTCTCCCTCCGGAGCCTCGGCTACCTGCCGGCGCACGTGGTCGCGACGGCGGCCTCCTCGATGCTGGCCAACGAACTGCACCGCCGGCTCACCTTTCGCGCCGATCGACGCGTCAGCTTCCTGACCGCCCAGGTCGAGGCCGGCGGGGTGTCGTTCGTGGGACTGGTCGCGACCAGCGCCGCTCTGGGCTGGCTGGACGCCGCCGTCGGTTCCGCCCACCCGTTCTGGCAGATCACCCTCGTCGCCACCGTGACCGCCGTCATCGGCCTCCTGCGGTTCGTGGCGCTGCGCTGGATCTTCCGTCCGGCCGTTCCCACCACCGCCTGACACACCGTCGCGGGACACCTCCGAAGACCGCCGCTCAGTAGCGTGGCGTAGGTGACCGAGCCGACCCTGCCCGCGCCGTCCCCCTGGGGGCCGAGGGTCCGCGTCGCCGCCCGGTGGGGGCTCCGCGCCGCGATCGCCGTCGCCGGAGCGCTGATCGCCGTCCTCCTCTTCGCCCGGATCTCGGCACCGATCGGGCCCTTCGACGCCACGCTCGCCTTCCAGCCGGCCGGCGGCGGCGCGCAGGTCGCGCTCCCGCCCCTGGGTGCCCTGACCGTCGACGTCTACGACGGGCCCCTCCAGCTGGAGATCCAGCTGCAGCGGGTGGACCAGGTCCGCGCGCAGGCGCTGGCCACGGACCCGGTGAAGCTGGCCGGGGTCGTCGACCAGGTGAGTGCCGATCTGCGCGACGCGGTGGTGGAGCTGGTCTGGCGGACCGCCCTCATCGCCCTCGCCGGGGCGGCGCTCACGTCGGCGGTGATCCTCCGGCGCCGCTGGGAACCGGCCATCGCCGCCGGCCTGGCCGGCGTCCTCCTGCTCGGGACGGCGGGCCTCGGCGCGGCCACCTGGCGGCCCGAAGCGCTGTCCCAGCCCACGTACACCGGGCTGCTGGTCAACGCCAACAGCCTGATCGGCAGCGCGGAGGACCTCGTCGCCCGCTTCGACGCCTACCGCGCCTCGCTGGAGGACCTGGTCGCCAACGTCGGATCGCTGTACTCGGCGATCTCCGCGCTGCCCGCGCCCGGTGGGACCGACGACACGGTCGCGCTGCTGCACGTCTCCGACCTGCACCTCAACCCCGCCGGGTTCGACCTGGTGCAGCAGGTGACCGGGCAGTTCGGTGTCGACGCCGTCCTCGACACCGGCGACATCACCGACTGGGGCAGCTCACCCGAGAACCGCCTGATCAACTCCGTGGGCACCCTCGGCGTCCCCTACGTATACATCCGGGGCAACCACGACTCCGCGGCCACGGCGGCGCTCATCGCCGCGCAGCCGAACGCCGTGGTGCTGAACGGCTCCGCCACGACGGTGGCCGGCCTGACCCTCGTCGGGACGCCGGATCCCCGCTTCACCCCGGACAAGAGCACCGGGGACGACGAGGCCGGCGAGGACGTGCTGGTGGAGAGCGGCCAGGACCTGGCGGAGTTCGCCGAGTCGCTGCCGGCGCCGCCGGCGATCGCCCTCGTGCACGATCCGCGGCAGGCGGCCCCGCTGGACGGCGTCGCCCCCGTCGTCCTGGCCGGTCACACCCACGAGCGGGAGGTGCGCGAGCTGGAGGAGGGCACCCTGCTGATGGTGCAGGGCTCCACCGGGGGCGCCGGCCTGCGCGGGCTGCAGGGCGAGTTCCCGGAACCGCTCACCTGCACCGTCCTCTACGTCGACCGGGAGACCGGCGAGCTCCGCGCCTACGACGAGATCACCCTCGCCGGACTCGGCGAGACCGAGGTGACGATGCAGCGCACCGTGCTGCCGCCGGCCGGCCCGCCGGTGCCGGACGCCGCGGACGACGGCGGCGTGGCCCCCGCGTCCCAGACCGGTTGACCGGGCGGCCCTACGCTCGGGGCATGTCCTCGATGCCGCGCACCGCCCGCCTCGCGGCGGGTCTCCTCGCCGGAGGCCTGGCCCTCGCCCCGCTGGCCGGCTGCTCCCTCAGCTCGAACAACGTCTCGTGCTCGACGAGCTCCTGCACCGCCACGCTGTCCGGCGACGGCGCCGAGGCCGAGATCCTCGGCCAGAAGGTGACGTTCGGCGGGGTCCAGGACGGCAAGGCGTCGCTGGGGGTCGCCGGGGCCAACGTCTCCTGCGCGGAGGGCGAGAGCGTCACGGCCGGGCCGCTCCAGCTCGAGTGCACCAGCGTCACCGAGGACGCCGTCGAGATCACGGCGTCCCTGGCCTGAGGCAATGGCTCAGTCGTCGTGCGCGACCTCGAGCACCACGCGCGCCGGGGACTCGAGCAGGTAGACCCGGAACGGCTCCTTGGCCGTCGTGCCCACGAACGCGACCGCCGTCCCCTCGAACATGCCGTCGTAGACCACCTCGGTGACCGCCTCCGTGCCCTCGGCGGCGACCCGCCTGCCCCAGGCGACCTCGTCGATGCCGGTGTCCATCGAGGGGCCCGCGCCGGTCAGGGTCACCTGCAGGACGGCGTCGCCGGCCACGCCGACGGGGTCCCCGCTGCCCTGTGAGCTGGCCTGGTCCACGTACCGCACGTCCCAGCCGGGCTCTCCCCGGCCGCCGGCCTCGAGGACGACGCGGTCGAACCCGTCGTGCCGGCCGATCCGGATGTCGGAAACGCTCACGAGCGCGTCGGAGGACTCCTCCGCGGTGTCGGCCTCGGTGTCCGCGGTGAACGGCGGCGTGCCGGTCGCCCCCTGGGCCCCGACGCCCTCCCCGGCCGGTTCCCCGGGAGCGGACGAGGGCGCGGAGCTCTCCGACGCGGACCCGCCCGGGGAGGGCAGGGTGGCCGCGGCGCCCTCTGCCGTGCAACCGGCCAGCAGGGACGTCGTCAGGGCCGCGGTCAGCAGTACCGCGGCCGGTACGGCGGGGGCGGCGGCCCGGGTCCGGAGGCTCACGGTCCCAAGTCTCGCACTTCCCGCCCCCCGCCGGACCGGACAGCGGCGGCATGTATTGTTTCTCCCGCCCCCGGCGAACACGAGCCCCTATCGTCTAGTGGTCCAGGACGCCGCCCTTTCAAGGCGGTAGCACGGGTTCGAACCCCGTTGGGGGCACGCACAGCACGACAGCAGTCGCACCACCAGAACGTGCAGCACCAGCAAGGCCCTGTAGCGCAGTTGGTTAGCGCGCCGCCCTGTCACGGCGGAGGTCGCGGGTTCGAGTCCCGTCAGGGTCGCTCCCCGGTGGAGACACCGGTGAGGGGCAGGTAGCTCAGTCGGTACGAGCGCTCGCCTGAAAAGCGAGAGGTCGGCGGTTCGACCCCGCCCCTGCCCACACACGCTGTTCCCCGGCCGCTGATCGGGCGCCCGCTCTCTCGTGCCCGGCCTATCGGGCCCAGGCACGATCTCCCGCGACCTGCCGGTACACCTCCGCGTGCACCCGCCGGACCGCTGCCCGCTGCTCCTCGCGCCACTCCCGGTCGGCGGGCCGGAGCATCGGGCGGGTGAGCGCGGCCGACACGGCCGCGTTGAGCGACACCGGGTCCACGGTGCCGCGGTCGTCCAGGCCGTAGGACACCACCTCGCCCCACTGGCCCGCGAACCAGCCGCAGCTCGGCGTCACCACCCGCGTCCCCACGTCACGGCAGATCTCCAGATCCCGTGAGTGGGACCCGCACGGCTCCGGCAGCACCGCGACGTGCAGCTGCTGGAACTGCGCTGCCCGCTGGTCCGCCCGGTGCACCACGAGTTCGCACGTCTCCCGTGCGGCGAGGTCGCGGACGGAGCGCACGACGTCCGTCCCCGCCTCCACCAGCACCCGGAGTCGCCCACCGCCCGACACGGCGCCGGACAGTGCGGCGCGCACCAGACCCTCCTGGTCCGGGGACGGCACCCCGCGGAGCCGCAGCCCGACCAGGCCGCGCTCGGCACCGAGGTCCGGGTCGGGGCTGGCGACGGAGGGGTGGGCGACCACGATCGCCGTCCGCCCGAACCGCTCCCCGATCGCGTCGGCCGCCCCCGAGGTCAGCGTGAGCACCACCTCGGCCGTGCTCAGGACCGCATCGAGATGGGCGTCCTCCGCCGCCGGCCGGGACGACGCCGCGGCCCGCACGCGGTGGACCGTGACCACCAGGGGGATCCCCGAGCGCCGCACCGTCTCGCTCCAGCACTGCACCGCGGCGTCCGTCACCGGCCCCGATCCCGTGTGCAGATGGAGGACGTCGGCCTCGGGGGCGTGCTCCGCCAGGTAGGTCGCGTCCAGCCACGGGCCGGGACCCCCGGTGGCACCCACGCGGACGACGTCGACCGGCAGCACGGCGTCGACGTAGAGCCCTGAGGCGGGAATGGTGGCGACGCGGATGCGGTCGGCCGCGGGCCCCGAGCTCGTCGGGACGGAAGGCTGTGCGCAGGTCACTCGGTGGTTGCGGCCCCTCGTGCGGTCGAGCGTGGCGACAGCACGACGGTGCCGCTCGACGGGTTCGGCGACGGCCCCCTGTTTCGAGGCGATCCCGTCCGGTCTACCCGGCGTCCCCCCTCCCGAACCAGTGACGAACCCCATCGGGTGAGCGGCCGGGGCCGCTCTCAGGCCCGGTGCGCGGCGCGGGCCCGGGCGTACGCCGGAGCCCGGAACCGGGCCATCGGACCGTCCGGGACCAGGCCGGGCGGCGGGTTGAGCACCGCGTCGAAGCGGACGCCGGGGTCCAACGGTTCCGCCGGGGCGCCCAGGACCAGCCGCCCGAACGGCACCCAGGGTCCCCGGCCGCGCGCGGCCGCCAGCGTGAAGGACAGGCCCTCCCGGGGCACCTCCTCGGCGAGCTGCTCGGGCTCCGAGGGGACGCCGTCCGACTCCGGCAGGGCCGCGATGCGCAGGGTGCCCACATCGGAGCGGTATCCCATGATCGAGGAGTACACGGCCGCGGCGTCCCGCCGCAGGGCCGGCAGCAGGCGGGTCAGCCGCCCTCGGCCCGTCGTCGACAGGAGCAGGTCGATCGGGGCGTCCGTCGCCGACGGGAGCCGGATCGCGAGCCCAAGCAGATCGGGCAGCGGAGCCGGCAGCCCGGCACCCCGGGAGAGCCGAACCACCCCGACGTCCGTCGCCGGGGCGTCGAGCCACGGCACGCCGACGGGGTCACCGGCTCCGTTCCCGTGCCGCTCGAGGACGGCCGAGAACACGGCACCCCGCGGGTGCATCGGCCTGCCGCCCCGCAGCCGCGCGAGCGCGCCGAGCACGAGGCCGACCAGCCGGCCGGCCGTACCGGGCAGATCGGCCACGACGGTCCCCTCTCTGTCGGTCCTGCATACCCCCGCGCCGCTCGGGGCGCTCTACAGTGACGACCACCCCGTGGGGCGGCCGGCCTCGGGGTAGAGCGCGGTCGCGCCGCCGTCAACCAGCGAAGTGTGGCAACCGGAACGGCGATCTTCGGGAACTATTGCCCCCTGCCGTTCGGTGACACGGACCGGTCCTCCGCTTACGTTCTGTACATGCTCTCGACGCTTCTGGTCATCGGCGGTGTCCTCGTCGGGCTGCTGGTTCTCCTCGCCCTCATCGTTCACCTCAGCGCCCGCCCCGAGACGTCTCGCCGCGGGAACTCCGGCGCGCCGGCCCGCTCGTGGGTCGTCGACGCCGGCCGGCCCCATCCCGACGCGTGGTCGCCGCTGACGACCACCAGCACCAGCGAGATCCCCGCGATCCGCTGAGCCCCTGAGCCCGGCGTCCCGGCGGCTGCGGACAGCGCGCCGCCGGGACAGCCCGGTGGGCCCGCCGGTCACGGGTGGATCTCGTCGCGGCCGACCATCTGTTCCGGAACGGGTTCGCGCGGCAGGCTGCCAATTGCGCCGTCCGGTGGTTCGGACACGGACGACGCGCAGGTCCGGCGCCGGACCGATCGCGACGGACCGGCCGGCAGGGGGCGAGGCGGCCGATGTCCAGGCGAGCTCATCCGCGGTGGCGGGCGCTCGGGCTGCTGCTGGTCGTGGGCTCGCCGCTCGCCGGTGCACTGACGGCGGCACTGATGCTGCCCTGGGTCGTCGGCCCCGGCCTGGCCGTGCGCTCCTCGGCGGACCTGCTCGCGCCCCTGCCGGGCGTGCTGAGTGACCATACCCCCGCCGGCAACACCGTCGTCCTGGCGGCCGACGGCTCGCCGATCACCTGGTTCTACCGGCACAACCGGGTGCCGGTGACGGCCGAGCAGATCGCGCCGGTGATGACACAGGCGCTGGTCGACATCGAGGACGCGCGGTTCTACGAGCACCGTGGCCTGGACGTGAAGGGCACGGCACGGGCCGCGGTCCGCAACGTCCTGGCCGGTGGGGTGGTCGAGGGCGGCTCCACAATCACCCAGCAACTGGTCAAGCAGACGCTGCTCCAGGCGGCGGCGACCGGTGAGGAGCGGCAGGCGGCGACCGAGGAGAGCATCGGCCGGAAACTGCGCGAGGCGCGCCTCGCGCTGGCCCTCGAGGAGCAGTACTCGAAGTCCGAGATCCTGACCCGCTACCTCAACATCGTCTACTTCGGCCGCGGCGCCTACGGCGTGCAGGCGGCGGCCCAGCGCTACTTCAGCGTGAACGCGGCCGACCTCACCCTCCCCCAGGCCGCGATGCTCGCCGGGCTGGTGCAGACGCCGGGGAACGACGACCCCATCGTCAATCCCGAGGCCGCCCTGGAGCGCCGGAACCAGGTGCTCGAGCGGATGCACGACCTCGGTCACGTCACCGACCAGGAGCTGGCCGAGAACACCGTGCAGCCGGTCGCCGTCGTCCCCTCGGAGCCGCCCCGCAACGGCTGCGCCAATGCGCTGATCGCGGGGTTCTTCTGCGACTACGTGCAGCGCACGCTCACCCAGGTGCTCGGCATCCCGCAGGCGGTGCTCGACAACGGAGGGCTGACCGTCCACACCACCCTGCGCCCCGACCTGCAGGCGACCGGGGACCGATCCGTCGCCGCCGACCTCCCCCTCGGCGACCCCCTGGCCGCCATGTTCACCGCGGTGGAACCGGGTACCGGGCACGTCCTGGCCATGAGCGTGAACCGGGTGTTCGGCCCCGATCCGAACGACCCCGCCCAGGAGTCGGTGAACCTCAACGTCGCGGCGAGCCAGGGCGCCGGGTCGACCTACAAGGTGTTCGTCGCGGCCTCCGCGCTGGAACGCGGTCTCCCGGCCTGGCACACGATCACCACCACCGACCCCTATGTGTCCCGCGTGTACAAGAACGGTCGCGACCCCTACATCGTGCAGAACGTCGGCCGCTATCCCGCGACGCTGACGATGACCGAGGCCCTGATCCGCTCGTCCAACACCTACTTCGTCGCGCTGGAGGACCGGCTGGGCAGCGTCGAGGGACCGGTGCGGATGGCCCAGCGGATGGGGCTGTTCTCCCTCGATCCGGTCGCCGACGCCGTCGTCGCCGAGAACCGCGGCTCGTTCACCCTCGGTGCCGAGGCGACCAGTCCCCTGGCGCTGGCCAGCGCTTACTCGACGCTGGCCGCGAACGGCACCCAGTGCGATCCCGTGGCGGTGACCGCCGTCCTGGACCGCACGGGGGCGCCGCTGACCGGCAGCGACGGGGTCCCGCTGAACACCGGGGACGTCTGCACCCCGGACGCCGTGCCCCGGGCGGTCGCGACCACGCTCAACCAGATCCTGGTCGGCGACACCGCCCTCCCCATCGGGACCGGCACGCGCGCCGCCATCCGCGGGCACCAGATCGCCGGCAAGACGGGCACCAGCCAGGACCGGTTCTCGGTCGCGTTCGTGGGCTACACGCCGCAGTACGCCGCCAGCGTCATGCTGCTCAACCCCAAGCAGAACCAGGACCTCGGCGGGTACGGCGGACGGCTGGCCGCGCCGATCTGGCGGGACGCGATGGAGCCGATCCTCTCCGGGCAGCCCGGCGTTCCCTTCCCGCCCGCGGGTCTGCGGCTGAATGCGCCGCCGCCACCGCCCCCACCACCCCGGCCGGCGCCCGCGGCACCGCCTCCGCCCGAGGCGCCGCCCCCGCCCGAGGTACCGCCGCCGTCCGAGCCGCCGCCTCCGCCGGAGACGCCGACCACGGTCGAGGCCTCGCCGCCGCCGGAGGAGCCGGCTCCCGACGAGGACTGACCGGGACGCTCGGCGCCGTCCCGGTCAGGCCAGGCGCACCGGTGCCGTCGCGCCGGGCTCGATGCCTCCCTCGACCCGCCCCTCGGCCCGCAGCTTCGCGAGCGTGGCGCGGGTGGACTGCGCGGCGGCCGGCCACAGGAGACGGGGCACCTCCGCGTAGACGACGGCGACCAGCTCGTCGACGGTCGCCGGCCCCCGTCCCAGGGCCTCGAGCAGCTGGCGCTCCCGGTAGGCCCGGTGGGCCAGATAGAAGTCGAGGACCGCGCCGGGGTCCTCCGTCAGTTCCGGCCCGTGACCGCAGTAGAGCGCCGCGGGACCGAGGGCGTGGACCCGTCGCAGCGACTCGAGATAGGCGGCGACGTCGCCCTCCGGGTGGGTGACCACCGACGTGCCGCGCCCCAGGACGTGGTCCCCGACGAGCACCGCGCCGGACTCCAGACGGAAGGCCAGGTGGTCGGCCGTGTGCCCCGGGGTCGGGACGACGTCGACCGCGGTGCCGGCCAGCACCAGCCGCTCCCCTGGCTCCAGCAGCCGCCCGTCCGCGCCGGCGACGGCGCGGCTCGCGGCCGCCACCGGTGCGCCGAACCGCCGTCCCCAGGGCAGCGCCGCCTCGGCGTGGTCCCCGTGGTGGTGGGTGACGAGGACGGCGACGCACCGGGCGTCCCGGGCGGCCAGCGCGGCCTCCACCGCGGCGAGGTGCGGGGCGTCGTCGGGGCCCGGGTCGACGACGACCGCCTGCCCGCTCCCCGGGGCGCCGACCACGTAGGTGTTGGTGCCGTCCAGGGTCATCGGAGAGGGATTGGGGGCGAGGACGCGCGTGACCAGCGGCTCCAGCTCGGCCACCGGGGGCAGCGCGCCCGGACCGGCGAGGCCCCACGCCCCGCGGGGATCGACCGGCACGTCCATTCCGTGGACGGTAGCGGCTCCGCTCAGCCGCCGACCTCCCCGGCCGGGCGGACGGGGTGCCCGGCGGGAGCAGCAACGGCCCGCCAGCCATCCCCGAGCTGGCGGGCCGTTGCCGGCCGGGCGGACGCCCCCGTGGCGTCAGCCCCCGCAACCACCCAGGAAGACGCCGCGCGCGTTGAGCCACGGCACCGGGTTGACCTGCCCGCCGTACATCTGGCCGCCGGGGTGCACCTCGAAGTGCAGGTGCGGGCCGGTGGACTGGCCCCGGTTGCCGACCTCGGCGATCTCCTCGCCGGCGGAGACCCGCTCGCCGACCGAGACGAAGTAGCGGTTGACGTGGCCGTAGACGGTCACCGCGCCGTCGTCACCGCGGATGTAGACGGCCTGGCCGAAGCCGGTCGCCGAGCCGGCACGCTGCACGACACCCGCGTGCGCCGCGTAGATCGACGTGCCGATCGGGGCGGCGATGTCCACGCCGAAGTGCGTGACGCCCCAGCGGGCGCCGTAGCAGCTGGAGACCCGGCCGGACGTCGGCGCGACGTAGGCGCCGTTGCCGCCGCTCGACCCGCCGCCCCCGGACGAGGCGGAGCTCCCCCGGGCCCGCTCCGCGGCTGCGGCTGCCTCTGCCGCGGCCCGCGCAGCGGCTGCGGCGGCCGCCGCTTCCTCGGCGGCCTTCTGGGCGACCCACTGGTCGTGGGCGTTCCGGGCGCCCTGGAGCTCCAGCAGATGGATCTGGGCGGCCTGCAGCTGCTCGTCGAGGGCGGCCTTCTCGGCCGCGACCTGCTCGTAGGCGGCCTGCTGCGCGTAGAGCTGGGCGTCGGCCTCCGCCTTGGCCGCCTCGGCGATCTCCTCGGCGGTCGCCATCTCGTCCCGCGCGGCGCGGGCGGCGGAGTCCGCGTTGGCCTGCGCGACCTTCGCCACCTCCAGCGCGCCGAGGACGTCGAGCTGGTTGTCGGCGACGTAGTCGAGCATGGCCGCGCGCTGGATCAGCTCGCCGGGGCCCTCGGCGTCGAGCAGCGCAGCGGAGCTGGTGAGCGATCCCCCGTTGATGTAGCTGTCGCGGGAGAACATCGCGATCCGCGCCTCCGACGCGGCGACGGCCTCCGCGGCGGCCCGCAGCTCCGCGGCGGTCTGCTCCGCCGCCAGCTGGGCCTGCAGGAGGGCCTCCTCGGCAGCCAGATAGGCGGTACCGGCGGCCTCGGCGAGGACGCCGACCCGCTCCAGGTCGGCCTCGGCCGCGGCGACGAGCCCCGAGATGCGCCCCACCTCGGCGGCGGCCGCGTCCTGCTGCGCGCGGGCGGACCCTAGTTCGCTGTCGGACGGGTTGGGCGGGGGCGGCGGGAGGGCGTAGGCCGGGTTCGCCGACCCGAGGAGCACGGCCCCGACCAGTGCACCGACCAGCACGGTCCGCATCGGCCGGCCCGCGATCGGCCGGCGACTGCCGGGACGCGCGGAGGCCGGTCCCGGAGGACGGCGGTGGGACATCTCGTGCTCCCTGGGGAAGAGGGCGGAGGGGTGGAGCCGCAGAAGAGTCGCACTGTCACCCCCAGTCACAAGCGCAACACGCAACACACTCGCCACGCTTGTTACCGAGTCGTGTCCTGCCGTTCCGCCGACGACCGCCCGCGCCCAGGTAGAGAGTCGACCGGCGCCTCGCCCACCGGGAGCACTCGAGCGCGACCCGCCGCTCGGCGACGACCTGGATCTAGGCTTTGCAGGTGGACGTTCTTAGCTCGGGTCACGAACAGGTCGTGTTCTGCACGGACGAGGAATCGGGCCTGCGCGCGATCATCGCGATCCACTCCACGGCCCTGGGGCCGGCACTCGGCGGTACGCGCTTCTACCCCTACGCCGGCGAGGAGGCCGCGGTCACCGACGCCCTGCGGCTGTCCCGGGCCATGTCCTACAAGAACAGCCTGGCCGGGCTCGACCTCGGCGGCGGCAAGGCCGTCATCATCGGGGACCCGCGGACCGGGAAGACCGAGGCGCTCCTGCGGGCCTACGGCCGGTTCGTCGAGGCCCTCGGCGGGCGCTACCTCACCGCCTGCGACGTCGGCACCTACAACGCCGACCTCGACGTCGTCGCACGCGAGACGCGGTTCGCCCACGGCCGCTCCGAGGCCTACGGCGGCTGCGGCGACTCCTCGGTGCTCACCGCCTACGGCGTCTTCCTGGGCATGCAGGCGGCCGCGCAGCACTGCTGGGGTTCCCGGTCGCTGGCCGGCCGCACCGTCGCCGTGGCCGGCGCCGGAAAGGTGGGGTCCCACCTGATCGGCCACCTGGTGGACGACGGCGCGGACGTCGTGGTCACCGACGTCGACCCGGCCGCCATCGAGCGCGTGCAGGCCCGCCACCCGCAGGTGAAGGCGGTGCCTGACACGGCGACGCTGGTGCGCACCCCGCACGACGTCTACTCCCCCAACGCGCTGGGGGGCGCCCTGGACGAGCAGACCGTCGAGGTACTGCCCTCCCGCATCGTCTGCGGCGGCGCCAACAACCAGCTCGCCACCGCGGCGATGGGCGACCGGCTGGTCGAGCGCGGCATCCTCTACGCGCCCGACTACCTGGTCAACGCGGGGGGCGTCATCCAGGTCGAGGACGAGCGGCACGGGTTCTCCTTCGCCCGTGCGCAGTCCAAGGCCAGCGGGATCTTCGACGTCGCTCTGCGGGTCTTCCGCGCCGCCGACGACGAGGGCGTCTCCCCCGCGGTGGCGGCCGACCGGCTGGCCGAAGAGCGCATCCGTT
This sequence comes from Blastococcus sp. CT_GayMR19, assembly GCF_004570385.1. Taxonomy (GTDB): domain Bacteria; phylum Actinomycetota; class Actinomycetes; order Mycobacteriales; family Geodermatophilaceae; genus Blastococcus_B. The sequence goes on along the minus strand of NZ_SPQL01000004.1, from coordinate 157,390 downwards.
CGGTCGGCCGGCTGGCGACGATCCGGCTGCCGCGCTGAGGCGGCCGATGCGGCTTCCAGCGGCTTGACGAGGATGCGCTGCACCTGCCTCTGCGTCAGCTCAGGGCGGTGACGGTGGACGAGGCCACGAGGGCCTCAGACGAAGATCCGATGAGACGATCACGTCAGGCATCCGGCCGGCCGTGCGGTGACAGCTACCGGCCTGCCACCGCAAGGAGCACCAACTAGATGCGCGGCAGAATCACGAAAAAGAACAACAAGAGCACCGCGATCACCAGAGCCACGACAGCAATCGTTCTCGTATTCATGTGCGCATCCTCCGACTCATGACGTGGCGACGGACGAGGACCCCATCCGGGCGGCCCTCCCCAGTCACGGGGATTGGATTGTGCCTGGTCAGGAGGCTCGGCGCAGCATCGCGGCGGCCTGGCTGTTCGATTCGGCCAGCTCGGGGTTCTGGGCCGTCATGACATCTGGTCCGTCGGGACGGGCCTCGTCGGGCGCGGCTCGATCACTGCCCAGGTCGCGTACGCCCCGGCCGCACCTTCTGCCTCGACAACGGGGACATGCGAGTTGCCCTGAACCAGGGCTCCGCCGACCCCTCCCGCCCTCATGGGGGAGGGACGTATGCCCGCCGCGGATCCGTGTCGTAAGGTTGTCCGAGACACAGTCACTCAGTCGGGGTCGCCACGGGCCGTCCAGCCCGGAGCTGGGCTCCCGCACTCCGTAACGAGGGGGTCGAGCCAATGGGGCGCGGCCGAGCGAAGGCCAAGCAGACACGCGTGGCCCGTGAGCTCAAGTACAGCTCACCCAACACCGACCTCTCTGCCCTGCAGAAGGAACTCACCGGTGCACCGTCGTCGTACGTCGCCCCTCCGCGGGCGAAGGACGACGACGACGAGGACGACGAGTTCGCCGACCGCTGGGCGGACGACGACGCGGACGACGACTGGGCGCCCAGCCCGCGTTGACCGCGGCGGTCACTGAGCCGCAGCGTCCACCACGAGACCGCCGCCCTCCGGGGCAGTGGTCTCGTGGCGCGCGGTCTGGGTCCGGCCACGATGGCCACCTCGGTCGCCGGCCGGACCGGCCATTTTGGCCGTCGGGACGGCGGGACTCCGGGACGGCGGGACGTCAGCGGTAGGTGCCGACCAGGTGTGCGGCCGGGGCGGCGTCGTCCGTCCGGCGCCCGACTTGGCCGGCCACCCAGGACGGGATGCCGGCGGCGCTGAGCAGGTCCACGACGGCGTCGGCCACGTCCGCCGAGACGGCCGCGATCATGCCGACGCCGCAGTTGAACGCGCGTTCGGACTCTTCCCGCGGCACGCCGTGCTCCTCGAGCAGCCGCACGACGGCCGGCAGCTGCCAGGTCCCCCGGTCCAGCACCGCGGCCAGCCCCCCGGGGACGACGCGGGCCGTGTTCCCGGCCAGCCCGCCGCCGGTGATGTGGGCGTAGGCGTGCACGGCGTCCACACCGAACTCGCTCACCAGGGCGAGGCAGTCGCGGGCGTAGATGCGGGTCGGCTCGAGCAACTCCTCGCCCAGCGGCCGGTCGAGGCCGACCGGGGTGGCGTTCAGGTCCAGGCCGGCAGCGGCCACGACCCGGCGCACCAGCGAGTAGCCGTTGGAGTGCAGGCCCGAGGACGCCATGGCGATCACGGCGTCGCCGTCCCGAACGCGCTCCGGGCCCAGGACCGCGTCGGCCTCCACGACGCCGACCGCCGTCGCGGCCAGGTCGTACTCGTCGGCGTCCATCAGGTCGCCGTGCTCGGCGGTCTCACCGCCGACCAGGGCCGCGCCCGCCTGGGTGCAACCCGCCGCGATGCCGGTGACGATCGCCGCGATCCGCTCGGGCACCACCTTGCCGCAGGCCACGTAGTCCTGGAGGAACAGCGGCTCGGCTCCGCACGCGACGAGGTCGTCCACGACCATGGCGACCAGGTCGATGCCGACCGTGTCGTGCCGGTCCAGCATCCGCGCCAGCGCGATCTTGGTGCCGACGCCGTCGGTGGAGGACGCCAGCAGCGGGCGCCGGTACTTCGCGGTGTCGAGGGCGAACAGCCCGGCGAAGCCGCCGAGGCCGCCCACGACCTCGGGCCGGTTGGTCTTCTCGACCGCGGCCTTCATCAGGGTGACCGCCCGCTCGCCGGCGTCGATGTCGACGCCCGACGCCGCGTAGGTGAACTCGGTCATGGGCGCGCGAGCGCGTCCTCGGCCCCACCCGGGACGACGGCGCTCCCGGCCTGCTGACCGGTCCAGCCGCTGATGGCCCGGTGCTCGATGCCCTCGAGGACGTGCTTGCCGAGGATCTCGGACTCACCGAGCGGAATGGGGTACTGCCCCGTGAAGCAGGCCGTGCACAGCCGGTTGACCGGCTGCTCGGTGGCGGCGATCAGGCCCTGTTCGGAGACGTAGCCGAGCGAGTCGGCGTTGATCGAGGCGCGCACCCCGTCGATGTCCAGGCCGTTGGCGACCAGCTCGGCGCGGCTGGCGAAGTCGATCCCGTAGAAGCACGGCCACTTCACCGGCGGCGAGGCGATGCGGACGTGCACCTCGACGGCGCCGGCCTCGCGCAGCATGCGGATCAGCGCGCGCTGCGTGTTGCCACGGACGATCGAGTCGTCGACGACGACCAGCCGCTTGCCGCGGATGACGTCGCGCAGCGGGTTGAGCTTCAGCCGGATGCCCAGCTGCCGGATGGTCTGGCTCGGCTGGATGAAGGTGCGCCCGACATAGCTGTTCTTGACCAGGCCCAGGCCGTAGGGGATCCCGCTCGCCTCGGCGTACCCGACCGCGGCCGGCGTGCCGGACTCGGGCACCGGGATGACGAGGTCGGCGGCGGCCGGGTGCTCCTTGGCCAGCCGCCGGCCGATCTCGACGCGGGCGGCGTGCACGCCCCGGCCGGAGATCGTCGTGTCGGGCCGGGCGAGGTAGACGTACTCGAACACGCAGCCCTTGGGCTGTGCGACGGCGAAGTGCTGGCTGCGCAGCCCGTTCTCGTCGATCGCGATGAGTTCACCGGGTTCGACCTCGCGGACCACCGAGGCGCCGACGATGTCCAGCGCCGCCGTCTCGCTGGCGACCACCCACCCGCGCTCCAGCCGGCCCAGCACCAGCGGGCGGACGCCCTGCGGGTCACGGGCCGCGTAGAGGGTGTCCTCGTCCATGAACGTCAGGCTGAAGGCGCCGCGCAGCTGGGGCAGCACCTTCATGGCCGCCGCCTCGACCGAGAGATCGGGGTCCGCCGCGATCAGCGCGGTGATCAGGTCGGAGTCGTTCGTGGCGACGAACGCCCCGGCCACGCCGTCGTCGGCGGCCTTGCTGGCGAGCTCGGCGGTGTTGACCAGGTTGCCGTTGTGGCAGAGCGCCAGCCCGGTGCCGGCGGCCGTCGTCCGGAAGGTGGGCTGCGCGTTCTCCCACGTCGAGGCGCCGGTCGTGGAGTACCGGGTGTGGCCGACGGCGAGGTGGCCGCGCAGGCTGCCCAGGGTCGGCTCGTCGAAGACCTGGCTGACCAGCCCGAGGTCCTTGTAGACGACGACCGAGGCGCCGTCGGACACCGCGATCCCGGCCGCCTCCTGACCGCGGTGCTGGAGGGCGTACAGGCCGAAATAGGTCAGCTTCGCGACCTCCTCCCCCGGCGCCCAGACACCGAAGACGCCACAGGCGTCCTGGGGTCCGGGATCATGGGGGTCGAGGTCGTGCGTCAGCCGTCCATCACCGCGAGGCACCCCCCGAGACTACCGGCGCCCGTCCACCCCAGGCGCACGCGGCGGGATGTCCCCGCTCACCTCGCGCGTCCTCCACGACGGCACCGGCGCACGGGCTGGGCGCCCGCCCCTCGACAGTCCTGCCCGGCCGGCGCTTAGGGCCGTCCCGTTCTGGGCAGGGAGCGGCGAGGACACGGCGGGATCTCGATTGCGGGTTGGCCGCGCGCGATTTGATGCCGCGTCGTACTGTCCCACCGGCTGTGCACCGACTTTCCCGGTTCCCGGCCTGGCAGCGTCCGCCCGGCCGCGCCGATCCCCGCCCCCGGAGGTATCCGTCCGTGGCAGTACCCAGCTTCCTGGCCCGGGAGCGCATCGTCGCCAAGCCGGGCTTCAACCGGTGGCTCATCCCGCCGGCCGCTCTCGCCGTCCACCTGTGCATCGGCCAGGCGTACGCGACCAGCGTCTACAAGACCGCCCTGGTCCAGCACTTCGACACCTCGCTGACGGCGATCGGGATCATCTTCTCGATCGCCATCGTCATGCTCGGGCTCTCCGCGGCCCTCTTCGGCACCTGGGTGGACCGGAACGGCCCCCGTGCGGCCATGTTCACGTCCGCGGTCTTCTGGGTCTCGGGCTTCCTCGTCGGCTCGCTCGGCATCGCCACCGAGCAGCTGTGGCTGCTGTACCTCGGCTACGGCGTCCTCGGCGGCATCGGCCTCGGCATCGGCTACATCTCGCCGGTCTCGACGCTGATCAAGTGGTTCCCCGACCGTCCGGGCCTGGCCACGGGCATGGCCATCATGGGCTTCGGTGGCGGCGCCCTGATCGCCTCGCCGCTGTCCCGTCAGCTGATGAGCTTCTACGACCCGGCCTACGTGCCGACCGACACCACCTCGGTGGCCAGCGGCGACGCCGTCGCCAAGCTGTTCCTGACCCTGGGCCTGGTCTACCTGCTCTTCATGATGTTCGGCGCCTTCCTCGTGCGGGTGCCCGCCGCGGACTGGAAGCCGCAGGGCTTCGACCCGTCGACGGTGAAGAAGAAGGCGCTCGTCACGACGGAGAACGTGTCCGCGAACAACGCGATCAGGACGCCGCAGTTCTGGCTCTTGTGGACCGTCCTCTTCTGCAACGTCACCGCGGGGATCGGCATCCTCGAGCAGGCGTCGCCGATGATCCAGGACTTCTTCCGCACCGGTGACGGGTCCCTGGTCGCGGCGTCGGCCGCCGCGGGATTCGTCGGTGTGCTGTCGCTGTTCAACATGGCCGGCCGGTTCGTCTGGTCGTCCACGTCGGACTACATCGGCCGCAAGCCGATCTACATGGTCTACCTCGGCGTCGGCATCGTGCTCTACATCACGCTGGCGACGCTCGGCAGCAGCGCGACCTGGATCTTCGTGATCACCGCCGCGCTGATCATCAGCTTCTACGGCGGCGGGTTCGCCACGGTCCCGGCGTACCTGCGCGACCTGTTCGGCACCTTCCAGGTCGGGGCGATCCACGGCCGGCTGCTGACCGCGTGGGCGGCTGCGGGCGTGGCCGGGCCGCTGATCATCAACGGCGTGCTGGACGCGCGGGGCACGCCGGGTCAGCTGGTCGCCGGTGACTACCGTCCCGCGCTCTTCATCATGGTCGGCCTGCTCGCGGTCGGCTTCGTCGCGAACCTGCTCGTGAAGCCGGTGGCCGCCAAGTGGCACGAGTCCGCCGAGGCCGTCGAGGAGTTCACCCACGAGCACCACACCCCGGAACGGAGCGCCGCCCGATGAACTCGGCCACCTCGCACGACCAGCAGTCCACGCACACCCCGGCGGGGCTCATCGCCTTCGCCTGGACCCTGGTGGGGGTTCCGCTGGCCTACGGCCTGTTCCAGACCGTCAAGACCGCCCTCAACCTCTTCACCGGCTGACGCTCACCCGCACGCCCATCGGCCCCCGTTCGCGTCCTGCGAGCGGGGGCCGCTGCTTTCGGTACCGAGAGCGGAGCCGCCGGCTCCCGCTTCCGGTACCGAAAGCGGGAGTCAGGAGGGGCGGAGCGGGCGCAGGGGGAGGTGGGCCGAGAGGTCGGCGCGGTTGCCGCTGGCGGTGACGCGGCCCTCGGCGACGGCGGCGTCCCAGGTCAGCTCCCCCGTCGCGAGGCGCAGCCAGGTCGCGGCGTCGGTCTCGACGACGTTCGGCGGGGTCCCGCGGGTGTGCCGCGGCCCCTCGATGCACTGGACGGCGACGTGCGGCGGCACCCGCAGCTCCACCGAGCGGCCGGGTACGTGCTGGGCCAGCCAGCGGGCGGTCGTCTTCACCGCGGCGCCCAGGACCGCGCGCGGTGGCTGCTCGCTCTCCCCCGCCAGCCACGGTCGCACGGGGTCGACCGCGGCCCTCAGCGCCTCGGCCGGGATCGGGGCGGGCATCAGCTGCTGGGGACGGCGCCCGTCGGCACAGCGCCCACCGTGGCCTCGGGCGTCCCGAACAGCGCCGGGAGGGTGGCCGTCCACGCGGCCCGCAGCTCGGCGAGCCCCAGGTCCAGCAGCCCGTCGAGGACCAGCGCGTCGCCACCCGTCGTCCCGAGCTCGGTGACCGGGACGCCCGCGGCCTCGGCGGCCGCGCGCACGGCGGCGGGGTCGGCCGTCGTGACGACGGCGCGCGCGGCGGACTCGCTGAACAGCGCGGTGAACGGGTCGGCCTCGAGGTGCAGGGTGGCCCCGACGCCGTGGCGCAGCGCCGACTCGGCGAGCGTCTGCGCCAGGCCGCCGTCGGCGAGGTCGTGGGCGGAGCCGACCAGCCCGTCCCGGCCGAGGGCCGCGAGCAGCTCGCCCAGCGTGCGCTCGGCGGGCAGGTCCACCGCCGGGGGACGGCCGCCGAGGTGGCCGTGCACGACCGAGGCCCACGCCGAGCCGCCGAACTCCTCGCGGGTCGCCCCGAGGAGCAGGACCGTCTCCCCCGCCGTCCGCCAGCCGCTCGGCACCCGGCGCCGCACGTCCTCGTGCACCCCGAGCACGCCGATGACCGGCGTCGGGTTGATCGGGACGTCGCCGGTCTGGTTGTAGAGGCTCACGTTGCCGCCGGTGACCGGCAGGCCCAGCTCACGGCAGGCGTCGGCCAGGCCGCGGACGGCCTCCGCGAACTGCCACATGACCTCGGGCTCCTCGGGGGAGCCGAAGTTCAGGCAGTTGGTGACGGCCAGGGGCGTCGCGCCGGAGACCGCGACGTTGCGGTAGGCCTCGGCGAGGTTCAGCTGGGCCCCGGCGTAGGGGTCGAGCCGGGCGTAGCGGGCGTTGCCGTCGAGGGACAGCGCGATGCCGCGGTGCGTCTCCTCGTCGATGCGCACGACCCCGGCGTCCTCGGGCTGGGCCAGGACCGTGTTGCCCCGCACGTAGCGGTCGTACTGCTCGGTGACCCAGGTCTTGTCCGCGCCGTCCGGGCTGGCGAGGACGGCCAGCCAGTGCGCCTGCAGCTCGGCGCCGGTGGTGGGCCTGGGCAGGGTCGCGGCGTCGTCGGCCTGCAGGGCGTCGAGGTCGGCCGGGCGCCGCATCGGCCGGTCGTAGACCGGCCCCTCGTGGGCGACCGTGCGCGGCGGGACGTCGACGATCTGCTCGCCGTGCCAGTCGACGGTGAGCCGGTCACCGGCGGTGACCTCGCCGATGACCGTCGCCAGGACGTCCCACTTGCGGCAGACGGCGAGGAACGCCTCGACCTTGGCCGGCTCGACGATCGCGCACATGCGCTCCTGCGACTCGCTCATCAGGATCTCGGCCGGGGTGAGCGTGCTGTCCCGCAGCGGGACGGCGTCCAGGTCGACGTGCATGCCGCCCGTGCCGGCGCTGGCGAGCTCCGACGTCGCACAGGAGAGACCGGCACCGCCGAGGTCCTGGATGCCGGTGACGAGGTCGGCCGCGAAGATCTCCAGGCACGCCTCGATGAGCAGCTTCTCGGTGAACGGGTCGCCGACCTGGACGCTCGGGCGCTTGGCCGGGCCGTGCTCGTCGAAGGTCTCCGACGCCAGCACGGACACACCGCCGATGCCGTCCCCGCCGGTGCGCGCCCCGAAGAGGATGACCTTGTTGCCGACGCCCTCCGCCTTCGCGAGGCGGACGTCCTCGTGCCGCATGACGCCCACGCACAGGGCGTTGACCAGCGGGTTCCCCGCGTAGCAGTCGTCGAAGAGCAGCTCGCCGCCGATGTTGGGCAGACCCAGGCAGTTGCCGTACCCGCCGACCCCGGCGACGACGCCGGGCAGCACGCGCGCGGTGTCGGGGGCGTCGGCCCGGCCGAAGCGGAGCGAGTCCATGACCGCGATCGGGCGGGCGCCCATGGTCAGGATGTCCCGGACGATGCCGCCGACCCCCGTCGCCGCGCCCTGGTAGGGCTCCACGTAGCTCGGGTGGTTGTGCGACTCGACCTTGAAGGTCACCGCGTAGCCGTCGCCGACGTCGACCACCCCGGCGTTCTCGCCGATGCCGACCAGCAGGGCCTCGCTGTGCGGCAGGTCGCCGAACTGCCGCAGGTGCACCTTGCTCGACTTGTAGGAGCAGTGCTCGCTCCACATGACCGAGTACATGGCCAGCTCGGCCGTGGTCGGCCGGCGCCCGAGGATGTCGCGGATCCGCAGGTACTCGTCGGACTTCAGGCCGAGCTCGGCCCACGGCTGCTCGTCGTCCGGGGTCTTCGCGGCGATCTCGACGGTGTCGACGCTCATGCCGCCACCGCGGCCTTCAGCACGGACGTGAAGAACCCGAGGCCGTCGGTGCCGGGGCCCGTCAGGTCCTCGACCGCGTGCTCCGGGTGCGGCATGAGGCCGACGACCCGGCCGTTCGCGCTGGTCACGCCGGCGATGTCGCGGCTGCTGCCGTTCGGGTTGCCGTCGACGTACCGGACGACGACCCGGCCCTCGCCCTCGATGCGGTCCAGGTCGGCGTCCGCGGCCACGTACCGGCCCTCGCCGTTCTTGACCGGGACGACGATCCGCTGCCCGGTCGCGTAGGCGGACGTCCACGCGGTGTCGGCGCGCTCCACCTGCAGCACCTGGTCGCGGTTGCGGAAGTGCAGGTGACTGTTGCGGGTCAGCGCACCGGGCAGCAGGCCGGCCTCGCACAGCACCTGGAAGCCGTTGCAGATGCCGAGCACGGGCAGGCCCTGCCCGGCGCGCGCCACGACGTCCTGCATCAGCGGTGCGCGGGCCGCGATCGCGCCGGCCCGGAGGTAGTCGCCGTAGGAGAAGCCGCCGGGGAGGACGACGGCGTCGACGTCCTTGAGGTCGTGGTCGGCGTGCCACAGCGCGACCGGCTCACCACCGGCCAGGCGCACCGCGCGGGCGGCGTCGACGTCGTCCAGGGAGCCCGGGAAGGTCAGCACACCGATGCGCAAGGGAGAGCGTCCGTTCAGTCGGCGGAGAGGTGCAGTTCGACGTCCTCGATGACGGGGTTGGCCAGCAGCGTCTCGGCGATCTGCTTCAGCTCGGCCTCGTCCGGGGTGCCGTCGACCTCGAGCACGAAGTGCTTGCCCTGGCGGACGCTGGTCACGCTGTCGTGGCCGAGCCGGCCCAGGGCCCCGAGCACCGCCTGCCCCTGGGGGTCGGAGATCTCCGGCTTCAGGACGACGTCGACGACCACCCGTGCCACGCCGCCGAGGGTACCTGGGCGGTTTTTGCCGCCCCCGAGCACGCCGTGCCCCGCACACCGAGCCGCTGTGGTCGCGGAACCTGGACTGAGCTGGACATTTTCGGGCGCCTGCCGAGGAGATGGTGTGCGTTCACTGACCGCGGTGATGGCCGCTGCCCTGGTGCTCCTACCCGCCGCTCCCGCCTCGGCGGCCGGCCAGCCGCCAGTGGTCGTCGACGACGCGGTGACCTACCGGAACAACGGCGGCACCGACTACGTCGTCGACGCCCTCGCCAATGACAGCGACCCCGACGGCGACGCGCTCACTTACACCGCCGTCACCCCGGCCGCCAAGGGGGACGCCTACCTCCAGGGCGGTCAGCTGTATTACAAGCCCTTCCTGGCCGAGACGGGTACGGACTCGTTCACGTACAGCGTCTCCGACGGCGACGGGAACACCGCCACCGGCACCGTGACGGCGACACTGTGGGTCGACCCCGCCGCGCCCTCGGGTCTCACCATCAGCGGCTCGGGCACGGATTCGGCCACCCTGACGTGGTCCGCAGCGGCGCGCGCCGCGCAGTACCGGGTCTGGCGGAACGGGGTGCTGGTCCACACCACCTCAGCCCTCACGTGGACCGACACCGGTCTGCTCCCCTCCTCCGACAACCGGTACCAGGTCACCGCGGTGAACGGGGGCGGCTGGAGCGGACCGCTGTCGACGAACGTCTTCCGACGACCGCAGCAGGCGACGCCGACGGGCCTGGTCATCGATGCGACCGGGGACCCGACAGGATTGTCGCTGATCTGGAACGGCTCCTTCGGCCCGTGGAACGTGTACCGGGACGGGGCCTTGATCACCACGACGACCAGTCCCGAGTTCACCGACACGGGCCTGGTCACCGGCCGGACGTACGACTACCAGCTGCAGCTGGTCTTCCCCTCGAGCGCCACTGTGGTGTACCCGCCGAGTCCCCTGACGGACGCAGTCCAGGGCGTGCCGGGCCAGCCGACGCCCATCGCTGCGCGCTTCCGGGCCCTGGGTGGGGCAGCCGGAACCTTGGGGTGGGTCACCGTGTCGGAGCACGCCATCCCCGGCGGGCGCCGGCAGGACCACCAGGGAGGCGTCCTCCTGCAGCCTGATGGCCAGAGCGCTTACGCGGTGATGCAGGACTTCGCCGCCGCTCACGCCGCCGCCGGCGGTCCCTCCGGCGACCTGGGCTTCCCGCTCGAGGACCGGGAGTGCGGGTTGCCGAGCGGAGGCTGTGGCCAGCTCTTCGAGGGGGGCAGCATCTGGTACACCCAGTACACGGGCACCCACGTCGTTTCTCTGGCCATCGAGGACAACTGGGCGGCCGGCGGCTGGGAAGAGGGTCGGCTGGGCTACCCGACCACCGACGAGGAGTGCGGGCTGCGCGCCGATGGCGGCGGCTGCCGCCAGAACTTCGAGGGCGGCTCCATCTACTCGTCCACCGGCAACGGCGCCCACGCGGTCTTCACCCCCTACTACGACGCCTGGGGCCGTCACGGATGGGAGAGCGGTCGGCTCGGCTACCCCACTACCGAGGAGATCTGCGGCCGCGCCGGCGGTGGCTGCTACCAGGAGTTCGAGGGCGGCACCATCCACTGGTCCCCGGCGAGCGGTATGCGCGCCGTCTTCACCCCTTACGGCGACGTCTGGGCCCGCCACGGTGGCGAGGCCGGGCGCCTGGGCTACCCGACCACCGAGGAGATCTGCGGCCGGGCCGGTGGCGGCTGCTACCAGCAGTTCCAGGGCGGCACCATCCACTGGTCCGGGCCCAGCGGTATGCGCGCCGTCTTCGCCCCCTACCGCGACGCCTGGGCCCGCCACGGTGGCGAGGCCGGGCGCCTGGGCTACCCGACCACCGAGGAGATCTGCGGCCGGGCCGGCGGCGGCTGCTACCAGCAGTTCCAGGGCGGCACCATCCACTGGTCCGGACCCAGCGGTATGCGCGCCGTCTTCGCCCCCTACCGCGACGCCTGGGCCCGCCAGGGTGGCGAGGCCGGCCGCCTGGGCTACCCGACCACCGACGAGATCTGCGGCCGCGCCGGCGGCGGCTGCTACCAGCAGTTCCAGGGCGGCACCATCCACTGGTCCGGACCCAGCGGTATGCGCGCCGTCTTCGCCCCCTACCGCGACACCTGGGCCCGCCACGGCGCCGAGGCCGGCCGCCTGGGCTACCCGACCACCGACGAGATCTGCGGCCTGACCCGCGGCGGCTGCTACCAGCAGTTCCAGGGCGGCACCATCCACTGGTCCGGGCCCAGCGGAATGCGCGCCGTCTTCACCCCCTACCGCGACGCCTGGGCCCGCCACGGCGCCGAGGCCGGGCGCCTGGGCTACCCGACCACCGACGAGATCTGCGGCGGCGGCTGCTACCAGCAGTTCCAGGGTGGCTCCATCAACTGGTCCCCGGCGAGCGGTATGCGCGTCTTCTAGCACATCGTCCGGGCCGGCTCGGGGGTGTTCCAGGGTCGCCTGATCGGGTGTATCGCGCCCGGGAGCCTCAGGTGCCCGTCGCGGCCAGTCGATGCAGGAAGGGACGCCGGAGCACCGGCGAGGAACCGCGGACCGAGGAGGACGTCGTGGCCCTGCCCCAGCGACTCGGCTTCCTCGTGGCGGCCGTCGTCGCCCTCGTGGTGGCCACCTTCGGGGGCGGCAGCGCCATGGCCTCGTGGCTGTCCGGCGCCGGACCGGCCGGCACACCCGGCATCACCGTGACGGCCGGCGCCCCGACCGGCGCGCTGTACCCGGAGCCCCCGACCGGCTACTCGACCGCCGGCACCGGTGGGGTCAGCGTCCTGGTCACCAACACCGGCGGCACCGGGGTGCGGCTCACCACAGCCCGGATCGGCGCCGTCACGGTCGCACCCCTGCCAGGCAGGACCTGCGCGTCCGGCAGCGTGGTCCCGGTGACCGCCGGCGTGATGCCCCTCGCGGCCCCGGTGGAGCTGGCCGTGGGCGCGTCGGACGTGCCCGTGGAGCTGCCGGGCGCGCTGACGATGCTGGGCAGCGCGGAGGCCGGTTGCCAGGGCGCGACGATCACCGTCGAGGTCACGCTCTCCGCCTGATCCGGCGTCGTCACGGGTCGTGACGGAGGCCCGACATCGGTCGGCTGCGGCTTCCGCAAGGGTTCCCCCGGCTGTTCCGCAACGTTTGCGCAAGCCCCGCGTGGGACCTCTCCCTCGCCGGGGTGAAGTGCCCGTCCTGCCGTTCTCGGCCCGGTTCCTGCCGCGTATCACCGAAGGAGAGACGGCAGCACGCCGTCACACACGGTGATGGAAGGCAGAACCCATGAAGCTCGGCAAGCGCTCCGGCGTCATCGCGCTGTTCCTCGTTGCTCTGGTCGGCGGCGGCGTCGCGGCCGCCGCCTGGCTCGTCAGCGGCACCGGCGCAGCCACGTCCCAGGCAGCCTCGGCGGTCAGCCTGACCGTGACGGCCGGATCCCCGACCGCCTCGCTCTACCCCAAGCCCGTCGCCGGGTACGGCTCGACCTCGGTCGGCGCGGTCGTCGCCCTGGTGGACAACCCGAACCCCTTCCCGGTCCGGCTGACCAACGCCACCTTCGGCGCCGTGACGGCCACCCCGCTCGCCGGCCGGACCTGCGCCGCCGCCAACGTCATCGCCCCCGCGCCGGTCACCCTGGCGACGCCGGTGACGCTGCCGGCCAACTCGACCGACACCGCGGTCACCGTCCCCGGCGCCCTGGAGATGCTCCAGACCGCGGACAACGGCTGCCAGGGCGCGTCCTTCAGCGTCCAGGTCACGCTGACCGGCGCCTCCGCCTGACCGCTCGGAGGGGCGCCGCCGGGTGCGGCGCCCCTCCGCGGGTCGAGATTCTGTCCCCGCGTTCCATTCGCCGTGAGAGGAGGACCGACATGTTCCGACGACTCGCCATCCTGGCTCTCGTCCTCGTGCCGGTCCTCCTCGCGGCGCAACCGGCGTCGGCGGCCTGGGCCGTCTCCGGAACCGGACCTGCCCGCGGGCAGGCGGTCGTCGTCCCGCAGGGGGCGACCCCGAGCGCGACCAAGGCCACGCCGGCACCGACCTACCTGCCGGTCTACACGCTGACGTGGAGCACCGCGATGCTCCCCGGCGGCCGGGCCGTGACCGGGTACCAGGTGCAGCGGATCGTCTGGCCGAACACGGCCATCGCGCGCACCGAGGCGGTCGGCGCCGGCACGTGCACGGGCACGACGGTCAACGGGCTGCCCAACGTGTTCGTCCCGGCCAACCCCACGGCGCCGACCCAGTCCTGCACCGACACGAACGCCTACGCCTTGGGCGAGGTCCGGTACATCGTCACGCCGGTACTCAGCCGCTGGGTCGGCCCCACGTCGCCACCTTCGCCCGTCTACAGCTGACGCGTCGGTCCTCCTCAGCCGGCCCCGAGCAGCCGCCAGACCGCCTCCGGCGCCTCCCAGTGGGCGTTGTGGCCGGCGGCGTCGATCACCACCGCGTCGGGGTCCACCCGCTGCATCGTCCCGAGGCTCACCATCGGGTCGCCCGAGCCCGCGGCCAGCCGCAGGGGCGCCTCGCAGCGTGCCAGGACGGTCTCCACGGACGGGCCGACGGCGCCGAACGCCCGCGGGTCCAGTGCCGGGGCCCAACCACTGTCCGCAACGCGAACCCCGGCCCGCGCCACCGGGTCCGCCGGATCGACGAGCTCGCGCAGTCCCGCCAGCCGCAGGTGCCGGTCGGCCGCCTCGGCCGCGGTCGGGAACACCTGCGGGGACCGGGCCGCCATGCGCCGGGCGCCGGCCACCTCGTCGGGGGTCCAGTCGATCTTCACGCCCACGGCCACGACCCGGTCGACGTCGACCCCGAACCAGCCGCCGCCGAGCACCGCGCCGACCACCCCGCCGAAGGAGTGCCCCAGCACGGTCACCCGGGAGGCCCCCAGCTCGGTGGCGAGCGCCGCCATGTCGGCCGCGTGGACGCCGAAGCCGTACGGCTGCTCGGCCACCGAGAGGCCGTGCCCGCGCAGGTCGGGCGCGGCCCACCGGCCGTCCCACGACTCCTCGACCAGCGGGAGCAGCCGGCGCCACACGGCGGCCGTCGCGCCGAGTCCGTGCAGGAGCAGCAGCAGGGAGTCGCCCGTGCCGCCGGTGAAGTACGCGATGCCGCCGCGGGTCCGTCGCATCAGACGAACTCCTGCCCGGTGAGCTGCTCGTACGCGGTCACGTAGCGCTCGCGGGTGGCGGCGACCACGTCGGCCGGCAGCTCGGGCGGCGGCGAGACGCGGTCCCAGCCGGACGACGTCAGCCAGTCGCGCACGTACTGCTTGTCGTAGGACGGCTGGACGGAACCGGGCGACCAGCTCGCGGCCGGCCAGAACCGAGACGAGTCGGGGGTGAGCACCTCGTCGCCGAGCACGAGAGCGGCGCCGTCGAGGCCGAACTCGAACTTGGTGTCGGCCAGGATCAGGCCCGCCCCGGCGGCGATCCGCGCGGCCGTCGAGTACAGCGCCAGCGTCAGCTCCCGCAGCTCGGCAGCCCGCGCAGCCCCGACGGCAGTGACGACGGCGGCGAAGTCGATCGCCTCGTCGTGCTCTCCCACCTCCGCCTTCGTCGACGGCGTGAACACCGGCGACGGGAGCTGCGAGCCCTCCGTCAGGCCGGCCGGCAGGGGGACGTCGCGGATGGCGCCGGTGCGCGAGTACTCCACGGTCCCCGAGCCGGCCAGGTACCCCCGGGCCACGCACTCCACGGGCAGCATCTCCAGCCGCCGCACCAGCATCGCGCGGCCGGCCACCTGCGCGGGGACGTCCGACGCCGAGATCAGGTGGTGCGACGCCCCGTGCTCCGCGAGCACCGGGCCGAGCTGCTCGAACCACCACACCGACAGCTGGGTCAGCACCCGGCCCTTGTCGGGGATCGGCGTCGGCAGGACGTGGTCGTAGGCGGAAATCCGGTCCGACGCCACCAGCAGCAGCCGGTCGGGGGCGGCGGGGGAAGAGACATCGTAGATCTCGCGCACCTTGCCCCGCGCGACCAGCGGCAGGTCCAGCGTCACCACCTGTTCGCTCCCGCGGCTTGCTCCGCTCCTCTGGCGCTCACTGCGATGCTCACGCGCCTGTCCGCTCATGTGAGCGCAGCCAGCCGGTCGAACAGCGGCCCGAGGTTGGCCACGTACTGCTCCGGCCGGCAGATCTCGTCGAGCCGCGCCTCGTCGAGGGCCACCGACGAGGCCGCCGCCCGCTTCCGCAGCGTCTCCCGGAAGGGGGTTCCCGAGTTCCAGGTCTCCATCGCCGCCGCCTGCACCAGCGCGTACGCGTCCTCCCGGGAGGACCCGCCCTCGACCAGCTCCAGCAGCACCGACGACGTGTAGATCAGCCCGCCGGTGGACTCCAGGTTGGCCCGCATGCGGGCGGCGTCCACGACCAGGTTCTCGACCAGGCCCGTGGTCAGGTGCAGCAGGTAGTCGGTGGTGATCGCGGCGTCGGGCAGGAAGACCCGCTCGGTGGACGAGTGCGAGATGTCGCGCTCGTGCCAGAGCGGGATGCCCTCCATGACCGGCACGATCGCCGCCCGCACCACCCGCGCCAGCCCGGCGATGCGCTCGGAGCGGATCGGGTTCTTCTTGTGCGGCATCGCGCTCGAGCCCTTCTGGCCCGATCCGAACGCCTCCGACAGCTCGCGCACCTCGGTCCGCTGGCCGTGCCGCACCTCGAGGGCGATCGCCTCGCAGACGGTCGCGATGATCGCCAGCGCCGAGACCCACTCGCTGATCGAGTCGCGCAGCACCACCTGCGTGGAGGCGTCCGCCGGCTGCAGGTCCAGTGCCTCGGCGACGAACACCTCGACCGACGGGTCGATCAGCGAGTACGTGCCGACGGCGCCGGAGATCGCCACCACACCGACGCGCGAGCGCGCCTCCCGCAGCCGGTCCCGGGACCGGGCCATCGCGAAGGCGAGGTCGGCGACGCGATGTCCCCACACGTCCGGCTCGGCGTGCACGCCGTGCGTGCGGCCCACCTTGATCGTGTCCCGGTGGGCGAGCCCGTGGTCGCGCAGCGCGGCGACCAGCCGGTCCGCCTTGGCCAGCAGCACGTCGGTGGCGTCGGTGAGCTGGACGGCGAGCGCGGTGTCCAGCAGGTCCGACGACGTCATGCCGTGGTGCACGTAGGCCGCCGCCGACCGCGGCGAGGTGTTGTCGGCCCAGGCGGTCAGGAAGGCGATGACGTCGTGCTGCGTCGTCTCCTCGATCTCCGCGACGCGCTCGGGGGTCGGCGGCGGCGCGTTGCGCACCGGCTCGACGACGTCGGCCGGCACCCGCCCCGCCGCGGCGTGCGCCTCCAGCACGAGCGTCTCGACGCGGCACCAGAGCGCGTACTTGTGCTGGTCGCTCCAGACCCGCCCCATCTCCGGGAGCGTGTAGCGCTCGATCATTGGGGTATCGCCTGCCGCAGCTCAGCTCGTCGCACCACGAGGACATCCTCCCGCAGGGCTAGCGTGATCATGGACGACCCCCGGGGCCCGCAGGAGGGTGCGTGATGCTGCGACGCGCGAGCGACCTCGCGGCACGGGCCCGCGAGCGCATCCGGGCGGCCCGGGAGCACGACCCGCACGGCTGGCCGGAGCAGGACGACCACGCGCTCCTCACCCACGAGGACGTCTACCGCGCGGAGCCGATCGACTTCGTCGTCGTCCCCGACCAGGACGGGGACGACGGACGAGGGGACGCCGAACCCGGGGACGACGCCGGTTCCGCGCGGCCACCGCTCGGCAGCCCCGAGCCCGGCGCTCCTGACATCGACGGCGCCGTCGCGGCCGGTGGGGTCAGCGGCCCGCCCCGGGGCGGACGCCCCCATCGCCCCGCGGAGCGCTCGCGCCGGCTGATGGCGCCCGCCGACCGCAGGTCCCCCGCCGAGGAGGGCGTCCCCAACGGTCTGCGGACGGCGGCCGCGTGGTCGTGGCGGCTGATCGTGGTGATCGCCGGCTTCTACGTGCTCCTCTACGCCGCGGCCTACGTGGCGGTGGTCGTCGTCCCGGTCATCGTGGCACTGCTCCTGGCGGCACTCCTGCAGCCCGGCGCGGCCTGGCTGATGCGGCACGGCTGGCCGCGGTCGCTGGCCGCGGTCGCGATGCTGATCGTCGGGCTGGGCGTCGTCTCCGGGATCATCACCCTGGTCGTCGAGCGGTTCACCGCGGGCTTCGCCGACCTGGCCACCCAGGTCAGCGAGGGCATCGGCCAGGTCCAGACATTCGTCGTCCGCACCTTCCCGATCACCCGCGGACAGCTCGAGGACGCCGTCGCCCAGCTGCAGGAGACCCTGGTGAACAACCAGGACACCATCGCGTCGGGCGCCCTCACCACGGCCGCCACCGTCGGCGAGGTGTTCACCGGCATCGTGCTGGCGCTGTTCACGCTCTTCTTCTTCCTCAAGGACGGCCGGTCCATCTGGCTGTGGATCGTCGGCCTGTTCCCGGACGACGCACGCGCCTACATCGACGAGGCGGCCCGGCGCTCGTGGCGCACGCTGATCTCCTACGTCCGGGCGACCGCGGCCGTCGCGCTGGTCGACGCGATCGGCATCGGCATCGGCCTGGCGGTCCTCTCCGTGCCCCTGGTCATCCCGCTGGCCGCGCTGGTCTTCCTCGGGGCGTTCATCCCGATCATCGGCTCGTTCCTGGCCGGGACGGTGGCCGTGCTGGTCGCCCTCGTCTCCGAGGGGCCGATCACGGCGCTCATCGCCTTCGCCGTGGTCGTGCTGGTCATGCAGGTCGAGGGACACATCCTCCAGCCGCTGCTGCTCGGCCGCGCCGTGCGCGTGCACCCGCTGGCTATCGTGCTGGCGATCGCGGCGGGCCTGCTCATCGCCGGGATCTTCGGGGCGCTGATCGCCGTCCCGACGGTCGCCTGCGTGAACGTCGCCGGCACCTACCTCAGCCGCCGCCACGACGGGCCGCGTCCGCCGGAACCCCGGCCCGAGCGGGCCAGGCCCGCGGTCACCGCGAGCTGAGTGCCGAGCGTGAGCGAGGACGGCGCGGTCCCCCATCCGCTCGGCCGTCAGGATGCCGCCGCGCTGATCGGGGTGCTGGCCGTGCTCGAGGGCCAGCTGATCGCCGGTGACCTGGACCGGCACGTGATCGACCACCTGAACGGCCACCTGCGCGGCGCAGACCTCGTCGGACCCGGTGCCGGGCCGGCCGAGCTACGGGTGGCGCTGGCGACCCTCAACCAGCGGCTCCGGTACGTGCTCGGTGAGTACGCCGAGCCGCCGGCGCCCGACACCGGTGAGGTCGACCAGTACTTCGGGTTCGCCGCGGAGGCTCCTGCCCGGGCCTTCGTCGAGGCCGTTCGCGCGCGGGGCGGGACGCCGGCGGCCCCGGTCCCCGTCGACGGCCGGGCCTACGACGACGGGACGGTCCGCTGGCAGGTCGCCGTTCGCACGGCCGACCTGCCCCTGTCGGCCGCGTTCGCGGTCGACCAGCAGCAGCTGCTCGCGCTGGCCGCGCAGCACGGTGGCAGCCACGGCGGCTGGGGCAGCCCGCCCCCCTGAACTCAGCCGACGGTGATCCGCCCCTCGACGGCAGCGAGCGCGATGTCGGTGCGCCAGTGCGCGCCGGCGAGCCGGACGCCCGCCACCCGTTCGTAGGCAGCCTGCCGGGCCGCAGCGAGGTCGGGTCCGACCGCGGTCACGGCCAGGACCCGGCCGCCGGCCGCCACCACCGACCCGTCGGGTGCCAGCGAGGTGCCGGCGTGCAGGATGCCGTCGCCGTCGGCGCCGGTCACGGGTCCCCCGGTGCGCGGGGCCTCCGGGTAGCCGGGAGCGGCGACGACGACGGTCACGGCCGAACCCTCCCGCCAGCGCAGCGGGGGGACGTCGGCCAGCGTGCCGGTCGCCGCCGCGTGCAGCAGTCCGGCCAGCGGGGTCTCCAGCAGAGGCAGCACGACCTGGGTCTCCGGATCGCCGAAGCGGGCGTTGAACTCCACCACCCGGAGGCCTCGGGAGGTCAGCGCGAGCCCCGCGTAGAGCAGGCCGCTGAACGGCTCGCCACGCCGCGCCATCTCGTCGACCGTCGGCTGCAGGACGGTGGCCAGCACCTCGTCCACCAGTCCCGGCGGCGCCCAGGGCAGGGGCGCGTAGGCCCCCATGCCGCCGGTGTTGGGCCCGGCGTCGCCGTCGTCCCGGCGCTTGAAGTCCTGCGCGGGGACGAGCGGCAGGACGGTCGTACCGTCCGACAGCGCGAACAGCGAGACCTCGGGGCCGTCCAGGTACTCCTCGATCAGCACCGCTCCGCCGGCGTCGAGGACCGCGCGGCCGTGGGCCACCGCGGCGTCGCGGTCGGTCGTGACGATCACGCCCTTGCCCGCGGCCAGCCCGTCGTCCTTGACGACGTACGGGGCGCCGGGGTCGAGCTGGGCCACCTCGTCCAGCGCGGTCTCCAGCTCCGCCGGCCCGCCCACCGGCCAGGCCCGGGCCGTCGGCACTCCTGCCGCGGTCATCACGTGCTTGGCGAAGGACTTGCTGCCCTCGAGCTGGGCCGCCTCGGCCGACGGGCCAAAGCAGGCGATCCCGGCGTCCCGGACGGCGTCGGCGGCGCCCGCGACGAGCGGCACCTCCGGCCCGACGACGACGAGGTCGGCGCGCCAGGTCACCGCCAGGGCGGCGATCGCGTCGGGATCGGTGACGTCGACCGGCAGCGGTTCCGCGACCGAGCGGGTGCCCGCGTTGCCGGGTGCGCAGGCCAGCGCGCTCACCGCGGGGTCGGAGGAGAGCGCCACGCACAGGGCGTGCTCCCGGGCACCGGAACCGATCACGACCACGCGCACGGGGCGAAACTACCCAGGGCCCGGGTCAGCGCGGACGGTTGGGCTGCTCCCGCAGCGCGCGGGAGAAGGTGCGCAGCCGCGCGCGCTCCTGCGCCCGGGCCCGGGCGTCGACCCGGAGCAGCTGCCGGTGCGCCTCCGCCTGCAGCTTGCGCCAGGCGCGATAGCGGCCCGGGTCCAGCGAGCCGTCGTCCAGGGCGGCAGCGACGGCGCAGCCTGGTTCGGAGCGGTGCCCGCAGTCCCGGAACCGGCACTCCGCGGCGAGCGAGGCGACGTCGGCATAGGCGGTGTCGACGCCCTCGGCGTCGTCGTAGAGGCCGAGTTCCCGCATCCCCGGCGTGTCCACGAGCATTCCGCCGCCGGGCAGCAGGTGCAGCTCGCGCGCGGTGGTGGTGTGCCGGCCCCGGCCGTCGCTCTCGCGGATCTCCCGCGTCTCGGCCAGGGTCCGCCCGGCCAGGGCGTTGGCCAGGCTGGACTTGCCGACGCCGGACGGGCCGACCATGGCGCCCGTGCTGCCGGGCCCGAGCAGGGCGCGGACGGCGTCGAGGCCCGCACCGGTGACCGAGCTGACCGGGAGGACCGCGACCCCGAGCGCGTCCTCCGCCACCTCCGCCACGGCCGCGGGGACGTCGTCGCACAGGTCGGCCTTGGTGAGGACGACGACCGGCGTCGCACCGCTGCCCCAGGCCACCGCGAGATAGCGCTCCACGCGCCGCAGGCGGGTCTCGCCGACGAGCGCGTCGACGACCAGGACGACGTCGAGATTGGCCGCCACGACCTGCGCGGCCGACGTCCGGCCCGCCACCGAGCGGACGAAGGCACTCCTTCGAGGGAGGACGGCGACCGCGAGCTCGCCCCGCACCGCCACCCAGTCACCGACCGCCGGACCGCCCGTGCCGGCCTCGTCGTAGAGCACCGCGGCGGGATGGACGCGGGTCTCGCCGCAGGCGCCGAGCACGCGCAACCGGCCCCTGTCCACGCGCGACACCCGCGCGGGGGCGCTGTCCGGCGGCAGTTCGGCCAGCCGTTCGGCCGTCCAGCCCAGTGCTGAGAGATCGGTCACGTGACGCATGGTGCCGGGCTGGTCAGCGTTGTGTCTTCCGAATTGTGGGCGACTCGTTCGCTTCAGTTCGCCGTCCGGACATCCGAAACATGTGTTGTGAGGGACATGCACGCGACCGAGTCGCTGGCGACGCGACCAGCGACCCGCCCTTCCCTGCCCGTCGTCATCGGGCACCGCGGGGCACCGGCCTACCGGCCGGAGCACACGGCGGCCAGCTACGAGCTGGCCATCGACCTCGGGGCGGAGCTGATCGAGCCCGACGTGGTGATCAGCCGCGACGGCGTCCTGGTCGTCCGCCACGAGAGCGAGCTCTCCTGGTCCACCGATGTCGCCACCCGACCCGAGTTCGCCGGCCGCCGCACCACCAAGCTGGTCGACGACACGCCGTCGACCGGCTGGTTCGCCGAGGACTTCACCTATCCGGAGCTGCGCACGCTGCGCGCGATCGAGCGCATGCCCGAGCTCCGGCCCCTGAACACCGCCTACGACGGCCACTTCGGCATCCTCACCCTCGCCGAGGTGATCGATCTGGCGCGCACCCGGTCCACGGCTCAGCGGCAGGTGCGCGTGCTGGCCGAGCTCAAGCACGCCGCCTGGTCGACCGACCACGGGCTGCCGATGGCCGAACTGGTCAGCGCGGAACTGCGCCGGCTGGGTGCGGACGACGCGCAGGGCACGGTCCTGCTGCAGTCGTTCGAGCCGGCGGTGCTGCGCGACCTGCGCGCCCGCCTCGGTGCGAACGGGCCGCAGATGGTTCAGCTCGTCAACGACTTCGCCGCGGGCGACCTCATGGTGACGCCGTCCGGCCTGCGGGAGATCTCCACCTACGCCCAGGCCGTGGGCCCGAGCCGTGACCGCATCGTCGGGAAGGACGGGCAGGCGAACACCGGCACGTCCGACCTCGTCCAGGAGGCCCACCGTGCGGCGCTCGCCGTCTTCTGCTGGACCCTGCGCGCGGAGAACGCGTTCCTGCCGGCGCACCTGCGCCGCGGGAAGGCTCCCAGCGGGCTCGGCGACGCCCTCGGTGAGGCCCGCCAGCTGCTCGCGCTGGGCGTCGACGGCCTGATCACCGACTCACCCGAGTACGCCGTCCGCGCCGTCGCCGAGCTCTCTGACACTGCGGTCCTCCGGACCGCACGGCGGCCAGGTGCCGTCCCCAAGCCTCGTTGAGCCGCTGCGTCACGGCTGCCCGGACCCCTCCGGGGCCCACTCGCCGTGACAAGAACTAACCGATCAGGTCGTGGATCACCACGTTCTCGTCGCGGCCGGGCCCGACGCCGATCACGCTGATCCGGGCGCCGGAGAGCTCCTCGAGCCGGCGCACGTAGGCCTGCGCGGTGGCGGGCAGCTCGTCGAAGGTCCGGCAGTGCCGGATGTCCTCGGACCAGCCCGGCATCTCCTCGTAGACCGGCGTGGCGTGGTGGAACTCGGTCTGCGTCATCGGCATCTCGTCGTGCCGCACGCCGTCGACCTCGTAGGCGACGCAGATCGGCACCGACTCCAGGCCGGACAGCACGTCGAGCTTGGTCAGGAAGTAGTCGGTGATCCCGTTGACCCGGCTGGCGTAGCGGGCGACGACGGCGTCGAACCAGCCGCACCGCCGGTCGCGGCCGGTGGTCACGCCGACCTCGCCGCCCTGCTTGCGCAGGTACTCGCCGCTGGCGTCGAACAGTTCGGTCGGGAACGGGCCGGAGCCGACGCGGGTCGTGTACGCCTTCAGGATCCCGACCACCCGCTCGATGCGCGTGGGGCCGATCCCGGCGCCCACCGCCGCACCGCCGGCGGTCGGGTTGGACGACGTCACGAACGGATACGTGCCGTGGTCGACGTCGAGCAGCGTGCCCTGCGACCCCTCCAGCAGGATCCACTCCCCGCCGTCCAGCACCTTGCCCAGCAGCAGGCGGGTGTCGACGATGCGGTGCTTGATCGCCTCGGCGTACGCGGCGTACTCCTCGACGACCTCGTCGACGTCGATCGCCTTGCGGTTGTAGACCTTGACCAGGATCTGGTTCTTCTCCTGCAGGGTGCCCTCGAGCTTCTGGCGCAGGATCGACAGGTCCAGCAGGTCCTGCACCCGGATGCCGACGCGGGCCACCTTGTCGCCGTAGGCGGGGCCGATGCCCCGGCCGGTCGTACCGATCCGGCGCTTGCCCAGGAACCGCTCGGTGACCTTATCCAGGGCACGGTGGTGCGGCATGATCAGGTGGGCGTCCGAGGAGATGACCAGCCGCGAGGTGTCCACCCCGCGCTCCTCCAGGCCGGCCAACTCGCCGATCAGCACCTCGGGGTCGATGACGACGCCGTTGCCGATCACCGGCGTGCAGCCCGGCGTGAGGATGCCCGACGGGATCAGGTGCAGCGCGTACTTCTCGCCGTCCGGGGTGATCACCGTGTGCCCGGCGTTGTTGCCGCCCTGGTAGCGGACGACGTAGGGAACGCGGCCGCCGAGCAGGTCGGTGGCCTTTCCCTTGCCCTCGTCCCCCCATTGGGCGCCGATCAGCACGACAGCCGGCATCGGGTCCTGGTTCTCCTCGTGAGTCGGGGTGGCGGGTGGATCGGTTGCCTGCCACCCGGGCGGTTCCCGGCTGACCAGATGGCAGGGTATCCGCATGTCCTTCGTGGAGTTGGACCTCCGGCGCCTCGACCCCGGCGAGGCCCCTCGCCGGGGGGACGTCGCAGCCGCGGTCGAAGCGGACTCCGTACGGCTCCGGGGGCCCGTCCCGGCCCTCGCGGCGGTGCTGACCGCCCTGCTGAAGGCCGGCCGCACGTCCCTCGTGCCGGTGGCCTGGGAGCCCACCGCCGACAAGGCCTCGCTGTCCCTGGCCCGCGACCTGGAGATCGGCAGCGGCGAGCCGCGGGACCTCACGCTGGTGCGGGACGACCACGGCGGCGTGCTGCTGCACCACGGGCGGATCGAGGCGGCGGGGAACGGCCGGCGCTCGCTCAGCCGCCGGCTGGGGTGCCAGGCCCACCACGACGACATCCAGGTGGCCGACGGCGAGATCACGCGGATCGACGTGCGCCCGGACTGGCGGGCGGTGGACACGATCGGCGTGACGGTGATGACGCTGCCGCTGCGACCGACCCGTCAGACCAGCGGGCGCGCCCTCCAGGTGGCGTCGGACCCGGCGCGGGTCCTGCGCGACGGCGTGCCGTACCTGCGCCCGGTCGACCGCTGGACCTGGTACGCCGACGACCGGGTGCGGTGGCGGCTGCAGCCCTGAGGCACCCGGGCAGCGCTCCACGGAGTGGAACGCTGCCCGGGCCCGTCAGGTGAAGATGCTCACCCCGCCGGGGCCGACGAGCAGGCCCACGATGATCAGGACGATCCCCCAGAGCATCTGCCCTCGGAAGATCGCGAAGATCCCGGCAACAACGAGGATGACCGCGAGAATCCATAGAAGCGTCGCAGCGTCCATGACCTGCCCTCCCGACATCGCACGGCACCGGACTGGCACCGTTCACGGTCAGTAATGATCATCACGGACCGTGGCGAAACGTCAGGCGGCGAGCGTCGGGTCGCAGTCGCGCAGCAGCTGGGTGCAGCGTTCCTGCTCGTCGACCTCGCCGATCCTCTCGGCCGCCTTCGCGAGCTCGGTGACACAGCGCAGGAAGCCGCGGTTGGGCGCGTGCGACCACGGCACCGGGCCGAAGCCCTTCCAGCCGTTGCGGCGCAGCGCGTCCAGGCCGCGGTGGTAGCCGGTCCGGGCGTAGGCGTAGGCCTCGATGGTCCGGCCGCCCTCCAGCGCGTTCTCGGCCAGTGCCGCCCAGGCCGCGCTCACCGTCGGGTGCGCCGCCGCGACCTCCGCCGGGTCGGTCCCCGCGGCCAGCGCCTCGTCGGCCGCGGGAGAACCGGGGAGCAGGGTGGGGGGCGGCTCGCCGAGCAGGTTGTGGTGCGAGTGCGTCATGCTCAGCCGCCCGTCGACTGGCCGGCGGACAGCAGGTCCTCGCAGGACTGCACGATGCGCTCGGCCATGCCGACCTCGGCGGTCTTGAGGTAGCTGCGCGGGTCGTAGGTCTTCTTGTTGCCGACCTCGCCGTCGACCTTCAGGACGCCGTCGTAGTTGGTGAACATGTGGCCGGCGATCGGGCGGGTGAAGGCGTACTGGGTGTCGGTGTCGACGTTCATCTTCACGACGCCGTAGGACAGCGCCTCGCGGATCTCCTCCTGCGCCGAGCCGGAACCGCCGTGGAAGACCAGGTTGAACGGCTTGTCATCGCTCGTCCCGAACTCGCGGGCGACGATGTCCTGGCCCTGCTTGAGGATCTCCGGCCGCAGCTTGACGTTGCCCGGCTTGTAGACGCCGTGCACGTTGCCGAAGGTGGCCGCGAGCAGGTAGACGCCCTTCTCCCCCAGCCCCAGCGCCTTGGCGGTCGCGACGAAGTCCCCTTCGGCCGTGTAGAGCTTCTCGTTGATGTCGTGCGCGACGCCGTCCTCCTCGCCGCCGACGACGCCGATCTCCACCTCGAGGACGATCTTCGCGGCCGACGTCCGGGCGATCAGCTCCTCGGCGATCTGCAGGTTCTCCTCCAGGTCGATCGCCGAGCCGTCCCACATGTGCGACTGGAACAGCGGCTCCTGCCCGGCGTCGACGCGGTCCTGCGACAGCGCGATCAGGGGACGGACGTAGGCGTCCAGCTTGTCCTTGGGGCAGTGGTCGGTGTGCAGCGCGATGTTGACCGGGTACTTCTCGGCGACGACATGGGCGAACTCGGCCAGCGCCACCGCGCCGGTGACCATGTCCTTCACCTTGGTCCCGGAGGCGAACTCCGCCCCGCCGGTGGAGAACTGGATGATGCCGTCACTTCCGGCGTCGGCGAAGCCGCGCAGCGCCGCGTTGACGGTCTCCGACGACGTGCAGTTGATCGCCGGATAGGCGAAGCCGCCCTCCTTTGCCCGGCGGATCATGTCGGCGTAGACCTCGGGGGTCGCGATGGGCATGCGGGCACTCCTGTCGTCGCGGTCCGGTGTGGGCGCTGCTCCCGTGCAGTATCGCGCCGCGAGGGTCAGTCCGGGGCGTCGGGGCGGACGCACATGCCCAGTGCGGTCACCAGCACCACCGCCTGGGGGACGTCTATCTGCGCTCCGGTGAGCTCGACGGTGCGCGGGTCCACCGCCGAGAGGTCCGACCCGCGCAGGTCGGCGCCGCTCAGGTCGGCGTCGTGCAGCTCCGCGGCGGACAGGTCCAGCCCCCGGAGGGTGGCCCCGGCGCCGCGCAGACCCCTGAGCTCGGCCTCGCGCAGCCGCACCCCGGTCAGCGTCGCGCGGGTGAGGTCGGCTCCCGCCAGCCCGACGAAGGACCAGTCGCCGCCGCTCACGGTGAGCAGGTCGAAGGTGCACCGCTCGAACCTGCTGCCGACCAGCTTGCAGTCGGTGAACGTCGCCGAGAAGAACGAGCAGCCGGTGAACGTGCAGTTGAGGAAGGCGGCGTCGGCGTGCGTCGAGAGGTTGAACCGGCAGTCGCGGAAGGTGCAGTCGGAAAAGACGGCCCCGTCGTCCGTCGCCTCGGTGAGATCCACGCCGACGAAGGCGACGCCCGTGTGCTCCTGACCGGAGAGGTCCTCGCCGTACCAGTCGGCCTGGCGGACCTCGGTCTGGGTCACGCTCAGCCCTGCTCGACGCGGCTGGCCACCCGTGCGGCCACGATCACCGGGTCGTAGGTCGGCGAGAACGGCGGCGCGTAGGAGAGGTCCGAGCCGGCGAATTCCTCGGCCGTCATCCCGGCCCAGATCGCCGTGGCCAGCACGTCGATCCGTTTCCCGCTGCCCGGGCCGCCCACCACCTGGGCGCCCAGCAGCAGCCCCGAGCCGCGATCGCTGAGCAGCTTGACGGTCATCGGCTCCGCGCCCGGGTAGTAGCCGGCGCGCGTCGTCCCCTCGATGATCTCGCTGCGGTACTCGTACCCCGCCTTCTCGGCCTGGGTGGTGCAGAGCCCCGTGCGCGCGATCTCCAGGTCGCCCACCTTGGTCAGCGCCGTCCCGAGGACCCCGGCGAAGCGGGCTGCCCGGCCGCCGATCACCGCGCCCGCGACCCGGCCCTGCTTGTTGGCGTGCGTTCCCAGCGCGACGTGCAGCGCCTCGCCGGTGATCCGGGAGTACGTCTGGGAGCAGTCGCCGGCGGCGAAGACCTCCGGGTGGGACCGGCTGCGCTGCGTGCGGTCCACCTCGATCGCGCCGGTCTCGCCCAGGCGCAGGCCCGCCTCGCGCGCGAGCGTCACCTCCGGGCCCATCCCCAGCCCGAGGACGACGAGGTCGGCCGGGTAGCGGCCGGCGTCGGTGCGCACCGCGGCCACCACGCCGTCGGCGTCGACCTCGATCTCCCGCACCGGCTGCTCGGTCTGCATGTCGATGCCCATGTCGCCGATGGCCTTGCACACCCGCTCGGCCATCTCGACGTCGAGCTGCGACATGGGCATCGGGTCGGCCAGGACGACCGTGACGTCCAGCCCGCGCGCGTGCAGCACGTCGGCCATCTCGAGGCCGATGTATCCCCCGCCGAGGACGACGGCCCGCTTCGCACCCGCCGCCACGGCGGCGCGGATGTCGGCGCCGTCGGCCAGCCGGTGCACCCCGTGCACCCCGGGGGCGTCCAGCCCGGGCACGGGGGGCCGCAGCGGCCGTCCGCCGGTCGCGACCAGGAGGTTGTCGTAGCCGAGCCTGTCACCCGAGCTCGTCGTGACGGTGCCGGCGTCGAGGTCGACCGCTTCGGCGCGGGTCCCGGTCCGGACCTCGATGTCCCGGGCGGCGAACTGGGCGGGCGTGCGGGCGATGAGCTTGTCGCGATCGGAGACCAGGCCGCCGACCCAGTAGGGGATGCCGCAGGCGGAGTAGGACACGTCGGGGCCCTGCTCGAGGACGACGATCTCCAGGTCGCCTGCCTCGCGCAGCCGCCGGGCCTGCGCGGCCGCGGACATGCCCGCGGCGTCTCCGCCGATGACGACCAGCCGATCGGTGCTCACGCCGCCCAGGGTGTCACTCCCCCGGCGCCTGCGCGCCCCGTTCGCGCAGCCCGTCCACCGCTCGGGTGGCGGCCGCGATCTGGGTACGGTCCTGCCCGACCGCCCACCGGCGCGTCGCCCGCTCCACGGCGAGCGCGTTCCAGCCCTCGCCGTCCTCGTCGGAGAGGTGGACGAGCAGGATCCGGTCGTCGTGCTCGACGCGGCACCGGTGAACCGGGTTGCCGGCCTCGTGGACGACGTGGGCGCCCTCGGCGTCGGCGACGAACGACCCCCACCGGCCCGGCACGGGTCAGTCCCCGGCGAGCCCGGCGACGGCGGCGAGGTCGCCGGACCCGGCCCCGCGGAAGATCTTGCCGGGGTTGAGCAGGCCGGCCGGGTCGAGCGCGTCCTTGATCGCCCGGTGCACCGACAGCGACACCGGGCCGATCTCACGCTCCAGCCAGTCGAGCTTGAGCGTCCCGACGCCGTGCTCGCCGGCGATCGTGCCGCCGAGGGAGAGGCCCAGCTCGAGGATGTCGTCGAACGCGGCGAAGGCCCGCACCCGCTGGTCCGGGTCGGTGGGGTCGAACACGATCGTGGGGTGCATGTTGCCGTCCCCGGCGTGGCCCACGACCCCGATGACCAGGCCGCATTCCCGGGCGACCGCGTCGCAGCCGTCTATGAAGGCGGCGATCCGGGACCGGGGCACCGCGACGTCGTCCAGCAGCACGCTGCCCAGCCGCTCCAGCGCCGGCAGCGCCATCCGCCGGGCGGCGAGCAGCAGATCACCCTCGGCCGGGTCGTCCGTCGAGTGCACGAAATCCGCCCCGGCCTCCTCGCAGATCCGGGTCAGCAGGGCGATCTCCTCGACCGCGGCCTCCCCGCCCGCGTCCGAGCGGGCGACGAGCAGGGCCTGGGCGTCCCGGTCGAGGTCGGCCTTGAGCAGGTCGTCGACCGCGCGGATGCAGGTGTTGTCCATGACCTCCATCAGGCTGGGGATCAGCCCGGAGGTCACCACCCGCTCCACGACCTGGCCGGTCTGCGCCGTCGTCGCGAACGTGGCCGCGAGCGTGAGCGCCGGCCGCGGCGCGGGGCGCAGCGCGAGCGTCGCCTCGGTGATGACGCCGAGGGTGCCCTCCGAGCCGACGAACAACCGGGTCAGGTCGTAGCCGGCGACGCCCTTGACCGTGCGGCGGCCGGTGCGCAGCACCCGCCCGTCCGCGAGCACGACCTCCAGGCCGAGGACGTAGTCGGTGGTGACGCCGTACTTGACGCAGCACAGGCCGCCGGAGTTGACCGCCAGGTTGCCGCCGATGGTGCACCAGTCGTAGCTGGCCGGGTCGGGCGGATAGAACAGGCCGGCACCGGCGACCGCGTCGCGCAGCGACTTGTTCACCACACCGGGCTGGACGACGGCGAGCCGGTCCGCCGGCGCGACCTCCAGGACGGCGTCCATCCGCGTCAGGACGAGGGTGATGCAGCCGTCGATGGCGTTCGCGCCGCCGACCAGGCCCGAGCCGGCGCCGCGCGGGACGACGGGGACGCCGTGCCGCGCGGCCACCTGCATCACGGCGACGACCTCGGCGGTGCTGCGCGGGAAGACGACGGCCGCCGGGAGCCCCGCATCGGCGAGCATCGCCTGGTCGCGGGCGTACGCGGCGGTGACGTCGGGGTCGGTGAGGACCCCGTCGGCGCCGAGCGCGTCCCGCAGGTCCGACACCCACGCCGTCGCCACTGTGGTCATCGGAACACGGTACGACGGCTTCCGCCGTGCGGCTCAGGCCAGGCCGAGGTCGGAGAGCTCGTAGGCCGCCCGGTACTCGAAGCCGGCGGCCTCGACCGCGGACCGGGCACCGCGGTCGACGATGACCGCGACGGCGATCACCTCCGCGCCGGCCTCCTGGAGCGCCTCGGCCGCGGTGAGCGGGCTGCCCCCGGTGGTGGAGACGTCCTCCACGACGAGGACGGCGCGGCCTTCGACGTCGGGGCCCTCGATCCGCCGCTGGAGTCCGTGCGCCTTGCCCGCCTTGCGGACCACGCAGGCGTCCAGGTAGCCCTCGCCGGCCGCCGCCGCGTGCAACATCGCCGTCGCCACCGGGTCGGCGCCGAGGGTCAGCCCGCCGACGACGTCGTAGCGCAGGTCGCCCGTCAGCTGCCGCATCACCCGGCCGACCAGCGGTCCGCCCTCGTGGTGCAGCGTGAGCCGGCGCATGTCGATGTACCAGTCGGCCTCGAGGCCCGAGGCGAGCGTGACCTTCCCGTGCACGACGGCCAGCTCGACGATGAGCTTCAGCAGGCGGTCACGGTCGGGCAGCGTCGCGGGGGCCGTCATGCACCCGACCCTAGACATGCGGCAGGGCCGCTGCCCGACCCCCGTGAGGTCGGGCAGCGGCCCTGTGCGTCCGGCCCTCCGGCCGGTCCGATCACATGCCGGCGGGCTTGAGCACCTGGTCGATGATGTAGACGGTGGCGTTGGCGGTCTGCACGTTCCCGCAGATCACCGAGGCCTCCATGGCGACGACGGTGCCGTCCATGGCGATGGAGAAGTTCTCACCCTCGCCCTCGATGGTCACCTCGTCGTTGTTCAGCGTCTTGTGCGTGCCGGCCAGCTCCTCGGGGGTGAGCCGGCCCGGGATGACGTGGTGGGTGAGCACCGTGGTCAGCGCCGGGGTGTCGGCCAGCAGGCCGTTGAGCGCGTCGGCCGGGACCGCCTCGAACGCCGGGTTGGCCGGGGCCAGCACGGTGATGTCGTCGGTGGTGTTGAGCGTGTCGCCGAGGTTGGCGGCGGTCACGGCGGCGACCAGCGTGCTCAGGGCGGGGTTGTTGCTCGCGGCGGTGGCGACCGGGTCGTCGGTCATCCCGGTGAAGCTGCCCTCGCCCTCGGCGGGAACCGCGGAGCAGCCGGCGCCGAACGGCTCGTCCGACATCGGCTCCGCGCTGGGCTCGCTGGTCTCCATCTCGCTGGTGCTGGTGTCGGCGGCGGCACTGGTGTCGGCCGGCTCCTCCGAGCCGCCGCAGGCGCTCAGCGTGATGGCGAGGGTGGAGGCGGCGGTGATGAGGACGCCGCGGGTGAGGAGGTTGTTCTTCACAGGGATGGTGCTCCTTGTCCTGTCCGTGCGACCACAGTGTCGCGGGCGGGTCGTGCGCCGGCCGCGGGAGCGGTCCGGAGTCGCGTCGCCGGCGGCTGCCGGGACGAGTCGTGGGCCGGCCGGGCGGCCGGCGGGGGCGGTCACGCGGCGACCACCTGGATGGAGTGCCAGCCGGTGGAACCGGAGGGGAAGGGCGTGGCGCGGGCCTCGACCTGCTCCTCGCCGTCGGCGCTGGTGGCGCGGACGGTGATCGAGTGCCGGCCGGCGGGGAAGTCGTAGGGCAGGACCCACTGGCGCCACACGTCGGCGTCGACCTCCGGGGACAGCTCGGCCTCGGCCCAGTCCTCCTCGTCGACCCGTACCTCGACCTTGGCGATGCCCCGGGTCTGCGCCCAGGCGACCCCGGCGATGGCGCGGCGGCCGGCCGGGAACTCGCGCAGCGGGGCCGGGGTGTCGATCCGTGAGGCGACCTTGATCGGCCCCTCGGCGGCCCAGTCGCGCTCGACCCAGTAGGCGTCGAACGCGTCGAACGTGGTGGCCTCGATGCCGGTCAGCCACTTGCAGGCCGAGACGTAGCCGTAGAGCCCGGGGATGAGCATCCGGACCGGGAAGCCGTGCTCGACCGGCAGCGGCTCGCCGTTCATCCCGAACGCGAGCATCGCGTCCTCGACGTCGAGGGCGGAGCGGGTCGGCGCGCCGATGGTCATGCCGTTGACGTCGCGGCAGGCCAGCTGGTCGCTGCCCGACTGCACGCCGTTCTCCCGCAGGAAGGCGCCGAGGGGGATCCCGATCCACCGGGCGGTGCCGGCCAGCTGCCCGCCGACCTCGTTGGAGACGCAGGTGATCGTGATGTCGCGCTCGATGACGTCGTCGCGCTCGAACAGCTCGGGCAGCGTGTAGCTGCGCGGCGAGTCGAACATCCCGGTCAGCGACAGCTTGTAGTCGCTGGGCCGGATCTGCGGCACGCTGATCGCGGTGTCGACGCGGTAGAACTCGCGGTTGTCGGTGAACAGCGGCGTCAGGCCGTCGATCTCGCCGGAGAGGTCGGCGCCGCGGGGCAACGCAGCGGCAGCGGAGGCCGGCTTCGGCAGGCTGAGATCGGCGCGCGCCTCGGCGACGTCGAAGCGCCGCTGGAGCAGCCGGCCCCCGCCGCCGGCGACCGCGGCCACGCCGAGGGCCACCCCGCCGGTGAGGAAGAAGCGCCGCCGGTCGAGCGCGGCACCCTTGCGGTCGCCGGAGCCGAGGATCTCGCGGAGCCGTTCCACCATGCGCTCGTCGGCGTGGGCGGGATCGGCGGACCCGGCGGCCGGGGCCTCGCGGCCGTGCCGAGCGGGAGCCGCGGCCGCGCCGGATGGGGCGGTCAGCGGGACAAGCAGGGCGAGCAGCGCGAGGATCCCGGCGCCGGCGCCGACGATCGAGGGCAGGACGTCGAGCAGGCTGCCGGCCGGCCGGGTGAACGCGGCGAGCGCGCCCACGAAGCCGAACAGCGCGATCCCGAGGATCCCGAGGGGCCGGCTGCGCAGCGCGACGAGCCCGAGCAGCAGCGCGTAGACCGCGATGACGACCAGCGTCCCGGCGACGAGCACGATCTTGTCGTTCTCGCCGAAGTTCCGGATCGCGAACTCCTTGACCGGCTCCGGCGTCAGCGTGATGACGGCGTCCCCCACCGCGATGACCGGGGAGGACGCGGGTCCCACCAGCGCGGCGGTCAGCTCGGCGAAGCCGAGGGCGACTGCGGCGGACAGCAGACCGGCCAGGGCGGCGAGGGCGTTGCGCAGGCCGCGCGGAGCGCCCGGAGAGTCCGGGGCGGCTACGGGGGCCTGCGCCGAGGTGGTCACGCTCTGTCTTCGAACCGAGCCCGCCATCTGGATTCATTGCGTACGACATTTCTTGCCGACGCCACCGGGAGGGCATCGCAGATCCCGCGGTCTGCGAGGCTGGCGGGGTGACCGGTGCCGTCCCCACCCCCGACGGCGCAGCCCCGCTGATGCCGGTCAGCGCCCGCGTCGCGGTGGGCCTGATGGGGGTCCTCGCGGCGATGCTGCTGCTCTACGCCGCCATCACCTGGCTGGGGCGGGAGGGGCTGGCCGAGGCGGTGGGGCGTGCGCGGCCGGACTACTCGGAGGCGGAGGCCGCGCGGTACGTCCTGGTCAGTGCCTCTCCCTACCTCGTCGTCGGGGTCGTGCTCGCCGTCTCCGCCTGGTTCCTGCCCCGGCGGCGCCCCTGGGCGCGCTGGACCGGGCTGGCCGCGTCGTTCCTGCTGGCCGGGCTGATGCTGCTCGGAATGGCCTCGATCGGCGGCGTGACCCCGATCTCGCTGTTCGTGCTGGTGCTGTCCGTCGCGGCCGTCACCAGCCTGCTCGCCCGACCGACCGTCGGATGGATCGGGCGGCCCGGCGTCGGGGCCTGACCCCCGCCGGCCGGGTCAGCCGGGCTGGCCGGTGGCGCGCAACCACCCGCGGTAGCGGTACCACTCGCTCGACGGCTTGAGCGCCAGCAGCACGATCGCGACCGCGTCGAGGAGCATCTCGACCCAGCCCAGGAAGGTGAGGACGGGAAGGGTCGCCACGCCGAAGGACGAGCTCAACCCGGCCCCGAGGAGACCGAAGACGAGCCCCAGTCCCGCCAGGACCCACAGGACGATCCGTGCCCAGTTGTGCCCGCGCCAGGCGAACCAGACGAACATCGCGAAGAGAGCGGTGAAGAGCAGGCCGATCAGGACTCCGAAGGTGCCGAACGTCTCGGCCATCCCCGCGGCCATCTCGGCCTCTTCGGGGGACAGCTCGCCGAGCCCGGCCTCCGTCGTGGCGAGGTCGGTCAGCGTGTCCATGTTGAGCACGGCGATGAGCTGGCTCACGAGGCTGATCACGACGGACGCCACGAACGCCCCGATGCCGGCGCGCACGGTGACGGGCCGCTCCACCGGCGTCGGTGCCCCGTAACCGCTCGGGGCCGTGGGCGCCGCGCCGTACCCCGGATAGGGCGACTGGCCGTACGGCTGCTGACCGTACGGCGGCTGGCCATAGGGCGGCGGGCCCTGCGGGGCACCCCAGCCCTGGGGTTCCGGCTGACCCGGCGCGCCGCTCTCGCCCGCCGGGTTGCCGTAGGGGCCCTGTCCTGCCGTCATTCCGCGACTCCTCGTCGTTCCGTATTCCCGACGATCATGCTGGACCGGCAGGGTGGAGGCCAGGATCCGTCGTCCGTGTCGGCCGTTCGAGGGAGACGTGACCAGCGCCTTCCCGGGCTGCGCTCTCAGCCGCGGCGGACCGTGAGGCCGACCTCCTCCGGCCCGGCGAAGTCGACGTTCGCGTCCACGACCACCTCGTCGCCGTCCCGGATGTCGCCGGACAGCAGCGCCCTGGCCAGCTGGTCGCCGATCGCCGACTGCACCAGCCGGCGCAGCGGGCGGGCCCCGTAGACCGGGTCGAACCCGTTCAGCGCCAGCCACTCGCGCGCGGCGTCGGTGACGCGGAGGGTGAGCCGGCGGGCGGCCAGCCGGCGGGCGAGCACGCCGACCTGGATGTCGACGATCCCGGCCAGCTCCTCGCTGCCCAGCGCGCGGAAGACGACGACGTCGTCGAGCCGGTTGAGGAAC
This sequence comes from Blastococcus sp. CT_GayMR19, assembly GCF_004570385.1. GTDB lineage: Bacteria > Actinomycetota > Actinomycetes > Mycobacteriales > Geodermatophilaceae > Blastococcus_B. The sequence continues at coordinate 122,617 of NZ_SPQL01000004.1, read as the reverse complement.
TCCGGCTTGAAGTGCGTGCGGACGACCTCCATCACCGCGCCCCGGCGCTGCTCCTCGGGGACCGATTGGTCGGCGATCAGCTGCGACCCCAGGTTCGACGTCAGCACCAGGATCGTGTTCCGGAAGTCGACCGTCCGGCCCTGCCCGTCGGTCAGGCGGCCGTCGTCCAGGACCTGCAGCAGGACGTCGAAGACGTCGGGGTGCGCCTTCTCCACCTCGTCGAGGAGGACGACCGTGTACGGGCGACGGCGCACCGCCTCGGTGAGCTGGCCGCCGGCCTCGTACCCGACGTAGCCGGGCGGTGCCCCGACCAGGCGGGCCACCGAGTGCTTCTCCGAGTACTCGCTCATGTCGACCCGGACCATCGCCCGCTCGTCGTCGAAGAGGAACTCCGCCAGCGCCTTGGCCAGTTCGGTCTTGCCGACACCGGTCGGGCCCAGGAAGAGGAAGGAGCCGGTCGGGCGGTCCGGGTCGGAGACGCCGGACCGCGCACGACGGACGGCGTCGGAGACCGCGCGGACCGCCTCGGGCTGACCGACCACCCGCGCCGCGAGGCCCTCCTCCATCCGCAGCAGCTTCTGCGTCTCGCCCTCGAGCAGCCGGCCGGCGGGGATGCCGGTCCAGGCCTGGACGACCTCGGCGATGTCGTCGGGGCCGACCTCCTCCTTGAGCATCGACTCCCCGGACTTCACCGACTCCTCCGCGGAGGTCAGCGCCTTCTCCAGCTCGGGCAGCCGGCCGTAGCGGAGCTCCGCGGCCCGGGCGAGGTCGCCGTCCCGCTCGGCACGCTCGGCCTCGAGCCGGACGTGCTCCAGCTCCTCCTTGATGTGCTGGAGCCGGCTGATGGCGGTCTTGTCCTGCTGCCAGCGGAAGGTCAGCTCGGCCAGCTCCTGACGCCGGTTGGCCAGCTCCTCGCGGAGCGTCGCCAGCCGCTGGAGGGACGACTCGTCGTCCTCCTTGGCCAGGGCCATCTCCTCGATCTCCATGCGGCGGACGGCGCGCTCGACCTCGTCCACCTCGACGGGGCGGCTGTCGATCTCCATGCGCAGCCGGCTGGCGGCCTCGTCGACGAGGTCGATCGCCTTGTCCGGCAGGAAGCGGGCCGTGACGTACCGGTCCGACAGGGTCGCGGCCGCGACGATCGCGGTGTCGGTGATCCGGACGCCGTGGTGCACCTCGTAGCGCTCCTTGAGCCCCCGCAGGATGCCGATCGTGTCCTCGACGCTCGGCTCGCCCACGAAGACCTGCTGGAAGCGCCGCTCCAGCGCCGGGTCCTTCTCGATGTGCTCGCGGAACTCGTCGAGCGTGGTGGCGCCCACCATCCGCAGCTCGCCACGGGCGAGCATCGGCTTGATCATGTTCCCGGCGTCCATCGCGGAGTCCCCGGTCGCACCGGCCCCGACGATCGTGTGCAGCTCGTCGATGAACGTGACGATCTGGCCCTCGGCGTCGGTGATCTCCTGGAGGACGGCCTTGAGCCGCTCCTCGAACTCCCCCCGGTACTTGGCGCCGGCGACCATCGAGCTCAGGTCCAGCGCCATGAGTCGCTTGCCCTTCAGGCTCTCCGGCACGTCACCGGCCACCATCCGCTGCGCGAGCCCCTCGACGATCGCGGTCTTGCCGACGCCGGGCTCCCCGATCAGGACCGGGTTGTTCTTGGTGCGGCGGGACAGCACCTGGACGACGCGGCGGATCTCGGTGTCCCTGCCGATGACGGGATCGATCTTCCCCTCACGGGCCCGCTGGGTGAGGTCGACGGCGTACTTCTCCAGGGCCTGGAAGGTGCCCTCGGGATCCGGCGTGGTGACCTTGCGGGTGCCCCGGACCGTCCGGAAGGCGGCCAGCAGGGCGTCGCGGGTCGCGCCGGTGCTGCTCAGCACCGTGCCGGCCTCGCCGTCGGAGCCGGCCAGGCCCACGAGCAGGTGCTCGGTCGAGACGTACTCGTCACCGAGGGCGCTCGCCTGCTCCCCGGCGGCGTTGATCACGCGCAGGAGTTCCCGGGACGGCGACGGCGCGGACACCGTCGCGCCACTGACGCTGGGCATGCGGCGCAGGGCCGCCTCCGTCTTGGCGCGGACGTCGACGGGATCGGCGCCGACCGCCTTCAGGAGCGGTCCCGCGATGCCGTCGGCCTGCTCCACCAGGGCGGCGAGCAGGTGCAGAGGTTCGAGTGCTGCCTGGCCCCGGCTGACGGCCAGCCGCTGGGCGGCGGCGAAGGCTTCCTGCGATCGGGTGGTGAGCTTGCTCTCCATGATGGCTGCGGTGCGTCCTTCCGAGTGGAGCTGTTCGGGAGCTGCGGTGGACCGTCGTCCTCAGCCGACGGGATTCACCGGGGACAACGACCATAGAGTTGAGTCTGTTCCGCTCAACCCCCGGCGTCCAGCGGCCCCTCGCCTCCGCCGATGCGGCGGCCCAACCGATGGCACAAAACCATCTGCGCCCTAGACTTGTGCGATGACCGCTCTGCCCGCGCCGAGCGTGGCGCTCGACGATCAGCTGTGCTTCGCGCTGTACGCCGCCTCGCGGGCCGTGACCGCGCGGTACCGCCCGATGCTCGACGAGCTCGGTCTGACGTATCCCCAGTACCTGGTCATGATGCTGCTCTGGGAGTCCGACCACCAGACCGTGGGGCAGCTGGGATCCCGGCTCGCGCTCGACAGCGGCACGCTGTCGCCCCTCCTGAAGCGGCTCACGGCCGCCGGGCTGGTCACCCGCCACCGCCGGGTCGAGGACGAGCGCTCCGTGTCCATCGCCCTGACCGACGAGGGCCGGGCGCTGCGCGACCGGGCCTTCCGCATCTCCGAGTCCATGATCGGGACCATCGGCTTCGACGCCGACGAGTTCGGCGACCTCATGCAGCGCCTCCGCCTGCTCACCGACCGGGTGAACCGGGGCGAGGCGTTCTGCGCCTGACGGCTCCCGCCGCGACGACGGTTGTGCGCAACAGGTCCGGGTAACGGGACGGCGACGCCGTCCACCCCTGAGGCGGCCCGGCCCGCAGGAGGCGCCATGCCCACCCGCACTGCACACACCGCCTGGACCGGATCGCTCCAGGAGGGCTCCGGCCAGGTGGAGCTCTCCAGCTCGAAGGTCGGCACCTACCAGGTCTCCTTCCCCAAGCGGGCCGCGGACGACGCCGGCGGCACGACCAGTCCCGAGGAGCTCGTCGCCGCGGCCCACTCGGCCTGCTTCGCGATGCAGTTGTCCGCCAACGTGGCGGAGGCCGGCGGCACGCCGGGATCCCTGGACGTCACCGCGGAGGTCACCCTCGGCCCGGACAAGGACAACGGCGGGTTCCGGCTGACCGGGATCCTGCTGACCGTGCGCGGGCAGGTCGAGGGGCTGGACGCTGCGGGATTCGAGAAGGCCGCCCAGGAGGCCAAGGCCGGCTGCCCGGTCAGCAAGGCACTGACCGGCGTCGAGATCCGCCTGGACGCGGCACTGGGCGGCTGAGCGCTCCCCGCCAGTTCCGGTAACGGAACTTTGCACCCGCGGAGGTGCCCTGGGCGCCGAGCGGTGCGACGATGCGAGACCTGTTCACCGGACGGCTCCGGCCCACGCGCACCCGCTTCTCCCCGGCGTGCGGGTGGCAGCCGGAGCCGGCCGGGCAGGGCATCCACGGCTTCCCGAGAGGCACACGACGATGACCGGCACGCACGGAACGACGGAAACGGCCGGACCCGTCCCCGGGCCCGTGCCACCGGAGGAGACGGAGGCGACCGGTCGCGCCGACGCCGATCCGGCCGCCGTCGCCGCGGTGACGCGTGCCGTCCGCGCGGCGCTGCCGCCCGACAGCGTGATCGACGACCACCTCCGGCTGCGCACGTACGAGTGCGACGGGCTGGCCCACTACAAGGTCATCCCCTCGCTCGTGGTGCTGCCGGAGACCGCGGAACAGGTCGCCGCCGTCGTCCGCGCGTGCTCGGAGCACGGCGTGCCGTTCGTGGCTCGCGGCTCGGGGACCGGACTGTCCGGCGGCGCCCTCCCCCGGGCCGACGGCGTGCTGATCGTGACGTCACGGATGCGCGCCGTCCGCGAGGTCCGGCGGGAGGACCAGCGAGCCGTCGTCGAGCCCGGCGTCATCAATCTCGACATCACGAAGGCGACCACCGGGGGCGGCTACTACTTCGCGCCCGACCCCAGCAGCCAGCAGATCTGCTCGATCGGCGGCAACCTCGCCGAGAACTCCGGCGGCGCGCACTGCCTGAAGTACGGCTTCACCACCAACCACGTCCTCGGCGCCGAGTTCGTCACGCCGCAGGGCGAGATCGTGCAGCTCGGCGGCCTGGCACCCGACGCGCCGGGCTACGACCTCCTCGGCGCGGTCGTGGGCTCGGAAGGCACGCTGGGAGTGGCGACGTCGGTGACCGTCCGCCTGGTGCGGCTTCCGGAGGACGTCCGCACCCTGCTGGCCGGCTTCGCGTCCACGGACGACGCCGGCGCCGCGACGTCGGCCATCATCGGCGCCGGCATCGTCCCGGCCGCCATCGAGATGATGGACGCGCTGGCGATCGAGGCGGCCGAGGCGGCGACGCACTGCGGTTATCCGGCCGGTGCCGGCGCGGTGCTGGTCATCGAGCTCGACGGGGCGACGGCCGAGGTCGACCACGAGTTCGCCGAGGTGGAGCGGCTCTGCGGCGAGCACGGCAGCTTCGAGCTGCGGGTGGCGGTCGATCCCGCGGAGCGGGCGCTGATCTGGAAGGGCCGCAAGTCGGCGTTCGCCGCGGTCGGGCGGATCAGCCCGGACTACATCGTCCAGGACGGCGTGATCCCGCGGACCTCGCTGCCCCAGGTGCTGCGCGCGATCGCCGACCTCTCCTCGTCCTCCGGCGTCCGGGTCGCCAACGTGTTCCACGCCGGCGACGGCAACCTGCACCCCCTGGTGCTGTTCGACGACGCGATCGAGGGTGCGGGGAAGGCGGCCGAGAAGGTCAGCGGGGCCATCCTCGACCTCTGCATCTCCTCCGGCGGGTCGATCACCGGAGAGCACGGGGTGGGCATCGACAAGGCCGCGTACATGCCGCGGATGTTCTCGGAGGACGACCTGGACACGATGCAGCTGGTCCGCTGTGCCTTCGACCCGGACAACATCGCCAACCCCGGGAAGGTCTTCCCGACGCCGCGACTGTGCGGCGAGGTTCCCGGCCGGCACCGGGGCGCGCACCCACTGGTCGAGGCCGGTCTGGCGGAGCAGTTCTGATGAGCGCTCCCACGATCGACCTCGACGCCGCCCGCTCCGCGCTCGGATCCGCCTGCGGGGACGTCACCGACGCCGGGCCGGACGACGCCGTCGACGGCGTGCCCCCCGCTCTCGTCGCCCGCCCGGCCTCGACCGCGGAGGTGGCCGAGGTGCTGCGTGCCGCCGATGCCGCGGGGCTCACCGTCGTGCCCCGGGGGCGGGGCACGAAGATGACCTGGGGCAGGCCCCCGGAGCGGGTCGACCTCGTCGTGGACCTCAGCCGCATGGACGCCGTCGTCGACCACGCGGCCGGCGACCTCATCGTGGAGGCCCAGGCGGGGGCGCCCCTCGCCGCCGTCCAGGAGACCGTGGCCGGCGCCGGCCAGCGGTTCGCCCTCGACGACCCGGTCGGCGACTCCAGCGTCGGCGGGGCGCTCGCCACGAACCTCAGCGGCCCCGGGCGGGTGGCCACCGGCACCGCGCGCGACCTCCTCATCGGGGTCACGGTCGTCCGTAGCGACGGGGTGATCGCCAAGGCCGGGGGCCGGGTCGTCAAGAACGTCGCGGGCTACGACATCGGCAAGCTCTTCATCGGGTCCTTCGGCACCCTGGCCGTCCTCACCCAGGCGGTGTTCCGCCTGCACCCCCTGCCGGCGGCGCGGCGCGTGGTCACCGTCGGCTTCGACCGTCCGGAGGAGGCGCAGCGGTTGGTGCAGCAGGTGATCCACGCGCAGGTGGTGCCCGGAGCCATCGAGGTCGACCGGCCCGCCGAGGGGCAGGGCACCGTCGCCGTCCTCCTCGACGGCATCGAGGCGGGGGTCGCGGGGCGCACCGCCACCACGCTGCGGCTGCTCGGGTCCGACGCCCGCGAGGACGCCGACCTCCCCCCGGGCTGGGGCACCTTCCCCTGGGCCGCCGCCGCTCCGGCCGAGAGGCAGACGGCACTCAAGGCCACCTTCGCCCTGTCCGGCCTGGCCCGGGTGCTCGACGTCGCGCGCACCGCGTCCGCCGCCGCCGGCGTGCGGCTGGACCTGCGCGGTTCCGGCGGCGCCGGCGTCCTCTACGGCGCGGTGTCCGCCGACGCAGACCCGGGCGCCGTCGGCTCGGTCGTCGACCGGCTGCGCGCCGAGTGCACCGCGCTCGGCGGCGCGCTCGTCGTCCTCGACGGACCGCCCGCGGTCAAGGCCGCGGTGGACACCTGGGGGCCGGTCCCGGCGATCGACCTCATGCAGCGGGTGAAGGACCGCTTCGACCCGGAGCGCCGCCTGGCACCCGGCCGCTTCGTGGGAGGGATCTGATGACCAGCTCGACCGACCGGACCCGGCCGGCTGCCGAGGGGGCGGTCCCCCTCGGGCTGCCGGCTCTCCGCGGCGCCTTCGACGACCACCGGCCGCCCCCGCCGGAGCTGGTCAGCGACTGCGTGCACTGCGGGTTCTGCCTGCCCACCTGCCCCACGTACAACCTGTGGGGCGAGGAGATGGACTCGCCCCGCGGCCGGATCTACCTGATGAAGTCGGGGCTCGAGGGCGAGCCCATGACCGATTCCATGGTGCAGCACTACGACGCCTGCCTCGGCTGCATGGCCTGCGTGACCGCCTGCCCCTCCGGCGTGCAGTACGACAAGCTCATCGAGGCGACGCGGGCCCAGGTCGAGCGGAACCACGACCGGACGCCCGGGGACCGGGCCCTGCGCGGCGCCATCTTCGCGCTCTTCCCGTACAAGCGGCGCCTTCGTCTCCTCCGGGGCCCCCTGCGCGCCTACCAGCACAGCGGCCTGCCGCAGCTGCTCCGCCGCAGCCGCCTGCTGGAGCGGCTGGCCCCGAAGCTGGCCGCCATGGAGAGCCTGGCGCCACCGCTCCGCAAGCGTGAGCGGGTCCCGGCGCGGGTGCCCGCCGTCGGGCCCCGGCGCGCCGTCGTCGGCCTGCTCACCGGCTGCGTGCAGGGTGAGTTCTTCCCCGGGGTGAACGCCGCGACCGCACGGGTCCTGGCCGCCGAGGGCTGCGACGTCATCGTTCCGCCGTCGCAGGGCTGCTGCGGGGCCCTCTCGGTGCACAACGGCCGCGAGCCGGAGGCCCAGCGCTTCGCCCGGGCGACCATCGACGTGTTCGAGAAGGAGGGCGTGGACACCGTCGTGGTGAACGCCGCGGGCTGCGGATCGAGCATGAAGGAGTACGCCGACCTCCTCTCCGACGATCCGGACTACGCCGAGCGGGCGAAGGGGTTCTCGGACCGGGTCCGGGACATCTCGGAGTTCCTCGCCGAGCTCGGGCCGGTGGCGGAGCGCCACCCCCTCGAGGTCAGCGTCGCCTATCACGACGCCTGCCACCTGGCGCACGCCCAAGGCGTCCGGGCCCAGCCCCGGGCGCTGCTCGGCGCGATCCCCGGCCTCGAGGTGCGCGAGATCGCCGACGCCGCCATCTGCTGCGGCTCGGCCGGCATCTGGAACGTCCTGAACCCCGAGCCGGCGCGCGAGCTCGGCGACCGCAAGGCCCAGAACATCGTCGCGACGGGCGCCGCGCTGCTGGTCACGGCGAATCCGGGCTGTCTCATGCAGGTCGCGGCGTCCCTGGACCGGCAGGGCGCGCGCGTGGGCATGGCGCACACCATCGAGGTCCTCGACGCCTCCATCCGCGGGCTGCCGGTCTCGGCTCTCCTCGGCGACTCGAAGTAGCACTCCCCTCCCCTTCCGCTCCGGACGAAGTGAGATGCCGATGTTCCAGCAGGTCCTCGACCCGGTAGCCGGATCGCTCGGGCTCAGCGCCCTGTGCGCGGCGATCCCGCTCGTCACCCTCTTCGTGCTGCTAGGGGCGCTGAAGGTCAAAGCCTGGATCGCCGGGTTGGTCTCCCTGCTGGTCTCCATGGTCGTGGCGGTGGTGTTCTTCTCGATGCCCGTCGGCCAGACCCTGCTGTCGGCCACGGAGGGCGCCGCGTTCGGGTTCTTCCCGATCCTCTGGATCGTCATCAACGCGATCTGGGTCTACAACCTGACGGTCGCCAGCGGCCACTTCGACGTCCTGCGCCGCTCGTTCGCGAAGGTCAGCCCCGACCAGCGGATCCAGGCGATCATCATCGCCTTCTGCTTCGGCGCCCTGCTCGAGGCACTCGCCGGTTTCGGCACCCCGGTGGCCATCACCGTCGTCATGCTCATGGCGATGGGCTTCCAGCCGATCAAGGCGGCGGCGGTGGCCCTGATCGCCAACACCGCACCGGTCGCCTTCGGCGCCCTGGCCACGCCGATCGTCACGCTCGCGACGGTGACCTCCGGTGTGAACGACGACGCGCGCCTGACCGTGGACACCCTCGGCGCGATGGTCGGCCGGCAGACGCCGATCCTCGCGGTCATCGTCCCGCTGGTGCTCGTCTTCGTGGTCGACGGGAAGCGCGGTGTGCGGCAGACCTGGCTGCCGGCGATCGTTTCGGGGATCTCCTTCGCCATCGCCCAGTTCATCGCCGCCAACTACATCTCCGTGCCGCTCGCCGACATCATCGCGGCGCTCGTGTCCGCGGCCGCCGTCGTGGGGCTGCTGCGCGTGTGGCAGCCGTCGGAGTCCCCGGATCTCTCCGAGCAGGCGCACGCCACCGCCGCCATGGGCGGCGGCGGGGCGACCGCCGGGGAGACGCTGGGCGACGAGCCGGGTGAGCAGCGGGCGCACGACCGGAACGCGCCGCGTACCGGCGGAGGCGGGGCCGCCGACGGGCACCTGTCCGACCACGGTGGCGACGTCGCCAAGGCCTACGCCCCGTACCTGATCATCATCGTGATCTTCGCGCTGGCCAATCTCGCCCCCGTGAAGGCGTTCTTCGCCGAGGCGCCGTGGACGGTCAAGTTCCCGTGGCCCGGGCTGAACGTGCTCGCCCCCGGCGCCGACGAACCGCTCGCGTCCACCACGTTCACGTTCAACTGGTTCGCCGCTGCGGGCACGCTGATGATCTTCGCGGGGATCCTCACCGCGATCGTGCTGAAGGTGTCCCCGGCTCGTGCCCTCAAGGCCTACGTCGACACCTACAAAGAACTCAAGTGGGCGATCGTCACCGTCATGGCGGTCCTCGCCCTGGCCTACGTGATGAACCAGTCGGGCCAGACGACCACCCTCGGCGCCTTCCTCGCCCAGACCGGCAGCTTCTTCGTCTTCCTCTCCCCCATCCTCGGCTGGATCGGGGTGGCGGTGACCGGCTCGGACACCTCGGCCAACGCGCTGTTCGGTGCCCTGCAGGTGCAGACCGCGGCTCAGGCCGGGTTGGACCCGGTGCTGCTCGCCGCCGCCAACACCTCCGGTGGCGTCCTGGGCAAGATGGTCAGCCCGCAGAACCTCGCCATCGCGGCGGCCGCCGTGGGCATGGCGGGCAAGGAAGGGGAGCTGTTCCGCAAGGTGTTCGGTTGGAGCATCCTGCTCCTGCTGTTCATGTGCGCGATCGTGGTCCTGCAGGCCAGCCCGGTGCTCAGCTGGATGGTGCCCGGCTAAGGGCTCTGGGGGCGCTCCCCCGGCCGGACGTCGTCGCGCGCCTCGCCGAGCCGGTTGAGCCGGGCCAGCAGCTCACCCAGCGTCGCGACGTCGTCGGCCGGCCAGTCGGCGAGGTCGGCCTCCCAGCGCGCGCGGCGGGCCGCCCGGATCCGCTCGAGGCGGGCCGAGCCATCCGGTGACGGGGCGAGCACCTGCGCACGTCCGTCGACGGGGTCCGCCGTCCGGTCGACCAGGCCCAGCTCGACCAGCTTGGTGACCTGCCGGCTCACGGTGCTCTTGTCCTGGCCGAGCCGCGCGACCAGGTCGCCGGCCCGGAGCGGGCCGAGGTCCTGCAGCAGCGCCAGCAGGCCGTAGGCGGATCCGTCCAGATCGGGGTGCAGCTCCCCGGAGAGACGCTGCGAGATCACACGCGCGCGGCGCAGCAGCAGGGCGATCTCCCGCTCCAGCCGGCCGAATCCCTCCTGCGGGGCGTTCGGCCCGGCGGGCGGGGAGGTCGGCTGCCGATCGCCGTTCACCGGCCGGTCCGGGGCCGCCAGACGACGAGCGCCGAGCTGGGCGCCCGCAGCGGGACGAGGTCGCGGCGGTACCCGGCCGGCACCGCCGCCTCCGCCGCCATCCGCCGGCCCTCCGAGAGCTCCAGCTCCTCGAGCAGCTCGTGCACCCGGGACTGCAGCGCCTCGACCCGGGACTCGAGCTCGATGATCCGCTTGATGCCGGCCAGGTTGACGCCGTCCTCCTGCGACAGCCGCTGCACCTCACGGAGCAGGGCCACGTCGCGGGGGCTGTAGCGGCGTCCCCCGCCCTGGGTGCGGCCCGGGCTGACCAGACCGAGCCGGTCGTACTGGCGCAGCGTCTGGGCGTGCATGCCGGCCAGTTCGGCCGCCACCGAGATGACGAAGACGGGTGCGTCCTCGGCCATCGCGCCGGCGAAGTCCTGCGCGGCCGCCCGGCCGGTCGGGCTGGTCATCCCTGCGCTCCCTCCCGCACGGCCGCGGTGATCTGCGGCCGCGGGTCCTCGTCCATCTCCTCGGCGAGGTTCTCGATCACCTTGCGCTGCGCGGGTGTGAGCCGGACCGGCACCGCCACCTCGAGCGTGACCAGCAGGTCTCCGGTCCTGCCCTTGCCCGGTACACCGTGACCGCGCACGCGGAGGGTCCGGCCGCTCGCCGTCCCGGCCGGCACCTTGAGCGAGACGCTGCCGTCCAGCGTGGGCACCGTCAGCGTCGTCCCGAGGGATGCCTCGGCGAACGTGATCGGCACGGTCAGCGTGAGGTCCTCGCCCTTGCGGCCGAACAGGGTGTGCTCAGCGACGTGGACGACGACGAACAGGTCGCCGGCCGGGCCGCCGCGCCTGCCCGGGGCCCCCTTGCCGGCCAGCCGGATGCGCTGGCCGTCCTTGACGCCGGCCGGGATGCGAACCGTGATCGTCCGGGTCTGGGAGGTGATCCCGCTGCCGGCACACGTCGGGCAGGGGTCGTCGATGACCGAACCGGTGCCACGGCAGGCGCGGCACGGCTCGGAGAACGCGAACGCGCCCTGGCTCCGGCTGGTGACCCCCGCGCCCTGGCAGACGGTGCAGGTGTGCGGCGAGGTCCCCGGCTTGGCGCCGCTGCCCGAGCAGGTCGGGCACGTGCCGGGGCTCTGCATCCGCAGCGGCACGGTCACACCCAGGACGGCCTCGTCGAACGAGAGCGTCGCCTCGGTCTCCACGTCCTGGCCACGGGCCGGCCCGGACGCCGCCTGGCTCCGGCCGCGCGCCGTGCCCTGGCCGGCGCCGCCGAAGAGACCGCCGAACAGGTCGCCGAGACCACCGGCGCGCCCGCCGCCCGCACCACCGAGCAGGTCGCCGAGGTCGAACGGCTGCCCACCGCCCGCACCGGGGAATCCGCCGGGGAACCCTCCAGCACGGCCACCGGCTCCGAACAGCCGGCGAGCCTCGTCGTACTCACCGCGCCGCTTCGGGTCGGAGAGGACGTCGTAGGCCTCGGAGACCTCCTTGAAGCGGGTCTCCGCCGCGTCGTTCCCCGGGTTCTTGTCCGGGTGCAGATCACGCGCCAGCTGCCGGTAGGCCTTCTTGATCGCCGCGGCGTCGGCGTCCTTGGGGACGCCCAGCGCGGCGTAGTAGTCCTTCTCGATGAAGTCCCGGGTGCTCATCGACACACCTCCGGTGGGGAACCAGAAGCCTGCGGCTCCACCATTCCGCCCCCTCTCCGTCTCGTGCGGGCGCCGGTCAGCCGGCGGCCGGGTCGGCGGCCGGCTGCTGCGGCGCTGCGGCGTCCGTGGCCTCCGGCTGGGCCGCCGGGGACTCGGGATCGGTCACGGCGACCATCGCCGTCCGCAGGACGCGGTCGCCCCGCCGGAAGCCCTGCCGCAGGACGGTGGTGGCCGTCGGGACGGACACCTCCGGCGACGTGTCGTGCATGACCGCCTCGTGCAGGGCCGGGTCGAAGACGTCGCCCGCCTGCCCGAACGCGGTCACGCCGAGGCCGTCGACCAGGCCGAGGACCCGGTCCGCGACCACCTTGAAGGCACCGGTCAGGTCACCGTGGTCACGGGCGCGCTCGATGTCGTCGATGATCGGGAACAGTTGCAGTGCGAACCGCTCGGCCGCCTGGTCGACGACCAGCGAGCGGTCGCGGTCCACCCGGCGCCGGTAGTTGGCGTACTCCGCGCTGACCCGCTGGAGGTCCTCGGTGCGCTCCGCCAGCTGGCTCGCCAGATCACCGCCCCCGCTGTCGCCCGTCGTCGGGGCCGCCGTCGGCTGCTCGGCGACCGGGCTCTCCTGCTCGCTCATCTGCTCCCCTGGGACGGCTGCGTTGGCCGGGCGGTCGGGGGCGGGGGTGCCGGCCGGCTGCTCGCCGGCCGGCACCCGCCGCGCACCCGTGACCGGGTCGATGCGCCGCCTGTCGTTGATGACGACGCGCGGCTCCTGCGGCTCTGTCATGACCGCTTGTCGTCGCTCTCGTCGACGATCTCGGCGTCGACGACGTCGTCGTCCTGGGAGCTGCCCGGCGTCCCGGCGGTGCCGGTGCCCTCGCTCGCCCCGGTGTCAGCGGCCTCGTGCTGGGCGTACATGGCCCCGCCGATCTCCTGCGAGACCCGCGCGACCTTCTCCTGCGCGGACTTGATCGCGTCGATGTCGGAGCCGCCGAGGGACGAGCGCAGCTCGGTCAGCGCCTCGCCGAGCTCCTCCTTCTTCTCCGCGGGGATCTTGTCGCCGTTCTCCGCGAGGAACTTCTCGGTCTGGTACTGCAGCGACTCGGCCAGGTTGCGGGTCTCGGCCTCCTCGCGGCGCTTCTTGTCCTCCTCGGCGTGGGCCTCGGCGTCCTTCATCATCCGCTCGATGTCGTCCTTCGGGAGGGCCGAGCCGCCGGTGATCGTCATCGACTGCTCCTTGCCCGTGCCGAGGTCCTTCGCGTGGACGTGGACGATGCCGTTGGCATCGATGTCGAAGGCGACCTCGATCTGCGGGACGCCGCGCGGCGCCGGGGGCAGGCCGGTCAGCTCGAACATGCCGAGCTTCTTGTTGTAGGCCGCCATCTCGCGCTCGCCCTGGAAGACCTGGATCTGCACGGACGGCTGGTTGTCGTCGGCCGTCGTGAAGATCTCGGAGCGCTTGGTCGGGATCGTGGTGTTCCGCTCGATGAGCTTGGTCATGATCCCGCCCTTCGTCTCGATGCCCAGGGACAGCGGGGTGACGTCGAGGAGCAGCACGTCCTTGACCTCGCCGCGGAGGACACCGGCCTGGAGCGCGGCGCCGATGGCCACGACCTCGTCCGGGTTGACGCCCTTGTTGGGCTCCTTGCCACCGGTCATCTCACGGACCAGGTCCGTGACGGCGGGCATGCGGGTCGAGCCACCGACGAGGACGACGTGGTCGATCTGGCCGACGGAGATGCCGGCGTCGCGGATCGCCTGGTTGAACGGCGCGCGGGTGCGCTCGAGCAGGTCCTGGGTGAGCCGCTGGAACTCGGCGCGGGTGATCGTGACGTCGAGGTGCAGCGGACCCTCGGCCCCGGCGGTGATGTAGGGCAGGTTGATGTTGGTCGACTGCGCCTGGGACAGCTCGATCTTGGCCTTCTCGGCGGCCTCCCGGAGGCGCTGCATGGCCAGCTTGTCCTTGGACAGGTCGATGCCGTTGGACGCGTTGAAGGTCTTGACCAGGTGGGTCATGACCTTCTCGTCCCAGTCGTCGCCGCCGAGGTGGTTGTCACCGGCGGTGGCCTTGACCTCGATGACGCCGTCCCCGATCTCGAGGAGGGACACGTCGAACGTGCCGCCACCGAGGTCGAAGACGAGGATCGTCTGCTCGGTCTCGCCCTTGTCCAGGCCGTAGGCCAGCGCGGCCGCGGTCGGCTCGTTGACGATGCGCAGGACGTTGAGGCCCGCGATCTCACCGGCCTCCTTGGTGGCCTGGCGCTGCGCGTCCTCGAAGTAGGCCGGCACGGTGATGACGGCGTCGGTCACCGGCTCGCCCAGGTAGGTCTCGGCGTCGCGCTTGAGCTTCTGCAGGATCCGGGCGCTGATCTCCTGCGGGGTGTACTTCTTGCCGTCGATCTCGCTGGTCTTCCAGTCGGTGCCCATGTGCCGCTTGACGGAGCGGATGGTGCGGTCGACGTTGGTGACCGCCTGGTTCTTGGCCGACTGACCGACGAGGACCTCGCCGTTCTTGGCGAAGGCGACGACCGACGGGGTGGTGCGTGAACCCTCGGAGTTCGCGATGACCGTCGGCTCACCGCCCTCGAGGACGGTGACGACGGAGTTGGTGGTGCCGAGGTCGATGCCGACCGCTCGAGCCATGGGGGTGGACCTCTCTCATCTGTGCCGGGGTGGTGCTGGTCTCGGAGCCTGGCGGAACACTCTTGCGTGGGGTCCGCTCAACTTTCCTGCCCACCATAACGGCATGGATTCGAGTCGTGTTCCCGGGGGCGGGTCGTCGCCGTCCTCGGTGCCGCGGTGTCGTCGTCAGTCCCGGGCTACAGCGCGGACTTCTCCACCACATGACGGCACTCGCGGATGGCGCCGTCCACAGGATCCTCGTCGAGCACGCGGCCCCGCCCGTCGCTCGCTCAGACTTCGGCGGTGCATCCGCTCCTTCGTTCCGTAGCGCAGCGCCACAGCGGGGTCTTCACCGCCTCCGACGCCCGGCGCGCGGGGTACGCGCACCCCGAGATCCGGCAGCTGTGCGCATCCGGCCGGTGGCAGCGGCTCCGCCGGGGCGTCTACATCGCGGCCGACGACCTGGCGCGCGCCGCGGAGCAGGGGCGACGACACCAGCTCGACTGCCTGGCGGTACTCCTGGCGGTGGACCGTCCGTCGGCGGCCGTCAGCCACCGGTCGGCGGCGCGGCTGTGGGGATTTCCGCAGCTGCGGAGGCCCGCGGACGTCGTCCGTCTCACCGACCCCACGCATGGTCATGACGGACGCGGGTTCCACGTCACGCGCGCCCCGCTCGATCCCCGCGAGGTGAGCATCCGCGGCCCGTTCCGCCTGACCACGGCCGCCCGCACGCTCGTCGACGTCGCCAGGGAGGAACCGCTCGAGGACGCCGTCGTCGCCATGGACGGCGGCCTGCTCGCGGGCAGAGTCACCCGGCAGGAGTTGCGTAACGCGGCGGAACGAGCCGCGACCTGGCGGGGCGGGCGCAGGGCCGCCCGGGCGGTCGCGCTCGCCGACGGACGCGCCGAGTCGCCACTGGAGACGCGTGGCCGGCTCCGCATCGTCGGCGCGGAGCTGCCCTCGCCCGAGCTCCAGGTCGAGATCCGGGCCGGCAGTCGGCTCGTGGGCGTGGTCGACGCCTGGTTCGAGGCGGCTGCCGTCGCCGTGGAGTTCGACGGCCGCGTCAAGTACACCGACCCGTGGCGCGACCGGACCCCCGAACGCGTGCTGTGGGAGGAGAAACGCCGCGAGGACGAGCTGCGGGCGCTCGACGTCCGCGTGGTCCGGGTCGCCGACGCGGATCTGGTCACGGCTCGCTGGGCGGCCGTGGAGGGACGGCTGCGCGAGCTCCTGGCGGCGCCCGGACCCCGGATCCGCCGGTTCACGTCGACGCCCCGCTCCGCCGGCCTCCCGCGCACCGGCTGACGTCCGCGGTGTGGACGTCCGCGGTGTGGACGTCCGCGGTGTGGACGTCCGCGGTGTCGATGTCCGCGGTGTCGATGTCCGCGGTGTGGACGTCCGCGGAGTGGATGACAGTGCGGCAGCACAGCGCGGACATGTCCACCACACCGCGGACGTCGCGAAGGCGACCGCCGTGCCCCTTGCACGGGAACGGCGACCACCGCCGCAGACCGCTTGGATTACCAGCGAGTAGCCCTGCGGTCGGGGAGCTATCGTGCGAGGCAGTCAGAGCCTCGTCGTCGCACGGCGGACGGGAGTCGGCCGACGCCGCCAGGCGTACGCGGGAGGAAGAAGATGACGGGCCCGTTGCAGATCGTCCTGGGGACGATCAGCGTCCTGTTCCTGATCGTCGCCTCGGTCATGGCCTACCGGGCGGTCCGGGCGATGGTGCGGATCATCCGCACGGGCCAGCCGGACGCCACCCGCTCCGGCCCGGTCAAGACCCGCCTCAAGACGCTGGCGATCGAGTCGCTGGGCCACACCCGGATGCTCAAGTGGTCGACCATCGGGATCGCCCACTGGTTCGTCTTCGTCGGCTTCTACGGCCTGTTCCTCACGCTGGTCGAGGCCTTCGGCGAGGTCTGGAACCCGGCGTTCCACCTGCCGCTGATCGGCGAGTTCTTCCTGTGGAACCTGTTCGCCGACCTGATCGGCACCGGCACCATCCTCGGCATCCTCTACCTGATCTACCGGCGCCAGAAGGACCACCCGCGCCGGCAGGGCCGGAAGAGCCGCTTCGCCGGCACCAACGAGGGGCGCGGCTACTTCGTCGAGGCCGTCGTCCTCACCGTCGGCACCTGCATCCTGCTGATCCGCGCCCTGAAGGTCTCCTCCGGCCTCACCGACACACCTGCCTGGTCGCACCCGGTCTCCAGCGCGCTGGCCACCGTGCTGCCCGACAGCCCCGACCTGCTGACCGTCGTCGCCTTCGTCAAGATCGTGGTGAGCCTCGTCTGGCTCGTCGTCATCAGCCGGATCCTGAACATGGGTGTCGCCTGGCACCGGTTCAGCGCCTTCTTCAACATCTACTTCAAGCGTGAGGACGACGGCGCCGTCGCCCTCGGCCCGCTGCAGCCGATGACCAGCGGCGGCAAGCCCATCGACTTCGAGGATCCCGGCGAGGACGACGTCTTCGGCCGCGGGAAGATCGAGGACTTCACCTGGAAGGGGATGCTCGACTTCACCACCTGCACCGAGTGCGGGCGGTGCCAGAGCCAGTGCCCGGCGTGGAACACGGGCAAGCCGCTCAGCCCGAAGATGGTGATCATGGACCTCCGCGATCATCTCTACGCGAAGGCGCCCTACCTGCTCGGCGAGAAGACCGCGAGCGAGACCGCCCCCGACTACGACGTCCTCGAGCCCAGCGACGAGCAGGCCTGGGCCTCCGGATACGCCCGCATCGAGGGCACGAACGACGCCCAGGCGCACCGCCCGCTGGTCGGCACGCTGGAGGAGGGCGGGGTCATCGACCCCGACGTCCTGTGGAGCTGCACGAGCTGCGGGGCATGCGTGGAGCAGTGCCCGGTCGACATCGAGCACGTCGACCACATCATGGACATGCGGCGCTACCAGACCCTGATCGAGTCGAGCTTCCCCTCCGAGGCCGGCGTGATGATGCGGAACCTCGAGAACCGCGGCAATCCGTGGGGCGTGGGCGGCAACGTCCGAGAGGAGTGGATGAAGGACCTCGACTTCGAGGTGCGCCAGGTCGACGGCCCGATCCCCTACGAGGTCGAGTACCTGTTCTGGGTGGGGTGTGCCGGCGCCATCGACGACCGGGCCAAGAAGGTCACCAAGGCCGTCGCCGAGCTGCTGCACCTGGCCGACGTCGAGTTCGCCGTCCTCGGCTCCGGCGAGACCTGCTCGGGCGACCCGGCCCGCCGGATGGGCAACGAGTTCCTCTTCCAGCAGCTGGCGATGGAGAACGTCGAGACGCTCAACGCCGCCTTCGAGGGCCGGGTGCCGGGGATGCGCAAGATCGTGGCCACCTGCCCGCACTGCTTCAACTCGCTCGGCCGCGAGTACCCCCAGCTCGGCGGCGACTACGAGGTCGTCCACCACACCCAGCTGCTGGGCAAGCTGGTGGAGGAGGGCCGGCTGACCCCGGTCACGCCGGTCGACCGCAAGGTCACCTACCACGACCCGTGCTTCCTGGGCCGGCACAACAAGGTCTACACGCCCCCGCGCGAGATCCTGGACTCCGTCCAGGGTCTGTCCACGCAGGAGATGCACCGCTGCAAGGACCGCGGCTTCTGCTGCGGCGCCGGCGGGGCGCGCATGTGGATGGAGGAGAAGATCGGCAAGCGGATCAACATGGAGCGGACCGAGGAGGCGCTCGAGCTCGATCCCGACGTCATCTCCACGGCCTGCCCGTTCTGCATCACCATGCTCAGCGACGCGCTCAACACCAAGAAGCAGAACGGGGAGGCCAAGGACCACGTCGAGGTCCTCGACGTCAGCCAGATCCTGCTGCGGTCGATGGCCCCGGTCGGTGCGCCCGGCGCGGCGTCCGGTCCCGAGGTCGGCACCGTCTCCGACGACCCGGCCGGCGCCGGTTCCCCCGCCACGGAGCACGGCCCCCAGGCCTGAGCACCGACACTGGACGGCGGCGCGCGGCACCCCGGGTGCCGCGCGCCGCCCCGCGATAGGACTTCCCCGTGCTGCTGCACCTCCGGATCACCGTGCCCGAGGCGAGTTCCGCCGAGGTGCTCGACCTGCTCGGCCGGCACGTCGGGGTCACGCACCTCGTGCACTTCCCCGGCGCGGTGCGGCGCCCGTCGGGCGACCTGGTGCTCTGCGACGTCGCCCGCGAGTCCGTGGACGCCCTCGTCGACGACCTGCAGGAGCTCGGCGTCGTGCGGGACGGCGGGATCGCCATCGAGGCGGTGGACACCTCGCTCTCCCGGGCGAGCGACCGCGCCGTGCGGGCCGCCCCGGGCGACGGGGCGGACGCCGTCGTCTGGGAGCAGGTCATCCGGACGGCCGGAGGAGAATCCCGGCTGACGTTCACCTTCGTCACCTTCCTGACCATCGCGAGCCTGCTCGCCGCGCTGGCGATCGTCACGGACTCGGCGGTCCTGCTGATCGGCGGCATGGTGATGGGCCCCGAGTTCAGCCCGCTGGCCGGGCTGGCGCTGGGCCTGGTGCACCGCCGGGCGTCGCTGTTCCGGCGCTCCCTCCGCACGCTGGGCATCGGCTTCGCCATCGCCACGGCCCTCACCATCGTGGGCGCCGTCGCGCTGCGCGCCGCCGGCTGGGCGGGCATCGAGGATCTCCTGGCCGAACGGCCCGAGACCGGGTTCATCACCCGCCCCGACCGCTGGTCCTTCCCCGTGGCGTTCATCGCCGGCGCCGCCGGGATGCTCTCCCTCACCTCGGCCAAGTCCAGCAGCCTGGTCGGTGTCTTCATCTCGGTCACGACCGTGCCGGCCACCGCGGCCTTCGCCCTCGGCGTCGCCTTCGGGGACTGGACCGACGCGGGCCGGTCCCTCCTGCAGCTGGCGATCAACGTCGGCGGCATCCTGCTGGCCGCGCTGGTGACGCTGCTCGTCCTCAAGGGCATCTGGCGGCGGGTGCCCAGTGCCCTGCCCCGCGCGGTCCGCGGCGGGGTCGTCGGGCAGGAGACATGACGGCGCCCGGCTCCCGGCGCGGCCTGGTGCTGATCGGTGCGGCGATCGTGCTCACCGGGCTGAACCTGCGGACGGCGGTGAACAGCGTCGGCCCGGTCCTCCAGGAGCTGCAGACCGGTCTGGGCCTGTCCAGCGGTCAGGCCGGCCTGATCACCACGATGCCACTGATCTGCTTCGCGGCACTGGGGTTCGCCGGTCCGCCGCTGTCCGCGCGCTTCCGCGACTCCTCCGTGCTCGCAGGGGCGCTGCTGGCCATGGCGGCCGGGACCGTGGTGCGCGCGGCCGCCGGCTCGCTCTGGCTGTTCCTCGGCGGCACCGTGCTGGCGATGGTCGGCGGCGCGCTCGGGAACGTGCTGCTGCCCAGCCTGGTGAAGCGGTACTTCCCCGATCGGACCGGGCTCCTCGTCGGCGCATACGGCACCGCCATGACCGTGGGCGGTGCGATCGCCTCCGTCTCGACCGCCCCTATCGCCGCCGCGACGGGCGCGGAGGGGTGGCGATGGGGGCTCGGCTGCTGGGCGGTGTTCGCCGCGCTCGCGGCGATCCCCTGGCTCGCCGTCCCCGCCAGGCCGGGCGCCTCTCGCGGAAGCCATGCCGCCGTCCGGATGCGCGCGCTCGTGCACAGCCGGCTCGCGATCGCCCTCACGGTCTTCCTCGGGCTGCAGGCGATGCAGGCCTACATCCTGGTCGGGTGGCTGGCGCAGTACCTGCGGGACGCCGGCTTGAGCCCCGCCGGGGCCGGTCTGCTGCTCGGTCTGAATCTGCTGGTCGCCATCCCCCTCAACGCCGTCGTCCCGGGCCTCACGGTCCGCGCGCACCTCCAGCGACCGCTGCTCGTCACGTTCGTGGCCAGCTACATCGCCGGCTGGGTGGGCCTGCGGGTGGCCCCGCTGGCGGTGTCCTGGCTGTGGATGGCGCTGCTGGCCATCGGCATGGCCAGCTTCTCGATGGTCCTGACTCTCATCGGGTTGCGCGCCCGGACGCCGGAGACCACGGCAGCCCTGTCCACCGTCGCCCAGGGCTGGGGCTACCTGCTGGCCGGGGCGGGGCCGCTGCTCGTGGGGGTCCTGAGGGGCCTCACCGGGAACTACGACGGCATGTTCGTGCTGCTGCTGGTCGGGATCGCCGGCCTGATGGTCAGTGGCTGGCTGGCGACGCGGCAGGAGTACGTCGACGACGAGGTGGGCCGCGCCGTCCCGGGCTGGTCTGCGGCCGGGAGGGGCGACGACGTCGAGGCCGGCCGGCAGGTCGTGTGACCGGCGTCCCGCCGCGCCTGCGGGGCGGTCCCAGCAGACTGGGCGCTGTGCGGGCGGACGGGACACGGTGGTGGGCCGGCCCCCTCGACCTCCTCCTCGTCGCCCTCCTCGCCCTGGCGGGCGCGGCCGCCCTCGAGGCCGTCTCCGTCCCCTCGGCAGCCCTCTTCGCCGGACTGGCGGTGGGGCTCGTCCGGGCGCTGTACCTGCCGCGGCGGATCGTCGTGCCCCGGCCCGCGCTGACCGCGGCGCACATCGTGATCGGGGTCATGGTGGGCACCCTCGTCCAGCTCGACACGCTCGCGGCCATCGCCCGGGACTGGGTGCCGGTCGTTCTCGTCACCGCGACGACGCTCGTGCTGAGCCTGGCGGCCGGTCAGCTCATGGCGCTCCGGCGCGGGATCACCCCGGACACGGGGGCGTTCGCCATGATCGCCGGCGGGGCGACCGGCATCACCGCGATGGCCCGTGACCTCGGTGCGGACGAAAGGATGGTCGCCGTCCTGCAGTACCTGCGGGTGCTGCTGATCGTCCTGGCCATGCCCTTGGTGGCGCTCCTGGTCTACGGAGCCGAGCCCGGATCGGGAGGCGGGGCGGACCCCGGCGACGGTCCCGGCTGGTGGGCGGAGCTGGGATTCACGATCGGGTGCGGGCTGGTGGGCACGCTGCTCGCCGGGCTGCTCCGGGTGCCGGTCGCCTCCCTCCTGGGCCCGATGCTGGTGGCGGCCGCCCTGGACCTGGGTGGGCTGTCCGGCGGAGCGGGCGTGCCGGTCCCGCTGGAGAGCCTCGCCTTCCTCCTCGTCGGACTGCAGGTCGGGGTCAACTTCACCCGTTCCAGCCTGCGGATGGTCGGCCGCGCCCTCCCGCTGGCCCTGCTGGTCATCGTGCTGCTCGGGTGCGCCTGCGCGGGCCTGGGCGCCCTCCTCGCCGGCACGACCGGCGTCAGCCCGCTGGACGGGTACCTCGCCACCACGCCGGGCGGGATGAACGCGGTCCTCGTGACGGCCACCGACAGCGGGGCTGACACCACGTTCGTGCTCGCCGTACAGGTCCTGCGGCTGTTCGCGATGCTGCTCAGCGCCCCGCTGGTGGCCCGCCTGCTGAGGCGGCGGACGTGAGGCACCCTATTGCCCGCCTCCCGGTCAGTCCTCCGCGGGACGGGTCTCCGTCCGCGTGAAGTTGCGGTAGGAGCGGGACGGCGTCGGACCGCGCTGGTCCTGGTAGCGCGAGCCGTAGACCGCCGAGCCGTAGGGGTGCTCGGCCGGGGTGGACAGCCGGAACATGCACAGCTGGCCGATCTTCATGCCCGGCCACAGGGTGATCGGCAGGTTCGCGACGTTGGACAGCTCCAGCGTGATGTGCCCGGAGAAGCCGGGGTCGACGAAACCCGCGGTCGAGTGCGTGAGCAATCCGAGACGCCCGAGACTCGATTTCCCCTCCAGCCGTGCTGCGAGGTCGTCGGGGATGCTGACCACCTCGAGGGTGGAACCGAGCACGAACTCGCCCGGGTGCAGCACGAACGGCTCGTCCCCCTCCGGCTCGACCAGCGTGGTCAGGTCGTCCTGCTGCAGGGCCGGGTCGATGTGGGTGTACCGGGCGTTGTTGAACACGCGGAAGAACCGGTCGAGCCGCACGTCGACGCTCGAGGGCTGCACCAGCCCCGCGTCGTAGGGCTCGATGCCGAGCCGCCCCTCGGCGATCGCAGCCTTGATGTCGCGGTCGGACAGCAGCATGGCGCGGAGTCTAGGGAACCGGCCCGCTCACCCCTCCGGGCGAACCATGGAGCCGCCGCTCAAGCGGTCCGCTCGAACCGCCGTTGACGTCCCGGAAGACGCCTGTCTGCTGCCTGCACCCCGGGGAGCGACCTCGCCGGACGTACCGGAGGGGGCGTCCCGGAGGACACACGGATGAAGAGCATGCGGGCCCAGGCTGCCGTCCTGGTCACGGCTGTCGTCGCCGGCTACGCCGGCGCGGCCGCGTTCTCCGCCTGGGGACAGCCGGCCGTGCCGATCGCCACCGGCTTCGGCCCGGACGACGGGCTGACCCGCTACGTGCTCACGGCCACCTCGGGCACCGCCTCCGACGAGCTCCTGGCGGCCCTCGAGAACCTCGACGGCGTGGTCCACGCCCAGCGGCTGAGCGACGGCCGGGCGATGGTGGCCACCGAGGGCCTCGCCCCGCAGCACCTCGAGGCACTGCCCGGCGTCGCGGACGCCGACTTCTCCACCTCGGTGCCCGTGCTCGGCACGGTCAGCGACCCGTACTTCCGGAACTACGGCTACAACCTGGACAACACCGGCGGCAACGCCTACGGGCAGACCGCGGTCGCGGACGCCGACGTCGACGCGCCCGAGGGCTGGGACGGCGGAACCGGCGCGGGCGCGATCGTCGCCGTCGTCGACACCGGATACGACTCCGACCACCCCGAGCTCGCGGGTGCCCTGTGGACCAACCCGCTCGAGTCCTGCGGCTCAGCGGACGGGGCCGACAGCTGGAACAAGGCCGGCGACTGCCACGGCTGGAACTTCGTCACCAACAGCCCGGACGTGGACAACGGCAGCTACGGCACGCACGGCGCGAGCGTCTCCGGCGTCATCGGCGGGCGGGCCGGCAACGGCGCGGGCACCGCCGGCGTGGCTCCCGACGTCACGATCATGCCGCTGGTCATCGGCAGCGGTTCCTCGGTCGACATGAACCTCGGCGCCGAGGCGATCCGCTACGCCGTCGACCACGGCGCCGACGTCATCAACGCCTCCTGGGGCGGTGGCGGCCGGCCCTGGGAACTGGAGAACCTCCGCTCGGCGATCGCCTACGCCGGCGAGCACGGGGTGCTCGTGGTCGCGGCGGCCGGGAACGACTCGCTCAACCGCGACGTCTCGCCCATGTACCCGGCCAGCTTCGCCGAGCCCGCGCTGGTGACCGTCGGCAACTCCGACGCCGCCGACCGGATCAGCCGCAGCTCGGCCTACGGCGCGGCGTCGGTCGACCTGTTCGCCCCCGGCGAGCTCGTCTTCACCACCTGGAACGACGGCACCTACCGCCTCGTCTCGGGCACGTCGATCGCATCTCCGCAGGTCGCGGCGGCGTACGCGCTGTACCGCGCGGCGTGGCCGGAGGCCACGACGGCCGAGCTCCGGCAGGCGCTGCTCGACGACGTCGACCCCGTCGGTGCCTTCGCCGGGAAGTCGGTGACCGGCGGCCGCCTGTCCATCGCCTCGCTGCCCGAGGCCGCCCTGGGCGCGGTCCGTTACACCTTCACGTCCCTGTCCGGGCTCGCCGGCGTCGTCTCGCCGGGGATCACCGCGGCCGGTGAGGACGCCGTCGGCGACTACGCCGTCACCGTGGGCCTCGGCATGGCCCACCAGGGCGAGATCTGGGCCGTCGCGGACAAGGCCATCACGCTCGGGTCCGCGACCGGGACGACGGACGACGCCGGTGAGGTGCAGTTCGATCTCGGCACCGCCGGTTCGCTCTCTGAACTCGCCCTCTCCCCCACGCTCGCGCTCGGCGACGGCCGCTACGTGCTGACCGTCCAGCTGCACCGCGACGGCGCCCCGCTCGGACGCACCTTCGCTGCTCCGCTGCTGGTCGGCTCGCCTCCCGCGGACGGCCCGGACGAGCTCGACGGCTCGGACGGCTCCGGGTCCGACGGCTCCGGGTCCGACGGCTCCGGGTCCGACGGCTCCGGGTCCGACGGTTCCGGGTCCGACGGCTCGGGCGGCTCGGGATCCGACGGCTCCGACGGTTCTGGTCCGGGCGGGTCCGGACCCGGGGACGCCGGCAACCCAGGCTCCGGCGACTCGGGCTCCGGTACGGAAGGCCCGGATGGCTCGGGCCGCTCCGACGGTCCTGGCGACTCCGGCTCGGGGGACGGCGGCGGAGGCGACTCCGGCCCCGACAACGGCTCCGGCGACGGCTCCGGCTCCGGCTCCGGCTCGGACAACGGCCCCGGCTCGGACAACGGCTCCGGCCCGGACAACGGCTCGGGCACCGACAACGGGTCCGGCTCGGACTCCGGCTCGGGCACCGACAGCGGCTCCGGCCCGGACTCCGGCTCGGGCACCGACAGCGGCTCCGGGTCGGACAGCGGTTCGGGCGGCGGCGGTGCCGGCGACGGCGACGCTCCGGACAGCGGTTCCGGCCCCGACGACGGCGGTGAGACCGTCTACCCGGGTGTCGGGCCGTTCGCGATCACCTCGATCAGCCCCACGCGGGTGGACGTTGCCGGCGGAACGCTGGTGACCATCACCGGCAACGCGCTGCCGGTGGACCCGTCCGTGCGGATCGGGGCTGCCGCGGCCGCCTCGGTGGTGCGGTCCACCGCGACCGAGCTGGTGTTCCGGGTGCCGGCTCGCGTCGAAGGCAGCTACGACGTCCACGTCTTCGCTCGCGACGGCCGGCAGTGGACGCTGAGTGGCGCCCTCGCGTACGTCAGTGACGCCGCCGATGGCGGCGACTCGGATGGGGGCGACGACGGTCCCAACGCCCCGAGCGGGGTCGGCGACGGGAACGACGGGACCGGGGACGACTCCGACGGCTCGGACGGTTCCGACGGTTCGGACAGCGACTCCGGGGACTCCGGCGCCTCCGCCGGACCGGTCGTCACGACCGGCCCCAACGGAGAGCGGCTCGTCCGGACGGCGAAGTTCGCCGGCCTGGGGTCGATCTGGTCGATGAACTGCGCGGTGTCCTGCACCGGGGTCGCGCTCTGACCTGACCGCACCGCTCCACCGTGCCCCGTCCGGGTCCGCTCGGACGGGGCACGGCGGCGTCCCGACCCGGTCGGCCCCCGGACCGACGTGCCTCCGCGGACGAGTCGTCCCCGAAAGGCAGCACGAGCCACGAGACTGGCCCGGTGCGAGGAGGCCGAAGGCTCCGGCGACGGGTCGCGTCTGCGGCCTTCCTAGCCCTGGTGGCCACCGGCTGCTCCGGAACGGGATCCGTGCAGCCCGTCCCGGCGGACCCCTACCCCCACCTGCGGGGCCTCCTGCTCGATGAGATCGACCTGGCGCCCCGGGTCGTCGACCTGGGCGAGCCGCTGATGGTCCCGCAGACCGGCCCGGTCTATTCGGTCGAACCCGGGAGCGTCGCGGACCTCCGTGCGCTGGCCGAGCGGTACGCCGGGACGACAGTCACGGAGGGACGCGGCCCGAACTTCAGCCCGGAGCTGACCAGCTTCGACACCGGAGACGGCTGGTTCTTGGCCCCGACCGACTCCCTGGACGGCGAAGCGGGGAACGGCGGCGGCTGGAGTTGGTATGAGGCCGCCTGGCGCAACCAGACGGTCTACCACCCGGTGCCGGTGATCCAAGGGCCGTGCGCTGCGCCCCCGAACGCGCGCACCGAACGGGCGGCGCTGGCGTTCTTCGAGCGGATCGGCGTACCGGTCCGGCTCGATCCGCCGACGAACGACTGCATCGGCGACCTCACCCGGGTCGACGTGTCGGTGCTGGTGGATGACCTCCCGCTGATCGGGCTGAGCGGGATCGCCTGGGTGGACGGCAGCGGCACGGTCGTGGAGGCAGGCGGGCCGCTGCTGCACCTGGAGTCGCTCGGCGACGTCGAACTCGCCCCCGCCACCGAGGTGCTCCGCCGTCTGGTCCACGGACCCGGCCTGGTGCCCGGGGACTGCGTCGCCCCCTGCGCCCTGAGCACCGATGGCGCCACGCTCGGCCTTGCGTACGCGACGAACGGGGGCTGGGGCGGCCACGACCACACGCCCGGTGGCGTCGTCGACGCCCCGGCCGGCCGGCTGCTCGTCCCGGCCGTGCTCGTCCCCGCGGTCGGCGAGTACCCGCAAGGCTCAGATCAAGGGGTGCTGGCGGTCTCGTCGGCGCTGCTGGTCGACGACCCCGCGCAGGCCGGGGCGGCCCGCCGTGCCGACGCGACGTCGACGGACCCCACGGCCGCCGGCCCCGCCTGCGCCTCCGACCCAGCCGCCTGGCCGGTCATCGCGGTCTGCGCGTCGCGGCCGCACCCCGCCGCGGGGAACCCGGTCCTGCTGACCGCCTACGGCGAGCGCTACGAACCGGTCGGCGCCTCCGGCTGCCGGCCCCTGTTCACCCTGGACCCGGGGGACGGCAGCGGCGCCCAGTCCTTCCTGCCCCGGTCGGGCACCCTTCTCACGGCGCGGGTGGCGCACGTCTACGCCGCCCCCGGCACCTACACGGCCGTGGTGCGCTCGGTGTCGCGCTGCTCGTCTCCGGCGCCACCGGGCGGCACGGAGCCGGAGTTCGACGAGTCCGCGCAGACCCTGGTCACCGTGACGGGATAGTCCCCCGGTCAGGCGCCGACGTAGGCCGCCAGGTGCTCGCCGGTGAGGGTGGAGCGCTCGGCGACGAGGTCGGCGGGGGTGCCCTCGAAGACCACCCGGCCACCGTCGTGGCCGGCGCCGGGGCCGAGGTCGAGAATCCAGTCGGCGTGTGCCATGACCGCCTGGTGGTGCTCGATGACGATCACCGACTTGCCCCTGTCGACCAGCCGGTCGAGCAGGCCGAGCAGGTTCTCGACGTCGGCGAGGTGCAGGCCCGTCGTCGGCTCGTCGAGGATGTAGACGTCCCCCTTCTCGGCCATCTGGGTCGCCAGCTTGACCCGCTGCCGTTCGCCGCCGGACAGGGTGGTGAGCGGCTGGCCGAGGGTCAGGTAGCCGAGTCCGACGTCGGCGAGCCGGTCGAGGATCGCGTGGGCGGCCGGCGTGCGGGCCTCGCCGTCGCCGAAGAAGTGCTCGGCCTCGGCCACCGACATCGCGAGCACCTCGGCGATGTTCCGACCGCCGAGCGTGTACTCCAGCACCGACGCCTGGAATCGCTTCCCCTCGCACTCCTCGCAAGGGGATTCCACGGTGGCCATGACGCCCAGCTCGGTGAAGATCACGCCGGCGCCGTTGCACGTGGGGCAGGCGCCCTCGGAGTTGGAGCTGAAGAGCGCCGGCTTCACGCCGTTGGCCTTCGCGAACGCCTTGCGGATCGGCTCCAGCAGTCCGGTGTACGTCGCGGGGTTGCTCCGCCGCGAGCCGCGGATCGCACCCTGGTCGATCACCACCACGCCCTCGCGGCCGGCGACCGAGCCGTGGATCAGGGAGCTCTTGCCGGAGCCGGCGACGCCCGTGAGCACGCAGAGCACGCCGAGCGGGATGTCGACGTCGACGTCCTGCAGGTTGTTCGTCGACGCGCCGCGGACCTCCAGCGAGCGGGACGACGAGCGCACCGCGTCCTTGAGGGTCGCCCGGTCGTCGAGATGACGTCCGGTGATGGTGTCGCTGGCCCGCAGCCCCTCCACCGTGCCCTCGAACACCACCTCGCCACCACCCCTGCCGGCGCCGGGGCCGAGGTCGACGACGTGGTCGCCGATCGCGATCGTCTCGGGCTTGTGCTCGACGACGAGCACGGTGTTGCCCTTGTCCCGCAGCTGCAGCAGCAGGCCGTTCATCCGCTGGATGTCGTGGGGGTGCAGGCCGATCGTGGGCTCGTCGAAGACGTAGGTGACGTCGGTGAGCGACGAGCCGAGGTGGCGGATCATCTTGGTGCGCTGCGCCTCGCCCCCCGACAACGTGCCCGCCGGCCGGTCGAGCGAGAGGTAGCCGAGCCCGATCTCGGCGAACGAGTCGAGGAGGTGCTGCAGCCCGGTGAGGAGCGGGGCCACGGACGGCTCGCGGAGGTCCCGGACCCAGTCGGCGAGGTCGCTGATCTGCATCTCGCAGAGGTCGGCGATGTTCTTGCCCTCGATCTTCGACGACCGCGCCTCCGGGGTGAGCCGGGTGCCGTCGCACTCGGGGCACTTCTGGAACGTGATCGCGCGCTCCACGAAGGCGCGGATGTGGGGCTGCATCGCGTCGACGTCCTTGGCGAGCATCGACTTCTGGATCTTCGGGATGACGCCCTCGTAGGTGAGGTTGATGCCCTCGACCTTGATCTTGGTCGGCTCCTTGTAGAGGAGGTCGTGCATCTCCTTCTTGGTGAACTTCGCGATCGGCTTGTCCATGTCGAAGCCGGCGCCGCTGAAGATCCGGCCGTACCAGCCGTCCATGCTGTAGCCGGGGATCGTCAGCGCACCCTCCCCGAGCGACTTGCTCTCGTCGTACAACGCGGTGAGGTCGAAGTCGGAGACCGAGCCCATGCCCTCGCAGCGCGGACACATGCCGCCCATGTAGACCACGTCGCGCACCACGGCCTTCTCGACCCGGCCGCCGGCCTTCTCCGTGCTCATGACCCCGCTCGCCTTCCGCGTCGGGACGTTGAACGAGAACGCCGTAGGGGGACCGATGTGCGGCGTGCCGAGCCGGCTGAACAGGATCCGGAGCATCGCGTTGGCGTCGGTCGCGGTGCCGACGGTGGAGCGGGGATTGGCGCCCATCCGCTCCTGGTCGACGATGATCGCCGTGGTCAGCCCCTCGAGCCGGTCGACCTCGGGCCGCGACAGCGTCGGCATGAAGCCCTGCACGAAGGCGCTGTAGGTCTCGTTGATCAGCCGCTGCGACTCCGCGGCGATGGTGCCGAAGACCAGCGAGCTCTTGCCCGAGCCGGAGACACCGGTGAACACCGTCAGCCGGCGCTTCGGGATCTCGACGGAAACGTCCTTGAGGTTGTTCACGCGCGCGCCCTGGACGCGGATCAGGTCGTGACTGTCGGCAGCCCGTGTCGCAGGTGCCGTACTCGTGGCCGTGCTCATCGGTTCTCCATCCGTCGGGCGCGGTCGCGGCAACGCAGGCTGTCTACCTGATCGGCGGCGCGCCCGGAGCGGCGCGTCGCCCGTCCGGCTGACGTCAGCGCAGCTCCTGGATGCGGATCAGATTGCCCGCCGGGTCGCGGAACGCGCAGTCGCGGACGCCGTACGGCTGCTCCGTCGGCTCCTGCACGACCTCGGCGCCACCGGCCACCAGCCGCTCGAAGGTGCCGTCGAGGTCCTTGCTGGCCAGGTTGACGCCGAAGTAGCTGCCCTTGGCCATCAGCTCGAGGAGAGTGCGCTTCTCCTCCTCGGTGAGGCCGGGAGTGGCGGTCGGTGGATGCAGGACGACGGCCGTGTCCGGCTGGTCGGCCGGGCCGACGGTGACCCAGCGCATGCCCCCGTAGCCCACGTCCAGGCGGACCTCGAAGCCGAGGACGTCGCGGTAGAAGGCCAGCGAGGCGTCCGGGTCGGTGTGCGGGAGGAAACTCGAGTGAATGGTGATCGTCATGGCCGTCACGCTAGGGACGGCTCGGGGGCGGGCGCTTCTCGATTCCTGACCGGTCTCGTGACCTGTTTCGCCACGCACGAGGGCATCCCCGCCGTCGCGTCCGCGGCCGTCCGGCGGTAGACGCTGGGCGGCACCCCCACCAGCTCGGTGAAGCGCGTGCTGAAGGTGCCCAGTGACGAGCAGCCGACCGCGAAGCACACATCGGTGACGCTGAGGCCCCCGCGGCGCAGCAGCGCCATCGCGCGCTCGATGCGCCGCGTCATCAGATAGGCGTACGGCGACTCGCCGAACGCGGCCCGGAACTCGCGGCTGAGGTGGCCGGCCGACATGTGCGCACCCCGGGCGAGCGCCTCGACGTCGAGCGGCTGCGCGTACTCCCGGTCGATCCGGTCGCGGACGCGGCGCAACCGCGCGAGGTCGCGCAGGTGCTGCTCGGCGGCGGGTCCGCTGGTCACCTGCGGGATCGTGCCACTCGCGCCGGAGGCCGGGACCACCTGCGGGCCTCCCTCGCGCCGTCCCGATCGGCGAGCCGTGTACGCTTTCCGCGGTGCTCGTCCGGTCCCGGCCGTGTTCTGCGAGAACGTTTACGCAGGTCAGAGCGCCACGCGGGTGTAGTTCAATGGTAGAACATCAGCTTCCCAAGCTGACAGTGCGAGTTCGATTCTCGTCACCCGCTCGCCGTTCGACGCGACGAGGCCCAGGTCAGCCGACCTGGGCCTCGTCGCGTTTCCGGTGCTGCACACCGATCAGGAGCCGGCGCGCAGCCGCTCGTCGTGCATCGTGCCCACCCGGGCCAGCAGCACGGTCATCGACTCGGCCGCCATCGGGCGGGCGTAGTGGTAGCCCTGGGCGATGTCGCAGCCGAGCTCGCGGAGCGCGTCGACCTGCTCGGCGAGCTCGACGCCCTCCGCGACGACCGTGAGGCCCAGGTTGTGGCCCAGGTCGATGGCCGTCCGCACCAGCACGAGGTCCTGTGCCGTGGTGGTCATGCCCAGGACGAAGGAACGGTCGATCTTCAGCTCGTCCACCGGCAGCCGCCGGAGGTAGGCCATGGAGCTGTACCCCGTGCCGAAGTCGTCGATCGAGAGGTGGACGCCGAGGTCGCGCAGCCGCTGGAGCACGTCCATGCACCGGGCCGCGTCACCCATGACGGCGCTCTCGGTGACCTCGAGCCGCAGCAGGGCCGCGGGCACCCGGTGCTCGGTGAGCAGCCGCTCGACGAGCTCGGGCAGGTCGGCGTCGAGCAGGCATCGGGTGGACAGGTTGACCGCCACCGGGACGGCGAGCCCCGCCTCCAGCCAGCACCGCTGCTGGGCGAGCGCCAGGTTCAGCACCCGCTCCGTGAGCCGCAGGATGATGCCGGTGCCCTCGGCGACCGGGATGAACTCGCCCGGCGGGATGAGCCCCTGGGTCGGGTGCTGCCAGCGCAGCAGCGCCTCCAGCCCCTCGATCCGCCCGCCGTCCAGGGTGATCTTGGGCTGGTAGTTGAGGAACAGCTCGTCCGCGCCGTCGAGCGCGCGACGGAGGTCGCCGAGGACCGAGAGCCGGACCGGGGTGGTGGCGTGCGCCTCGGGCTGGAACACGACCGCGCCGCCCTTCAGCTCCTTCGCCGCATACATCGCGATGTCG
Organism: Blastococcus sp. CT_GayMR19; assembly: GCF_004570385.1. Classification (GTDB taxonomy): domain Bacteria; phylum Actinomycetota; class Actinomycetes; order Mycobacteriales; family Geodermatophilaceae; genus Blastococcus_B. The sequence goes on along the minus strand of NZ_SPQL01000004.1, from coordinate 91,172 downwards.
GCGTTGCGGCGCAGTTCCTCGCTGTCGGTGCCGTGCCACGGCGACAGGACGATGCCGATGCTCGCCTCCACGTCGAGGATCACGCCGTCGACGTCGAACGGCTGGTGCAGGGCCTGGCGGAGCCGCTCCGCCACCGCCTCCGCCTCGCCGACGCCGTCCACCGACGGCAGCAGGACGGCGAACTCGTCGCCGCCCAGGCGACCGACGGTGTCCGCGTCCCGCAGGGCGGACCGGAGCCGCGGACCCACCTGGCAGAGGAGCTTGTCCCCGTAGGAGTGCCCGAGGCTGTCGTTGATCTCCTTGAAGCGGTCCAGGTCGATGAGCAGGAGGGCGACCTCCGCGTCGGACCGGCCGGCGGCGGCGAGCCCCTGGTCGAGGCGGTCACGGACCAGGACCCAGTTCGGCAGGCCGGTCAGCGCGTCGTGGGTGGACTGGTGGCGGTCGCGGTCGGCGGAGGCCTGCAACGCCTCGCTCTGCCGGCGCATCCGCCGGGAGGCCGACGCGATCACCCGGAGGACGACGAGGCAGAAGACGGCGAGACTGATCCCCAGGGCGACGGTCATGGTGCGGACGTCGTCGCGCACGGCGGCCGCCACGGGGGCGTACGGGAGGTAGAGCTCGATGGCGCCGCCGGGACGGGCGGCCCCGTCGAACTGCAGCGGGACGTAGACCTCGAGCAACTGGTGCGCCCCGTCCTCGCTGCCGGCGCCGTCGTCGGCGGAGTGCGCGAAACCGGAGACCACGTAGCCGTCGAGGGCGGCGCCCAACTCCCCCGACTGCGAGGTCTCGCCGACCAGTTCGGGGTGCTCGGAGTGGTAGAGGATCGTCCGGTCGGCGCCGAAGACCTTCAGCTCGATCGGATCGAACGCGGCCAGCGGCGTGCCCTCCGTCCCGAACTGGTCGGAGGCGTCGTCGACGGCCTTCTCCACTCCCGCGAGGCGCTCGACGTCGAAGCCGCGGGTGAGATCGGTCCGCGTGAACTGCGGCTGGAGGCCGAGGCGCACCGCCATCAGCGCGGCGTCCTCCGCCTGCTGACGGGCCCGGTCCTCGATGACGGTGGTGAGCACGGAGGAGAGGACGACCCCGACCGCGACGGTCAGCAGCAGGCTGAGCGTCGCGAAGCGCGTCAGCAGGCTGGTGCTGCGCAGCCGGCGGAGAAGCCTCACGGTTCCACCATCGGAACGAAATCGTCCATCTTGAGTCGGGCGAGACTCGACGCGCCTCACTCAGCGAGACGGGGTGACGGACTGTGACGCCCGATGACCTTCGGTGTGCGCGATGCCGGTCCTGCCCTGTATACGGACCGAAATCGGCCGACTGGTTCGGTGGCCGGGTCTTTGGTCCCTGTAGTTGCTCCACCGAGCCCGCGACGATCGAGTCATGAGCGACATCCGGGCGTCCAGGGAGCCCGAGCCGTCACCGGAGACGGAGCCCCGCCCGGTCGTCCCGCCCATGCCCGCTCCACGGGAGTCCGGCGCCCCCGCGCCGCTCCGTCTTCCGCCCCTGCTCCCCCGCCGGCAGAGCCCCTGGCTGATCGTCGAGGTGGACGGCTCGCCGGGCGCGCACCAGGGCCTCGTCTGGGCCCTCCGGGAGGCGGCTCGTCGTGAGGCGACCGTCGTCGCCGTGACGGTTCTCGACGCCCCCGCGGGCGACCCGCTCGAGGGCTCCACCCGGGTCCTGATCCGGGCCCAGCTCGCCGCGCACGACCGCCTGGAGGCGCAGGTCCTGCGGGCGATCGCCGAGACCGGCGTCCACGGCCGCACCCGGACGGCCGTGCTGGACCGGCCGGTGTACGAGGCCCTCACCGCCGCGACCCGCGGCGCGGACCTCGTCGTGGTCGGGCGCCAGGGAAAGAGCCTCCTGCGTCAGGCCGTACCTCGGCCGCCCGCCCGACGGCTGGCGCACGGCGCCTGACCGGCCCGCCACCGTCGTCGCTCCCTCCGTCCTCGACCAGCGGGCACACGCCGGGACCGCTTCCCTCTCCTGGCCGGGACTCCTACCGTCGGGCCGTGACCCCGCCCGACGGCCCCGCCGCTGAGGTAGCCGGCCGTCCCGCGGAGGGGATGCCCGGCGACCTGCCCGTGCTGGCCGCGGCCGTCGTCGCCGTGGCCTCGGTCGGGCACGGCGAGGCGACGCTGCACGACATCGCGCGCGCCGCGGTCCGGCACGTCGATGCCACCTACGGCGCACTCGGCGTGCTCACCCCGGACGGCAGCAAGCTGGACCGGTTCATCGTCGTGGGCATGGACGACGCGGATGCCGAGCGCATCGGCCGGCTGCCGACCGGCCAGGGCATCCTGGGTCTGCTGGTCGACGACCCGACCCCGCTCCGCCTCGACGACCTGGGGCAGCACCCCGCCGCCACCGGTTTCCCGCCGGGACACCCGCCGATGCGGTCCTTCCTCGGCGTCCCGATCCGTGTCGGAGCGACGGTGTTCGGCAACCTCTACCTGACCGAGAAACGGGGCGGCGGCCCGTTCACCGAGGCGGACACCGAGGTGGCGCGGGCCCTGGCCGCCGTGGCCGGCCTGGCCATCACGAATGCGCGGCTGGCCGAGCGCTCCGAGACCCGCCACCGCTGGGGCCAGGCCGGGACGGAGATGGCCACCGCGTTGCTGTCCGGCGCCGATCCCGACGACGTGCTCCGGGCGGTCACCTCCCAGGTCTCGGCGCTCACCACCGCCGACATGGCCGGCGTGCTGTTGCCCAGTGTCGACGGCGACAAGTCGCTGACGATCGTGTCCGCGGTGGGCGCCCTGGCCGACGACTACGAGGGCGTCCGGTTGCCCTTGGACGGGACCTACCTCGGCGCCCTCTACGAGAGCGGCCTACCGCGGGTCATGCAGGACATCAGCACCATGCCCGTGATCGGCCGGCGCGCAGCGGCAGTCGTGGAGCTGACCGCCACCTTCGGCCCGGGGATGATCGCGCCGCTGGGCAGCGGCCCCGACCGGGGTTTCCTCGCGGTGTTGCGGTCCTCGGGCCGCGAGCCGTTCTCCTCCGACGACCTGGACCTGCTCGCCACGTTCGCTGCCCGGGCCTCGATCGTCCTGGAGCTGGCCCGCACGCAGCAGCGCGAGCGCCGGCTCCAGGTGCAGGCCGACCGCGACCGCATCGCCCGGGACCTGCACGACCACGTCGTCCAGCGGATCTTCGCCACGGCGCTGTCCCTCGACCGCCTGAGCCGCGCTCTGCAGCCGGACCACCCGGAGGCGGCCGAGCGGCTGTCCCGCAGCGTCGACGAGCTCGACGGGACGATGGCCGAGATCCGGGCGGCGATCTTCGAGCTGCACCAGGGCGAGGGGCCCGAGCCCGCGACCGTGCGCAGCCAGCTCGCCGACGTGGTCCGCCAGGTCACCGAGGGCCACGACCTCCAGCGCGACGTCCGGTTCCGGGGCTCGGTCGACGACCTCCCCCGGGCGCTCGTGCCGGATCTCGTCGCGGTCGTGCGCGAGCTCGTGACCAACGTCGTGCGGCATGCGGCCGCGTCCCGGGTGACCGTCACGGTCGCCGTCGGGGACCAGGTGACGGTGGCGGTGGCCGACGACGGGACCGGGCTGCCGGAGGTCACCGCGCGCAGCGGGCTCGCCAACCTGGCGGACCGCGCCGAACGGCGCGGCGGCGCGCTCACCACGTTCGCAGGCCCGGCCGGGACGCAGGTCTGCTGGGCCGTGCCGGCCCCCGCAGGCTGAGCGGGTCAGCCGTCCGGGTGGTCCCGCAGCTCCGTCGCGAGGATCGCCGCCTGGGTGCGCCGCTCCAGCCCCAGCTTGGCCAGCAGGTGGCTGGTGTAGTTCTTCACGGTCTTCTCCGCCAGGCCCATCCGCTCACCGATCTGCCGGTTGGTGAGGCCCTGCCCGATCAGGAGCAGGACGGTGCGCTCCTGATCGGTGAGCAGCGCCAGCCGGTCACCGCCCGTCGCGCCGGGCCGGCGGCGGCGCCCGCCCGGCCCGACGTCGTCGAAGAACGTCCCCCCGGTCGCCACGGTGCGCACCGCGGAGACCAGAGCCGGCCCACGGACCTTCTTCAGCAGGAAGCCGGAGGCACCGGCGCGGACCGCGGCGTCGAGCGCGTCCTGCTCCGAGTAGCTGGTCAGCACCAGGCAGCGCAGCCCTGGGACCCGCTCCCGCAGCCCGCGGCAGAGCTCCGCTCCGTCGCCGTCGGGCAGGCGCATGTCGACCACCACCAGGTCGGGCCGAACGGCGGGCACGCGGACCAGCGCCTCGGCCATCGAGCTCGCCTCGCCGGCCACGGTGATCCCCGGGTCGTCCTCCAGCACTTCGGCGACCCCGCGACGGACGACCTCGTGGTCGTCGACCAGGAAGACCCGGACCGCGGCGTTCGGCGACTCCACCGGCAGTCCCCTTCCGGACGCTGGGATCTCGTATCCGCAGCGTAGGGCGCGAGGGGCCCCGGCGGCACGATTCAGGTCGGGAGGAGGAGAGCCGCGTAGAGAGTGAGCCCCGGGCCGAACGCCATGGCGACCACCGGACCGTCGACGTCGGCCAGTTCCTCCAGCACGAGCAGGACGGTCGCCGACGAGCAGTTGCCGTGCTCGGCGAGCACACGGCGCGACGCCGACAGCTGCTCCTCCACGAGACCGAGCTGGTCGCGGACGACGTCCAGGATCCGCGGGCCCCCCGGGTGCACCGCCCAGCCGGCGACGTCCTCGATCCGCAGCCCGGCCACCGCCAGCAGCTCGTCGACCACACCACCCACGTGCCGGCCCAGGACGTCGGGCACCCGCGCGGAGAGGCCCATGCGGAATCCGAGGTCGGTGACGTCCCAGGTCATGTGGTCGGCCGTCGACGGGTCGGTCCGTGCCACGATCCCGGCCACCCGGCGCCCCCGGGACGCCCCGGGTTCGAGCACGACGGCGGCCGCGGCGTCGGAGAACAGCGCGTGGGAGACGACCTGCTCGAGGTCGTCCTGCGCGGGCTGGACGTGCAGGCTGGTGAGCTCGCAGCAGAGCATCACCGCCGGACGGGACCGCGCGGTGACGAAGTCACTGACCGCAGCGAGGCCGGGGATCGCGGCGTAGCAGCCCATGTGGCCGACGAGCAGTCGCTGCAGTCCCGGCGGCATGCCGAGGTCGCTGGCCAGCCGGATGTCCAGTCCGGGGGTGGCGTAGCCGGTGCAGGTGACGACGGCGAACAGCCCGACGTCCCCCGGCGCCAGGCCGGCCGCGTCCAGCGCCCCGGCCACCGCCTGCTTGCCCAGCGGCAGCGCCTCCTGGACATAGCGCTCCATGCGTGCGCCCGTGCTCCACCGGCTGAGGTCCTCGTCGAGCGGGCTCGCCACCGCGTGCCGGCGGCGCACGCCGGACCCCGCGAAGATCCGGCGGGCGGCCCGCACGCCCTCGTAGTGCCGGGCGAAGTAGCCGTCCCAGACCGCGTCCTGCTCGATCGTCGCCGGGAGGGCCGAGCCGGCTCCGGTCACGACGGCGGCACTCACCTGCGGGTCTCCGGGGCGCGCGGGCTCGGCGTCATCTGTCCGACGGTACGACGCTGCTCCGCCACCCGCCCGTTCCCGCCCATGCGCGGCCCGTCAGCGTTTGCGCCCGTAGCCGGCGAACAGGACCGCGGACGTGAACACCGGCTTCATCCGCACGCCCGGTCGACGGCCCCGCCGCCAGGCCACGACGTCCCGCACCGAGGGGCGGATCCCGACCAGCCGCAGATCCAGACCCAGCCCGTCGGCGGCGGCCAGCAACCGCCTCCGGTCGACGAAGAGAGCGGGATCGTGGATGCCGGGAGGCGCCCCGTGGGGGATCCGCTCGAAGAGCTCGACGGCGATCAGCCGGGCCAGCAGCGTGGCCGCGATCGCGTCGATGACCAGCGTGCCGCCCGGCTTCAGCAGCCGGGCGCACTCGGCCAGCACCCCGACGTCGTCCTCGACGTGCTCCAGGATCTCGCCCGCGACCACCACGTCGGCGCAGCCGTCGGCCAGCGGCACCGCCAGGACCGACGCGCGGACCGCGAGCACGCCGTGGTCGGCGGCGGCCCGTACCGCGAGCAGGTTCAGGTCGACGCCGACGTGGCGGTACCCGAGAGCGGCGGCGTGCGGGGCCATGAGACCCCCGCCGCAGGCCAGGTCCACCAGGACGGCGTCCGGGTGCGGTGCCGGCGGGATGTGCTCCGTCCGGGACGCCGCGAGCCAGTGGAGCATCGCGAAGTCCCCGGCGGGTTCCCACCACTGATCGGCGAGCTCGTCGTACTGGGCGGGATCGTTGCGCAGCACCCGCGCAACCTACGTCTTCAGCGGGTCGTGGCCCCAGTTCATCAGCGAGTACCGCCAGCGCGACGTCTCGACGTCATCCTTCGCCGGCTCCTGGGCCAGGTGCCGCTGCACGTAACCGTGGACCTTGCGCATGTGCGCGATGTCGTCGTCGGTGAGGTCGTCCTTCTTCGTGCGCAGCAGCTCGACGATGCGGCGTCCCGACTCGTGGCCGGTGGACTCGTCGGACCCGCCGTTCTTCTGTCCCATCGCCTGCGACTCCTCGGTCTGCAGCCACTTCTCCAGCTCCGCGGCGGTCATGTTGACCGCCTGGGCGAATTCGCGCCGCACGTCGGCAGCGTCGTCCTGGGCCACGGGTCCTCCTGAGATCGGCCTGCTCGGAGGGCCGTACCTTTCCCGGCTGAAGGGGAAACCCCTTCCGCCCGCACCGGAGGTCCCGCGTGTCCGTCACCGTCGTCGGCAGCCTGAACGAGGACGTGCTCGTGGCCGTGGGCCGGCTTCCCGCGCGGGGCGAGACGGTGATCGGGCGGACGGCCACCCGCGCGCCCGGCGGGAAGGGCGCCAACCAGGCGGCCGCCGCCGGCATCCTGGGAGTCGGCGTCCACATGGTGGGACGGGTCGGCCAGGACCCGGCCGGCGACCGGCAGCTGGCCGCGCTGGCGGACTCCCGCGTGGACGTGGGCCGGGTGCGCCGCACCCCCGGCGTCCCCACCGGATCGGCGACGATCCCGGTGGAGGACGGCACCGGCGAGAACCTGATCGTGGTGGTGCCCGGCGCCAACGCCGCGCTCACCCCCGAGGACGTCGACGTCGACTCGGTGCGGCGCGCGCGGGTGGTCCTGCTCCAGCTGGAGGTGCCCATGCCCACGGTGGTGGCGGCGGCCCGGGCGGCGACCGGCACCGTCGTCCTCACCCCGGCGCCCGCACAGCCACTGCCGGCCGACCTGCTCGGGCGGGTGGACGTGCTGGTGCCCAACGAGCACGAGCTCGCGCAGCTGGCCGGCGTCGCGCCGGGCGAGCGCAGCGCCGCGGAGCTGGCGTCGCTCGCCCGGTCGGTCGCGTCCTGCGCCGTCGTGGTCACCCTCGGCGCGCGCGGTGCGCTGGTGGTGCCGGCGCACGGCGGGACGCCCGAGCTGCAGGCGCCCCCACCGGTGACACCGGTGGACACCACCGGCGCCGGGGACTGCTTCTGCGGCGCGCTCGCGCAGGCGCTGGCCTGCGGCGCGGGCCTGACCGAGGCGGTGCGGCACGCGGTGACCGCCGCGGCCCTGTCCACCACGGGGCCGGGCGCCCGGGGCGCGCTGCCGGACGACGCCGCCGTCCGGGCGCTGCTGCCCCGGGTGCCGGACGCCGTCGACGTCGGCTGACGGTTTCCCGGCAGCAACCGCGGGCACAGGAACGCCGACCGCGACCTCCGGAGGCGAACCGCCATGACCGACCCCGACCGCCAGCACTCGACCGAGCCCGCCGAGGGCGAGGACCCCGGGGAACACGGCGCCGGCGGCCGGACGCCGCATCCCCAGGACCCGGCGGAGGGCGCCGAGACCAGCGGAGACGCCGACACCCCGGACGCCTGACCCTTTCCCGGCGGCCACAATGGCCATGTCGGCCGGGCGGGCCGATCGGGGCCGCCGTCAGGCGGCCGTTCCGGAGGCGGCCCGCCCGGCGCCCGGCGGGCCGGCGAACGCCTGGGCGATGTCCAGCCAGCGGTCCGCGTCGTCCCCAGTGGCGCTCAGCGCGAGATCGGCACGGTGCCGGCGCTGCGTCACCCGCGAACAGAAGTCCACCACGGGCCCGGCGATCCGCTGTGCAGCGTCCTCGGGACCCCAGCTCCACGTGCCGCCGTCCGGCGCCGTCAGCTCGACCCGGAAGGGCTCCTCGGGAACGGGCAGCCCGTGCTGGGCGAAGGCGAAGTCCCGGGTCCGGACGCCGATGTGCGCGATGTGCCGCAGCCGGTCCGACACCGACGGCGGCTGCCCCAGCGCATCGGTGACGTCGAGACCGTGGGCCCAGGTCTCCATCAGCCGGGCGGTCGTCATCGAGGCGGCGCTCATCGGCGGACCGAACCAGGGCAGCTTCGTCCCGTCCGGCAGGGCGGCGAGCCGGTCGGCCAGCGCGCGGCGCCCCGCCCGCCAGCGGTCGAGCAGGTCCGCGGGCGGCCGGGTCGCGCCGGCCTCGGCGGCGTCGTCGACGTGGGCCCCCAGCCGGGGCCCCGCGTCGGTGACGGCCCGCCGGAAGCCCTCGGGGTCGGTGGCCGCGAGCAGCGCCTGACCGTCGGTCCAGGCGAGGTGGGCGATCTGGTGCGCCACCGTCCAGCCCGCGGCGGGCGTGGGCCGGCGCCACTCCGAGTCCTCGAGCCGGGCCAGCACGGCGTCCAGGGCGGCCGACTCGGCCTCGAGATCCGCGAGCAGCCCGGCGAGCAACGCACTCCGGTCCGCCATGCCCACCTCCGCGACGCCGGGACGCTGCCGACCCTCGCGGGAACCGTACTGGTCGGGCAGGCTCGCGAACCGTGCTCCTCGATGCCGCGCTGCTGTCCACCGGGATCGACGACGTCCCGGGCACCGCCCGAGACCTGGAGGCCCGCGGCTACGCCGGGGTGTGGGCGTCGGAGGCCGACCACGACCCGTTCCTGCCGCTGCTGACCGCCGGGCTGGCGACCGACCGGCTGCAGGTCGGGACGGCGATCGCCGTGGCCTTCGCCCGGTCCCCCATGACCCTGGCGATGACGGCGCACGACCTGCTGCGCTACACCCGCGGCCGGTTCGTGCTCGGGCTGGGCAGCCAGGTGAAGCCGCACATCGAACGCCGCTTCTCCATGCCGTGGAGCCCTCCGGTCGAGCGGATGCGCGAGTACATCGCCGCTCTGCGGGCCATCTGGGCCGCCTGGCAGGACGGCACCCGGCTCCGCTTCCAGGGGGAGCACTACCGGCACACGCTGATGACGCCGATGTTCTCGCCCCCGCCCCACGAGTGGGGCGCGCCGCCGGTTCACCTGGCCGCCGTCGGGCCCGGGATGACCCGCCTGGCCGGCGAGGTGGCCGACGGCCTCCTGGCCCACGGGTTCACCACCGCCCGCTACCTGCGCGAGCGCACCCTGCCCGTCCTCGCCGAGGGGCTCGAGGCGGCGGGGCGCTCGCGGGGGGAGGTGACGGTCAGCCTGCCGGGCTTCGTCGTCACCGGGTGGACCGAGGCCGAGCGCGCCGAGGCTGCCGCGGCGGTGAAGGCGACCATCGCCTTCTACGGCAGCACGCCCGCCTACCGGCCGGTGCTGGAACTGCACGGCTGGGACTCCCTCGCCGACGAGCTGCACGCGCTGTCGGTCTCCCGGCGCGAGGACAAGTGGTCGGCGATGCGCGACCTCGTCGACGACCAGGTGCTGGGCACGTTCGCGGTGGTCGGGGAGCCGGGTGACGTGGGCCCGGCCGTCCGCGCGCGGTTCGACGGCCTGGTCGACCGGTTCAGCGTCTACGCGTCCTACCCCGCGCCGCTGGACCTGTGGGATCCGCTGACCGAGGCGTTCCGCTGACCTCCCGCCGTCGCCTGCACCGGCGTCCGGCATACTGGTTATGAGAATCATTGTCAGTAACTGGAGAGTTCCCCACCATGCAGCACGTCCGCACGACCGTCGCACTGGCCGCGCTCGGGGCGCTGGTCCTGACCGGGTGCTCCGAGGGTGGGAGCGCCGGCAACGATGCGGCGGTGCGGGCCGGGGATCCTGACGCCTGCCCCGGGAAGATCGTGGACGTGGTCGTGTCGGTCGGGCAGTGGGCCGACCTGGTCGAGAGCCTCGGCGGCGCGTGCGCGACGGTCACCACCGTCGTGGCGTCGTCCGCCGTCGACCCGCACAGCTTCGAGCCCGACACCGCCGACATCGCCGCGTTCTCGGACGCCGAGCTGGTCGTGGTGAACGGCGCGGGTTACGACGGCTGGGCCGAGGCCGCGGTGGAGAACCTCGACCCGGCCCCCGCACTGGTGGACGTGGCGGACCTGGCCGGCCTGGAGGGTGGTGGCCACGCCGGCGAGGACGAGCGCGCCGAGGACGGCGGGCACGGCGGCGCAGACCCGCATCTCTGGTACGAACCCGACGTCCTCCCGGACGTGGCCGCGGCCGTGACCGAGGAGCTCGGCGCCCTCTCCCCCGACGCGGCCGGCTACTTCGACGAGCAGGCCGCCGCGTGGGCCCAGGACCTGCAGCCCTACCTCGACGCGGTCGAGTCGTTGCGCGCCGAGGCCGACGGGCGCACCTACGCCGCGACCGAGACCGTCTTCGACCGGATGGCCGCGGCCCTGGGGCTCGAGGACGTCACGCCGGAGGGCTACCGTCGCGCGGCCGGGAACGAGAGCGAGCCGACACCCGGCGACCTGACGGCGTTCGAGGCGGCTCTGAGCGACGGATCGGTGGACGTCCTGATCTACAACGCCCAGACCCGCGGCACCATCCCGGAGCAGTTGCGGGCCGCCGCCGAGGACGCCGGCGTCCCCGTGGTCGAGGTGACGGAATCGCCGTCGGACGCCGACGGTTCCTTCGTCGCGTGGCAGCTCGCCCAGCTCTCGGCCCTCTCCGACGCCCTCCCCGCGACCCCGTGACGTCCTCCGGCGTCCCGACCGCCGACCGGAGCGCGGGCGGCAGCCGCCCGCCGGCTCTGGTGCTGGACGGCGTCAGCGTCGCCCGCGGCGGGCAGACCGTCTGGTCCCACGGCACGTTCACCGTCCGCGCGGGCGCGGTCGTCGGCGTGATCGGTCCGAACGGCGCCGGGAAGACGACGATGTTCCAGGTCGCCCTCGGCCTGCTGCCGGTCACGGCCGGCCGCGTCGAGGTCCTGGGCGCCGCGCCGCGCCGCGGCAACCGTCGGATCGGGTACGTACCGCAGAACTACACCGCGGCCCTGGGGGACGCCATACGCGCCCGCGACCTGGTCACCCTCGGTCTCACCGGGAGCCGATTCGGCCTGCGGCGGACGTCGCCGGCCGAGCGGGCGCGGGTCGACCAGGCACTGGCCTGGGTGGGTGCCGAGGCGTTCGCCGAGCGCCGCATGTCGGAGCTGTCGGGCGGCCAGCAGCAGCGGGTCGCGATCGCCCAGGCCATCGTGGACGACGCCGAACTGCTGCTGCTCGACGAGCCGCTGGCCAACCTCGACCTGCGCAACCAGCAGGAGATCGTCCGGCTGCTCGGCGACCTGCGCCGGGAGCGGGACGTGACGATCATGGTCGTCGCCCACGACCTCAACCCGCTGCTGCCGGTGCTGACCGACGCCGTGTACCTGCTCGACGGGCACCCGCACCACGACGAGATCGGCCAGGTGGTGCAGGAGGAGCTGCTGACCCACCTCTACGGCACCCCGGTCGGCGTCGTCCGCACGGCCCAGGGCGACCTGTTCACCCGCGCCGCGTGGCGGGAGCCGCAGGCGTGACCCTCCTCGCGGTCGAGTTCCAGTCGAACTGGCTCGACGTCCTGCAGACCACCTTCATGCGCAACGCGCTCATCGGCGGCTCGCTGGTCGCCGTCGCCGCCGGGCTGCTCGGCTACTTCGTCATCACCCGGCAGAACGCGTTCGCGGCCCATGCCCTGGCCCACATCGGCTTCCCCGGCGCCACGGGCGCGATCCTCCTCGGCGTCCCGGTCACTCTCGGGCTCGCCGTCTTCTGCGTCGGCGGCGGGCTGCTGATCGGCCTGTTCGGCCGGCGGGTCGCCGACCGGGAGATGGCCACCGGCACGATCCTGGCGCTGGCCACCGCGGTCGGGGTCCTGTTCGCGTCCCTGGCCAGCGCGAACGCCGGTACGACGACGTCGGTCCTCTTCGGCAACCTGCTGGCGATCTCGGAGGACCAGCTCCTCGTCTTCGCCGCCTTCACCGCGGCGGTCGTGGGGACGCTCGCCGTCCTCGCCCGGCCGCTGGTCTTCGCGTCGGTGGACCCGGCGGTGGCCGAGGCCCGGGGCGTCCCGGTGCGGGCCCTGGGGATCGCCTTCGTCGTCCTCCTGGCCCTGACCATCACGATGGCAGTGCAGGTCGTCGGCACGCTGCTGCTGTTCGCGCTGGTCGTGACGCCGGCCGCCACCGCTCTGCGGATCACCGCCCGTCCCGTCCGCGTCGCGGCGCTCGCCGTGGCCATCGCCCTCGGGTCGGTGTGGGGCGGGCTGGTCCTCTCGGCGATGGTCGACCTGCCGCCCAGCTTCTTCATCGTGTCCCTCGCCGTGCTGGCCTGGCTCGCCGTCCTGCTGGTTCCGGGTGGCCGGCGCGCGACGCCCGCGCGGGCCCCCGTCGACAACCATCACCCGCACTGACCTGCGCCTGCGTGAGCGGGATCTCACCCCCTACGGTGTGGATCACCCCGTCAGGTCTGTTTCTGCGGGGAGAGGCGAGGGCAGGCTGTCCGCATGGCCGACTCGCAGCACGACGCCCGGCTGGGCGAGGACTCCTCCACTCCGCAGACCGAGGAGTCCCGCAGCCCTGATGCATCGGCGATGACCACGGCGCGGCTGCTGGCCAACCCCCGGCGGATCCGCCGCGCCTGAGCTCCACTCGAAACGGAGATCATCACTCTCCGTAGCCACACCGGTCTCAGCGACCCCCGCCGTCCCGCTCAGCCCGCGCGTCTCTCGTCACCCAGCGCAACCATCCCGGCGTGCCGCGAACTGCTCCGTCACGCGGGTGGTGCACGATCGGCCCGTGACCGCCGCCCTCAGCCTCGCCCCCGCCGACGCCGCCGCAGACGCCGGGGCCCCGGTGCGCCGCAGCCGCGCCGAGCGGCAGGCCATCGTCCTCGACACCGCCGAGCGGCTCTTCGCCGGGCGCAGCTCGCGCAGCGTCGGCATGGACGAGCTCGTCCGCGAGACCGGCCTCGGCAAGATGACCGTCTACCGGCTCTTCAAGAGCAAGGACGACCTGGTCGGCGCCTACCTCGCCCGCAAGGCCGCCACGGTGCTCGCCTTCATCGACGCCGAGCTCGTCCGGCTCGAGGGGAACCCGCGCGCCGCGCTCCTGTCGGTGGTGGACGCCGTCGAGCGGGACGTCACCCGGACCGGCTTCCGCGGCTGCCCCTTCACCAACGTCAGCAGCGAGTACGACGACCCGCAGCACCCCGCGCGCAGCGCCGCCGCCGACTACAAGTTCGAGCTGCACCTGCGGCTGGAGCGCCTGGCCGACCAGATCGTGCCGCGCGGCGGCGAGGACCTCGCCGCGCAGATCCACCTGATCATCGACGGCATGTACCTCTCCGGCGGCCTGCTCGGCCCGGACGGCCCCGCGTCGCACGGTCGCCAGCTGGCCGAGCGCCTGATCACCATCGCCGAGACCCGGGCCTGAGCTCGCGGCGGTCCGGCACCACCCGCACGATGGGCCGGTGACGACCGACCGCAGCCGCCCCGACCTCGACGACACGACCGTGGAGGGCCTCGGCAAGCTGTCCGAGGCGCTCGAGACGGTGGACCAGGCCCGCGGGCTGCTCTACGGCTTCCACCAGCTGACCGGCAAGGCCGACCTCCTGCTGCAGGACGCCGTCGAGCTGCTGCGGAAAGCCGGCCACGACGCCCTCGCCGGCGACCTCGAGCGCGACCTCGTCGGCCGCAACGTGATCGCCGACCGGTGGACCTTCCAGATCGTCGAGGACTACGACGCGAACTACTGGGCCACCTTCCGCGACTTCGAGGAGCGCGCCCGGACCGAGCTGGCCGACGGCGACCGGCACGTCCACGAGGCGCGGATGAAGCAGCGCGAGCGCACGCAGGGCCATCCCCGCCACGAGGCCGGGCCCGCGCTGTCCGACTGACACCCGTCGCCCCAGACACGATCAGCGCCTCCTGAGCGCCCTCTCCCGCTCCACGAGAGGGCGCTGGACGGGCGTTGATCACGGGCAGCCCGTTCGCTCGCCCTGGGTCGCCGTTGCTGCCGAGGCGTTCCACCCTCGGGCGCATGACCATGCCGGCACCGGACGACGACGAGCGCGAAGCGCGTCCCCTCGGCAGCGACGTCGCCCCGACCGGGGACGGCGACGTCGACGCGGACGGCGACGCGGACGGCGTTGCGGGCGGCGACGCGGGCGGCGACGCGGGACCGAGCTACCCGCCCGAGGCGACCGAGCCCGACGCGCACTGAGCGCCGACAGGGCAGGTCACCGTCCGTCCGTCGCCGGCCCGCGCGACGACGTCCGGCGCGCTGGCCTGCACGCGGCCGCGCCGCCCAGGACACTGGTGACGTGACCGCTCCCGATCCGCGCCCGGCAGGCTCCCCCGTCGACCCGCTCCCGGCCGGCCCGCCGTACAGCTCGCCGTCCCCACCGCCCGTCGGGGGACCGGCCGGTCCGACCCCCGCGCCGGCCTCCGCCCCACCCGTGTCCGCCCCACCCGTGTCCGGCCCGCCGCCGGCCGCACCCGCACCGCGGCACACCGGGCGGACCATCGGGCGCACCCTCGCCGCGGCGCTCCTGGTGTTCGTGACCGTCCTCCTCGTCCTGTTCGTCGTGTTCAACACCCAGACCGTGGGCATCAGCCTCGTCTTCACCGACATCGAGGCGCCGCTGGTGGTTGCCCTCCTGGTGGCCGCCCTCCTCGGCGGGCTCGTGGTGGCGCTGGCCTCCCTGCTGCGGCGGGCGCGGCGCCACCGCTGAGCTTTCTCACTCCCGTGGGCGTGTCCGGTGCCCGAACTTGCCCGAGGTCTACCCGTCGGTAATATTCTTGTTACCGGCGAGTAGGACGTCGCCGCCGGACCGCACGGGGAGCCCAGCGCCATGAGCCACTACACCGCCAACCTCCGGGACCTCGAGTTCAACCTCTTCGAGTTCCTGGACACGAAGGACCGCTTCGGCACGGGCCCGTTCGAGCAGATGGACGCCGAGACCGCCCGCGGGGTGCTCGGCGAGGTGCGCCGGCTGGCGGAGGGCCCCGTGGCGGCCTCCTTCGCCGACGCCGACCGGAACCCGCCGGTCTTCGACCCCTCGACGCACTCGGTGACGCTCCCCGAGTCGTTCAAGAAGTCGGTCAAGGCCATCGAGGACGGCGAGTGGTACCGGCTCGACCTGCCCGAGCACCTCGGCGGCTTCGGCGCACCGCACGCCCTGACCTGGGGCGCGTTCGAGATGATCCTCGGCGCCAACCCGGCCGCGTTCATGTACGGGTCCGGCTCCGCCTTCGCCGCCATCCTCGACGAGCTCGGCACCCCCGACCAGAAGCGCATGGCCGAGCTGATGCTGGAGAAGGGCTGGGGAGCCACGATGGTGCTCACCGAGCCCGACGCGGGCTCAGACGTCGGCGCCGGCACCACCAAGGCCGTCCAGCAGCCCGACGGCACGTGGCACATCCACGGCGTGAAGCGGTTCATCACCTCCGCCGAGCACGACCTGAGCGACAACATCATCCACCTGGTCCTGGCCCGCCCCGAGGGCGCGAAGGCCGGCACCAAGGGGCTGTCGCTGTTCGTCGTCCCCAAGTTCCACGTCGACCTCGGGACCGGCGAGCTGGGCGAACGCAACGGCGCCTACGTCACCAACGTCGAGAAGAAGATGGGCCTCAAGGTCTCGACCACCTGCGAGCTCACCTTCGGCGACGGCCCCGTGCCCGCCCAGGGCTGGCTGGTCGGCGAGGTGCACGACGGCATCGCGCAGATGTTCAAGGTCATCGAGCACGCCCGGATGTTCGTCGGCGCCAAGGCGATCGCGACCCTCTCGGCCGGCTACATGGTCGCCCTCGACTACGCGAAGACCCGCATCCAGGGCGCCGACCTCACCGCGACGACCAAGGACGCCCCGCGGGTGACCATCACCCACCACCCCGACGTCCGACGGTCGCTGATGGTCCAGAAGGCCTACGCCGAGGGCATGCGGGCGCTCTACCTCTACGCCGCGAGCTTCCGCGACCGGGTCACCGCGGCCGAGGCGGCAGGCGAAGGGCACGGCGAGGAGGCGCAGCTGGCGGAGCGGGTCAACGACCTGCTGCTGCCGATCGTGAAGGGCTTCGGCTCGGAGCGGGCCACCCAGCTGCTCACCGCCGAGTCGCTGCAGACGCTCGGCGGTTCCGGGTACCTGCAGGACTATCCGATCGAGCAGTACATCCGCGACTCCAAGATCGACACGCTCTACGAGGGCACGACGGCGATCCAGGGTCAGGACTTCTTCTTCCGGAAGATCGTCAAGGACGGCGGCGTGGCGCTGACCTGGCTGGCCGGGCAGATCCAGGCCACCGTCGACGGTGAGGCCGGCAACGGCCGGCTCAAGGAGGAGCGCGGGCTGCTCGGCGCCGCTCTCGCCGACGTCCAGGGCATGCTCACCGCGATGTTCGGCCACCTCACGGCCGCGCAGGAGGACATGACCTCGCTGTACAAGGTCGCGCAGAGCACCAGCCGCCTGCTGCTGGCCACCGGCGACCTGATCACCGGCTGGCTGCTGATCCGCCAGTCGGAGGTCGCCCTGGCGGCGCTGTCCGGCGAGGTGAGCGAGAAGGACCGGTACTTCTACGAGGGCAAGCTGGCCGCCACCCGGTTCTTCGCCACCCAGGTGCTGCCGCGTCTCTCCTCGGAGCGGGCGATCGTCGAGAACACCGACAACGCGCTCATGGAGGTCCCCGAGGCCGCGTTCTGAGCTGTGCACTTCGTCGTCCTCCGGACGACACCGCGGCCAGGAGCCGTGCCCGACCGACGTGGAGCCGCTGACCATGTCCCGGTCGGGGACCCTCCGGGCCCCGCGACCGGCCCACCCACGGCTCCGCCCCGTACGCGCCGGCCGTTTCCGACCGGCGACGGCGGGCACAGGGAAGGCCATGACCGACCCGGCGGGCAGCGACCGCATCCAGGAGGACATCCCCACGGCCTCGGGCACCGGCGACAACAGCTCGACGGGCACCGGGTTCGACGACGTGCCGCTGACCCGCGACGAGGCCGTCGAGCGGGACTCCGCGCACGGCGACGACCAGCCGGCCGCCCCGGGCAGCGACCTCGGCCTGCTCGACCGAGCGGACCCCGACGGCAGCGCGTGACCGACCGATCCTGAACAGGAGACCGATGAGCGAGTCAGACAGCACCGGCTACGGGGACTCCCCGGACACCAGCGACGGTCCGGTCGAGAACGACCAGCAGGACGGCGCGCAGGACGCCGGGGGCTCCGGGGACGCCACGCTGACCACCGACAGCGAGGCCCAACGCGACGACTCGGTGATGCGCCCCGGCAACGAGCCCGACTGACGGTTCACCCGCCGACGAGGGAGGTGTGCCGCGGGCCCACATCACCCGGCCGGGTCGTGTGCTCCCCCGCCGTACAGGCGTCGTGACCGGGGCCACTACCGTGCCCTCATGGCGAACGATCTGGCGGGACGTCGGGCACTGGTCACCGGTGGCGCATCGGGCATCGGGCGGGCCTGCGCCGTCCGCCTGGCCGCAGGCGGCGCCGAGGTGGTGGTGGTCGACCGGGACGCCGAGGCGGCGAAGGCCGTCGCCGAACTCGTCGGTGGCACCGCGGTCGCCGTCGACCTGTCCGACCTCGAGGCCGTCGACGCCCTGGACCTCGCGGTCGACATCCTGGTCAACAACGCCGGATTGCAGCACGTGGCGCCGATCCACGAGTTCCCCGTCGACCGGTTCTCCTACATCCTCCGGCTGATGCTCGAGGCGCCCTTCCGGCTGGTCCGCGGCGCGCTTCCGCACATGTACGAGCGGGGCTGGGGGCGGGTCGTCAACATCAGTTCCATCCACGGGCTGTACGCCTCCCCGTACAAGTCCGCCTACGTGACCGCCAAGCACGGGCTCGAGGGGCTCTCGAAGGTCATCGCGCTCGAGGGCGCCCCGCACGGGGTGACCTCCAACTGCGTCAACCCGGCCTACGTGCGCACTCCGCTGGTGGAGGGCCAGATCGCCGACCAGGCCAAGGCCCACGGATTGAGCGAGGAGGACGTCGTCGCGAAGGTGATGCTCGCGCCCGCGGCGATCAAGCGCCTTCTCGAGCCCGAGGAGGTTGCCGAGGCGGTGGCCTACCTCTGCTCCCCCGTCGCCATGTCGGTCACCGGCACCAACCTCGTCATGGACGGCGGGTGGAGCGCCCACTGAGCGCGCGCCCGCCCAGAGCGCGGCTCGGGAACCCCCCGGCCGGCCCCGCGACGGGCGGCGCCGGCTCCCCCGCCGGCCGCGCGGCGGAGTTCTTCGAGCTGCTCCTCTCGGACGCGCCCGCGATCGAGTTCGAGCGTCCCCTGGTGCGGGCGCGGGCCGGCGGTGCCGACGGTGCCGAGCTCGTGGAGCTCGAACGGGTCAAGGCGCTGGCCCTGGCCGTCCGGGAGGCCTTCGCCGCCCGGCGTCGCCGGGAGACGGAGCTGACCGCACTGTTCGACACGGCCAGCGACCTGGCGGCGCTCCGCGGGGTGGACTCGGTCCTGCTGGCCATCGTGCGCCGCGCCCGTCAATTGCTCGGCACCGACACCTCCTACCTGACCCTCAACGACGACGCGCGCGGCCACACCTACATGCGGGTCACCGACGGCACGGTGTCGGCCCGCTTCCAGGCGCTGCAGCTGCCGATGGGCGCCGGGCTCGGGGGCCTGGTCGCCCAGACGGCCGCCCCGTACGCGACGGCGGACTACTTCGCCGACGGGCGCTTCCGGCACACCGCCGAGATCAACGACGGCGTCCGCGACGAGGGGCTCGTCGCCATCCTCGGCGTGCCCCTCATCCGCGGGTCCCAGGTGATCGGCGTGCTGTACGCCGCCGACCGCAGCGAGCGCTCCTTCGACCGCTCCGAGGTGGCCCTGCTCGGCTCGCTCGCCGCCCACGCCGCGATCGCCCTGGACAACGCCCGTCTGCTCGAGGAGACCCGCACGGCGCTGGACGAGCTGTCCGCGGCGACGCGGGAGCTGCAGGCGCACTCCTCGTCGGTGGAGCGGGCCGCCGGTGCGCACGACCGGTTCATCGACGTCGTCCTGCGCGGCGGCGGTGTCGAGGACGTCGCCGCCGCGGTGACCGACGCGCTCGGCAGCTGCATCACCGTCCTCGACGAGGAGGGCCGGGTGATCCCCGCGGACGCGCGGCCGACCGAGGCGGGTCTGCCCCCGGACCCGGCGGCTGCGCTCACCCGCGCCCGGGCGACGGGCCACACGGTGCGTGACGGCAGCTGGTGGACCGCCGCCGTCACGGTCGACAGCGAGCTGCTGGGCGGGCTCGTCCTGCACCGGGACGACGAGCTGCCGGAGTCCGACCAGCGCATCCTCGAGCGCGCCGCCCTGGTCACGGCGCTGCTCCTGCTGATCCGCCGCACGGCCGGCGAGGCGGAGAACCGGGTCCGGGGGGAGCTGCTCGGCGAGCTCCTCACCTCCTCGGCCCGCGACCCCGACGGCCTGCGCGAGCGCGCCCGACGCCTGGGCGCCGACCTCGACCGCCCGCTGGCCGTCGCGGTGGCCCGGGTGGAGGAACGTTCCCGGGCGCGCGCCCTGGCCGCGGCCACCCACCTGGCCGCCACGCGCGGCGGGCTCGCCGGCATGCACGACGGCTGCGTCGTCCTCTGCCTGCCCGACCTCACCCCGGGCGCGGCGGCGGCGACGGTGCACCGGGAGCTGACGCAGGCCGGTGCCGGGCCGGTGACGGTCGGCGGGAGCGGCCCGGCGCACGGGCCCGCGGCCATCGCACCGGCGCACGCCGAGGCGGCCCGGTGCGCGACGACCCTGGAGGCCCTCGGGCGGAGCGACAGCGCGGGCAGCGCGGACGAGCTCGGCTTCTTCGGCCTGCTCGTCGGCGAGGGACGGGACGTGCGCGGTTTCGTCGCCTCGACCCTCGCGCCCGTCCTGGAGTACGACGCGAGGCGGGGGACCGACCTCGCGTCCACACTGCAGGCCTACTTCGCCACCGGCGGATCCCCCGCCCGGGCGGCCGAGGCACTGCGCGTGCACGTCAACACCGTCACCCAGCGACTGGAGCGGGTGGGCCGGCTGCTCGGCAAGGACTGGTCCTCGCCCGACCGGGCGCTGGAGGTGCAGCTCGCCCTGCGACTGCAGCGCCTCGCCGGCGCGGCGGAGGACTGACCGCCTCCTACCCTGGCGTCGTGCCCTCCGTCGCCGCGTCTCCCTCGGTGCTGGCGGCGGAGGAGTGGGCCGCACTGGCCGATGCCCACGCGGCGCGGGTCGAGCGCTGGACCGCACCGCACCGGGAGCGCCGTCGTCGCGGCGAGACGCACCCCGTCCTCGACTTCCTGTTCACCTACTACTCGGAGACGCCCGGCCGGCTCGGCCGCTGGCACCCCGGCCCGGGCACGACGCTGGCGCCGTGCCCGGCCGGTCCCCCGCCGCACGCGGCGTGGCGCTGGTACGCGACCGGTCCCGACGGATCCGTGCGTCTCGATTCCGAGGCCTTCCTGGCGGAGCGGGGGGACACCGTCCGGTTCGTCCGCCAACTGCTGGCCGCCACCGCGGGACGACCGGCCTTCAGCGGCTGCTTCGGCCTGCACGAGTGGGCCATGGTCTACCGCGACACCACCACCCGGCACCCGGTCCCGCTCCGTCTCGGCCGGGCGGGCACGGACGCGGTCGTGGAGGCGCACCCGATCCGCTGCACGCACTTCGACGCCTTCCGGTTCTTCACGCCCCCGGCCGTCGGCCTCAACCGCCTCCGCCCGACACGGGAGTCGCAGGTGGACCTGGAGCAGCCGGGCTGCCTGCACGCCGGGATGGACCTCTACAAGTGGGCCTACAAGCTCAGCCCGGCCACCCCCGGCGAGCTGGTGGCCGACTGCTTCGAGCTGGCCGTCGAGATCCGCGAGCTCGACATGCGGGCCTCGCCCTACGACCTCCGCGCGCACGGCTACGAGCCCGTCGCGATCGAGACCCCCGAGGGGAAGGCGGCCTACGCCGCTGCCCAGCGCGGGTTCGCCCGGCGCGGCGCCGAGCTCCGGGAGCGCCTGATGGACGTCTGTGACCAGCTCACCGGGACGCCCTGACGCACGCTTTGCGGGTGCTGTGCCGACATTGGCAGTGCTGCAACGCACGCAATGTTTGAACAACACCCGCAAAGCAGTCGCCGGCGGGCGTCGTACGGTCGTCGGGTGACCGATACGCGCACCGGCCGCTGGGTGCGGCTCGACGGGACGACGAACACCCGCGACCTGGGCGGACTGCCCACCACGGACGGCGGCGTCACCGTGGCCGGCCGCGTCCTGCGCAGCGACAACCTGCAGACCCTCAGCGAGGACGACGTCCGCCGACTGGTGCAGGAGATCGGCCTGCGCGAGGTGATCGACCTGCGCACCACCGCGGAGATCCTGCTGGAGGGCCGCGGGCCGCTGCGCGCCGTCCCCGAGGTGACCCACCGGCACTTCAGCCTGATCCCCGAGCGGGGCCACTACACCGACGTCTTCGCGGTTGAGGAGGACGAGGTGGTCGAGGGGCTGCCGGCGGACTGGGTCGAGTCGCTGCTGCCGCGGCAGGCGGCGGCGCACGACCAGGAGGAGCCGCCGGCCGTGCGCGCCTACCTCGGGTACCTCGGTGACCGGTCCGGTGCCGTCGTGGATGCGGTGCGGGCCCTCGCCACCGGGGGGCCGGGGGCGTCGGTGGTGCACTGCGCGGCGGGGAAGGACCGGACGGGTGTCGTCGTCGCGCTCGCCCTGGCGGTCGCCGGGGTCGGACACGACGACATCGTCGCCGACTACGCGATGACGGCCGACGTCATCGAGGCGCTCGTCGCCAAGCTGGCGGCGTCCCCCACCTACGCCGGGGACATGGAGCGCCGCGACGTCGCCAGCCACACGCCGCGCGCGGAGACGATGGACCGGGTGCTCACGCTGCTCGACGAGCGCCACGGGGGCGCGGCGGGGTGGCTCGAGGCACACGGGTTCGGCGCCCGCGAGCAGGCGGCGCTCCGCGCCCGGCTGCGCGACTGAGGCGCCGGCCCGCCGGCGTCAGCGGGGCTGGGGGCTCCGGCGGGTCTGCTTGTTCCGGTACATGGCCGCGTCGGCCTCGCGCAGGAGCTGTTCGGCCGCGCGCTCGGAGTCGGCGAGGTGCACGGCGACGCCCACGCTCGTGCCGACCGCCACATCGGTCCCCTCGAGCCGGAAGGGCTCGGCGAAGCAGGCGGTCACCCGCGCGGCCAGGCCGTGCGCGTCGGCCGGCTCGACCAGCCCCGGCAGGATGATCGCGAACTCGTCGCCACTGAGCCGGCCGACGGTGTCGCCGGGCCGGACGGCGCCACGGATCCGCGCGCCCACCTGCCGGAGCAGCTCGTCCCCCGCCGCGTGGCCCAGCGTGTCGTTGACCTCCTTGAACCGGTCCAGGTCGCAGAAGAGGACGCCGAGACGCGCTCCGCGGCCCGAGCCCGCGAGGGCGCCCTCGAGGCGGTCCAGGAACAGGACCCGGTTCGGCAGTCCGGTCAGGGCGTCGTGCGTCGCCTGGTGGCGGACCGTCTCGAGCAGGCGCGCCTTCTGGAGCGCGGTCGAGGCCTGGTCACCCACGCCGCGGAGGCGGTCGAGGACGTCTCCGGCGAGCGAGGCGGGCGCCTCCCCGGCCTCGAAGCCGGCGGTCGCGACACCCAGGAACGTTGTGCCCGCCAGCAGCGGCACCGCGACGACGTCGGCGCTGCCGATGCCGCGCAGGATGCCCTGCAGCACCGGGCTGCTGCTGGAGTCGTCGATCACCAGCGGCGCGGGGTCGGTCAGCATCCCGACGAGTTCCGGAGTGTCCTCGGGACGGAGGGCGGCACCGCGGAGCAGTGCTTCCTGCTCGGGTGTCATCCCCACCGCCGCCGAGGTGCGCAGGACACCGGCACCCGGATCCCAGAGCATCATGCTGGCCCGGCTGCAGCCGACGATGCGCGGCAGCGCCGAGGCCACCACGTCGGTCACCGACTGTGCGTCGGGCGCGGCCGCCAGCTCGTGTGCGAGCTCGAGCAGCGCGCTCGCGCGGTTGGCCTCCAGCCGGGCCTCCTCCAGCGCGATGAGCAGGTCGAGGGCCGCCGCGGCATGGCCGGCGTAGGCGGCGAGCATCGAGGCCTCGTCACCAATGGCCCCGTAGCCCGGTCCGTACAGCGCGGCGAGCCGCCCGTGCGAGCGGCGGGCGGAGGCGACGTCGACCACCACTGCGCGCGATCCCAGGTCCCCGCCGCCCAGCAGGGCCGCCGCCAGACCGGCCACCTCGTGCTCGGGCACGCCGGCGCTGTGCACGAGCGGCGAGCCGCCCGCCGGCGCCGCGACGGCCAGGAGGTAGGAGGGGGCGAGAACGGCCTCGGCAGCGCGCGCCACGATGCGGTGCAGCACCGTCTCCACGTCGTCGGAGCCGACCAGGTCGGTGCTGGCCGACTGCAGAATGCGCAGCTGCCCGCGCAGCGCCGTCAGTTCCAGGTCCGCCGCGCGGGAACGACGGCGGGGCAGGCGGCTCCGCCGGTCCCAGCGGAGCTCGTAGATGCAGGCGGAGAAGCCGTCGGACTCGCACTCGCCGTGCACGATCTGGGCGGGGGGAAGGTCGAAGATCGTCGGAACCGTGCTGAGCAGGCCCCGCGCGTAGTCACAGTCCAGGCGGGAGTGCACGTAGCCGTCGCGCAGCCGGAAGCGGACCGTCGCCGCGGTCGCACCGGACTCGAGGACCTCCATGGTCGAGGTCGTCGAGAACTTCGCGACGGCGCGCGGCAGCTGCCGGATGACCTGTCGGGGCGTGCCCGTGGCGCGCAGCAGCAGCACCATCGAGTGGGTCAGTCCGCTGTGCAGAGCCGCGGAGCCGACCTTGAACATGGTGTCCCGGTCCCCGAGGACCTCGGTGGCCGCGGCGAAGAGCCGGATCCGGGTGTCGTAGCTCCACCAGCGGGACTGGTCGTCGAGCTCCTCGGCGGTGTACGGGAGGCCGGCCAGTGCGAGCAGCTGCGTGACGGCGTCGTTGCCACCGTGGGCGCGGACGTAGCGGAGCAGCCCGCCCGTGGTGGCGCCCGACGTCTCTCGGGCCTCGCTGTCCCGAAGGGCGGTCATCGAGCGCACCCCGGGGACGGAGGAACTGCCCCGGGGCTCCGCCGCGTGGCGGAGAGCCCGGGCCGGCCCGGTGTCCCTTCGTCGTTCACGAGGATTGCATCGGCAGGAACGGCGCGGTGCCTGAGGCGGGGAGCCACCCGTCCGGGGGGTCCCCCGACCGCTGTCGGCCTGCCCTGTGGGTGCCGCTGCCCAGCCGGAGGGGCTCTCGACGGTCCCGGAAGAGCGAACGACCCCGGTCCCACCGGGACCGGGGTCGTGCATGTCAGGAGCGCCCCCTCGGGAGGCGCGGGCGGATCAGCGACCGACGATCCGGTCGGCGTTCGCCAGGGCCAGGAGCTCGTTGCGCATCCCGGGGCTGCTCGTCCGCGACAGGGCGCGGTCGATCGCTCGCCGGGTACGCGCGGCCTGACGACGCTGCCGCCACGTGGACGTCACGGTGCTCATGTCTGGTGCCTTTCATCGACGCTTCATGGGGTACATCCGTAGCAAAGCAGGCGTACACCACTATATTCCGACGAAACGCAGGTGAGCCTGAGATCCGCCTGAAGGTTCCTCACTCAGACGGGTGACGGCCAGCCGTTGATCACTCGGCCGCGGCGAGCACCGCCCGGACCGCCGCACGGGCCTCGGCCGGGCCGTCGGCGGCCAGCGCGGCCCGGGCGGCCTCCTGGCAGGTGGCGAGCTCCACCGTGCCCAGCTTGGAGCCGACCCCCGGCACGGCCGACGCGGCGCACGAGAGCGAGCTGATGCCGAGGCCCACCAGGACGCAGGCCAGCAGAGGGTCGGCGGCCGCCTCCCCGCAGACCCCGACCGGCTTGCCCCGGCGCCGGCCGGCCTCCGCCGTCATGGAGACGAGCAGCAGGAGTGCCGGCTGCCACGGGTCGGTGAGGTCCGCCAGGTCGGCGGAGAGCCGGTCGGCCGCCAGCGTGTACTGCGACAGGTCGTTGGTGCCGATCGACAGGAAGTCGACGTGCTCGAGCAGCCGGTCGGCGAGCAGCGCCGCGGACGGCACCTCGATCATGACGCCAGGCACGAGGCCTCTGGCGCGGACCTGCGTCGCGAAGTCGGCCGCCTCCGCGACGGTCGCCACCATGGGGGCCATGACCCACGGGGTCGAGCTCGTGGTCCGTGCGGCCTCGGCCACCGCGTCGAGCTGGCGCTCCAGCAGGCCGGGGTCCAGGCGTGCGATGCGCAGCCCGCGAACCCCGAGGGCGGGATTGGCCTCGTCGGGCAGGGTCGCGAAGGCCAGCGGCTTGTCCGATCCGGCGTCCAGGGTGCGCAGCACCACCTTCCGCCCGGCGAAGGCCTCGAAGACGGCGGCGTACCCCTTCGCCTGCTCCTCGACGGAGGGCTCCTCGGCGTGGCCGAGGAAGGCGAGCTCGGTCCGCAGCAGGCCGACGCCTTCCGCATGCACCGCCGCGGCGGCCTGCGCCCCGGCGCCGTCCTGCACGTTGGCCAGCACCTGGACGGCGTGCCCGTCCTT
Source organism: Blastococcus sp. CT_GayMR19 (assembly GCF_004570385.1). Taxonomy (GTDB): domain Bacteria; phylum Actinomycetota; class Actinomycetes; order Mycobacteriales; family Geodermatophilaceae; genus Blastococcus_B. Next base: position 65,548 of record NZ_SPQL01000004.1, on the reverse strand, counting down.
GGTGGTGGCCGGCCCCTCGTACCCCGAGAGCGCCTCGGCGGCGGCGCGCGCGGCGTCGACCCGGGCCAGCGCCTCGAACTCCTCGGGATCGACGGTCACCGTGCCCTGCTCGCCGTCGAGCAGCACGGTGGCGCCCGCCGGGACGTCGTCCAGCCCGCCCACCGCGACGACGCAGGGCAGCCCGAGCTGGCGGGCGATGATCGCGGTGTGGCTGGTCGTGCCGCCGAGCCGGGTGGCCAGACCGATCACCCGTGCCGGGTCGAGCCCCGCGGTGTCGGCCGGGGCGAGGTCGTCCGCGAGCAGGACCGACGGCACGTCGGGGCTCGGCACGCCCGGCTCCCCCTGGCCGGTCAGCTCGGCGACGATCCGGTCACGGACGTCCCGCACGTCGGTCACCCGCTCGGCCATGAGCCCGCCCAGGGCCGTGAACATGTCCATGAACTGCTGCGCGGCCTGGACCGTCGCGACGGCGGCCGGGGACCCGCTGTCGATCCGCTGCTCGACCGCCGAGAGCAGGCCCCGGTCCCGGGCCAGCCCGGCGGTCGTGGACAGCACCTCGGCGCTCACGCCGGTGGCGGCCGCGGCCCGCTGGGCCAGGCGTCCCGCCACGACCTCGGCGGCCGCGACGAAACGCTGCTTCTCGGCGGGACGGGCACCCTCCTCGACGTCCGGCTCCCCGTCGCCGGGCAGACGCACGGCGCCGGACGGCCGGATCACGGGACCGAGCGCCACTCCCGGCACCACGGGGGTGCCGGTGAGCACCGTGGGCCCGGACGCCTGGGGGAGGTACGCGGTTCCGGTGGAGGTGGTCGACATGGAGGGCCTCACTGTGGGAGAGCGGGTCGGCGGCCATTCTGTGGCGCGGTGACCAGAGTCACGAACAGCTCTTGACTTGTCAACGGAACGGACGTAAAACAACGTAAGCGCAATCACAAACCCACACGATCGGGCATCCGGGGTGGGGAACGGTCACGAAGGAGGTGGACCCGTGTATCCGGAGGAACGGCAGCACGCGATCGCCACCCTGGTGAGCGAGCGGGGCCGGCTGGCCGTCACCGCGGTCGCCGAGCAGTTCGGCGTCACCACGGAGACCGTCCGGCGCGACCTCGCCCTCCTGGAGCGGGCCGGGATGCTCCGCCGCGTGCACGGCGGCGCCGTACCGCTCGGCGCGCTGACGCTCGTGGAGACCGGGCTCGGCGAGCGGCACGGCACACGGACCGAGGCCAAGCGGGCGATCGCCACGGCGGCCCTCGAGCTCCTGCCCGGCATGAACGGCAGCGTGATCCTCGACGGCGGCACCTCCACGGCCGCGCTGGCCGACGTGCTGCCGCCTGACCGCCGGCTCTACGTCGCCACCAACTCGGTGCCCATCGCCGCCCGCCTCTCGGCCTCGCCCGGCATCACCCTGCACGTCCTCGGCGGACGCGTGCGCGGCCTGACCCAGACCGCCGTCGGCGACGCGACGATCCGCGCGCTGGCGGACCTCCGCGTCGATGTCGTCTTCCTCGGCTCCAACGGGATCAGCCCCGGGCACGGCTTCAGCACCCCGGACGAGGCCGAGGCGGCCACGAAGCGGGCCATGGCCCGTGCCGCCCAGCGGGTCATCGTGCTCGCCGACAGCAGCAAGCTGGGTCGCGAGCACCTCGTGCGCTTCGCCGCAGTGGAGGACGTCGACGTCCTCGTCACCGACGGCGACGCCGATCCCGGCGTCGTGGCAGAGCTCGAGACGATGGGGATCGAGGTCCTGGTCGCATGACCCACACCACGGCCGGCCGGGTGGTCACGCTGACGGCGAACCCGAGCCTGGACCGCACGCTCACCGTCCCGGCCCCGCTCGAGCGCGGCGGCGTCGTCCGGCTCGGTCCCAGCTCCACCGAGCCCGGCGGCAAGGGCGTCAACGTGGCCCGTGCGATCGCGGCGGCCGGCGGGGACGTCGTCTGCGTGCTGCCCGCGGCCCACGACGACCCGATCGTCCGTGCGCTGCACGACCTGGGGCTGGACCTGGCCACGGTGCCGGTCGCGGCCGCCGTCCGCACCAACTACACGCTCACCGAGCCCGACGGCACCACCACGAAGCTCAACGAGCCCGGCACCCCGCTGGACGACGACACCCGCGCGACCCTGGCCGCCGTCCTCCACCAGCACGCCGACGGCGCCCGCTGGGTCGCGCTGTCGGGCTCGTTGCCTCCCGGCACCCCGGTGGACTGGTACGGCACGCTCGTGGCCTCGCTGCGGAACACCGGCGCGGGCGTCGCCGTCGACACCTCGGAGGCGCCGCTCCTGGCGCTCCTGGCCGCCGGCCCCGAGGCGGCGCCGGACCTGCTCAAGCCCAACACCGAGGAGCTCGCCCAGCTGGCCGGCGTGTCCGAGGAGGAGATCCTCGGCGATCCCGCGGTGGCACTGGCGGCGGTCCGGACGCTGCACGACCGGGGCGTCGCCGAGGTGCTGCTCACCCTCGGCGGCGACGGCGCGGTGCTGTCCACGGCGGACGGCGGCCTCTGGTCGGCGCTCCCGCCCCGGATCACGGTGCGCAGCACCGTCGGCGCCGGCGACAGCAGCCTGGCCGGCTACCTGCTCGCCCACCTCGCCGGCGCCCCGCCGGCCGAGCGGCTGCGGACCGCGGTCGCCTACGGCTCCGCCGCTGCCTCCATGCCCGGCTCCGCACTTCCCACCCCCGCACAGGTCGACGTCTCGGCCGTCTGCGTCACCGCCGGAATGCCCGACCGCACCGCCTCCACCAGCACCGACTCCGTCCCGGCCGCCGGCCGGGACGCCCACTGACCCTCCCGGGAGAGGTCCCATGACCGCACTCATCACCACCGACCTGGTCCGCCTCGACGCCGACCTCGGCGCCGACAAGGGCACGGTCGTGCGCCGGCTGGCCGAGCTGGTCGCCGGCGCCGGCCGGGCCACCGCGGCCGACTCCCTGCACGGGGACGCCATGGCCCGTGAGGCACAGGCGCCGACCGGCCTCCCCGGCGGGATCGCGATCCCGCACTGCCGTTCCGCGGCCGTGACCCAGCCCTCCCTGGCGTTCGCGCGGCTGGCCCCGAAGGTCGACTTCGGCGCACCGGACGGCCCGGCCGACCTCGTCTTCCTGATCGCCGCGCCCGCCCACGGCGACGCCGACCACCTCACCCTGCTGACCGCGCTCGCCCGGGCGCTGGTCCGGCCGGAGTTCGTCGCGTCGCTGCGCGCCGCCGCGTCGGACGAGGACGTCGTGCGACTCGTGGACGAGGTCGTCTCCCCCGCCCCCGCACCGCCCGCAGCCGCTGCCGCGCCCGCCGCGACGGAGCCCGCCGCGACGGCGGGAGCCAGCGCTACCGCGGGCGACGGGGCCGGGCCCGGGGCCGGGCGGAAGAGCATCGTCGTCGTCAGCGCCTGCCCGACCGGCATCGCGCACACCTACATGGCCGCCGACAAGCTCACCGCCGCAGGGAAGGCGGCCGGCGTCGACGTCCACGTCGAGACGCAGGGCTCGTCCGGCTCCACCCCGCTCGACCCGTCGCTGATCCGCGCGGCCGACGCCGTGATCTTCGCGGTCGACGTCGGCGTGCGGGACCAGCACCGGTTCGCCGGCATGCCGCTCGTGCAGTCCGGCACCAAACGGGCCATCAACGAGCCCGACGTGATGCTCCGCGAGGCGCTGGCCGCCGCAGACGACCCCAACGCCCGCCGCGTGTCCGGTACCGCCGGAGGAGGCGACGCGACGGCCGCCGCCTCGTCCGCCGGCGGCGCACGCACCGCCTCGGAGGTCCGTCGCTGGCTGCTCACCGGCGTCAGCTACATGATCCCGTTCGTCGCCGCGGGCGGCCTGCTCATCGCGCTGGGCTTCCTCTTCGGCGGCTACAAGATCGTCACCGGCAACCCCGACGTCGAGGGCCAGAGCTACGCCCTCAGCTGGGTGCTCAACAACACGTTCCTGAACCTGCCGACCGCGTCGGGGATCGAGGGTCTCAACGACGGCTTCCTGGGCTACCTCGGAGCGGTCTTCACCGTGCTCGGCCAGGCCGCCTTCGGCTTCCTGGTGCCGGCCCTTGCCGGCTACATCGCCTTCGCGATCGCCGACCGCCCGGGCATCGTTCCCGGCTTCGTCGTCGGCGCCGTGTCGGTCACCGTGGGGGCCGGCTTCCTGGGTGGCCTCATCGGCGGCATCATCGCCGGCCTGGCCGCGCTCTGGATCAGCCGCTGGAAGCTGCCCACCGGTGTGCGCGGCCTGCAGCCGGTCGTGATCATCCCGCTGCTGGCCACGCTGATCTCCAGCGGCATCATGGTCGTGCTGCTCGGCCGGCCGCTGGCCGCGGCCCTCACCGGACTCGGCAACTGGCTCAACGGCCTGAGCGGGTCGTCGGCGATCCTGCTGGGGATCATCCTCGGCCTGATGATGTGCTTCGACCTGGGTGGACCGGTGAACAAGGCGGCCTACGTCTTCGCCACCACCGGGCTGGCAGCCGGCAGCGGTGCCCCCTTGGTCATCATGGCCACCGTCATGGCGGCCGGCATGGTCCCCCCGCTCGCGATGGCGCTGAGCACGGTGATCCGCCCGAAGCTCTACACGCCCGCCGAGCGGGACAACGGCAAGGCGGCGTGGCTGCTCGGGCTGTCCTTCATCTCCGAGGGTGCCATCCCGTTCGCGGCGGCCGACCCGCTGCGGGTGATCCCGTCGATGATGCTCGGCGGCGCCACCACCGGCGCGATCGTCGCGGCCGCGGGCGTCGAGCTCCGCGCTCCCCACGGCGGCGTCTTCGTCTTCTTCGCGATCAGCAACTTCCTGGTGTTCCTGCTGGCGCTCGCCATCGGCATGGTCGTCGGGGCCGCCGCGGTCACGATCGCCAAGAGCATCGGCCGCACCGACGCCGAGGAAGCCCCCGAGGACGCCGTCGACCTGGAGCACGCGCATGCCCCCGTCCACGCTCCGGCGCGCGCGGCGAGCACCTGACCGGCAAGCTCACTCCCACCCGTCCCCAGCACCGAGGAAGAGGATCGATGCCCAGTCAGACCGTCACCGTCGGCTCCCGGGTCGGGCTGCACGCCCGGCCGGCCGCGCTCATCGCCGAGGCCGTCGGCAAGGCCGGCGTCCCCGTCACGCTGGCCACGCCGGGCGGCAACCCGATCGACGCGGGGTCCCCGCTGATGATCATGACGCTCGGCGCCAAGCAGGGCACCGAGGTCATCGTCACCAGCGACGACCAGGCGGCGCTCGACCAGATCGCCGGCATGGTCGCCCAGGACCTCGACGCCGAGTAGACCGAGAGCTGTTCTCCGGCTCTCCCACGACGACGGCGCCCGCCCCCTGCAGAAGGGGACGGGCGCCGTCTTGTGTCGCAGCCGTCAGCTGGGACGCTCGACGTCCCCCCGCCACGCGCCGGTCTCGGTGCCGCGGCTCTCGATGAACTCCTTGAACCGCTTGGCGTCGGCCTTCACCTGGCGATCGTCGATCCCGACGGCCGCACCGACCTTCTCGACGACGCCCTCGGGCTCCCAGTCGATCTGGATCATCACGCGGGTCTTGGCGTCGTCCAGACGGTGGAAGGTGACGACCCCGGCGTGCTTCGCCTCCCCGGTGGTGCTGGTCCAGGCGATGCGCTCCTCGGGGTGCTGCTCGGTGATCTCGGCGTCGAACTCGCGCTCGACGCCCCCGATCTTGGTCACCCAGTGGGTGTGGGTGTCGTCGAGCTGCGTGATGCGCTCGACGCCGCCCATGAACTGGGGAAAGGACTCGAACTGGGTCCACTGGTCGTAGGCGACGCGGATCGGGACGTCGACGTCGACGGACTCCTGGACGCTGGCCATCAGAATGGGCTCCTCTGCTTCGATCTGGACGCTTGTCCCGGAACCCCTACCCAGGCCCCGACCGGCTGATTCCCCGGTCCCCCTCCCGGGCGACCGGGAGCCGGAAGACGAACCGGGCCCCTGCCGAGTCCGTCGGTTCCAGCGTCAGCGTGCCCCCGTGCCGTTCGGCGATGTCGCGGGCGATGGCCAGGCCCAGACCCGCGCCCCCGCTGCCGGCCGACCGCGCGTCGTCGAGCCGGGTGAAGCGCTCGAACACCCGGTCCCGCTCGGCGGGAGGTACCCCGGGGCCGTCGTCGGCCACCGTGAGTTCGGCACTCCCGTCGCGCGCCGGAGCCAGGGTCACGACGATCCGGTCGCGGGCATGGCGGACGGCGTTGTCGAGCAGGTTGCCGACCAGTCGCTCGAGCTGGGGCCGGTCCGCGGACACCTGGACCGGGTGGACGTCGCGGGTGTCGATGCGCCGCTCCCCCGCCCGCCGGAGACTGCCGGCCACGGTCCCGACCACGTCGTCGAGGTCCACCGGCTCCCGGTGCAGCGCCGCCGGTGCCCCCGCGTCGCCGCGAGCCAGCAGGAGCAGGTCGTCGACCAGTCGCTGCACACCGACGGTCTCGGCCAGGACGCTGGCGGCGGTCGCCGCGGGGTCGGCCGACGCCGGGTGGGCCGCGTCGACCTCCAGCTCCGCGCGCATCCGCGCGAGCGGACTGCGCAATTCGTGGGAGGCGTCGGCGACGAAGCGGCGCTGCTGCTCGGCGGACCGTTCGAGGCGGCCGAGCATCCCGTTCATGGTGCGCGCGAGCCGGCCGATCTCGCTCGGGGTGTCCGGCTCGGGCACCCGCTGATGGAGGCTGGATCCCGAGATCGAGTCCACCCGCGCCCGGATGTCCTCGACCGGGCGGAGGGCGCGACCGACCGCCAACCACACCACGCCTGCCAGGACGGCACCGGTCAGGGGCACGGCGACGACGAGTGTTCCGGCCAGCGCCGCCGTGCTGTCCGTCAGGTCGTCGAGGCGGTTCGCGACCAGCACGGTGGTGCCCTCGACGTCGCGCTCGAGCAGCCGGACCGGCTCACCGTCGTCCAGTTCCACGGTGATCTCGCCGTCGGACGCCACTCCCCGGGGCAGCCGCTCGTCCAGCCCCTCGGACGCCGCGAGCAGGGTCCCGTCGGCCGCGACCACCTCGACCACGAGGTCCTCGGACGGGAGGTCGCCGCCGCGGACCGGCCGGCCCGCCTCGAGCTCGGACGCCACGGCCTCGGCCTGCTGGTCCAGGTGCTCGTCCACCGCGTCCAGCAGGGCGGCGCGCTGTCCCAGCACGAGGCCGGTACCCGCCACGGTCAGCACGGCGAGCACCGCGAGCGCGGCGACCGCGGTGACCCGGGCACGCAGGGTGGCCGGGACGAACCCGCGGTTCCGGGACGGCGTCACGGCGGTGGGACCCGGTAACCGGCACCGCGGACGGTCTCGATGCTCCGCCGGCCGAAGGGCTCGTCGAGCTTGCGCCGCAGCCGGGCCACGTACACCTCGACCACGTTCGGATCACCCTCGAACTCGTCGTCCCAGACACCGGCGAGGATCCGCTGCTTGGAGACGACGGACCCGGCCCGGCGCACGAGGTAGACGAGCAGGTCGAACTCGCGGGCGGTGAGCGCGATCTCCGTCCCGCTCCGGTGGACCCGGCGGCCCCGGAGATCGAGTGTCAGGTCCCCGACCGCGAGCGGAGGCGGCTCGCCGAGCGCCGCCCGGCGCAGCAGCGCGTGGACGCGCGCGACCAGGACCGGGAACGAGAAGGGCTTGCGCAGGTAGTCGTCGGCCCCGGTGTCCAGGCCCTCGGCCTCGTCGAGGTCACCGTCCTTGGCGGTCAGCATCAGGATCGGCGTCGGGTCCCCGGCGCGGCGCAGGTCGGCACAGACGCGGTAGCCGTTGCGGCCGGGCAGCATCACGTCCAGCACGATCAGGTCGTAGCTGCCCTCCCGAGCGCGCCACAGGCCCTCGACGCCGTCCTCCGCCACCTCGACCGAGAAGCCCTCCGCGGTCAGGCCCCGGCGCAGTGCGCCCGCGATCTTGGCGTCGTCCTCGACGACCAGCAGCTTCATCCGCCTCGGCCTCCCGCAGCCTTGGCCGCCCATGATCACCCGAAGAACCTGATCGGAGACTGAATTCGTCAGCCCCGGATCTGTCAGCCCCGGTTCAGCAAGGCGGGGAACCATCGGCGGAACGCGTATCCATCCGTTCTGCGAGGAGACCGTCATGAACCGTCGCGTGAAGATCGTCATCGGTACGGCTGCCGCCGCCGTCATCGCCGGGGTGGCCGCTGCGGGGGTCGCCGGCGCGGCCGACTCGGGCAGCGACGACGTCGCCGACGTCGCCGACGTCTCGATCAGCGGCACGGATCTGGAGCGGGCCAGCGAGGCCGCGCTCGACGAGACCGGCGGCGGCGAGGTCGTCGACAGCGAGGTCGAGGACGAGGAGAACGGCTACGAGGTCGAGGTCAACCTCGACGACGGCCGCCAGATCGAGGTCCAGCTGGACGCGGACTTCGCCGTCGTCAGCTCGGACGAGAACGAAGAGGGCGACGACGGGGACGCCGACTGATCCAGCGGCTCGCGGGGGCGGCTACCCAGCGCGCCCGCTGCTCGGCGCGTCGGGACGGCTGAGGACCATGGCAGACGCATTCGGCGGGTCGACGCTGAGTGATTCGGTCGTCACCCGGGTAGTGACGCACGCGGACACAACGGGGGTCACACACCCAGATGACGGGCGCCTGGCAGGCGCGCGTGGCACCGAGGAGGTCCGATGTTCCGGGCCCGCAGGACGTCGATCCTGATCGTGATCGTCGGGACTCTCGCCATGGTCTTCGCCGGAGGCGCCAGCAGCCTGACCGCCACGGGCAGCCCTGCTGTCCGCGTCGACGACGCCGAACCGGCCCTCTCCGGCGACCTCCTGACGCGGGCCCGGGAGGCCGCGCTGGCCGTGACCGGTGGCGGCCGGGTGACCGACTCGGAGGCCGGTGACGAGGACAGCTTCTACGAGGTCCAGGTCACGCTGCAGGACGGCCGGCACGTCGACGTCCAGCTGGACACGGCCTTCCGTGTCGTGAGCAGGTCGAACGACGCCCGGCGCGACGACGGCTAGGCGACCAGCCAGCTCTCCGGGAGGTTCCCATGGCGATGTTCAGGTCGGCCACGGTGGCGGCCGCTGCCACGGCCGTCGTCCTCGGCGGCGGGATCGTCGCCGCTGCCACCGCAGCGGGCGGCTCCGACTCCCTGCAGGGACCCGACGTCGCGATTACCGACGCCTCCCTCCAGCGGGCCGGCGAGGCCGCGCTCGCCGAGACCGGCGGTGGCCGGGTCACGGACACCGAGGTCCGCGACGAGGAGAGCTTCTACGAGGTCGAGGTGACCATGCCGGACGGCCGCCAGCTCGATGTGCAGCTCGACGAGAGCTTCGCCGTGGTGAGGAACTCGCCCGATGGCGAGAAGTCGGATGCCGGCGGCTGACCGTGAGTGATCTGCACGCGGTCGACGGGGTCGGCGTGGAGGACACCTAGGACTGATTCGACCAGGGATTCCTGGTCGAGACGACCCGGGTGGGTTGACGAAGGCGTCAGCGGAGTGCGGCGGCGACGCTCCCACGCACCGGGCGGCCGTCGAGGAGCAGCATCTGGGCAAGGTGGTACGCGTCGGGCTGCCCCGACCAGGTGCCGGTGGCGACGGCGCCGTCCGGGGTGAGCTCGTGGCGCCAGCTCCCGGTCGTCGGGTCGGCGAAGCGCATCTCGCCGTGCTGCCGCCAGCGGTCGGCGAGGTCGCGGTAGCGCGGTTCCCCGGTCACCGCGTCGAGGACCGTCGCCGCCGCGACCGCCTCGCAGAGCACCCAGTGCATGCGCGCCCCGACGACCGGCCGGTCGTCCCAGTCCAGCGTGTACGGAAAGCCGTCCCGCCCGTCGGCGGCCCAGCCGCGGTCCGCGGCGGCATCGAAGAGCGCGAGGGCGTCGTCGAGCAGCCAGTCCGGGCCAGAATGGCCCTTTCGGCCGTTCTGGCCGTGGAGGGCGGCGCGGAGGTGCAGCGCGAGGCGGGCCCATTCGAACTGGTGCCCGATCGTCACGCCGTACGGCCGGAACGGGTCCGCCGGACGGTCGCGGTTGTAGTCGGGCAGCGGCGTCCAGTGGTGGGTGAAGTGCTCGGGCAGCCGCCAGTTCCGTTCCCGCGCCCAGCCGTGCACGGCGCGCTCGGTGCTGCGCAGCGCCTGGTCCCGGAGCCTGGCCGCCGTGGCCGGGTCGTCCACCGCGTCGGCGGCGGCGAGCGTGGCCTCGACGCCGTGCATGTTGGCGTTCAGCCCGCGGTAGTCCGCGCAGTGCGTCCAGCCGCCGTCCCACTGCTCGACCGCCAGTCCGGCGTCGTCGTCCCAGAAACGGGTCTGCCAGACGACGAGCGCGTCGTCCAGCAGGGCCCGGCCGCCGTCCACGCCGGCTGCCGTGGCCGTCGAACCCGCGAGGACGACGAAGGCGTGCACGTAGGCGGCCTTCGTGTCGTCGTCCGTGCTCGCCCGCCAGCCCCCGTGCTCGGCGTCGTGCAGCGGCCCGTCGGCCAGCGCGGCGACGCCGGAACGGACCAGTTCGTCCGCGCCCGGGCGGCCCAGCAGGGATGCCAGCCCGAAGACGTGGGTCATCCGGGCGACGATCCACGTCTCGACCGGCCGGTCCGGCACCACCGTCCCGTCGGACCCGAGGTAGCCGAAGCCACCCTCGGGGAGCCGGGACCGGGCGGCGAAGGCCAGCAGCCGGTCGAGATCGGTCACCGTGCTCGACTGGCCCGGGCGACACCGAGGGCGAGGCGCACGGTCGCCACCAGGATCACCACTTCACCGATGAGCTGCACCAGGCCGGCCCCGAAGTTGGGTCCGTCCGCGGCCACGAGATCCAGGAGCACGAGGACGACCACGGCCCCCAGCACCATGAGGCCGAGCGTCCTGCTTCCGTCCGGCGCCTCGGCCCCCGGGGAGGTCAGCAGCACGGCCGCCACGAGTGCGAACAGGTAGCCCACGAAGGCGGCGACCGTCGGCGCGATGCCCTGCTGCAGGCCCGGCCGGCTGCCGCTCACCACCGTCGCGACGCCGATGCACAGCACGAACAGCAGGAGCAGGACGAGAGCGACCCGACGCCGATCCACAGCATTCCCTCCCTCAGGACGGCGGATGGTCAGAACGCCAGCGCAGCCCCCGGATCGTGCAGTATCGCGCCGACATCGGCCAGGAACCGCGAGCCCAACTCGCCGTCGATGATCCGGTGGTCGAAGGACAGCGACAGCTGGGTCACCTGCCGCGGCACGATTTTCGGCTTGCCCCCGCCCGACCCACCCCGGTGCACCCAGGGCAGTTCGCGGATCGCCCCGAAGCACAGGATCGCCGACTCCCCCGGGTTGAGGATCGGCGTCCCGGTGTCGACGCCGAAGACGCCCACGTTGGTGATCGTGATCGTTCCGCCGGACATGTCGGCCGGACTGGTCTTCCCGGCGCGCGCCGTCTCGGTCAGCTCGCCGATCGCCGCGGCGAGCTCGGCCAGGGAGAGCCGGCCGGCGTCCTTGATGTTGGGGACGACGAGGCCGCGGGGCGTGGCCGCGGCGATGCCGAGGTTCACGTACTCCTTGATCACGATCTCCTGGGCCGCCTCGTCCCAGGAGCTGTTGACCATCGGGTGCCGGCGAGCCGCGAGCAGCAGCGCCCTGGCCACGAAGAGCAGCGGGCTCACCTTGACGCCGGCGAGCTCCGGCCGGGCGGCCAGGCGCGTGCGCAGCTTCATCATCCGGGTCACGTCGACGGCGAGGAACTCGGTCACGTGCGGGGCGGTGAAGGCGCTGGCCACCATCGCGGCCGCGGTGTGCTTGCGCACGCCCTTGATCGGGATCCGCTCCTCGCCGCCCGCCCCACTCCCGCTTTCGGTACCGAAAGCGCGCCCCGGCTCGCCGCTTTCGGTACCGGAAGCGGGCCGCGGGGCCAGGGCTGACGCGGTTCCGGAGGCGGCGGCGTCGACATCGGCGCGGGTGATGACGCCGCCGTCCCCGCTGCCGGTCACCATGGCGAGGTCGACGCCGAGGTCCTTGGCGTACTTGCGGACGGGCGGCTTGGCCAGCGGCCGCAGCCGGCCGCGGCCGTGCGCGACCCCGTGCGAGGTCGCCGCGTCGCCGCGCAGCGCGTGTGCCTCGGCCTGCCGGCCGACCTCGAGCCCGCCGTGGCGGACCGGCTTGGTGCGGGCGTCGGGTGCGGTGGGCAGGAGTGGCGCCACCTCCGGGTCCGGCCGGCCGGCCGGGCCGTCGGCCGCGTCCGGCACGTCGGTCGCGCCCTCCGCGACCGGAACGCGGCGCGGACGGCGCTTCGCGTCGGTGTTGCGGGGGCCGTAGCCGACCAGGACCGAGGTCCGGCCGCCCGGCGCGGGCCCGCCGATCAGACCGGCGGCGGGCTCGGCCTCGGCCGCGGAGGGCCCAGCCGGCGGCGGGACGGCCCCACCGGAGACGTCGATCGTGATGATCGGGGCGCCGACGTCGACCATCGTGCCGGCCTCGAAGAGCAGCTCGACGACGGTTCCCGCGTAGGGCGAGGGCAGCTCGACGGCGGCCTTGGCGGTCTCCACCTCGCAGAGCGGCTGGTTGACCGTGACGGTGTCACCGACGGCGACCAGCCACTGGAGGATCTCGCCCTCGGTGAGGCCCTCACCGACGTCGGGGAGCTTGAACTGGCGCAGCGTCGCGCTGGGGGACGTCATGAGGGTCAGAACTCCATGGAGCGGTCGACGGCGTCGAGCACCCGGTCCAGGTCGGGCAGGTACTCCTCTTCCAGCTTCGACGGCGGGTAGGGGGTGTCGTAGCCGCCGACGCGCAGCACCGGCGCCTCCAGCGAGTGGAAGCAGGTCTCGGTGACCCGCGCGGCGATCTCCGCGCCGATCCCGAGCGTGACCGCCGCCTCGTGCACGACGATGCAGCGCCCGGTGCGGCGCACGGACTCGAACACCGGGTCGAGGTCGAGCGGCGAGACGGTGCGCAAGTCGATCACCTCGAGCGAGCGGCCCTCCTCGGCCGCCGCCTCGGCGGCCTGCAGCGCCGTCTTCACCATGGGGCCGTAGGCCAGCACCGTGACGTCGTCGCCACCCCGGACCACCCGCGAGCTGAACAGCGGGCCCGGAGTCGCGTCCGTGTCGACCGACGCCTTCTCCCAGTACCGCCGCTTGGGCTCCAGGAAGACGATCGGGTCGGGATGGGCGATGGCCTGCTGGATGCCCCAGTAGGCGTCGACCGGGTTGCTGACCGCGACCACCTTGAGGCCGGGGGTGTGCGCGAAGTAGGCCTCGGGGCTCTCGCTGTGGTGCTCGACCGCGCCGATGCCGCCACCGAACGGGATGCGGATGACGATCGGCATCTTCAGCTTGCCCTTGGAGCGGGCGTGGATCTTGGCGACCTGGGTGACGATCTGGTTGTAGGCGGGGAAGACGAACCCGTCGAACTGGATCTCGCACACCGGCCGGTAGCCGCGCATCGCCAGGCCGACGGCGGTGCCGAGGATGCCGGCCTCCGCGAGCGGGGTGTCGACGACGCGGTCCTCGCCGAAGTCCTTCTGCAGGCCGTCGGTGATCCGGAAGACCCCGCCGAGCTTGCCGATGTCCTCACCCATGAGCACGACCTTGGCGTCGTCCTCCATGGCCCGGCGCAGGCCGAGGTTGAGCGCCTTGCCGATCGTCAGCGTCTCGGTGCTCATGACTCGACTCCGCCTTCGTTCCGCTCCTCGGTCGACGACATGGGTCGCCTCCGCGGTCGCTCCGCTCCTCGCTCGCTGGCGCTCGCTGCGATGCTCACTCCCTGTCGGCTCCCGGCATCTCCCTGCGATGCTCGCTCAGGCCTCGTTCTCGTGGCGGGCATCAGTGCTCGCCCCCCTCGAACGACGCGTGGTACTCGACGAACTCGGCCCGCTGGGCGGCCAGCGTCGGCGTCTGCTCCTCGTAGACGTGGTCGAACATCCCCGCGGGATCCGGGTCGGGCATGTCGACGGTGCCACTGCGGATCCGGGCGGCGAGCTCGTCGCCCTCGGCGTCCACGGAGTCGAAGAAGGCGGCGTCGGCGATGCCGCTGCGCGACAGGTGGGCCTTCAGCCGGGCGATCGGGTCGCGCAGCTTCCACTCCTCCAGCTCGCTGGCCAGCCGGTAGCGGGTCGGGTCGTCGGAGGTGGTGTGCGCGCCCATCCGGTAGGTGAACGCCTCGATGAACGTCGGCCCCTGGCCCTCGCGCGCGGCGGCGAGCGCCGCCCGGGTCACCGCGAGGACGGCGAGGACGTCGTTGCCGTCGACCCGGACGCCCGGGAAGCCGAACCCGGCCGCCCGCTGGAACAGCGGCACCTTCGACTGCCGCTCCAGCGGCACGCTGATCGCGTACTGGTTGTTCTGGCAGAAGAAGACGACCGGCGCAGAGAAGCTGGCGGCGAAGATCATCGCCTCGTTGACCTCACCCTGGCTGGTCGCGCCGTCGCCGAGGAAGGCGAGGACGGCGCTCTCGGCGCCGTCGCGCTGCACACCCATCGCATAGCCGGTGGCGTGCAGGCACTGCGCACCGATGACGATCGTGTACAGGTTGAAGCCGAGGGCGAGCGGATCCCAGCCGCCGCTGTCCACGCCGCGGAACAGCCCCATGACCTGCAGCGGGTCCACCCCGCGGGTCCAGGCCACGCCGTGCTCGCGGTAGGTCGGGAAGGCCATGTCGCCGTCGGCCATCGCCCGGCCGGCCCCGACCTGGGCGGCCTCCTGGCCCAGCAGCGACGCCCAGATGCCGAGCTCGCCCTGGCGCTGCAGGGCCGTCGCCTCGATGTCCCAGCGGCGGACCAGCGCGAGGTCGCGGTACAGCGCGCGCAGCTCGTCGTCGCCGATGTCGAGGGAGTAGTCGGGGTGCTCGACCCGCTCGCCCTCGGGCGAGAGCAGCTGCACCAGGTCGGGCTGCTGCGGCAGATGGGGGGCGCCGGCCCCGGGTACCGGGTCGACCACCTCGGTGGCCTGTCGCAACGCGGTCATGGGGCTCTCCTCGCCGTCTCCCCGCCTGCCGGGGTCACCGGCCCGCTGGGCATGCTGGACGTGTCTGCGCGACGCCGGGGTGTGGCGCCGTTCACACATCCTGGCACGAGCTCCGGGTGGATGACCAACCCTCCCCACGTAACGATCTGCGCAAGACCGCTCGAATTGATTGCGCAGAGCAGGCACCACGAGGGCGTCGCGGGTGTCAGACTGCCCAACATGCCGGACATGGACGCAACCGATGCGCGGCTCCTGCTGGCCCTCGCCGAGGACCCGCGGGCCAGTGTCATGGCCCTGTCGCAGCGGCTGGGGCTCGCCCGCAACACCGTGCAGGCCCGGCTGGCCCGTCTCGAGGGCAGTGGTGCGCTCGCACCGCTCGACCGTCGCGTCCGTCCCGAGGCGCTCGGCTACCGGCTCGGCGCCTACGTGACCGTGCAGGTGGCCCAGCGGAGCCTCGCCGAGGTCAGCGACGGTCTGGCGCGGATCCCAGAGGTCCTCGAGGTGACCGGCCTGTCCGGGGTCGCCGACCTGCTCGTCCAGGTGGCGGCGAAGGACGCCGACGACCTCTGGCGCATCACCGAGCAGGTCCTCGCCATCCCCGGCGTGCAGCGGATCGACACCGCCCTGGCCATGCGGCGCTTCGTCGACCACCGGCTGGCACCGCTGCTCGAGCGAGCGGCCGGCGAGGTGCCCGGCGACTGACCGCGCTTCCGGTACCGGAAGCGGGGAAGGGACGCCGCTCAGCGCGGCCGGCGGACCCGGACCGGCCCGCGGGCGGTCGCGACGTCCACGACCTCGCCGCCCTGGGTCACCTCCGCCTCCCCGGCGGCCGCCAGCCGCCCCGCCGCGGCCCGCGCGGCAGGCATCAGCTCCCGCCAGCCCTCGGGGTCGACGGCGCGCGCCGCCTCGGACGGGCAGATCGAGGCGTCGGGACGGCGCTGGTCCAGCAGGGCACCGATCGTGCGCTCCAGCACCTCGTCGACGTCGGCCACGCCCCCAGGGTGCGGCTCTCGGCGGACGTGCGCCAGCAGACGGGACCTTTCCCCGTCGCGGCCGGGAGAGGAAGCTCCGCTCATGCGCCGGACGACGGTGACCCTGCTGTTCAGCGGCCTGCTGCTGGCCGCCGGACTGCTGGTCGCGACGCCGGCGTCGGCGTGCAGTTGCGTCGGCGGGACGACCCAGGAGTTCTTCGACCGGGCGGATGCGGTGTTCACCGCCCGGCTGGTCTCCCGCGAGGAGCCTCGGGGGAGGCTCACCAGCAGTGCCGACCCGGCGCTGCACGTCTTCGCCGTCGACACCGTGTTCAAGGGGACCGCGCACGAGCAGCAGGGGGTCGTGTCCCCCGTGTCCGGGGCCACCTGCGGGCTGGAGCTGTCCGGCGAGGGGCCGTTCGTCGTGTTCGCCACGCGCTCGGCGGACCTCGGCGGAATGCTGTTCACCACCCTCGCCGACGATCAGTACGCCGCGTTCCTCTGCGGCGGCACAGCATCGTCGACGCCGGCCCTCGAGGCGGAACTCGCCGCGCTGGCCGGCTCCCCGTCCGGACCGACGGCCGCTCCCCTGCCCGGTGCCGCCGGGACCGTTCCGCCCGGACCGGATCTGCTCGCCCCCCGCGTGCTGGGGACGGGGGCGCTCGTGCTCGCCCTCGTCGGCCTGCTGGTCCTGCGTCGCCGCCGGCGGGGCCGATGACCGGCGACCACGACGCCCGGCGGGCGAACTCCGGTTGCTCCGCGCCGAGTGGGGTCCGCCGATCGAGGCGACCCTGACGGTCACCGGACGACGGCAGGCCGTGGTGTCGATCGACGGGGCGGAGCACCGGTTCCGCGCGTCCGGGCGGCAGGCGCTGGACGGTCAGGTGCACGCCTTCCTGCACGAGGAGGTCGCCCGCCCGCAGCTGCGTCCGGTCGTCCTCACCGAGGCGGGGGTCACGGACGGCCCGGTGCGCTGGACGGTCTGGCCCGACGGCTCGGGCTCGGCCGAGGACGCCGGCGACGCCCACGACACGGCCGTCCAGGTTGCCCCTGCCGGCCCGGGGTAGGGCCGCGCCCGTGACGACGACCTCGCGACGCTCGTTCCCCCCGGGCACGCGGGGCATCACCGCGCTCGGCTGGCTCCTGCGCGGAGCGGCTGCGGGAGCCGCGGCCACCACGGCGCTCAACGCCGTCACCTACCTGGACATGGCCGTGCGCGGCCGCCCTCCCAGCTCCACGCCGGAGCGGTCGGTCGAGAAGCTGGCCGAGGTCGCGCACGTTCCCATCCCTGGGCGGGGCGAGGTCCGGGAGAACCGCCTGCAGGGGCTCGGTCCGCTCACCGGACTGGCGGCCGGGACAGGCGTCGGCGTGCTGGCCGGACTGGCCCGCGCCACAGGCCTCCGGTTCGCGGCACCGGCAGGGACGGCGCTGACGACGGTGGCGGTCCTGGTCGCGGCCAACGGACCGATGACCGTCCTCGGCATCACCGACCCGCGCACCTGGTCGGCAGCGGACTGGCTGAGCGACCTCGTGCCCCACGTGGCCTATGCCCTGGTCATGACGAAGACGATGGACGCGTTCGACCGGTACTGACCGGTCCGGGGCACACGTCGCACGCGACGAGACCTGGTTGCCCCCAGCGGCGAGGACGGCTCGTGCGGTGTTTCGCCGGCATTCACGCCCCGATCAGCGCCAGCCGCGGTCGTCCACGCCCCCGGGCACCGGCGCGTCGGGGTCGTACGGGCTGCGGGTGAAGATGAAGGTGTCCAGGTCGAGATGATCCTCGGCGATGCGCAGGGTCTCCCCCGCGAAGTAGCCGTCCAGCCCCACCCAGGCGCCGTCCCGCTGCAGGAATCGGCTGGCCCGGCCGGTGCGCCCCGGGAGCGGCCCGAGGTGCAGCATCCCTCCGCCGACGGCGCGCAGCACGTAGGGCGACGGGCCCCAGAACCACGTCCCGAGGCAGTCGAGCGGCACGGGGCAGGGCGAGGGCGCCCACGCGTCGACGACGCGCGGCTCGTGCGTGCGCAGATCGGCCAGCAGCCCGAAGACGAGCGGGTCGAGCCCGGACGTCGTGTTGGCGAGGGAGACCGCACCCGTCTGCTCGTCCCGGTCGACGAAGACGCCGGCGAGGAACCCCGGCATCGACCCGCCGTGGCCGACCAGCGTGTGCCCGTCGACGCGGAGCACCTGCACGCCGAGCCCGTAGGCGGACCAGCCGGGCGCGGAGGAGTCCACCCCGGCCGGCACCGTCATCTCCTCGAGCGTGGCGGGGTCCAGGACGTCGCCGGTGTCGCCGAGCAGGAAGGCCGCGAACCGGCCGAGGTCCGCAAGGCCGGCCCAGAGCTGCCCGGCCGCGGCCATCACACCGGCGTGGTGCTCCGGCTCGTGCAGGACGACGTCCGCCCACGGATGCACCGCGAGCCCCTGCGCGGCGGGCGGCACCGGCCGGGGGGTCGTCCGGCGCATGCCGAGCGGCGCCAGCACCTCGGCGGCGACGGCGTCCTCCCACGACGTCCCGCGCAGCCGCGCCACCAGCTCGCCGAGCAGGCCGAAGCCCAGGTTCGAGTAGTGGAACCGCCGCGCCGCGCCGAGGACGACGTCGTCGGGGCCGAGGTCCAGGTCGGCCAGCGAGCCGCCGGGCACCCGCTCCCACCAGCCGCCCGGGCTCTCCGCCGACGCCCCGGCGAGGTGGGAGAGCAGCTGGCCGACCGTGCGGTCGCCGAGCGGAGTACCGGGCAGGTGGCGGTCGAGCGGGTCGTCGAGATGCAGCAGCCCCTCGTCGCGCAGGCGCATCACCACGACCGCGGTCACCGTCTTGCTGATCGAGCCGAGCCGGTACTGGACGTCGGTGTGCGGCTCGGGGACGTCACCCCGCCCGGTCGACCAGGCCAGCCCGCCGTCGCGGACGACGCCGGCGACGAGACTCGGCGCGCGCCCCTCGCGCTGGACGCGGGCGGTCCGCGCCAGGAGGGCGCGGGCGGTGGTCGGCAGGACGGGTTCCGGCATGCCCGGGACCGTATCGAGCCGCCCCAGTGCCCGCCGATCAGGCGGCGACGGCCTCGCCGACGGGAAGGCGCCCGGTGCGAACGGCCCAGCGCTCGAACAGCACCGTCGCCAGCGGCGGCACCGACGCGGCGAGGGCCAGCAGCGTCGTCGGCACGTCCCACCGCAGCACCCGGCTCGCGACGAGCGAGACGACGACGTAGGCCACGAAGATCCCGCCGTGGATCGGGCCGAAGATCTGGACGCCGGCCTCGGATGCCTGCGGCACGTACTTGACGTACATCCCGGCGAGCAGGCCGAGCCATGAGAGGGCTTCGGCGACGGCGACGATCCGGAAGGCGGCGACGGCGGTACGCGGGTTCACGTCCCGATCGTCCCCGACCGGTCAGCCGAGACAGGCCCGGCCACGGTGTGAGATCTCGTACCCCACGGGAAGGCTGCAGGTGAGTCCGAGCTCCTTGAGCTTCCGGACGTCGCGCTTGAACGGCAGCGTCTCCCGCCCCAGCGACGCGGCGAGGTCGGGCGCCCGGACGCCCGGGTTCTTCTCGATCAGCCGCAGCAGGTCCCGGGTCCACGGGCCGTCGGCCCGGGCGGCGTCCCAGCGGTCCAGCCGCTGGTCGAGAGCCCGCCGGTCCTCGTCGGACAGCTCGGACTGCTCGCGCAGGGCCACCCGCGGGTCCGGACCCGCGGCGCACACGCGCATCCGGTAGACGCGCGCTCCCGAGCGGCGCTCCAGCAGCCGGCGGAGCTCGGCCAGCGAACGGACGCCGCTGCGCAGGGCGTCGTCCTCGGTGAGCGTGTCCGGATCCACCTCCTCGACCGACTCGACCCGGATCACGCCGGCGCCCGTCCGCTGGGTGCCTCCGGGGCGCACGCGCGGCCGGTCCCACCGGCGGAAGGCCAGCGTCACCGTCCCGTCGGCGATCCCCGCGGCGGTGGCCGGGCTGATCAGCACTGTCCGATCCTGGCAGGTCGCCCGAGGAGTCCCCGCCGCATGGTGACAGGGTCGGCCCCGTGCGGGGGCTGGCGCGGCGCGAGTTCTGCCTGGTCCTGCTGCGCCGGATGGCCGACGTCCGCCCGGATCTGGTGGCCGGGGCACTCCCCCGGCTGGGCGCGACGCGGGCGGAGGCGCACGCGGCGCACACCCGATGGCAGGCGCTGCAGCACTCGCCCCGCGGGCCCCGTGGGCTGGGGCTGCGGACGGCGGTCCTCGGCCCGCCGGCGGAGCTCGAGGACCGGCGGTTCGGCGACTTCGACGTCCAGGTCCGCCGCTGGCCGCTGCCGCTGTGGCCGCACCTCTACTGGGAGGTGCTCAGCGGCCCGGGTGGATCGGTGCTGAACGAGCACCTCGTGCGGGCGCCCGGCTCACCGATCCCCCCGGCGGACGCCGAGAACCTGCTCGTCTGGGAGCACGTGCTGGACGACGTCGTCGGCCTGCCGGGCGCGGCAAACGCCGACCCCGGCGTCGTGACCCGCTGGGAGTTGCACCTACCGGGCGGCGTGCGGGCGGTGTTCGTCTGGGGACTGCTCCAGCGGGTGGATCAGGCGATGCGCCGCGCGCCGCTGTAGCCGCCCATGAGCGGGGCGACCTTCACCACGTCGCCGGAGGTGGGCGCGTGGACCATCTGCCCGTTGCCGATGTAGATGCCGACGTGACTGACCGGGCTGTAGAAGAAGACCAGGTCGCCGGGCTGCAGCTGATCGCGGGACACCGGCTGCCCGATCTGGGCCTGCAACCGGCTGGAGTGCGGCAGGGAGATGCCGGCGGCGCGGTAGGCGTAGGAGGTCAACCCGGAGCAGTCGAAGGAACCGGGGCCGGAGGCGGCCCAGACGTAGGACTTGCCGCGCTGCGCCATGGCGGTGTCGACGGCGGTCTGCGCAGCGGCGGAGTCGGCGACGACGGGGCCCACGGCTGCCAGCGGCGCACGCTCGGCCCGGCTGGCGCGGTCGCCGCCGTGGTGAGCGGCGACGGCGGCCCGCTGCTCCTGGGCGCTGAGCGCATCGAACGCGGCCTGGTACCCGGCGACCTCGGCCTGCAGCGCCGTCTGCTTCGCGGCGACGGCGTCGAACTGGGCCTGGGCCTCGGTGGCGGCCTGCCCGGCGACGGCCTGGGCCTGGGCGGCCGCGACGTTGGCGACGGCGGCCTGCTGGAGGATCTCGTTCTGGTGGCCGGCGATGGACTGCAGGGTGGCCATCCGGCCGACGAACTCGTCGGCGGAGTCGCTCGTCATGAGCGCCCGGAAGGACCCGATGCCCTCGCCGGTGTACGCGGTCCGGGCGATGCCGCGAACCTGCTCCTGGGCGCCGCCGAGGGCGGCGGTGGCCTGCGCGAGCTGGGCCGCGGCCGCCTCGGCGGCCGAGCGCTGGGCGCGCAGCGCCTCCCGGGCCTCGTTGAACTCCTCCGTCACGACCTCGAGCTCGTGCCCCCGGGCCGCCACCAGCTCCGCGGCCGCGGCCGAGGTGGTCGGCGTGGCCTGCGCCGGCGCCGGGACGAACAGGACGCCCAGGACCGCCGCGGCGGCGATCAGGGCACGTCCCCGAGCGGCGGGACGACGGGAGGGCGCGGGGGGAGCCGCGTCGAGGGGGGTCGCCATGGGGCCGGCGGCACTCCGTTTCTCTGCGCAGCCGCCTGTCCGGGACCGGATGCGGACGTGCTTCCTCGGCGCGGGGGCTGCGGGCCTCCGCGCTGCACCTTCCTGGGTCCCGGTCCGGCACCAGTGGGCCGGCTCGGCGGCGTCCCGCGGGTCGTCACTGCTGCAGTGACTGACAGCCCCGAAGAACACACTCACCGTAAGGGCTGTTACCGGGGCGTGACAATGACAGAGATGTTATTTGTGGACTTTCCCGCATCCGGGCGGCGTCCCGGTACCTGCCGTCACTCCCGCCCCACGCAACGACCACCCCGATCGCCCGGCACCCTGGATGCCCTCGCGAAGGGCCGCTGACCTGCGGCTACTACCGTCCGCGGCGTGATCCGCAGCAGCTACGACGTCGTGGTCGTCGGAGGTGGCCACAACGGACTGGTGGCCGCCGCCTACCTCGCCCGCGCGGGCCGGTCGGTCCTGGTCCTCGAACGGCTGGCGCAGGTCGGCGGAGCGGCCGTCAGCCAGCAGGTCTTCGAGGGCATCGACGTGCGGCTGTCCGCCTACTCGTACCTGGTCAGCCTGCTGCCGGACCGGATCGTCGACGACCTCGGCCTCGAGGTGCGGCTGAGCGACCGGGCCGTCGCCTCGTACACCGCCACGCTGCGCGACGGCCGGCCGGCCGGCCTGCTGGTCGAGCGGGACGAGGGGCCCGCGACCGCCACGTCCTTCCGGCAGCTCACCGGCTCCGACGCGGAGTTCGCCGGCTGGCAGCGCTTCTACGCGCGGCTGGCCACCCTGGCCGAGGACCTCGCCCCGACGCTCACCGAGCGGCTGCTCTCCCCGGCGCAGCTGGCGGCCCGTCTCCGCGAACCGCAGCTGTGGCACGACCTGCGGGAGCGGCCGCTGGCCGACGTCGTCGCCGACCACCTCAACGACGACGTCGTCCGCGGCGTGGCCCTCACCGACGGCCTGATCGGCACGTTCGCCGACGTGCACGCGGCCGACGGCCTCGCCGGCCGCTGCTTCCTGTACCACCTGGTCGGCAACGGGACGGGCCGCTGGCGCGTACCGGTGGGCGGCATGGGCGCGGTGTCCGGGGCGATGGCGGCCGCCGCGCGGCGGGGCGGGGCCGAACTGGTCACCCGGGCGACGGTCACCGCGCTGGAACCGCGGGCCGACGGCGTCACCGTGCACTGGACCGACGACGACGGCCGCAGCGCCGCCGTCGACGCCGGACACGTGGTCGGCGGTGTGGCCCCGACCGTGCTGGCCGGACTCACCGGAGCCGACCCCGGGCCGCGCCCGTCCGGGTCGCAGCTGAAGGTGAACATGGTGCTGGCGCGGCTGCCCCGGCTGCGCTCGGGTGCCGACCCGGCCGTCGCGCTGGCCGGCACCGTGCACGTGGACGAGGCCGCGGGGCAGCTGGACGCGGCGTACGCGCAGGCGGCGGCCGGGCAGCTGCCCGACGTGATCCCGTTCGAGGTCTACTGCCACTCGCTGACCGACCCGTCGATCCTCGGCCCGGTCGAGCGGGCCGGCGGCGCCCACACGCTGACCCTGTTCGGCCTGCACACCCCGGCCGAACTCTTCCGCGGCGACCCGGTGGGCGTGCGGCGCGAGGCCGTCCGCCGGGTGGTGGCCCAGCTCGACGCGCACCTCGAGGAGCCCCTGCTCGACTGCCTGGCGCGCGACGCCTCGGGCGATCCCTGCCTGCAGGCCGCCTCGCCGCTGGACGTCGAGGCGTCGCTGGCCATGCCGGGCGGGCACATCTTCCACGGCGACCTCGCCTGGCCGGTCGCCGCCGACGACGAGCAGGTCGGTACCTGGGGCGTGGCCACCGACCACCCGCGGATCGTCGCGGCGTCCTCGGGCGGGACCGTCCGCGGTGGGGCCGTGAGCGGGCTCGGCGGCTTCGCGGCCGCCCAGCACCTGCTCGGCGGCTGACGCCCGCAATCCCCGCTCGCCGGGCGGCGCGGCCCCGGGCCTGGTGACATGGACGCCGATGACCAACGACGGCTCGGTCCGCCCGGGCCGCGCGGCGGCCGCGCGCGGCGCCGTCCCCGAGCTCGTGGCCGGGGTGCGGCGCCGCCTCGAGGGTCGCGACCTCGCCCTGATCGCGGCCGGGCTCACGTTCTATGCCGGGATCGCCGTCGTCCCGCTGCTGGTGCTGGCGTTCGGGCTGACCGCCCGCCTGACGTCCCCCCGCCGCGTGTCGGAGCTGGGCGACCGGCTGGCCGAGCTCCTCCCGGCCGAGCTGGGCGCACCGGACGCCGTCATGCGCCTGGTGGAGGCCGGCATCGGCCTGGGGCTGCTGAGCGGGCTGCTCGCGCTCCTGCCGATGACCTTCTACGGCGAGGGGCTGCGGCGGGCCCTGCTCCGGTTCAGCGGCCGGCGCGAGGGGATGACCGGCTGGCGCGGGCGGCTGGCGGCGCTGCCGGTCCTCGTGGTGGCCCCCGTGCTCCTGTACCCGCTGCTGCTCACCGTCCCGGTGATGGCCGACCTGGCCCGGGACGGCGGCGCGCTCGCCACCGTGGGTCGCGTCGCGGTGGGCTTCTACGGGGTGCTGGCCGCGCTCACCCTTCCGCTCGCGTGGGGGTTCCGGGTCGTCGGCGCCGGGCGGGTCCGCTGGTCCGCGCTGGCGATCGGCGCGGCGTTCACGGCCGCCTGCCTCTCCGGCTTCCTCCAGGGCTTCGTGCTGTTCCTCGCCCTGCCGCTGGACCTCGGGGCGCCCTTCGGTGGCCTGACCGTGGTCGGCGGCGTCGTCGCCGTGGGCCTGTGGCTGTTCCTGCTGCACCTGGTCGTGCTCGTCGGGTGGCTGCTCACGCAGTCGCTCGACGACCTCCTCGCCCGGAGGTCGGCCGCCGCGCCGGGCGGGGCGCACCCGGGAGGGGCGCGCCCGGGCGGGGTGCGCCCGCTCCGCTGAGCCCTCGCCGGCCGGGACCGGCACGCGCTAGGCGGGAGGCGTCACGGGTGGCTCGGTCACCGGCGGCGGCTCGGGAGCGGGCGGCTCGGGAGCAGGCGCCGGCGCCGGGGTCGGCGTGGGGGCTGGCCGCGGCGCGGATCCCGAGCCGTTGCTCACCAGGATCGAGACCAGCTGCCCGGGCACGGCGCGGCCGCCGCGGGACGGGCTGGTGCCCACCAGCGATCCCGCCGCCTTGCTGCTGTTGGTCCGCACCGTGGTGTGCCGGAAACCGGCATCCGTGAGCACCGTGCGGCAGTCGCTGACCGAGCTGCAGCCCGGCACAGTCACGGTGTTGCCGCGGACGACGGTCGGGTCCGCCGGCGGGAAGTCGCCGCTCCCGCGCGCGGTCAGGATCGGCGCCATGGCGTCCCGCCAGATGGTCGCGCCCTTGCCACCGCCGTAGCCCCCGACGTCCTCCTCCTCCTTGGGGTTGAAGACCATCACGCTGGCGGCGATCTCGGGGGTGTAGCCGACGAAGGCCACCGAGTTGGTGTTCTGCGTCGTCCCCGTCTTGCCGGCGATCTGGTGGCCGGGGACGTAGGCGCGCGATCCGGTCTGCCCCCGGTTCCCGGGTTCGACGTCCTTGCGCAGCATCTGGTTCAGCGTGTTCGCGACGCCCGACGGGATGGCCTCGGGCGTGCACGTGTTCCCGACAGGCAGGGGCTCGCCGTCGTCGCCGGCCAGCGGCTTCCCGAAGCGGTCGAGGACGGCGGTCACCGGGACGACGTCGCAGTGCGTACCGGAGGCCGCCAGCGTCGAGTAGGCGTTGGCCAGCCCGAGGGGACTGGTGGCGTCGGGGCCGAAGGTGAAGGAGCCGCGGTTCTCGGCGATGACCGTCTCGGCCAGGTCGGCCGGCCCGAAGTCGTAGAGCCCCATCGCCTTCGCCATGCGCACCGGCTCCTCGACGCTGCCGAGCGCGTCCTCCAAGGCGAGGAAGTAGGTGTTGGAGGACTGGTAGAGCGCGGTCGTGAGGTCCAGCGTCGCGCGGTACCCGTTGGTGGCGTTGCGGACGTCGTAGCGCCCGCCGTTCTTCTTGAAGACCTTCGAGTAGTACGGGCTCGGCGCCGTCAGCGTGTAGGTGGACGAGTAGCCCCGGGCGAGCGCGGCCGCGGCCACGAAGACCTTGTACGTGGACCCGGCGCCGCGGCTGGGGGCCTCGTTGAGGTTGAACGACTCCTGCGTGGGGTCGCTCAGGTCGTAGCCGAAGGTCCGGTTGACGCTCATCGCCAGCAGGTGCCCGGTGCCCGGCTGCACGGCGGTGAACGTGCCGGCCACGGACTGACCCAGATCGAGGGTGTTCAGGACGGCGGAGTCACCGGCGCGCTGCAGGTCGGCGTCCAGGGTGGTCTGGATGACGAGGCCGCCGCGCTCGAGCTGCTGCTGGGTGATCCCGAGGGTCGTGGTCAGGTACTTCTGCGCGAAGTCGCAGACGTAGGCGCCGACGCTGGCCTGCACGCACCCGCGGCGCGGCGCGGGTGCCGGCGCCAGCCCGAGCGGCGCCGCCGTCGCCTCGGCCTCCTCGGCCGGGGTGATGTAGCCCTGCGCGGCCATCCGGGTGAGCACCTGGTTGCGCCGGACGGTGGCGGCCTCGGGGTTGGTGAAGGGGTCGTCGTCGACCGGGCTGCGCACCAGCCCGGCCAGCAGGGCGGCCTGGGTCAGGGTGAGGTCGGCGGCGTCGACGCCGAAGAAGGCGCGGGCCGCGGGCTGGATCCCGTAGGCGTTCTGCCCGTAGTAGACGATGTTGAGGTACCGGGTGAGCAGCTCGTCCTTGCCGTAGGTGTCCTCGAGCGCCAGGGCCAGCCGTGCCTCGCGCAGCTTGCGGCCGAGCGTCTTGTCGGTGGCGGCCACGCGCTCTTCCTCGGACTGCCCGGCCTGGAGCAGCGTCTGCTTGACCAGCTGCTGGGTGAGCGTCGAGCCACCCTCCTGGACCTCCCCGGCCACCACGTTCTTGACCAGCGCGCGCAGGGTGCCCTGCACGTCCACGCCGCCGTGCTCGTGGAAGCGGGCGTCCTCGATGGCGACCAGCGCCTGCTTCATGATCTCGGCGATCTGGTCCGGCTCGACGGGGTCCCGGTTCTCCGCGTAGAAGGACGTGATCACCTCACCGTTGGCGGCGAGCATGACGGTGTTGCCGGGCGGGGGTGCGTCGGTCAGCTCGATCGGCGGATCGCCGAGCAGGCCCGTCGTCTGCTGGGCGGCCAGCGCGGGGCCGCCCACCCACGGGAGCAGGAGCCCGGCGAGCAGGGTTCCGGCGAGCACGATGGTGAGGACGAGCGTGCACAGCGTGCGGACGCGTCCCGTACGCGAATCCATGGCCCTCCCCCTCCGATGCGAGCCTCACCACAACAGAGACGCGCCCGGGTCACAACCTCCCGCGCCGCACCGGAGGCCGGCCGTGCCGTCCGCGCGAATCTCCGGTCACACCTGTCCCAGGGCCTCCGCCACCGGGACGGCGAGGGGCGCGGGGAGGTCGCCGCGGTGCAGCACCACGAGCGTGCTCACCGCCCGCGTGAGGACGACGTAGAGGCGGTGCAGCCCGCGGGGTTCCGCGGCGACGATCGCGGCCGGGTCCACCACCACGACGGCGTCGAACTCGAGCCCCTTGGCCAGGGTCGCCGGCACGACCGCCACCCGGGCCGCCGCATCGTCGTCGTCGGTGAGTGCGGCCGCGGGCAGCCCGGCCCCGGCCAGCAGCCCGACCACCTCGGCCACCGCGCCGTCCGCGCAGACCACGCCGATCGAGCCCGGCGAGCCGACTAGCCCGGCGACGACCTCGGGCAGCGGGCCCGCGAGCGCCGACACCGGCCGGACGGTGAGCGAGCCGGGCTCCGAGCGGATCGCCGTGGCGGCCGGCAGGTCCGGCGCGATCAGCGGCAGCAGGCGGTTGGCGAAGTCCAGCACCTCGCCGGGCACCCGGTAGCCGCGGGTCAGCGGACGGACGACGGTGGCCGGCCGGCCGAGACCCGCCAGCGTCTCCTGCCAGTCCGACGGCGACCACGGGCTCGTCGCCTGCGCGAGGTCGCCCAGCACGGTGAGCGAGCCGGCCGCCAGCCGCCGGGCCACCGCGCGGCACTGCATCGGCGAGAGGTCCTGCGCCTCGTCCACCACCACGTGCCCGTAGCCCGGCGTGCGCTCCAGCAGGCCGGCGACCTCGTCCACGAGCACGGCATCGGCGTCCGTCCACGCCGCGGCGCGGATCGACCGGGCGGGCCGGTGCAGCAGCGCCTGCTCCTTCTCGTCGAGGATGCCGCGCGCCGCCCGGGCCAGCCGCGCCGGATCGGTCCACAGGTCGTGCACCACCCCGGCCGCGTCACGGGCCGGCCACACGTCGTCGCAGAACGCGCGCACCTCGGCGCTGCGCGCTGCCCGGGCGGTCTCGGCGTCGGTGGGGCTGCCCCCGGCCTCCTCCTTCTGCCGGCGGGCGTCCTCCGCGAGGAGCGTGGCCACCCGCTCCCGGCCGGCGGCGTAGTGCAGCAGCTGCTGGTCGTCGTCCCCGCGCCCGCGGCGGCGGACGTCGTCGACGTACCGCTTGAGCCGCTCGACCGGGATGCGGTACCGCCGGCCGGAGAGCGGAACCTGGATCGACTCGGCCGGCTTGGCGATCTCGCCCCACAGCGCCCGGCGCAGCACCTCGGCCAGGCGGGCGTCGCCCTTGAGGACGGCGACGTCGGGCCGGTCCACCCCACGGACCGGCACCCGCGCGGTGAGCGCGGCGACCGTCGTCTGGTCGACGTCGACCTCGCCGAGGGTGGGCAGCACCTGCTCGATGTAGCGGAGGAACGCGCGGTTGGGTCCCAGCACCAGCACGCCGGTCTGGGCGAGCTGGCCGCCGTGCGTGTAGAGCAGGTAGGCCGCGCGGTGCAGCCCGACCGCCGTCTTGCCGGTGCCCGGCGCCCCCTGCACGCAGATCGACTCGCTCAGCGGGGCCCGCACGATGTCGTCCTGGTCGGGCTGGATCGTGGCGACGATGTCGCGCATCGGGCCGCTCCGGGGGCGCTCGATCTCCTCCCGGAGGAACGTCCCCGGCCCGTCGTCGGCGGCGAGCCGCTCGTCCTCGTAGCCGGTCAGCTCGCCGTCGGCGAAGCCGTAGCGGCGGCGGCGCACCAGGCCCTGGGGATCGGCGGCGCTGGCCTGGTAGAACGGCCGGCTCATGGGGGCGCGCCAGTCGATGACCACCGGGTCGCCGGCGGCGTCGCGGACGTGCCGGCGGCCGATGTGGAAGGCCTCGGAGTCGGTGTCGGTGCGGCCGAAGAACGGCGGGACACCGGGGTCGGCGGCCAGGGCGCGGAGCCGTTCTGCGCGGGCGGCGCCGAGCCGCTCGGCGGCCCAGGCGTCCACGCCGGCATCGGTGATCGCCGCGGCGGCGGACCGCATCTCGGTCAGGCAGTGGGCCGCCCGCGCCAGGTGGGCGCGCTCGGCGGCGAGGACGGGATCGGGGGCGGGGGTCACCGTGACACTGTCGTCCTCCGGACGACACCGCCGCCAGGCGTCGTCCCCCGGGCGCGTTGAGCCGTTTCGTCGCGCCTGCGCGGAGCCCTCCGGACCCCACTCGGCACGACCTTCCCAGTCAGGTCCGATCCTCAGGCTCCAGGATGTGGACGTCGATGGCGCGGAACTGCTTCGGGGTCTCGAGCAGCACCGCCTTGGTCGGCTCCCCCACGTCGAGGGCCGGCTCGCGGCGGAGTGCCGCCAGCGGCCGCAGCCGGGGATCGGCGAGGACGTCGTCGATCAGGCCGCGGTCACCGCCGGTGAACAGCGCGGCCACGCCGCTCGTGTGCGGGAGAAGCACCCGGACCGCCGTCTCGACGGCGTGCGCGACGACCGCGTCGGTCTGGTTGCCGCGGCGGCGGGCGTAGCGCTGCTGCGACGTGCCACCGGCCGCCGTGCGTCCCTGGACGAGCCGGGCGTCCACCTTGGAGACGACGAGGTCCGAGCCGTCGAAGATCCCGACCGCCCAGCGCCCCCGCCGGACGAGCAGCACCGCGGCCCGGTGCGGGATGCGGGCGGCAGCGGTGAATCCGGACAGCAGCGCCGGCTCGGGTTCCCAGTCGAACGGCGCCCGGAGCGTGACCGCCGTGGTGTCCGCGCAGGTGAGGTGCACCGCCCCGTCCGCGGTCGACACCTCGGTGAACGCACCGTGCCGCTCCGCGACGCCGTCCAGCCAGCGGCCGAGGCGCTCGGGCGCCACGCCCAGCCGGCGGCCACCGCCCGCGGCGGGACGGGCGCGGGTCACCGGCTCCCGGTCCGGCTCAGGCCGCCGCCTCCGAGGCGCGGCCGCCGGTCGTGGGCAACCCCGCGGCCGCCCAGGCGACGAAACCGCCGATGACGTCGACGGCACGGGTCAGCCCGAGGGTCCGCAGCGTGTCCGCTACGAGGCTCGAGCTGTAGCCCTCGTTGCAGAGGACGAGGACCTCGAGGTCGTAGCCGGTCACCTCCGGCAGCCGGTCGGGGCCGGCCGGGTCGAGCCGCCACTCCAGGACGTTGCGGTCGATCACCACGGCGCCCGGCACCTCGCCGTCCCGGTCCCGTTGCTCGGACGGCCGGGTGTCGACCAGCAGCGCCCCGGCGGCAAGGCGGCTCCAGGCCACCGCCGGCTCGACCCGCTCGATCCGGCCGCGCACCCGGGCGAGCAGCTCGTCGACCGTGCAGGAACCGGCCGGCCGGTCGGGAGCGCCCGCCTCGGCCGGCCAGTGCGGAGCGGCCCCGGCCATGCCGGCCACCTTAGCCGCGGCCGCCGCTCAGGACCTGTCGGTCAGGAGCCCGGTCAGAAGCTCTCGGTGACGAGCGTCTGGAACTCCTCGGGCGATTCGAGGACCTCGGCGACCAGGGCCGCCGTCTCCTCGCCACCCAGCGGGTCGACGGGCCGCTGCTGCTCCTCGAGCTCGCTGAGGAGTTGCTCGTCCTCCATCACGCAGGTGAAGGCCTCGCGGAGCGCCTCGACGCTCGCCTCGGGCATCTCGGGGGAGGCGATCAGTGCGCGGCCGGTCTGCCCCAGGGCCACCAGGTTGTCGATGATCTCCTTCGCGTCGCCCTCGGGGGCTGCGGCGTCGTAGATGGTCGGCACGTCGGGCAGCAGTGGGTCGGCCTCCTCGTCGATGGTGACCAGCGGCTGCACCTCCCCCGCCTCGATGGCGCTCAGCTGGCTGTCGACCGGGAGGATGTGCGCGTCGGCGTCCCCGGCGATCACGGCGCCGCGCGCCTCGGGCGCGCCCGCGAAGCCGGTGACGACCTCGAACGGGAACTCGTACGCGGCCCCCACGATGTTCGGGGCGAGGTAGTCGTTGGCCCCGGGGCCCTGCGCGACGAAGCGCACGGCCTCCTCAGCGGCGACGACGTCCTCGAAGGACTCGAAGCCGCTGTCGTTGCCGACGACCAGGACGTTCGGCGGAGCGGAGACCCGGCCGATCCAGTTCAGGTCGTTGAGGTCGAAGTTGGCCCCTTCCTCCCCGGCGATCTGGGCGGAGACCAGGCCGACGGTGTTCACGATCTGGAAGCGGTTCTCGTCCGCAGGGGAGATCGCGGTCTTGTTGGTCGCCACGAGGCCACCGGCGCCGGCCTCGTTCTGGACGGTGACCGTCGCGTCGAGGCACTCCTCGAAGTAGGGCGCCAGGCTGCGGGCGTACACGTCGTAGCCGCCACCGGGCTCGTAGGGGACGACGAAGTCGAGGCGGGCCCCGGCGAAGGGGGCCTCCTCGCCGCCACCGCCACCACCGCCGCCGCCTCCGGCACCGCCGCCGGCACCGCCGCATGCGGTCAGCGCGCCCCCGAGCAGGACGGTCAGCGTGGCCCGCCCGTAGGTACGAGATCGGGTGCGGCTCCGGTTGACTGCCACGGCGGGCTCCTCTCCTCCCCCGGCGTCGCCGCCGCGGGGTTCACACCACGACGCCCCCCTGCGGCGTAATGGCCCGACCATTAGACCATCAGATTCCCTCTGTCGGGAATTGCGAGCTGCGCGGAGCGTGCGGACACCGGGGGCCGGCTCAGCGGGCGAGGGCGGGGATGACCGCGTGCTCGGCCGGCACGCGCAGCATCCGGTTGCACACGGCGACGACGACCGCCGCCACCGCCGCGGCCACCGTGGCCACGACGAAGGACGTGTTCGCGCCGGCCACGTCGACCAGCTTGCCCGCGACGGAGGAGCCGACCGCCACGCCCAGCCCCAGGGCGGTGCCGATCCAGGTGAACGCCTCCGTGACCGACGCCCGGGGCACGAGCACCTCCGCGAGGGTGAACGAGCTGATGAGGGCCGGCGACACGGCCACGCCCGCGATCACGACGAACGGGACCATCAGCCAGACGTCGCGCACCACCAGCAGCGGGAGGCTCAGCAGGGTCATGAGCACCAGGACCGCGGTCAGCCGGTGCCGCAGCGGGAGCCGCCAGTGGACGGCGCCCCAGCCGATGCCGCTGGCCATCGAGCCGAGCGCCAGCCCGGCGATCAGCACGCCGGCCATCGGCTTGACCCCCACCTCGTCGGCGAAGGCGACCAGGGCGATCTCCAGCGCGCCGAGGATGGTGCCCACGGCGGCGCCCACCACGAACAGCACCCGCAGCCCGCGGACCCGCATCGCGGACGGCCCGTTGCGGTGCTCGTGCGGAGCCGGGGGCGGCTCGGTGCGGGCCTGGGCGGCGAAGAGCAGGCTGCCCACCGCGGCCAGGGCGAAGGCGGTGACGACGCCGCTGGTCGCGTGGCCGGTCGTGGACAGGAAGGTGACCAGGACGGGCCCGACGATGAACACGAACTCGTCGACCACCGACTCCATCGCCAGCGCAGTGGGCAGGCGGTGGCTGCCGCGCAGCAGATGGGTCCAGCGCACCCGGATCATCGAGGAGACCGGCGGGATGCAGGCGCCCGCCAGCCCCGCCGAGAGGAAGACGATCGACAGGTGCCAGTCCTGGCGGACCGCGAAGAGGAACGTCACCCCGGACGGCACGAACACGGCGAGCACGGGCAGCAGCACCCGGCGCTGCCCGTGGGTGTCGGCGAGGCGGCCGAGCACCGGCCCGGCCAGGGCCGTGGTGACCGCACCGACGGCGGCGACGGCGCCGCCGAGCCCGTAGGACCCCGTCTCGGCCGCGACCAGGAGCACGCACCCGAGACCGACCATCGACAACGGCAGCCGCCCGATGAACGCGGCCAGCACCATCGGCAGGGCGTGCGGGGTCCGCAGCACCTGGAGGTAGGGATTGGCCACGGGCGGGGAAGCCTGACGTCCGACGAAGTGGGGCGCCCGTCACGCTACCGACCCGGGACCCCGTCGGCCTGGGAAGGGCCGGGCGGCCCCGGGACGGCCGAGGCCCAGAACCGGATCGGCTCTGGGCCTCGGGCGTTCAGCGCCGGGTCAGTGGAGCCGGCTCTTCAGGATCTCCAACTCGTCCCACATCGTGCTGGGGAGCTTGTCGCCGAACTTCTCGAACCATTCGGTGATCTGCGGGATCTCCTCGCGCCACTCCTCGGGCTTGACCGCGAGGGCCTGCTCGACCTGCTCCCGCGTCATGTCCAGGCCGGACACGTCGAGCGAGTCCACGGTCGGCACGTGGCCGACCGGGGTCTCGACGGCGGCCGCGGTGCCC
This sequence comes from Blastococcus sp. CT_GayMR19, assembly GCF_004570385.1. Classification (GTDB taxonomy): domain Bacteria; phylum Actinomycetota; class Actinomycetes; order Mycobacteriales; family Geodermatophilaceae; genus Blastococcus_B. The sequence continues at coordinate 32,619 of NZ_SPQL01000004.1, read as the reverse complement.
TCGAGGCGCTCGACGACCCACTTGAGCACGCGGCTGTTCTCACCGAAGCCCGGCCACAGGAAGCCGCCGTCCTCGTCCCGGCGGAACCAGTTCACGTAGAAGATCCGGGGCAGCTTGGTGGAGTCGTGCTGCTTGCCGGTGTTCACCCAGTGGGAGACGTAGTCGCCGGCGTTGTAGCCGATGAACGGCAGCATGGCGAAGGGGTCGCGGCGGACGACGCCGACCGCACCGGTGGCCGCGGCGGTGGTCTCCGAGGAGAGCGTCGCGCCCATGAACACGCCGTGGTTCCAGTCCCGGGCCTCGCTGACCAGCGGGATCGTGGTCTTGCGGCGGCCGCCGAAGAGGATCGCCGAGATCGGCACGCCCTTCGGGTCGTCGTACTCCGGCGCGAGGATGGGGCACTGGGTGATCGGCGTGCAGAACCGGCTGTTCGCGTGGCTGGAGGGCTCGTCGCTCTCCGGCGTCCAGTCCCGGCCCTTCCAGTCGATCAGGTGGGCGGGGGGCTCCTCGGTCATGCCCTCCCACCAGACGTCGCCGTCGTCGGTGAGCCCGACGTTGGTGAAGACCGAGTTGCCCTTGTCGATCGCGCGCATGGCGTTCGGGTTGGTGTCCCACCCGGTGCCCGGGGCGACGCCGAACAGGCCGTACTCGGGGTTGAGGGCGTAGAGGCGGCCGTCCTCGCCGAAGCGCATCCAGGCGATGTCGTCGCCGAGGGTCTCGACCTTCCAGCCCGGGATGGTCGGCTCGAGCATGGCCAGGTTCGTCTTGCCGCAGGCCGACGGGAAGGCGGCGGCGACGTAGTACACCTTCTGCTGCGGGCTGATCAGCTTGAGGATGAGCATGTGCTCGGCCAGCCAGCCCTCGTCGCGGGCCATGACCGAGGCGATCCGCAGGGAGTAGCACTTCTTGCCCAGCAGGGCGTTGCCGCCGTAGCCCGAGCCGTAGGACCAGATGGTCCGCTCCTCGGGGAACTGCACGATGTACTTCGTGTCGTTGCAGGGCCAGGGCACGTCCTGCTGGCCCTCGTCGAGCGGGGCGCCGACCGAGTGCATGGCCGGCACGAACGGCCGGTCCTCGCCCATCGCCTCGAGGATGTGGCTGCCGATCCGGGCCATGACCCGCATCGAGACGACGACGTACTCGGAGTCGGTGAGCTCCACGCCGAACATGGGGTTCTCGGCCTCGACCGGGCCCATGCAGAACGGGATGACGTACATCGTCCGGCCGCGCATGCACCCCCGGTACAGCTCGGTCATGACCGACTTCATCTCGGTCGGGTCCATCCAGTTGTTGGTCGGACCGGCGTCGGCCTCGTCGACCGAGCAGATGTAGGTGCGGTCCTCGACGCGCGCCACGTCGCGGGGGTCGGAGGCGCACCAGAAGGAGTTGGCCTTCTTCTCCAGGCGGGTGAAGGTGCCCGCCGCGACCAGCTTCTCGGTGAGCCGGTTCCACTCCGCGTCGCTGCCGTCGACCCAGACCACCTCGTCGGGTGTCGTCAGCTCGGCCATCTCACGCACCCAGGCCAGCAGGCGGGCGTGGGTAGTGGGGGCGTTGTCGAGACCGGGGGTGGCCACGGAAGTCACGGCGTCTCCATCCTGTGGGTAGCCGGGGCTGGGTCGTGCGCCGGCAGAAGTGCTGTTCGTTCAGGACGTCGCCGCGGTGCGCACGACGTCCGGGTCGGGTAAGCGTAGCGAGTGTTCACAGTCCTGTAATCGTGAGAGACGTTACGTCTAGGACGTCTGCTTTCACCCCGGAAGAGGGAGACGGGGACCGGCGTTGGCACCCTCCCGTGAGCACCCCCGCCCTCTTCGCGCCCCTGACCCTCCGCGGCCTGACGCTGCCCAACCGCCTGGTGGTGGCCCCCATGTGCCAGTACTCGGTGAGCGACGGCCTCGTCGGCGACTACCACCTGGTGCACCTGGGACGGTTCGCGCTGGGCGGGTTCGGCCTCGTCCTGGTGGAGGCGACCGCCGTGACCCCCGAGGGGCGGATCAGTCACGGCGACGTCGGGCTGTGGTCCGACGAGCACGTCCCCGGCCTCGCGCGGGTGGCCGACTTCCTGCACGCGCACGGGTCCGCCGCCGGGATCCAGCTGGCCCATGCCGGCGCCAAGGCCAGCAGCCTGCGCCCCTGGGAGGGCAGCGGTTCGGTGCGGCCCGGGAAGTCCCGGCCGGGCGAGGAGCCGTGGCCGACGGTGTCGGCCAGCGCCGTCCCGGCCGGGCCGGGCTACTCGACGCCGTCCGCGGTTACGGCGGACGAGCTGGCCGGGATCCGGGACGCGTTCGTCGCTGCCACGGCGCGGTCCCTGGCCGCCGGTTTCGACGTCGTCGAGATCCACGCGGCGCACGGCTACCTGCTGCACCAGTTCCTCTCCCCGCTGTCGAACCGCCGGGACGACGGGTACGGCGGTTCGCTCGAGAACCGGATGCGCTTCCCGCTCGAGATCGTCGACGCCGTCCGCGCCGCCTGGCCGGCCGACAAGCCGCTGTTCGTCCGCGTCTCCTCCGTCGACGGCTCGCGGGACGGCCTGACGGTCGAGGACACCGTGGCCTTCGCACGGGAGCTCAAGGCGCGTGGCGTCGACGCCGTCGACACCTCCGGCGGTGGGCTGGGCGGTGGCTGGGAACACCCGATCGGCTACGGCTACCAGGTGCCCTTCGCGGCGAAGGTGCGCGCCGAGGCGGAGATCGCCACGGTCGCCGTCGGCCTGATCGTCGACGCCCGCCAGGCCGAGGCGATCGTGAGCTCCGGCTCGGCCGACCTGGTGGCCATCGCCCGGGAGGCGCAGGACGACCCGAACTTCGCCCTCCACGCCCACCGCGAGCTGACCGACGGATACGACGTCTACCCGGTGCAGGCGGGGCCACGGCTGGCCTCGCGCTCGCAGCTGCTCGGCACGCTCGGCCCGTGGACCGGCCCCGACCCCGTGCAGGTCGGGCTGCCCTCCTGACCCGCGCTCCCCGGTCGTCGTCCGCACTCCCGGAGTTCGGCAGCTCTCCTGGGGCGCGGGAAGGGCTCCGGTAGCGGCCCGGGAGCTCTACCGTGCGGCGCCATGGCGAATCGATCGGCGCTCGCTGCCGTCTCCGCGGCTCAGCTCGCCGCCCAGCTGGCCGGGCACGTCGTCGCCGTGCGCCGGGGGCGCCACTTCGACGTGCCGTTCATGACGGGCAGCCCCGAGCACATCACCCGTGACTGGCTCTGGTTCGGCACGGCCTACAGCGCCCCGCCCTACCTGCTCGCGCCCCAGCTCTGGGCCACCGCCCGGCTGCTCCGCGCGCCCGACGAGCGCGCCCGCTGGGTGCTCCGGTGGCTGGGCACCGGGCTGATGTCGGGCTATCTGTGCGAGCGGTCGAGCCGGGCGCGGATCCGCCCGGGCGGATTCGACCCGATCGAGACGCCGATCGTCGTCGTCGGGTGGGGCGGGGTGATCGCGATGGCGCTCCTGAGTCGCCGCGCCGGCTGAGCGAGTGAGCGCGCACGAGGGCCCCGAACGGGCCTTCCCGCGGCCTGGCGTGCTCGGCATGTCGAGCCGGGGACTGCTCGTCGCGACCTCGACGGCCCAGCTGGGCGCTCAGCTGGCCGGCCTGGCGGTCGCCGTCGGTCGCAAGCGGTACTTCGACGTCGGGTTCATGCGCGGCTCCCCCGAGCACATCGGGCGCGACGCGGTGTGGAACGGCACGGCGTACAGCGCCCCGGTCACGATGCTGATCACCCAGCTGTGGGCGGTGCGGCGCCTCGCCGCCGGGCCGGACGATCTCGCCCGGCGGGTGCTCGGCCTCCTCGGCACCGTCAACGTTCCCGGCTACCTCTCCGAACGGTTCTTCCGACAGCACCTGCGGCCGGGCGGATGGGACCCCGTCGAGACGCCGGTGCTCGCCGCGAGCATCGCCCTGGCCGCCGGGATGGCCGTGCTCGGGCACCGCGCTCAGGCGGGGCGGTAGCCGGGGCCCACCTCGGCCCAGAACGAGTCCCAGTCGGTCGGCTGCGGCCGGCCGCTCAGCTCGGCGCCGAGCTTGTCCAGATACCAGTGCCAGCCGCCCGCGAAGTCGGCGACGTCGGCGCCGGCCGGGAAGAACTGCACGAAGCGCAGCACCGTGCGGCCGCCCTCCACCCACAGGTCGAGATCGATCCGCCAGGCGTCCGTGTCCTGCTGCACCCACTCGATCACCAGCCGGCGCGGCGGATCGCACTCGACGATCGTGGTCGGCTCACCGGCAGGCTCGCCCCCCTCGTGCGTCATCGCGAAGGTGCCGGTGCCACCCGCCCGCCGTTCGCCGTCGTACCTGCCGATCCAGCGGGCCAGGCGGTCGGGCTCGGTCAGCGCCGACCAGACGTCCTCGATCGGGTCGGGCCACGAGCGCCGGAACTCCAGCCGCTGCCGGCCGTCGTCCTCCCGGGTCACCACGCCGCGCCGGGTCTCGAGGTCTTCTGTCATCGGGAGTCTCCTGTCGTCCGTTCCCGCCGGCCGCGGGCGATCTCGGTGTCCAGTGCGTCGAGCCGCTGCGCCCACAGGTCGCGGTAGGGCTCCAGCCAGTCGTCGAGCTCCCGCAACGGCGCCGGGTCAAGCGTGTAGAACCGCCGCTTCCCGTCGACCCGCGCCCGGACCAGCCCGGCCGCCCGGAGCACGCGCAGGTGCCGGCTGATCGCCGGACGGCTCACCGGGAAGCCCTCGGCCAGCTCACCGGCGGCCCGCTCGCCGTGCGCGAGCAGCGCCACGATCTCCCGGCGGGTGGGATCCGCCAGTGCGGTCAGCGCCTCCACGGCGTATGCGTAACACGTCGGTTACGCGTTGGCCAGGCATTCGGACCCGGGACGCCGGGGCATGCGCCTCGGATGACCGTCACCGATCCCGACGTCCCCGATCCGCGGGGCGACCCCCGTACCGCGCAGGCCGATCCCGGCGCCTACGGCCAGGGCGCCGACCTCGCCTCCGCCGAGGACGACCCCGCGGCCACCGGCGAGGAGGAACTCGCGGCGGGTGGGACCGAGGCCGACGACGCCGGCGGGCTGCCGGTCATGGGCGGCATCCCCGACTCGGGTGGCCCGGAGCACGAGCCCGACGTCGACACCGGCGGGCCGTTCACCCAGGCCGCACCGCCCACCTGACCGGTGGAGGGGTCGCCCGGGCCCGTGCGGTGCCCGGGTGACCGCCCCGGGACGGACCGGTCCGCTCGTTTTCCGACCCACCGTCACGGGAATGCCCACGTCGTCCGGCGGCTCTCCGGCACCGAACAGGGCGGTCCGGCGACGCAGTAGCCGCACGGCGAGGTCGGCGGCAGGATGACCGCGTGATCAAGACCCCGCTGACCCGCTGGTTCGACCTGACGACCCCGGTCATCGGGGCCCCGATGGCGGGGGTGTCCGGCGGCGAGCTCGCGCGTGCCGTCTCGCTGGCCGGTGGGCTGGGGATGATCGGGATCAGCGGGTCCCACCGTGCGGAGTTCGTGACCGAGCAGTGCGCGATCCCGGCGGAGGCGCAGGTGCCGTTCGGCGTCGGGCTGATGATCTGGGTCCTGGAGACCAGGCCCGACCTGTTCGAGGCGACGGTCGCGGCGCAGCCCAGCCTGGTCTCCGTCTCCTTCGGCGATCCCGCGCCCTACGTGGGACCGCTGCACGACGCCGGGATCGCCGTCTGCACGCAGGTCAACACCACCGCCGACGCCCACCGCGCCCTCGACGCCGGCGTCGACATGCTGGTGGCCCAGGGCACCGAGGCCGGCGGGCACACCGGCCGGCGGGCCACCCTCCCGCTGCTGCAGGAGGTGCTCACGCTGACCGATCGCCCGGTGGTGGCGGCGGGCGGCATCGCGACGGGGCGCGGGATGGCCGCGGCCCTCGTCGCGGGCGCCGCCGCCGTATGGGTCGGGACGCCGCTGCTGTCCTGCGTGGAGGGCCTCAACTCGCCCGCCGCCCGCGAGCGGATCCGCGCGGCCACCGGGGACGAGACCGTCCTGACCCGCGCCTTCGACGTCGCGGAGGGCATCGCCTGGCCGGAGCGCTGGCCGGGGCGGGCCCTGGTCAACGACTTCAGCCGCACATGGCACGGCCGGGAGGACGAGCTGCAGGACGACGCGGACGCGCGCCGCCTCGTGGTCGAGGGACGGCGCACCGGAGATCCGGACAACGCCCCCCTCTACGCCGGGGAGTCCGTCGGCCTGGTGACGAGCGAGCGCTCGGCCACCGACGTGATCCGCGAACTCGACGCGGAGGCGGAGAAGGCGCTGCGGGCCGTTCCGCGTCTGCTCAGCTGATTCAGACGGCGCAGCTGCCGTCCTCGCAGCCTTCGGCGGCCGGAACCGTCACGAGCGGGTGGGCGTCGGCCCAGGCCCGCTCGAGGATCTGCAGCAGCAGGTCGGCCGGCTGCGCGCCGGCGGCGCCGTACTTCCGGTCGACCACGAAGAACGGGACCCCGGTGGCGCCCAGCGCCTGCGCGGTGGCGCCGTCCGCACGGACGGCCGCCAGGTAGCGGCGGTCGGCGAGCGCCTCGCGCACCTCGGCCTCGTCCAGCCCCACCTCGACGGCGAAGGGGACCAGCGAGTCGACGTCGAAGACCGGGCGCCCCTCCTCGAAGTAGGCGTGCAGCAGCCGCTCCTTGAGCTCGTTGCGCTTCCCGTGCTCGTCGGCCAGGTGCAGCAGCTCGTGGGCGAGCAGCGTGTTGCCGCTGAGGCTGTCGGCCAGGCGGTACTCCAGGCCCTCGTCGGCGGCGACCCGCTCCACGTGCTGCTGCATGCCCCGCATCTCCTCCTCGCTGCGGCCGTACTTGGCGGCGAGCGCGGGGAGGGTCGGGTGCGTCGTCCCCTCGGGGACGCTCGGGTCGAGCTGGAACGACCGCCAGACGACCTCGACCTCGTCGCGGTGCGGGAACCGCTCGAGCGCTGCCTCCAGCCGGCGCTTCCCGATGTAGCACCACGGACACACGACGTCGGACCAGACCTCTACCTGCATGCCCGGCCCAACTTCGTTGCGTCTTCAAGCATTCCGTGAGGGGCCGGGTCGAGCCGAGCGGGGCCCGGAGGGTCCCGCGCAATGACACTGCGGTCCTCCGGACCGCACCGCGGCCACGTGCCGTCCCCCGCTGGGCAGAGCCGTTGCGTCGCGCCTGCGCGGAGCCCTCCGGGCCCCACTCGGCACGACAGTGCAACTACCTCACGCCGACGAGGTCGACGACGAAGACCAGGGTCGCGCCCGGCTTGATGACGCCGCCCGCGCCGCGCTCGCCGTAGGCCTTGTGCGCGGGGATGGTCAGCCGGCGGCGACCGCCGACCTTCATCCCGGCGATGCCCTCGTCCCAGCCCTGGATGACCATGCCGACGCCGAGGCGGAACTCCAGCGGGTCGCCGCGGTCCCAGGAGGCGTCGAACTGCTCGCCACCGTCGTGCGTGACGCCGACGTAGTGGGCGCTGACCAGGCTGCCGTTCGTCGCCTCGGGCCCGTCGCCGACGGTGATGTCCTCGATGACGAGGTCGTCCGGTGCCGGCCCGGTGGGCGGCTCGACGTCCGGTCGGCTCAGCTCGGCCACGGTGCTCCCTCCTGCGCCGGGAACCTCCCGACACCGCCCACCATCCAAGCAGCGGCCGCCCGGCGGCGCAGGAACCGGGAGGTCAGACGCGGTCGAGCTCGCCGGCCGGAGACTCCTCCGTGCCCGGCTCCGCCCCTGCGTCCAGGGGATGCGCGATCTCGTCGGCCGGCATCCGGGCGGCGAGGATCGCCACCACCGCGAGGACCGGCGGAGCCAGGCCCGCGACGAGGAACGCTCCGGTCAGGCCGATCAACTCGCTGACCGGCCCGGCGAGCGCGAGGGACACCGGCATGAACGCCAGCGACACGAAGAAGTCCAGGCTCGAGACGCGGCCCAGCATCGCCGGGGGCACCCGCCGCTGCAGCAGCGTGCCCCAGATGACCATGCCGACCTGGAAGGACGCCCCGGTGACGGCGCCGGCCGCCACCATGGCCCAGATGTTCGAGCTCAGCCCGAAGACGACCAGCGGCACGCAGCCCAGGCCCCACACCAGGTTCATGACGGTCAGGTAGCGCCGGGGCAGCCGCAGCGAGGCGATCACCAGCGAGCTGAGCGCCCCGCCGATGCCGAAGGCGGCCAGCACGTACGCGTGCTGCGCCGGGCCTCCGCCGGCGTCGCGGACGGCGAAGGGCATGAGCACCTCGAGCGGGCCGATCATCGCCAGGACCATCAGCGAGGCGAAGGCCAGCGTGGCGAACAGCCACGGCGTCCGCACCAGGTACCGGAACCCGTCGCGGACGTCGCCGAACAGCCCGCCGACCGGCGCCTCGGGGTCGCGGCGGACCGGCGTCGGCGGCAGCGCGAGGACGCACCCGGCGGCGCCGGACGCGGCCAGCGCGGTCGCGGCCAGCGCCGCCCCCGGGGAGAACGCCGACACCAGCGCCGCGGCGGCGGCCGGCCCGGCGGCGTCCACCAGCACCGGACGCAGCACGCCCTCCAGCCCGTTGGCGGGCAGCAGGTCCTCGGCGGGGAGCAGCGCCGGCACCAGCGCGGAGTACGCCGGGTAGTACAGGCCGGCCGCGAGCCCACCGGCCAGCGACACCGCGGCGAGGTGCCACACCGCGATGAGCCCGGTCAGGGACAGGGCCGCGACCAGCGCGATGGTCGCCGTCTGCACGAGCGCGACCGCCACCAGGATGTGCCGCTGCGGGATCCGGTCGGCGAGGGCTCCACCGAACAGCGTGCTGCCCAGCATGCCGACCGCGGAGAGGCCGCTGACCAGCGACAGTTGCGCCGGTCCGCCGTCGAGGGCGACCACCTGCCAGACGAGCGAGACGATCCACAGCCCCGAGCTGAGCAGCGACAGTGCCATCGACGCCGCGAGCAACCGGTAGGCAGGGTGCCGCAGCGGCGCGAGTGCGCGCGGCAGCGATGCCATGGGAAGCCTCCTCGGGGGTGGGGTGTCCATGGTGACCGACGGCAGTGCCAGGACGCAGCCGCTTTACGGGACGCCCGCGGAGGGCGGAACGGCCGGCGGACCCTGCCGCGGCTAGTGTCCCGACGCATGCTGGATCACCTCTCGCTGCAGGTCGCGGACGTGGACGCCGCGGCGACGTTCTACACGCGGGTGTTCGCCCCCTGCGGCGTCCGCGAGCTCATGCGGCACGAGAGCCCCGGCGGCGCCGTCGTCGGGCTCTGCGGCCCCGACAACTACCCGAAGCTGTGGCTCGGCTCGCTGGTCGACGACGGCGTCCGCCCCGTGCACCTGGCGATCGCCGCCCCCTCGCGGGATGCCGTCGACGCGGTGTTCACGGCCGCCCGGGACGCCGGGGCCGAGATCCTGCACGAGCCGCGGGTCTGGCCGGAGTACCACCCCGGCTACTACGGCGTCTTCGTGCGCGATCCCGACGGCAACAACGTCGAGGCCGTGCACCACACCTGGCCATCGGCGTGACCCCTGAGGACGCCCCCTGGTGGACCCGGGCCGTCGTCTACCAGATCTACCCGCGCTCGTTCCAGGACTCCGACGGCGACGGGATCGGGGACCTCGGCGGCGTCCTGCAGCGGCTGGACCACCTGAGCGACCTCGGCGTCGACGTCCTGTGGCTCTCACCGGTCTACCCCTCGCCGCAGGCCGACAACGGCTACGACATCAGCGACTACCAGGACATCGACCCCCTGTTCGGCACGCTCGAGCAGCTGGACGAGCTGATCGCAGAGCTGCACCGCCGCGGGATGCGGCTGGTCATGGACCTGGTCGTCAACCACACCAGCGACGAGCACCCGTGGTTCGTGGAGTCCCGGTCGTCCCCCGACTCACCCAAGCGCGACTGGTACTGGTGGCGCCCGCCGCGCCACGGCATGGCGGTGGGCGACCCCGGCGCGGAGCCGACGAACTGGCAGGCGTTCTTCTCGGGCTCCACGTGGGAGCTCGACGAGGCCAGCGGCGAGTACTACCTGCACCTCTTCGACCGCAAGCAGCCCGACCTCAACTGGGAGAACCCCGAGGTCCGGCAGGCGGTGTACGGGATGATGCGCTGGTGGCTCGACCGGGGGGTCGACGGCTTCCGCATGGACGTCATCAACATGATCTCCAAGGACGTCGCGCCCGACGGCCACCTGCACGACGGTCCGCCGCTGCCCGGTTCGGCGCTCGGCGACGGGTCGGCGTCCTACCTCTGCGGTCCCCGGATCCACGAGTTCCTCGCCGAGATGCACCGCGAGGTCTTCGCCGGCCGCGAGGACAGCTTCCTCACGGTGGGCGAGATGCCCGGGGTCACAGTCGAGGAGGCGGCCCTGTTCACCGACCCCGCGCGGGCCGAGGTGGACATGGTGTTCCAGTTCGAGCACGTGGGGCTCGATCACGGGACGTCGAAGTGGGACATCCAGCCGCTGCGGATGCGGGACCTGAAGGCGTCCTTCGGGCGGTGGCAGAACGGGCTGGCCGACGTCGGCTGGAACTCGCTCTACTGGGACAACCACGACCAGCCGCGCGCCGTCTCCCGGTTCGGCGACGACAGCCCCGAGTTCCGGCGCGACTCCGCCACCTGCCTGGCCACGCTGCTGCACCTGCACCGGGGGACGCCGTACGTCTACCAGGGGCAGGAGTTCGGGATGGCCAACTACCCGTTCGGCACCCTGGACGACTTCTCCGACCTCGAGTCGCTCAACCACTACGTGCACGCGGTGTCCATGGGCGCGGACCCGGCGCACGTGCTGGCCGCGCTGCGCCGGATGAGCCGGGACAACGCCCGGACGCCGGTGCAGTGGGACGACTCGCCGTCCGCCGGGTTCACCACCGGGACCCCGTGGCTGGCGGTGAACCCCGACCACGTCGACTGGAACGCCGCCCGGCAGCGGCAGGACCCGCAGTCGGTGCTCGCCCACTACCGCCGGCTGATCGCGCTGCGGCACGAGGAACCGGTGGTCGCGATCGGCGACTTCGCGATGCTGCTCCCGGACCATCCCGAGGTCTACGCGTTCACCCGCTCGCTGGACGACGTGGTGCTGCTCGTCGTCTGCAATCTCAGCCGGACGCTCCAGCCGCTGGCCGAGCAGCTGCCGGAGGCACGGGACGCCGATCTCGTGCTGGGGAACCTGCAGGGCGTGGATCCGGCGGTGCTGCGGCCGTGGGAGGCCCGGGTCCTGCGGGTGCGGTGAGGGCCTGCTCAGTCGTCGTCGTGGTCGTCGTCGTGGTCGTGCCAGCCGTCCCCGCTGTGCCCGCCGTACCCACCGTGCCCGTCGTCGTCGAATCCCCCGCCCGACGTCGCCGCCACGAGCGACAGCAGGGCCAGCAGCGCGACCGTGGCGACGGCGAGGCGGGGCCGGGAGCGGACGCCGCCGCGGAAGCGCCGCCAGAGGCCGGCGACGGCGGTGCGCACCTGAAGCCAGACCAGGAGCGCGAGGGCGCGCCACCCGGGCGCGACCGGTGCGGACACGGCGGCGGGTGGCAGGTCGGCCGTCAGCCGCGGGAGCTCGTCCCGGAAGCGCGCGCCGTAGGCGGCGGCCACGCGCTCATCCCCTTCCTCCAGGGTCAGGAGTCCGCGGGCGATCGCATCGAGCAGCGTCCGCACGGCCGCCTCCCGGTCGGCATCGGATGCCCGCAGCCGGGGCGGCGGTTCCTGCTGCGGCGGGAACGGCTCGGTGGCCAGGGACTCCAGCAACGGGGCCATGGATCTCCTCCTCCACACGGGGCACGGCGGGTCCGACGAGCATCCTTCCGATTCCCGGTGACGAACAGTGGGTTCCGCCGGGTTCGGGTGGCGACGAGCGGGAAATGTCGCTCAGCTCAGCGGGCTCCTCGGCAGCAGGCGGTCGCTGATGATCCGCTTCTGGATCTCGCTGGTGCCCTCGAAGATCGTGGTCAGGCGAGCGTCCCGCCAGTGCCGCTCCACCTGCCGCTCGGTGGTGTAGCCGTTCCCGCCGTGCAGCTGCATGGCCTGGTTGGTCACCCGCACGGACATCTCGGTGGCCTCGAGCTTGACCATCGACGCCTCCTTCTCGCAGGGGACGCCGAGGTCGAGCAGGTGGGCGACCTGGCGGTAGAAGGCGCGCGACTGCTCGATCTGCGCGGCCATCTCCGCCACGTTGAACCGCAGCGCCTGGAAGTCGCCGATCGGATGGCCGAACTGCTCGCGCTCCTGCAGGTAGAGGATCGAGTCCTCGAGCGCGGCGCGGGCCAGGCCGACGGCGCGGGCGGCGGTGTGCACCCGCGCGGTGTTGAGGAACTTCTGCGCCTCGGCGAAGCCCGCCCGCGCGGCGGCGTCCCCCACCTCGTCGCTGGCCGACGCCTCGTCGATGACGTTGTCCCTCGGGATCCGGACGCCGTCGAACCTGAGGTCCCAGGTCAGGAAGCCGTGATAGCCGACCTTGTCGATCGGGTAGCCGGACAACCCCTCCGGGAACTCGCCGCGCTTCTTCTCCAGCAGCAGGTTCACCAGGCCCTTCGACCGCGACTCGCCCTCCTCGGGATCACGCTCGCGGACCAGCACCTGGATGAAGTCGGCGGCCTTGGCGTTGCCGCACCAGCGCTTCCGGCCGGTGACCACCCACTCGTCCCCGTCGAGGACGGCGCGGGTGGTCACGCCCGCCAGGTCGGAGCCGGCGTCGGGCTCGGACAGCGCGATCGCACCGATCCACTCGCCGCGGGCGCTGCGGGTCAGCAGCTCCGTCCTCCGGTCGGCGTCGGGCACCGCCGTCCCCAGGCCCTGGGAGCGGGCCAGGATGCTGGCCGTCGACATCCACGCGCGGGCGAGCTCCTCGCTGACCATGCAGTACTCGAAGACGCCGTGGCCGAGGCCGCCCTGCGCGGCCGGCACGGTGATGCCGAACCAGCCGAGCTCCGCCAGCCGGTCCAGCAGGGACGCCGGGATCTCGCCCTTCTGCGGGTCGAGCTCGTTGGCGACGGGCAGCACCTCGTCCATCGCGAACCGGCGGGCCTGGAACTGGAGTTCCTCCCGCTCGGGGGTGTGCCACGGGGGCAGCAGCTCCGGCGGCTTCGGCTGCCACGTCTCTGAGGCGGTCTCGTTCTCGCGCGACGTCATCGTCGGTGGTCACTCCTCGGCGCTGCGGATGATCCCGTTCACCTTGGGGGCTCCCCGCTCCCCCCGCACACCGCGCCATCCCTCCGCGTGACCAGCCGCACGCCCGCTTCCGGTACCGGAAGCGGGCCGGTCCGGCCGCGCTTTCGGTACCGGAAGCGGGATCAGCGGGTGGCGCGGTCCCGGGCGAGGGCGATGTAGTGCTCGACCGCGGACGCGTCGTCCACCGCGCCGATGTTGACCGCCTTCGCCGGGTCGACGCCCTGGAACAGCCGCTTCAGCGGCACCTCCAGCCGCTTGCCGGTCCGGGTGTGCGGCACGCCTGGGACGGCGATGATCTCGTCGGGCACGTGCCGCGGTGAGGCCTGCGTCCGGATGGCCGCCTTCAGGTCGGCCTGCAGCTCGTCGGTGAGCTCCTCCCCCGGCGCCAGCTGCACGAACAGCGGCATCCAGTAGCCGCCGTCGGGCTGCTCGACGCCGAGGACGACGCAGTCCACGACGGCCGGGATCGACTCGACGGCCGCGTAGATGTCCGCCGTCCCCATCCGGACGCCGCCGCGGTTCAGCGTGGAGTCCGACCGCCCGGTGATGAGGCACGTCCCCCGAGGAGTGATCTCCAGCCAGTCGCCGTGCCGCCACACGCCGGGCCACGGCTCGAAGTAGGCCTCGCGGTAGCGCGTGCCGTCGGGGTCGTTCCAGAAGTACAGCGGCATCGACGGCATCGGCTCGGTGATCACGAGCTCGCCGAGCTCCCCGATGACCGGTTCGCCGTCCTCGTTCCAGGACGCCGCCGCGACGGCGAGCATCGGCCGCTGCAGCTCGCCCACCGTCACCGGCAGCAGGGGCGTGCTGCCGATGAACCCGGTGGCGACGTCGGTGCCCCCGGACAGCGAGCCGAGGAAGAGGTCGCGGCCGACCGCGTCGTAGACCCAGCGGAAGGTCGACGACGGCAGCGGCGACCCGGTCACGCCGACCATCCGCACCGCGGACAGGTCGTGCCGCTCGCCCGGTCGCTCGCCGGCCTTCTCGCACGCCCCGAGGTAGCCGGGGCTCGTGCCGAAGAACGTCATGCCCGTGCGGGCGGCGAGGGTGAAGAGGGCGTCGACGGATGGGTAGGTGGGTGCGCCGTCGTAGACCACCACCGTGGCGCCGACGAGCAGCGCCGAGGCGGAGATGTTCCACATGATCCAGGCGGTCGAGGCGTACCAGAAGAACCGGTCCCCCACGCCCAGGTCCATGTGCAGCGTCGACTGCTTGTGCTGCTCGAGCACCACGCCGCCGTGCCCGTGCACGATCCCCTTGGGCAGTCCCGTCGTCCCGGACGAGTAGACGATCCACAGCGGGTGGTCGAAGGGCAGCGGGGTGAACTCCGGCTCCTGCTCGTCGCGCACCGCCTCCGCCCACGGCACGGAGTCGCCGGGCAGCTCGTCCGGGAACAGCCGGGGGACGGCGATCGTCGTCCGGACGCTGGGCATCGCGGCGCGCAGCTCGGCGACGACGTCCCGGCGGTCGTACTCCTTGCCGTTGAAGCGGTACCCGTCGACGGCGACCAGGACGGTCGGCTCGATCTGGACGAACCGGTCGAGCACCGCCCGGGTGCCGAAGTCGGGCGCGCAGGAGGACCACACCGCCCCGATCGAGGCGGCGCCGAGGAACGCGACGATCGCCTCGGGCACGTTCGGCAGGTAGCCCGCGACCCGGTCACCGGGCCGGACGCCGAGCCGCCGGAGCGTGGCGGCGAACGCGCCGACCTGCCCGCGCAGCGACGCCCACGAGATCTCCACCGGGTCGCCGTCCTCGGCCACGGCGATCAGCGCCGGGTGCTCACGGGTCTCGTGCCGCAGCGCCTGCTCGGCGAAGTTCAGCGTCGTCCCCGGGAACCACTCGGCGCCCGGCATCTCGCGGCGGGTCAGCACCCGGTCGTCGGGGACGCCGGGCAGCACGCCGGACCAGCCGGCGACGTCGGCCCAGAACTCCGCCAGGTGCTCCACCGACCAGCGCCACACCGCGTCGTAGTCGACGGGGTCCCCGAAGGAGATCCCGCGCTTCTCCGTCACCCAGGCGGCGAACTCCGCGAGGCGGGTCGCGCCGATGGTGTCGGGGGTCGGGCGCCAGAGGACGTCGGGCGAGGTCTGTTCGGCGTTCACGGGCGCACGATGCCATCCTGGGGCCGCGCCGGCCACGGTGCCTCCGATCCATGCCGCCCGAGGAGCATCCGTGCAGCCCGAGCCCGCCGACGAGCGCAACGTGCTGGGCGGCCCGCTGGAGCCCTGCGGCGTCGACCCGGTCACCGGCTTCTACCGCGACGGGCACTGCACGAGCGGGCCGGAGGACCTGGGCAGCCACACCGTCTGCTCCGTCGTCTCCGCGGAGTTCCTCGCGCTGCAGCGGGAACTCGGCAACGACCTCGTCACCCCGCGCCCGGAATACGGCTTCCCCGGCCTGAAGCCGGGCGACCGCTGGTGCGTCGTCGCGATCCGGTGGTTGCAGGCCTACCAGGCCGGGACGGCGACCGGCGTCGTGCTGGCCGCCACCAACGCCCGCGCGCTGGACATCGTGCCGCTCGAGGCCCTGCGGCAGCACGCCGTCGACGTCCCGGACGACGTGAGCGGCCTGGAATGAATCGTCCGGAATGAACGACGGCGACGCGACGCTGCCGCCCGCATGAGCGACCTCCTCCAATTGCCGGTCACCACGCTGCAGGGCGAGCCGACGACGCTCGGCGCCCTGACCGCCGGGAGGACCGCCCTCGTGGTGAACGTCGCCAGCCGCTGCGGGCTGACCCCGCAGTACGGTGCGCTCGAGGCGCTGCACGAGGAGTACGCGGGCCGCGGCTTCACCGTGGTCGGCGTGCCGTGCAACCAGTTCGCGGGCCAGGAGCCCGGCACGGCGGAGGAGATCGCCGAGTTCTGCTCGGCCACGTACGGCGTCACCTTCCCGATGACGGGCAAGGTCGACGTCAACGGCGCCGACGCCCACCCGGTGTTCCGGCAGCTCACCGAGGCGCCCGACGCCGCCGGGGAGGCCGGGCCGGTCCAGTGGAACTTCGAGAAGTGGCTCGTCGCGCCCGACGGTGCCGTCGCCGCCCGCTTCCGGCCGAACGTCGCGCCCGACGCCCCCGAGGTGCGCAGCGCGGTCGAGGCGCTCCTGCCCCGGTGACCTCCGGCGCCTAGCGTGGGGCGCATGGCCGACCTGCACTTCTACTTCGACCCGGTCTGTCCCTTCGCCTGGATGACCAGCAAGTGGGTCCGGCAGGTCGCCGAGCAGCGGGACTACGACGTCGAGTGGCGCTTCATCTCGCTGCGCCTCGTGAACGCCGACGTCGACTACGGCGCCCACTTCCCGGCCGACTACGAGGCGGGGCACACCGCGGGGCTCCGGCTGCTCCGGGTCGCCGCCCGCGTGCGGGACATGCGCGGCGACGAGGCGGTCGGTCGGCTGTACGAGGCGCTCGGCCGCTACATCTTCGAGGTCGACGAGCCGCCCGGGCGGGCCGACCGCGGCACGCGGGAGTTCGTCGAGCCGATCCTCGCCGAGATCGGCCTGCCCTCCGACCTGGCCGACGCGCTCGACGACGAGAGCGCCGACGCGCAGATCCGCGCCGAGACCGAGGAGGCGCTGGCCCTGACCGGCAAGGACGTCGGGACGCCGATCCTGCACTTCCGGCCCGCCGACGGCGGCATCGCCTTCTTCGGCCCCGTGATCAGCCGGCTGCCCAGCAAGGAGGAGTCGGTCGAGCTCTGGGAGCACGTCGTCGCGCTGGCCTCGTTCCCCGGGTTCGCCGAGCTCAAGCGGAGCATGCGCGAGCGTCCCCAGCTGCCGGCGTTCGGTGTCCGGCCGGGCGAGACGGGCCGGCAGGAGGACTGGCACGGCGGGAGCCGCCGCCTCAAGAAGTAGCCGCCACGAGCGGCCCCAGGGGCCACAAGCGTGCTTCTGGCCCTAGCTGGACAGGGCGGCGGGGGTCTCCGGGAGCGGGGTGGGCACCGGGGTGGCGCGCGCCGTCTGCGCCAGGACGATGCCGGTGAGGACGACGAGCCCACCCGCGACCTGCCACCCGCTGAGCACCTGCTCGAGCCAGAGCCAGGCGACGATCGAGGCGAACACGGGCTCCACGGTCGCGACGAGGCCGGCGGTGGTCGGCGCGAGGTGCGACAGCGCGGCGATCGACAGCCAGAACGGCACGATCGCCCCGAGGACGACGATCCAGCCGACCAGGACGCCGAGCGGCAGCTCGACCGACCCGACCGAGATCGGCACCCCCTCGGCCAGCAGCCCTGCGTCGAACTCCCACCAGGGCGCCACGACCGACCAGAACACCGCCGCCGCCACGAAGCTCCAGCAGGTGAGCGTGACCGGGTCGCGGGTGACCGAGCCCCGCTCGCCGAGCAGGTAGTACGAGGCCAGGCAGAGCGCCGCCAGCAGCGCCGCCACGACCCCGACCGCGTCGAGCGAGCCGCCGCCCTGCCAGACCTCGGCCACCAGCACCAGCCCCGACAGCGACAGCAGCAGCGCCGCCCAGAGCCGGCTGCGCACCTTCTCGTGCCGCACCAGCCACACGTAGAGGGCGATGAACACCGGGGCGGTCATCTCGAAGACCAGCGCGATGCCGACCGGCATGCGCCCGATCGCCACGTAGTAGAGGAACTGGGTCAGCGCCACGCCGACCACGCCGAAGACGGCGAGGAACGGGACCTCGCGCCAGGTGATCCGCAGCCTGCCCGGGGCCATCACGGCCAGGACCAGGACCAGGACCAGCGCGGCCCCGGTGCAGCGCAGCGCGGTCAGCCGGATCGGGCCCATGCCGTCGATACCGGCCTGCAGCACCAGCGTGGAGACCGTGCCGTTGACCGCGAAGAAGGCGGCCGCCGCCAGGGTGAGGGCGTAGCCGAGCGGGGGGTGGGCGACGCGGGGCACATCGGCAATGTAGTCCCCGTCCCGCGTCGAGCCACCTACCGGTCGGCGCGAGCGGATACGCCGTCCGCCGGCCTGCTCCCCCGCTCGACAGCGACCTCGTCAGCCGGGGATCCGGATCACTACTCTTCTGTTCCCGGGAACAGAAGAGACGGCGGGATCGGTGGATGAGCACGACCGAGCAGGACGTCAACGCGCACGCCGCCCCGACGGGCGCGGACGCAACCAGGAACCTCTGGCTGCACTTCGCCCGGATGGGGAACTACACCGAGAACCCCCCGCCGGTCATCGTCCGCGGGGAGGGCGCCCGCATCTACGACGACCGCGGCCGGAGCTACCTCGACGGGCTGGCCGGACTGTTCGTCGTCCAGGTCGGGCACGGACGCCGCGTGCTGGCCGAGGCCGCCGCCCGCCAGGCCGAGCAGCTGGCCTTCTTCCCGCTGTGGTCCTACGCGCACCCCGCGGCCATCGAGCTGTCCCAGCGGCTGGCGGCCGCCGCACCGGGCGACCTCAACCGGGTCTTCTTCACCACCGGCGGCAGCGAGGCCGTCGAGACCGCGTGGAAGGTGGCCAAGCAGTACTTCAAGCTGGTGGGCAAGCCGCTGAAGACCAAGGTCATCAGCCGGGCGGTCTCCTACCACGGCACGACCCAGGGGGCCCTGGCCATCACCGGGGTCCCGGTGCTCAAGCAGGCCTTCGAGCCGCTGGTCCCCGGCACGTTCCGGGTGCCCAACACCAACCTCTACCGCGCGCCGGTCTTCGCAGACGACCCGAAGGCCTTCGGCCGGTGGGCGGCCGACCAGATCGAGCAGCAGATCCTCGTCGAGGGTCCGGACACGGTGGCCGCCGTCTTCCTCGAGCCGGTGCAGAACGCCGGCGGCTGCTTCCCGCCGCCGCCCGGCTACTTCGACCGCGTGCGGGAGATCTGCGACCGGCACGACGTCCTGCTGGTCAGCGACGAGGTCATCTGCGCCTTCGGCCGGCTGGGGACGACGTTCGGCTGCGAGAAGTTCGGCTACGTGCCCGACCTGATCACCTGCGCCAAGGGCGTGACGTCGGGCTACTCGCCGATGGGCGCGATGATCGCCTCCGACCGCGTGATGGAGCCGTTCCTCCGGGGGACGACGAGCTTCGCGCACGGCTACACGTTCGGCGGCCACCCGGTGAGCTCCGCCGTCGCCCTGGCCAACCTGGACCTGTTCGAGGAGGAGGGCCTCAACCAGCACGTCCTGGAGACCGAGGGCGCGTTCCGGTCGACCCTCGAGCGGCTGCTGGACCTGCCCATCGTCGGCGACGTCCGCGGCGACGGCTACTTCCTCGCGCTCGAGCTGGTCAAGGACAAGGCCACCAAGGAGACCTTCGACGCCGCGGAGCGCGAGCGCCTGCTGCGGGGCCGTCTCGCCGGTGCGCTGTTCGAGGCCGGCCTCTACTGCCGGCCGGACGACCGGGGCGACTCGGTGATCCACCTCGCGCCCCCGCTGATCTGCGGGCAGGCCGAGTTCGACGAGATGGAGCAGATCCTCCGCGACGTGCTCACGGACACCTGGGCGAAGCTGTAGCGATCCCTCCGCCCTGACGAGCGGGCCCGCCACGCCGCGCCGGGCGTGGACCACGCGGCGCCGGGGCACAGCGAGACGGTGGAGAACCGGGTGCCGTGGTCCGGCCGTCGCCGGAAGACCCTGCTCGGGCTCGGTGCGGGGGCCCTCGTCCTGGGCCTGGCCGCGCTCCTGCTGCCCGACGAGTACGGCGC
Organism: Blastococcus sp. CT_GayMR19; assembly: GCF_004570385.1. GTDB lineage: Bacteria > Actinomycetota > Actinomycetes > Mycobacteriales > Geodermatophilaceae > Blastococcus_B. The sequence goes on along the minus strand of NZ_SPQL01000004.1, from coordinate 12,959 downwards.
CACGTCCGCGGTCCTCGCCGCCCTGTGCGCGTTCCTCTTCGTCACCGCGCTCGTGGTCTTCGTCGCCGTCCCCGGCCCCGGCACGCTCGAGACGCTCTCGCGGTCGGTGCCGCTGGCCGGGGCGGTGCTGGTGGTCGCCGTCCTCCTGCTGCTGTCGACGGATGCCGGGCTCCGCTGGCTCTGGGTGCTCATCGCCGTGGCTGCGGCCGCCTGGACCGCGTGGGCCGTCTGGCAGACCCGGCGATCGGAGCCCTGACCCGGACGACAGACTGCGGGGCATGGATCTGCCCCGGGCCCTGTACGTGCCCACCGACGACGGCTACGAGGCGACCGCCCTGACCATCGGCCCCTGGGATCCCGGCTTGCAGCATGCGGGGCCACCGGCCGCGCTGCTGGCCCGGGAGGTGGAGCGGACCGGGGGCATCGAGGGCGGGCAGGCCGTCCGGCTGGCCTACGACATCCTCGGCCCTGTGCCGGTCGGACCGGTCACCGTGCGGGCGTCCGTCGTCCGGCCCGGCCGGCGCATCGAGCTGGTGGAGGCCGTCCTGTCCGGCGCCGACGAGCGGCCGCTGATGCGGCTGACGGCGTGGCGCATGCGGGTCCGGGAGGACGGCGTCGTCCCCCCGCCCGCTGTGGCGGCGCACCCGGCACCGGCGGGGCCGGAGGAGAGCCGGCAGGAGGACGCCGGGTTCTTCGCCACCGACGTCGCCTACCACCGGGCGCTCGACTGGCGGTTCGCCGCCGGCAGCTTCAACTCCCCGGGCCCGGCGACGGCCTGGACCAGCCCCCGCTGCGAGCTGGTCGAGGGCGAGCCGATCACCGCGCTGGAGCACCTGCTGGTCATGACCGACGCGGCCAGCGGGATCTCCGCAGCGCTCGACTGGACCCGCGCGACGTTCGCCAACGTCGACCTCACCGTCGCCCTGCACCGGCCGCCCCGCGGCGACTGGCTGGGCATGGACGCGACCACGGTCCTCGGCGACACCGGCGCCGGCCAGTGCTTCGCCGTCCTCTTCGACGCCGAGGGACCCGTGGGCCGCTCCGCCCAGGCGCTGTTCGTCGAACCCCGCTGAGCCGACCTGCTGGTTTGGCATCCCGCCGCCGAGCCAGCATGGTGGGACGAACGTCCGCAGCGCCCCGGCAACCGGAAGACAGGTGACATGAGCCCGATGCGAGAACTGGTGGACTGGCTGTCCAGCCGAGGGCTGGAGGTCGTCCTCATCGTCCTGGGCTCCATCCTGCTGGCGCGCTTCGTGGCCTGGGTGGGCCGGCGCATCACCGACCGCATCGACAACCGCTTCACCGGCGGCGACGTGCTGGTGCGCTCCGAGGCGGCCAAGCACCGGCACTCGCTCACCCAGGTGCTCACCTGGGCCGCGATCGTGCTCATCTACTCGATCTCGGTGTTCTTCGTCCTCGACCGGCTCGGCGTCCCGGTGACCGGCCTGGTGGCGCCGGCGACGGTCCTCGGCGTCGGCCTCGGCTTCGGCGCGCAGCGGATCGTCGGCGACGTGCTGGCCGGGTTCTTCATCATCACCGAGCGGCAGTACGGGTTCGGCGACGTCGTCTCGATCAGCGTCACCGGGGCACCCGAGCCCGCCAGCGGGACGGTCGAGGACGTGACACTGCGGGTCACGCGGATGCGGTCGTCCAACGGGGAGGTGGTCACCATCCCCAACGGGGCCATCTCCAAGGTGGTGAACCTGTCCCGCGACTGGGCCCGGGCCGTCGTCGACGTGCCGATCCCGACCAGCGTGGACGTCAACCTGGTCAACGACATCCTCCGCGACGTCGGCCGGGACGCGTTCCGCGACCCGGACCTGCGGCCGCTGCTGCTCGACCCGCCCAGCGTCATGGGCGTGGAGAGCCTCGACCTCGAGCAGGTGAACGTGCGCATGGTGGCCCGCACGCTGCCGGGCAAGCAGTTCGAGGTCGGCCGTGACCTCCGGGCCCGGGTCGTGCTGGCGTTCCGCTCCGAGGGCATCAACGTGCCGCCCCCGACGGCCGTCGACGGCGTCGCCAGCGGCGAGGTCGCGCACGGAGGGAACCGATGACCGAGCCCACCGCCGAGCAGCCGCAGGTCACCGCCACGGTCAGCCCCGCAACCCCGCCGCGCTCCCGCTGGGACGCGATCCCGCACCACCTGGGGCGGGCCCGGACGTCCACGGTCATCCTGTCGCTGCTGTTCCTGGCGGTCGGCGCCCTCTGGCTGAACATCCGCCCGGACCCCGTCGCCCCTGCCACGACCGGGACCGGGACCGGCGCCGTCGTCGAGCAGCCGAGCGCGCCCACGACGGCGGCACCGACGGTCCCCGAGCCGACGACCGAACCGGTGCCGACGACGACGTCCGAGGCGCCGACCACGTCCGAGGGCGCGACGACGTCGAGCTCCGCGGTGACCACCCCGCCGGAGACGAGCACCCGCTTCCCGTCGCCCACCACGGAGCCGACGACGTCGCTCCCCGTCCCCACCAGCACGCCGACCGGCTGACCTGCGTGTGACGACCGGGCGGGTTGCGTCCTAGAATCCCGACTGGCTCCTGAGAGGCAGCGCGAAGCACCTGGCTGGCTGCCCGGCAACCTCTACTCCGTCTGAGGTGCTCCAGGGGAAGAGCCGGCTCCCACGGCGCCCGCCGTGGGGGCAAGGACGGAGTTCCTGCGCGCCGTAGGTCTCCGCGAGTGAAGAGGAGACGGCGCATGACCGACCCCGCAGCATGGAGCTTCGAGACCCGGCAGATCCACGCCGGCACGAGCCCCGACCCCACCACCGGCGCCCGCGCGCTGCCGATCTACGCCACGACCGCCTACCAGTTCCGCGACAGCAAGCACGCCGCCGACCTGTTCGCCCTGGCGGAGATGGGCAACATCTACACGCGGATCATGAACCCGACCCAGGACGCGCTCGAGCAGCGCGTGGCGTCCCTGGAGGGCGGCGTCGCGGCGCTGGCGGTGTCCAGCGGCCAGTCCGCGACGACGCTGGCGCTGCTGAACATCGCCGAGGCCGGTGACCACGTCGTCGCCTCGGCCTCGCTGTACGGCGGCACCTACAACCTGCTGCACCACTCGCTGCCCAAGCTCGGCATCACGGTCTCCTTCGTCGAGAACCCCGACGACCCGGAGAACTGGCAGTCGCTGGTGCAGGACAACACCAAGGCCTTCTTCGCCGAGACGATCGGCAACCCGAAGGGCGACGTCCTCGACATCGAGGCCGTGGCCGGGGCGGCCCACCGCAACGGCGTCCCGCTGATCGTCGACAACACCATCGCCACGCCGTACCTGATCCGGCCTTTCGAGTTCGGCGCCGACGTCGTCGTGCACTCGGCGACCAAGTACCTCGGCGGGCACGGGACGGCGATCGCCGGTCTGATCGTGGACGGCGGCGGCTTCGACTGGCGCAGCGGCAAGTTCCCGGGCTTCACCACGCCCGACCCGACCTACAACGGCGTGGTCTACGCCGACCTCGGTGCGCCGGCCTACGCGCTGAAGGCCCGGGTGCAGCTGCTCCGCGACCTCGGGCCGGCGATCTCCCCGTTCAACGCCTTCCTCGTCGTCCAGGGCATCGAGACGCTGTCGCTGCGGCTGGAGCGGCACGTGGCCAACGCCCAGCGGGTGGCGGAGTGGCTGGAGGCCCACGACGAGGTGGACCGGGTGAACTACCCGGGCCTGGCCTCGTCCCCCTGGCACGCGGCGCAGCAGAAGTACGCGCCCAAGGGCGCGGGGGCCGTGCTCACCTTCGAGCTGCACGGCGGCAAGGAGGCCGGCCAGAAGTTCGTCGAGGCGCTGGAGCTGCACAGCCACGTGGCCAACATCGGCGACGTGCGCAGCCTGGTGATCCACCCGGCCTCGACCACCCACTCGCAGCTGACGCCGGAGGAGCAGCTCACCACCGGCGTCACGCCCGGTCTGGTGCGCCTCGCGGTCGGGCTCGAGGGGATCGAGGACATCCTGGCGGACCTGGAGGCGGGCTTCCGCGCCGCCAAGAGCGCCTGACGATGGGCGGGTGGGTCGAGGGGGATCCGGTCGGGAACCGGGTCTTCCTCGACCTGCCCGCCTTCCGGCCCGAGCGCGGCGGGGTCCTGCCGTCGGTCCGGGTCGCCTACGAGACGTGGGGAACGCTCGCGGCCGACGGCTCGAACGCGGTACTGGTGGAGCACGCGCTCACCGGGGACAGCCACGTCGTCGGCCCGGCCGGCCCCGGGCACGCGACGGCGGGATGGTGGGACGGGCTGATCGGGCCGGGCGCGCCCCTGGACACCGGCCGCTTCTTCGTCGTCTGCGCCAACGTGCTCGGCGGCTGCCAGGGGACGACGGGACCGTCGACCCTCGCCCCGGACGACGGCCCCTGGGGTTCGCGGTTCCCGGAGGTGACCGTCGGTGACCAGGTCCGGGTAGAGGCGGCTGTCGCCGACGCCCTCGGCATCTCGCGCTGGGCGTGCGTGGTGGGCGGCTCGATGGGCGGCATGCGGGCGCTGGAGTGGGCGGTCGCGATGCCCGACCGGGTGGCGACGCTGTTCTTCCTGGCCTCCGGCGCCGTCGCGAGCGCCGACCAGATCGGCACCCAGACGACGCAGCAGACGGCGATCCGGGCCGATCCGCGCTGGGCCGGTGGCGATTTCGACCGCGCCGACCCGCCGGTCGACGGTCTCGGCATCGCCCGCCGGATCGCGCACCTGACCTACCGGAGCGCCTTCGAGCTGGGCGAGCGGTTCGGCACCGTCGTCCAGGACGACGGTCGCTACGCCGTCTCCTCCTACCTCGACCACCACGCCCACAAGCTGGCCCGCCGGTTCGACGCCGGCAGCTACGTGCTGCTCACCGAGGCGATGAACAGCTGGGACGTCGGCCGCGGGCGGGGCGGCGTCGAGGCGGCGCTGGCCACGGTGACGGCGCGCGCGGTCGTGGCCGGCGTCGACTCCGACCGGCTGTACCCGATCGAGCAGCAGCGGCAGGTCGCCGATGCCCTCGGCGTCCCGCTGCACGTGATCGCGTCGCCGTACGGCCACGACGGCTTCCTCATCGAGACCGAGGCGGTCGGCCGCCTGCTGCGCGGCCTGCTCGACGGGAGTTGATCATCGACGGGTGGCTGCCCCCGCCGGCGTGGCGATCAGCCAGGTGCCGATGATCGACTCGGCCCGAGCCCTACATGTCGTCGCCGGGCACCAGGCCGGCCGGGGGCAGCGGACGGCGCACGATCGGGCGGACCCGCCGCGCCGACGCCAGCCGGTCGAAGTAGCTCGCCGCATTCCCGCGGATGTGGGCGAGGTCGTCGTCGGTCGCCTGACGCACGACGCGGGCCGGGATGCCCGCGATCACCGAGCCGGCCGGGAACTGCTTGCCCTGGGTGACGACGGCGCCGGCGGCCACGATCGAGCCCGAGCCGATGTGCGCGCCGTTCATCACGACGCTGCCCATGCCGACGAGGACGTCGTCGTCGATCCGCGCCCCGTGCAGGACCACGCGGTGCCCGACGGTCACGCCCCGCCCGAGCACCAGCGGGAAGCCGGGATCGGAGTGCAGCGTGCAGCCGTCCTGCACGTTGGTGTCCTCGCCGATCTCGATGGTCTCCATGTCCGCCCGGGCGACGGCGGAGTACCAGATGCTCGAGCGGGACCGCATGGTCACCGCCCCGACGACGACCGCGGTGGGCGCGACGAAGGCGTTGTCGTCGATCTTCGGGCTGCCGAAATCGAGCTCGGCGATGTAGTTGTTCTCGGCCACGCAGTCCTCCTCGTACGCACGTTTCCGCGCAGTCTGGCAGGCCGACGCCCCGTCCGGGGACCTAGTTCGTGATCTCCGCGAGCGCTCGCGGAACCTCGGCGGGCAGCTCCCGGGCGAGGAAGCCGAGCCGGCCCACGGAGGAGGACAGGCGCTCCCCCGTCCGGCCGTGCAGGTAGGCGGCCCAGACGGCGGCCTGGGCCGGGTCGGCCCCGCGGGCGAGCAGGCCCGCGGTGATCCCGGCGCGGACGTCCCCCGAGCCCGAGACGCCGAGGCCGGCACCCCCGCTGTCGTCCTGCCAGAGCCGGTCGTCGGGGGCGGCGATCCACGACCGTGCCCCGCCGAGCCCGACCACCGCCTGGGCGCGGTGCGCCAGTTCCACCGCGGCGCCGGCGGGGTCGTCCTCGATCTCGCTCTCGTCGACGTGCAGGCAGTAGGCGATCTCGGTCGGGTTCGGCGTCAGGACGACGTTGCCGCCGAGATGCCCCACGCAGGTGTCGTCGGCGGTGACCGCGGCGAGTGCGAGGGCGTCCAGCGCGACCGGACCCCCCAGCCCGGGCAGCAGGCGCTCCCCGAACGCCTGGGTCTCCTCCTTGTCGGCCATCCCGGGGCCGATCAGCACGGCGTCGGCCGCCTCCGCGAGCTCGCGCACCGTGTCGGCGGCCGCCGCCGCGATGGCGCCGCCGTCGGTCTCCGGCAGCGCCCGCACGAGGGCCTCCGGCAGGGTCTGCGCGGCGAAGCCGGCCATCGACCCGACCGTCGCCACCTGGAGCTTCCCCGCCCCCGCACGCATGGCCGCCTCGGCCGCGAGCAGCACGGCACCGAGGGTCTCGGTGCTGCCACCGATCACCAAAACCGAGCCGCGCGCGTTCTTGCCCCCCTCCGGCTCCGGCAGCTGCCAGGCGCGCAGCACCTCCGGGGTGACAATGGTGGGGTCAGGGCGGTGCTTCTCATGGGCCGGGCGCGGCATCGGGCTCCCTCGTGACGTCCTCGGCCTCGGCGACGATGTGCTCGACCTCGTTGAAGGAGATCAGCTCGAAGCCGCCGTCGTCGGTGCGCTCGTAGCGGGTGAGCGACGCGTTCGCGACCTGCTCCTCCTTGTCGATCGTCAGCAGCTCCTGCTCGGTGAGGTTCTCGAGGACGTACCGGAACACCATGATCACGGCCTGGTGGGCGACGACGACCAGCCGCTCGCAGTCGTGCCGCAGGCCCTCGGTCGCCAGCAGGCTGCGGATCCGCAGAGCGACGTCGGCCCAGCTCTCCCCGCCCGGCGGCCGGTAGTAGAACTTCCCGAGCAGATCGCGGCGCTCGGCCTCCTCGGGGTACTGCTCCCGGATGCCGGCGCCCGTCATCCGGTCGAAGGCGCCGAAGTCGCGCTCCCGCAGCCGCTCGTCGGTGCGCACGCGAAGGCCGAGATTCTCGGTCGCGAGCTGGGCCGTGGTCAGCGCCCGGTTGAACGGCGAGCTGAGCGCGGCAGTCGGCCGCTCGTCCTCGGGCAGGTCCGCGAGCCACTTGCCCAGCGCCTCGGCCTGCGAACGGCCGGTGTCGGACAGCTCGACGTCGGGGTCGCGGACGTCGAGCTTCAGCCGCCCGGCGCCGGACTTCTGCGCCTGCGCATCGGCGACGTTGCCCATGCTCTCGCCGTGGCGCACCAGCCAGATGACCGACGGACCAGGTTGCCGCTCGCCCACGTGCCACTCCCGCCGTCGGGGCCGCCCGGTGCGGCCGTCCCGGACGCCGGTAGCCCCTGCGCGCCCTCGCGAAACCGCCAGGCCCTGGACGGGCGAGCCGCGCGCTGCCCAGGATGGCGCCGTGACCCTGCCGACCGACCTGCCCGTGCTGTCCTTTCCCGACCAGGCCGCGTTCGAGGCGTGGCTCGAGGCCGAGGGCGCGACGGCGCCCGGCGTGTACGTGAAGCTGGCCAAGAAGGGCGCCGGGGTGCCCTCGGTGACCTACGCCGAGGTGGTGGAGTCGGCGTTGTGCTTCGGCTGGATCGACGGGCGGTCGAACCGGCTGGACGACCGCTTCTACCTGCAGCGGATGACGCCGCGGCGGGCGAAGAGCGTGTGGTCGCAGAAGAACGTGAACGCCGTCGAGGCGCTGACGCTCGCCGGCCGGATGCGTCCCGCCGGCCTGGCGGCGGTGGAGGCGGCCCGGGCCGACGGCCGCTGGGAGCGCGCCTACGCCGGCTCGGCGACGATCACAGTGCCCGACGACCTCGCGGCAGCGCTGGCCGCCGAGTCCGCCGCGCAGAAGGAGTTCGATGCGCTGGACGGCGCCAACCGCTACGCCGTCCTCTGGCGGGTGCACACCGCGAACAACCCCGCCCTGCGGGCCAAGCGGATCGCCGGCCTCGTGCAGATGCTCGCGGAAGGCCGCCGCATCCACTGACTTCTGACAGTGCCCACGGGTGCACCGTTGCGATCCGTTGGTTCAGCACCGCTCGATTTGCAGGACGAAATGCTGCCAACTTGAGCTCTGAGCTTGAGGCTTAGTAGCCACACCGAGATCGCGTACATTTTCCGCGATACTCACCGAATCACCGACAACGTAATCCCTCGTGGGGGCACCACCACGCGCTGGCCGCAGCGCCCGACGCAGAGCCTCCTTAGCGTTTCGAATGGTCCCGACCCGCTTCCCCGCATAAGAGTCCAATCGCCGCCACTTGGAGTTAACCTTCGCCACGGCATCTGGAAACAAAAACCACCAAGTCTCCAGTTCCCAAGCCGGAACCACCGCAATTACGGGCGCGCTCAAGCCGGAGTATGTCTGTTCAATTCTTTTCGCTAGAGACTCGTGTGCGGGCTCTACATCATCGGCGTCCTCGCTGATCACTACGCATGCGACGGGCTCTTTGACGTTCATACCTCGCACAAGAGGTCCGAGCCTGTCCGCTCGGGCCCGCCGCTTCGCTTCGGATAAATCCTTTATCAGAGTCAGGGGCTCTCGGAGGGGCTTGAGAGTCCGCTTCGCCAGCTCCGGACGCAGCGCAAGCATGAGCGAACGCAAAGCCGACCTGTCGTTGGCGTCCTCGCCAAAGATAAGGATTTGGCCACTCAAGACTCCGGCACCCCGCCCAATGCGCCAGTGAACCAGAGCTCGCCCAGGCCTAGTTCTCCTTCCATCGCCGCCTCCATCTCCCGGACCAACGCGGGGTCGATGGCGGGGATGCGCGAAGACCCGTCGGTGTCGCGTTCGCAGACAACCAGTTCGTGAGCTGATAGCCGATTTACTAGTGGTGGCGAGTGCGTCGCCACGACTAGTTGTGTCCGGCGTGAGGCCTCGCGCAACAGCTCGACGAGCCGGTCGAGAACGTGAGGATGCAGCCCATGGTCGATCTCTTCGATGCATGTCAGTTTTGGCGGGTTGGGGTCATATAGCAGTGCCAACAGTGCCAGGCTTCGAACAGATCCATAGGATGCATCAGCCAGGTCGGTTAGACCATCCAAGCCTTGTTCGCGGAGTCGCAATACTGTTGCTGCACGAGAACCGCCGATATCCTCGAAGACTAGCTCGATCAGGCCAGGAATAAATGCTTGAGCATCCTTCTCGAGACTGGCGAACGCGCTGGGATGCTTCTCGGAGAGGAATCGAAGAAACGGTGCAAGGTTCGTTCCGTCGTCCGCGAGCACTTCAGACCGAATGTCCTGGCTCGGACGCCTTACGCCTTCGACGTCAACATCGAAGACCCGGAAGCTCGCGAAAAGGCTCCCCAGGGCTTCCACCTGCTCGCCACCTTCCTCTGGACCAAGGCGGGGCAGTGTGGCGAGGCCAAGACTGTCAGGACGGACGCTCGTGGTGCGCTCCTGAGCAGCACGCTTAGGCTCGTCACCCTTGTAGAACGAGATACGACGACCACTGACCGTAATCCTCCGACCTGGCCCAGTTGTCCGCTTGAATAGAAAGGACTCCGAGCGCCGCAAGACCTGCGCTCCGCGAGATCCGGATCGCTGGCTCAGCGTGCCGACGTCAAACTCCAGAGAGTAGTTATCGGTAGCTCGCTCGTTGCTGTTCTTGGTGACGGCAGCCTCTACCTGCAAGACGACTTTCGAGCCAGTGCTCTTTCGATTCCCTCTGAATCGAATTTGATCGAACCCTCCACGGGCCACGATCGCTGGAGCCAGATCCTCCCGTACTGCATCCCCCAGGAACGCGAAGATATCGAGCAGGTTAGATTTGCCGGCACCGTTGGGACCGACTAGCACATTTAGCGCGCTTAGTCGCAGATCGACATCCTTCAGGCTACGAAAGTTCTTGGCTGCAACTCGCAACAGGAACGGGGGTTGGCGGACGGGCATGTAGAAAGACTAACGCCGGACTTGGGTTCAGCGGGCGGAGGCTGCCAAGTCACCCTCTACCGGGCGAGTTCGCGGAAAGGCAAGAAGAGCAGTTCGGTTGCAAACGGCGCGCCATGGTCATGCCTGGCTAGGATCCCCCGCGCGCTGTCATCATGTCGCTGTTGGCGCCGTCTCAACTCGCGGCGACGCTCGGCCGCTCGCGCCAGAAGGTGGCGTCGCGGTGCCGCCACCACAGCATCAGCAGGACACCGGCCGCCAGCACGCCCAGGCCGATCACCAGCGGCGGCCCCACGCCCAGCCACGCCTGCCCGGTGTAGGAGTTCGCCGGGTCCGCGAGGTCGCGCACGGAGAGCACCAGCAGCCAGAGCAGGAGACCCGCGCCGACCACGGGCCCGACGCCGAGCAGCAGCAGGTCGCGCACGCTGCGGGTCAGCCGCCGCCGGAAGTACACCGCGCACGCGATGCCGGTCAGCGAGTAGTAGAGCGCGATCAGCAGGGACAGCCCGGTGATCGAGTCGTACAGCGCGTTCTCGCTGACCAGCCCCACCCCCAGGTACCAGGCGATGCCCACGCCCGCGACCCACCAGGTGGACACGTCGGGGGTGCGGCGCCGGGGATCGATCGCGGCGAACCGGCGGGGCAGCGCGGCGCGGCGGGCCATCGACAGCGCGGTCCGTGAGGCGGGGATGATCGTCGTCTGCGTGGAGGCGACCGCGGAGGTGGCGACCGCCAGCAGGACCACCCAGTCCCAGCCGCCCATCGCCGAGGTGGACAGCAGCGCGAAGACCGCCTCCTCCTCGTCGGCGTTGCCGGCCAGCCACTCCGTGCCCGCGAAGGAGACGACCGCCGTGGCGACGGCGAGGTAGGTGAGCAGCAGGACGACCGTGGAGAGCACCGCGGCCCGGCCGGGTGCGCGACGCGAGTCGGCGGTCTCCTCGGTGAGGTTGACCGCCGACTCCCAGCCCCAGTACGCGAACACCCCGAGCAGCAGGCCGCCGGTCAGCGCCGCCCCGCCGGCGCCGAAGGGATCCAGCCAGTCCCAGGAAGGGGAGAGCCCGCCGAACGGGCTGGTCCCCCCGATCCCCCGGGTGAGAGCGACGGCGGCGAAGACGGCCAGCGCGAGGGTCTGGGCCACGATGAGCCCGTTCTGGAGCCTGGCGGAGAGCTCCGTCCCGAGCACGCAGACGGCGGCCATGGTCAGGATGAGCGCCACCGTGAGCGCCGGGACGACGACCGGCGACTCGTCCCAGCCGTCCAGGCCCACCGCCAGCAGGGTGAACCGGACGCCCACCTCGGCCAGCGACCCCAGCACGAGGACGCCGGTCATCGTGATCGCCCACCCGCCGATCCACCCGGCCCAGGGCCCCAGCGCCCGGGTGACCCAGGAGAACGTCGTCCCGCAGTCGGGGTCGGTGCGGTTGAGCGCGGCGAACGCCCCGGCGATGAGCAGCATCGGCACGAACGAGGCCAGCAGGACACCCGGCGCGTGCACGCCGACCAGGGCCACGATCGGGCCGAGCACCGCGGCCAGGGAGTAGGCCGGTGACGTCGACGCCAGGCCGATGACCAGCGCGTCGCCGAAGCCGACGGCGTCCGGCCAGAGGGTCGCCTCAGGCGGGTGTTCGACGGACGTGCCCGCGGCGCTCACCCGGACGGTTCTGCCAGCCGGGGAGCCGAAGAGCAAGTTCGCCGGTCAGCGCGGCGTCAGCCGGTGATGCGCTTGGCGAACCGGTAGCCCCGCTGGTCCACGCTGGTGACGGCGACGGGCTGTCCGAAGGTGCGGGCGTGGACGATCATCCCGTTGCCGATGTAGAGGGCCACGTGACTGATCGGCGTGTAGTAGAAGACGAGGTCGCCGGGCTGCAGGTCCGAGCGGGCGACCTCGACGCCGAGCTGGGACTGCGCCGCGCTCGAGTGCGGCAGCGAGACACCCGCGGCCGCGTAGGCGTAGGACGTCAGCCCCGAGCAGTCGAACCCGTTGGGCCCGGAGGAGCCCCACACGTACGGATCGCCGACCTGGCCGAGGCCGGTCCGCACCGCTACCCCGGCGGCCTCGCTGGGCGCGAGCGGCAGGCTGCTCGTCGACGGGGTGCGGAGCGTGGGGCCGGCCAGCGCGGCGGTGACGGTCGCCTGCTCGGCCTCCGTCAGCCGCGCGAAGTCGGCCTCGTACTCGGTGACCTTCTTCTGGACCTCGGCCTGCTGTGCCTCGAGCTGGTCGAGGGCCGCCTGAGCCTGTGCGGCGGCCTGGTCGGCCACGGCCTGCGCCTCCGCCGCCACCGCCTGGGCCGCGGCGACGTCGCCGATCACGGTGTTGGTGTAGTGGGCGATCATGTCCAGCGTCAACATCTGCTGGACGAGGTCGTCGGCCGACTCGCTGGTGAGGAACGCGGCCACGCCGGTCTGGGTCTGGCCCTTGAAGCCGCTCTGCGCGATGGCCCGCAGCTGGGGCTCGTAGACGGCGAGCGCGGCGTTCGCGGCGGCGGCCTGCCCGGCCGCGGCGGTCGCCGTGTCCTGCAATCCGGCGACGGTGACCTGGGCCGCGTGCACCTGCTCGTCGATGACGGTCAGTTCCTGGGCCGCCTGCTGCACCAGCCGGGACGCCTCCGCGGCGTCCGCGGGAGTGGCGCCGGCGGTCGAGGGGGCCAGCAGTCCGGAACAGGTCACGACCATGGCCAGACCCAGGACGCTGCCCAGGATCTGGACGCGCGGACGGCGCCGGGTGGTCGTGCGCTGGGAATGCACCGTCGGCCTCCGTCTAGCTGCGCCGAGACCCGGGAAGTGGGCCTCAACCATGCGCTTGGGTACGGACGGTAGGGATCCGATATCGACAAGTAGTGGACGGCGCGCTGGTCAGAGTCTGCGGTGCCGCAACGCGTGTCACATGCGACCCAGGAGACTTCATGCGCCACGCGGGTTGCGTTCCCCACGCTCAGAATTGCCCGGGCG
>NZ_SPQL01000003.1 GCF_004570385.1 Blastococcus sp. CT_GayMR19 | reverse complement strand
ATCCCGAGAGCCAGCGTGCCGAGATAGGCGAACGGCCGCGTCTCTTCCGACACCGCATCGCCCAGGATGCCGAGCGTGGTGGTGGCGAGCAGCCAGAGGAAGGCTGCCCCCCAGAACAGCCGCGTGACCACGGCGAGCACGGCCGGCAGCACGTTGCCGAGCAGCCCGAACGTTGCGCGGGAGATGACCATCGTCGGCATGCCGCTGCGCTTTCCGGCGAGCGTGCCGAGCCCGAGGGGAAGGAACGACAGCCCCACGCCCACGAGCGACGCGACGACCCCCTGTCGGAGGCTCATCCCGCTCGCGAGCAGCAGCGCGCCGACGGTGACGCTGAGGGCGGATCCGTTGGCGCCGAACCATAGCCAGACCAGCCGCAGCGCGCGTCCGTTCCGCTGCTCGATCGGGGTCGGCTCCACGCCACCGCGTTCCAGGCTGAACAGCCGCGGCGCGACGCGCTCATCCTCGGTCGGCTCCTGCTCGGCGACCGCGCCCGCCGCCGCCGCCACGCCCCGCCCCGCGGCGCCCGCCGCGGGCGGCGACCCGCGCGACCAGGTCGTCGAGCTGTCCCGCATGCGCCTCGCCGTCGCGGCGGGGATGAAGGCCTCGCAGGGCATCGCCGCGGCCGTGTGGACGTCGGTCGAGGTCGACTTCGACAACGTCGAGCGCGTGCGCGCCAAGCACAAGGACCGGTTCAAGAAGGAGACCGGGTCGTCGCTGTCCTACCTGCCGTTCGTGTCCCGGGCCGCGGTCGACGCCCTGCGTGCCTACCCCACGGTCAACTCCTCGATCGACATCGAGGCGAAGACCATGACGCTGCACCCGTACGTGAACCTGGGCATCGCCGTGGACCTGGACCAGCAGGGCCTCGTCGTGCCGGTCGTCAAGGGAGCCGACGGCCTGAACATGCGGGGCATCGCCCAGCGCATCACCGAACTGGCCGGCGCGGCGCGGGGCAAGAAGCTGCCCATGACGGACATGCAGGGCTCGACGTTCACCATCACGAACCCGGGACCGTTCGCCAGCTACGCCTCGGCCCCGATCATCAACCAGCCCAACGTCGCGATCCTGTGCACCGACGGCGTGAAGCGGCGACCGGTCGCGATCGGGGACGCCATCGCGATCCACCCGACCGGGATCATCGGTCTGGTCTACGACCACCGGGCGCTCGACGGCTCGACGGCCTCGCTGTTCCTCATGCACCTGCGCGACTCCCTCGAGCAGCGGGACTGGGAGGCGGAGGTGGGCTGACATGGCCGAGCGGCCGGCCCCCCTGCGGGAACCGGTGACCGTGACGGTCGCCCGCCGCGTCGCGCCGGGCAGGGAGGCCGACTTCGAGGCGTTCAGCTCGGCGCTCACGCGAGCCGCGACCCGGCACCAGGGCTTCCTCGGCGCGGGCATGCTTCGCCCGGGACACGTCGGTGAACCGTGGCACGTCGTTTTCCGGTTCGACAGCGTCGAGCACTTGCGGGCCTGGGAGTCCTCACCCGAACGCGCAGAGCTGCTCGCCGCGGGAGAGGAGCTCGTGCAGTCCACCGACGTCCAGCGGGTGACCGGGCTCGAGACCTGGTTCGCCCTGCCGTCCCGAACCGCCCCGGCACCCCCGCGGTGGAAGATGTTCGCCGTGTCGGTGGTCGGGATCTACTCCCTGCAACTGGCCCTCAACCTGGCGCTGCAGCTGTTCGCCCTGCCGGTGGTCCTGCGCGTCGCTGTCGTGGCCGTCGCGGTGACCGCCCTCATGACGTGGCTCGTCATGCCGCGGGCCGCGCGCCTGCTACAGGATTGGCTCTACGCGCCGCCCCGGCGCAGCTGAAACCGAGAGGAAGCACATGCCCCGCTACCTGGTGTCCGGCATCGCCGGTCTGGTCTCCGACGTGGCCGCCGTCCTGCGTGAGCACGACGTCGAGGTCGTGGAGGTGGCCGACATCGACGATGTACCCCGGGTGTGCACCGACGCCGGGGCCGCTGCCTTCGAGGGGTACATCCAGCTCCCCGCGACCTTCACGGTGCAGGGCGACACGGCGGTCACCCGGGTGCACCACTTCTTCGCCGAGGGTGTGCTCGCCCGCTTCCCCGCCGTGGCCGCCGCGCTGCCCGCGCTCAAGCCCGACTCCCGCCTGACGTTCGTCACGGGGGTGCTCCCGCAGGACGTGTCGACGGAGGACGACGTGGCGGCCCGCGCGGCGCTGGTCCGCATCCTCGGCCGGGCCGCGCAGGCCGACGCCGCCAACGGGCTGCGGATCTGCACTCTCGGGTCCGGTGCGACGGCCAAGGAGATCGCCCTGACGGCGCTGGGCCGCAGTTCCGGCGCCGCGTCGACGACGAGCGAGCCCGAGGAGTACAGCGAGTGGCGGATCGAGCTGCTCGGCATGATGTGGGCGGAGACGTGAGCGAGGCCGGCCGGAGCGGACCGCCGACCCCCGCCGATTTCGCGGGCCAGCTCCGGGCGGCCGCCGACCGGATGATGGCGGGCTGGACGTCGATGGCCGGGGTGGGTGCCGGGGGCGGCGGGACGGCCGCGGTGCCCGGCCTGCCGACGATGCCGGCGACGATGTCGGCCCAGCAGATGGACACCTTCCTGGACGACCTCGCGGCCCGCCGCACCCAGGTGCAGGCCCTGATCACCCAGCTCCAGAGCTTCGACGAGCAGCTGGGGACGCTCGAGGCGAGCGTGCGGCCGTTCGTGGAGTGGACGCGCACGTGGGCGGACCTGGAGAAGACGATGGTCGCGATGTGGCGGCCCCCGCCGGGGGCGTCCGGGCAGTAGCGGTCCGGCTCGTTCCCCGCGGCGGGCAGGTCCCGTGACATGCGGGACGCGGCGCTCGGGCCGGCGTCGGTGCCCGGCCCGGGCGCCGACGAGGGAGGACGCGACGTACCGGGTGGGATCGCCGGCTACTCCGCCGTGGCCCCGGCGCGGGCGGTCAGGACGGCACCGGCAGGGCCAGCAGCTCCGCGGCGTTGCCGCCGAGGATGCTGCGCTCGTCGGTCTCGTCGAGTCCGAGGGCCCGGACGGTCTCGATCGGGGTGCGGTCGCCGAGCTCGAACGGGTGATCGGTGCCGAGCAGCACGTGCCCGACACCGACGTCCTCGACGAGGCGACGCAACAGCACCGGCGAGAACACGGCGGTGTCGTAGTACAGCCGATCGGTGAACTCGCTCGGCGGCACCGCGGTGGTCCGCGCCACGTCCTTGCGTTCCCAGCCCATGTCGAGCCGGCCACGCAGCGACGGCAGGCAGCCCCCGCCGTGGGCCAGGCACAGCGTCAGCGGAAAACGATCCAGCACCCGCCCGAACACCAGACGGGCGACGGCCAGCGCGGTCTCCATCGGGTAGCCGACGAGCTGTGGCAGCCAGAAGTCCTTCTGCCGTTGCGGATCGGGGACCCCGCTCGGGTGCAGGAAGACGAACGTCCGGCGCTCGGAGAGCAGCGCCCACAGGTCGTCGTTGACCGGATCGTCCAGGTCGCGTCCGCCGCCGCGGCTCCCGATGGCGATGCCCGCCAACCCGAGGTCGTCGAGAGCCCTGCGGGCCTCGTCGGCGGCACCGGGCCACCCCAGCGCGACCGAGCCGAGCCCGAGCAGCCGCTCCGGGGCGTCCGCGACGTAGGTCGCCAGATCCTCGTTGCCCTCGGCCACGACCCGCGTGGCCAGCTCCTGGTCCTCCGCCGTCGATGCGAACAGGAACGGGGGGAGCGACACCGCATGCCGGTGCACGCCGACCTCGTCCATCTCCGACAGGCGCACGTCGACGTCGTACATGGACCTGGCCAGCGGCAGCGGAGCGCGGGGGCCGACGCCGCTGACCCGCGGGTCGAGCCGCACGATCCCGGTGGGCACCTCGTCGAGTTCGGCGAGTCCGCGGTCGGCCAGCCGCTGCAGCAGGGGGAGTGGCATCGCGTGGGCGTGGACGTCGAGCGCCCCGATGTCGGAGGTGGCCACGTGCTCCGGCGCGCTCCGTACGACGTTGACGCTCATGGGCTCTCCCAGCTTCCGCACGATCGGCTCCGGTCACTGTCTTCCGCGGGAGCGGAGTGCGGACACCCCCTTCTCACTGGCCGGAACGTGGCCGCCACGCCATGGGCGCCGGCGTTCCGCCGTGCCAATCTCCGTCCGGAGCGCGAGGAGGAGCCATGAGCTGGTATCAGATGCACCGCTGCATCTACGACTGGGTTCGCGCCGGGGAGGTCAACAGCGAGGACTCCGGCGACGGTCGCGCCGGATTCGACGTCAGCGCCTACGAACTGACCGACGACGAACGCAAGGCGTTCGAGAACCGCGACATCGCGGCCCTCTACAACCTCGGGCTGCACGAGGTCCTGCTCAATCGTTTCTGCCGGGCGGCCGGGTTCGCGCGCGACGACTACCGGAAGATCCTCGAGCCGTTCGGACAGAAGGAAGAGAGGAAGGCCCGGTGGCAGAAGTAGTCCTGGCGTACTGCGCCTCGCACGCGCCGATGATGTCGTCGGCGCGGATGGCGGCACCGGAGGAACAGCGCAACAACTTCTTCGGCGCGCTGGACGCCGTCCGGGAGGAGGCCGTCGAACGCGGGGTGCAGGCCTGCGTCGTCCTCTCCAACGAGCACTACACGAACTTCTTCCTGGAGAACTTCCCGCAGCTGTGCATCGGCCTGGGTGAGAAGAACTGGGGCCCCACCGAGGAGTGGCTGCCGATCGACAAGGTGTGGGTTCCCGGGCACGCCGGGCTGGCCAACCACATCGCCCGGCACACGCTCGAAGCAGGCTTCGACCCGGCGTTCTCCCACCAGCTGGAGCTCGACCACGGGATCATGACGGTCTACTACGAGCTCGACCACAGCATGAAGATCCCGCTCGTCCCGATCGTGCAGAACTGTGCGGTGCCGCCGCTGGTGCCGGTCCGGCGGGCCTACGAGTTCGGCAAGGCGCTGGGCGACGCCATCCGGTCGTATTCGGGTCTGCAGCGGGTGGCCGTCATCGGCGCCGGCGGCCTCTCGCACTGGATCGGCAACCCGCGGGTCGGTGACATCGCCGAGGACTTCGACCGCTGGTTCCTCGAGCGCCTCGAGCGGGGCGAGCTCGACCAGGTGCTCGACATCCCGGACGACGAACTGGAACTCGCCGGGAACGGCGCGCACGAGATCCGCAGCTGGCTGGCGGTGGCCGGAGCCGTGGACCCCGTCCGGCCGCGGACGTTGGCCTACGAGCCGGTGTATCCGTGGATCACCGGCATGGCCGTGGCGCGGTGGGATACCACGCCCGACCGTGAGCAGACCTCCGCATCCGTGGGGGCGCAGGACACCCGACGAGAGGAGTCACTTCCATGACATCGACGGACAGCACACCCGCGGGCGGGGTCGACCTGGAGGCCGTGACGCAGCGCGTACGTGACCTCAGCGAGCAGGTGGTCGCCCAGGCGAAGAAGAACGGCCTGACGTTCCTCGAGGGCTACGAGCGGGTGCTCAAGCAGATGCTCGACCTCGAGGAGCAGGCCGCCAAGGGCACCGGACAGGACTGGGCGACGACGCTGGCGGCCACGCACGCGAACTTCGTCCGGGAGAGCTCCGAGGTGTTCCTGGGCGCGGTGAAGAACCAACTGAAGAGCTGACCCCCGCGGACACGCGCCCCGCCACGAAAGCCCGGTGGCGGGGCGCGTCTGCGTCGGTCGGCCCGGGGGGAGCAGGGCGGTCAGGCGGTGGCGTGCACCGGAGGGGCTGCATACTCGAAGAACCCGCGCCCGCTCTTCCGGCCGAGCAGTCCGGCCTCCACCATGCGCAGCAGCAGCGGCGGCGCGGCGTACAGCGGCTCCTTGAACTCCGCGTACATGGAGCAGGCGACCGCGTGCGTGGTGTCCAGGCCGATCAGGTCGGCCAGGGCCAGGGGACCCATCGGGTGCGCGCAGCCGGCCACCATCGCGGTGTCGACGTCCTCGGGGCTCGCGAAGCCGGACTCGACCATGCGGATCGCGGCGAGCAGGAAGGGGATCAGCAGGGCGTTGACCACGAAGCCGGCGCGGTCCTTGCAGAGCACGGTGTGCTTGCCCAGGCCCTCGGCGAACTCCTCGGCGCGCCGCACGGTCTCCGGTGCGGTGAGCAGGCTCGGCACCACCTCGACGAGCGGCAGCACCGGTACCGGGTTGAAGAAGTGCAGGCCGATGACCCGCTCCGGGTGGGTGGTCACCGACGCCAGCTTCATGATCGGGATGGACGACGTGTTGCTCGCCAGCAGGCAGTCCGGTGCGACGATCCCTCCGAGGGCGGTGAACACGGCCGACTTCTCCCTCTCCTCCTCGACCACGGCCTCGACGACGACGTCCCGGTCGGCCAGGTCCGCGAGCTCGGTGGTGAAGGACAGGCGGGCCAGTGCGGCGTCCCGGTCGGCCTCGGTGAACTTCCCGCCGCGCACGGCCCGGCCCAGCGACTGGGTCAGCCGCGCCTGCGCGCGCTCCGCGGCAGCGTCGTCGACCTCGCGGACGAGCACCTCGTGCCCGGCTCGCGCGGCGACCTCCGCGATCCCGGACCCCATGATGCCGCCGCCGACGACACCGACTCTTCGGGCCATGATCCTCCTCCTGCCGGCGCCCCCGAGGGGCGTCGTTCCGCGTCCTGCCGGTCCGTGCATGGTCTCCCGCGGGGGCGGGGGAACAGTCCGCGTTCCCGCTGGGCAGGAAGGTCGCCCGCCGTCCACAGGCCAGGACCACGATGCTGGCGGGAACGGCGTGGGCTCGCACCGCGCCACGCCACGGCGTCCACCGGAGGAGCGCTCATGATCAGCGGGAAGACGACCCTCATCGCCCACCTGGGCTATCCGACGTTCGCGTTCAAGTCGCCGATGATCTACAACCCCTGGTTCGAGAAGAACGACATCGACGCGGTCGTCGTACCGATGGGCGTCAAGGCCGAGGAGTACCGGGAGTTCTTCCCGTACCTGTTCAAGATGAGCAACATCCACGGTGCGCTGGTGACGATGCCGCACAAGGTGACCACGATGGAACTGGTCGACGAGCTCTCGCCCACGGCCGTCGTGGCCGGCGCGGCCAACGCCGTGCTGCTGCGCGAGGACGGCAGCCTCCTCGGCGACCAGTTCGACGGCGAGGGCTTCGTGCGCGGTGTGCTCCGCAAGGGCCTCGACCTCACGGGCAAGCGGGCACTCGTCGTGGGCAACGGGGGCGTCGGCTCGCCGATCGCGGCGTCCCTGGGCGCCGCCGGCGTCGGGATGATGGGGCTGTTCGACCCCAACGACGCGGCATCGGAGGCACTGGGGGAGCGGCTCGTGGCGGCCTATCCGAACATGGAGATCCGGACCGGCTCGAAGGACCCGGAGGGGTACGACCTGGTCGTGAACGCCACCCCGCTCGGCATGAACGACGACGATCCGCTGCCGATGGACGTCGACCGGATCGCGCCGACCACCTTCGTCGGCGAGGTGGTCATGAAGCAGGAGATCACGCCGTTCCTGCGCGCCGCCCTGGACAAGGGGTGCCAGGTGCAGGTCGGCAAGGACATGCTCTTCGAGCAGATCCCGGCCTATCTGGAGTTCTTCGGCTACGGGACGCCCACCCCCGACGAGCTCCGCGCGGTGTCCCAGGTGAAGGACTGACCCGGGTGCCGGCCGGGGTCCGGAGCGCAGCAGCGGGAATGGCCGGGATCGAGGCCGCCGAGGTCGCCGACGGGGTGTACCGGCTGGCACTGCCCCTGGGCATCCACGGCGTCCCGACCGTGAGCGCCTACCTGCTCCGTGGCGACGACGGCGACACCCTGGTCGACTGCGGCATCGCCGCGGGTGTGGACGGCGGCGACCCGGGGCCGGACGGGACTGCGGCGGTCAGCGCCGCGCTGGCCGCCGTGGGGAGCTCGCTCGACCGGCTCGAACGGCTCGTCGTGACCCACGCCCACATCGACCACTTCGGTCTGGCGGGGGAAGTGGTGCGTCGCAGCGGCGGGGAGCTGTGGATGCACCGCCGTACCGAACTCGACCTCGAGAAGTACGCCGACCCGGACGAGGCCGTCGATCGCCGCATGCTCATGCTCGCCGACCACGGCCTCTACGGCCCGGAACTGACAGCGAGCTCGGAGGGGCTGCGGGACTGGCTGCCCCTCATGCCGTCGGTGGGCCGGCCGTCCCGCCTTCTGAACGGCGGCGAGCGCTTCGCGACGGGCGGCCGGACCTGGGAGGTCGTGCACACGCCCGGGCACTCACCGGGTCACGTCTGCCTCTGGGACGCCGACGAGCGACTGCTGTGCTCCGGTGACCACCTCCTGCAGGTGGTGTCCCCGCCGGTGACGTTCGAGCGAGGGTTCGAACGCGACCCGATGGGGTCCTACCTGTCGTCGCTGGACCGGGTGCGCGACCTCGGGCCCGAGCTGGTCCTGCCCGGCCACGGGACGCCCTTCCGCGACGGCGCCCGGCGTGCGGAGTCGATCGCGGCGGGAAAGCGGAAGCGGCTGACGCAGGTGCGCGATCTCGTCGAGAGCCGCCCGCGGACCGTCTTCGAGCTGACGACCGACCTGTTCGGCGCCGCGCCGCTGACCGGAGCGCAGCGGCACTTCGTGATCGCTGAGATCCTCGCCTACCTCGCCTACCACGAGGTGCGGCGTGTCCTGCGACGGACCAGACGACCGGACGGGGTCTTCCTGTGGTCGGCGGACGAGACACCGGAGGTGGTCCCGTGAGCGAGCTCCGCGAGACAGCGACATCGGCAGCGACATCGGCGCCCGAGCCGGCGCATCGGCATCGCGTCGTGGTGGTCGGCGGCGGGTTCGGCGGTCTGAACGCGGTCCGTGCCCTGCAGCACGCCGACGTCGACGTGACCGTCGTGGACCGGACCAACCACCACCTGTTCCAGCCGCTGCTCTACCAGGTGGCGGCGGGCATCCTGCCGCCCGGCCTGATCGCGCCCGCCCTGCGGAGCGTCATCAAGAAGCAGACCAACGCCCGGGCGCTCCTCGCCGATGTGCACGATCTCGACCTCGACCGGCGGGTGGTGCACGCGGAGGGGCCCGACGGCCGGCCGCTGGAGCTGCCCTACGACTCGCTGGTCGTCGCGGCCGGCGCCACGCACTCGTACTTCGGTCGCGACGAGTTCGCCGAGTTCGCTCCGGGGATGAAGACGATCGAGGACGCGCGGCACCTGCGCGACCGCATCCTGTCCGCGTTCGAGATGGCCGAGCTGTCGACCGATCCAGCCGAGCGGGCCGAGTGGCTGACGTTCGTGGTGATCGGCGCCGGGCCGACCGGCGTCGAGCTCGTCGGGCAGGTGGCCGAGCTCGCGCACACCGTGCTGCCGCAGGACTACCGGTCGATCAACACGCGGGAGGCGCGGATCCTGCTGCTGGAGGGCGCGCCCTCGGTGCTGCCCCCCTTCGCTCCCAAGCTGCAGGCGTACACGCACAAGCGCCTGGAGAAGATGGGGGTGGAGATCCGCACCGGCACGCTGGCGGTCGGGATGGACGAGCACTCGGTGACCGTCAAGGGTTCGGACGGCGAGGAGACGATCCGCACCCGTACCCGTATCTGGGCCGCGGGCGTGGCCGCCTCACCGCTGGCGAAGCTGCTGGCAGCCAGCAGCGGCGCCACCACCGACCGCGCGGGCCGTATCGAGGTCGGGCCCGACTGCTCGCTGCCTGGGCATCCCGAGGTCTTCGCCATCGGCGACATGGTGTCCCTGAACGGGCTTCCCGGCATCGCGCAACCGGCGATGCAGGAGGGCAAGTACGTCGGGAAGCTCATCAAGGCCCGACTGTCCGGTGACCAGAGGATCGAACCGTTCAAGTACTTCGACAAGGGCAGCATGGCCACCATCGGTTACAAGTCCGCGGTGGCCGACGCGTTCAGCATGAAGGTCACCGGTTTCCTCGCCTACGTCATGTGGGGCTTCATCCATGTGCTGTACCTGATCGGCTGGGGCAACCGGCTCGGCACGCTCTACACCTGGCTGCGCGCGCTGGTGTTCACCAAGAATCGCGGCCACCGCATCATCACCTTCGAGCAGGCCCACGAGCAGGCCGGTGAGCTTCGGCGGGACGTGCGCGCGGACCGCGATGCCCCGAGCGTCACACCCGCTGCGCAACCGGCGTCCCTGCCGATGCAGCAATCGGCGTCCGAGCGAGCGGGATGACAGGACGCCGGCCGGCGCTGCCGTCGGCGGGTTCGTTCCACTGAACGGCGCTCGGCCGGTCCGCTCTCCCGTCGCGTTAACGTTCGGTATGCAGCTCCAGGCGAACGTGGCGCTCGTCATCAGTGGACTCGTCGTCCTGATCGGCCTGTACCTCGCGCTGTCGAGGTCGGGAGGCGACGTGGCGGCCTTCGGGTGGTTCCTCACGGCCGTCGGTGCGCTGTTCGGGGTCGCCAACCTGCTGCTGCGAACCAGGATGTGACCACCCGGGTTCCGATGAGACGCCTCCGCGACGTCCCTCGACCCGCGCACCTCGACCAGACGGCCCGGGAGGGCGAGAAGCAGGGTGCGGCCGGCGGCCGGCCGTCGGTCGCCGCCGTTGCTCCCGGCGCGGGTAGCCCGCAGGCGGCTGCGGCCGCGCGTGGACCGGGCCGCGCGCGTGGCGCGCCACCTCGCAACCGGACGTGTGCCGCCACCCAGCGCGATGGATGCGCGGGGCCATCCCGCCTCCTCGTGACCTGAGCCCACCATCGGGGCCATCCGGTCCCGCCCCGCGACGTGCGGCTTGCCGTTCAGCGGAAACAGCCGCCCGACCGGTTGCCGTGCGGTGGGCCGACCGCTGCACTGACCACATTGCGCCGCCCCATGCGGTGTTCCGCCTTGAGGAGGTCCCTGTGCAGGACGAGATCGTTGAGCCGGCCGGCTCCCATGAGCCCACGGAACATGCGAAGACGCCGAAGAAGGCAGCGGCCAGTGGGTGGGCGGGCAGCGCGCTCGAGTACTACGACTTCTTCATCTACGCCCAGGCCGCCGCGCTGGTGTTCCCGACGGTCTTCTTCAACCCGGACGACCCACAGGTTGCGGTCGTGGCCTCGCTGGCGACATTCGGCGTCGGCTACGTCGCCCGCCCCATCGGCGCTTTCGTGCTCGGTCACTGGGGCGACACCCACGGCCGCAAGAACGTGCTGGTGCTGTGCATGCTGCTGATGGGTGTGGCGACGTTCGGCGTCGCACTGCTGCCCACGTACGAGCAGGTCGGCATCCTCGCGCCCACGCTGCTGGTGATCACTCGTCTCATCCAGGGGTTCGCCGTGGGTGGGGAGATCTCCGGCGCCAGCGCGATGATCGTGGAGCACGCACCGTTCGGGCGGCGCGGTTTCTACGCCAGCTTCACCCTGCAAGGGGTTCAGGCGGGGCAGATCCTCGCGGCTGCGGTGTTCCTGCCCCTGGCCGCGATCATGTCCGAGGGTGCCTTCCTCTCGTGGGGCTGGCGGATCCCGTTCCTGCTCAGCGCCGTGGTCGTCTACGCCGGCTACATCATCCGCAAGAAGGTCGACGAGACTCCCGCCTTCGTGGAGGAGGCCGAGCACGGCACGGTGCCCAAGGCCCCGATCGTCCAGGCGGTCAAGGAGAGCGGCCCGGACATGCTGCGGGTGGTCTGCATGGCGCTGATGAACGCTGTGCCGCTGGCGGCCACCGTCTTCGGTGCGGCGTACGCCACCAATGAGGACGAGTACGGCATCGGTATGAGCACGGCGATGTATCTGTGGGTCTCGGTCGTCGGCAACGCCGTCGCCGTGGCGATCATCCCGTTCATCGGCAACCTGTCGGACAAGATCGGCCGGCGGCCGTGCATCATCGCCGGCGCGCTCGGCTCGACGCCGCTGTCCTTCGTCTACCTGTACTTCATCAGCCAGAACAACGTGCTGATGACCTTCGTCTTCGCCGTTCTGATGTGGGGCGTCGTCTACCAGTTCTACAACGCGGTGTTCCCGTCCTTCTACCAGGAGCTGTTCCCGACCAGGACCCGCGTGACGGCGTTCGCGGTCTCGCAGAACCTGGGCACCATGATCACGGCGTTCCTGCCGACCCTGTACGCGATCATCGCTCCGGGTGGGTCGAACGTGCCCCTGATCGTCGGGAGCATCACCACCGGCATCGGGATCATCGCCGCCCTCGCCGCGTTCTCGGCCCGGGAGACCTACCGGGTGCACATGAACGACCTCGGCAACAAGGACGCGCCCGAGGTCCCCCGCGAGGAGTACGAGCGCATCCGCGCCTCGGTCAGCTGACCTGACAACCCCGCTACCGCGGACACCGGGCGGCCGGGTCGACTTCCGTCGGCCCGGCCGCCCGCTCTCGTTGCCCGACCTCAAGGAGGCGTCATGACGTCCGTGCTCGTGCTCAACGGTCCCAACCTGAACCTGCTCGGTACGCGCAAGCCGGAGGTGTACGGCAGTACCTCACTCGCCGACGTCGAGAAGATGTGCGAGCAGGAGGCCGGTAGGCTCGGCCTGGATCTGACGTTCCGCCAGTCCAACCACGAGGGCCAGCTCATCGACTGGATCCACGAGGCCGGGCGTGAGGTGAAGGCCGGGAACTCGATCGGTGCGGTGTACAACCCCGGCGCACACACGCACACGTCGGTGGCGCTGCACGACGCGATCGAGGGGGCCGAGCTCCCGGTGATCGAGCTGCACATCTCGAACGTGCACAAGCGCGAGGAGTTCCGGCACCACTCGTTCATCTCCCCGGTGGCCCGGGGCATCGTCGTGGGGTTCGGCGTCCTCGGCTATCCCTTGGCGATCAACGGACTGCACCAGCTGTTCCAGCAGGGGAGTTGACCATCACCCCGGTGCGGATCGCCGTGGCCGGCGCCGGCCTGATCGGCAAGCGGCATCTCGAGGAGATCGACGCCAGCCGTTCGGCCCAGATCGCGGCGGTCGTCGACCCCGGCCCCACCGGGCCCGACGTGGCGAACAGGTGCGGCGTGCCGCTCTACGGCTCCTTGACGGAACTGTTCGAGCGGGACAGGCCGGACGGCGTCATCCTCGCCACTCCCAACCAGGTGCACGTCGACGGCGGCCTCGAGTGCGTCGCGGCCGGGATGCCGGTGATCGTCGAGAAGCCGATCGGCGACACGGTCGAGGGCGCCACCCGCCTGGTCGAGGCGGCCGAGGCCGCCGGCGTCCCGCTGCTCACCGGGCACCACCGCAACTACAGCCCGATCATGGTCAGGGCACGCGAGATCGTGCAGAGCGGGTTGCTGGGCTCGATCGTCGCCGTCGTGGGCACCGCGCTGTTCCACAAGCCCGACGGCTACTTCGACGTCAACGGCGGCTGGCGACGACAGCCGGGCGGCGGGCCGATCCTGCTCAACCTCATCCACGACGTGAACAACCTGCAGTCCCTGGTCGGCGACGTCGTCCGGGTGCAGGCGACGACGTCGGACGCCACCCGGGGTTTCCCGGTCGAGGACACCGCGGCGATGGTCTTCACCTTCGCCAACGGTGCGCTGGGCACCTTCCTGCTGTCCGACACGGCGGCGTCGGCCCGGTCGTGGGAGCAGACCTCGCAGGAGAACGAAAGCTACGCGGCCTATCCCGACGAGGACTGCTATCACCTCGCCGGGACCGCCGGATCACTGTCGGTACCGACGATGCGCCTCCAGGTCTTCCCTGGCACGCGCTCCTGGGAGGAGCCGTTCGAGACGTCCACGATGGAGCTCGAGCGCAGCGATCCCCTGGCCAACCAGGTCGAGCACTTCGTGGCCGTCATACGCGGCGAGGCGGAGCCGATCTGCAGCGGCCGGGACGGCCTGAAGAGCCTCCACGTGGTCGACGCGGTCGTCGAGTCGGCGAGGACCGGGCGACCCGTCGACGTCGTCTGCTAAGGCCGTGCCGGCCCTCGCTAGGGGTGCGGCGTGAACGAGCGCGGATGGATGCGCCAGGCGAGCCAGAGGACGGCCGAGTCGGCCCAGCGGGCCATGGCGACCGCCCCGTGCGCGCTGCTGAATGCCGTGTTCCGATTGTCCGCTGCCGCCATCCGTGCTTCCATCTCACGCTGATCGATGGCCAACTCGGTGCCCGTGCGCAGCATCGATTCGCTGACGCGCCGGCGGAAGCTCTCGATGGCCCCCGGGGATCTGCTCGGCATGTGCGCAGCGCCCTTCTGTGTGGCGTGGTGTCGACCGACGGGCCGCCCCGCTCCGGCGCCTCCGGAAGGGACGGGTCGACCGCCCCTCCACGGTAGGCCCGCGAGCGCCGGAGGTGCGACGACCCGACGCCCCAGGCGACCACTGCCGCCCGCCGCGAGGTGCGGGCCGACCGTCAGCGGCCGCCCGGAGTCCCTGCTCGGCGGCGAGCGTCGCCGCCGCCGGCCGGCGATCGACTCATGCGGCGAACCCGACCGGCGTGGGCGAGCTCACCTCGGGGGAGAGGGCCGCCGTCCCGGCATCACCCTCGGGGGAGGGCGCCGGGCCCCGCGTGACCGGTGCGCTCGCAGAAAGGCGTACCAGGCCGTCGACGGCCCCGGCACGTCCTCGCCGGGGAACTGCGCGCGGGCCCGCCGGGTGACCTCCACTCCCAGCAGGACCGCGTCGACGGCGACTGCGGCGAGCAGGACGAGGCTGCCGAGCAGCAGGTACCGCTGCAGGTCCGAGGCCGGTGCGAAGGCGCACGTGACGGTGATGCCCGCGGCCGGCAACAGGAGGCCGACCGGCCCGCGGCGCGCGTCGACGACGTCCCGGACGAAGGCGCGGACGGGGCCGCGGTCACGGGGGTGCAGGTCGACGTCGTTCGGCTCCCCGTAGGGCGTCGTCGCGGTTCCTTGCCGGGATCGGCGTGGGGCAGGGGGTCGGCGGGTCGACCCGGAGGATCCACGCCCGCCCGGCCGGCGCTTGCCGCTCACGTCGTCCCGTGGCCGGCGGTCGCCCCGGCTGCGCGCTGACGGCGGTGGGCGGCCATGCGAACGGGGGCGTTGAGCTCGCCGTACCCGGCGTAGCCCCCGATCCGCTGCACGATCTCGAAGAACAGGCGGCCGCCGAGGATCTCCGTGTAGAAGTGCAGGAACTCACCGTCGGCGTCCCGGTCGTACAGGACGCCGAGTTCGCGCATCTGCTGGAGCAGGGCGGGCGGCGGCGCCAGCCGGGCATCGAGGTCGTCGTAGTAGTTGTCCGGGATGGCGAGCAGGGGGGCACCCGCGGCCCGGGCCGCCCGTGCGGCAGCGATCGCGTCGCGCGCCGCGAACGCCACGTGCTGGGGATCGGTCACGCCGGGCTGCCACTCCGTCCCACGGCGCAGCACCGAGACGCTCATGCCGATCCGGACGGTTCCCGCCGGATCGCTGACGGTCCGGTTCCGGACGAGGCCGAAGGGCGCGGCCACCTCCGAGGAGTGCTGCGGCTGGAGACCGAGCACCGACCGGTAGAACAGGGCCGCCTCGTCGAAGTGGTCGAACGGCTGCGCCAGGGCGACGTGGTCCACGTGCGTGATCCCGAGCGAAGCACCGGCCGGTCCGTCCACGTCGGTAGGGGCGAAGTCGGCCCGCCAGCCCGACGCGCCGGACCCGGTCGTGCAGAAGAAGACCGACGTGCCGTCCGGGGCTGCCACGGCCGACAGGTCGGCCTCCGCCTGTCCCCTGACCCGCGGCAGCACAGGCGCGAGCAGTGCCTCCGCCCGCCGGGTGGACCCCGCGGCGTCCGCGGTCTCGACACCCAGCGCCGCGACGGACGCTCCCGGGCGTCCGGTCGCGGCGTTCAGCAACAGCCGGGAGTCGCCCTGCTCCCACAGCTGCACGGGCTTCGAGCGGTGCTGCCCGGTCCGGGTGAAGCCGAGTGACTGGAGGGCCCCCTCCACGTGACCCGCGGAGCCGCCATCCACCGCCAGCTCCACGAAGGCGTGACCGTCGAGCCGCTGCGGACGGGGGAGCTCGAGCAGCTGGACGCGCTGCCGGACCTCGGGCGACAGCCGAGGCGCCGTCTCCTCCTGGAGCGCGAGCAGGGACCGCAGCGCGTCGAGCGCCGCCCGGCCGGGGTCGGCCTGCCGGAAGACGTCGTTGAAGACCTCGAGCGACAGGGGGCCGGTGTAGCCGGCGGTCAGGACATGGCCGAGGAACTCCGGAAGGTCGAACGCGCCTTGCCCGGGGAACAACCGGTAGTGGCGGCTCCACTGCAGCACGTCCATGCTCATGTGCGGGGCGTCGGCCAGCTGCAGGAAGAAGAGCTTCTCGCCCGGGATGTCGGCGATGCCGGCCGGGTCGGAACCTCGGGACAGGATGTGGAAGCTGTCCACGCACAACCCGAGCGCGGGATGGTCGGCCGTCCGGACGATGTCCCACGACCGCTCGTAGGTGTTGACGAAGCGGGCCCACGCGAGCGCCTCGTAGCAGATCCGCAGGCCCCGTTCGCCGGCGGCCGCGGCGAGCCGGTGCAGCTGATCGGCGATGTGCTCGTCGTCGTCGAGGGCGTTCGGTGAGACCGACGAGCAGACCAGGACCAGGTCGGTGCCGAGCTGCTCCATGACGTCGAACTTGCGCTCCGCGCGGCGAAGGTTCGCCGCCAGGACGCCGGGGTCGTCGGCGTCGAAGTCACGGAACGGCTGGTAGAGGTCGATGGACAGACCCAGGTCGGCGCACCGCGAGCGCACCTCCGCCGCCGACCACGGGGAGGCGACGAAGTCGGGCTCGAAGATCTCCACGCCGTCGAAGCCGGCGGCGGCCGCAGCGGCCAGCTTGTCCTCCAGCGTGCCCGACAGGCACACCGTGGCGACCGCGGTCCGCAGGCCCGCGGTCCGGCCGGGCCTCTGACGCGGCGCAACGGCTGTCTCAGCGGTCATCGGTGCTCCGTTCCTCCATCCCAGCAGCCTCCCGCGCCGGCCGCGTCGTGGTGTAGACGTTTCCGGCCAGCGAACGTCTCGTGCTGGGCGGCAGCACCTCGTGGCCGGAGCGCCGGCGCGAGCGGCAACCTCGTCGGCCCGGCACGACACTTCTCCTTCCGATGAGCGGGAGGGGGGTCCCAGAGGCGCGATTCCGGTCCAGCATGAGCAGATGGCCCAGGAGCAGGTCCCGTCGCCTCGGGAGGTCGGCGAGCGCGCCGCCGATGTGCTGGCGCCCGAGAGCAGCCAGTTCGAGGACCCCGACGCCGCCGGGTTCGGCGAGGCGCTGTCCCAGGTCCTCCGGTTCGGCGTCGCCCATCCATCGGCGTCGGCGCAGGTGGCGGTGCGACTGGCCGCGGACCTCGCGCGCGTCCCGGTCGTCACCATGGATTCCTGGCTCGGTGGGAACGTCGCCCCTCCCGTGCCCGTCGATCCCAGGGACCGCCGGTTCGCCGACCCGGCGTGGACCGGCAATCCGTTCTTCGCGGGCGTACGCCTGAGCTATCTGGCAGCCTGCCGGGCGGCGCGCGACCTGGTGGGGGCCGCCGAGCTGGACGAGGGGACGACGCGCAAGGCGGCGATGGCCACCGAGCTGATGCTCGACGCGCTCGCCCCGACGAACTTCCTCCCGACGAACCCGGCCGCCCTCAGGCGGGCGTTCGAGACGGCGGGGATGAGCCTGCTGCGAGGCGCGCGCAACTTCACCGACGACCTGCTCAACAACGAGGGGCGCCCCCGGCAGGTCGACATGCGGCCGTTCGAGGTCGGGCGCAACCTCGCGGCCACGCCGGCCAAGGTGGTCTACCGCAACGACCTCATGGAACTGCTGCAGTACGAGGCGCAGACCCCTCGGGTGCACGCCAGCCCGCTGCTCTGCAGCCCTCCGTGGATCAACAAGTACTACGTGATGGACCTCGCCCCGGGCCGCAGCTTCATCGAATGGGCGGTGCAGCACGGGCGGACCGTCTTTGCGATCAGCTACCGGAACGCGTCGAAGGAGAGGTCCGGCGTCACGATGGACGACTACCTCGTCCACGGTCCGCATACCGCTCTCGACGTCATCCAGGACGTCACCGGCGCCGAGACGATCGACATCGCCGGTCTCTGCCTGGGCGGTGCGCTCACCGCGATCACCAGCGCGTACCTGACGCAGTCCGGCGACAGCCGGATCGGCACGGTGACGCTGTTCAACACCATGCTGGACTACGCCGAGCCCGGCGCGCTGGGTCTGTTCACGGACCGGGCCACCGTGGACAAGCTCGAACGCAAGATGCAGCGCGAGGGCGTGCTGGAGGGGGCGTCGATGGCCGGCACCTTCGACGTGCTGCGTGCCAACGACCTGATCTTCAACTACGTGGTCTCGAACTGGCTCATGGGCGAGGATCCGCCGGTCTTCGACATCCTGGCCTGGAATGCCGACGGCACCCGGATGCCCGCCGCCATGCACTCCTTCTACCTGCGCAACTTCTACGTGGAGAACAAGCTGGCCGCAGGCACTCTGGAGATCGCGGGGAAGGCGATCGACCTCGGCGCAATCAAGGCCCCCGCCTACGTGGTCAGCGCCGTCAACGACCACATCGTGCCGTGGGAGTCGTCCTACAAGACGACCGGACTGGTGAGCGGGCCGGTGCGGTTCGTGCTCAGCAGCGGCGGGCACATCGCGGGCATCGTCAACCCTCCCGGCCCGAAGGCGTGGTACCAGGTCGCTCCCACCGACGACGCGCTGCCCGCGACGGCGGCGGAGTGGCGGTCGGCCGCCGAGCGGATCAGCGGATCCTGGTGGGAGGACTGGGCGAGCTGGTCGAAGGAGCACGCGGGCCCGATGCAGGACCCGCCGGGCACGGGCAGCGTGCGGCACCCTGTCCTGGGCGACGGGCCCGGGACCTACGTCCGCACCTGAGGCCGGGTCGGTGGTCCCGGCGGCGGACGTCCCGTCGGGTCAGCCCACGCTCTGGACGACGCGCTCGGGGACGGTGGCGTAGACCCCCCGGACCGGCTCCGCCTGCGACGATGCTCCTCCGCCGAGTTCGCGGGACAGGCTTCGTGCGGCGATCGACAGGGCCGCCATCACCGGCTGCAGCTCCCGACCCAGGTCCGGCACGGTGAGTTCGATCGCCGCCACGAGTTCGCCGCCCGGCCCGAAGACCGGCACCGCCACACCGCAGCTGGTCGCCTCGAGCTCGAACCGGGTGACCGCGACACGGGTCAGCCGGACCACGGCGAGCGCTCGGCGGAACCGGTCGGGTGCCGTGACCGTGTGCGGCGTGTACGCGCGGAGACCACGGAGGATCGTCATCTCCACCACGCTCGGCGGGGCGAACGCGAGCAGCGCCCGCCCCAGCGCGGTCGGGTGCACGGGCAAGGTCGCCGCCGGCATGAAACCGGACACCGGGCGCGGCCCCGGCTGCTTCTCGATGTAGGCCACCTCGAGTTCGTGCAGGACCCCCAGCCGCGCGCGGCAGCGGGTGACCCGGGAGAGGTCCTCCAGGACGCACGGCGCCCGCTCGCGGAGGGCCGGCTGGCAGGAGTCGCCGGTCCCCATCATGCGCAGGGCCAGCCCCGCCCGGTACCGGCCGTCCGGCGTGCGCTCGAGCAGACGCCAGGACGCCAGCTCGGACGTGAGTCGGTGCGCCGTGGAGATCGGCAGGCCCGCCAGCCGCGAGATCTCCGTGAGCGTGTGTTCACTGCCCTCGGTGAACGTCATCAGGATCGACGTGATCTTGTTCGTGACGGAGCGCCCTGACTCCGTGGAGTTACCGGCCATCGTGGCCCCTCTGCTGAGACTCGAGGACGACCTCCGTGGGCGTCCTGTGATCGGCGTCACGCTGGAGGGAAGCATGGCGGCCGCGCCGGTCACCAGCGCGTCTTACCCCCCTGGCCATCCGGAAGACGCATGGAGCGATCGCCTTACCTGGGGTTCGGTGGGCGATCCTGGGGTTCGTCACTGGGGCGAGCGAGGAGGCGTCCGGGCACGCTCGTGCGCGTGGACCTCGACTGGCTGGAGACGTTTCTCGCCGTCGTCGAGCGAGGCGGCTTCACCGCCGCGTCCGAGGAGATCCACCGCTCGCAGTCCCGGGTGAGTGCGCACATCGCCTCGCTCGAGCGCCAGCTCGGGGTCCGGCTGCTCGACCGGACCCGCCGGCCGGTCGCCCCCACGCCCGCGGGCGAGGTGTTCGCGCGGCACGCCCGCGACATCGTGGCCGGGGTCGGGACGGCGCGGACCGCGATCGCGGCGCTGCGGGGTCTCGACCAGCGCAGCCTCACCCTGATCACCACCGCGTGTGTCGGCGCCGCGCTCTTCCCGCGGGTCCTGGCCCGGGTGACGGCCGAACGGCCCGGCCTCCGGGTCGAGCTGGCCGAGCGGAGCTGGCACGACGTCGAGCGCCGGTTCGTCGCCGACGGCGCGGCCCTGGCCGTGCTCCCGCAGCTCGAAGAGCCGGCCGCCGCCGGTCTCCGTCAACGGGTGCTGTGGCGTGAGTGCCTTCACGTCGTGGTTCGGGACGACCACGAGCTGGCGCGCGGGGGATCCCTGGTGACGGTGGACCGGCTGCTGCGCGCGCCGCTGCTCGTCTGTCGTGCGTCCGGCGACGGGGAGTCGGAGTTCGTGCGCCTGCTCGCCCGGCGCGGCGTGGTCGCCCAGCCCCGGGTCACCGCTGACACGCCCCAGACGCTCGTCTCCCTGGCCCGGGCGGGAGTGGGAGTGGCCGTGGTCAACTCCGTGGCGCTGGCACCCTTGGACCTGACCGGCCTCGCGGTGCTCGAGCTCGACGACCCCGAGCCGCAGCGTGCCGTGGCGGCGTACTGGAACGACGTGCTCCTCGACACCGACACGGGCCGTCGGTTGCACCGCGCCGTCCTCGAGGCGCCGGTCCCGAACGGAGCCCAGCCCGTGGCGGACGTCGACCAGGCCGGCTGAGCCTCGTCAGGCGGTAGCCTGCGGCGACGTCATCCGTCGGGCGACGCGGCCGCCCCCGCCCCAGAGGGCACCGATCGCGGGGGTCGCATGCACGGCTTCGTCGGTCGAGAGCCCGAACTGGCTGCGGTGCGCACGCGGCTCGCGGCGGCGCGGGACGGCGAACCTCAGATCCTGGAGATCCAGGGACCTCCCGGGATCGGGAAGACCGCGCTGCTCTCGCACTTCCTCGCCGACCCGGGCGAGGGCGTGCCCCCGGTCGTGCTCCGGGCCAGCGGTGAGGAGACGGAGGTCCTGCTCGCCTACGGGGTCGTCGACCAGCTCGCCAGGTCAGCGGGGCCCGCCGGCGCCGGCCTCCTGCTCCCGGCCGGATCCCCGGGAACGGCGGTCGACGACGCGGTGACGGTCGGGTCGCGGCTGCTCCAGCTGCTCGGCGGCATCGAGGGCGACGCTCCGGTGCTGCTCGTCGTGGACGACGTCCACTGGGTGGACCAGCCGTCGCTCAAGGCGCTCGTGTTCGCGCTGCGCCGCCTCGTCGCCGAGCCCGTGCTCGTCCTGCTGGCCGTGCGCGACACCGAGGCATCGGAGCTCCCCGAGGGTCTTCGACGGATCGTCGCCGGGGTGCGCGGCAGCGTGCTGCACCTCGAGGGGCTGGACGAGGAGGACCTCCGGAACCTCGGAGCCGAGCTGGGTCGGGGCCGCCTCGCCCGGAGCGCGGCGGAGCAACTCCACTCCGGCACCCAGGGCAACCCCCTCTACGCCCGGGCGGTGCTCGAGGAGTTCCCTCCGGGTGACTGGGCGCCGGGGGACCGGCCGCTGCCCTCGCCGCGCTCCTTCCGCCGGATCGTGCAACGCCGCTACGAGGCGTGCGGCGCGGACGCGCGCCGACTGCTCGACGCCGCGGCGGTGCTCGGGCCACGCAGCCCGCTGCCTCTCGTGTCGGCACTGGGCGAGGTGGACGATCCGGTCGCGGCGGTCGACGAGGCCGCGGGGTGTGAACTGCTCGCGCCATCGACGGCACGCGTGCCCTGGACCTTGTCCTTCCCGCATCCACTGGTCCGCTCGGCGCTCCTCGACGTGCTCGGACCCGCCCGGCGCACGGCCCTGCACGCCGCCGCGGCCGGACTGGTCGACGACGAGTCCGTCGCCCTGCGGCACCGCGTGGCCGCTGCACCCGCACGGGACGCCGGACTGTCGGCCGACCTGGCGGGCTTCGCCGAACGCGAGGCGCTGCGTCAGGCATGGCCGAGCGCTGCCGCCCATCGGCTGGAGGCCGCCCGCCTGGCCCCCGATCGCGACGAGGAACAGCGCCTGCTGCTCGGTGCGGTGAGCTGGCTGCTGCAGACCGGCGACGCCGCGACCGCCGGGACCCACGCCGGCGCGGTCCGCGCCCTGCCCGGCAGTCCGCTCCGCGACCTCGTCCTGGGCTCGCTGGCGATGGCCCGCGGGGAGCCGGCCGTCACGGAGTCCTTCCTGAGCAGCGCGTGGGAGCAGTGCGCACCCAGCACCGCCCCGCCCGTGGCCGCCGGAATCGCGCTGCAGTACGGGATCCACCGGTACGGGCGATTGGACGCCGCCG
Organism: Blastococcus sp. CT_GayMR19; assembly: GCF_004570385.1. GTDB lineage: Bacteria > Actinomycetota > Actinomycetes > Mycobacteriales > Geodermatophilaceae > Blastococcus_B. Next base: position 372,328 of record NZ_SPQL01000003.1, on the reverse strand, counting down.
GCGCCGTCGAGTGGTGTCTGCGGGCCATCGAGCTGGCCGAGCCGGGGTCGGCCACCAGGCAGACGGCCCAGACCTACCTCGCCCACTCCCTCGCCTACAGCGGCCGCATGGCCGAGGCGCTGGCGGCGACCGCGGACGCCGACGGGGACCCGGGCGACGCCGGCGTCGGCTGGCTCCAGCCGCGGTCCGCCCGCGGCATGCTGCGCCTGGTGGCGGGCGACCTCCCCGGTGCCCGCACGGATCTCCTCGCCGTCGCGACCACGGCCCGGGAGCTCGGCGTGCTCAACACGGCTGCCTTCGCCTTCGCCAGCCTGTCCCGGGCCGACTACCTCGCGGGCGACTGGGACGATGCGGTGCTCCACGCCGGGCAGGCGGTCGCGGTCAACGACGAGTCGCAGTGGGGCTTCCTCCAGGCGATGGTGACCAGCATCGCGGCCCTCGTCCCCGCCGCGCGGGGCGAGTGGGCAGTCGCCGAGGCGGTGCTCACCGGCCCCGGGGCCGCCCCGCCCGACGACTACGAGCGCTCGGTGCTCGCGCTCGCGGTGAGCCGCGCCCGACTCGCCGAATCACGGGGGGACGTCGACGGCGTCCTCGCCGCCCTGGCGCCGGTACCCGCTTTCCCGATCCGGGCGGCCGTGGACGAGCCCGGTTTCTGGTCGTGGGCCGACCTCTATGCCGAGGCGCTCGTGGCGACCGGTCGCGTGGCGGAGGCGGACGCACTCCTCCGGCCGCACGAGGCGCTGGCGGCGGCGCGCGGACGGCAGTCCGCCGTGGCGCGGCTCGCGCGCGCCCGCGGGCGGGTCGAGGCGGCCGCACGCCGTCCGGACCGGGCGGAGGCGGCGTTCGGCGATGCCCTGGCGGCGGCGAACGGGGCGGGGTATCCCTTCGAGCGGGCGAAGGTCGAACTGGCCGCCGGGCAGTTCCTCCGGCGCGCAGGTCAGCGCCGGCGGGCGGCCGACCTCCTGGTCGCGGCCCAGCGGACCTTCTCGATCCTGGGTGCCGCGCCGTGGGCGCACCGCTGCGCCCTCGAGCTGGCGGGGTCAGGCCTTCATCCCGGCTCCCGGCAGGACCGCGACTCCACCGCCCTCACCTCCCAGGAGATCGTCGTGGCCCGCCTCGCGGCAGCGGGCCGGACCAACCGGGAGATCGCCGGGGAGCTGGTGGTGAGCGTGAAGACGGTGGAGTACCACCTGCGCAACGCCTTCCAGAAGCTGGGCATCGCGCGACGGCGCGAACTGGCCGCGCGGCTGGCCGCCCTGTCGACCACCGGGTGAGCGTCCGTTCCCACTGCACGGAACTTCACCGGCGGGCGTTGCCGCCCCTCGCCACGAGCCGACAGGCTGCCGGTGTGTCCACCGACGCCCGTCACCAGGAGCTCGCCGACGAACTGTGGGAGGCGGACCGGACGGCCGAGCCGATCGCCCCGCTGACCGACCGCCACAGCGACCTCGCGATCGAGGACGCCTACGCGATCCAGACGATCAACATCGACCGCCGCATCGCGGCCGGTCAGCGGATCATCGGCCGCAAGGTCGGTCTGACGTCGAAACCGATGCAGGACCTGCTGGGCGTGGACGAGCCGGACTTCGGCGTCCTGACCGACGAGATGATCGTCGAGGACGGCGATCTCATCGCGCTGTCCCGGCTCGTGCAGCCCCGCGTCGAGGCGGAGCTCGCGTTCGTCATGGCGCGCGACCTCGCCGGCCCCGGGGTCAGCACGCCGACCGCGCTCGACGCCATCGCCGGCGCTCTGCCGGCGGTGGAGGTGGTCGACAGCCGGGTCGCCGACTGGAAGATCAAGCTCATCGACACCGTCGCCGACAACGCGTCGTCGGGACTGCTGGTGGTCGGTGGGCGGATGCGGCCGGTGACCGAGCTCGACCTCCGCCTCCTCGGGGTGGTCGTGTCCCGGAACGGGGAAGTGATCGACACCGGGGCCGGCGCCGCGGCCCTGGGCAATCCGGCGCGGTGCGTCGCCTGGCTGGCCAACAAGCTCGGCAGTTTCGGCTCGGGCCTCAAGGCCGGTGACATCGTGCTGCCGGGTGCGGTGCACAAGATGGTGCCGGTGCAGCCGGGAGACGTGTTCCGGGCGGAGTTCGACCACCTCGGGCCCGTGACCGTGCGCTTCTCGGACTAGGCCCGTCGTGCCGTCGGACGGAGCCATCGACGCCCAGGGGATCGCCGACATCCTCATCGCGGCCGAGCGCGACCGGAAGGGGATCGCGCAGATCAGCGACGACCACCCCGACGTCGACACCGCCACCGCGTACCGCGCCCAGCAGCTGTTCGTGCAGTCGAAGCTGGACGCGGGGGAGACGTTCGTCGGGTACAAGCTCGGCCTGACCAGCCGCAACAAGCAGCAGGCCATGGGGCTGGACGCGCCGCTGTACGGGCGGGTCACCAGCAGCATGCTCGCCACCCACGGCGACCCGGTGCGGCTCGACCGGTTCATCCATCCCCGCGTGGAGTCCGAGATCGCCTTCCTCCTCGCCCGGGACATCGAGGCGCCGGCCACGGTCACCTCGGTGCTCGCGGCCACGGACGTCGTGTTCGGCGCCGTCGACGTGCTCGACTCCCGGTACGAGAGCTTCCGGTTCACCCTCTCGGACGTCGTGGCCGACAACGCGAGCGCCGGGGCGTTCTACCTGGGGCCGGTCGCCCGCCGCCCGGACGACCTGGGGGACCTGCGGCTGCTCGGCTGCGTCGTCCGGGTGGACGGCGAGGTCGCGATGACGGCCGCGGGTGCGGCGGTGATGGGACACCCGGCGGCGTCGGTGGCCTGGCTGGCGAACGAGCTCGCGGCCGAGGGAGAGGGCCTGAGGGCCGGCCACCTCGTGTTCTCCGGAGGGGTGACCGCACCGGTGCCGGTCGTGCCGGGCGGCAGCGTCACGTTCGAGTTCGACGGTCTCGGTGCGATCGAGGTCCACGGCGCCTAGCCGGAGGGCTCGGCGGCGCTGCCAGCGGAGGAGGAACCGTGCCCACATCCATCACCGCCGTCGTCACCGACGCACCCGAGCGCTACGCCAAGCAGTTGCTGGCGCACCTCGGGCGGAAGAACACCGTCGAGCCGGTCGACGGGGTGCCCGAGGGCGGACGGCTGCTGTTCGCCTACGGCGTCGGCATCGTCCGGCCGGAGGCCGGGCGGCTCGTGCTCGAGGCGACCGCTGCGGACGACGAGTCGCTCGCCCGCGTGCAGGACGTCCTGGCCCGCCACCTGGAGCGTTTCGGAGCCCGGCGCGAGCTCACCGTCCACTGGTCGATCTAGGAGGCACCGTGCGGATCATCCACACCGACGACGCCCCGGCACACGTCGGACCGGTCCCGCAGGCCGTGGAGGCGGGTGGCTGGATCCACGTCTCCGCATTGTTCGGGGCGGACCCGAAGGAACGCGCGATCCCCGAGGACGCCCGCGCCGAGGCCGAGCAGCTGTTCGACAACCTGGCCGCCATCCTCGCCGCCGGCGGTGCCGCGCTGACCGACGTCGTGCGGGTCGGCATCGTCATGCGGGACCTCCAGCGCGACCGGCCGGTCTTCAACGAGGTCTGGGCCGAGCGCTTCGGGAACCACCGTCCGGCGCGGTCGGCGATCGAGTCCGCCGCCTTCGGCCGCCCGGGCGAGAACGCCCGGTTCATGGTCGAGGCCGCCGCCTATCGTGGCTGAGCAGGCGACCGGTTCGGACGGCGACCCGGAACTCGTCGCCAGCTTCTTCACCCTGTCCGGCGCCGGATTCGGCGAACCGCCGCGGCACGGCTTCGAACGGCGCTGCGAGGCGGCCGCGGCTGCCGGGTTCTCCGGCCTCGGGCTGCACGTGGACGATCTCGCCCGCACGCGGGCGTCGGGGCTGGACGTGGCGGGGATGCGCGCGCTGCTCGACGGCGCGGGGCTGCGCCTGGTGGAGATCGAGTTCCTGGGGGGCTGGGCGCTCGAACCGGTCGCCGCCGACGACGTCGTGGCCGGCGTGGAGGCCGTTGCCGCCGGCCTGGGCGGCCGGCACGTCACCGCGGGGGAGTTCCGCCCGGGCGACCTGGAGCCGGAGGCCGCAGCGGCGCGGCTGGCCGAGCTGGCCGGACGGCTGGGGGAGCGGGGCCTGCTCGTCGCGCTGGAGGCGTTCCCGTGGTCGGCGCTGCCCGACGTCGGCGCCGCCGTCGACCTCCTGCGGCGGGCAGGAGCCGCCAACGCCGGGCTGATGGTCGACGTCTGGCACTTCTTCAACGGCGGCGCCGGGCTGGACGCGCTCGACGACCTGCCAGGGGCCGGCGTCGCCGCGGTGCAGCTCAACGACGGCCCGCGGGTGCACGCCGACTTCCTGCAGCAGGCCCGGGCCGCCCGGCGGCTGCCCGGACACGGTGAGCTGGACGTGGTCGGTCTGGTGCGGGCGGTGCAGGCGACCGGTTTCGCGGGCCCGTGGTGCGTGGAGGTCAACACTCCGGAGTTCCGGGCGCTGCCGGTCGAGGTGGCCGCGAAGACAGCCGCCGAGGCGGCCCGGACCGTGCTCGACGCGGCGCGGGGCTAGAGGGCGCCATGGAGACCGGATCGCCCCGGGACGAGGTCCTGCTGCGCGACGGCACGCCGCTCGAGGTCCGCCCCATCAGGCCGGCGGATGGCGACGCGCTCGTGGCCCTGCACGCCCGCCTGTCCGCCGACTCAATCTACCGCCGCTACTTCGGGGCGCGGCCGCATCTCGCACCCGCGGATGTCGAGCGATTCACCCGCGTCGACGGCCGGGCACGGTTCGCCCTCGTGGCGATGCGGGGCACCGATCTGGTCGCCGTCGCCCGGTACGAGGGACGGCCGGGCGAGCGCAGCGCGGAGCTCGCCGTCGTCATCGACGACGCGCTGCAGCACCAGGGCCTCGGCCGGCTGATGCTCGAGCGACTCGTCGACGTGGGGCGCGAGGCCGGACTGCACACCATCGTGGCCGACGTGCTGACCGGCAACGCGGCGATGCTCGGCCTGCTGCGGACGCTGCAGCTCCCGCAGCGGAGGGAGAGCGACGGGGAGACGGTCACCGTGTCGATCGACCTGACCGCGGCCGACCCACCGGCCGCGCGCCTGGAACGTGCGCGGGCGCACCTGGCACGGGCCGGCTCGGAGAACCCGCCGGGCTGAGACTTCGTTCCGCTCGCCGGGAGCCGCTGCCCGTGCCGCCCGTACGGGACCACGCTGCTGGGTGTCCGCATCGGCGCATGTCCAGGAAGCCGTGTCCATCGAATCCAGGAGCAGCCATGACCCAGCAGCAGCGCGGTGACGTCGTCGATCTCCTCCTCGACCAGCACCGGGCCATCCGGGAGCTGTGCGAACAGGTCGCCACGGCGACGGCGGCCGAGCGCGAGCAGCCCTTCCGATCCCTGGTGCGGCTGCTGGCCGTGCACGAGGCGGTGGAGGAGGAGCTCGTCCACCCCTACGTCAAGCGCCGGGTCGAGGGCGCGAAGGACGCGGTGGCCGAGCGGGTCGAGGAGGAGCGCGAGGTGAACAGGATGCTGGCCGCGCTCGATTCCCTGGGCCCCACGAACCCCGGCTTCGAGGAACTGTTCACCCGGTTCCGCACCGCGCTGCTCGCCCACGCCGGCAAGGAGGAGAGCAGCGAGTTCGCCGGCCTCCGCGCCGCCACCAAGCCGGCGGAGCGCGCCGCGATGGCGGCGGCCCTCCGGCTGGCGTCGTCCCTGGCACCCACGCACCCGCACCCCGGCAACGAGTCCGCCCCGCGCGCGCTGCTCGTCGGGACGCCGATGGCGATGATCGACCGGGCGCGGGATCTGCTGCGCGACGCCCTGGCGGGGCGGTCCAAGGCCGACCCCGAGGGCGACTCGTCCGCCTAGCGCCGGGACGTCAGTGCGACCGGCTGCGGCCGAGGACCTGGCGGAGCGGCCGCGGCACGACGCCGCGCGCGGCATCGATCCGGCGCGCCTTCCGCCGGGTGACCACGATCCCGATCACCGCGACCAGCCACACGGGGTACTGGACGAGCCACGCGATCCGGAACGCCTCGAAGCCGAACCCGCCGAGCGCGTCCAGCACGACCCCCATCGTGGCCAGTACGAGCAGGCTGGCCAGGAAGCCGCCCAGGTTGACGATGCTCTGGGCCACCCCGAGGTTGGGCACGGGGTTGGACGTGCGGGCGATGTCGAACCCCACCACCGAACCCGGCCCGCCCGCGGCGAGGACGATCACCAGGACGACGAGCAGCCACCGGGGCGCGGGTCCGGGCAGTGACAGCACGGCGGTCCAGACGGTGACGTTGGCGGCGATGATGCCGAGCACCAGCCAGGAGCGGCGGAGCGGGTGCCGCGCGGTGAGCACCCCGATGACGGGGCCGATGAGGATCGCGCAGACCACGAACAGGGTGACCAGCCCGCCGGCCTGACCGGAGGAGAGGCCCTGCGCGGAGACCAGGTAGGGAACTCCCCAGAGCAGCGAGAACACCATCATCGAGAACTGCGTGCCCATGTGCCCGAAGAACCCCAGCCGCGTCCCGGGGCGCCGCCACACGGCGAGCATCTGAGCGCCGATCTCCCGGGCGGTGAACGACGGCGAGGGGGTCCACGTACCGCGGGGGCCGTTCCGGACGACCGCCAGCGTGACCGCCGCGGCCAGGACACTGGCGGCCGCTGCCGCCGCGAACGCCGTCGTCCAGCCGCTCGCGTGCAGCAGAGCGAGGAAGGGTACGGCGGACAGGATCTGACCGATCTGGCCCAGGATCCCGGTGAGCTGGGTGACCAGCGGCACGCGACGGGCGGCGAACCAGCGGGGGAGGAGACCGAGGACGGCGACGAACATGACGGCGTCGCCGGCGCCCACGAGGATCCGGGCCAGCACCACCAACGGCAGCGCGGGCGCGAACGCCAGCAGGAGCTGTCCCGCGGCGAGCACGAGACCGCCGAGCACCAGCACGGTGCGCGCGCCATAGCGGTCGACCAGCAGGCCACCGGGCAACTGGGCGGCGATGTAGACCGCCACCTGCAGGAACACGAAGGCGGACAGTGCGGCGGGGCTGATCCCGAAGCGGTCCGCGGCGTCCAGGCCGGCGACGCCGAAGGTCGTCCGCTGCATCACGGCCAGGATGTAGCCGAGCATGCCGACCCCCCAGACGAGGGCGGCCCGGCACATCAGCGCGGGCGCGGGGGACCCGGCGGTCTCCGCGTTCTCCTTCGTCAGGGGCAGTCCAGTCGCCTCGGTCACGGCCATGGGCCTAGTGTGGCAAACGTTTGCCATTGTTTGCCACCTACGGGATCGTGGGTGGCGTCACACGGAGGAGTCCGGTGGGAGTGCTCGACCCGGCGAGACGTCGTCCGGTGACGTTGCACGACGTCGCCCGCGAGGCGGGGGTCGCCGTCTCCACGGCCTCCCGCGCCCTGTCCGATCCGGGGCGGGTGAACGTCCGGACGCGCGAGCACGTGCAGGCGGTGGCCAAGAGACTCGGGTACCGGCCCAACCGGCTGGCGCAGGCGCTGCCGACGGGCCGGACCGGCATGCTGGCGATCCTGGTCCCCGACATCACGAACCCGCACAACTTCGGGCTGGTCCGGGGCGCGGAGGCGCAGGCCCGGGCGGCAAGCTCGACGCTGATCATCGCCGACACCCAGGGGGGTCCGGAACTGGAGACCGCCCACCTGGACCGGCTCGCCTCCTCGGTCGACGGCTTCCTGCTCGCCGCCAGCCGGCTGTCGGACACGGAGCTGCAGGACCTGGCCGAGCGCCTGCCCGTCGTGCTGTTCAACCGCCGGGTCGAGGGGCTGGCCAGCCTGGCCACCGACTCCGCCGACGGCAGCCGCCAGATCGTCGAGCACCTCGCCGCCCTCGGGCACCGGTCGCTGGCCTACCTCGCGGGGCCCAGCGGGGGATGGTCGGACGCCGAGCGGTGGCGCGCCCTCTCCGAGCACGCAGCGGCGTCCGGCATCGGGATCGTCCGATGCGGCCCCTTCCCGCCGACCCTGGACGGCGGTCCGGCCGCCGCCGACGTCGGCCTGGCCACCGGTGCGACCGCGCTGATCGCGTTCAACGACCTGCTGGCCATCGGTGTGCTCCGGCGGCTGGCGGAGCGGGGCGTCCCGGTGCCGGCGCACGTCAGCGTGGTCGGGTACGACGACATCTTCGGTGCCGACTTCTGCTCCCCGACGCTGACGACGGTGGCCGGCCCGGTCGACGACGCCGGCCGGATGCTGGTCGACGTCCTGCAGGCCGGGCGGACCCCCGAGCCGGTGATCACGCTGCCCACCCATCTGCGGATCCGGAATTCGACCGGGCCGGCGCCCGCACCTCCGGGCGGGTGAGCGCACCCCCGGTGGGGGACGCGGACGGGCAGGGATCGGCGAGACTGTGCGCAACCCAGGGAGGATCGGCGATGGCGACAGAAGACGGCGAGGACCCGCGCGTCCGGCAGCTCGGCGAGTACATCCGCCTGCAACGGCAGATGGCCGACCTGTCGTTGCGCGGCATGGCCGATCTGACGAAGGTGTCCAACGCCTACCTGAGCCAGATCGAGCGGGGGCTGCACCAGCCGTCGATCCGGGTCCTGCAGGCGATCGCGGAGGCGCTCAACATCCCGGCGGACACGTTGCTGGCCGAGGCCGGGCTGGGGTCTCCCGCCGGGGACCAGACCGCGCGGAGCGGTTCGGGCACCGAGGCGGCGATCCGCAGCGACCCCGACCTCACGCCCGAGGAGCGGGAAGCGCTGCTGCGCATCTACCGGAGCTTCGTCGAGGGGCGCTCACCGCCTGCTTGACATCTCACTCATGGTGCGTACTATCCCAATCAACACCTACCGCCGGGAGGCACGCGATGACGAATCACACCGAGCAGTACACCCAGATCTTCCAGCAGGGCCAGCAGGCCGCGCAGACCGCGGTCGAGAACTGGACCCGCCTGGCCAAGACGTTCGCGGACCAGGTTCCGGCCTTCGCCACCCAGTTCGACGCCGAGGCGGCCGTCGACCGCTACTTCGACCTCAACGAGAAGGTGCTCGAGGCGCAGCGCGACGTCGCCAAGCAGGTCCTGGCCGCCGGCGCGACGCTCGCGTCGGCCGCGAAGGCCTGATCGACCGGACGGGTCGCCCGTCGCGGTAGGGCCGGCCGGGGGGCAACCCCGGCCGGCCCTCCGTCCGTTCCGGGCCCGGGCGCAGCCGGATCAGCGGCCGTAGAGGCCGAACCTGATCTGGAGCGGACCGACGCCGACCACGATCGCCGCTCCGTCGGGGGACACGCCCGCACTGGGGCCGGTCCAGATCCCGGGGGTCACGCGCACCTCCATCGCCGCCGCGCTCGGGGGTGGCGGGGGTGGGGGAGCGGACGCGACCGGGACGGGGACGGACGCGTGCGCCGGAACGACGGCGCGCAGGTCCTGCAGCAGGTCGTCCTGCAGTCGCCCGGCGTGCCGGGGGAGTTCGGGAGTCATGCGGGGACCTTCCCGGTGGCCACGAGTACCTCGTCGGCCAGCGCGACGTACGCCGCCGCGACCGCGCTCGTGGGGCTGGACAGGACGACCGGCCGCTTGGCGAGCACGCTGCTCGGCACGCGACGGGAGAGTGGGACGCGGGTGCTCAGCAGCGGAAGGCCGGTGCCCGCCAGGGCGCCGGCGACGTCGCGGGCGGCACGCCCCTGGCGGTCCCACACCGCGCAGGCGACGCCGACCAGGACCGCCGAGGTGTTCTCGTAGGTCCGGTGCTGCTCCAGGAAGGCCGCCAGCCGGACGGCGCCGAGCGCCGACCCCGGGTCGCTGGTGAAGACGGTGAGCACGGAGTCGGCCGCGCAGACCGCGGCCAGGGTGAGGGCACCCAGGTCGCCGCGGGTGTCGAGCACCACGTGGTCGTACTCGCCGAGCAGCGGGCGCAGCGCCCGGCGGACGCTGGTCGTGAGCCCCCCGGTCGCGGCGAGCTGGGTCGCCACCGCCTCGAGACTGGGGTGCGCGGGCAGCAGGTCGAGCCCCGGCGCGACGGCGTGCCGGACGACCGCACGCGCCTCCACCGAGCCGTCCTCGAGCAGCGCGCCCAGCGAGTCGTCGCGGCCCTTGGCCACGACTCCGAACGCACGTCCCAGGCTGTCCTGCGGATCGACGTCGACGGCGAGCACGCGGCCGGACCGGGCGAGGGCGGCCGCGACGTTGGCCGCGACCGTCGTCTTGCCGACGCCGCCCTTGGAGGAGCACACGGCCAGCCTCATGCCCGGGAGTCTGGCACCGGCCGGCTCCGGTTCCGGGGAGGCCGGACGGGCCGGGACTCACTGCCCGCCCCATGCGGCGCTGTCTCCCCAGCGTTCCCATGCGGCCGGCCCGTCATGGAGTCCGCGAGGCGGTGGTCGTTCCCAGCGGGTGGGAGGCGGCAGGCGGGCTGGGTACCGTCGGGTCTCCCGCCTCCGCCCACCAGCAGGGCGCGGCAGCACGTTCCCCGCGCCGGTCCAGCAGAGGAGGGCAGTTGGCTCGTCGTCGCCGATCAGCGAGCGCCACGCGGTCCGGCCTCCTGTCCCTGCCGTTCCTCGTGCCGGTGCCGTCGGTGCGGCGCCGGAAGGTGGCCGCCCGGCGTGCCCTGTCGGCGCTGACCGGCGTGGCGGTGCCGAAGCCCGCGCGACGCACCGCGGCGACACGGTCGCCCTCGAAGAGGTTGCCCCCGACGCCCCGGACAGCCGGACGGTGGCTCCGGTCGACCCACCTCGGGGCGGCGGGCTCCCGGTCCTATGACGTCTACCTGCCGGCCGGCCACCGCCGCAGCGTCCGCGTGCCGTTGGTGATGCTGCTGCACGGGTGCAACCAGACCGCGGAGCAATTCGTCGCCGCGACCCGTTTCACCGCTCTCGCCGACCGGCACGGCTTCGTCCTCGTGGCACCCCGGCAGACCCGCGGGCACCAGGCGGGCGGCTGCTGGCGCTGGTACGAGTCGGGCCATCAGACGCGCGGCGCCGGCGAGCCCGCGGTCCTCGCGGGCATCGCTGCGGAGGTGCTCGCCGAACCCTCCCGCTGGCGGATCGACGGGACGCGCGTGTACGCGGCCGGGATCTCCGCCGGGGGAGCGATGGCGCTGATCCTCGCCGCCACGTACTCCGACGTCTTCGCCGCCGTGGGCGTGCACTCGGCCCCGGCGTACCGGTCGGCCAGCAACGGCCGGGGGGCGTTCGGTGCGATGCACGGACGGGGCACCCCGCCGGCACCGACGCCCGGGGCGGGCATGGCGCCGCTCGTCGTGGTCCAGGGCACCGCGGACCCGGTGGTCTACGGGAGCAACGGCAGACTCGTCACCGAGCAGTGGCTGGCGTACGACGCCGTGCGCTCGGCCGACGTCCGGGACGGTCGTCGGATCACTCGGTCCCGGGTCATGACCAGGCGCTCGACGGACGGCCGCAGGTACTCCGTCACCCGGTGGTACTCCGCCCGCGGCCGCAAGCGCCTGGAGCACTGGGAGGTCGACGGGCTGGGACACGCCTGGTCCGGCGGGACGGCCGACGGGTCCTACAGCGATCCCAAGGGCCCCCGGGCCAGCACGGTCATGTGGCAGTTCTTCGCGGCGCACAGCCTCTGACCGCCCCGTGCCATCGTTGTCGCATGGACCGGGACCTCGCAGGAGCTCGTGACCTGGCGATCGACCTGGCGCTCTCGGCCGGTCGCCTCCAGGTGGAGCGGCGGAGCACCGTCGTCGTGGGGGGCACGAAGGCCCACGCGAACGACCTCGTGTCCGACGTCGACCTCGCCAGCGAGCGCCTCATCGTGGAGGGGATCTCCGCCGAGCATCGTGACGACGGGATCCTCGCGGAGGAGGGCAGCGCCCTCGCGGGGACCAGCGGCTGGCGCTGGGTGATCGATCCCCTCGGCGGGACGCGGAACTATCTGACCGGGACCGGACCCTGGTCGGTCTGCGTCGCGCTGCAGCGGGACGGGGTCACCTATGCGGCCGTGGTGCACGACCCGGTCTCCGGCGAGGTGTTCAGCGCGGTCGCCGGGGCAGGGGCCCGACTCGACGCGGCGGCCCTCACGGTCTCCTCGGCCACACGGGTCGAGGAAGCGATCGTGGGACTGAGCTTCGACCCCTCGCCCCGGACGAAGCGGCGCATGGTCGGCGTGCTCTCCGTCCTCCTGCCGGCGATCGGTGACGTGCGCCGCCTGCCGGCCGCCCTGGACCTGGCCTATGTGGCTGCCGGGCGGTTGGATGCCGGTCTGATGGTCGACACCCAACTCTGGGACGTCGCCGCGGGTCTGCTCATCGCGGCCGAAGCGGGGGCCGTCGTCGGCGAGGTGCCCGGGGCCGGTTCGGAGATCATCCTGGCGGCGACCCCCGGCGTCCGGCCCGACCTGGTCCGGCTGATCGAGGCCTCGGCCTGACCCGGTCGGCCCGACCGCAAGGGTCGCCGGACCCGCCGCGGGTCCCGGTCGGGTCGGCGCCCCGACCGGGACCGTCCCGGTGGGGTCAGCGCCCGCTGTGGGCCCGGACGGCGGCCATCAGCACCGGCCAGTCCTCGGTCAGCGCCTGCCGCCCGGTGAAGAGGCCGAGGTGTCCGCCGGCCGACGTCCGCCGCATGACCTCGCCCGGCGGCGTGCCGACGGCGTCCGCGGCCGCGAACAGCTGCGCGGGCGGGGTGATGTGGTCGCGGGCGCCCGCCAGGAGGAAGAGGGGACAGGTGATGTCCGCCAGGTCCGCGCGGCGCCCGTCGATCACGAGCCGCCCGTCGATGAGCTCGTTCTTGTGGAACAGGTGCTCGACGAGCCACAGGTAGAAGGCGCCGGGGATGTCCTGGGTGTGCTTGAACCAGTCCTCGAACACGCGGTAGCGCTCGACGTGCTCGGGGTCGTCGACGTTGTCGAGCAGGGCCAGCTGGCGGCCCAGCTCGGTCTGCGGCTGCATCAGGATGAAGTTGGACAGGACAGCGCGCCCGGACATGTTGCCGCCGTTCATCGCGACGAGTGCCCGGTAGGGCGCCATGCCCAGTGCGCGGGTCAGGAGCTGCGTGGACGCCGCGATGAGCGACTCGCCGGCGTGGAAGTCGATCGGGGCCCCGGCCAGGGTCAGTGTGTGCACGCGGTCCGGGTGCAGGGCGGCGTAGATCGTCGCCAGCCAGCCGCCCTGGCAGTCGCCGACGAGGTTGGCGCGGCCGCCGGCGTGCACGATCGCCTGGTCGATGACGTCGAGGTAGTCGGTGATCGTGACCTCGCGGGTGGCCGGCGTGGCCGGACGCCACTCCATCGCGTAGAGCTGGGTCAGCCCCGCCTCGAGGAGGACGGTCAGCTGGCTCTGGCCCGGCGCGAAGTCCACGACGTGCGAGGAGTGCCCGGCCTGCGGGGGGAGCACCAGCGTCGGGACGACGCCGGTGTCCGCGTCGGCGGGGGAGAAGTCGTGCACGTGCGCGAACGGCGTGCTCAGCACGGTGCGGTGCGGGAGGTGCCAGGTGGGCACCCGGCGGTCGGTCATGCTGCTCCACCACAGCGCACCGCGGGTGGCGAGGTCGAGGGGCGTGGCTCGCCGGGCAGCCGCACCGGACCACACGCTGCGCGACGAGCGCGCAAGCTCCGCGAGGCTGGCGGTGGTGGTGCTCGCCGCGTTGCGCGCCAGGAGCTCCGCGGGCGTCGGAGGCGCCACCTGGGCGCGCGGGGTCAGGTCGGCGGTGCTGGTCATCGGTTCCTCCTGCATCGGCCCGGATGTGGGCCCCGTCACGGGCGCGAGCGCTACCCGACGGTAACTCCCGGACGCGCGGACCCGAGGGTGCTGAGCGAGATGGCCGCTCTCCATCCGTAATCCGGATCGCACCGTGCGCGCAGGGCGCACCGCGAGCGGCCGGTGGACGCCGCGGCGCGCAGACCGTCGGACCGGGTTGACCATCCCACGGGATGGTGACAGGATGGTGACACCGCGAAGGGAGTGGTCGATGGCCGAGATGGACAAGAGCGAGAAGATCACCATCAACCTCGGTCTCATCGACCTCGGGCAGATCGACCTGCTGGTCGACGAGGGGTTCTACGCCAACCGGACGGACTTCATCCGCACCGCGATCCGGCGGCAGCTCGAGACCCGGGCCGCCGCGGTCGACGACACCGTGGCGCGCCGCACCCTGACTCTGGGCGCCCAGCACCTGAGCCGACGTGACCTGGAGGACCTGCGGAGCGCGGGACGCACCGTGCAGCTGCGGGTTCTCGGGCTGGCGACCATCGCCGACGACGTCGATCCCGAGCTCGCCCTGGCCACCATCTCCGCGGTCGAGGTGCTCGGCGCGTTCCGGGCGTCCCGGGCGGTCAAGGCCGCCCTGGCGCCACGCATCACCTGACGGCCGGCACCACCCTCCAGCCCCGAGCGGCCGCCCACCTGGGCGGCCGCAGATCCCGCACGGCGCCGACCGACCGGTCCGCGCCCGTCAACACCCCCGAAGGGGCTCTCCCATGGACGACGACCGCACTTCCGGCATGTCCGAAGCGCTCCGGCTCACCCGCGCCGGGCAGTTGAACGAGGCCTTTGCAGTGCTGCAGCGTTCGCTCGGCTCGGCGACGGTCCCGCCGGCGCCAGGGGCCACCGGGACGAGCTACGGATCGGTCGGACTTCCCCGGCCGACCGCCGTCGGCGCGCCCGGCGCCGGCGGGTTCCTGGGCAAGCTCCGCAGCACGCTGGCCGGACAGCCGGGCGCGGGGCTGCCCGGCGCCCTCGGTGGCCTGCTGCAGAACCTGCCGTCGGGCGGTGCCCGGGGCCGAGCGGGTGCTGCCGAGGCCGCCGCCGCGCCCGGCGGCGAGATCCGGCACCTCAGCCACAGCGAGCCGGCCGGCACCCGGACCTACGACCTCTACATCCCCACGAGCCGGACCGGAGATCGACTGCCCCTGGTCGTTCTGCTGCACGGCGGCAAGCAGGACGCCGCCGACTGCGCCGCCGGCACCCGGATGAACGATCTGGCGGAGCGGCACGGGTTCCTCGTCGTCTACCCCGAGCAGGCGGCCGCGGCCAACAACGGTGGCTACTGGAACTGGTTCTCACCGGCCGACCAGCAGGCCGGATCCGGCGAGCCGTCGATCATCGCCGGCATCGTGCGGCGGGTCATGGCCGATCACGCCGTCGACCCGGACCGTGTGTTCGTCGCCGGACTGTCGGCCGGCGGCGCGATGGCCGCGGTCATGGCGGCCGCCTACCCCGAGCTGTTCGCCGGGGCCGGGATCCACTCGGGGATCGCGTACGGGGCGGCGCACGACATGGTGTCGGCGTTCGCGGCCATGCGCAGCGGTGGCTCCCCGGTCGCTGCGGGGACCGTGCCGCTGATCGTGTTCCACGGCGACGCCGACGGGATCGTGGCCCCGGTCAACGCCGAGAAGATCGTGGCCGCCCGGCTGGCCGGTGCTCCGACGTCGGTGTCGGACACCACCCGGATCGAGTGCGGAGCCGGCCACTCCTGCACCCGCACGGTGCACACCGCTGCGGACGGCGCGGTGCTGGTCGAGTCCTGGATGGTGCACGGCGGCGGTCACGCGTGGTTCGGGGGCAGTCCGGTCGGGTCCTACACCGATCCGATGGGCCCCGACGCGTCCGCCGAGATGGTCCGGTTCTTCCTGGGGACCCTGGCCGGGCAGTAGGCCAGTTCGGGTCTCAGTAGTCGGCGGCGGCGGTGCCGGTCGCCCGGGGGCGAACGTGCCTCCGGGGTCGAACGTCCCTCCGGGGCAGCGGCCGGCCCGCGCCGTCGATCCCCGCCGCGACGAGCTTCCGGTAGTGGTCACGCGTGCGGTCGTCCAGCAGATCCCAGGGGCGGGCCCCGTAGCGCTGGTACAGCTCCCGGGGACGGCGGTCACGCCACCGACCCAGGATTCGTCTCACTGCCATGGCGCCATGCTCCCTGCGCATGATTGCCGGAGCGGAACGCGCCGATGAATACGCAGGTCGGTCCGGCGTGCCGCTCCGGGAGTAGCCGCAGCGGGATGGAGCCGGATCAGGCGCCGGACCCGAGCAACTCGCGTCCACGCGCCGCGGTCTCACGCACGAGCCCGAGGATGGCGTCGGCGGCATCGGACTGCGGTGCGTGACCTGCCCCGGGCAGCAGCCGGAACCGCGAGCCCGGGATCAGGGCCAGGTAGCGCGGGGTCTGTCCGGCGCCGACGACGTCGACGGAGCCCTGGGCGAGCAGAACGGGCACGTCCACGCGGTGCAGGCCGGTCGGCACGTCCTGGAGGATCGCCCACCAGAGCATCGACCAGAACCCGGTGGCGTCGGCGAAGCCACCACGCATGGCGAGTGCCTCGCTCTCGGTCGCCTCCCACGGTCGGGCCCGCATGCCGACCAGCAGCGCGGCACGACCGGCCGGAGTGCCGGCCATCGTGCCGAGCAGCGGGCGCAACGTCCGCATGAGGGTGCGCGCGGTGGCCATCAGGACCCCCTGGTGAACCCGCTCGGCGGGCAGGCCCAGGCCGGAGGGGGAGATCGCCACCACGGACAGCGCGCGGGAACGCGCGGCCAGCTCGATCCCGATCCGTGCGCCGAGAGAGTTGCCGAGAATGTGTACCCGGCCCAGCCCGCGGGCGTCGAGGTCGGCCTCCACGGCGTCGGTGAGCGCCGAGACGGTCGGCGGCCACGTCCCCAGCGGGGAGCCCCCGTGGCCGGGCAGGTCGAGGGAGAGGACGTCGAAGTCCTCGGCAAGCCGAGGCAGGAGCGCCGAGAAGTCGTCGCGGGTGGAGCCGATGCCGTGGAGCAGCAGGATCGGCTCGCCGTGTCCGGTGCGGTCCGATGCGAGGAGGCTCATGGTGGTCGCAGCGCCGGCACCCCGCGGAACCATCCGCTGCTCCCGGTGCGTCCGGTCACACAGTGGCGTGCGAGCTCGCGCTTGACATGTAGCCCGGGTGCTTGGGATAGTTAACGCCGACCGGCCACCACCGACATCTGGAGCCCATCATGACTGCCACCACCGACTTCACCGCCGCCACCCGCAACGCCCAGGACGTGTTCGCCACGACGCTCGACTCCTGGAAGAACGGCCTGAGCTCCCTCACCGACCGGTTCGGGACCGTCCCGACGGTCGCCGAGTTCCCGAAGGTCGATCTGACCGAGGCGGTCGAGCGCCAGTTCGCCTTCATCCAGCAGGTCGTGGACCTCAACCACCAGTACGCCCGCCAGCTCGCCGAGGTCGCCGAGACGCTGACCGGTGTGACCCGTTCCCAGCTCGAGTCGGTCAGCACCGTCGTGCGCGACCAGGTGGTCAGCATCACCGACCTCGCGCCCCACGGCGTCGACACGGTCGAGCAGCCGGACGCTGACCAGGCCGCTCCGAAGACCGCGCCGGCGAAGCGCACCACCAAGTAGGTGCTCCGGCGGGCGGTCGCTCCGGCGACGGTCCGCGGCGCTCTCCCAGCGCCCCTCCCGGTTCTCCGGGAGGGGCGCTGTCGCATGCCCGTGGGCAGGTCATCCCCGATGAGCGGCTCCGGTCGCCTCCAGCACCAGGTCGAGGAAGGCGCGGGCGCTCGGCGCAGCCGGTCGCGGCCGCGGGTGCACCAGGCCGATCGGATGCCGCGCATCCGGGTCGTCCAGACGCAGCACGCTGACCTCGGCAGCGGCGCCGATCGCGGACGCGGGCACGAGGGCGGCGCCGAAGCCGAGCCCGACGAAACGGACGACGCCGTCGGAGCTGCCGACCTCGAAAGCCACCCTCCGGGCGATACCGGCGCGGTCGAAGGCCGCGTCCACCTGCAGGCGGAGCCCGGACTCCGGTCGCATGTCGATGAAGGGGCCGTGATCGGCCAGTTCGCCGAGGCTCGCCCGCTGATTCCCCGCCAGGGGATGGCTCCTCGCCACCACTGCCACCAGCGGCTCGTCGGTGAGCAGGTGATGGACGAGCCCGTCGGGCGCCTGGCCTGCGAACAGGCCGACGAAGGCGAGGTCGAGCTCGCCCGCCTGCACCTGCCCGGCCATGTGCCGGCTGCCGGTGTCCTGGGCGGCGATCTCCACGCCGGGATGCCGGGTGTGGAAGGCGATCAGCGCGTCCTCGACGAGGGGTGCGGCCCGGCCGACGCTGCCGACCATGCCGAGCCGGAGTCGTCCCGTGATCAGCCCGGAGAACGCGGCCAGCTCCGCCCTGGCGAGCTCGGCACCCTGCAGGAGCGCCCGGGCGTGGGGGAGGAGGACCTCGCCCGCAGGCGCCAGCCGGACCGACCGGCTGGTGCGATGGAACAGCCGGATGCCGTGCTCCCGCTCCAGGCGGGCGATCTGGTGGCTCAGCGCCGACTGCACCACGTGGCAGCGCAGCGCCGCCTTCGTGAAGTTGCACTCGTCCGCGACCGCGACGAAGTACTCGAGCTGACGGAGATCCATCGACAGCTCCGATCGCTGCGGTGAACAGGATGTCTTGGACAGATTGATGCCGCCTCCAGACACTCGTCAACGTGTCCGTCTCTCTCCACCGCCCAGCGACCGCGGGCCGGCTGCCCGTCCTGATCGCCGTCCTCGGCGGTCTCACTGCCTTCGGCCCGTTGTCGATGGATCTCTACCTGCCGGCGTTCCCCACCCTCGCCACCGACCTGGACGCCACGCACGCGCAGGTGCAGCTCACCCTCACCGCCGACGTCCTCGGGCTGGTGGCCGGGCAGCTGGTGCTCGGTCCGTTGTCCGACGCCTGGGGGCGGCGCCGGCTGCTGCTCGGCGCCACGGTGGTCTGCACTCTCGCCTCGGTGCTCTGCGCGCTGGCCCCCTCAGCGCTCGTGCTCACCGCGTGGCGCTTCCTGCAGGGCTTCTCCGGAGGAGGCGGCATCGTGCTCGCCCGGGCCGTCGCCGCCGACCTGACCAGCGGGGTCGACGCGGCCCGCCTCTTCTCCCTCTTCATGACGCTGTCCAGCGTCGCCCCGATCGTCGCGCCGATGCTCGGCGGGCTCCTCCTCGTGTGGACCGGTAGCTGGCCGGTGATGTTCTACATCCTGGCCGGCATCAATGCCGTACTGGCGCTGGCCGTCTGGGTCGCCGTTCCGGAGACCCTGCCGGAGGAGCGGCGGCGCGCCGGCGGCATGCGGGCGACCGGCCGGGCCTTCTGGGACCTGGCCCGCGACCGGGTCTTCGTCGGCTACGCCCTGACGGTGGCGTTCGCGTACGCCTCGCTGTTCGGCTACATCGCCGGCTCGTCCTTCGTGCTGCAGGAGCACTACGGGCTGACTCCCACCCAGTTCAGCCTGGTGTTCGCGGCGAACGCGGGCGGCATGATCGTCCTGGGGCTGCTCGACGCCCGCCTGGTCCGGCGGTACCCGACCCGGCGGCTGCTCATGGTGGGGCTCGTCGGCTCCGCGGTGGCCGCCGTCGTCCTCGCGGTCGTCGTGACCGCCGGCGCGTCGCTCGGCGTGGTCGCGGTGCTCCCGCCGCTCTTCGTCGTGATCGCGACCCGCGGGCTGGTCTCATCCAACGCCACCGTGCTCGGCGTGGAGCGGGGTTCCCGGACGGCCGGGTCCGCGTCCGCGGTCCTCGGCGCCTGCATGTTCGGCGGCGGCGTGCTCGTCACCCCGCTGGCCGGTCTCGGGCCGGAAGGCTCGCCGGTGCCCATGGCTCTGGTGGTCGCCGGTGGTGCGATCGCGGCGCTGCTGGCCACGGTGCTCGTCACCCAGGCCAGAGGTCCGTCGGCCGAGGACGTGTCCGCGGCCGCGAGTTGAGCCCGGCTGCGGCGTCCGCTGGGCGGGAACCTTCCCCGTGCCGGTCGCCGGCGGCGACGATCGTCGCGGCGAGGGAGGACGGGACCTGTGGACGAGCCGTTGATCGACTGTCACGCGCACGTCTTCGACCCGGCCCGGTTCTAGTACGCCCCCGATGCGTACTACGTCCCGACCGGACCGGAGACCGGGACCCTCGAGCAGCTGCGCCGGACGCACGACGTCCATGGCGTCCGGCACGCGCTGCTGGTCGGCCCGAACTCGGGCTACGGGGAGGACAACCGGTACCTGCTCGACGCGCTCGAGAGGGGTGCCGGGCGGTTCCGGGGAGTCGCCGTGGTCCGCAACGAGGTGACCACGGCGGAACTGACCGCGCTCCGGGACGCCGGCGTGCTCGGCGTCACGATCAACGCCGCCCTGCTGGGGGTGGCGCACTATGCCGATGCAGGGAGCCTGCTGGCCTCCCTCACCGACCTCGACATGTTCGCCGACGTGCAGGTTGCCGGCGACCAGCTGCCGGCCCTCGCCCCGCTGCTGGCTCGCTCCGGCGTTCGCGTGCTGATCGACCACTGCGGGCGGCCGGATCCCGCGGACGGCCTGGACGACCCGGCGTTCCGCGAGCTCCTCCGCCTGGGTCGCGCCGGGCATGCGGTGGTCAAGCTGTCGGGGCTGGTCAAGTTCTCGCGCCGACCGCCACCGCACGAGGACACCTGGCCCTTCGTGCGGGTGCTCGTCGACGCCTTCGGACCCGAACGCTGTGTCTGGGCGTCGGACTGGCCGTTCCTGCGGGCCCCGGTCCGCATCGACTACGGCCCGTTGCTCGCGCTGCTGGAGGACCTGGTGCCCGACCGGGCCGCACGGGGCCAGATCCTCTGGGACACGCCCTCGCGCCTTTTCGGATTCTCCGCGTGAGCCCGCCGGCGCTGGACGCGCGGCTGGAGAAACCGGCGGCGGCTCGCCGAGGCGGTCAGCGCGGTTGCGACCGTGCCGACGGGCGCCTCACCTGGGGCAGGTCGAGCAGCTGCGGAGACCGTCCGCGAGGCCGGTCCCGCGCCTCTCGCGCCTCGCCGCCCGCCCGGGGAAGGCCGCCGCTCGCACGATGGCGTATGGGCTCAGCCAGATCGGTCCGCTCAGCAGCTCCCGCATCGAGACGGCGGGGCTCCACAGCCGGCCCTGCGCCGTGACGCAGCCGGGGCCCTTGATGAGCGCGGCCTGCTCCGCGGTCTCGACCCCCTCGACGATGACGTCGACGCCGACCGCACGCGCCAGGTCGATGGTGGACGCGACGATGGCGAGAGCGTCCTCGTGCTCGCCGATGTCGGCGACGAAGCTCCGGTCGATCTTCAGCTTCGACGGCCCGCACCGCTCTCGGCCTCGCCGGAGCGCCGGACCGGCTCGGTGGCCGCGGCGACGCCCGGTGTCGAACGCCTCTGGTGCGGGGTGCCCTCCTGCTGCATCGTGATCGACGCGCATCGCTCGTGCGCAGGGGGCGCCGGGAGGGACGTGCGACGAGGGCGCCAGAACCGCCCCCCGCATAGTCCGGGGCGCCCGGCCCCGCAGGCGGTCCGAGTTCTCCGGTCCCCACGTGCCGTGCCTCCGCGCTGATGGACGGGGACCGGAAATGACAGGAGCAGGACCATGATCCGAAGCCCTCTCGTCCACCGCTGGATCGCTCTCCCGGCTGCGGCGGTGCTGATGGCCGGCGTGGCCCCGGCCGCGGCTGCCGAGACCGATGGGGGCACGGAGCCGGACCCGGCCGTGGTCCTGCACTGGAACGAGATCGCCTGGCGGACCATCGGTGTCGAGGGCATGAAGCCGCCACCGGTGGCGCAGCTCTACCTCGGCCTCGTGTCGACGGCGGTCTACAACGCGGTCGTGACCGTCGAGGGCGGAGGTGAGCCGACCCTCCGGCAGCCGCGAGTCGACGACGACGCGTCCTCCGACGTCGCCGCTGCCACCGCGGCCCACGACGTGCTGAGCTCTTTCTTCCCGGCGTCGGCGGCCGCACTGCGGGCGGACTACGACGCGTGGCTCGCCGGCATCCGGGACGGGGAGGGCCGCGAGCAGGGCGTGCAGGCGGGCCGGGACGCGGCTGCCGCGCTCCTCGCCGCCCGAGAGGGTGACGGTCGCGATGCGCCCATCACCGTGCCTCGGGACGCCGAGCCGGCTCCGGGCGCGTGGGTGCCGACACCGCCGGCCTTCGCCGAGTTCACGGCCCCGTGGCTGGGCACCACCCGGCCGGTGCTCCTCGACTCGCCCGAGGACGTTCCCTACGACGGCCCCGACGCGCTGACGAGCGAGGCCTATGCCGCGGACTTCGCCGAGGTGAAGGCCATGGGAGCGGCCACCGGTTCGGCCCGCAGCGAGGCCGAGACCCAGACGGCCCTCTTCTGGAGCGACAACCCGCCTCGGCAGTACCAGGACGCGATGCGGGACCGGGCCGTTCGGCACGAGCTGGACGTCTTGGAGACGGCGCGGATGTTCGCCGCCGCCAACGCCGCGGGAGCCGACGCCCTCGTCGTCTGCTGGCAGGCCAAGCTCGACAGCGACTTCTGGCGGCCGCTGACGGCGATCCACGAGGCGGAGCGGGACGGCAATCCCGACACCACCCCGGACCCGGCCTGGGCGTCGCTGGTGCCGGCCCCGTCGTATCCCGAGTACCCCAGCGGCCATGGCTGCGTCAGCAGCGCTGTGGCCACGGCCCTCGAGGAGCTCTTCGGCGAGGACGAGCTGGACATGACGATCGCGTCCCGGGCCTCCGGCGTCACCCAGGCCACGCGGGACTACGACTCCGCGGACGCGTGGATCGACGAGGTCGTCGACGCCCGGATCTGGCTCGGGATCCACTTCCGTGACGCCATGGACGACGCCGTGGCGATCGGACGCGAGGTGGCCGACCGCGTCGTCGACCGTTGGTTCGAGTGCGAGGACTGAGAGGTCGGACCCGGAGGGACCGCGGTCACTCGGGCCTGCGCCAGCGGACGCGCCCCCACACGGCGGCGACTCCCAGCGGCAGGCTCAGGGTGCCGGCGAGCAGGAAGACGGTCCGGTACTGCCCGGTGTCGGCCAGTTCGGCCACCGCCAGCGCCGCCAGCGCGCTGCCACAGAACAGCGCGCCCGCGAACAGCGAGACGACGGTGGCTCGGGCCGCCGGCAGAACCTCGGTGGCCCAGGTCTGCAGCGAGGAGTGCATCGAGCCCCACGCCAGGCCGAGGAGCAGGGTGACGACGACGGCCGTTCCGGCGTCCCGGGACAGCGCCAGCAGCAGGCAGGCGGCGAGTGCGGACACGGCTCCGACGGCGATGAGCCTCGACGGGTGCAGCCGGCGCGACAGAGGTCCGACGACACCCGCAGAGACCAGGACCGCCACGCCGTAGATCGCCGCGATGCCTCCCGCGAGCGCGGTCGTGGCGCCGGCGGCCTCGATCGCGGCGGGCAGCAGCGTCAGCGTGCCCAGCAGCACCGCGCCCTCGACGAACGCCAGGCCGAGCACGAAGAGCGTCGTCCGTGATCGGGCGACCAGGAGGAACGGCGCGGCCGGGTTGCGGTGACTGCGCGTCCGTGGCGGTTCGACGAGCAGGCGCAGGGCGACCGCCAGGGCCAGGGCGGTGAGCCCGGTGGCGAGGAACGTCGCTCGCCAGGTGAACACCTGGGCGACGATCCCGGCGCCGACCGAGGCGAGTGCCGTCCCCAGGGCGACGCCCACCATCAGCCGCGTGAGTTCCTGCTGCCGGCGGTCGGCGGGCACGGTGTCGCCCACGTAGACGATCCCGGCGGGGTAGGCGGCCCCGAAGAAGGCACCTCCGACACCGCGGGCGATGCCGAGGGTCAGCGGGGTGAGCGCGAACCCGGCGACGAGGGACGCGATGCCGGCACACACCAGCGCGATCCGCATGGTGCGGACCAGCCCCAGCCAGTCGGAGACCACTCCCCAGAGCGGCTGACAGAGTCCGTAGGCGAGGAAGTAGGCGCCCGCAGCCTGCACGATCGCCGACGGGGGAGCGCCCAGGTCATGCGCGATGGCGAGCAGCATCGGCGGCATCGCGAAGCGGTCCAGGAGGCCCACGAACGCATTGAGCTGCAGCAGCCGGATCGGACGTATCCGGCCGGACGAGGTTCCCGGCGCCGGCATCCGGCCATCCTCCCGGTCGGTCCCCGGACGCCGACGCCCGGCGTCCGCGCCGTTCCCCCAGGTGAGAAGCCCGTCCGCCGGGGTAGTGGCGTTCCCTCCGGAACCGCGGCTCGTCGTCCAGGGCCGATGGTCGCCACTCCCTGAAAGAGGAGCCATGTCCCGCCGCCGATTGCTGCTCCTTCCTCTCGTTCCGGTGCTGATGGCCTCGTGGCTCACCGGCCCCGCCGCCGCCGCACCGGCCGACGCCTGCGCCGACCCCGCGGCGATCCAGGTGCCGGGGGCCGCGCGGCAGGAGGTGACGTGCCACCCCGACCTGTCGGCCGCCGCCCTGTCGCTCACCGGCCACAGTGACCCCACGGACTGGGCCGGGCTGCACTCCAAGCGGACGGTGAACCCGGCGGCCGGTGCGGGCATGCAGATCGACGGCTACTTCCCCGACGACTCGACGAGCAACACCACGCACGGCTGGAACCACGACTCACAGTTCGTCATCCGCCTGCCGGAGCAGTGGAACGGCCAGCTCGTCATCACCGGCGCCCCGGGTGTGCGCAAGCAGTACGCCCCGGACTACATCCTCAGCGACTGGATGCTGTCCCAGGGCTACGCCTATGCCTCGACCGACAAGGGGAACACCGGGACCGCGTTCTACGAGAACGGCGCACGCTCGGCACCGGGGCAGGCGGTCCGCGAGTGGCACGACCGGGTCTCTGAGCTGGCCAAGGCCGCCAAGGACGTGGTCGCGCAGCGCTACGGCGCCCGGCCGGCCCGCACGTGGATGACGGGCATCTCCAACGGCGGCTACCTCACCCGGTGGCAGCTGGAGAACCGCCCGGAGCTCTACGACGGCGGCGTGGACTGGGAGGGGACGCTGTTCACCGCCAACGGCCCGAACCTCTTCACCTACCTGCCGACGGCCCTGCGGGAGTACCCGCAGGCGCTCGCGCTGCCGGCCTCGCGGCAGCGGATGTACAAGGTCGGTTTCGAGCCGGGCTCGGAGATCCTCTGGCCCGACCACCACGCCATCTACTGGGACCTCACGCAGCGGACGTACCGCGAGGCGTTCGACCCCGGCTACGACGGCGCGACCAAGGCGGGGACGCCGTTCTGCCGCATCGGCACCGCCCCCGGGACGCCGACGGCCTGTGACGCCCAGTACGACTACGCCTCCCGCCCGCGGGCGGTGAAGGACGCCGTCGCCTCAGTCTCGCTCACCGGCCGGATCGGCAAGCCGATGATCACGCTGCACGGCGACCTGGACGCACTGCTGCCGATCAACGCGGACTCCGACGTGTACTCGACGATGATCGCGGGCGTGGGCCGGAGCGGCATCCACCGCTACTACACGATCACCGGCGGCAACCACGTCGACGAGCGCGCCGACGTCTTCCCCGCGCAGCTCCGGCCGATCCTGCCCTGCTACCGCGAGGCCTTCCAGCGCCTGACCGCCTGGGTCACCACCGGCACGACGCCGCCGGCGAGCCAGACGGTCGCCCGGCAGCCGTCCGGCGACGAGGTCAACACCTGCCCGCAGCTCGCGGCCTCGGCGACGGATCCGAAGCCCGGCAAGGGGAAGGGCCCCGGGCAGTGACGGCCGGGCAGCCCTACGACCGGCGCGGGCGAGCCGCGTCGCGCACGGCCGCGTGTGCCGGCGGGAGGGCGGGGTAGCCCGTCGGCATGGCGACGGGCGGGCGGGTGGCGGAGGGGCGTCGTCCACCGCCCAGGACCTCCGGCCTGCTGTTCGGGCTGGGCCTCGGCGGCTTCGTCGACGGCATCGTGCTGCACCAGATCCTGCAGTGGCACCACATGGTCAGCTCCGTGGAGCCGACCGACAGGGTGCTGGGGCTGGAGGTCAACACGCTGGCCGACGGCTTCTTCCACCTCGCGACGTGGCTCTGCGTCGTCGCGGCCTCGATCACCGGGCTCGCCGCCTGGCGGCAGGACCGGCTCGCGCCGAACTACGCCTTCCACGTCGGGCTGGTGCTGGCCGGCTGGGGGATCTTCAACGTGGTCGAGGGCCTGATCGACCACCAGCTCCTCGGCGTCCACCACGTCCGGGACGACCTCGGTGCCCCGCTGAGCTGGGATCTCGCCTTCCGGGCCTTCGGCGTCCTGCTGGTCGCCGGCGGCTGGGCGCTGCACCGCCGGGGGGCGGCCGCCCTAGCCGCCCGGAGCGCTGCGCCGGTCAGCTGACCGGCGCGGGGGAGGACGGCGGTGCGGCCCGAGGACCTCTTCGCGGGGCACCCGGTCGCGTCGGCCGTCCTCCGGGCGGTGTTGGACCTCGCGGACGGCCTCGGCGACGTCGAGACCAGGACGTCCAGGAGCCAGGTGGCGCTCCGGCACCGGCGGGGCTTCGCCCATCTGTGGCGCCCGGGTCAGTACCTGGCGCGGCCGGCCGCCGAGATCGTGCTGTCCGTGGTCCTCGACCGGCACGACGACTCGACCCGCTGGAAGGAGGTGGCGCACCCGGCGCCGACCTCGTGGATGCACCACCTCGAGGTGGCCGACGCTGCCGAGATCGACGACGAGGTGGCGCGGTGGCTCCGGGAGGCGGCCGACCTCGCGTGCTGAGGGCGGATGGCGACGCCACGCGGGAGGGGGACTTGCCCTGACTCCCGCCCGGCGGGCAGGCTGTGACTCAGGCCACAGCCGGGCGCTCGTCGAGGAGGCTGCCGTGGAAGCTCATGTCGGAGACAGGATAGTCGTCCACTCCACCCACCAGGGCGAGGCGGAGCGGGTCGGTGTGGTGCTCGAGTGCCACGAGCCGGACGGCGGCCCGCCGTACCGGGTCCAGTGGGAGCCCGACGGGCACACCGCGCTCTTCTACCCGGCCGGCACCCCGGCCGTGGTCCACCACACCGGCCCCTCGCACAGCTGAGGGGCCGGACTCATGCCGAAGGACACCGGGACGGCTCCGGCCCCCCGACCCGCTGAGAAAGTGCGCAACGTGGCGCTCGTCGGCCACGCGGGCGCGGGGAAGACCACCCTGGCCGAAGCCCTCCTCGTCGCGACCGGCGCCCTGCCGCGGGCCGGGCGGGTCGAGGACGGCACCACTTGTCTCGACACCGAGGAGGTCGAGGTCCGTCAGCAGCGGTCGGTGTCCCTCGGCGTCGCCACCGTCGAGCACGCGGGCCACCGGCTGACCCTGCTCGACACCCCCGGCTCCCCGGACTTCGTGGGCGAACTGCGCGCCGGACTGCGCGCCGCGGACGCAGCGCTCTTCGTCGTCTCCGCGGTCAACGGCGTGGACGCCACCACCGTGCAGCTGTGGGAGGAGTGCGCCACCGTCGGCATGCCCCGGGCGGTGGTGATCACCCAGCTCGACCGGGCACGCGCCGACGTCGACGAGGCCGTCCGGCTGTGCCAGCGACTGCTCGGGGAAGGCGTGTTCCCCATGCACCTGCTCGACCGCGGTCCGGACGGCGCGGTCCGGGGCCTGGTGTCACTGCTGGAACCGCACCCCGAGACCAGCACGGAGGCAGCCGACGCCGACCGGCTCCGTGGCGAGCTCATCGAGGGGATCATCGGGGAGAGCGAGGACGAGACCCTGATGGAGCGGTACCTGTCCGGCGACGAACTGGCCGTCGCCGACCTGGTCGCCGACCTCGAGACCGCCGTCGCCCGCGGCCACTTCCACCCGATCCTGTGCGTCGCGCCGCTGACCGGCGTCGGCGTCCCCGAGCTGCTGGACCTCCTCGTCGCGGCGTTCCCCTGCCCGAAGGAGCACGGCTGCCCACCGGTCACCCGTCCCGACGGCAAGGCGACGCCGGCCATCGAGTGCGACCCCGACGGGCCGCTGGTGGCCGAGGTCATCAAGACGACGACCGACCCCTACCTGGGCCGGGTCTCCCTGGTCCGCGTCTTCTCGGGCACCCTCCGCCCCGACATCCCGATCCACGTCTCCGGGCACGGCATGACCGACCGCGGCCATCCCGACCACGACGTCGACGAGCGGATCGGCGCGGTGTCCTCGCCGCTGGGGACCAACCTGCGCCCGGTGGCCGCCTGCCCGGCCGGCGACATCTGCGCCGTGGCCCGGCTCGGCAGCGCCGAGACCGGGGACACGCTCAGCTCGCCGGAGGACCCGCGGCTCGTCCCGCCGTGGGAACTGCCCACCCCGCAGCTGCCGGTGGCGGTCGAGGCGGCCTCCCGCGCCGACGAGGACCGGCTCGCCGCCGCCCTCGCCCGGCTGGTGGCCGAGGACCCGACCGTGCGGCTGGAGCGCCGGCCCGACACCGGGCAGCTGCTGCTGTGGTGCGTGGGGGAGGCACACGCCGAGGTCCTCCTCGAGCGCCTGCGCAGCCGGCACGGGGTGGCGGTCAGCACGGTGCCGGTCCGCGTGCCCATGGTGGAGACGCTCGGGGGCCCGGCGCGGGTCACCGGCCGGCACGTCAAGCAGTCCGGCGGGCACGGGCAGTACGCCGTCGTGGTCGTCGAGGGCGAGCCCGGCCCGCCCGGCTCCGGCATCGTCTTCGAGCAGCGGATCGTCGGCGGCACGGTGCCCAGCCAGTTCCACGGCAGCGTGGAGAAGGGCGTCCGCGCGCAGGCCGAGCGGGGGATCGGCGGCGACCGGCCGCTGGTCGACGTCCACGTCACCCTCGTCGACGGGAAGTCGCACTCGGTCGACTCCTCCGACGCGGCGTTCCAGGCGGCGGGGGCGCTCGCGGTGCGCGAGCTGGCCGCGGCCGCCGGCACCCGGGTGCTCGAGCCCTGGTGCGTGATCGAGGTCGTCGTCCCCGGGGAGTACGTCGGCGCGGTGATGAGCGACCTCTCCGCCCGCCGCGCGCGGGTCACCGGCAGTGACGCCGACCCGGACCGGGACCGCACCACCGTCCGGGCGGAGATCCCGGAGGTCGAGCTGCTGAGCTATCCGGGGGTCCTGCGCTCGGTCACGCACGGCACCGGCAGCTTCTCCCGGCAGCAGCTCGGCTACGAGCCGGCACCGGCGTCCGTGGCGGTCGCGGTGTGAGCCGGCCTCTCCGAGGGCGGATTCCCCGGAGTCCCCGCCCCTGACCGCCTGCCCCGGCGGAACCCGCCGGGTTCCGGCACGCCGTCGGTGCGCTCCGGTGCGCCGCCTCCGGCCGCGTCGGCGCAGGCCACTAGCCTCGGGCTCGGTGTGCAGCGGGGTGTCGGGCGGGGTGGAGGAGCAGTGACGTCGTCGAACGGCCCGTGGGCCGCCGCGTCGCTGCCGTCCGTCCCGGGCGGCTCGCCGCCGGTGACGGACCGCGAGGCCCTGCCCGACCGGGTGTGGACGCTGCCGAACGCCCTGTCGGTCCTGCGGCTGCTCGGCGTGCCGCTGTTCCTCTGGCTGCTACTGGGGCCGGAGTCCGACGGCTGGGCGCTCGCCGTCCTCATGATCTCGGGCTTCACCGACTGGCTCGACGGCAAGCTCGCCCGCTGGCTGAACCAGGGCAGCCGGCTCGGGGCGCTCCTGGACCCGGCCGCGGACCGGCTCTACATCGTCGCCGCCCTGATCGCGCTGGCCCTCCGCGGCATCGTTCCGACCTGGCTGGTCGCGGTCCTGCTCGGCCGGGAACTGGTGCTGGGCGCGGCGTTGCTGGTCCTGCGGCGGTACGGCTATCCGCCGCTGCAGGTCCACTACCTGGGCAAGGCGGCCACCCTCCTCCTGCTCTACGCCTTCCCCGGGCTGCTGCTGGCCTACGGATCCAACCCGGTGGCCGCGATCGCCGAGCCGATCGCCTGGGCCCTGACGATCTGGGGCACGGTGCTCTACGTGCTGGCCGGGGCGCTCTACCTCGTGCAGGTGGCC
Organism: Blastococcus sp. CT_GayMR19; assembly: GCF_004570385.1. Taxonomy (GTDB): domain Bacteria; phylum Actinomycetota; class Actinomycetes; order Mycobacteriales; family Geodermatophilaceae; genus Blastococcus_B. Next base: position 342,872 of record NZ_SPQL01000003.1, on the reverse strand, counting down.
GGCATCCTGCGCACGGAGCGGGCCGCCGGGGGGACGACGCCGTGACGGGGGCTCGACCCGGGCCGCGGTACTCGCTCGGGGCCTCGCTCCTCGACGCCGTCCTCGCCGAGACCCTCGATCCCGCCTATGCCGAGGCGGCGGCCCGGCGCGCGGCCCGGGCGGACGGCGGCCCCGCCCGCCCCCGGAGCCGCTGGCGGGCGCGGACCCTCGTCGCGCTCACCATGGCGATCGCCGGGCTGCTGCTCGCCGTCACCTACGACCAGGCCGCCGCGACCGCCCAGGGGCGCGAGCAGATCCGCGCCCGGCTGGTCGCCGACATCCAGCAGGAATCGGCGATCAGCGAGGGGCTGACCGCCCAGCTCGAGGAGCTGCGCGTCGAGGTAGGTCGCAGCCGGGAGAACCTGCTCGCCGTCAGTGCGGTCGGCCAGGACGCGCTCGACGAGCTGGCGCGCGCCGAGCAGGGGGCCGCCGCCGTGCCCGTCACCGGTCCGGGCTTGCTGATCACCCTGGCCAACGCCGACCCGAAGACCGACTCGGACCCGGTCGGCGGCGGCACCGAGGAGGACCTGCGTGGCCGCGTCCAGGACGGTGACCTCCAGGTGGTGGTCAACTCCCTGTGGGCGGCGGGCGCCGAGGCGGTCAGCGTCAACGGGCAGCGGCTCGGTCCCACGACCGCCATCCGATTCGCGGGGGAGGCCGTGCTGGTCGACTTCCGGCCGGTCACCAACCCCTACGAGATCAGCGCCGTCGGTGACCCGGACACCCTGCTGAACGAGTTCCTCGCCAGCCCCGAGGTGAAGGCACTGGCCGACATCTCCAACATCTACGACCTCCGTTTCGACTTCGTCCGGGAGGACGAGCTGACCCTTCCGGCGGCAACCACCCCCGAGCTCCGGCTGGCCCGAACCGCCGGCGACGAGCCGGACGTCCCCGTTCCCGACCAGACGCCGGGAGGCTGACCCCGTGATCCCGATCATCGGACTCGCCGCCGGGGTCCTGCTCGGCCTCTTCTTCGACCCCACCGTCCCGCTGTGGCTCCAGCCGTACCTGCCGATCGCCGTGGTCGCTGCCCTCGACGCCGTGTTCGGTGGCTTCCGCGCCCGGCTCGACGGGATCTTCGACGCGAAGGTGTTCGTCATCTCGTTCGTGTCGAACGTCGTCGTCGCCGGGCTGATCGTGTTCCTCGGTGACCAGCTGGGGGTGGGTGCGCAGTTGTCCACCGCCGTCGTCGTCGTGCTGGGCATCCGCATCTTCGGCAACGCCGCCGCCATCCGACGGCACGTCTTCCGGGCATGAGCGAGGACCAGCGGCCCGGCGGTCCCGGGCCGGCCGACCAGGGCACCGGGGACGACGAGGTGGTGCCGCACCCGTTCGGCTCCGGCGACGCCGGGGCGCCGGCGGCGGGCAGCCCGGCGCGCGGCCCCGCACCCCCCGGGAATGACGCCGCCGCACCGGACCGCGCGACCGACACGGCGGCCGCCCCCGAAGCGGCTCCGGCCCCTGAACCGGCTCCGGCCTCGAAGCCGACCTCGACCTCCGAGCCGGCTCCGGCCCCCGAACCGGCTCCGGCCTCGAAGCCGGCTCCGGCCCCCGAACCGGCTCCAGCCTCGGAACCGGGAGGAACCGTGGCTCCCGACCAGCCTGCCGCTCAGGTGCCGGAACCCGGACCGCCGGCCGTGGGGTCTTCGGCCGGCGAGCCGCCGGCCTCGACCCCGGCGGTGGGTGCGAGCCGTCGTCGCGACCCGCTCGCAGCCGTGCTGATCGGGGTCCTGACGCTGCTGCTCGGCTTCGCCTTCGCCGTCCAGGTGCGGACCGTGGGCGACGACCCCCAGCTGGCCGGCGCGCGGGAGGAGGACCTGGTCCGCATCCTCGACGAGCTCGACGCCCAGGAGGAACGACTCCGCGAGCAGGTCGCCGAGCAGCGCAGCGCGCTCGAGCAGCTCACCAACTCCGACAGCCGCGCCGCGACCGCCCTGGAGGCGGCACGGGAACGGGCGCAGGCGATCGGGATCCTCAACGGGACGCTCCCGGCCCAGGGACCGGGCCTGGAGATGGTCATCCGCGACCCGGACGACGAGGTGCGGGTGGCTGACCTTCTCGACGCGATCCAGGAGCTGCGCGGGGCCGGCGCGGAGACGATGCAGATCGACGACGTCCGGGTCGGCGTCTCGACGGCGGTGACCGGCGACCCGGGCGGTCTCATGGTCGACGGCCGTCCCATCACCGCCCCGTACGAGATCCTCGTGATCGGCGACCCGCAGAACATGGAGACCGCGATGAACATCCCCGGGGGAGTGGTGCAGCACATCAACAACCGGGGCGGTTCCGTCACGATCACGCAGTCCGAGGAGGTCGTCGTGGGCGCGTTGCGGCCGCTCGACACGCCTCAATACGCTTCGCCGCAGACCGACGACTGAGCTCGCGCTCAGACCGCACGGCGCCCACCTGACCGACCCACCGCTCCGGGGAGACGATCGCCGCATGGCCACGCCTAACGACCGCCGCTACACCGAGCAGCACGAGTGGGCCCTCGTGCAGGGCGAGGAGGGTGCGGGGGCCGCCGCGAACGCGGGAGTCATCGTGCGGGTGGGCATCACCGACCACGCGCAGGACGCCCTCGGCGACATCGTCTTCGTCCAGCTTCCGGAGGTCGGGGAGGAGGTCGGGCCCGGCAACCCGATCGGCGAGGTGGAGTCGACCAAGTCGGTCTCCGACGTCTACGCCCCGGTCGCGGGCACCGTCTCGGCCGTCAACACCGTCCTGGCCGACGCCCCCGAGACCATCAACGCCGACCCCTACGGCGACGGGTGGCTCGTGGAGATCAGCGTCGCCGGGGAGAACGGGGACCCGACCGGGGCGCTGCTCGACGCCGCCGCCTACGAAGCGCTGGTCGACGCGTCCTGAGGGGGCTGCCGATGGGTTGCCCGCGCAGGTCGATCACTATGATCGCCCGGGGACACGGAGAGTCCGGCGACCAGCCGGACAGCCACCGGTCCGCACCCTGAACGTCCGGTTGACCCTCGGGTCGACCTGCTGGTTCCATGACCACGGCCCGCCGCCCCCGCGGTAGCCGACCCGCGGCAGCCACCCGGCCGCCGTCCGCCGGCCGCCCGCGGCCCGACCAGGACCGCGGCGGTGCCCCTCGCACTGGAGGAGACAGACGTGCACTGCACTCGATGTGGACACGAGAACCCCGAGGGCAGTCGCTTCTGCGCGCAGTGCGGCTCGGCGCTCTCCCAGGAGCGGGTCGGCGAGTCGACCAGCGTGATCCCCAAGGTCGGGGGGGAGGACACCAGCGACCAGCCCGAGATCGCCGAGGCCGCGGCGGACGCCCACGCCGGCGCCGTCGAGTCGCTGCCCGCCGGGTCGGCGCTGCTCGTCGTCAAGCGCGGGCCCAACGCCGGCAGCCGTTTCCTGCTCGACCAGGACGTCACGACCGCCGGTCGGCACCCCGACAGCGACATCTTCCTCGACGACGTGACGGTCAGCCGCCGGCACGTCGAGTTCCACCGCGAGGGCGGTGGCTTCTCGGTCCACGACGTCGGCAGCCTCAACGGCACGTACGTCAACCGGGAGCCCGTCGACGTCGCCACGCTGGCCGGCGGCGACGAGGTGCAGATCGGCAAGTTCCGCCTCGTCTACCTCACCGGTCCGCGCACCGGCGAGCCGGCCGCTCGCTAGTGACCGCGCCGGCGAGCTCACGCATGTGGGGGCAGGCCGGCCGGCCGGCCGCCGGCGAGCAGAGGACGTGACGGCGGTGCCCGAGCGCACGAGCGCGCTCGGGGACGCCGCCGATCAGCGCACGCCCCGCCTGACCATCGGCGAGGTGCTGGGCGTTCTTCGTGACGACTTCCCCGACGTGACGATCAGCAAGATCCGCTATCTCGAGTCCGAGGACCTGGTCCATCCCCAGCGGACGCCGTCGGGGTACCGGAAGTTCTCGCGTGCCGACGTGAGCCGGCTGCGCTACGTCCTGGCCGCCCAGCGCGACCAGTACCTGCCCCTGCGCGTCATCAAGGACCACCTGGACGCACTGGATCGCGGCGAGCCGCTGCCCGCGGGCACCGGTGCCACGGCACCCGCCCCGCCGGCGTCGACCGACGACGCGGGGACGACGGTCGGGCCGCCCCTCACCGCCGAGCAGTTCGCCCGGGCGGCCGGCCTCGAGCCCGGGCAGCTGGCCGACTGCGTGCAGTTCGGCCTGCTGACGACGGACGCCGACGGCCGCCACCCGGTGAGCGACCTGCCCGTGGCCCGCGCCGCGGCGGGGCTGGCCCGGCACGGCATCGAGCCGCGGCACCTGCGCGTCTACCGCACCGGTGTCGAACGGGAGGCCGGCCTGGTCGAGCAGCTCGTCGCCCCCGTGCTGCGGGCCCGGTCGGAGGAGGCCCGCACCCGCGCCACCGAGAAGCTCCGCGAGCTCGCGACGCTGTCGGCGCAGCTGCACACGGCGCTGCTGGAGGCACGGCTCCAGGAACTCCTGCGTCCCTGACTCCGGCGTACCGTGATCGGTGCGCAGATCAAGACACCCGACGTTCCCGAGCCGTCCACCAGCCGCCTGACCTGACCGACCAGCCCGTCCCCCCGGGCCTGCTGAGGGAGCCGCACCGTGCAGGAGCTTCGAGTCGTCGGCGTCCGGGTCGAGCTGCCCGGCAACCAGCCGATCCTGCTGCTCAAGGAGACGCAGGGGGAGCGGTACCTGCCCATCTGGATCGGCGCCGTCGAGGCGGCCGCCATCGCGTTCGAGCAGCAGGGCGTCCGGCCGGCCCGGCCCATGACCCACGACCTGCTCCGTGAGGTGGTCCGGGCCCTCGGTGCCACCCTCGAGGCCGTCAACATCACCGAGATGCGGGACGGCATCTACATCGCCGAACTCGTCTTCGGCGACGACCGGATCGTCAGCGCGCGGCCGTCCGACGCCGTCGCACTGGCCGTGCGCACCGGTGCACCGATCTACGGCGCGGACGACCTGCTCGACGAGGTGGGCATCGAGATCCCGGACGAGCAGGAGGACGAGGTCGAGAAGTTCCGGGAGTTCCTCGACCAGATCTCGCCCGAGGACTTCGGCGCCGGGTCGGGCTCCGGCGGTCCCACCTGACACAGGCGCCCCGTTTCGGGCAACTTGTGACCATCGGCAGCACGGTGGGTGTTCTCCACTCGAAATGATGAGCGTGGCGACACGCCGACCCGCTCAGTTGACCGACCCCCTGGCCCGGCTTACGGTCGGCGAACAACAACGGTGTGACACCTGAGGTTCAGTGGGTGCAATGCCCACCGGTTGCAAGGCCCATCAGGTGCGAGGCCGTCGACCCGGACCGCGCGAGCGGGGCGGGACCAGAGGAGGACGCTGGACGTGAGCGACCAGAACGACGGGTCCCAGGGTCAGCTCTTCAGTGACGCCGCTGTCGGGGCTCCCGCGTACGACGAGGTCGACACCGACCTGGTCGGCTACCGCGGTCCCACGGCCTGTGCTGCTGCAGGGATCACCTACCGCCAGCTCGACTACTGGGCCCGTACCGGCCTGGTCGCGCCGTCCGTGCGCACCGCGACGGGGTCCGGCACACAGCGGCTGTACTCGTTCCGCGACATCCTCGTGCTCAAGGTCGTCAAGCGGCTCCTGGACACCGGCGTCTCCCTGCAGAACATCCGCAAGGCCGTCGACCACCTGCGCACCCGCGGCATCAAGGAACTGTCCAACATCACGCTGTTCTCCGACGGCGCCACCGTCTACGAGTGCACGTCGGCGGAAGAGGTCGTCGACCTGCTCGCCGGCGGCCAGGGCGTCTTCGGCATCGCCGTCTCCGGCGCACTCCGTGAGCTGTCCGGCGAGCTCGCCGAGCTCCCGGCCGAGCGTCTCGACGGTGGTCCCGTCAGCTCGGCGGACGACGAGCTGTCGAAGCGCCGCCGCGCCCGCGCCGTCGGCGCCTGAGCAGTCGCACACTGCTCGGTCGACCGAGGGACAGGGCGGAGCGCTGGCTCCGTGTCGCCTGGCCCCGGGTCCTCATACTTTCGGGCGGCAGGACCGACCGCGGGTGCTCGTAGAACTCCACGCCGTCCGGCGTCCAGCGCACGCCCAGGAACAACCTGGGCCCGGCGGCGTCGTGGACCATGCGCACGGCGATGCCGTCGGGGTCCAGGAACTCCGTCCAGCTGCCGTCGGCGTGCCGCCCTTCGGTCCAGCGCATCCCCATCGCGTCGGCGCGGGCCCTCACCCGGGCGGCCGCGGAGGCATCAGCCGCCTCGACGACGATCGGGTGCTCGCCCCGTAGATCGGCGTCCCCGGCCGTCGTCGAGCGCAGCCGCAGGGCGACCAGGAACCGGGCGTTCCAGTCGGCCAGCGCGCATCCGGTGTCACCCTCACCGTCCCCGAACTCCCGCACGTACTGCAGTCCCAGCAGGTCGCGGTACCAGGCCGCGCTGCGCGCCAGATCGGTCACCGGGATCGTGACCTGCACGAGCCCGACGAGGTCGCCGGACCGTACGGCCGGGAGGGATGGGCCCTGCTCGAGAGCGGTCATGGGACGTCCTTCGGCTCGGAGGCGCTGATGCCCATGGACGCTAGGAACCGCTCGGCGGATGATCCATCCGCATCCGTCCCGACTTCTTCCTCGTTCGTCCAGGGGCGACCGTGCCCGGGGAAGCGCCATGGACCTGCTCAGCGCGGTGCTGAAGGAACTGCGGCTGGACAGCGCCGCCTACCGCGTCCTCGCACTGCGTGCGCCGTGGCGGCTGCGCTTCGACGGCGGACTGCGTGGCGTGCACGTCGTCGTGGAGGGCCGTTGCGTGCTGGAGCTGGACGACGACGGGGCCGGCCGTGAACTCCACGCCGGCGACCTGGTCGTCCTCCCGCGTGCGGACTCCCACATCCTCCGTTCCGCCGGACCCGCACGAGGCCGCGAGCTGTCGTCGATCGGCTGGCCCGGGCGGCCACGGGCACCCGGGTCGAGGTCGGGGACGTCGGCGAGCCGACCCTCATCGTCTGCGGCGCCTTCTTCCTCGGCGACGAGGGCCATCCCGCGGTCGCCGGCTTCCCGCGCTGCATCCACGTGCCGGGCAGCCGGGGGAGCAGCCCGCCGTGGCTGTCCGGGCTGACCGGGGCGCTCACCGCCGAGGCCACGGAGGCGGGGCCGGGGAGCGACGTCGTCATGGCGCGTCTGTCCGATGCCCTCGTGACGCGCGCGCTGCGACACCACGCCGAGACGGCCGGCGAGCCCGGCTGGTTGCGGGCGCTGGGCGACCCGGCGCTCGCTGCGGTGCTGACCGCGGTCCACGCGGACCTGGCGGCGCCGTGGACGCTGCCGTCGCTGGCGCGGCTGGCGGGACTCTCGCGGGCGGCGTTCGCGGCTCGGTTCTCGGCGACGATCGGACAGCCACCGATGCAGTACGTCCACGGCTGCCGGATACGGCGGGCCATGACGCTGCTGGGTGGCGGGAACGCGACCGCCGCCGTCGTGGCGTCCCGTGTGGGCTACGGCTCGGAGTCCGCCTTCTCCGCGGCGTTCGTCCGCTATGCCGGTGTGCCGCCGGGCGAGTACCGGCGCCGCGCACGGTCCGGCCGGGAGGTGGGCCGCTGGTAGCGTCGCAGCAATGGTCGACCGTGCCGGATCCCTTCCGTCGCTCCGTTCCCTGCAGCCCGCCGGCTCCTTCGCCGCGCGTCACATCGGCCCCCGGGGCGACGAGACCGCCGAGATGCTCGCCGCGGTCGGGTTCGACACCCTCGAGGCCCTCGTCGACGCCTGCGTCCCCGAGGGCGTCCGCGACCGCACGCCGCTGGCGCTGCCGCCGGCCATGGACGAGGCCGCCGTCCTGGCGCTGCTGCGGGAGCGGGCGGACGCCAACGACGTCTACACCTCGATGATCGGGTTGGGGTACCATGGCACGTTCACCCCGCCGGTCATCCAGCGCACGGTGCTCGAGAACCCGGCCTGGTACACCGCCTACACGCCGTACCAGCCCGAGATCAGCCAGGGCCGGCTCGAGGCCCTGATCAACTTCCAGACGGCGGTCGCCGACCTCACCGGGCTGTCGGTGGCCGGCGCCTCCATGCTCGACGAGTCGACCGCCGCCGCCGAGGCGATGACCCTGGTCCGCCGGGCCGGGCGGGCGAGCGCTGACGCGGTGTTCGTCGTCGACGCCGACACGCTGCCGCAGACCCTGGCGGTGCTGCAGACGCGCGCGGAGCCGCTCGGCATCCGGCTGCACGTCACCGATCTCTCGGCGGGCTGGCCGGCCGACCTGCCCGAGGCCGGCGCGTTCGGCGTCCTGCTGTCCTACCCGGGCGCGAGCGGCGCCGTCCGGGACCACCGGGCCCTGGCGGCCGCGGCGCACGAGGCAGGGGCCTCGGTCGTCGTCGCCGCCGACCTGCTGGCGCTGACCCTGCTGGAGGCGCCGGGGGAGTGGGGGGCCGACGTCGCGTGCGGCACCACCCAGCGCTTCGGCGTCCCCATGGGGTACGGCGGTCCGCACGCCGGATACCTCTCGGTCCGGGAGGGGCTGGCCCGCCAGCTGCCCGGCCGGCTCGTGGGCGTCTCGATGGACGCCGACGGCGACGTCGCCTACCGGCTCGCCCTGCAGACGCGCGAGCAGCACATCCGCCGGGAGAAGGCGACCAGCAACATCTGCACCGCGCAGGTGCTGCTCGCCGTCATGGCCGGTGCCTACGCGGTGTACCACGGTCCGGAGGGGCTCGCGGCGATCGCCGCCCGCGTCCACCGGAGCGCCACCGCCCTGGCCGGATGGCTGCGCGACGGCGGGCTCGAACTGGCGCACGAGCACTTCTTCGACACCCTCACGGTGTCCGTGCCCGGCCGCGCGGCCGACGTGGTCGCGGCCGCCGCGGAGCGCCGGATCAACCTGCGGCTGGTCGACGCGGACACCGTCGCGGTGGCCTGTGACGAGACGACGTCGGTCGAGACCCTCCGCACCGTCGCCCATGCCTTCGGCGTGTCGTCGGACGACGCGCTGCTGGACGACGACGGCGCGGACGCGCTGCCGGCCGACCTCCGCCGGCGCACGCCGTACCTGACGCACCCGGTCTTCTCGGCGCACCGCTCCGAGACCGCGATGCTGCGCTACCTGCGGTCGCTCTCGGACAAGGACCTGGCGCTGGACCGCACGATGATCCCGCTCGGCTCCTGCACGATGAAGCTGAACGCCGCGACCGAGATGGCCGCGATCACCTGGCCCGAGTTCGCGAACCTGCACCCGTTCGCGCCGGTCGAGCAGGCGCGCGGGTACCGCCGGCTCATCGACGAGTTGTGCGAGGCGCTGGCGGAGGTCACCGGTTACGCCAAGGTCAGCGTGCAGCCCAACGCCGGCTCCCAGGGCGAGTTCGCGGGGCTGCTGGCGATCCGCGGCTACCACCGCTCCCGCGGCGACGAGCAGCGCGACGTCTGCCTGATCCCGAGCTCGGCGCACGGCACCAATGCGGCCAGCGCGGTCATGGCCGGGATGCGCGTGGTCGTCGTCGCCTGCGACGAGGCCGGCAACGTCGACCTCGCCGACCTGCGGGCCAAGGCCGAGAAGCACGCCGAGCGGCTGGCCGCGATCATGCTCACCTATCCCTCGACGCACGGGGTGTTCGAGGTCGACGTCCAGGAGATCTGCGCCGCGGTGCACGACGCGGGCGGCCAGGTGTACGTCGACGGAGCCAACCTCAACGCGATGGTCGGCCTGGCCAAGCCGGGGCGCTTCGGCTCCGACGTCAGCCACCTCAACCTGCACAAGACCTTCTGCATCCCGCACGGCGGCGGTGGCCCGGGCGTCGGGCCGATCGGCGTCGCCGAGCACCTGGTCCCGTTCCTGCCGGGGCACCCGCTGGTGGACACCGGCGCCACGGGGCCGGCTGTGTCGGGAGCCCCCTGGGGATCGGCCGGGATCCTGCCCATCTCCTGGGCCTACGTCCGGCTGATGGGCCCGGACGGCCTGCTGCAGGCCACGGAGCACGCGATCCTGGGCGCCAACTACCTGGCTGCGCGGCTGCGGGAGCACTACCCGGTGCTCTACACCGGGGCGGACGGCCTGGTGGCCCACGAGTGCATCCTCGACATCCGGCCGCTGACCAAGGCGACCGGCGTGACCAACGACGACATCGCCAAGCGGTTGATCGACTTCGGCTTCCACGCGCCGACGATGAGCTTCCCGGTCGCCGGGACGCTCATGGTGGAGCCGACCGAGAGCGAGGACAAGGCGGAGCTGGACCGCTTCGTCGAGGCGATGGGAACCATCCGCGAGGAGATCGAGAAGGTCGGGAGCGGCGAGTACGACCGGACCGACAACCCGCTGCGGAACGCGCCGCACACCCTGGCGATGCTCGCGGGGGAGTGGGACCGGCCCTATCCCCGGACGACGGCGGTCTACCCGGTGCGCGGACTGGTCGGCAGGGGCTACCTCAGCCCGGTGCGGCGGATCGACCAGGCCTACGGCGACCGCAACCTGGTGTGCTCCTGCCCGCCGCCGGAGGCATTCGCCGAGCACGACTTCACGCCGCACGAGCCCGCGGAGAACGGGTCCACGCCGGCGCGCGGCGCCGGGGCACCGGACGACCTCGGGACGGCGCCGGACGTGGTGGGCGCGCAGGCCTGACGGCACGGACGTGTCCGCCGGTGCTGGCAGGGAGGGCACCATGAGCGAGCCAGGAGCGAAGGCGGACCTGCGGCGCTATCTCCAGCAGGGCCGCGACGCCCTGCTCTGGAAGCTCGAGGGGCTGTCCGAGTACGACGTCCGCCGCCCGCTGACGCCGACGGGCACGAACCTGCTCGGGCTGGTCAAGCACCTGGCCTACGTCGAGATGGGGTACTTCGGAGAGACGTTCGGCCGGCCGGTCGACGGGCCGCAGCCCTGGCTCGTCGAGGACGTCGAGGACAACGCGGACCTGTGGGCCACCGCGGGGGAGTCCCGCGAGCAGATCGTCGCGCTGTACCGCCGGGCCTGGGCCCACGCTGACGCGACGATCGAGGCTCTCCCGCTGGACGCGGTCGGCCGGGTCTCCTGGTGGCCTCCGGACCGCCGGGAGCTGACCCTGCACCGCGCCCTCGTGCACGTGACCGCCGAGACCCACCGGCACGCCGGGCACGCCGACATCGTCCGCGAGCTCATCGACGGCGCCGTCGGCATGCGGAAGGACAACGACAACCTGCCACCGGGCGACGAGGCGTGGTGGGCGGGCCACCGGGAGCGGGTGGAGCGAGCGGCCAGGCAGGCCGCCGGGAACTGACGGGAGCGGTCAGCCGGCGACGAGCTCCGGGGCCAGCCAGGTGTGGTGGTCGCCCACGGCCCGGCCGTCGGGCAGCAGCTCGCCGTCGTCGTCGAACAGCACGACGCCGTTGCACAGCAGTCGCCAGCCCTGCTCCGGGTGGCTGCTGATCACCGTGGCGAGGTCACGCGCCTCGCTGGCGGCGTCGGGGCAGGTCTTCGGGTGGTGGCACATGGCAGTTCTCTCCGTGCGTCAGCGGCGTTCTGCCGGGATTACGTAACGTGCTTGTCTGATTACCAGTTCGGCAACTGTGCGCCTCGGCTGAAGCGTGAGCGAGTGACGCCGCTCACCAGATCACCCGGACGGGTCGTCAGTTCCTGCCAAGTGCCCGCGTGGGGCCGTGGTCAGAGCTTCCGCAGCAGCACCCGGCGGACGGAGTGGTCGGCGGCCTTCTGCAGTACCAGCCGCGCCCGGGAGCGGGTCGGGGCGATGTTGCTGCGCAGGTTGGGCCCGTTGACCGAGGCCCAGATGTCCAGAGCGGTGGCCCGCGCCTCGTCGTCGGTGAGGCCGGCGAAGCGGTGGAAGTAGGCGGTCGCGTCCTGGAACGCCGTCCGCCGGAGTGCCTGGAAGCGCTCGACGTACCAGCTCTGGATGTCGGCCTCCGCGGCGTCGACGTAGACGGAGAAGTCGAAGAAGTCGGAGAGGAAGACCTCCGGTGCCGTCCCGTCCGCCCGGCGCCCGGCCTGGAGGACGTTGAGGCCCTCGAGCACGAGGATGTCGGGTCGGTCGACGGCCTGCCGGACGTCCGGGACGACGTCGTAGGACTGGTGGTCGTAGACCGGGGCGAAGACCTCTTCGCGGCCGGACTTCACATCGGCGAGGAAGCGCGCCAGGGCCCGTCGGTCGTAGCTCTCCGGAAAGCCCTTGCGGCCGAGCAGTCCACGGGCCTCGAGCACCGCGTTCGGGTGCAGGAAGCCGTCGGTGGTCACCAGGTCGACCCGCGGCGAGCCGGCCGAGGCGGCGAGCAGCGTCTGCAGCAGGCGGGCGGTCGTGCTCTTGCCGACGGCGACGCTGCCGGCGACGGCGATGACGAAGGGCACCTTGGCCGTCGTGTTGCCGAGGAACTCGCTCTGCGCCGCCCACAGGCGGCGGCTCGCCGTGACGTGCAGGCCCAGCAGCTCCGCCAGGGGCAGGTAGACCGTCGCCACCTCGTCGAGGTCGATGCGGTCGCCCAGGGAGGCCAGTCCGCGCAGCTCCTCCTCGTCCAGCGGCAGCCGCGTCCCTTCGGCGAGCGCGCGCCAGGAGGCGCGGTCGAACACCGCGTAGGGCGAGATGGAGCTGCGGGCACCGGCCGTCACACCGACCATCGTGCCGTTCGCGTGGGAAGGGCCCCGCCCTCGGGTCACCCGCCCGGGTGGGGGAGGGGGCCCCGACGGGTGCAGCCGAGGCTTCCTGACACCTCCCGCGTCTAGGGTGCCGGTGTGCCGACCCGTCCGGGGCTGCTCGAGTGCATCGAGCGCTACTACGCCGCCGCGCCGCTCCCTGATGCGCGGATCGAGGTCGTGGGCGCTCTCGACGTGCCGATCGGCGACCCGGCCTGGCCCTATTCCGCCCGCCCCCGCGCCGGCGGCGGGCGGGTGACCGAGGACGACGTCCGGGCGGCCCTGGCCCTGCAGGAAAATGGCGGGGTGCCGGTCGCCCTGGAGTGGGTGCCGGAGTGCTCGCCGGAGGCGGCGGCCGCCGCCCGTGCCGCGGGGCTGACCGTGGAGGAGTTGCCCCTCCTCGTCGCCGTCGACCCGCTGGAGCTGCTGTTCCCCGCCGGTGTGCGGCTCTACGTGGTGGGTGCCGACGACCCCGAGCTGCCGCACTACCAGCGCGTCGCGGCCACCGCGTTCGCCCATCCCGGCGGGCGCGCCGATGTCCGGGACGTGCCACTCGACACCTCTCCCGACGCGCGTGCCCGGACCGCGGCCCTGCGCGAGCGGATCGCGGCCGGCCGCACGGTGATGATGGTCGCCGTCGAGGACGGTCAACCGGTCGCCGTCGGCTCCCACCAGCCCGTCGACATCGGCGGCAGCGAGATCAGCGAGGTGGTCGGGGTGGCCACGTCGCCGCGGCTGCGCGGCCGCGGCCTGGGTGCCGGCATGGCCTCCGCGCTCGTGGCGCACGCCCGGGAGACCGCGGACATGGTCTTCCTCGCGGCCGGCGACGACGACGTCGCGCGGGTGTACGAGCGGGTCGGCTTCGCCCGGCTCGCCACGGCCGCCGTCGCGGACCGCCGCCCCGCCGACTGAGGGCCAGGCTCCGTCGTCGGGAGCTCGGTCGTCAGGGCTGATGCGGGAGCGGGATGGCCGCCGCGGCCGTCGTCAGCGCTGATGTCGCCTCGGCGTAGCCGACGGACCGCGGCACCTCGCTGAGCAGGACCACGATGCGGCCGCCGACGACGGCGACGGAGTGCAGGTGCCGGTTGCCGCTGACGCAGCACATCCAGCCCTGCTTCACGGCGGGCAGACCCGGGGCGGTGCCGAACAGGCCGAAGCTCTGGTCGAAGCCGTCGGCGGCCACGGGGGTCGCGGTGCGCATCCAGACCATGAGCGTCCCGGCGTCCGCGGGGTGGGCGACCGCCGGGAGCCGGGCGAGGAACTGGGCGAGGTCACGCGCCGTCGTCGTCGACTGCCCCCATTGGCCCGGGACGGCGGGGGGTGCGGTGCCGGTCAGTCCGTAGCGGGCCGCCACGGCGGTCACCGCGCCCGCCCCGCCGAAGCGCACCCAGAGGGAGGAGGCGGCCGGGTCGTCGGAGTGCCGGATCATCGCCTGCAACTGCCGGAGGTCGGCGGGACCGAGCGTGAGCTCCCCGATCCGTGCCCGGTGCAGGATGTCCTCGGCCAGGAAGAGCTTGACCATCGAGGCGGCCGGGAACGGGCGAGCCGCCGCGTCGCCGTTGTCCGCCGTGTCGCCGTTGTCCGCCGCGTATTGGGCGGAGCGCGCCTCGGCCGCCGCGGACGACGACGACCCCGCGACCGGGGTGTACTGGTGGGCCACGGCCACCCCCAGAATGCCGATGCCCGGGTATGCCGACGTGACCGCCGCTACCAGTTCCGAGCCGGGCGGGCCCTGGGCGCCGGCCCGCCCGGCGGGCACGAGCACCGCGCCGGCCAGGAGAAGGGCGAGCACGACCGACGGCAGCCGTGCACGTCTGGCGTGCTGGGCTGGGCAGCCGACCGGGGCCATGTCCCCATGGTGCGCCCCGGACGCAACCGTGCTGCAGCTTTCATGGAACCGTTGTGTGTCGATTCCGTTGCGCGCTCGCGCGGTGGCAGAGGAGTTGTCAGCTCTCCTCGTAGGTCGCGACCAGCGTGGCGCGCGCCAGCGTGTGGAAGAACAGGTTGAACCCGAGGACGGCGGGCGTGGTGTCCGCGGTGACGTCGAGGGTGTCGGTGTCGACGGCGTGCACGACCACGAAGTACCGGTGCGGGCCGTGCCCGGACGGTGGCGCCGCACCCACGTAGCCGGCGAAGCCGCCGTCGTTGCGCAGCTGGAGCGCCCCCGTGGGCAGGTTCTCGCCGCCCTGGGCGCCGGCACCCGCCGGCAGCTCGGTGACCGAGGCCGGGATGTTCGCCACGGCCCAGTGCCAGAAACCGCTCGCGGTCGGGGCGTCGGGGTCGTACACCGTCACGGCGAAGCTCCTGGTGCCCTCGGGGAACCCCGACCAGGACAGCTGAGGGGAGCGGTCCTCGCCGCCGGCGCCCATCACCCCGCTCACCTGCGGCAGCGGCAGGACCGCCCCGTCGGACACGTCACTGCTGGTGACCGTGAAGCTCGGTACCTGGGGCAGGAAGTCGTACGGGTCGGGCGGCGTCGGCCGGTCGCGCATGGCGGTTCTCTCCTCGGTCCGGGGGCATTCTTCCCGGAGCGACCCTAGGCAGGTGTGCCCGTGGCCGCCCGTCGACCGTGCGACGAAGGTGCACAGCGAGTCGATACGCGACTGCAGCCGTTCCGACACGTGCGGGCGGCTCCCCGCCGGTAGCGTCGCACCGTGCCAGCTCCCGGGCCTTTCGGCCTACCGGACTCGATCCGCGCCTGCCTCTTCGACCTCGACGGTGTGCTCACCCGCACGGCGACCGTGCACTTCGCAGCCTGGAAGCGCACGTTCGACGAGTTCCTCCGTGCCCACGCGGCAGGGACGGCAGAGTTCAGCCAGGCCGACTACAACGCCTACGTGGACGGCCGGCACCGGGCCGACGGTGTCCGGGGCTTCCTCGCCAGCCGCAGCATCGTGCTGCCGGAGGGTGCCCCGGGTGACCCCGCCGACGCCGCCACCGTGCAGGCCATCGCCACCCGCAAGAACGAGCTCGTGCTGCGCGAGCTGGAGGAGCACGGCGTCGAGGTCTACGAGGGATCGGTCCGCTACCTGCGGGCGGTCAAGGAGGCCGGCCTGGCCACCGCCGTGGTGACCGCGTCGGCGAACGGCGCGCAGGTCATCGCCGCCGGCGGTTTCGCCGACCTCATCGACGTCCGCGTGGACGGCATCACCGCGGCCCGGGACCACCTGCGCGGCAAGCCGGAGCCGGACACGTTCCTCGCCGGCGCGCGGGCCCTGGGCGTCGAGCCTGCCGAGGCAGTGGTCTACGAGGACGCGCTGTCCGGCGTGGCCGCGGGCCGGGCGGGCAGGTTCGGGTTCGTGGTCGGGGTGGACCGGGTCGGGCAGGCCGCACAGCTCGCCGAGATGGGTGCCGACGTCGTCGTCCAGGACCTCTCCGAGCTGCTCGGGAACGGCTCATGACGGAGGGGCGGGCGACCTTCCCGATCGAGCCGTGGTCGCTGACCGAGATCGGCCTGGACCACGCCTCGCTCGGCGTCCACGAGTCGGTGTTCGCGCTGGCCAACGGGCACATCGGCATGCGCGGATCGTTCGAGGAGGGCGAGCCGGTCGTCGTCCCTGGGACCTACCTCAACGGGTTCTTCGAGGAGCGGCCCCTGCCGCATGCCGAGACCGGCTACGGGTTCCCGGAGATGGGGCAGACGGTCGTCAACGTGACCGACGCCAAGCTGATCCGGCTGCTGGTCAAGGACTCCCCGCTCGACCTCAACTACGGGGAGGTCGTCGAGCACCGCCGGACGCTCGATCTGCGCGGAGGCGTCCTCCGGCGGACGACGGAATGGCAGTCGCCGGGCGGCCGCACGGTGCGCGTGACGAGCACCCGGCTGGTCTCGCTCGTCCGCCGGTCCATCGCCGCGATCCAGTACCAGGTCGAGGTGACCGACGACCTCGGCGATCTCTACGTGGCCCTGCAGTCGGATCTGCTGGCCAACGAGGCCGGTCACGGCAGCGGTGGTGACGATCCGCGGGCTGCGGCGGCGCTCGCCAAGCCCCTGCAGTGCGAGCAGGCCGTCGCCCGCGGGCGGCGGGCCGTGCTGGTGCACCGGACCAGGCGCAGCCGGCTGCGCGTCGCCGCCGGCATGGACCACGTGCTCGAGATCCCCGACACGAGCACCGAGGACATCGAGGCCAGCGGCGACCTGGCCCGGTACACGCTGGCGGCGCGGATCCCGCCCGGGGGCGTGCTCAGGCTGACCAAGTTCATCGCCTACGGCTGGTCCTCGCGGCGGTCGGACGCCGCGGTCCGCGACCAGGTGGAGGCCTCGCTGGCGACGGCCAAGCTGGCCGGCTGGGACCGGCTGGTCCGGGAGCAGCGCGAACTGCTCGACCAGCACTGGGACGAGTGCGACGTCGAGATCGAGGGGGACGACGAGCTCCAGCAGGCGGTGCGGGTGGGGATGTTCCACGTCCTGCAGGCCGGGCTGCGCGGGGAGCGCCAGCCGATCCCGGCGAAGGGGCTGACCGGCCCCGGGTACGACGGGCACACCTTCTGGGACACCGAGACCTACGTGCTGCCGGTGCTCACCTACACCGCACCGCACGCCGTCCGTGACGCGCTGCGGTGGCGGCACTCGATCCTGGACATGGCCCGGGAGCGGGCGCGTGTGCTGGGACTGAACGGGGCGGCGTTCCCCTGGCGGACCATCCGCGGCGAGGAGACGTCGGGCTACTGGCCGGCGGGCACGGCCGCCTTCCACATCAACGCCGACATCGCCGACGCCGTCGTCCGGTACTACAACGCGACCCTCGACGACGACTTCGACCGCGACTTCGGGGCCGAGCTGCTGGTCGAGACGGCGCGACTGTGGGCCTCGCTCGGGCACTTCGATCCCGAGCACGGCTTCCGCATCGACGGCGTGACCGGGCCGGACGAGTACACCGCGGTCGTGGACAACAACGTCTACACGAATCTCATGGCCCAGCGGAACCTGCGTGAGGCGGCCGAGGCGGTGCGGCGGCAGCCCGAGGTGGGTGGCCGGCTGGCGGTCACCGCGGACGAGGTCGAGGTCTGGCTGCGTGCGGCGGCGCTCATGGCGGTGCCCTACGACACCCAGCGCGGGGTGCACATGCAGTCCGACGCCTTCACCCACCACGAGGAGTGGGACTTCGGGAACACGCCGCCGGAGCGCTATCCGCTCCTGCTGCACTATCCCTACTTCGACATCTACCGCAAGCAGGTCGTCAAGCAGGCGGACCTGGTGATGGCGCTGCACTTGCGTGGCGACGCGTTCACCCTCGAGGAGAAGATCGCCAACTTCGCCTACTACGAGGCCCGGACGACCCGCGACTCCTCGCTGTCCGCGACCCAGCAGGCCGTCGTCGCGGCGGAGACCGGGCACCTGCAGCTGGCCCACGACTACTGGGGCGAGGCGGCGCTCACCGACCTGCAGAACCTGCACCACAACGCCGGGCACGGCCTGCACATCGCCTCGATGGCGGGAGGCTGGACGGTCGCCGTCGCCGGCTTCGGCGGGCTCCGTGACCACAACGGCGAGCTGACCTTCGGACCGCGGCTGCCTCCGCGCATCACCCGCATGCGGTTCCGGGTGGTCTACCGGGGCCGGCGGCTCACCGTGGCGGTCACCCCGGACAAGGCGACCTACCGGCTGGAGGACGGCGAGCCGCTGGACATCCGCCACCACGGCCGCCAGGTCACGGTCGGGCACGAGGACCTGACCCTGGACATCCCGCCGCCGCCGCAGGTGGACCGGGTGCGGCAGCCCGCCGGCTGCGAACCCCGGCGACGCAGCCGGGGATAGCGGCTAGACCAGCAGCCAGCGCCCGCCGAGGACCAGCGCGCCGACGTCGACGACCAGGAAGAACCCGACCCAGACCAGGGCCGGCAGGCCGGTGAGGCGGGCCAGCTGGTCGGCGTCGGAGTCGGGCGCGCGACGCCGTCGACGGGCCGACTGCAGCTCCAGCACGGTCCGGGGCGCGGCCAGCAGCAGGAACCAGGTTGCGAGGGCGGCGAAGGCTGCCTGCCCCTCCGGCGGCAGCCACCAGGTGGCGGCGAACACCACGCCGCCGGTGACCAGCACCGACCACAGGCCGTACCAGTTGCGGATCTGGACCAGGAGGAGCGCCAGGAGCGCCAGCAGGGCCCAGAGCAGGCCGATGGCGTGCCCCGAGGCGAGCAGGGCGGCCGCGCCCAGCCCGAAGAGCCCCGGACCGGTGTAGCCCGCCGCGCAGGTGAGGACCATACCGAGGCCCGTCGGCCGCCCGGCCGAGACGGTGAGCCCGGAGGTGTCGGAGTGCAGCCGGATCCCCGAGAGCCGCCGTCCGGAGACCAGCGCGGCCACGCCGTGCGCCCCCTCGTGGGCGATCGTGACGACGTGCCGGGTCGACCGCCAGAGAACGGGGGAGAGGACCAGCAGGGCCGCGACAGCGGCCGCCCCGAGCAGGACGCCGGCCGGTTGCTCGGGCACGGTGGCGGTGACCTGGGCCCAGAACCGCCCGAGGATCTCCACGGTCGGCTCCTCCGGGTTCATGGTGCGGGTAGCGGCTGGAGCCAGCAGTCAACCGCACCGACCTGGGGACGCCGGCGCATGCCGCCCGTGTCGTGCGGGGGACTGCGGCACGCCGCACACCTGCGGGACGTCCCGGTTTCGGGATAACCGTTCGAGGGCGGGGGAGGGGAGTGCGAGCATCTGGGGCGTGGACGTCCTGACCTCGCTCGGCGCCTTCGTGCTCGCGGTCCTGCTGATCTCGGCGTCCCCGGGGCCGGCCATGGCGTTGATCTTCCGACGGGCCGCGCTGCGCGGGCTGCGGGGCGCCGTCCCGACCGTGCTTGGCCTCGAGCTGGGGCTGTACCTGTGGGCGCTGTTCGCCGGGATCGGCTTCGCGGCCCTCGTGGCCGCGTCCGAGGTGGCCTACCTGGTGCTGCGCGTGGTGGGTGCCGCCGTCCTGCTCGTGCTCGGCTTCCGGGCGCTGCGCACCGCGTGGCGCGACCGAGGGACGCCGGTCCCGGAGGCAGCCCCGGAGCCGGTGGCCGGACGCCGCCGGTGGTGGGGCGCCTTCGTCGAAGGTGTGGTGGTGCAGCTGGCCAACCCGAAGGCCGCCGTCTTCATGATCGCGTTCTATCCGCAGTTCGTCCCGGCCGAGGGCCCGGTGTTCGCGACGACGGCCCTGCTCGGCCTGCTGCAGATCACGATCGAGACGGCCCTGTACCTCGCCCTCGCGGCCGGGGTGGCGCGGGCAGGCGCGTGGTTCCGGAGGCCGTGGATCCGGCGGCGGCTCGAGGCCGTCAGCGGAACGGTCCTGATCGGTCTCGGCCTGCGGGTCGCCGCCAGCCCGTGACCGGTATCAGTTGCCCGGCTTGACGGCCTTGCCGCGTTCCTTCGCCGCCTCGTCGGCCTCGTAGGCGCGTGGGACGGCGGAGGCGGTGCCCGCGTCGTCCGTGCCGGGTGTCGCGGGCTTGGCGGTCAGGTTGCCCGGTCCAGCGGACGGCGTGCCGGCCGGCTCGTCGCGCTCATCGGTGTCGGGACGCTGCTCGCTCACGGGTCCTCCTCGGTTCGACGGTCTTCCCGGGCCGCTACCCGCCGACAGGGCGGGGAACCGGTGCACGACGGACCGGCCACGGGCGCGGTGCTTCGAGCGCTTGCGTCACCGTGACGAAAGGTGCCCCGGTCGGCGGGCATCACCGGGTCTGGGTCAGGTTGACGACGTTCCCGTCGGGGTCCTTGATGTGCGCGACCCGCTGACCCCACGGCATGTCGTTGGCCGGGGAGGGCGCCTGCCCGCCGAGCGGTTCCACGTTCGGCAGCAGTGCGTCGACGTCGGGCACCTCGATGCTCAGCAGCATCCGGCCGGGTTCGCCGGAGACCACCGATGCGTCGGACGACAGACCCAGCTCGGAGTCGCCGAGTGCGAGGCCGACGTAGAAGACCGGGCCGTCGTCCGGGAAGCGCATCACCTCGTGGGCGCCCAGCAGGCCGGTGTAGAAGGCGAGCAGCCGGTCGAGATCGTTGCTGACGATGATCGGTCGGAGCGTGCTGGGCATGAGTCCTCCAGGTCGGTGCGAGCGGCAGCGGCGCGGTGTCCTGCAGACAAGGACCGCGCGCGGACGCCGGAATCGTCGGTCGGGCCGACCGCGGCGTCACGCGAGCCCGGCGTCGTGGACGCAGCGACCGTGTCGGGGGGCAGTCGAGGGGAGGCCTTCGATGTGATCTCCCGGCCGCGGCTTCCAGTCGAGTTGACATAATGTGCATTATCGGCGCACGGTCCAGCGGCCCGGGAAGGGGTTGACGATCTTGATCGCCCGCTTCCGGGTCGGCTCGCTGCGCCGCAGGAACCGTCGAGTCACTTCCACCCGGCTCGCACGCGCATCGACCGCGACTGGTGGCCGCCCGCCGGCCGTGTCTCGTCGCGGTCGGTGGCCGGCCGGCTCCCGGCCCCGGGCGTCCCGGTTGGGCGCCGGCCCGCAGGCTCGGCTTCCTCAGCTTCCCGCCACCACTCCCCTGTCTGTTGATCTTGCTCATTTCGATCTTGATCGATCGTCCGGTTCGGCGCACCGGAGGCGCCGGGACCGGCGCTCAGGGCTCGAACTCCCCGCTCCGCCACGCTCCCCCCACCCCGCCAGTCCGGGGCCATTGCGTCACTGTGACGCAATGGCGGTGATGTCGGTGGCTCGACGGGCGCTGGACCGTGGTGCTTCGTAGGGTCGGGGTATGCAGATCCGACGTCCGATCGCCGCCTTGTTCACCGCGCTGGCACTGTTCGGGGGCGGCCTCACGACGACCGCCTGTCAGGGGGCCGGTGACGATCAGAGCGACGGCACGACCGACAGCGGCAATCCGGAAAGCAGTGAGAGTCAGAAGAGCCTGCCGGACAACAGCGATCCCGAGCCGGAGGGCGAGGACTCGAACGACGACTCCCAGGACCCGGACTGAGCGCAGGCCCGTCAGCCGGCGCGTTCGGTGACCCAGAGCCGGTCGAGCTTCCCGGTGGTGTGCAGCAGGTCGGCCAGTGAGCGTTCCAGCTCGGCCTTCGTCGGGCGTTCGCCGAGCAGGGTCTGGACGTCCTCCAGCGCGCACCGCAGCTGGTACAGCCGATCCTGGAGGCTGTCGAGCTCGGCACGGGACACCAGCACGACGTCCCCGGGCAGCCCGGCCTTCGTCGTCGCCGCGCGCTGCTCGTAGGCCCGCTGCCGGCACGCCTGACCGCAGTACAGCCGCGGCCGCCCGATCGACCCCTGCTCCGGCAGGACGCGCCGGCACCAGCCGCACCGTCGTGATTCGCCACTCCCCCCGCGGGGGACCGGCGCAGGGAGAACGTCCGTCGATCCCGGCGCCTGGTCGTGTGCCACGCCCGGCACGGTAGACGTCAGAGCCGACAGGTTCCGCAGAACACGCCAGAACGACGCGCGGGAGGATCCAGGATGGCCGGACCCGAGTCCGCGGACGGTGCGTCCGCCGTCCCGGCGTTCGACGGCCTCACCGAAGAGGGGCTCCGCGCCGGGGGCAGCCTCAAGTGGGCGCGGTACGGCACGGCGATCGGCGCGTGGGTGGCGGAGATGGACCTCGGGACCGCCCCCGCCGTGACGCAGGCGCTGCACGACGCGGTCGACGCCGGGCGGTTCGGCTACCTCCCGACGCGGACGGCCGAGGAGATGGCGCGCGCCTGCTCCGGCTGGCACGCCCGTCGGTACGGCTGGGACGTGCCTCCGGAATGGCTCAGCCCGCTGCCCGACGTCATCGCCGGCCTGCAGGCGGCCATCGAGCACTTCACCCCGCCGGGCAGCCCCGTCGTCCTCCCCACCCCGGCGTACATGCCCTTCCGCACCGTGCCCGGCCTGCTGGGACGGGACCTGATCGAGGTCCCGATGGTCGAGCGCGACGGCCGCGCCACGTACGACCTGGACGGCATCGACCGCGCGCTGCGCGCCGGTGCCGGGCTGGTCGTCCACGTCAACCCGCACAACCCGCTGGGCCGCGTCTTCACCGCGGAGGAGCAGCTCGAGCTGGCGGCGGTGGTCGACCGGGCGGGGGCGCGGGTCTTCTCCGACGAGATCCACGCCCCGTTGGTGCACCCCGGCGCCGTGCACCGGCCCTACGCCTCCCTCTCCCCCGTCACGGCCCGCCACGCGCTGACGGCGACCTCGGCGTCCAAGGCGTGGAACCTGCCGGGCCTCAAGGCGGCACAGCTCGTCCTGTCCGACGCCGCCGACGTCGAGCACTGGGCCCGGGCCGGGTTCCTGTACGGGCACGGCGCGTCGACGCTCGGCGTCCTGGCTGCGACGGCCGCCTACGACGCGGGCAGCGAGTGGCTGGACGGCGTCCTGACCTACCTCGACGGCAACCGGCGGCTGCTCGGGGACCTGCTCGCCGAGCGGCTGCCGGAGGTCCGGTACCGGCTCCCGGAGGGCACCTACCTGGCCTGGCTGGACTGCCGGCGGCTCGGCCTGCCCGGCTCGGCGGGCGAGTTCTTCCTCGACCGGGCGGGTGTGGCGCTCGTCGACGGGCCGGAGTGCGGAGCGCCCGGTGCCGGACACGTGCGGCTCAACTTCGCCACCGGCCGAGCCGTGCTCACGACCATGGTCGACCGGATGGCGGCCGCGACCAGGGCGTCCTGAGGACGGCGCCCGGGGCGTCGCAGCCGGCTCCGGACGGTCCCACTAGCGTGACGGCGTGGCTGCCGCGCGTTATGCGTTCCTGGACGCGCCCACGCCCCTGGCGATGGCCCACCGCGGTGGCGCGATCGAGCACCTCGAGAACACGATGCCGGCCTTCCAGGCCTGCGTGGACCTGGGATACCGCTACCTCGAGACGGACGTGCGGGCGACCGCCGACGGCGTCCTCGTCGCCTTCCACGACCCCACCCTGGCGCGGGTGACCGACCGCAGCGGTCGCGTGGAGCACCTGCGCTGGGCGGAGGTCGCGGAGGCACGCATCGGCGGGCGCGAGCCGATCCTGCGCCTCGAGGACCTGCTCGGCGCGTGGCCCGATGTCCGGTTCAACCTCGACATCAAGGCGGCCGGTGTCCTGTCCTCCCTGGTCCGGCTGGTGCGCCGGATGGACGTCGTCGACCGCATCTGCGTCGGTTCGTTCTCCGACGCCCGGATCGCCGCCGCCCGTCGCCTCTTCGGGCCGGCCGTCTGCACGTCGCTGGGCCCCCGGGGGGTGGCCGCGCTGCGGCTGTCGTCGTACTCCCCGCGGGCCGCGAACCTGATGCGCATCCAGGCCGGCTGCGCCCAGGTGCCGCTGCAGCTCGGCGGGCGGGCGCTGGTCGACGAACGGTTCGTCGCCGCTGCCCACGAACGCGGCCTGCAGGTCCACGTGTGGACCGTCGACGACCCGGCGGAATGCACCGCCATGCTCGACCTCGGCGTCGACGGGATCATGACCGACCGGCCGGCCATGCTCCGCGAGCTCCTGGAGAAGCGCGGCGAGTGGGCGCCCCGGTGAGCGACGGCGGCCGGTGGCCCCGCACCCCGCCGCTGCCGGAGGATCTCGCCCGCCTGGTGCGGCCGCACGACCCCGACTGGTTCGCCCGCGAGATGGCGATCGCGGCGGCGCCCCCGTGGTGGTTCTGGCGGTTCCTGCTGCGGCGCTTCTCCTGGCTGGTCGGCATCTTCGGCTCCGTCGAGGTCACCGGCGGGGTGCCGGAGGAGCTGCGACGCGGCCCGCTGCTCCTCGCGGCCAACCACATCGGGGACTTCGATCCGTTCGTGATCGCGGTCGCGTTGCACCGGGTCGGGGTGATCCCGCGGATCATGGCCACCGGCGGCATCGTCTCCGCGCCGCTCGTGGGACCCCTCCTGGAGCGGACCGGCGCCATCCGGGTCGAGCGCGGCACCGAGCTCGCCCGGCACGCCGTCCGGGTGACGGAGGTGGCCCTGGTGCAGGGCGGCCACGTCGTCGCCTATCCCGAGGGGCGGATCGGGCTCACGCCGGACGGCTGGCCCGAGCGCGGCCGCACCGGCATGGCCCGGCTGGCCCTCGGCCTGGGCGTTCCGGTGATCCCGGTGAGCCAGTGGGGAGCCCACGAGGTGCTCCAGTACCGCAACGACCTCGGCAAGGTGCGCACGCTGGTCAGGGCGATCGTGCGGCGGCCGGCACTGCGGGTGCACGTCGGGCCGCCGGTGGTCCTGGACGACCTGCGAGTCGGCCGGGTGGGCGACGCCAACCGGGCCCGCTACCGCATCGCGGCGGCCATCACCCGTGGTCTGGTGCCGCTGCGCGACGCCGAGCGGGACCGGCCCGCCTACCTCGATCCCACGCGCCCGACGACGGCCGTCGCCGCCTTCCCCGGGGGCGTCGTCCCCGACGACCTCCCGTGAGCAGACATCGCTCGGGTGGACATCGGGTGACAGGGACCGGTCGGTGCTGGACCGGCGGACCGGCGGCTGAGAGCCTGCGCCGGTGACCACTGCCCCGCCCACGGCCGGATCGCCGCCCGCCGTCCCGCCGGTCGACCGCGCCCTCAAGCGGGAGCGCTTCGGGTGGTACTCCTACGACTGGGCGATGTCGGTCTTCAACACGTCGGTGACGACCGTCTTCCTCGCCCCGTACCTGACGGCGATCGCGGAGTCGGCGGCGGACGCCGACGGACGCATCCACCCGCTGGGCATCAGCGTGCCGCCGGGCAGCTTCTTCGGCTACGTCCTGTCCCTGTCGGTGCTGCTGCAGGTGCTCGTCCTGCCCCTCACCGGCGCGATCGCGGACCGCAGTGGCCACAAGCGCCAGATGCTGGCGACCTTCGCCACGCTGGGCTCCCTGTGCACGATGGCGATGTTCTTCGTCGCCGATCAGCGGTACCTGCTGGGCGCGGCCCTGTTCATCGTGGCCAATCTCTGCTTCGGCGCCGCCACGGTCGTCTACTACTCGTGGCTGCCCGACCTCGCCGGACCCGACGAGCGGGACGCCGTCTCCAGCCGGGGCTGGGCGTTCGGCTACCTCGGTGGGGCGCTTCTGCTGGCCGTCAGCCTCGGGCTGTTCACCCAGTACGAGAGCCTGGGGCTGACCGAGGGCGAGGCCGTCCGGATCTGCCTGGCCTCGGCCGGCGTCTGGTGGGCCGGGTTCACCGTCGTCAGCGTGACCCTGCTGCGCAACCGCCGTCCCCGCGAGGTCGTGGGCGACCCCCGCGGCGGAGCGCTGTCGGGAGGCTTCCGTCAGCTCGGGTCCACCCTGCGCGATCTGCGGCGGTATCCGCTGACGCTGTGGTTCCTCGGCGCGTACCTGCTGTTCAACGACGGCGTCCAGACGATCATCGGGGTGTCGGCGCAGTACGGGAAGGAGCAGCTCGAGCTCTCCCAGACGACGCTGGTCTCCGCGATCCTGCTGGTCCAGGTGGTCGCCTTCTTCGGGGCGCTGGCGCTCGGCCGGATCGCGGCCGTCATCGGTGCCAAGCGCACCGTCCTGGGCGCGCTGGTGGCCTGGACCGGGGTCCTGGTCGCGGCGTACTTCCTCGAGGCCGGCGCCGCGGTGCAGTTCTACGCGCTGGCCGTGGTCATCGGCTTCGTCATGGGCGGCACCCAGGCGCTGTCCCGCTCGCTGTTCAGCCAGCTGATCCCCCCGGGCAAGGAGGCGGAGTACTTCGGCTTCTACGAGATCAGCGACCGCGGCACCAGCTGGCTCGGCCCGTTCCTCTTCGCCCTCACCTACCAGTTCACCGACTCCTACCGGTACGCGATCTTCAGCCTCGTCTTCTTCTTCGTCGTGGGCGGGTTCCTCCTGGCCAGGCTGAACATGCGCCAGGCCATCGTCGAGGCCGGCAACACCCCGCCGGAGCGCGTGTGACCCCGCTGGAGACCGCTCCTCTCACGCGGCCCGGGCCCGCCGTCGTCCCGGCCTCCGGGGACCGTCGCCGGCACCCGGCGCCGGCGCACCTGACGTTCTTCCACGGGCCGATGGACTGCGGGAAGTCGACCCTCGCGCTGCAGGTCGACCACAACCAGAGCCGCCAGGGCCGGCACGGCCTGCTGGTGACCCAGGGCGACCGCTCGGCGGCCCCGCGGATCAGCTCGCGGGTGGGGCTCTCCCGCGACGCCGTCGAGATCGACGCCGGCACCGATCTGCGGCTCCTCGTGCGCACTCGCTGGGCCGACGGTGCCCGCGTCGACTACCTGATCGTCGACGAGGCCCAGTTCCTCACCGCGGCCCAGGTCGATCAGCTGGCCGAGCTCGTCGACGAGTCGCACGTGGACGTCTACGCGTTCGGGCTGACCACCGACTTCCGCACCCGGCTGTTCCCGGGCACGCAGCGGCTGCTGGAGATCGCCGACGACATCCAGCGGGTCCAGGTGGAGGTCCTCTGCTGGTGCGGGCTCCCCGGGCTGCTGAACGCCCGCGTCGTCGACGGCGCCATGGTCAGCTCCGGGGAGACGGTCGTGGTGGCCGACACCGCACCGGCCGATCCACCCGGCGATAACCCCGTCGGCTCCCCCGCCGTGCGCTACCAGGTGCTCTGCCGGCGGCACTACGTCCGGCGCGAACTCGGCCCCACCGCCGCCGGTCCGGGGCAGCTCGCCCTCCCCTGATCACCCTTCCGGGGGGCGCGGCCTGCCCGGAACCCACTCCATGCGATGATGAACAACTGATTCGACGGAATCTCGGAGGGATTTCTGTCGTTCATCTCTGTGACTCCCCGGTTCGTGGGTATGCCCACGGTCGCCGGACACATGGGTCCCGACCGATACCACGACGAGAGGACGGTGTGCCATGGGCGAGCGTTCATTGCGCGGCAGCCGACTGGGCAGTGTCAGCTACGAGACCGAGCGGAACACTGCCCCGATCGAGCGGCAGTACGCCGAGTACCGCTGCCCGTCGGGCCACCTCTTCACGGTGCCCTTCGCCGACGACGCCGAGCTCCCCGACACGTGGGAGTGCAAGTTCGACGGCGGTGCAGCCAAGCTCGTGGGCGGCGCGGAGCCGGCCCCCAAGAAGGTCAAGCCCCCGCGCACCCACTGGGACATGCTGCTCGAGCGTCGTTCCGTCGAGGACCTGGAAGAGGTCCTCTCCGAGCGCCTCGAGGTGCTCCGCGGGCGGCGTACGCGCGCCAGCTGATCCAGCTGTTCCAGAACGGCCCCGGTGGATCCCCACCGGGGCCGTTCTGCGTCTCCTGACGCCGCTCTCCGGTTGATCATCGTCTCGAGGCGCGATGACGCGCCGTCCGCCGGCGTGTCGTCGTGCACGCAGACGATGATCAACTCACCGGGGGGCGGTCCTCCGGGACGTCGCGGACGATCTCGCCCTCGATGACCAGGGGCGTCATCCGTGTGCTCCCGCCGGCGGCCGGACCGCCCAGCGGCTCCGTCCGGGCGCTGCGGACGCGCACCGGCGGGCGCAACGCCACCGGGATCCGCCCGATCACGAACCGGGTCAGCGCGGCACGCACGAGGCCCCGGGTCCCGGGCAGCAGGCAGAGCAGCCCGAGGACGTCACCGAGGAAGCCGGGCAGCACCATCAGCAGCCCACCGACCGCCACCAGGCCGGCGTCCCCGAGTTCCCGGCCGGCGGCCTGACGCGACCGGGCACGGTCCCGCAGCTCGGTCAGGGCGCGGGTGCCCTGTCGGGCCAGGAGCAGCCAGCCGAGGGCGCTGGTGGCCAGCGTGGCGAGCAGGGTCCAGCCGATCCCGATCCACCCCGCGACGACGAGGAACACGGCCAGCTCGGCCAGGACGGCCAGCCCGACGAACAGGCGCAACCGGCCTCCAACGACGCGTGCCACAGGTCCCGCCTCTCTCGCCCCGATCGGGGCGGGCGACCGGCGGCCCGCCTACCGGGCCGCGCTCACCGCCCGCCGTCGCGGGTCCGCGCCGGTACGGGCCGCGGGATCCGGCCGGGCAGCCAGTCGGCCAACCGGTCCTGCAGACCCCACACGGTCACGCGCACCAACGCTTCCCCAACGATCGAGCCGCTCATCTTGCTCCGCCCGAACCGCCGCTCGGCGAAAGTGATCGGCACCTCGGTCACGCGGGCACCGGAACGGACCGCCCGCCAGGCCCAGTCGACCTGGAAGCAGTAGCCCTCGCTGGCGACGTCGTCGAAGTGCAGCCGGTCGATCAGCTCGCCGCGGGCGGCCCGGTAGCCGCCGGTCGCGTCGGAGAGCGGCAGCCGGAGCGCCCACCGGGTGTACCGGTTGCCCACCCGGGACAGCAGGAGCCGGTGCGCCGGCCAGTCGCTCACCCCGCCGCCGGGGACGTACCGCGAGCCGAGCACCAGGTCCGCCGTCGCCAGTCCGTCGAGCAGCCGGGGCAGCTGCTCGGGCGCGTGCGAGCCGTCGGCGTCCATCTCGACGAGGACGTCGTAGCCGTGCTCCCGGGCCCAGCGGAACCCCGCCACGTACGCGGGCCCCAGGCCCCCCTTCCCGGGCCGCCGCAGGACGTGCACGCGCGCGTCCGCCGCCGCGAGCTTCTCGGCCAGCTCCCCGGTCCCGTCGGGCGAGCCGTCGTCGACGACGAGGGCGTGCGCGGCCGGCACGCTCGCGTGCAGCCGCGTGAGGATCGGCTCGAGGTTCTCGACCTCGTTGAACGTCGGGACGATGACCAGGACGCGGTCGCTCATCGCCCCCTCCCCCGCCGCAGCCGGGACAGCGCGGCGACCAGCACGGCGCCCGCCCCCAGAGCGCTCAGGGCCCACTCCGGGACGGCGCCGAGCCGCTGGGCCACCGTGACGGTGTCGCGCTGGGCGATCTCCTCGACGAACACCGCCGGGGTGAACAGCGACGAGGAGCGGGCGACCGTCCCGTCGGGTGCGACGATCGCGGAGATGCCGCTGGTGGCCACCACCGCGACCGTGCGGCCGAACTCGACCGCCCGCAGCCGGCTCATGGCCAGCTGCTGCTCGCTCTCGTCGGTGTACCCGAACGTCGCGTTGTTGGTCTGGACGACGAGCATCCCGGCGCCGGCGTCGACCACGTCGTGCACCAGGCCGTCGTAGACCACCTCGAAGCAGATGAGATCGCCGATCCGGGCGCCGGCGATGTCGAGCACCCCGACCTCGTCGCCGGCGTACTGGTCGGTGACGCGGTCGACGTCCGCGCTGATGTTCCGGACGAGCGAGCGGGCGGGTACGTACTCGCCGAACGGGACCGGATGCCGCTTGACGTACGTGTCCCCGGGGCCGTCGTCGGGATCCCACACGATCGCCGTGTTGCTGATGAAGCGCCCGGGCCCCTGGACGACGGCGCCCACCAGGATCGGCGCATCGATCGCGCGGGCGGCGCGGTCGATCTGCTGGAAGGCGTCCTCGTTGCGGTAGGGGTCGATGTCGGAGCTGTTCTCCGGCCAGAGCACCACGTCCGGCTGCGCCTCCTCCCCCGCGGCCACGTCGGCGGCGAGGTCGAGGGTCTGCTGGACGTGGTTGTCGAGGACGGCGCGGCGCTGGGCGTTGAAGTCGAGCCCCGCCCTCGGCACGTTCCCCTGGATGACGGCCACGGTGGTCGTGGGCCCGCCCTCGACCAGCGACGAGCCGGGCAGCGGCAGCCAGGCCAGCGCACCCACCGCCGGGAGGGCGAGCGCGGCGACCGCGGTTCCGGCCACCGTCCGCCACTCCCCCTGCGCCGCTGCGTCGGGGGCCGAGCGCGCCCGATGCACCGCGAGCGCCGCCGCGGCCAGCAGCGTGCCCGTCAGGGCGACGGCGAAGGTCACGAGCGGCACGCCGCCGTAGGCGGCCAGCGACAGCAGCGGTCCGTCGGTCTGACTGGACCCGAGCCGACCCCAGGGGAACCCGCCCAGGATGAACCGCCCGCGCAGCGCCTCGACGGCGACCCAGAGCGCCGCGGCCCACAGCGGCCACCACCGGAGGCGGACGACCAGGGCGGTGGCGCCGCCGAGCAGCGCGAGGTGCAGCGCCTCGAAGACGGCCAGTGCCAGCCAGGGAACGGGCCCGACGTAGATGCCGGTCCAGGAGAGCAGGGGCACGAAGAAGGCGAGGCCCATGACGAGGCCGAGCCACAGGCCCGACCGGAACCGCGAACCGCGGATGGCGAGCGCCAGGGCGGCGGGGGCGAGGACGGCCAGAGCCGTCAGGTGGTAGCCGGGGAACGCGAGGACGAGCACCAGTCCGCCGGCGGCCGCCAGCAGGGTGCGCCAGGGCCATCGACGTGCGGTCGCCGTGCCCTCGGCCGCCGGTCGAGCGGGGATGCGCACCGCCGGCCCCGCTGCTCCTGCCGGCACGCCACGCCTCCCGGGAACCTGCCGCCGGGCGTGCCCGGGATACCTCCCCGAGCCGGTCGGACGGGGTCCGGACCGCCGCGCCGATGGCCGCGGTCCCGACCCAGCATCCCACTCCGGCCCGTCCAGGCGGGCGCGTCGTCGATCCCGGCCCGGACGTGCTGCGGCTGTCCTCGTCCGGGTCAGCGCCGACGGCCGCGCGCGAGCCGGTCCGCACCTTCGGGCCGGACGGCCGGTCGCTGGGGGCGATCGGCGCGACCGTTGTCTGATGGGGCGGACGACGTGCGCGCTCCGCCGGGTGCCCGGTCGCGTCCTCCGGCCGGGCGTGGGGCCTCCCTCGGCCCGGCAGCGCACGGGGACGGCGCGCGCGGCGCCGCGTCCCGTGCTGGCCGGGGGGCCCGCACGACGCGATCCGGAGGAGCACGCTCGGTGCTCCCGGATGGAACTGCAGCGACTGTAGGAACCGCGTCGCCCGGGAGCCGGTTCCGCGGGATCCGCGAGCCGTAGTGTGACCGGATCGTTACGCAGCGCTCAGTGGAGGGCTCCGAGACGCCGCCGGTGGGCCGGCATGACGGGGGCGCTCCCGGGGCCGTGGGCCGCTCCCCGACGGCGTCCACACGGGGAGCCGGTCGCGGCCGCGTCATGTGGCACCGGCCAGGGGGTCGTCACGGGTGGCGTCCCCGTACCCGGGCTCGCGGCCCGGGGTTCCGCCCCAGGCTCCGACCACCGAAGGAGCGGTGACCGTGACCGAGTTGGCGTGGGTGCTGAGCGCGTGGGCGGTCGTCGCCGGAGGCGTCGTGGTCTGGTTCGGCGACGCCCTGGCGGTGCTGGAGGCCCGCGGGGCCGGCGTCCCGACCGGAGTGCCTGCGGCTGCTGCCGGCACGATGTGATCGCCCCGAGCAGACCGGGCCAGGGGACGCCTGCACCCAGTGCCCGTGCGGAGGCTTCCGCCGCACCTGCTGAGCGGCCGGTCCGGGTCAGGCGGCTGGGACGACGAGGGTCGCGGTGGCCTCGACGACGATCTCGGGGGTGTCGAGCATCCGGGCCGCCGACGCGCCGCGCTCGGGCTCGGCCCGGGCCACGACCTGCGCCGTGCACCGCAGCTCCCGGCTGCGGCGGCCGACGCGCGTGACCTCGACGGTCGCCTCCAGGACGTCGCCGGCGCGCACCGGCCCGAGGAAGCGGACCGCCGAGTAGCCGGCCAGCAGTCCCTCGTCGCCGTCCATCCGGATCGCGGCCTCGGTGGCGACGTCCCCGAACATGCCCAGGGTGTACGCGCCGTCCACCAGCGACCCGCCGTAGTGGGCGTGCGCGTGGGGCACGTAGCGGCGGTGGGTGACGGTCAGGCCGAGCCGGGGGTCGTTCATGCGGGCTCCTCGACGAGTGCGTGGATCAGGTAGCTGGCGACCTCGCCGGGCGTCGTCCCCCGGCCGAAGACCTTGTCGACGCCGAGGTCGGCGGCCATCGCCGGGTCGAAGCGCGGGCCGCCGACGACGAGCAGCGGGCGGGACTCCCCCATCGCCTCGCGGAAGGCGGCGGCGAGCTCCCGGGTGTTGCGGAGGTGGGCGTCCTTCTGGGTGACCACCTGGGACACGAGGACGGCGTCGGCCCGGGCGGCACGGGCCCTGGTGACCAGCTCGGGCACCGTCACCTGCGCCCCGAGATTCGTCACGGCCATCTCCCGCAGGTACTCCAGGCCCTTCTCCCCCGCGAAGCCCTTGACGTTGAGGATCGCGTCGATGCCGACCGTGTGGGCGTCGGTGCCGATGCACGCGCCGAGCACGACCAGCTTCCGGTTCAGCCCCGTGCGGATGGCGCCGTTGATCTCCGAGGACGACAACAGCGGGTAGGCCCGCTCCTCCACCACGACGGCGTCGAGGTCGACGAGGTGCCGCACGCTGCCGTAGACGACGAAGAACGTGTAGCCGCTGTCGATGGCGTGGCTGTGCACCACCATCGCCGGCTCGATGCCCATCTTGTTCGCCAGCTGCAGCGCGGCACCCTCGGCCTTCGGGCCGGCGGGCACGGGCAGGGTGAACGACGTCTGCACCATCCCGTCGCCGGTCGTGTCGCCGTAGGGCCGCACGATGCTGCCGTCAGGCATGGGAGGCCTCCTTCTGCAGCAGCTCCAGGGCCGGGTTGTAGGCGCCGGCGGCGAGCTCGACGACGCCGTCCAGACCCTTGCCGCCGTCGATCGGCCGCTTGGTGATGCCGAAGGTGCCGTCGGCGATCGCGTCCATCAGTCCGCGGCGGCGGTCGGCGATCCGCTCCAGCAGGTCGACCGACTCGCGCAGCACGGTGTGCGCCCGGCGGTCGATGAACCCGCCCTTCGGCGGATGGAAGTCCTCGGCCAGGTTGCCGGCGGCGTTCAGCACGTACTCCACGTTGCGCAGCGCGAGGTCCCGGTCGGACAGCCACGGGGTGACGACGGCCTCGGTCATCATGCCGACGAGCAGGATGCCCTGGCCGGTGAGCGCCCCGGCCAGGTTGAAGAACCCGTCGAGCAGGTAGCCGCGGAAGACGTCGCCGGTCATGTGCTTGGTCGGCGGCATCCACTTCAGCGGCGCGTCCGGGAACAGGCTCCTCGCCAGCAGGGCGTGGGCGAGCTCGAGGCGGAAGGACTCCTCGCGCTCCGGCTGGATCTCGAAGGCGTGCCCGAGGCCGAGCTGCCAGTCCTCGAGGCCGGCCTCCTTGGCCAGCGTCTCGTTGAGCAGCTGGCTGACCGTGACGGTGTGCGCCTCGTCGACGGCGTCGGCGGTGGTGAGGTAGTTGTCCTCGCCGGTGTTGATGATGATCCCGGCGCGGGCGTGCACCATCCGGCTGAACCGCTGGTCGACGAAGGTGCGTCGCGGGTTGATGTCGCGGAAGAGGATCCCGTACATCGCGTCGTTGAGCATCATGTCCAGCCGCTCGAGACCGGCCAGGACGGCGATCTCCGGCATGCACAGGCCGCTCGCGTAGTTCGTGAGGCGCACGTAGCGGCCGAGCTCCGCGCTGACGTCGTCCAGGGCGGCCCGCATGAGCCGGAAGTTCTCCTGGGTGGCGTACGTGCCCGCGTAGCCGGTGCGGGTGGCGCCCTCGGGCACGTAGTCGAGCAGCGACTGCCCGGTCGAGCGGATGACGGCGATGACATCGGCCCCGGCGCGGGCCGCGGCCTGGGCCTGCGGGATGTCCTCGTGGATGTCGCCGGTGGCCACGATCAGGTAGATCCAGGGACGGCGGGGCGGATCGCCGTGCGTCGCGACCAGCTCCTCGCGGCGCCGGCGGTTGCCGTCGATCCGCGCGATCCCTTCTGCCGCGGCGGCCTGCGCCGCCTCCCGCGCGCGCTCGACTGCCGCGCCGTCGGGCAGCTCGAACCTCGCGGTCCCCGCGCCGACCTGCTCGGCGAGTGTCTGCAGGTCCGGCGCCGTCCCGGAGGTGAGCGCGTGCCAGACGGGCAGCGCGACGCCGTGCTCGAGCCCGACCTGGTCGCGCACGGCGTCCACGACCCGGTTCACCCAGGGCACGCGGTCCTCCGTCCTCCCCTCCCCCGTCACCGGGTCGGTGCCGGTGAGCCCGGCCAGCCGCAGCACCGCCCGCTCGACGGACACGGTCGTGTGCCGGTGCGCCAGGTCGATCACCGGCTGCGCGGCGAGGGCGGCGAGCTCCCGCGCCCGCGCCACCAGGACGGGGTCGAGGTCGAGCCGGGTCATCGGGCCGTCCCCCTTCCTCCGCTTTCGGTACCGAGAGCGGGGGCGCGCTCCGCAGCTTTCGGTACCGAAAGCTGGAGTGGGCGGGTCATGGGAGGGCTCCGAGCGGTTCGCCGCTCACGAGCAGCAGGCGGCAGGCCGGCCTCGCCCGGTCGCCGAGGACGGCGGACAGGGTCTGTGCCGTCTCCCAGAGGGCGAGGGAGGCGGGCGCCCCGACGGCGAGTGGACCCTCCGGGTGCTCGGAGCGGGCGGCGTACCGGCCGCCGTGGGTGGCGGCGTCGAACGCGTCGAACGGGCGGAGGCCGGCGCCGTCGGTGCGGTGGTCGACGGCGGCGTGCACCCCGCCCCACGGGTCGAGCGGGGTGACCGGCGCGTCGCTGCCGAGCGCCAGGGCCACGCCCGCGTCGGCGAGGTCGGCGAAGGGGTTGCAGGCCACCGCGCGGGCGCCCAGGCGCTCGGCGTACATGCCGGCCGTGCCACCCCAGGCGGCGTCGAAGGCGGGCTGGATGCTCGCCACCATCCCCCAGTCCGACATCCGGGCGATGTCGGCGCCGCCGATCATCTCCACGTGCTCCAGCCGGTGCCGGCAGGCCCGGACGGCCGCCGGCCCGAGCTCGCCGACGACCGTGCCGACGGCGTCGAGCACCTGGCGCACCGCGGCGTCCCCGATGCAGTGGAACCCGGCCTGGATCCGTGCCTCCGTGCAGGCGCGCACGTGGTGGACGAGCGAGGCGGTCTCGAACCGCAGCGCGCCCGCGGTCTCCGGCCGGTCGGTGTACGGCTCGCTCAGCGCCGCGGTGTGCGAGCCGAACGCCCCGTCGCAGAACAGGTCTCCCCCGGCGCCGGCCAGGCCCAGCTCGTGGACGACGTCCAGCCCACCGCGCTCGGCCAGCTCGCCCCAGTAACCGAGCACCTGCGGGGCGGGCTCCGCGGCCAGCGCGAGCAGGGCGGCGAGGTCGTCGGCGCCGGACACCTCGGGCCCGGCCATCTCGTGCAGGCTGCCGATACCCAGGGCGGCCGCCGCGGCCAGCGTCGCCCGCTGCGCGGCCCGGCGCTGTTCCGGACCGACCGCACCGTAGGCGGCCCGGCGCGCGGCGTGGTGCGCGTCGAGGCGGAGCCGGCCGTCCGGTGAGTAGCCGGGCAGCTCCGCGATGCCCGGCACGAGGTCGAGCAGCCCCGTGGAGACCGTCGCCGAATGGACGTCGACCCGGGCCACGTAGACCGGCCGGCCGCCGACCGCGGCGTCGAGATCGGCCCGGGTGAGCCCCCGTCCCTCCGGCCAGCCCGTCTCGTCCCAGCCGGTGCCGAGCACGATGCCGGCGGGTGCCGCCGCAGCATGGTCGACGATCTGCCGGAGCGCGGCGGCAAGGCTCGAGCTCGAGTGGAGGTCGAGACCGCTGAGAGCCAGGCCGGTCGCGGTGGCGTGGACGTGGGCGTCGACGAAGGCGGGGGTGAGCAGGGCTCCCTCCCCCGCGATCACGCGGTCGGCGGCCGGCGCGCTGCCGGCCGGGCCGAGCCAGGCGATACGGCCGTCGACGACGTGCACCGCGCGGCCGGGCCGGTCCTCGATCGTGACGTCGGTGATCAGCATCCGGTCACCCGCGGATCGAGAAGGGCCCGCACGCCCGGGGTCGCGCGGTACAGGTCGAGGGCCAGCGCGGCGTGGCCGGGCGTGTAGCCGTTGCCGACGAGCATGGTCACGTCCGCCGCCATCCCCTCCGCGCCCAGGGCCGCCGCCGCGAACGACGTCGCCATGGAGAAGAAGACCACGGTGCCGCCGTCGGCCGTCGCGAGGATCGCGCCGTGCTCGGCGCCCGGGACGTTGACGCAGACGACGGTGACGTCGGCGGGGTTCCGCACCGCGGCCGCGACGGACAGCGGGTCGGTGGCGTCGGCGACCACGACGCGGTCGGCCAGTCCGGCGGCACGCAACGCCGCGGCCTCGGCCTCGTGCCGCACCAGCCCGGTGAGCTCGGTGGCCCCCGCCGCGCGGGCGGCGGCGAGGCTCAGGCAGCCGGACTTGCCGGCGGCGCCGAGGACGGTGACCGAGCGCGCTCCGGTCCGCGCCACGACGCGGGCGGTCGCGGCGGGCGCGCCGCAGACGTCGAGGACGGCCAGGGACACCGCGTCGGGCAGGTCGTCGGGCAGCGCGGCGGCGATCGAGCGGGCGAAGAGGATGGCGGTGCCGGCGGCCGGGACCTGTTCCGAGCGCCCGTCCCATCCGGACAGGTCGTCGGTGATCGCCAGCGGCGTGAGCGTCAGGGAGACGAGGGTGGCGACCCGCTGGCCGACGGCGAGTCCGAGCGGCGACTCCGGGCCGACGGCGTCGACGACGCCGATGAGCATGCCGCCCGACCCGGTGACCGGGTTCTGCAT
This sequence comes from Blastococcus sp. CT_GayMR19, assembly GCF_004570385.1. Classification (GTDB taxonomy): domain Bacteria; phylum Actinomycetota; class Actinomycetes; order Mycobacteriales; family Geodermatophilaceae; genus Blastococcus_B. The sequence goes on along the minus strand of NZ_SPQL01000003.1, from coordinate 306,120 downwards.
CTTGCCGCGGGCACGGACGATCTCCAGGACGGCCGCCCGGACCGCCTCGCCGTCGCCGCGGCAGGCCTCGGAGAGCTGGCGGAACGAGGCGGCGTCGAGGTTCAGTCGCTGTACCGAGACGCGCACCTCGTCGGGCCCGATGGCCGGGTCGGCGTCCAGCCGCTGCGCCGCCTGCGGCAGCACACCGACCGGCTCCAGCACCCGGTGCACCCCGAGGGCCCGTGCTGCCGATCGACGCACGTGTCTCTCCCGTCTCATCCGTCCGACGCAGAAGAACCTAGTGCCTCATAGGGTCTAGGCCGAAAATTCTCCCGTACGCTCACCCGTGTTGCGGAACCACGTCGATGCGCCGAGGAGGGGACAGCGTGCTCGAACAGCCCTACGAGTATTCGGCGCACGAACTCGTCGAGCCCGACTGGACGCGGCTGCCCGGCTTCGCGGAGGTGACCGCCGAGCAGTGGCGCAGCGCCCAGTGGCAGCGCGCCCACTGCGTGAAGAACCTCCGTCAGCTCCGGGGCGTGTACGGCGACCTCCTCGACGAATCGTTCTACGCCGACCTCGAGGCCGATCAGGCCGGCCCCGCCACCATGTCGCTGCTCCTGCCCCCGCAGATGCTCAACACGATGGTTCCCGGGCACGTGCCCACGACGGCGGCCATGCTGGCGGACCCGGTCCGGCGGTACATGCTGCCCGTCGCCTCCGACCGGCTCGACGGCGCCGCGGCGAGTCACCCGTACGCCGCCCGTGACTCGCTGCACGAGCACGAGATGTGGGCGGTCGAGGGCCTGACCCACCGCTACCCCACCAAGGTGCTGGCCGAGCTGCTCTCGACCTGTCCGCAGTACTGCGGCCACTGCACCCGCATGGACCTGGTGGGCAACTCGACGCCCGCCGTCCCCAAGCTGAGGTTCGAGCTCAAACCGGTCGACCGGCAGACCGCGATGCTCGAGTACCTGCGCGCCACCCCTGGCGTCCGCGACGTCGTCGTCTCGGGCGGGGACGTGGCCAACCTGCCGTTCAGGAACCTCGAGGCGTTCGTCGCCGGGCTGCTGGAGATCGAGTCGGTCCGCGACATCCGGCTCGCGTCGAAGGCGCTCATGGGTCTCCCCCAGCACTGGCTGCAGGACGACGTCGTCGAGGGCATGACCCGGCTGGCGACGACGGCGCGGGCCCGCGGCGTCTCCCTCGCCGTCCACACGCACGTGAACGCCGCCCAGTCGGTGACGCCGCTGGTCGCCGAGGCCGCCCAGGCGATGCTGGCGGCCGGCGTCCGCGACGTCCGCAACCAGGGCGTGCTGCTGCGCGGCGTGAACGACTCCGCGACCCGGCTGCTCGACCTGTGCTTCGCCCTGCTCGACGGCGCCGGCATCACGCCCTACTACTTCTACATGTGCGACATGATCCCCAGCGCCGAGCACTGGCGGGTCTCCCTCGCCCTGGCGCAGACGCTGCAGCACGACATCATGGGGTACCTGCCCGGCTTCGCGACGCCGCGGATCGTCTGTGACGTGCCCTACGTCGGCAAGCGCTGGGTGCACCAGGTCGCGGAGTACGACCGCGAGCGCGGCATCAGCTACTGGACGAAGAACTACCGCACCGGCATCGAGCGCTCCGACGAGGCGGCGCTGGACCGGCGGTACACCTACTACGACCCGATCGCGACGCTGCCCGACAGCGGGCGGCAGTGGTGGGCCGAGCGGCAGCGCCGGGCGGGTGGGTGGATCGCAGCCGCCGAGGTGCGGGCCGCCCGCTCCCGGGCCGCCTCGGTCGCCGACCAGCTGAACTGACCGTCGTCGGGCATGCCAGCCGTCGTGGTCGAATGACGGCCGGCGATGCGGACGACGGGGAGAAGCGTGGCGAGCTGGCAGATGCGCGCGGTGGCGCTGGTCCTGCGCGCGACCCGTCGGCGTACGTGGACGACCGCGGAGCACGCCCGGCGGAAGATCGACGCCCCGAAGCGGGAGACACCGCCCCCCCGCGGCCTGATCCGCCGCCACGACGTCTCCGTGCGCACGGTCGTGGGCTTCCCCTGCTGGACGGTGCGGCCGCGGACGGAGCCCGTTGCCGCCGCCGTCTACCTGCACGGCGGGGCGTACATCGCCGGCATCGCGCCGCAGCACTGGGCGCTGATCGGGCGGCTGGCGGACGCCGGGGTGCGGGTCGAGGTGCCGCTGTACGGGCTGGCCCCGCAGCACACGTACCGGGAGGCCTATCCGTTCGTCGCCGCCGTCTGGCAGGAGCTGGCGCGGGAGCCGCCTCCGGGCGGGCTCGTCCTGGCCGGTGACTCGGCCGGCGGCGGCCTGGCGCTGGGGCTGGCCCAGGAGCTGGTCGCCGAGGGCGGGACCGTGCCCGATCGGCTCGTGCTGCTGTCGCCCTGGCTGGACCTGACGCTCGGCCATCCACAGCTCCCGGAGTACGAGCGCCGCGACCCGTGGCTGGCCCGCCCCGGCCTGGTGGAGGCCGGCCGGGCCTGGGCGGGTGGGGACGATCCCCGGACCGCGCGGCTCAGCCCCGGCAACGGGCCGATGGAGGGCCTCCCGCCGACCTCGGTGCTCGTCGGCACCCGCGAGATCGGTTACCCGGACGCGGTGGACTTCGCCAAGGCGGCGTCCGCCGACGGTGTGCGGGTCGACCTGACCGCTGTCGAGGGCGCGGTGCACGTCTATCCGCTGGTGCCGGCGCCCGAGGGCGCCGCGGGTACGCGGGCCGTCGTCCGGGCGGTCGCCGGGCCGGCCTGACGATCAGCGCCTGCGCGCCGCGACCGCCTTCAGCCGGGCGACGAGCGTGCGCTTCGCGGCCTTCGGCTCGCGGCCGGCGGCGCGCAGCTTGTCCTTCACCGCGGCCTCCTCCGGGGTCGGGGCGGTGCCACCGAGATGCACCGGCAGCCACCAGCGGTCGTCGGGGCCGGCGGGGACGTCGGGGTAGCTGCGCTGGGCCTCGTCCAGCAGCGCCTCCATCGCGGCCCTGGTGCGCCGGAGCAGCGGCTGCACCTTCTCCCCCGGCTCCGCCACGATCGGCTCGCCGAGGATCACGGTGACCGGCACGCCGCGGCGGAACACGACCTTGTGTCCCTTGGTGGCGATCCGCTGTCCGCCCCACACCGCGGCGGGGATGATCGGCACCCCTGACTCGACGGCCATGCGGGCCACGCCGGCCTTGATGTCCTTGACGGTGAAGCTCGTGCTGATGGTGGCCTCGGGGAAGATCCCGACCACCTCGCCGTCCTTGAGCGCGCGGACGGCGGACTCGAACGCCGCGGTGCCGGCCTTCCGGTCGACCGGGATGTGCTTCATCGCGCGCATGGCCGGGCCGGCCAGCCAGTGGTCGAAGACGGCCGCCTTGGCCATGAACCGGACCAGCCGGTGCTGCGGCAGCGCGCCCAGGCCGAGGAACGTGAAGTCGAAGAAGCTGACGTGGTTGCTGCTGATGATGGCCCCGCCCGTGGGGGGCACGTGCTCAGCGCCGCGGACGTCGAAGCGGAAGGCGAACAGCCGGTAGACGACCAGGCAGAGCCGGATGATGAACCGGTACGGCCGGTCCCGCGGGTCCGGCGAGGCGCCGAACAGGTCGCGGCGGACGACTTCGCCCCAGCTCGCCGTGTACATGAGCCGGACCCTAACCGGTGGCCCGGGAGGCCGCCGGGGTCTCCCCCGCCGTGAGGGCGACCGCCGCGCGCACCACGGCGGCCAGGTCGCCGGTCTCCCGGTGCACCCGGCGCTGGAGCTCGGACCCGGTGCCCCGGCCGACCAGGGTGGCCAGTCCCTCGGCCACGCGCTGCGCGTCGCCCGCATCGGCGAGCGCCGGCCGGACGTGGTCGAGCAGCGCGGCCAGGACGCTCCGCGCCGGGGCGGGCCGTCCGGTGAGCGGGTGGATCAGGTCGCCGGTGAGCCCGGAGCGCGCGGCCCGCCAGCCGGCGAGGCGGAGGACCTCCGTGCTCATCCCGGGCGGCGGTGTTCCCGCCTCGGCGTCGCGGGCGGCGGTCTCCACGAGCGCGCGGACCAGGCCGGCGAGGGTGACGGCGTCCTCGACGTGCAGGACGACGTCGGCGGTGCGCACCTCGACGGTGGGCCACTTCTCCGAGAGCCGGGCGTCGAAATAGACCATTCCGGTGTCGAGGACCGTGTCGGTGGCGAGGACGTCGTCGACGAGCCGGTGGTAGGCGGCCGCGTCCGCGACCACGTCGATGGGCCCGGCGGAGGGCCACCGACGCCAGGCCTGCGAGCGGTAACTGGCGTAGCCGGTGTCCGCGCCCTGCCAGAAGGGCGAGTTGGCGGTCATCGCGGTCAGGACGGGGAGCCAGCCCCTGATCCGGTTGAGGACGGCGACGCCCTCCTCGTCGTCGGCGACGGAGACGTGCACATGGCAGCCGCAGATGAGCATCTCGCGGGCCGTGGCGCCGAAGACGTCGAGCATGCGGGCGTACCGCTCGCCCTCCGTCGGGACGGGTTCCACGGGCAGCGGCGAGGTGGCGAGGGCGGCGACGCGGGCCCCGACGGCCCGGGCCGCGGAGTCGGCGCGGCGCCGCCAGTGGCGCAGCTCGGCGTCGACCTCGGCGAGGGAGCGGCAGACGTCGGTGCCGAGCTCGAGCTGCTGCGCCTTGAGTTCCGGCACGAGGTGGGCGGCGGTGGACTCGTTCGCCGGTTCGTCCTCCCGCTCGGCACGGTCGTGCTGCTCGACGTTCTCGCCCTCCCCACGCCGGGCGGCGACCTCCAGGGCGTCGGGCCCGAGCGGGACCGGCCGGCCCGAGGGGTCGACGACCAGCAGCTCTTCCTCGACACCTACGGTCCGCACCCGCCCATCGTTCCCAGAGGACGGCGTGGACGCAGGACGGATCCCCCGGATCACCCCGGACGAGGGATCCTGAATGGTTCTGCCGTTATCCCCAACAGCCCTCCGGCCTTCTTCTACGGGACCTCCGGTCCCGCTCCCCCTGGTCACCTCCCGACGCCGGCCTCGCATCCCGCGATTGGCGCTGCGGCGCCCGGAGGGCGCCGGTCCCCTGGTTCGGCAGGTGACCACAAGTCGAGGGCGCGAATTTGTTAGGGATAACGGTAGTATTCCGTTATGCGAGGTGGGTGGCAGCAGCCGCTGCCCGAGATGCCCTCCCCTCCCGCGGCGCGCGCCTGGCGCCGGCTGGATGCGCCGGAGGGGTACGCACCGCAGTGGCGGCGGCTCGCCGAGGCCGCCCTCGAGCTGGGGCTCGGTCCGGAATCGCTCGCCGAGACGGGCCTGGACCCGCTCGCGGCGGCCCGCGGCTGGAAACCGGCGACCGTGGCGCTGTACACGAAGGTCGCCCGCTACGGCGGGATCGCCCTGCCGTCGGTTCGCACGCCGGAACCCGATCCGCCGGAGCTCGATCTCCGGGAGCTGACCCGGGTGCGCACCGACGATCCGGAGCATCTGCGGGCCGTGGCCTGGTGCGCGATCGCGCTGGGGTGGCCGGCGCCGGTGGCGCAGTTCCGCTCGCTGCGCCGCGATCAGGTCCACGCCACCGCGCGGCGGCTGCTGATCTCCACCGACGACGGCGTATGGGCGGTGCCCGGGGCGCTGACGGCCTGGCATGCCTGGGAGGCGGTCCGGGCGCGCTTCCCGGCGCTGGCCGACAGCCCCTGGGTGCTGCCGGCGCTCCGCCGGGGGCCGGGACTGGACTCGCGGATCGGCGGGCGGCTGTCGAACCAGGCGCTGCAGGTGACCTTCACCAAGCACGCCGTCCGCACCGCGCAGCACCTGCGGGCGACGGGAACGCCGTCCCGCCGGGAGCAGGTCGAAGAGCTGGCCCTGGCCTACCGGGACCTCTCCTACGACTCCTACCGCCGGCTCGCGCTCGCCGCCGGCGCTCCGCCGGTCTCGTCCCGGGGGGTGGTGCGGGCGGCCCGGGCCGTGCACCGTTCGTCACGGCTGGTGCGCTGAGAAGCTCCCCGGACGGTGACGGTGTGAGGGGGCCGGCCGGCGCGCCGCAGAGCTGTTTGCCGTGGCGGCACAGCAGAGCCGTGTCATCCGCGGCAGCGAGGACCTTTCCTAGTCCTCGATGACGTCCAGTCCCTGCTCCCGCAGCAGCGCCAGGTGGTCCAGCATCCCCTTCAGCACCTCCGGGTCGTGACCCTCCCAGCCGTCCACCTCGCCGACGACGCGCAGCGGAGAGCGGGTGCGGTAGGACTGCGTGGGGTTGCCGGGGAATCTCTTGTCGGTCACGTTCGGGTCGTCCTCGAAGGGGCCCAGGGGCTCCACGACATAGATGCGTCCCCGTTCGCCGCTCCCGGCCAGCGCCGTCGCCAGCTCCGCTCCCCAGACGGCCGTGTCCACGAGCGCGGTGAAGTAGATGTGGTTCGACACCCGGCCGTCCTGGAAGTTGGAGCCGTAGCCCGGAACCAGCTCGTCGCCGGCCTCGAGCGGGGCCTTCGTCCCGTGGAAGAAGGGCCCTTCGATGTGCTCGCAGCGTTCGTAGGTCACGGGGACGTGGGTGCTGCCGTTCTCGCCCGTCGCCGCCTTCTCCTCAGGCGTCACGGTGGGCCGCCTCGCGCCGGCGTCACCCGGACCATGCGCCGCGGGACGGCCGGGGCTCGTCCATCCTCACCACACGAGCCATGATGCCGGAGCAGTGCCGCGTGCCGGTGGACGCGCATCGGGCGATGGCCCGCATCTCACCGTCGCCGTCAGGGGTCAGAGCAGGGACAGCTGCTCCCAGGGGTCGACAGGCGCCGCGCCGCGGACCGACACCTGTTCTGCCCTGGGTCGCACGCCGGCCATGCCGCCGATCGGCAGGCTGCCGGCGGGGAAGCCGACCTCCTCGTCGCCGGGCACGCCCGTGGCGATCGCGTCCGTCGCTCCTCGGGCGGAGCCACCGGACTGCCGGTCAAGGCCGTGCGTGCGGAGCAGCGGCGCGACCCGCTGCTGCAGCCAGGTGCGGTACTCGGCCGGCACGTAGGCCCGCCGGGCGTAGAGCTGCTCGTAGCGCGGCACCAGCTCGGGATGGGCATCGCGCAGCCACGCCATGAACCACTCGCGGGCTCCGGGACGCAGGTGGAGCGGGATGACCGTCACGCCAGTGGCGCCGGCCGCGGCGATCGCTCCGAGAGCGGCGTCCAGGTGCGCCGTCGCATCGGTCAGTCCGGGGAGCACGGGTGCGAGGAACACGCCGCACGGGAGCCCGGCGTCCGTGATCGCCCGGACGAGGTCCAACCGGGCCCGGGGCGTCGGAACACCCGGCTCGAGGGCGGAATGCAGGGCGTCGTCCCAGATCGCCATCGAGACCCCCAGGCCGACCGGAACCTGCCGTGCCGCCTCGACGAGCAGCGGGATGTCGCGGCGCAGCAGCGTGCCCTTGGTGAGGATCGAGAACGGTGTGCCGGAGTCGGCCAGCGCCCGGATCACACCGGGCATCAGCTTGTAGCGGCCCTCGGCCCGCTGGTACGGGTCGGTGTTCGTGCCCAGGGCGACGTGCTCGCGCTTCCACGAGGGCCGGGCCAGTTCCCTCTGGAGCACGTCGACCAGGTTCGTCTTGACGACGATCTGCGAGTCGAAGTCGCGACCTGAATCGAACTCGAGCCATTCATGAGTGCGGCGAGCGAAGCAGTACACACACGAATGACTGCAGCCTCGATATGGGTTGATGGTCCACGGAAAAGGCATCGCCGATTCGCCGGGCACGTGGTTCAGCGCACTTCGGGACCGCACCTCGTGGAAGGTCAGTCCGGGGAACTCGGGCACCTGGATGCTGCGGAGCAGTCCGCGGATGCTCGGCATCCCGGGCAGCGCCGACGGATCCTCCAGATCCAGACGTTGCGCCTCCCATCGCATGCGGCAATCCGAACACATGTTCGACGCGGTGTCCACTGCCGCCGACGGATCAGATCGGGGGTCGGTCCTCGTAGAAGGTCGAGAGGACGACCGTCGTCCGGGTGGTGACGTTGGCGGCCGCCCGGATCTCCTGCAGCAGGTGCTCCAGGGCGTCGGGCGAGGCGACCCGCACCTTGAGGATGTAGCTCTCGATCCCCGCGACCGAGTGGCAGGCCTCGATCGCGCTCAGGTGGGCCAGGCGTTTGGGCGCGTCGTCGGGCTGGGCGACGTCGATCGGCGTGATCGAGACGAATGCCGTCAACGGCAGCCCGAGCACCTTCGCGTCCAGCGTCGCCCGGTACCCGGTGATCAGGCCGCGCTGCTCCAGCCGCCGCACCCGCTGGTGGACGGCCGACACCGACAGCCCGACCCGCTCGGCCAGGTCGGTGTAGCTGGCGCGGCCGTCCCGGGACAGCGCGGCCAGCAGCGCGCGGTCGACGTCGGCGGAGGCCCCGCCGGCGCCCGGCTCAGCCGGCGAGCTCGGCGAGTTCACGGGGACCGTCGTTGAGCGTGCGGACGCCGTCCTCGGTGCAGACGACGATGTCCTCGATGCGGGCGCCGCAGCGACCGGCCAGGTAGATCCCCGGCTCGACCGAGAAGGCGATGCCCGGCACCAGCGGCAGGTCGTTGCCCGCGACGATGTAGGGCGCCTCGTGGGTGTCCAGGCCGATGCCGTGCCCGGTGCGGTGGATGAAGTGCTCACCCCAGCCGGCGTCGTCGATGACGGTCCTCGCCGCGGCGTCGATCTCCTGCGCCGTCACGCCGGGGCGGACCGCCGCGGTCGCGGCCTCCTGCGCGGCCCGGAGGACGGCGTACCACTCGGCCACCTCGGCGTCGGCGGCGCCGCCGACGACGTAGGTGCGGGTGCAGTCCGAGCGGTAACCGGTCGCGGTCTCGCCGCCGATGTCGACGACGACGAGGTCACCGGCTCCGATCGTGCGCCCCGACAGCTCGTGGTGCGGGCTGGCCCCGTTCGGCCCCGAACCCACGATCGTGAAGTCCACGCCGACGTGCCCTTCCGCGAGGATCGCCGCGGCGATGTCGGCACCGACCTCGGCCTCGGTGCGGCCGACCCGCAGCCACTCCCCCATCCGGGCGTGCACCCGGTCGATGGCGGCCCCGGCAGCGGCGAGCTCCTCGATCTCCGCCGCCGACTTGACCATCCGCAGCCGGTCGAGCACGGGGCTGGCGAGCTCCAGCGCCGAGCCCGGCAGCGCCCGCTGCACCCCCAGTGCGTGCTCCGCCCACGTGCGGGCACCGACGCCGACCCGCACGGGGGCGGTCCCGAGGCGCGCGGTCGCGGCGCCGGCGAGCAGCGCGAAGGGATCGTCGGTCTCGTCCCACGCCAGCACCTCGAGGCCCAGCCCGCCGGCCGGACCGGCGTCCACCATCGGTGCCTCCAGGCGGGGCACCACCAGGAACGGCTCGCCGGACCGCGGCACGGCCAGGGCCGTCAGCCGCTCCATCGCATGCGCGTTGTAGCCCGAGAGGTAGCGCAGATCGGAGCCCGGCGTCAGCACGAGCAGGTCCACCCCGGCGTCGTCCGCGAGGTCCCGCGCGGCGTGCACCCGGTCGATCGTCACGAGCGCGTCGGTCGAGGAGGTCGCGGTCACCACATGCGCAGAGTAGCCACGGGGACCGCCGATCTCCGAGACCGGAACCCGACCGCTACCGTCCGCGGACGTGGTCACCATGCTGCTGGACGCCGCCTCGCTCTACTTCCGGGCCTTCTACGGCGTACCGACGAGCGTCACGACGCCGGACGGGCGGCCGATCAACGCCGTCCGCGGCTTCCTCGACATGACGGCGCGGCTGCTGACCACGCACGGACCCGACCGGCTGGTCGCCTGCTGGGACGACGACTGGCGGCCGGCCTTCCGCGTGGACGCGCTGCCCTCGTACAAGGCGCACCGGGTCGCCCCCGAGGGGGGTGAGGAGGTGCCTGACGAGCTGAGCCCGCAGGTGCCGATCCTCGTCGACGTGCTGGCCGCCGCGGGCATCGATCGCGTCGGCGCCCCCGGCTACGAGGCCGACGACATCATCGGCACGCTGGCCACCCGGGCGTCGGGGCCGGTCGACATCGTCACCGGCGACCGGGACCTCTTCCAGCTGGTCGACGACGCCCGCGGCATCCGGGTGCTCTACACCGCCCGCGGGATCGGCGACATCGAGCTCGTCGACGAGGCCGCCGTCACCGCCAAGTACGGCATCCCGGGCCGGGCGTACGCCGACTTCGCCGTGCTGCGCGGTGATCCGAGCGATGGCCTGCCCGGTGTCTCGGGGGTCGGCGCCAAGACGGCGGCGGCGCTGATCAACTCCTTCGGCGACCTGGCCGGGATCCGGACGGCGGTGGCGCGGACCGTCGTCCCCAGCCCACCGCTGACCGCGGCCGTGCTGAAGAAGATGCACGCCGCCGGCGACTACCTCGACGCCGCACCCGTGGTCGTGGCCGTTGCCTGCGGGATCGATCTGCCGCCGATCGAGGGCGCCCTCCCCCGGACCCCGGCGGATCCCGCCGCGCTCGCCGGCCTGGCTGCGGCGCACGGCCTGGAGTCCTCGCTCAGCCGGCTGGGTGCTGCCCTGGGCTGGGCGTCCGACGCCCTCGGCTGATCAGGGCTCGGTCCACGAGTACTCGGCGAAGTTCTCGTCGGTGATCGTGATTTGCAGGGTCACCTCCTCGTTGGCGGAGGTCACCCCCGTGCACCGGTAGGTCGCACCGGTCTCGACCCGCATCTGGTCGCGGCAGGTCAGCTCGATGGACACGTCGTACTCCTCCTCGAACTGCGCGGCGACGTCGCGTTCGACGGCTGCCCGGTCCAGCACCGTCGGGCCCAGGAGATCGGCGAGCACGACCGCGAGGACGAGCAGCAGCGCCAGGGTGACCAGGCCCAGGACGAGCCGGAGTCTCGACTTCTTCGCCTGGGTCGCACCGGACCAGGGCGCGTACTGCCCGGGCGGTCCGTACTGCTGCGGCGGATACGGCTGGGGCGGCGGGCCGTAGCCGGGCTGTCCCAAGCCGGGCTGCCCGTAGCCGGGCTGGCCGTACGGGGGCTGGGAGCCGTACGGGGGCGGTCCGTAGCCGGGCTGGCCTGATCCCGGCTGGCCGTAGCCGGGCTGGCCGTAGCCGGGCTGGCCGTAGCCGGGCTGGCCGTACTGCCCGGAGCCCGGCTGCCAGGGTTGCTGCTGGGTCGGCGAGCGGTACTGCGGTGGCGGACCGTAGCCCGGCGGCGGGCCCGCCGCGGTGGACCCGTGCGGCTGCTGGGGGCCGGGCTCATCAGGGGACGCCGGCGGCCGCACGTAGGGCTGCACCGGCTGGGTGAGCATCTGGTCGGGATCGGTCTGCGACGGGTCGGTACCGGCATCCCGCTCGTCGCCGTCCTGCGGCGGGTTGGTCATCGTTGCTCCCCGGTCCGGCCCCTGCCCACGACCTCGGGCCGCGTGCGGGAGAATTGTGCCTCACCCGGGCCGGCCGCCGCGCTCGGCGAATCGCTGGTCAGCCGCTCACCGCCACGGCGACCACACCTCGGCGCACCCGGCCGACAGCGGCGCGCGCGACGTTCGCCACCGGGTCCTCCGCCACCTTGGCGAGCTGATCCAGGAGGTCGATCAGCTGCCGCGTCCACCGGACGAAGTCGCCCCCGGTGAGCTCGGTACCGGCCTGCTCCGCGCCGGCCAGCACCCGGTCCAGGGCCTGCCCGTCGGCCCAGCGGTAGGCGGCCCAGGCGAACCCGAGGTCCAGGTCGCGGGTGATGCGGACGCCGTGATCGCCCTCGACCTCCTGGAGCCGGGCGCGGATCCGCCGCATCTCGGCGATGCCGGCGGCGACCTTCCCGGCCGGTACGGCGGGCAGCGCGGGGCTCTCCCGCCGGGCCTCGAACACCACCGTGGAGACGACGGCCGCCAGCTCGGGCGGCGTCAGTCCCCGCCACACCCCCGCCCGGAGGCACTCCGCGACCAGGAGGTCGGCCTCCGACCAGATGCGAGCCAGCCGCCGGCCGTCGTCGGTGACCACGGGGACGTCGTCCGCGGCGCCCATCACCCCGGTGTCGGCGGGGACGAGCGGCGCCGCCTCCGGCACCAGATAGCCCAGCTCCTCGAGGACGTCGCAGGTGGCGTCGAACTGCCTGGTCAGGGACCCGGTGCGCTCGGTCATCTTCCGCTGGAGCGCGGCGGCCTCCCGCACCGACCGGAGCCACCGGTCGGCCCCCCGGACGCGCTCCTCCCGGTCGGGCAGGGCGTGCACGGGGTGGGCCCGCAGCGCGCGCCGCAGGTCCTCGAGCACCGGATCGTCCGCGGCCGCGGAACGGTGCTTGATCCGGCGGGCACCGAGCTCGTTCTCCACGCGGGCGTTGCGCAGCGTCGACGCGAGGTCCCGGCGCGCGTGGGGGCTGCGGTGGTTGAAGTTCTTGGGCACCCGCATGCGGGCGAGCGAGCTGACCGGGCTCGGGAAGTCGACCGAGCTCAGCCGGCCGGCCCACTTGTCCTCGGTGAGCACCAGCGGCCGCGGCTCGGCGAGGTCGGTGATGCCGGGGTCCAGCACGACGGCGAGCCCCTGGCGCCTGCCCGCGGGCACGCGGATCACGTCCCCCGGGCGGAGCGCGGCCAGCGCCTCGGCCGCCTCGATCCGGCGCTTGGCCTGCGAGTCGCGGGACAGCTCCTTCTCCCGCTCCGCGATCTGCTGCCGCAGCTGGGCGTACTCGCCGACGTCCCCCCGGTCGGAGTGCATCTCGGCGGCCGCCCGCTCGGCCTCGTGCTCGTGCCCGGCGGCGGCCCGGGCGAGTCCGACGACGGACCGGTCGGTCTGGAACTGGGCGAACGACGAGGCGAGCAGCTCCCGCGCGCGGGCGCGGCCGAAGGAGCTCACCAGGTTGACCGCCATGTTGTAACTCGGCCGGAACGAGGAGCGCAGCGGGAAGGTGCGGGTGCTGGCCAGCCCCGCGACGGCGGCGGGGTCGACGCCGGGCGCCCACACGACGACGGCGTGGCCCTCCACGTCGATCCCACGGCGCCCGGCCCGGCCGGTGAGCTGGGTGTACTCCCCCGGCGTCACGTCGACGTGCGCCTCGCCGTTCCACTTCACCAGCCGCTCGAGGACGACGCTGCGGGCCGGCATGTTGATGCCCAGCGCCAGCGTCTCGGTGGCGAACACGGCCTTCACCAGGCCGCGCACGAAGCACTCCTCGACGGTCTCCTTGAACGCCGGCACCAGCCCCGCGTGGTGCGCGGCGAGGCCGGCCAGCAGGCCCTCCCGCCACTCCCAGAAGCCGAGGACGTGCAGGTCCTCCTCCGGCAGCGAGCCGGTGCGCCGGTCGATGATCTCGGCGATCTGCGCCCGCTCGTCCTCCCCGGTGAGCCGCAACCCCGCGAGCAGGCACTGGTGGACGGCGGCGTCGCAGCCGTTGCGGCTGAAGACGAAGGTGATCGCGGGGAGCAGACCGGCGCGGTCCAGCCGCTCGACGATGTCGGAGCGGGCCGGCGGGCGGTACCGCGGCCGGTGGTTGGCGTCCCGGCCGCGCGGTCCCCCGCCACCCCAGCTGTCGATCCGCCGCTCGTACTCGCGGACGTGCCGGACCAGCTCGGGGTCGACGACGGACGCGCCGCGCTCGCGGGTGGACCGTCCCCGCGGGGTGTCCTCCAGGTCGCCGGCATGGGCGGCGGGCCGCAGCGCGAACATGTCGAAGACGCGGTTGCCGACCAGCATGTGCTGCCACAGCGGCACCGGCCGCACCTCGCTGACCACGACCTTCGTGTGGCCGCGCACGGTGACCAGCCACTCGCCGAACTCCTCGGCGTTGCTGACCGTCGCCGAGAGCGAGACCAGGGTGACCGACTGCGGGAGGTGGATGATCACCTCCTCCCAGACCGCGCCGCGGAACCGGTCGGCCAGGTAGTGCACCTCGTCCATGACGACGTAGCCGAGGCCGTCGATCGCCGGCGACTCGGCGTAGAGCATGTTGCGCAGCACCTCGGTGGTCATCACGACCACGGGCGCGTTCCCGTTGATGGCGTTGTCGCCGGTGAGCAGGCCGACCTTGTCCGGGCCGTACCGCTCGACGAGGTCGGCGAACTTCTGGTTGGACAGCGCCTTGATCGGCGTCGTGTAGAACGCCTTGCGCCCCTCGGACAGGGCCTTGTGGACGGCGAACTCGCCGACCACCGTCTTCCCCGCGCCGGTCGGGGCGCAGACCAGGACGCCGGAGCCCTCGTCGAGCGCCTCGCAGGCCTCGACCTGGAACGGGTCCAGGGTGAAACCGAGCTCGGCGGCGAAGCCGGACAGCGTGGGATGGGCGGTCCGGCGCCGGGCGGCGGCGTACCGCTCAGCAGGGCTGGCCATGCCTCCACGTTAGGCGCGGGCACCCCGAACGGCGCGGCTGACCCACCGCAGCGTCCGACGGCCCCACCCTGATGATCGCGAGAGCCGCCCTGCTACCGCCGGAGCCACCGTGCTCGGCGGTTCCCGCGGTTGTGCGGCGGCTCCGACGGCCGGGCGGGCACCTCAGACCCGGACGGCGGGAGCGCGTCAGGCGCGGCCGGTGCCGACGATCCGCAGTGCGCCGGGCACGCACTCGGCCACCGCGGGCAGCGGCGCCACGAGCTCGCCGTCCGCGTACGTGGTCACCCCGGGTGAGGACAGCTCGACCCGCGCCGCCCGGTGCACCGTCACGGCGGCGTTCTCGACGTGCGTGCCGGCGGTGAGCCTCGGTCGCTGGCGGACCAGCTCGAGCCGGGTCAGCGGACCGACGACGGTGACGTCGAACAGCCCGTCGGCCGGGTCGGCGCCCGGGCAGACCTTCATCCCGCCGCCGTACCAGGACGTGTTGCCGACGGCGACGAGCGTGACGGGGACGGTGCTGGTCTCGCCGTCCAGCACGAGGGTGAGCCGCCGGGGCCGCAGCGCGGCCAGCTCGGCGAGGATCGCCACGTCGTACCGCCGGCGGCCGCGGGGCCAGCGCAGCCGGTTGGCGCGGTCGGTGACGGCGGAGTCGAAGCCGCAGCACAGCACCGTCGCCCACCACCGGTCGCCGGTCCGGCCGGCGTCGACGGTGCGGACGTCCCCGGCTCCCAGGTCCTCGGCCACCGCACGGGCGGCGGCGACCGCGCCCTGCGGGACCCCCAGCGCGAGCGCGAGGTCGTTGCCCGTTCCGGCGGGGACGACGGCCAACGGCGTCGTCGTCCCGGCGACCGCCTGGAGCGCCGCGTGGGCCGCGCCGTCGCCACCCACCGCGACCACCGCGCCCGTTCCCGCGGCGACCGCCTCGGCGGCCTGCCGCTCGGCCTCGGCGCCGGTGGTGGCCGGCAGGACCTGCGGCTCGAGCCCGCCGGCACGGAGGGTCTCGAGCACCGCGCGGGAGAGCGCGCGGGCGCGGCCGCGGCCCGCGGCAGGGCTGATCAGGACGGCGACATCCACGCGGCCTCAGCCGCGGGTCGTGGAGTCGAGCGGCGACGGGCGCGTGTCCAGCGGGGACGGGGCCGTGTCGATCTGCGACGGCTCGTCCTCGCCGACACCGGGAAAGGCCTCGGCGGCCTCCCGCCGGGCCCGCCGCTTGTCCACGACGCGGGCGATCTGGATGGCGCCCTCGAACAGCACGACCATCGGGCCCGCCATCAGCAGCATGGTGAACGGGTCCTGCGTCGGCGTCACGAAGGCGGCGAAGACGAAGGTGAGGAAGAAGATCCAGCGCCGGCTGCGGCTGAGCACCTCGTAGCTCAGGACGCCGACGAGGTTGAGCGCGACCGCGACCAGCGGCACCTCGAAGCTGACCCCGAAGGCGATGAGCAGCGAGAGCACGAAGCCGATGTAGTCCTGCGCGGTGAGGGCGACGACGACGCCGTCACCGGCGAGGGAGAGCAGCAGCTCCAGGCCGGCGGACAGGGAGACGTAGGCGAGCACCGCCCCGAGCGCGAACAGCAGGCTGGAGACGGCGACGAACCCGATGCCGTAGCGCTTCTCGTTGCGCTTCAGCCCCGGCGTGATGAACGCCCAGAGCTGCCACAGCCAGAACGGCGCCGACAGCACCGCCCCGGCCAGGAAGGCGACCTTGAGCCGGATGAAGACGCCGCCGAAGACGTCGGTGATGAGCAGACCGCAGCCGGTGTCGCCGTCGCCGAAGCGGAGGTCGGCGTCGAGGCCGCAGTACGGGGCGCGGATGAACTCACCCAGGCCGTGCTCGTACCACCAGAAAGCGACCGCGGTGGCGACGAGCAGCGCCACCAGCGCCTTGGCGATGCGGTTGCGGAGCTCGGTGAGATGCGCGACGAGCGTCATCGTCGCCTGCGGGTCGCGGGCCGCCCGGCGGCGACGGACGCGCGCGCCCCGCCCGGCCTCGCTCACCGTCGTCCCGCCCGGAGCTGGGGGGTCAGCGAGGTCCGTCGACCGCGCCGGACCGGTCGGCGCGGGCGCGCAGCTCGGCGGCGCGGATCTCGGCCGCACGTGCCTCGTCCTGCAGCTGCGCGGTCAGGTCGGCGTCCTTGCTCAGCGGCGGAGCGAGCTCGGCGCGGACCGGCGTGACCTGGGCGGCGTCCTTGCCGGCGACGTCGTCGCTCTTCATGCCCTTCATCTCACCCTTGAAGATGCGCAGCGACTGGCCGAGCGAGCGCGAGGCGGCAGGCAGCTTCTTGTAGCCGAAGAGCAGCAGGATGATCAGGACGATCGCGATGATCTCCAACGGGCCGAGTGAGCCCATGACTGTCCTCCGAAGGTCGACTGCACCGGCGATCCTACGCCGGAGGGTGTTCGGATCCGGGCGCGCGCGCGGATGTGGGCAGGTCAGCCCGCGTCGTCGTCCCGATCCCGGCGCGCCTCGGCCGCCGCCGCTGCGGCCTGCACCTGCTGCAGCACGGGGCGCACCTCCCGCTCGAAGGACGCCACCTCGCGCCCCAGCCGGGCGAACGCGCCGAACACCCCGTACGCCACGCCGCCCAGGACGACGAGCGCGAGCACGACGACGACGATCCACACGATCAGGAGCACGGCGCGATCCTAACCGGCGGTGCCGGCGGCCGGCTCCGCCTCGTAGCGCGCCAGCGCCGCCCGCGCGTCGGCGGCGACCTCCGCGGCCAGGCCGGCCGGCTCGTCGACCAGTGCCGCGCCGCCCAGGGAGGCCACGAGCTGCCGCGCCCAGGCGAGGTCGGCGGTGCGCACCGTCACCGCGAGGCCGCCCGGCGGGTCGTCGACCGGGGCCACGGAGTCCACCGGGTAGTAGTCGGCGACCCAGCGGGCGTGCCGGGCCAGCCGTAGGCGGACGGCGGGCGCACCCGGCTCGGGCTGGTACACGCCGTCGTCCAGGTTCCGCTCGTGCGCCTGCGGCGGTGGCGCGGACCGCTCGTCGAGGACGGCGACGTCGTCCACCCGGTCGAGACGGAAGAGGCGGACGCCCTCGACCCGCCGGCACCACGCCTCGAGGTACCAGTGGCCGTCGACGAGGAGGATCCGCATCGGGTCGACGGTGCGCTCGGTCCGCTCGTCGCGCGTGGGCACGTAGTAGTGCAGGTGCAGGGCGCGGTGACGCTCCAGCCCCTCGCGGACCACGGCCAGCGCCTCCTCGCGGGCGTCCACGCTGACCGCGACCGGGCTGACCGTGCCCCCCGCGTGCCCGACGGCGACCGACACCTTGTCCAGGGCCCGGCTCACCGCGTCCCGCTCGGCGAGTCCGGGCAGCTCCAGCAGGGTCCTCAGGGCGACGACCAGCGCGACCGCCTCGTCGGTGGTCAGCCGCAGCGGGCGGACCATGCCGGCGGTGAACGTGACCCGCACGCGGTCGCCCTCGAAGGCGAGGTCGATGAGGTCGCCGGGGCCGTATCCGGGCAGCCCGCACATCCAGAGCAGGTCGAGGTCGCTGCGCACCTGCTTCTCCGAGACCCCGAAGTCGCGCGCGGCCTCGGCCAGCGGCACGCCGTCCGGCCGGGACTGCAGGTAGGGCACGAGCGCGAGCAGCCGGGTCATCCGGTCGGAGGTGCCGGTGACGCTCACGCGGACTCCGCCATCGCGGCCAGCCGGGTCAGCCGGGCGATCACGGCGTCCCGCACGTCGGGGGGCGACTCGACGAGCACATCGGCGCCGAGGGCAGCGAGCTGGTCGGCCAGCTGCCCGGGTTCGGTGGTGCGCAGCTGGAGCCGGTCGGTCCCGTCCTCGGCCGCGCCCAGGGGCGTGGCGTGCCGGCGCAGTCCGATGGCGGTGCCCGGCCGGGCGCGCACGACCACCACGTGCTCCTCTCCCCCGACCTGCCCGGCGACCACGTCGGCGAGGTCGAGACCGGCGGGGGGCTCGAACGCCCCGGCGGGGCCGGTCGGCTTGGGGGCGCCGACGACGCGGGACAGCCGGAACACGCGCGGGGCGGCGCGGTCGAGATCTTGGCCGACCAGATACCAGCGGCCGTGCCAGGCGACGACGCCCCACGGCTGTACCCGGCGGCGGGCGGGGACGTCCTCGTCCGGCCGCTGGTAGCCGAACTCGAGCAGCCGGCGGTCACGGGCGGCGGCGTAGCAGGGCTCGAAGGCGGGTTCACCGGCGTCCAGGCGGGGCTGGAGCGGGATGGTCCGCGAGCTGTCGACGTCGACCCCGGCGGCCTTGAGCTTCACCAGCGCGCTGTGCGCGGCCCCGGCCAGCTGCGCGGACTCCCACAGCCGCAGCGCGAGCCCGACCGCGGCCGCCTCCTCACCGGTCAGGTGGATCTCCGGCAACTCGTACTGGGACCGGGCGATGCGGTAGCCGTCCTCGGTGTCGAACGCGCTGGTGCGTCCGGTCTCCAGCGGCACGCCCATCTCGCGCAGCTCGGCCTTGTCCCGCTCGAACATCCGCTTGAACGCCTCGTCGGCCTTGTCGGAGCGGTCGTCGGCGTCGTAACCGGGCACCGTGGCGCGGATCTTCGCCGCCGTCAGGAACTGGCGGGTGCTCAGCAGTGCGATGACCAGGTTCACCAGTCGTTCCGCCCGCTTGGCCGCCATGGGTCCAGGCTAGTCAGCCTGCGGAGCCGCCCGGACCGCCGGTGGGCCCCTCCGACCGTCCGTCGTTAGCCTGCCCTCATGAGCTCTTCGGCGGTCCCGGCCTCCCGCATCCGGTGGCGACGGGGGCGGGTGACGGCGACCGGCAGGTCGGGACGCGACTCCCTCGAACTCACCGTCGACGTGCCGGGTGACGGCGAGGTGCGGGCCCTCGCCTACCGCTCGCTCGTCGGCTCCCCCGAGATCGGGGACGACGTCCTGCTCAACACGACCGCGCTGGCGCAGGGTCTCGGCACCGGCGGGACGGCGCTGGTGATCGCCGTCCCCGACCGGCTGCCGCCGGACCCGGAGGGCACGGGACACCTGGTGAAGGCCCGGTACACGCCGCTGCAGGTGTCGGTGCAGGGCGTCGACGAGCAGGACACCGAGCACCACGCGCTGATGGTCGACGCCGACGACCTCGGCGGCATGCCGGTCGTCGTGGCCGACCTGCACTCTGCCCTCCCCGCGGTGCTGATCGGCATGCTCGCCACGGACCCCGACCTGAAGGTCGCCTACGTCATGACCGACGGCGGGGCGCTGCCGGCCGCGTTCTCGCGGACGCTGGACGCGCTCGCGCCGTCCCTGGCCGGCGTGGTCACCGTGGGGCAGGCCTGGGGCGGGGATCTCGAGGCCGTCACGCTGCACACCGGGCTGCTCGCGGCCCGGCACGTGCTGCAGGCGGATCTGGCGGTAGTCACCCAGGGGCCCGGCAACCTGGGCACCGGCACGCCGTGGGGCTTCTCCGGCGTCGCCGCGGGCGAGGCGTGCAACGCCGTCACCGTGCTGGGCGGTGACCCGATCGGCGCCCTGCGGATCTCCGATGCCGATCCGCGGCCCCGTCATCGCGGCGTCTCCCACCACTCTCTGACGTCGTTCGGCCGGGTGGCGCTGGGTGGCGTCACGCTCGTCGCGCCCCGCGGCCTGTCCTCGGAGCTGGGCGGGCAGGTGGACGAGGACCTCGCCGGGCAGCCGAAGCGCAATCCGGTGGTGTGGGTGGACACCGACGGCCTGGACACCGCCCTCGGCCTCTCCCCCGTCCCGCTGAGCACGATGGGCCGCGGCTATCCCGAGGAGCGCGCGTACTTCCTGGCCGCCGCCGCCGCCGGCCGGTTCGCCGCCCTCCGCGTGCCCGTCCCGGGCGACGAGGAAGCCACGCCGGAGGAGGCCGAAGCCGAGCGGGACGCCGTGGACGCGGACCCGCAGACCTGACCATGGGATGTCGTCCCGAGTGGGCCCCGGAGGGGTCCGCGCAGGGAGGACGCAGCGGCTCAGCGGCAGCCGGGACGGTACCTGGCCGCGGTGTCGTCCGGAGGACGACAGATCACATCGTCGCGATGAGCTTGTCGACGCGCTCGTCCACGGACTTGAACGGGTCCTTGCACAGCACGGTGCGCTGGGCCTGGTCGTTCAGCTTGAGGTGCACCCAGTCGACGGTGAAGTCGCGGCGCTTCTCCTGGGCCTTGCGGATGAACTCGCCGCGCAGGCGCGCGCGGGTGGTCTGCGGCGGCACGTTCTTGGCCTCGAAGATCCGCGGCTCGTGCGCGACGCGGTCGACCTGGCCGGCCCGCTCGAGCAGGTAGTACAGCCCCCGCGTGCGGCTGATGTCGTGGTAGGCGAGGTCCATCTGCGCGATCCGCGGGTGGCTGAGCGGGAGGTCGCGCTTGGCGCGGTAGCGCTCGATGAGGCTGAACTTGGTGGCCCAGTCGATCTCGCGGTCGATGAGGCTCAGGTCCTCGGAGTCGACGGCCTTGAGCACCCGGCCCCACAGCTCGAGCATCTGGCGGTGCTCGGGGTCCGCGCCCTCGCGGTCGACGAACTCGGCGGCCCGGCTGTGGTACTCGGACTGGATCTCCAGCGCCGACATCTCCTTGCCGTTGGCGAGGCGGACCTTGCGGCGTCCGGTCATGTCGTGGCTGATCTCGCGGATGGCCCGGATCGGGTTCTCCAGGGTCATGTCCTTGATCGGGACGCCGGCCTCGATCATCCGCAGCACCAGGTCGGTCATGGTGACCTTGAGCAGCGTCGTCGTCTCGTTCATGTTGGAGTCGCCGACGATGACGTGCAGCCGCCGGTAGCGTTCGGCGTCGGCGTGCGGCTCGTCGCGGGTGTTGATGATCGGCCGGGAGCGGGTGGTGGCGCTGGAGACGCCCTCCCAGATGTGCTCGGCACGCTGGCTGACGCAGTAGATGGCGCCGCGCGGGGTCTGCAGCACCTTTCCGGCGCCCACGACGATCTGCCGGCTGACCAGGAACGGGATCAGGACGTCGGCGAGGCGGCTGAACTCACCGTGCCGCCCGACCAGGTAGTTCTCGTGGCAGCCGTAGGAGTTGCCGGCCGAGTCGGTGTTGTTCTTGAACAGGTAGATGTCGCCGGTGACGCCCTCTTCGGCGAGGCGCTGCTCGGCGTCGACCAGCAGGCCTTCGAGGATCCGCTCGCCGGCCTTGTCGTGGACGACGAGCTCGGTGAGGTCGTCGCACTCGGCGGTGGCGTACTCGGGGTGGCTGCCGACGTCGAGGTAGAGACGCGAGCCGTTGCGGAGGAACACGTTGGAGCTGCGCCCCCAGGAGACCACCCGGCGGAACAGGTAGCGGGCGACCTCGTCCGGGGAGAGCCGGCGCTGCCCCTTGAAGGTGCACGTGACGCCGTACTCGGTCTCGATGCCGAAGATCCGTCGGTCCACGACCCGAGACTAGGCGCCGGGAACGTCAGAGGCGGAGTGCCCGCGCGCATGGCAGGTCACGACCGGGTGAACGCGCGTCACCCGTCCCGGGTGGGCTGCTCGGCCCGATCAGCCGATCTCGATCTTGACGGAGTCCATCAGGCCTGGGAACCAGTCGGTGCCGTCACTCTTGCCGCCGACGTACACCGGCGCCGAGTTGCTGATCGACCCCAGCGTCCTGGACACCGATCTCGTCTGCCCGGCCGCGGTCAGCGTGACGCCCGACGAGGTCTTGCGGCAGGTGATCGTCACGAAGCCCTTGTTCGCGAGGCCGGTGGTGCCCTGGACGTCGCCGACCCGGCCGCTGCTGTCCTTGAAATGGCAGGCAGCGATCGCCTGCCCGGTCGAGGAGCGCCTGAGCTCCAGCTTGTAGTAGCCCCCCGATGAGGTGGTCACGCCCTTGCGGACGACGTCGAAGGTCTGACCGGAGGCCGGCACCTTGGTGATGCTGATCCGCGCGGTCAGCCTGACGCCGGTGCTGCCAGGATCGAGGTTCGACTTGTCGGGAGCCGTGGCGAGTGAGCTGGTGCCGTTGAACTTGTAGGCCCCATCGGACAGCGTGACGTTCCGGGTCGTCCCGTTGTTGTCCCCTCCCGCGCTGTCGACCATGGTGGGCAGCCGGTCCATCTTCCACTGAGCTCGCACCGTCAGCGCGGCGTGCGCCGGTGTCGAGAGGACGATGACCGCCGCGGCCGCTGCGCCCGCAACGATCAGATGCCGAACCATTCGCCGCATGGTGAACTCCATCTTCTAGGACGTTCCGGGGTCTGGGGCGCACGGAACGTAACCGGTGACGGAGAGGAGTGGAACCGCTTCCGCTGCGTACTCGACGAGAGAGGTCCGCGGCGCGGTTCTGCGGGGGCCGGAACGCACAGAACGAGCGTGCCGGGGAAAGCGTGCAGGTGGGCGGGGTGACCACGAGGCCTCGCTAGGACGGCCGCTTCCTGTCCAGCCGCTCGAGGAGGTCGTCGGCCGCTGCGGCGATCTCGTCGTGGTCGTTCTGCACCGCTCGCTGCTTGCCGTGGATCAGCGCCGCCCGGTTGACCTTCGAGAAGTCGCCGTACGGGAAGGCGTAGCGCTTCTTGGTCTCCTCCGACGCATCCGGGTCGACGGCGAGATGCCAGGCCCCGTAGCCGTCGTAGCCGTGGCGTTCGATCTCGGCGTTCTCCTCGTCGGCCGAGGGTGCGGCGTCCGACCACTCGGTGTCGTCGTCGTACTTTCCGGCGTCGATAAGCTCCCCGGCCTTCGCGACGCCGTCCCTGTTGACCCGGTAGGTGGGCACGTCGGCTCCCGTCAGGACGTGGAGGTGTCCCCGCTGTCGCGGTCGGCCGGACCGGGCTGGGGACCGGAGCCCTCGCCGCTGTGCGCGGTACCGCCGGCGGTGTCGGGGTTGGCCGGGTCGCCGAGGCCGGGCGGGGTCCCGGGTTCGGACACGCTGGGCGCGTGGGCCGAGGCGGCGGTGGCGCTCTCGCGGGCATCCGGTGCGGGGTGTTCGTCGCCGAGGAGCGTGCGGAGCGCGGCACCGACGACCCGGCGGAAGGCCCGCTTGGGTCGGCGCCGGTCGAGCAGAGCCACCTCGAGCTGCGCCGCGGTGAGGCGCGCCGGTCCGCCGTTGCCGGCGCCGGCCGTGACGGAGCTGACCGCGGACAGCGCGCGGACGCCGACCGACAGGGCATCGGCCAGGCCCATCCCGGGCAGGAAGTGCTCGCGCAGGTGCCCGGTCACGGCCTCGGCCTGGCCGCCCATGACGACGAAATCCGGCTCGTCGACGACGGAGCCGTCGAAGGTCAGGCGGTACAACTGGTCGTTCTCGGGGCTGTCGCCGACCTCGGCGACGCAGAGCTCCACCTCGTAGGGCTTCATCTGCTCGGTGAAGATCGCGCCGAGGGTCTGTGCGTAGGCGTTGGCGATGACCCGGCCGGTGACGTCGCGCCGGTTGTAGGAGTAGCCCCGGACGTCGGCGAGGCGGACGCCGGCGACGCGGAGGCTCTCGAACTCGCTGTACCGGCCGACGGCGGCGAAGCCGATGCGGTCGTACAGCTCGCCGACCTTGTGCAGCGTCGAGCTGGGGTTCTCGGCGATGAACAGGACCCCGTCGGCGTAGGTGACGACGGCGACGCTGCGGCCCCGGGAGATGCCCTTGCGGGCGTACTCCGAGCGGTCGCGCATGAGCTGCTCGGGCGAGGCGTAGTACGGCATGGTCATGGCTCAGCCCTCCCGCTGCATGTTGTCGCGGTCCGAGGCGGCCCGGTCGGTGACGATGCCGTCGGCGACGGCGGCGACCTCGGCGTCGGTCAGCCGGACGGCGCCCTCGGCGTCGACGCGGTAGACGATCGGGTAGAGCCGGCGGACCGGGTCGGGCCCGCCCGTGGCGGAGTCGTCGTCCGCGGCGTCGTAGAGCGACTCGACCACGGTGCGCACGGCGGCGTCGGCAGCGAGGCCGTGCCGCCAGGTCTTCTTCAGCGAGTTCTTGGCGAACAGCGAGCCGGAGCCGACGGCGGCGTACCCGCGCTCCTCGTAGTTCCCGCCGGTGACGTCGTAGCTGAAGATCCGGCCCGGGGCCGTGCCCGGCGCGGCGTCGAGGTCGAAGCCGGCGAACAGCGGGACGACGGCCAGGCCCTGCATGGCGGCGCCGAGGTTGCCCCGGATCATCGCGGCGAGGCGGTTGGCCTTGCCGTCGAGGGAGAGCGTGAGGCCCTCGATCTTCTCGTAGTGCTCGAGTTCGACCTGGTAGAGCTTCACCATCTCGATGGCGATGCCCGCGGCGCCGGCGATGCCGATGACGCTGTACGAGTCGGCCGGGTACACCTTCTCGATGTCGCGGCTGGAGATCAGGTTGCCCATGGTGGCGCGGCGGTCGCCACCCATGAGGACGCCGCCGTCGTAGGTGACGGCGACGATCGTGGTGCCGTGCGGCGTCAGGTCGCCCACCGGGAGCTGCGGGAGCGGGCGGCGGCTGGGCAGCAGATCAGGCGTGGTGGCGGCCAGGAAGTCGGTGAACGAGGAGCCCACCCGGTCCAGATAGGCGGGCGGGAACCCGCTCCGGCCAGCCGAGAACTCGTTCACTCATCCGCCTCTCCCGCCTGCGTCTGCCGGCGTGCCGTGCTTGCCCGACCGGTGCTCCGCGAGCTGGTGCTGCGCGTGCCTGGGCGTCGCTGCGACCCTACCGGCGGCTCACCCGGCCGGCTGGTCCCCTCGTGTACCGCGGCCGACGCGTCCCGGAGCCCTGCCAGAGCTTGCCGTCGTTGTGGTGCTCGACGTAGAACGCGGCCACGTGGAGGAGGAACGGGTCGTCCCTGAACTGGCCCAGACCGCCATCGCAGTTGAAGCACAACAACGCTCGAACCTCACCAGTCGCGTGGTCGTGGTCGACGTGCGCGGCCGGGACAGCTCTGCAGATCGCACACACACCGCCCTGCGCTTCGAGCATGAGATCCGCTTCAGCCGCGGAGATTCCATATCGCCGTGTCAGGTGGTACGTCCGCGCGCCGCCTGCTTTGTCCCGCGAAATGCGTCCGCGTTCGTTGTGGCAGGGGAGGCAGTACGTGGCTCGCCCCGTTCGAGACGCAGACGTCCGGGGAAACGCATCGAACGGCTTCACCACGCCGCAGTCGGGACACCACTTGTGGTCCGCCGGCACGGTGATCCCCGGGGGCGCGAACCGACTTCTTCGTGGCTCTACGCGGCGGGCTTCCCGGCTGCGTGCGGACCGCTCAGCGAGGTGTTCACGGCAATAGAACGCCAGGCCGTCTCGAGACCTGCGGTTCTTGCTGAACTCGGACGCGGCGCGGTGTCGCCCACAGTCGCGGCAGAATTTCGTGTCCAAGAGGCGGAATCCAGGCCAAGATGATCTTGGTCACTCCCCCCCTTTTTGTACGTAACTACGTACGAACTCCTCGGCGTTCGACTCGAGCACCTCGTCGATCTCGTCCAGTAGCGAGTCGACGTCCTCGGTCATTTCCTTGTGCCGCTCGGCGGCCTCGGTGTCGACCGACGCCTCGACCTCGTCGGTCTCCTCGCGCGTACGCGTCGCCTTCTGCTGCCCGCCGGTGTCCCTGGTGGCCATGACTGCCCTCCGGTCCTTCGTGTGCTCTGCTGACGCTGAAGCTACTCGCCGGAGGTGACAATCCGGGTCACCCGGACGGGGCTGTGGACACGGTTCGGCATCAGCCGCCGGTGATCGTGTCGACCAGCTCCTGCGCGGTCGCCGACGCCTCGAACAACGCCCCGACGTGCTCCCGGGTGCCGCGCAGCGGCTCCATCGTGGGGATCCGCACCAGGTTCTCCCGCCCGAGGTCGAAGACGACCGAGTCCCAGGACGCCGCGGCCACCTGCGCGGGATACCGGCGCACGCACTCGCCGCGGAAGAAGGCCCGGGTGTCCGACGGCGGCCCGGTCATCGCCCGGGTCACCTCGGCGTCGGTGAGCAGGCGCTGCATGGAACCGCGCGCCACCAGCCGGTTGTACAGCCCCTTCTCCGGGCGCACGTCGGAGTACTGCAGGTCGACCAGCTGGAGCCGTGAGTCCCCCCAGGAGAGCCCGTCCCGCGCCCGGTAGCCCTCGAGCAGCCGGAGCTTGGCCGGCCAGTCCAGCCGGTCGGCGCAGCGCATCGGGTCGACGGCGAGGTCGTCCAGCACCTCGGCCCAGCGCCGCAGCACGTCCGTCGTCTGCTCGTCGTCCTCCCCCTGGGACTCCACGAACTTCTGCGCCTGCTCGAGGTAGACCCACTGCAGATCGATCGCCGTCATGCGGCGGCCGTCCCGCAGCCGGACCGTGTGCGTGAGCGACGGGTCGTGGCTCACTGCTTGCAGCGCCTCCACGGGCTCTTCGAGCGTGAGGTCCCCCGGCAGGGCGCGCGCCTCGATCATCGCCAGCACGAGCGACGTCGTCCCGACCTTGAGGTAGGTGGAGAGCTCCGCCAGGTTGGCGTCCCCGATGATCACGTGCAGGCGGCGGTACTTCTCGGCGTCCGCGTGCGGCTCGTCCCGGGTGTTGATGATGGGGCGCTTCAGCGTCGTCTCCAGGCCGACCTCGACCTCGAAGAAGTCCGCCCGCTGCGACAGCTGGAAGCCCTGGGTGCGGCCCTCCGTGCCGATGCCGACCTTGCCCGAGCCGGCGAACACCTGGCGGGTCACGAAGAACGGGATCAGCCCGCGGATGACGTCGATGAACGGCGTCTTCCGGTCCATCAGGTAGTTCTCGTGGGAGCCGTACGAGGCGCCCTTGCCGTCGGTGTTGTTCTTGTAGAGCTGGATCGGCTGCGTCCCGGGAACCCGCGCGGCCCGGCGGGCGGCCTCGGCCATCACCTGCTCCCCCGCCTTGTCCCAGAGGACGACGTCGCGCGGGTTGGTGACCTCCGGCGTCGAGTACTCCGGGTGGGCGTGGTCGACGTAGAGCCGGGCGCCGTTCGTGAGGATGACGTTGGCCATGCCGGTGTCGTCGTCGAGGTCGGTGTGGTCCAGCGCCTGCGCCGGCGAGAGGTCGAAACCCCGGGCGTCGCGCAGCGGCGACTCCTCCTCGAAGTCCCAGCGGGGACGGCGTGGCGTCGGCGCCTCCGCCACCGCCCAGGCGTTGACCACCTGGCTCGACAGCGTCGTCGGATTGGCGGTGGGCTGCCCTGGCACCGAGATGCCGTACTCCACCTCGGTGCCCATGACCCGCCGCACGCTCATGGACCAACCCTAGGCCGAGCCCCGGCTCGTCCCGCCCGTCCGGTCCGGCGAGCCCGCGACCGGACCCGGCAAGGCCGTGGCCCGGCGGGGTGGCAGATAACGAAATGGTTACGTAGCCTCGTCTCGCCGGCGCTGTAGCAGAGCGGCCCTGGCATTGACGGGTTCATGGACCGGCCGTCGCGCCGCGCCCCCCGTCCCGGTTGCGCCGTGCGCCTCTCCGCCCTGCGGCCAGCGACCTCGTCCGATCCAGGCGACAAGGGTGGAGCGCGCCGCGCCATCGATCAGCCGCGGCCTGTCGGCGCCCGCCGTCCAGGAGATCATGACCAACCCCCGTTCCACCTTTGGCTCCCTCGCCCTCCGGCGCTCCGCAGCCGGCCTCACCGCCGCAGGTGCCCTCCTGCTCAGCCCCTTCGCCGGCGTCGGAACCGCCTCGGCCGCCGACGGCGCCACCTGGGACCGTCTCGCGCACTGCGAGAGCAGCGGCAACTGGTCCATCAACACCGGCAACGGCTACTACGGCGGCCTGCAGTTCTCCCAGTCGACGTGGCAGGCCTTCGGCGGCGGCGCCTACGCCTCACGGGCCGACCTCGCCACGCGCGAACAGCAGATCGCTGTCGCCGAGAAGACGCTGGCGCAGCAGGGCTGGGGTGCCTGGCCGGCCTGCTCGGCGAAGCTGGGCCTCGGCGAGGCGGACAAGGCCGGGAGCGCTGCCGCCCCGGCTGCCGCCGCAGCGCCGGCTCCGGCGGCGGCGCCGACCGCGTCGGGCCAGCAGTACACCGTCGGCGCGGGCGACACGCTGGCCGGGATCGCGGCCGCCCACGGGCTCGACTGGCAGGCCCTCTACGCGGCGAACGCCGGGGTCATCGGCGCGGACCCCTCGAGGATCTTCCCGGGTCAGGTGCTCACCCTCCCGTGATCCCTCCCCGGCGCGGCTGAGCCACGACCGCTTTCGGTACCGAAAGCGGTCGTGGCGTACCGCAGCTTTCGGTACCGAAAGCTGGACTTCGACCATGCGAACGGCCCGGTCACCGCTGCAGGTGACCGGGCCGTTCGCGCCGTGCCGTGCCGTGCCGTGCCGTGCCGTTGCTACAGGTACTGGCCGGTGTTCGTGGCGGTGTCGATCGCCCGGCCCGACTCGCTGCCCTTGCCGCTGATGAGCGTGCGGATGTAGACGATCCGCTCGCCCTTCTTGCCCGAGATCCGCGCCCAGTCGTCGGGGTTGGTCGTGTTGGGCAGGTCCTCGTTCTCCTTGAACTCGTCGAGGCAGGCGGCCATCAGGTGGCTGACGCGCAGCCCGCCGGTACCGGTCTCGAGCTGCTCCTTGATCGCCATCTTCTTGCCGCGGTCGACGATGTTCTGCAGCATCGCGCCGGAGTTGAAGTCCTTGAAGTACAGGACCTCCTTGTCACCGTTCGCGTAGGTGACCTCGAGGAAGCGGTTCTCCTCGCTCTCGGTGTACATGCGCTCGACGGTGCGCTGGATCATCCCGGCGATCGTCGCCTCGCGGCTGCCACCGTTCGCGGTGAGGTCGTCCGGGTGGATCGGCAGCTCGGTGGTCAGGTACTTGGTGAAGATGTCCCGCGCGGCCTCGGCGTCCGGACGCTCGATCTTGATCTTCACGTCGAGCCGGCCCGGGCGGAGGATCGCCGGGTCGATCATGTCCTCGCGGTTGGAGGCGCCGATGACGATGACGTTCTCCAGCCCCTCGACGCCGTCGATCTCGCTGAGCAGCTGCGGGACGATCGTCGACTCGACGTCGGAGGAGACCCCCGAGCCGCGGGTGCGGAAGATCGAGTCCATCTCGTCGAAGAAGACGATGACCGGCGTGCCCTCGCTGGCCTTCTCCCGGGCCCGCTGGAAGACGAGCCGGATGTGCCGCTCGGTCTCGCCCACGTACTTGTTGAGCAGCTCCGGACCCTTGATGTTGAGGAAGTAGGACTTGGCCTGCCCCTCCCCCTTCACCGCGGCGACCTTCTTGGCCAGCGAGTTGGCGACGGCCTTGGCGATCAGCGTCTTGCCGCACCCGGGCGGGCCGTAGAGCAGGATCCCCTTCGGCGGCCGCAGCTGGTAGGTGCGGAACAGGTCGGCGTGCAGGAACGGCAGCTCGACGGCGTCCCGGATCTGCTCGATCTGGCGCGACAGCCCACCGATGTCGCTGTAGTCGATGTCGGGGACCTCTTCGAGGACGAGCTCCTCCACCTCGCTCTTCGGGATCCGCTCGTAGACGTAGCCCGACCGCGTCTCCAGCAGCAGCGAGTCGCCGACCCGGAGCGGCTGCCCGGTCAGGGAGTCGGCGAGGAAGACCACCCGCTCCTCGTCGGTGTGCCCGATGACCAGGGCCCGCGGAGTGACGCCGTCGATCGGCTCGAGCAGCTCCTTGAGCATGACGACGTCGCCCGCGCGCTCGAACCCGCGCGCCTCGACGACGTTCATCGCCTCGTTGAGCATGACCTCCTGGCCGTGGCGGAGCTCCTCGCCCTCGACGTTGGGCGACACCGAGACGCGCAGCTTCCGGCCGCCGGTGAAGATGTCGACCGTGCCGTCCTCGTGCCGGCTCAGGAAGACGCCGTACCCGGACGGCGGCTGGCCGAGCCGGTCGACCTCCTCCTTGAGCGTGACGAGCTGCTCACGGGCGTCGCGCAGGGTGCCGGCGAGCTTGTCGTTGCGCTCGGAGAGGAAGGCTGCGCGGCCCTCGGCCTCGGCGATCCGCTCTTCGAGCAGCCGCACCTGCCGGGGGCTGTCGGCGACCTTCCGGCGGAGGAGACCGATCTCCTCCTCGAGGTAGGAGATCTGGCTCAGCAGTGCCGCCACGTCACGTTCACGCCGCGCTCGCATGTCGTCAGGACCGAGACTCATCGCGCACCTCCACACACCTCGGGGGGAGCCAGGAAGCAAATCTATACACGCGGGGCGACAGTTCGCCGCTACCTCGCGAGGTCCGTCGCAGCCGTCGTCCCACAGGTCTCAGGAGTGCCGTCGGACAACGAAGCCCGGCTCAGGACTTCTGCGCGCGGCGCTGCCGGATGGGGGCGACCTGACCCTCGGCGAGCCGCCGGGCGGTCACCAGGAACGCCGTGTGGGCCACCATCCGGTGCTCGGGGCGGACCGCCAGACCCACCGCGTGCCACGGCCGCAGCAGCGACTCCCAGGCGTGCGGCTCCGTCCAGACGCCCTGGGCGCGCAGTGCCTCGACGTAGGTGGACAGCTGGGTCACGGTCGCGACGTAGCCCACGAGGACGCCGCCGGGACGCAGCGCCGCGGCCACCGTGGGCAGCACGGCCCACGGCTCCAGCATGTCCAGGACGACGCGGTCGACGACCTCCTCCGCCGGGTGCTCGGCGAGGTCCCCGAGGCGCAGCGACCAGTTCTCGGGCACCTCGCCGAAGAACGCCCCCACGTTGCCGCGGGCGATCTCGGCGAAGTCCTCGCGCCGCTCGTAGCTGGTCAGGGAGCCCGTCGTCCCCACCGCACGGAGCAGCGAGCAGCTCAGCGCGCCGGATCCCGCGCCGGCCTCGAGCACGCGCATGCCGGGCCCGACGTCGCCGAAGCCGACGATCTGGGCGGCGTCCTTGGGATAGATGACCTGGGCGCCGCGCGGCATGGACAGCACGAAGTCGGCCAGCAGCGGCCGCAGCGCGAGATATCCGGTGTTGGCGGTCGACGTGACGACGGAGCCCTCGGGGGCACCGATCAGGTCGTCGTGGGAGATCGCCCCGCGGTGGGTGTGGAACTGCTTGCCGGGCTCGAGGACGACGGTGTGCAGCCGCCCCTTCGGATCGGTGAGCTGCACACGGTCGCCGGCCACGAACGCACCCGGGACGGGCTCGCGCGGCTCCGTCGGCGTGTCCGGCGCGGGTTCGGTTCCGGGAACGGCGTCGGCGATCGGCTCGTACTGGGTCTCCACGTGCGACGAGGGTACGGACGGTGCGACTGGAACCCTTGTACCCTGCTGCGGCGCGGACACTCGGAACTGTCGGAGGGGCGACCTAGCCTCGGGTGCATGACGGCGATGGTGGACACGCAACCGGCAACCGAGGCCTCCCTCGAGGGCGCCGCCACGCCGGACGACGCGCAGGCGCCGCGCCGGCCGTCGCTGTCGCCGAGCCGCGCCGCGGACTTCAAGACCTGCCCGCTGCTCTACCGCTTCCGCACGATCGACCGGCTGCCCGAGCGGAAGAGTCTCGCCGCCGTCCGCGGCACCCTGGTGCACTCGGTGCTCGAGCGGCTCTACGACCTGCCCGCGAGCGGCCGCACCGTCGAGGCCGCGCAGGAGCTCCTCGCCCCGGCGTGGGCGGAGCTGCGCGAGGAGCCGGGTGTGGCCGACCTGTTCGCCACCGCGCAGGAGGACGGCGCGGAGACCGACGCCAACGCCCCGGAGTCCGTGGAGGCATGGCTGGCCTCGGCCGGCCGTCTGGTCGAGAAGTACTTCACCCTCGAGGACCCGACCCGCATCCAGCCGCACGGCCGCGAGGAGCTCGTCGAGGTGACGCTGCCCGACGGGCTGCTGCTCCGGGGCTACGTCGACCGGCTCGACCTGGCCGCGAACGGCGCGCTGCGGGTGGTCGACTACAAGACCGGCTCGACGCCGCGCGAGATGTTCGAGGGCAAGGCCCTCTTCCAGATGAAGTTCTACGCGCTGGTGCTGTGGCGCACCCGGGGCGTGGTGGCCAGCCAGCTCAAGCTGATCTACCTGGGCGACGGCGAGGCGCTGACCTACGCGCCCGACGAGGCCAAGCTCGTCCGGTTCGAGCGCACCCTGCAGGCCATCTGGACGGCGATCGAGCGCGCCGTCGCCACCGGCGACTTCCGGCCCAACAAGACCCGGCTCTGCGGCTGGTGCGACCACCAGGCCGTCTGCCCGGCCTGGGGCGGCACTCCCCCGCCCTTCCCCGTGGAGGCCGCCGCGGCGGCGGGCTGGCGGACCACACTGCCGGTCGTCGAGCTCGGCTGAGGCCCCACACCGGGGCGCCGCGCCCTAGCCTGCGCGCATCGTGGCGTGGCGGACGGAGGCCAGCAGATGCGCGGTTACCGAGCCCCCCGGGCCTTCGACGGGGAACGGGTCCTGCCGGGCGGCGCCCTGGTCCTGGTCGAGGACCAGACGATCGTCGGGGTCGAGCCGGCCGCCACCGCCGCGCCGGACGGCTGCGACGTGACGGAGTTCGCGGGGACGATCCTGCCGGGGCTCATCGACAGTCACGTGCACCTGTGCGCCGACGGGGGCCTGCGGGCGCTGGACCAGGTTCCCGAGCTCTCCCCGGGCGACCTGGCGGCCGTCGTGGAGGCCGCAGGGCAGCGACAGCTCCGTGCGGGAGTGACCGCCGTCCGCGATCTGGGCGATCACCGGTGGGCCGTCGTCGAGCGATCCGGTGACGGTGCCGGCCCGACCGTGGTGGCCGCCGGGCCACCCCTCACGTCCCCGGGCGGGCACTGCTGGTCGATGGGCGGCGAGGTGACGGGCGTGGAAGAGATACGCCGCGCCGTCCGCGAGCGCGTGGATCGTGGCGCCGGCGTGGTGAAGATCATGGCCAGCGGCGGCGTGATGACGCCCGGCACGGACGTCACCGCGTGCCAGTTCAGCCTCGCCGAGATGCGCGCCGTGGTGGAGGAAGCCCACCGGCACGGTCTGCCGGTCACCGCGCACGCGCACGGCCTCCCTGCGGTCGAGCGCAGCTTCGCCTCCGGCGTCGACGGCATCGAGCACTGCAGCTGCATGACGCCGACGGGGGTGCGCACCCCGCCGGACCTGGTCGCGCGGCTGGCCGCGGCCGGCACCTACGTCTGTCCGACGCTCGGTCGCGTGCCGGGCATCGATCCGCCGCAGCGAGTGCTGGAGCTGCTCGAGGCCCTGGGCGCGACCTACGAGAACCACCACCTGCCGCACGTCGCCGAACTGCACCGCGCGGGGGTCACCCTCCTCGCGGGTACGGACGCGGGGATCGGCGCGGCCAAGCAGCACGGGCTGGTGCCCATGGCGATCGCCGACCTCGTGACGGCGTGCGGCATGGGCCCCGCGGACGCCCTCGCCGCGGCGACCGGTGTCGCGGCCCGCGCCTGCGGCCTGGAACGGCGCACGGGCCGTCTGGCGGCTGGGCTCGACGCGGACCTGCTCGTGGTGGACGGCGATCCGCTGACCGACGTGACCGTGCTGCGACGACCCCGCCTGGTCCTCTCCCGGGGACGAGCGGTGCCGCTGGAGCGGGCGGCCGCGTAGCCGCCCGGCGCGTCAGGCGTCGACCGACGCCAGGTCCCGGCACTGCAGCAGCTGCTCGACGTCGGGGATCCCGATGCCGGTCAGGGACGGGCGCACGGCCAGCCCGGGAGTCGGCGGCACGGCCTGCTCGGCCGGTACCCCGAGCACGGCGATGCCCGCGGCCAGGCCGGCGCTGATGCCGGCCCAGGAGTCCTCGATCACCACGCACTCCCCAGGCTCGACGCCGAGTTCCGTCATGGCCTGCAGGTAGGGCGCGGGATCCGGCTTGCGGGCCGGCACCTCGTCCCCGCACACGGTCACGTCGAACGGGTCGTTGCCGAGGTCGGCCCGGATCGATCCGAGCACGATCTCCGCGAGCCGGCGGGGCGTGGTGGTGACCAGCGCCGTGGCCAGCCCGGCCGTCCGCACCGCGGCGACGAGCTCCCGGGCCCCCGGGCGCCACCCGATGCCGTCGGCCATGAGCTGCGCCGTCCGCTCCTCCACCCACCGGGCGTCCGCGGCCACGTCGGCTTCCGTGCGCGTGACCCCGAGGTCCGCGTGCAGCACCGCCATGGCCACCGGCATGCTCGTGCCGATGGTGCGCGTGCGCGCCTCGTCGGACATCCGCCCGCCCAGCCGCGCGGCGAGCTCCGCCATGGCCACGCCCCAGAGCTGCTCGGTCTCCACGAGCGTGCCGTCCATGTCGAACAGGACGGCGCGCAGTCGCCTGGGTGCGGGGCCGGAGCGGCTCGGTAGGGAGGCGTCGACGGGGCAGGGCATGCGGCTCAGCCCCGGTAGTTCACGTGGACGTGGTCCATGTGATTGGCCGTCGCGCTCCCGCGGTTCTCCATCGACTTCCAGGCACCGCCCGGGGAGCTGAGCATCCGCTGCTGCCAGATGATGTACTCCACGCCCAGCTCGTCCCAGTTCGCGATGTGGTACTCGGCGATCGCGTCCCCGAGCGACGGGCTGCACATGTAGTCCAGGGCCAGGCCCGAGGGGTGACCGCCGGGGTCGGCCGCGCTGGCACGGGTGCCGCCGATGGTGATGCCGTCGGCGCCGGGCACGTTGGAGACGACGGCGTTCGCGGCGGCCTGCGCCTGTGACCGCGTCGACCCCGCGCTGTTGCTGATCCTCGCGACGACGGAGACCGCCGTCGAGCCGCCGGCCGCGACCTCCTTCTCGGTCTCGGCTTCGGCCGCGGTCTCGGCCTCGGCGGCCTGGGCCTCGGCAGCTGCCTCGGCCGCAGCCGCGGCCTCCGCGGCTGCCTGCGCCTCCGCTTCGGCCCGAGCGGCCGCCGCGACCTGCTCAGCCTGCGCCTGGGCCGCGGCTGCCGCGGCCTCCGCGGCCTGCTCCGACTCGCGCTGCGCCCGGCTGGCGGCCAGCTGTCCCAGCTGTTCGCGCTCCTGCACCGGCGAGCCGCCCACGTCGGCGTCGGCGATCCCCAGGGCCTCGGCGACGGCGGCTGACGACGACTGCTCCTGCGTCGCCGTGGTCGCGGCGGCGGGTGCCCCGGCCACCGAGTTGACGGCGGCCATCGCGCTGACGATCGCCAGGGCCATGACGTAGGCCATGTGCCGAGGCGGAGGGCCAGAGGCCCGACGTCGCCCGGTGCTGCGGGCACGGCGCAGGGCTCGTCGCGGCGTTGCCGGTGGAGTGCCGTCGCGGTCCGGGTCGTCGGACGAGGGCTCGTCGATCAGACGTGCAGAGTCCGTGTACAGCGTCGCCAAGCGGCGGCTCTCCGTTCTTCCTTCAGCCGCCTACCGAGTTAGCTGACGGGTTCGGGCCGGAAGTCGCCCTACCTGCGAACAGGATTCACCCCAGAGGAACCGATGGGTCCCCGGTCCACGCGTGGCGATCGGCCACGGGCGGTTCGGCGGTGTCCGGCCGAGGTCCTCGTTCGAGGAGCGGGGCCCGGCGGACAGATAACAAACGTACTACGAATTCGGTGGCTCGCCACCTTGATGCTTGCCACATTCTTAGCCGAGTGTGAGCGGGAGAGTGCAGGGCGTCACTCGTCCTCGGTGCGGTACCCGAGGTTCGGCGACAGCCACTTCTCCGCCTCGTCGACGGTCCAGCCCTTCCGGCGGGCGTAGTCCTCGACCTGGTCCCGCCCGATGCGCCCGAGCACGAAGTAGCGCGACTTCGGGTGCGAGAAGTACAGCCCGCTCACCGCTGCGCCCGGCCACATCGCCATGCTCTCGGTGAGCTCGATCCCGGTGGCGGCCTCCACGTCGAGCAGGTCCCAGATCGTCCGCTTCTCGGTGTGCTCAGGGCACGCGGGATAGCCGGGGGCCGGGCGGATGCCGGAGTACTTCTCCGCGATGAGCGCATCGCCGTCGAGGTGCTCGTCCGGGGCGTAGGCCCAGAACTCCCGGCGCACCCGCTCGTGCAGCCGCTCGGCGAAGGCCTCCGCGAGCCGGTCGGCCAGCGACTCCAGCAGGATGGCGCTGTAGTCGTCGTTGGCCTTCTTGAACGCCGCCACCCGCTCGGCCGAGCCGAGGCCGGCGGTCACCGCGAACGCACCGACGTGGTCGTGCAGCCCCGTCGACCGCGGTGCGACGAAGTCGGCCAGGGACATGCGGGGCGCGCCGTCGCGGCCCTCGGTCTGCTGCCGGAGCTGGTGCAGGGTCGCCCGGACCGCGGTGCGCGACTCGTCCGTGTAGACCTCGATGTCGTCGCCGTCCACCTGGTTGGCCGGGAACAGGCCGAAGACGCCGCTGGCGCGCAGCCAACCAGCCTCCACGACCCGGTCGAGCATTACCTGCGCGTCCTCGTAGAGCCGGCGCGCGGCCTCGCCCGTCGTCGGGTTGTGCAGGATGTCCGGGAACCGGCCGCGCATCTCCCAGGCGTTGAAGAACGGCTGCCAGTCGATGTAGCCGCGCAGCTCCTCGAGGGGGTAGTCCGGGAAGGTCCGGACGAACTGGGTGGCCGCGTGGTGGACGTGGTCGCAGGAGGGGCCGGCGCAGAGGTCCTTCGCCTGCTGCAGCAGCATCCGCGGTCGCGGCGGGGAGTAGCTGCGCCAGTCGATCGGGGTCGCCGCGGCCCGGGCCGCGGCGATCGGCAGCAGCGTCCGGGTGTCCTGGCGGGCCGCGTGCCGCTCGCGCAGCGCCTCGAAGTCGGCCTCCACCTCGGCGAGCAGCTTCGGACGCTGCTCGTCGGACAGGAGGGCGGCGACGACCGGCACCGACCGCGACGCGTCCTTCACCCAGATCACCGGGCCGTGGTACTTCTGCGCCACCTTGACCGCGGTGTGCGCGCGGGACGTCGTCGCCCCGCCGATCAGCAGCGGGATGTCGAAGCCCTGGCGCTCCATCTCCGACGCCAGGGTGACCATCTCGTCCAGCGACGGCGTGATCAGCCCGGAGAGCCCGATGATGTCGGCGCCCTCCTCCTTGGCGGTGTCGAGGATCTTCTGCGCGGGCACCATGACGCCGAGGTCGACGACGTCGTAGTTGTTGCACTGCAGGACGACGCCGACGATGTTCTTGCCGATGTCGTGGACGTCGCCCTTCACCGTCGCCATGACGACCTTGCCGTTGCTGCGCTCGACGTCGCCGGGCTGCTTCTCCGCCTCGATGAACGGGATCAGGTACGCGACGGCCTTCTTCATGACGCGCGCGGACTTCACCACCTGCGGCAGGAACATCTTCCCGGCGCCGAACAGGTCACCGACCACGTTCATGCCGTCCATCAGCGGGCCCTCGATGACCTCGATGGGCCGGCCGCCGCGCGCGCTGATCTCCGCGCGCAGTTCCTCGGTGTCGTCCTCGACGAAGGCGTCGATGCCCTTGACCAGCGCGTGGGTGATCCGCTCGCCCACGGGCAGCGCGCGCCACTCCTCCGACGCCACCTCCTTCACCGCACCGTCACCGGCGAAGTCCCCGGCGATCTCCAGCAGACGCTCGGTGCTGTCCGGACGGCGGTTGAGGATCACGTCCTCGATCCGCTCGCGCAGCAGCGGCGGCACCTCGTCGTAGACCTCGAGCGCCCCCGCGTTGACGATGCCCATGTCCATGCCGGCCGCGATGGCGTGGAACAGGAAGACGGCGTGGATGGCCTCGCGGACGGGGTTGTTGCCCCGGAAGGAGAACGAGACGTTCGAGACGCCGCCGGACACCAGCGCCCCGGGGAGGTTCTGCTTGATCCAGCGGGTGGCCTCGATGAAGTCCAGCCCGTAGTTCGCGTGCTCCTCGATGCCCGTGGCGACGGCGAAGACGTTCGGGTCGAAGATGATGTCCTCGGCCGGGAAGCCGACCTGGGTCACGAGGATGTCGTAGGCCCGCCGGCAGATCTGTTTCCGGCGCTCGAGGTTGTCGGCCTGGCCGTCCTCGTCGAACGCCATGACGACGACGGCGGCACCGTACTTGCGGCACAGCCGGGCCTCGCGGACGAACTTCG
The DNA here is from genome assembly GCF_004570385.1 of Blastococcus sp. CT_GayMR19. Classification (GTDB taxonomy): domain Bacteria; phylum Actinomycetota; class Actinomycetes; order Mycobacteriales; family Geodermatophilaceae; genus Blastococcus_B. Next base: position 268,319 of record NZ_SPQL01000003.1, on the reverse strand, counting down.
CCTCGCCCTCCTTGAGGGAGATCGAGTTGACGATCGACTTGCCCTGGATGCACTTCAGCCCGGCCTCGATGACCTCCCACTTCGAGGAGTCGATCATGGCGGGGACGCGGCAGATGTCGGGCTCGGTGGCGATCAGCTTCGTGAAGCGGTCCATCGCCTCGACGCCGTCGATCATCCCCTCGTCCATGTTGATGTCGATGACCTGCGCGCCGGCCTCCACCTGCTGGCGGGCGACCGTGAGCGCCGCGGGGTAGTCGCCGGCCTTGATGAGGTTGCGGAAGCGGGCGGAGCCGGTAATGTTCGTCCGCTCGCCGACGTTGACGAACAGGGTGTCGGCGGTGACGGTCACCGGCTCCAGGCCGGAGAGCCGGAGCGCCGGCGTCGCCTCCGCGGGCGGACGCGGCGACCTCCCCTCGACGACCCCGGCGATCGCGGCGATGTGCGCCGGCGTCGTCCCGCAGCAGCCGCCGACCAAGTTGACGAAGCCGCTCTCGGCGAACTCCCGCAGGACGCCGGCGGTCTCGTCGGGCGACTCGTCGTACTCACCGAAGGCGTTCGGCAGGCCGGCGTTCGGATAGCAGGAGACGAACGTGTCGGCGATGCGGGCCAGCTCGGCGATGTAGGGCCGCATCTCCTTCGCGCCCAGGGCGCAGTTGAGACCCACGAGCAGCGGGTCCACGTGGCGGACGGAGTGCCAGAACGCCTCCGTGACCTGGCCCGACAGCGTGCGCCCGGAGGCGTCGGTGATGGTCCCGGAGATCATCACCGGCCAGCGCCGTCCCCGTTCCTCGAACAGCGTCTCGAGGGCGAAGATCGCCGCCTTGGCGTTGAGGGTGTCGAAGATGGTCTCGACGAGCAGGACGTCCGAGCCGCCGTCCACCAGGCCGTTCGCCTGCGTGAGGTACGCCCCGACCAGCTCGTCGAAGGTGACGTTGCGGGCGCCCGGATCGTTCACGTCCGGCGAGATGGACGCCGTCCGGCTGGTCGGGCCGATGGCCCCGACGACGTACCGCGGCGTGCCGGGCGTGCGCTCGGTCATCGCGTCGCACTCGGCGCGGGCCAGCCGGGCCGAGGCCACGTTGAGCTCGTACGCCAGCTCCTGCATCCCGTAGTCGCTCAGCGAGATCGCCGTGGCGTTGAAGGTGTTGGTCTCGATCAGGTCCGCGCCGGCCTCGAGGTACTCGCGGTGGATGGCGGCGACGATCTCGGGCTGGGTGATGCTGAGCAGGTCGTTGTTGCCCTGGACGTCGCTCGGCCAGTCGGCGAACCGCTCACCGCGGTAGCCCGCCTCGTCCGGCCGGTCCCGCTGGATCGCGGTGCCCATCGCGCCGTCGAGGACCAGGATGCGCTGCCGCAGCAGCGCGGTCAGTGCAGCTGTGGCGTCCGGACGGACGGACGGGCCGTGGGCGGACACCGAGCAAGAGTAGACGCGCCCGTGCGGTCGACGGGTCACCCTCACCTCTCGAGGTGGGCCATCCGGAAGGGTGTGGAGGCGCGGCGACGTCGGTGGATCGACGTAGGCTCGCAGAGGTGATCGACCCGACGTCCGCGACCGACGACCTGCCCGAGCTGACCGACCCCTTGGTGGTCGTCGCCTTCGAGGGCTGGAACGACGCCGGTGACGCCGCTACGGGGGCCGTCGAGCATCTCGAGCTGATCTGGGACGCGAAGCCGCTGGCCGCGCTCGACCCGGAGGACTACTACGACTTCCAGGTCAACCGGCCGACGGTGTCGCTGGTCGACGGGGTCAGCCGGCGGATCGAGTGGCCCACCACACGTATCTCGGTGGCGCGGCCGCCGGGCAGCGAGCGCGACGTCGTCCTCGTGCGCGGCATCGAGCCCAACATGCGGTGGCGCGGGTTCTGCGCGGAGCTGATCGAGATCCTGCGCGAGCTCGACGTGTCGATCGTCGTGGCACTCGGCGCCCTGCTCGCCGACACCCCGCACACCCGCCCGACCCCGGTCACCGGATCCGCCTACGACGCCGCGTCGGCGCGCGCCTACGGGCTGGAGGCCTCCCGCTACTCGGGGCCGACCGGGATCCTCGGCGTCTTCCAGGACGCCTGCGTCCAGGCCGGGCTGCCGGCGATCAGCTTCTGGGCCGCGGTGCCGCACTACGTCTCCCAGCCGCCCTCCCCCCGCGCGACGATGGCCCTGCTGCAGCGGGTCGAGGAGGTGCTCGAGTTGGCCGTGCCCCTGGGTGCGCTGCCCCAGCAGGCCGACGACTGGGTCAAGGACGTGGACGAGATGGCCGCCGAGGACGCCGAGGTGGTCGAGTACGTGCGGTCGCTCGAGGAGCGGGCCACCGAGGTCGACCTCTCCCAGGCCAACGGCGACCAGATCGCGCGGGAGTTCGAGCGCTACCTCCGCCGCCGCGGCTCGACGGGCGGCTGACGCGGTCCCGGGCGGTCAGTCCCGGATGAGCGCCCGTTCGACCCGCTCGGCGGTCGCCCGGGCATCGTCCACGCCCCGCACCAGCCGGGCGCACCGCTCCTCGGCCAACTCGATGACGACCGGTTCGCGGGAGCCCCGCACGTTCCAGAACACCCGCTCGCCGTCCTTATAGAGGGTGCCGGCCGTGATGAACCGCGGCACGTGGGTTCCGGGCGCCCGCACACCCGCCGGCTCCCGGACGACCCCGGGGTCGGCCGTGGCCCCGCGGACGTGCGACAGCGGCACAGCGATCCGACGGCGCAGCGACCAGAACCGATCCATGCCCTGCATGGTGACGACGAGCTGGTCGCCGGTGATGTCGATGCGGGTCACCTGTCCTCCTCGATGGTGGAGCGCGGTGCGGCGCGCGTGATCAGGCGCTCGCCCAGGACCCGGGCGAGATCGTCGTCGGCCGGCAGCGTCGAGCGGATGCGGGCCAGTCCCGCTGACACCAGGACGGCGGTCTCGACATCGGTGGGAGCGCGCTCGACGGCGGCGCGCAGCAACAGGGTCAGATCGTCGTCCGGCCCGGCCAGCCCTCCCACGTGGGCGCGCAGCGCGCGCAGCCAGAGTCCCCGTTTGCTGCCGAAGGCCTGGTACAGCGACCCCCGGTGCATCCCGAGGGCGCGGACGAGGTCGTCGACACCGGTCCCGTCGTACCCGCGCTCGCAGAACAACGCCGTGGCGGCCTCGACGGCCGTCCCCTCGTCGAAGCTCCGTGGCCGTCCCATGACCCGACCCTGGCTATTCATGACCGATCGTTCAAGAACGTGCGGTCATGGATCCCTGAACGCGTTCAGCGAGCGGGCAGGAGCGGGGTCATCCGGGAGGTCGCGTCGGCGTCGAAGAGCCGGTCGTGCATGTTCAGGGCGAAGCGGTCGGTCATCCCCGAGACGTAGTCGACGACCTGGGTCACGGCGTCGGCCTCCGTGTCGCGGTAGCTCGCGGGGATCAGGTCCGGATGGGCCAGGTGGTGGTCGACCAGCCGGCGGATCACCTCGATGGCCACGTGCTTCTGCCCGGCCGCGGTGTCGGACTCGTAGACCCGCTCGAACATGAAGGTCCGGAGCTCGTGCATCGCCTCGAGGGCGTCCGGGTCCATGACGACGGCGCCGGCCCGGTTGTCCGGCGACAGGCTGCCCTCGATGACGGCGGAGATCATCGCGCCGACCATCTCGCTGCCGGGCTCGCCGAAGACGGCGCGCGGACGCGACGGGAAGTCGTCGGGCCGGAGCACGCCGGCCCGGATCGCGTCGAGCGCGTCGTGGGAGAGGTACCCGATGCGGTCGGCGTACCGCACGCACTCGCCCTCGCGGGTGTCCGGCGGCGGATCGATCTTCCAGCTGTGGGAGCGGACGCCGTCCCGCACCTCCCACGTGAGGTTCAGGTGCTCCAGGACCTCGACGATGCGCACCCCCTGGGCGGCGTGATGCCAGCCGCCGGGGACGTAGGGCTCCAGCGCGTCCTCGCCCAGGTGGCCGAACGGCGAGTGCCCGACGTCGTGGGCCAGCGCGATGGCCTCGGCGAGGGTCTCGTTGAGGCCGAGCGCCCGGGCCAGGGAGCGCGCCACCTGCGTGACCTGCAGCGTGTGCGTGAGGCGGGTGACGAAGTGGTCGCCGTCGGGATTGAGGAAGACCTGCGTCTTGTGCTTGAGCCGGCGGAAGGCCTTCGCGTGCAGGATCCGGTCGCGGTCCCGCTCGAACGCCGTCCGGAGCGGGTCCTCCGGCTCGGGCCGGTCCCGGCCACGGGAGGCGGCCGAACGGGCGGCGCTGGGTGCGAGCCCCTCCTCGGCGCGTTCGCGCGCCGCCCGGTCGATGCGGTGGAACGTCCGGCCCGGGGGCATCAGCAGTCCTGCAGCGAGACGCCGAGGAGCGCGTCGACGGCGTCGCACACGATGCGCGGCGCCCCCTCCTCGGTGTCGGAGCCGCCGGTGAGGGACTGCGCGGCCCACGCGTCGACCAGCGCGATCGCGCCCGGGCTGTCCAGGTCGTCGGCCAGCCGTTCGCGCAGCCCCAGGAGCAGGGGCGCCGCCGGGGCCCCGGCGTCCAGGGCCACCGCCCGGCGCCAGGTGGCCAGCCGCTCCTCGGCGACCTTCAGCAGGCCGGCCGTCCAGGCGCGGTCGGTCCGGTAGTGACCGGACAGCAGGGCCAGCCGGACCGCCATCGGGTCGACGCCGTCGCCGCGGAGCCGGGAGACGAAGACCAGGTTGCCGCGGCTCTTGCTCATCTTCTCGCCGTCGAGGCCGATCATCGCCGCGTGCACGTAGGCCCGGGCGAAGGGCTGTTTCACCCCTGTCGCAGTGGCGGTGAGCGCCTCGGCGTGGACGGCGGAGTACTCGTGGTGCGGGAAGACCAGGTCGCTGCCGCCGCCCTGGACGTCGAACCCCATCCCGATGGTGTCCAGCGCGATGGTGGCGCACTCGATGTGCCAGCCGGGACGGCCCGCGGTGCCCTTCGGGCCCGGCCACGAGGGCTCGCCGGGACGCTCGCCGCGCCACAGCATGGGGTCCAGCGGCTGCCGCTTGCCGGCGCGGTCGGGGTCTCCCCCGCGCTCGGCGAAGAAGCGCAGCATGGTCGCCTCGTCGTAGCCGGACTCCCCGCCGAAGCCGGGGGCCTGCGCGACGTCGTGGTAGATGTCGCCGGTGCCGTCGTCGAGGACGTAGGCCAGTCCCTCGTCGAGCAGGTCCTCGATGTGGGCCACGATCCGCGGGATCGACTCCACCGCGCCGACGAAGTCCTCGGGCGGCAGCACGCGCAGGGCGGTCATGTCCTCCCGGAAGAGGGCGGTCTCGCGCATGCCGAGGACGATCCAGTCCTCGTTGTCGCGGTCGGCGCGGTCCAGCAGCGGGTCGTCGATGTCGGTGACGTTCTGCACGTAGTGGACGGCGTGACCGGCGTCCCGCCACACCCGGTTGATCAGGTCGAAGGCCAGGTAGGTGGCCGCATGACCGAGGTGGGTGGCGTCGTAGGGGGTGATGCCGCAGACGTACATCCGCGCGGTCCGGTCGGGGCTGGTGGCCACCACCTCACCGCGGGAGGTGTCGTGGACCTTGAGGACGGGCCCGGTCCCGGGCAGGGTCGGCAGCAGCGGAGCGGGCCAGGAGAGCACGGCACGAGCCTAGAGCGGCGGGCGGACGCGCCCGCGCCGGAGGAGGAGCAGTGGAGCTCGACGAGTACCTGCCGGTGCTCCGGCGGACGAACCGGCGGTTCGCCGACGCCGCCGCCGAGGCGCTGCTCGCGAGCGGGTGGACGGCGCCCGTGCCCGGCTGTCCCGGCTGGACGCTGGCCGATCTCGTGTGGCACCTCGCCGAGGTGCAGCACTTCTGGGCCCGCATCGTCCGGACGCGGGCGGCGGACCCGTCCGCGTACGTTCCCCCGGCCCGGCGTCCGGACGACGAGCTGCTCGGGTTCTCCGCCGCGGTGTCGGTGGAGCTGGAGACGGCAATGGGCGGTGCCGACCCGGCCGACCGGGTCTGGACCTGGGCGCCACAGCAGGACGTCGCGTTCGTCCTGCGCCGCCAGGTCCAGGAGGCCGTGGTGCACACCGTCGACGTGGAGCAGGTGCTGGGCGACGTCCGCCCGATCCCGGCGCAGGTCGGCCTCGACGGTCTCGACGAGTGGCTCGACGTGATGGTCCCGGGCGCGCTGCCGGACGGCCCTCCCCCGGACGCCCACCCGGTCGTCCTCCACGCGGTGGACGCCGACGCCGAGCGGACGCTCTTCCCCGGCTCGCGGCCCTTCCCGATCGCGGCGCTCACCGGCACCGCCGGCGACCTGCTGCTGGCGGTCTGGCGCCGGGTGCCGCTCGAGGTGCTCACCGTGGACGGCGACCCGCTGCAGGCCGCCGCGATGATCGGCCTGGTCAGCCTGGAGTAGGTCCCCCCTCGACGAGGGCGGCCAGCCGATCCAGCGCCATCCGCCAGCCGAGCTCGTTGTCCTCCGGGGCGACGCCGTCCGGCACGCCCTCGTGGACGGCCAGCAGCTCGGTGCCTCTCTCGTGGGCCCGCAGCGTGAGGGTCATGGTCATCTCCCCGGCGAGCCTCGGGTCGGTGGTCTCGAACTCGTCGACCTCCACGACGAGCTCGTCCGGCACGAGCCGGGTGAACCGGGCGCGGTAGGTGTCGCTGTGCGCGGTGGTCTTGCCCCGAGCGTCCGGCACCTCGTACGTCAGCGTGACGCGGAACCCCCCGTCCTCCTGCGGCTCGACGGTGCTGGTCATGCCGTCGGGAAACCGCCAACGGCCGATCATCGCCGGGTCGGTGAGCGCTCGGTACACCGCTGCCCGCGGTGCCCGCAGCAGAGCGCTCACGCGGGTGGTGCTCACGACCAGGTCACGGCGTCGCGGTCGAACTCCTCGCCGGTCTGGATGCCGACCACGCAGAAGACGAGCCCGGCCGGGTCGAGCAGCTGCCAGAACGAGCCCATGTCCCGGTGCCGCGTCGCCCCGAGGGCCTCCAGGCGGGCCACCTCGGCAGGGATGTCGTCGGTCTCGATGTCGACGTGCCACCGCGGCGGCGTCCCCTCACCGGTCCGCTGGACCTCCACGTGCCACCCGTCGGCGAACGATCCGAGCGACGACCACTTCTCGTCGGTCGCGTCGGGTTGCGCGGGGCGGCCGGTGGCGCCGGCCCAGAAGTCCCGGTCGGCGTCATGGTGCTCGGGCGGAAGGTCCAGCAACAGGATCGACAGTCGGCTGCGGTGCGGCATGAACGGCATCTTGGCCCACCCGACCGACAGCGAGACCTGCGAAGTCGTGGCCATCAGCCGCTGATGGCCACCACTTCGTGCATCTCGAGGAGGCAACTCCTTAGAACGGCGGCCAGGGCAGCGCAGGCCACTCGCCGCTGGGCTCGGGATGCCGCCCGGTGCGCAGCATCTCCGCCACCCGCTGCTGCGTGCAGCGCACCTCCCGGCGGGTCAGGTGCTCGTGCAGCTGCTCCCCCAGCTCGCCGCGCAGCTCGTCCGCCAGCCGCTCCAGCACCGCGACGGCGTCCTCCGGCAGCGGCTTGCCCGCCCATCGCCACAGCAGCGTCCGCAGCTTGGGGTCGACGGAGAAGCAGATGCCGTGGTCGACGCCGTACACGTGGCCCGCCGTCGTCGGGATGATGTGCCCGCCCTTGCGGTCGGCGTTGTTCACCACCGCGTCGAAGACGGCCATGCGCCGCAGCGCCGGGTCGTCACGGCGCACGAATGCGGGCAGGTCGACGCTCTCGTCACCGTCGATCCACAGCTGGACCATGCCGGGGCCGAACGGCCCCTCGCGCAGCACGGTGGGCGGCACCACGCCCCAGCCGGTCGCCTCCGACACGAGGAAGGCCGAGATCTCGCGCCCGGCGAGCGTGCCGTCGGGGAAGTCCCAGAGCGGCCGCTCCCCCGCCACCGGCTTGTAGACGCACTCGGCCTCGAGCGTGCCGGTCCGGATCGCGCCGACCAGGGTCACGTTCGAGGCGTCGAGCAGCCGGCCCTCGAGATCGATCACGCCGTCGCGCAGGAGGCACTGGGCCTCCGCGTCGTCCGCAGGCGGGCGCAGGTCGGCCCCGACCGGTTGCTCGCTCATGGCGGAGCCGCCGCTCAGCGGCGGTAGCCGTTCTGCCGCGGGCAGACGTGCCCGGCCGGGTCCAGCGGCAGCGAGCACAGCGGGCACGGCGGCCGGCCCGCGGCCACCACCCGGCGGGCGCGGGCCACGAACGCCCGAGCCGCCATCGGCGTGATGGTCACGCGGAGCGCGTCGGGCCCCTCCTCGCTGTCGGAGAGGATGGCCTCCTCGTCGATCGGCTCGTCGGTCGCGGCGACCGCCTCGACGACGACGGCCTCGGCGGCGCCGTCCCAGGCCAGCCCCATGGCCGCGACCCGGAACTCCTCGTCGATCGGCGCGGTCAGCGGCTCCAGGTCGTCGACGTCGGCCTCCGGCGGGATGACCGTCCCCGCGCGGCCGGCGATCTCGTCGAGCAGCTCGTGCATCCGGTCGGCAAGGACCTGGACCTGCGTCTTCTCCAGCGCCACGCTGACCGTGCGGCCGGAATCGTCCGAGGCCTGCAGGTAGAAGGTGCGGTCCCCCGGCTGACCCACGGTGCCCGCGACGAACCGGCTCGGACGTTCGAAGAGATGGACCTGACGGGGCACCCGCTCAGGTTACGCGGGCGCGGCCACCGCCTCCGCTGACGACACAGGTCAGGCGCTCGTCCCGGCGCCGCCGCCCACGACCGCATCGGAGGACGCCTTGCCCCGGCGACGACGGCGCGGCGGAGGGATCAGGCCGGAGACGTCGCCGCCGGTGTCGTTGACGCGCACCACGAAGGGCCGCGTGTCGGTGTACGTGACGACGGAGACCGACGCCGGGTCGACGACGATCCGCTGGAACTGGTCCAGGTGCAGGCCGAGCGCGTCGGCGAGGATCGCCTTGATCACGTCGCCGTGGCTGCAGGCGAGCCACACGGCGTCCGGGCCCAGGCGGGCGTTCCAACTCCGGACGGCGGCGACCGCGCGGACCTGGGTCTGCGCCAGCCCCTCCCCCTCGTCGCCGGGGAACACGGCGGCCGACGGGTGCTGCTGGACGACCTTCCAGAGCGGTTCCCTGCTCAGCTCCTTGATGGTCCGGCCCGTCCAGTCGCCGTAGCGGGCCTCGCCGAGCCGGTCGTCGGTCTGCACGGCGAGGTCGCGCCCCGCGGCGACGGCCTCCGCGGTCTGCACGCACCGCTCGAGCGGGCTGCTCACCACGGCCGCCAGGGGCACCTTCGCCAGCCGCTCCCCCACCGCGGCCACCTGGGCGGCGCCGGCGTCGTCGAGCTGCACGCCCGGGGTCCAGCCGGCCAGGACACCGGCGGCGTTGGCCGTCGTCCGGCCGTGGCGCAGGAGCACGACGGTCGTCACGACTCCTCCTCGCCCGCGCTCGTCGGCCTCGTGCCGAGACGTGCTGTGCTCATGGGTGAACTCGCACACTCGTTCACGCTGCGCAGCCTAGGTGCCCGGCCTGGGGAGCCGGTCAGCACGGCGGATCCGTACCGGTTCCACACCGGAGGTGCGTGGTTCAGGTGGGGTCGAGGACCCCCGTCTGCACCAGGGCGAGCACGAGCACGCCGAGCACCAGCCGATAGACGACGAAGGGCGTGAAGCTGCCCCGGTCGAGGTAGCGGAGCAGCCAGGCGATCACGGTGAGCCCCACACCGAACGCGATGACGGTCGCCAGGACCGTCGGCCCCCACGAGACGCCCTGCCCGGCGACGTCGCCGGTCATGGCCTCGTAGGCCTGGAAGAACCCCGACCCGAGGACGGCGGGCACGGCCAGCAGGAAGGAGTAGCGGGCCGCGGCCGACCGCGAGTAGCCGAGGAACAGCCCGGCCGTGATCGTGCCGCCGGAGCGGGAGACGCCCGGGATCAGGGCCATCGCCTGGGCGAACCCGAAGCCGATGCCGTGGGGCACGGTCAGGTGCTCCAGCTCGCGCTTCTTGGCGCCCACGCGGTCGGCCCAGAACAGGATGAGCGAGAACAGGATCAGCGCGATCGCGACGATGCGCAGGTCGCGCAGCGTCGTCTCGATGTCGTCCTGGAACAGCAGGCCGAGGACGACGATCGGGATGCTGCCCACGATGATCAGCCAGCCCATCCGCGCGTCCGGCTCGCCCTTCCGCTTCCCGGCGAGCGAGCCGAGCCAGGCGACCACGATCCGCGCGATGTCGTGCCGGAAGTACAGGAGGACGGCGGCCTCGGTGCCGATCTGCGTGATCGCGGTGAACGCCGCGCCGGGGTCCTCCCAGCCGAACAGCTCGCCGACCAGCCGCAGGTGGGCGCTGGAGGAGATCGGCAGGAACTCGGTGAGGCCCTGGACGATCCCGAGGACGATCGCCTCGATCCAGCCCATCAGCTCGCCTTCCGGGCGGAGGAACGGGCAGCGGCGGGGGGTCGGGCGGGCACGAGGGCCCACCCTAGGCGGCAGACGGCCGCGACCCGCCGCGCCGCCCCGAGGGTTCGGGTGCTCCTCGGTACCGGTCGTCGGTCGCCGGTAGGTTTTCCCGTCGTGGAGCAACGCGCGCTGGGTCGCAGCGGTCTGGTCGTCTCGCGGCTCGGGCTGGGCACCATGACCTGGGGCCGGGACACCGACGAGGACGAAGCGGCGATGCAGCTGACGGCGTTCGTCGACGCCGGCGGCTCCCTCGTGGACACCGCCGACGTGTACTGCGACGGCGAGAGCGAGCGCGTGCTCGGCCACCTCCTGTCCGACGTCGTCCCCCGGTCGGACGTGCTGGTCGCGACCAAGGCGGTGGGCCGCACCGGGGCCGGGCCGATGGGCCGGGGCGCGTCCCGCGGGCACCTGCTCGCGGCGCTCGACGCGTCGCTGGAGCGGCTCGGCCTGGACTACGTCGACCTGTGGCAGCTGCACGCCTGGGACGAGGCCACGCCGATCGAGGAGACGCTGGCCGCGTGCGATCTCGCGGTCTCCTCCGGTCGGGCCCGCTACGTCGGGGTCAGCAACTTCACCGGCTGGCAGACCGCGCAGGCGGCGACCTGGCAGCGCGCCTGGCCCGGCCGGACGCCGCTGATCAGCACGCAGGTCGAGTACTCGCTGCTGCAGCGCGGCGTCGAGCGCGAGGTGGTCCCGGCCGCCGAGTCTCTGGGCCTGGGCGTCCTGGCGTGGTCGCCGCTCGGCCGGGGCCTGCTCACCGGCAAGTACCGGCACAGCACGCCGACGGAGTCGCGCGGGGCCTCGCCGCAGTGGCAGGGCTTCATCGACGGGCTGCGCTCGAAGAAGTCCGACCGGATCGTCGAGGCCGTCATCACCGCCGCCGAGGGCCTCGGCACCACCCCCCTCGCCGTGGCCCTGGCCTGGGTGCGCGACCGGCCGGGCGTCGTCGCACCGATCGTCGGGGCGCGCACCGCCCAGCAGCTGCAGGCCTCGCTGGACGCCGACGTCGTGCGCCTGCCCGCCGCGATCCGCACCGCTCTGGAGGACGTGTCGGCGCCGCCGTTCAGCTATCCCGAGCGCCGGTCGGAAGGATGACCGCGAGCAGGGCCGACATGGCCGTCTCGGCCGCCAGGAGCACGGGGTGAGCGAGGCGGCAACCGCGCCGGCGGCCAGCGATCCGGTCTTCGCCGCGTTCTGTGCGGCCGGCCTCTGGCCCGGGCTGGGCAAGCGGACGGCGGCCGATCTCCCGGCCGCCGGGATCACCGCGCCGGACGACGTCACCGCCGACCGGCTGATCAAGCTGCCCAAGGTCGGCCGCCAGCGGGCCGAGCGGCTCTTCTCCAGCTTCCTGGCCGCGGCGCCCACCTACGAGGTCGTCGAGCTGCTCGTGGGCGCCGGCCTGGCGGCCAAGCTCGCCGCCGGCGTCGCCGACACCCTCGGCCCGGACGCCGCCCGGCGCCTGCGCGACGACCCGTGGGCGCTGCTCTCGCTGTCCGGGGTGTCGCTCGGGGACGCCGACCGGCTGGCGATCGCCGTCCTCAAGGGCGCCGACCGGCAGGACACCCGGCGCGGCCGGGCCATCGTCGGGCTCACCCTGCGGACGGCGACCCGGGACGGGCACACCGTCCTGCCGGCCGACCTGGTCGTGGCGGCCCTGCAGGCCGAGGGCACCAGCGACCCGGTCGCGGCGATCGTCGCCGCGGTCGAGTCCGGCGACGTGCTGGAGCACGAGCCGCCCGAGCCGGAGGATGCGGACGCCGAGCCGGATCCGGCGCTGCGCACCCTGTCGCTGGCCCGCTACGGCATGGCGGAGGAGCTGGTCGCGGAGGCGGTCGCGCGCCTGACCGCCACGGCCGAGCGGATCGCCGACCCGGCGTCGGTGCGCTCGGTGGCCAAGGGGCTGGACAAGGCGCAGGCCGAGGCGGTGGCGCAGGTGCTGGGCGCCGGGGTCAGCCTGCTCACCGGTGGGCCGGGCACCGGCAAGAGCCGGACGGTCGCCGCCATCGTGAAGCTGCTGCGGGCCAAGGGCACCGACATCGCCCTGGCCGCCCCCACCGGCCGGGCGGCGAAGCGGCTGGAGGAGCTCACCGACCACCCGGCGGTGACGGTCCACCGGCTGCTCGGGGCGCAGGGCACGTCCGGCGGCTTCTCCCGGAACGAGGAGTGGCCGCTGGACGCCGACGTCATCGTCGTGGACGAGGCCTCGATGCTGGACGTCGAGCTGACCGCCGCCCTGCTCGAGGCCTGTCCCGACGGCACGCACCTGCTGCTGGTCGGCGACCCCGCGCAGCTGCCGTCGATCGGGCCGGGCCACGTGCTGGGCGACATGATCGACTCCGGCGTCGTCCCGGTCACCGAGCTGACCACGCTGTACCGGCAGGCCGAGGGCGGCGCGATCGCCCGCCTGGCCACGGCCGTCCGCGGCGGCGAGCTGCCCAAGGTCGACTCCCCCGACCGCGAGGTCGTCGTCGTGCCGGCGACGGGCAGCGCCGAGGCGGCGCGCCGCGTCGTGCAGCTGGTCACCGACTCCATCCCCCGGGCGCTCGGCATCGAGCCGGGCGCGATCCAGGTGGTGACGCCGGTGCACCGGGGCCCGGCCGGCACGATCGAGCTGAACAAGGCGCTCAAGGCGGAGCTGAACCCGGGAACCGGCACGGTCTTCGGGTTCGACCCCGGCGACCGGGTGGTGGCGACCGCGAACCACATGGACCTCGAGCCGGTCGGGTTCGCGAACGGTGAGGTCGGGGTGGTCACCGGCACCGGCGAGGGCTCCCTCGACGTCTCGTTCGCCTCCGGTCCGGTCACCGTCACGGGGCAGGCCCTGTTCGACCTGCGGCACGGCTGGGCGATCACGGTGCACCGCGCGCAGGGCTCGGAGTGGCCCGGTGTGGTCGTCGTCCTGCCGCCGGAGGCGGGCGGGATGCTGTCGCGGCCGCTGGTCTACACCGCGCTGACCCGGGCGCAGCAGCACCTGTCGATCGTGCACGCCAGCGGGGCCGCGCTGGCCCGGGCGGTGCGCGAGGTCGACGTCCGGCCGCGACGCACCCGGCTGGCCCGGCTGCTCGCCGAGGGCTGAGGGCTACTCGCGGCCGGCGGGCCGGTCGGCGTTGAGGGCGATGGCCCTGTGCAGACGGATGCCCCGGCGGATCGGCGAGCTGAAGACGAGCGCGGCGCCCACCAGCGTGAACCAGTTGACGTCAGCGAACCGGCCGAAGGCGAGCGCGAACCCCGCGTCGGCGACGACCAGCGTTCCCCAGACCGCGGCCAGCAGGACGACGACCCGGGATCCCCAGGAGGTGCCGCTGCCGCGGGGCTGGCTCCGGGCCAGCGACAACCGGGCCAGGTCCACCGCGGCCCGCCGCAGCGCCGGGTCCTCCAGCTCCCGTCCCCGCTCGACCGCCGTGGTCACCGCCGCCGCCTCGCGGGCGGCCAGGTCGTGCCGCCGCAACAGCTCGGCCGCGGGGTCGGCGTCCACGCGGGTGCGCAGGCGGGTCCAGTACCCCTGGCGGCCGAGCTGCCAGAGGAGGAGCGGCAGCCCCGCCAGGATCAGCAGGGCGAGGAGCGAGGTCACGGCGGGCAGCTTTCCCCACGCGCTGCTCTTCCACCCCGGACACGCCGAAGTTCACCCGGAGAGGTCAGCCGGGGATCTCGTCCTCGTCCGCCGGTACGTCGATCTCCTGCTCGAGGACGTCGGCCTCGTTCGCCTCGCGGTCGCCGACCGGCTGCGACGGGATCTCCGCCTCCCCCGGACGGGCGGACAGCTGCTGCTCGAGAGCGTCGGCCTCGGGCACGCCGTCGCCGGGCGGGGTGACGTCCCCCGCGGCGATGGGCTCCACCAGCGCCTGCTGCTCGGCGCGGTCGGCTTCGGGCACGTCGCTGGACGGTGCCGGCTCGGTCACGTCGTCTCCCTCCGGAGTGCTGAACGGGCGCCGTCCATCCTGCCGTCTGACCGGCCGCGGAGCAGGCGGGGTCGCGCGACCGGGCGACGGACACGTGACCGATCGGCCTCCGGCATGCACAATCGGCCCGATGGAGGCGGCCGCGGATTACCAGTACGCGCCGCTGCGGATCCCCCCGGGCACGTCCCGGTCCGCAGCGGCCACCATGCTGAGCCTGCAGGCGGACACCGGCGGCTGGGAGCTGGCCCGGCTCCAGCTGCACGCCGACGGCACACGCAAGGTCATCCTGCGGCGCCGCGCCCGGCTCGCCTACCTCCCCGGGCCGCACATCTAGCGGCTCGTCCCGGGCCGGTCCACGGCTCCGCCGCTCCAGTGCGCGGGGCGGGTCAGGGCGCCGGGGATGCGGGTCGACGAATCGCCCCGGGCCGCGGTGACCTGCGGCTGCGTCAGGAATAGGCACCGGCTCAGGTCGGCCCCCCGGACGTCCGCCGCCCGCAGGTCGGCTCCCAGCAGGTCCGCCGTCCCCAGGTCGACCCCGCGCAGGTCCGCACCGATCAGATAGGCGCCGCGCAGGCCGGCGTTCCCGAGCCTGGCCCGCCGCAGGTCCCGGCCGATCAGGTCGGCACCCCGGCGATCCGGTGCCCGGGAACCGCTCCGGACCAGCTCGCTGACCCGCTCCAGGAGGTCGCCCACCTCGCGACGAGCGGCCGCCACGTCCATGGCGCTCAGCTCCTCCGCGGTGCCGTCCGCGGCTCGCTCGGTACGCCGGCGGGCCGCGTCGATCTCCCCGTGCAGCGACGCCGCCGCCGCGTGAGTGGCCGCCTCGGACAGGTACCAGAGCATCTCGTGCAGCTGCCGCATGACAGGCAGGACGGCGAACATCGGTCCCGCCAGGCCCGCGGTCTCCCGCCAGGTGCGGCCGGCGAAGGTCCCCTGGGTCACGTGCTGGCCGGCGCCGAAGCAGTCGAACACCGCGCAACCGGGGAACCCGCGGTCGCGCAGCCGGTCGTGGATGCCGCACAGGTCGTCGTCGCGCAGGTTCGGGCACGGCCGTCCGGCCGGCTTGTCGATCGCGAAGTCCGCCGATGCCGCGAAGGCGGGCGCGACGCAGCAGAGGGCGGCGCAGTTCGCGCAGTCGGCCCGCAGGTGCGCGCGCTCGTCGACGAGGGGCAGCGGAGGGCTCGGCATGACCGGCCCAGGCTAGAACCTTCCCGCGGGAACGCCGATGCTCAGGGAACGAGCACGACCTTGCCGACGGTGCTGCGGTCCGCCAGCTTCGCCAGGGCCTGGGGCGCCTGGTCCAGCGGCAGCGTCTCCCCGATCAGCGGGTCGATGTGGCCGTCGGTCACCAGGCGGGTCAGCTCCTCGTGCACCATCCCGATCCGCGGGGGGTCCATCGTCCGGTAGAGCCCCCAGTGCAGGCCCACCACGCTGTAGTTCTTGACCAGCAGGTGGTTGGCCGGGGCCTCGGGGATGCGGCCGCTGGTGAACCCGACGACGACGATCCGGCCCTCGAAGGCGATGCACTTGCGGGACTTGTCGAAGACGTCTCCGCCGACCGGGTCGTAGACGATGTCGGCGCCGCGCCCTCCGGTGAGCTCCTTGACGATCGGGACGAAGTCCTCGGTCGTGTAGTCGATGACGTGGTCGGCGCCGAGCTCGCGGCAGATGGCGGTCTTCCGCTCCCCGCCCGCGGTCGCGATGACCTTCGCGCCGACGGCCTTGCCCAGCTGGATCGCCGCCGAGCCCACTCCTCCGGCGCCGGCATGGACGAGCAGCCAGTCGCCGGCCTGGATGTTCGCGCGGCGGTGCAGGCCCACGTAGCCGGTCTGGTAGGTCAGGTACAGCGCCGCGGCCTTCTCGTCGGTCATGCCGTCCGGCACGGGCCAGGCGTTGTCGGCGTCCATCAGGGCGTACTCGGCGAAGGCGCCCGGGCCCCGGGACGGCCCGCCGATGACGCGCTGGCCGGTCTCGACGATCTCCCCGCACAGCTCGACGCCGGGCGTATAGGGCAGCGGCGGCTTCTCCTGGTAGAGGCCCTGCGCCATGAGGACGTCAGGGAAGTTCAGTGCCGCCGCCCGGACCTTGACCAGCACCTGGCCCTCGCCGGGGACCGGCTGGTCGATCTCGTCGAGGCTCATGACCTTCGAGGGATCACCGAGTTCGTGGACCCGCCATGCACGCATGCAGCGACCTTGCCAGACGCGAAGTGAGCGCCGTCACCGGGTGCTCAGAGGCGGGCCACCGATTCCTCGCCGTGGCGGTATCCGACGGTCTCGTACCCCACGACGGTGACCCAGGGTGTCAGCGCCAGGACCGCGAGGCACCAGACCATCGGCGTCCCGGCCGCCGCCATGCCGATCGATGCGAGGACGACCACCGCGGTACCGGCCAGCAGCAGCAGGTGGAACGGGTCGAAGACCCGGGAGAGCTGGTAGTAGAGGACGCAGATCGTGACGACGTACAGCGCCACGGGGATCGCCACCGTGAGCACGGTCCCCGTGGTGCCGAGGACGCTGTGGTGCTCGAGGTAGTAGGCGGCGGCGTGCAGCCCGGCGCCCACGGCGGCCAGGGCGCCGAACAGCGGGATGTGGCCGTAGCCCCAGCCGAAGGAGCGCTCGCGGTGCCGCTCGAGGATCCCGCCCATCGGCAGGATGAAGTAGATCCACCACATCCCGAAGGTGAGCGCCGTCCCGGCGAGGCCGAGGACGACGACCTCGACCGACCAGCCGGGCCCCTCGGGGCCGACCAGGACGCTCAGTGCGAACGCGGTGCCGAGCAGGCCCTCCCCGAGGGCGATGATCACGAGGAGTCCGTGCCGCTCGGCGATGTGGTGGGGGTGCCACGGCGTCCCGCCGTGCCGGGTCTCGGCGAGCACCGGCCCTCCCGTCTCGACCAGCAGCAGGACCGCGACCCACAGGAACGTGACGGCGACCGATGTCTCCGCCACGGCGAGGGCGATCCACCCGGCCTGAGCCACGAGCAGCGTCGTCACGTACTTGTGGCATGCGCCGCGACGGTCCGGGTCCTGGCGTGCGGCCCGCAGCCACTGGAACACCAGGGCCAGACGCATCACGACGTAGCCGGCCACCATGACCCGGTTGTCCACCGTCTCGCCCTCGTAGAGGGAGGCGAACATGTCGGGCAGGCCGAGCGCGAACACCAGCACGCCGACCATCTGCACCATCGTGGCCAGCCGGAAGATCCAGTCGTCGGTGTCGTAGGCCGAGGCGAACCAGGAGAAGTTGATCCACGCCCACGCGATGGCGAACGTCGCGAGGGAGAACCCGAGGAGTGCCGCCCCGAAGTGCCCCTCGGCGAGCTGGTGGGCCAGCTCGTTGGCGGCCGTACCGAAGGCGATGACGAAGGTCAGGTCGAACAGCAGCTCCAGCGGAGTCGCCGCGCGGTGCTCCTCGGCCGGGTCGCGTCCGCCCATGCGGACCCGGCGATGGCTGCGGTACTCGACCATTGCGGGAGTCTAGGAAGGGCGCCGGACGACGAACACCCCTCGCTCGCGGTCGGCGGGGCCGTCAGGACTCCGGTCGTGTCTCCAGGACGCGTCGGCGCAGCGCCGCGTTCATCGCCTCGAAGCCGGCGCGTGTACCGGTGTCCAGCGACCGTCGCAGAGGCCGGACGAGCACACCGCGGAACGTCTCTCGCTGGACGAGGTGGGTCCCCGAGGGGGTCGCGGTCAGCTCGAAGCGATGCCGGCCGTCGAAGATCCCGGGGACGCCCAGGTGTCCGAGCCACTCGAGAGCTGACCCCGGGGATGCCGCGGTGACGCGCGGACGGATGGTCATCGCTCGGCCGCCCGCCGGTTGCATCCGGAGCGACAGCCGTCGACCCGCCTCGGCCGCGCCCTCCGCTCTCGTGATGAACGGATTCCACCCGGCGTAGGCGTCCAGGTCGGCCAGCTCGGCCCAGACCTTGTCCGGTGGGGCCTCGATGTCGATCTCGGTCCGGAGTTCGTGTCGCATGACGCACCTCGCCGGGGCGCTGCCGTGCGCCCGCGCGACCAGTATCGACCCGGGCATGGGCCTGCCGGCAGATCCTGGCCTTCCGGGGTTCAGCGCATGGACGGCGGGCGCAGCGCCTCCGGGACGACGGCGGTCTCGCCGGTTCCGGTCTTCGCCGAGGGCACGCCCTTGAACTTGTACGGGACGGCGCCGATGCCGGGCTGGATGATGTAGGCCGCGCCCGGCTCCCCCGACGCCCAGGCGGCGACCATCGCGTCCGCGACCTCGTCGGCGGTGAGCACCGGGAAGCCGGCCTTCTCGAATTCCTCGCGGATCGGGTCGATGATCGCGGTGTCGGCGAAGCCCGGGCAGATCGCCGTGATCGTGATGTCCTCGGCAGACAGCCGGGGCGCCATCGAGCGCACGAAGGCCACCGCCCCGCCCTTGGCCACGCTGTAGCCGGGGTCGGTCGCCATGGGTGAGAGGCCGGCGAGGGACGCCGTCACGACGATCGCCCCGCCGCCGGCGCGCTGCAGCGCGGGAATCGCGGCCGCGGCCCCGTAGACGACGCCGAGCAGGTCGACGTCGACCACGTGCAGGAAGTTCTCCAGGTCGAAGAGGTCCTCGGAGTCGAACCCGGCGATCCCGGCGTTGAGGAAGACCGCGTCGAGGCGGCCGTGCTCGGCCTCGACCTGCGCGACGACGGCCTCGTTGGCGGCGCGGTCGGTGACGTCGAGGGCGACGAACTCGCTGTCCAGATCACCGGCGACCTGCCGCGCCCGGTCGCTGTCGAGGTCGGCGAGGATGACGGTGACGCCGAGCGCCCGGAGCTTGGGGGCCAGCGCGCGACCGAAACCGCCGGTCCCCCCGGTGACGAGTGCGACGGAGCCGGGCGCGGGCGTGGTGTCGGTCACTCCCCCATCATGCAGAGCGTAGGAACCGGTCCAGTACCCGGATGCCGAACTTCAGCGACTCGACCGGGACCCGTTCGTCGATGCCGTGGAACAGCGAGGCGAAGTCGAGGTCCGGCGGCAGCCGCAGCGGGGAGAAGCCGAAGCAGCGCATGCCGAGGCGCTCGAAGCTCTTGGCGTCGGTGCCGCCGCTCATGGTGAAGGGCACGGGGCGCGCGCCGTCGTCCTCGGCCTTGAGGGCGGCGACCATCTGGTCGACCAGCGGGCCGTCGAACGTCGTCTCCACGGCCTGGTCGTGGACGATCCACTCGCGCTGGACGCCCTCACCGATCAGGCCGGCCAGCTGGCGCTCGAACTCCTCCTGCTGGCCGTACAGGAAGCGCCCGTCGACCGTCGCGCTCGCGGTGCCGGGGATGACGTTCGCCTTGTAGCCGGCGTCGAGCATCGTGGGGTTGACCGTGTTGCGCAGGGCCGCGCCGATCATCCGGCTGATGCTGCCCAGGCGGGCCAGCGCCTCCTCCGGCTGGTCGGGGTCGATCTCGACGCCGTAGGCGTCCTCGACCGCCGCGAGGAAGGCGCGCATCGGCGGGGTGAGGGTGGTGGGCAGCCGGGCGGAGCCAAGGCGGGCGACCGCCTCGCAGAGCCGGGTGACGGCGTTGTCGTCGTGCACGAACGAGCCGTGGCCGGGCCTGCCGGTGGCCGTCAGCCGCATCCAGGCCAGGCCCTTCTCGGCGGTCTGGACGAGGTAGAGCCGCAGGTCGTCGCGGACGGTGATGGAGAACCCGCCGACCTCGCTGATCGCCTCGGTGCAGCCCAGGAAGAGACCGGGGTGCTCGTCGACGAGCCAGCGGGCGCCGAGCTTGCCGCCGGCCTCCTCGTCGGCGACGTAGGCCAGGACGATGTCGCGGGGCGGCTGGACGCCGGTGCGGGCCCAGTCCCGGACCAGCGCCAGCACCATGGCGTCCATGTCCTTCATGTCGACGGCGCCGCGGCCCCAGACGTAGCCGTCGCGCTCCTCGCCGGAGAACGGGTGGACGCTCCACTCGGCCGGATCCGCGGGGACGACGTCGAGGTGGCCGTGCACCAACAGTGCCGGGCGGGACCGGTCGGCGCCGGGGATGCGGGCGACCAGGCTGGCGCGGCCGGGCTGGGACTCGTGGATCTCCGACTCGATGCCGACGTCGGCGAGCTTGCAGGCCACCCACTCGGCGGCCGCGCGCTCCCCCGCGCTGGTGGACGTGTCGCCGGTGTTCGTCGTGTCGATGCGGATGAGGTCGGAGAGCAGCTCGGCGACCTCGTCCTGGGCGCCGGCGAGGGGCTGCGGGGTCGGGTCGGCCATGCGGCCGATCCTGCCACCGGGGGTCCCCCGACCGCCGTCGAGGCTCGTCTATGCTGACTCCTGGCGCTCGCGAGGGCGCCCACCTGTCCGGGTGGCGGAATGGCAGACGCGCTAGCTTGAGGTGCTAGTGCCCTTTATCGGGCGTGGGGGTTCAAGTCCCCCCTCGGACACCAGCGCGATATCGCGGGACACCGTCCACAGGTGTGCCGGACCGGGCTTGTGCTGTGCCGGGCTCCAGTTGGGCGGCGATTGATGCCGTGCCGGCCTCGTGGCAGTGCCGGTCGACGTCCTTGCAGATGGCGACGGTCTCGCCCTCGAACGCGGCCGAGGCCGCAGCACTGCGGATCTGAACTGCAGCGACGTTCGTCGCTCAGTACGGTCGGCTGGCCGCTTCGCCGCCGGAGGTGCTCGATGACCGACCGACCCGCCGTTCCCCCGAGCCGGTTGCTGCGCTTCGTCGCCACCGCGTACCGGGTCCAGACCCGCGTCAACGAGGTGCTGTCCGTGCGCGCCCGTCGCCGCGGCTGGACCACCGCAGCCCTCGGCTATCCCAGCTATGCCGCGCGGGGCCGGGCACGGGTGCGCGGGCGGCTCCTGCTCGCCCCGGCCGGTACGGACCCCAACGCCCGCCTCGACATCCCTGGCTGGCGGCGGCTGCTCACTCTGGAACAGCCTCACGGCGAGATCGACATCAGCCTGGGCACTACGCGGGTGCGTACACGAGCCGACGAGGCTGGCCTGATCGACCTCACCATCCCCGTCGAGCTGCCTCCGGGGCAGATCTCCGCGCTCCTGCACGTCGACGGCCGTCCGCCGGTGCCGGTGCCGGTGCACGTCGCCTCACCCGATGCGACCCGAGGTGTTGTCTGCGACATCGACGACACGGTCTGGATCACCGGAATCCGACATCCCCTCCGAGCTGCGTGGCGCACCTTCGCCGGCAACGGCTCGACCCGCCGCCCCGTGGACGGCATGGCAGCGCTGCTCGCCCGTCTCGTCGAGGATTCCCCACACGCACCCGTCATCTATCTGAGCAACGGGCCGTGGAACCTGGCGGGCTCGATCACCGACTTCTTGGACCGGCACGGCTTCCCGGCGGGCGCGCTCCTGTTGACCGACTGGGGCATCAGCCCACGCGCATGGTTTCGCAGCGGCAAGGCCCACAAGCGGGGGTCGCTGGAGCGGCTGGCCGAGGAGCTGCCCAGCGTGGACTGGGTGCTGATCGGGGACGACGGCGAGCACGATCCCGAGATCTACCGCGACTTCGCCCGCGCACATCCCCAACAGGTGGCGGCCATCGCGTTGCGGAGCGTCGCACCGATAGGCACCGCGACGCCCGAGACCGAGGAAAGGGTTGGCTCGATCCCTCTCTTCCGCGCCGGGGACGGCACGGCGTTGGCCGAGAAGCTCGTCCGCTCGGGCCTGCTCCCCGGCCATCGTGTCGACGACTCCACGAGGCCCGAGTGGTCGGGTCACAGAGACCGCCGATGAGGGTGACCGTGCTCATGGCCAGGTTCGTGGGGACGCCGATCGTCGCGCTGGTGTGCCCGCGCCTCGGCCGGCCACGAGCAAGAGCGCTGCCAGGAGGCCCGTAGCCGTGTGCGTATGTAGCGTGTCGCGCCTCGGACACAAGATCACTGGCTCGCCGGAGCCGATCGTAGGGCGCCCATGTCGTGGGCGCCCTGTTGTCGTTCAGGGGCCAGTCCCGCCGGACCTGGCTGGTGTCGGACGCCTACCCTTCGGGGAACGGCGTGTCGTCCTCGTCCCACGCCTGGGCGGCGGTGAGCAACTCCTCGCGCGCGACCCGGAGCGGCACGCTGTAGGCGTAGAAGTCGTACCGGGCGTGACTTCATCGCCCGGGGCACTCGGGCGGACGAGACGGTCGTGAGCCCAGCGACATGCGCCGGCACAGCGTCGCTGGCGTTCCCGGTGACTCTCAGGGGAATGCGCGCTGCCGGCGCGGCGGACGACGGCGCGCACCCGCACCGACCGCTCGGCGAGCGCGGGGACACCGCGGCGCCTACCGACCCCTTCGTCCAGGCCACGTCGACAAGGGCGGAGGGAGCCATGCCGTCCACCCGTCCGCGGCACGACGGTGGCGACCCGCTGTCGAAAAACCACCGAAGGAGCGACCAGCTGTCCGCATCCCTGGGCACCGGTCATCCGGAAGAGAGGTCATCAAGCAACCCACGGAAGAGATCGTCGGAACCCCGGCGGCCATCATGACGCGCGAGGAGATCGAAGCCATGAGCATGACCAGCACCGACGCCGCAACCGGCTCCCGGGACATCAAGAATCACGAGACCACCAGCTTCGCCGACCTCGGCAAGGAGATGTGGGCCTACCTGACCGGCAAGAGCGCCGCCATCAACTACGAGTTCGCCGACATGGTCATCGAGGTTCCTCGCGAGACCGGGCCGGATGCCCCCCGCGCCGTCTGGCGGCTCAACGGCACCCTGCGCATCACGACCGCCGAGAACGCCAGCCGGGGATGACGGACCCGCGGGGCCCGGTGCACCTGTCCGGTGAGCTGTCGCTCGAGGTGGACGGGGCGGGCGTGCAGGTGCACGCCGACGGCGCGGACGTGCGGATCGTCGCCGAGGACGTCGGCGCCTTCGTGACGCGGGTCCGGGAGGCGGCGACTGCACGCACGGGGGTGGCGCCGGGCCGACGCGACCTGGGTGGACTGGCCGAGGTACTGGCCGCCTCCGGGATCACCGCGCACCTGGAGTCCCCCACGCGTCCGGTGGCCGTCGCCGGCGCCGGCGTCGACTCGCCGGCCGGGGCGCTGCTGCTGGGAACCCGGCGGGTACGGCCCCGCGCGGCCGTGGTGGTGATCGCCGCCAACCGGGGACGCCGGCTCCTCGCGGCCGGTGCGGTGGCCGCGGCGCTGGGCACCGTCCTGGTGCGCCGTCGCCGCTGACGGATGGGCGGGGCGGTCGTCGAGGCCGCCGCGCCCACCCGGACACCTCACGCGCCGGCCGTGACCCGCTCCTCGGTGAGCCCGCGGGTGAACAGCGGCGGCAGGTAGCGCAGCATGAGGGCCGACCACACCACGTGGGTGAGCATCGACGCCTGCACGCCGCCGGTGATCCTGCGCTCCTGCGCGAAGAGCAGGCCCATCGGCACGCTGGCCAGCACGAGCGCCGGGTTGCGGGTGGTCGTCGTGGCCAGCCCGTAGACGACGGTCGAGGCGAGCACCGGCCGGTCCGCGCCCGCCGCCGCGTAGACCGAGCCGCGGAAGAAGAACTCCTCCGCGACGCCGTTGGCCAGCGTGGTGGTGAGGACCAGCGGCGTCGTCCCCTGGTCGGCGTAGCGGAGGACCGAGGCGATCGCCCGCTCGAGGACGGGGATCCGCCGGGCGACCAGCGCCGCAGCGTAGAAGGCGCCGAACGCGCCGACCCCGGAGAGGACGGGCGTGACCACCGGCCGGCGCAGCTGCTCCCCCGGCCCGAACATCCGCCCCAGGTGCAGCGGACCGGACGCCAGCCCGCCGACCACCCAGGTGGCGGCCACCCCGAGCGTGAGCCCGTAGAACCGCGGCGAACCGGGCGGCGTCGACAGCGACACCCCGAGCAGCGACGCGCCGGCGACCGCGGTGGCGGCGGTGACCCGCCGGCGGCGCCGGAAGGCCTCGTCGCTCTCCCAGTGGTCGCGGGGCACGCTCCGCAGCAGCGGCCCGGCCACCCGGCGGACCCGCGCCGGGAGCGCACGGCGGCGGGTCACCGGCGGGCTCCGCGGCTCAGCCATCCGCCGCGCCGCTCACCGACCTGCCGCCGGCGTTCCCGTGCCCGTTCGACCAGGGCGGCCATGACCATCTCGTCGTAGTCCATCGGGTCGAAGGGCACGACCGAGCGGATGGCGTCGTCGGTGACGACCACCTCGTTGGTCATGGAATCGATGAGCGAGCGGCCGGTTGCGACGTCCACGTCGGTGACCAGGGCCAGCCAGCGCGAGGACAGCTGCGGGCTGAGCAGCGGCACGGGCACGACGAACAGGTGCCGGTTCTGGATCTCGGCGACCCGGGTCATCATCTGCAGGTAGGTGAGCACCTCCGGGCCTCCCACCTCGAACACCCGCCCGGCGGTTTCCGGTGCGTCGAGGACACCGACCAGATACCGGACGACGTCGGCGACCGCGATCGGCTGCGTGCGCGTGCTGACCCACCGGGGGGTGATCATCGCGGGCAGGTGCGCCACGAGCTGGCGGGTCAGCTCCCACGACACGCCGCCGTGTCCGACCACGATCCCCGCGCGCAGCACCGTCACCGGCACGCCGGTGCCGCCCAGGAGCCGCTCGACCTCCCGCCGGCTGCGCAGGTGCCGGGACAACTGGTCACTGTCCTGGCCCAGGCCGCCGAGGTAGACGATCCGGTCGATTCCCGTCGCGGCCGCTGCTCGGGCGAAGGCGCGCGCCGCATCGGCGTCCTTGCGCTCGAAGTCCGGGTGGTCGAGGGAGTGCACCAGGTAGTAGGCGGCGTCGCAGCCCTTGAGTGCCTGCCGCAGCGATCGCTCCTCCCCGACGTCTCCGGCGACCGGCCGGCCGGCCCCCACGTAGCGCTCGGGGCGTCGGGTCATCGCGCGGACCTCGTGGCCTTCCCCGTCGAGCGCGCCGACCAGCCGGCGGCCCACAAACCCCGACGCGCCGGTGACCAGGATCCTCACCGGCGCAGGGTGAGCGCTGGGCGCGAATCGTCCGGCGCCGGCAGCGGACCCGAGTCAGCCGTGCATCCATCCACGGCAGTCGAGGCGGGTGCGGAGTCCACAAGGCACCGGCCGGGTTGCCTATCCCCCGCCGTGCACCACCTCCAGCAGCGCCGGGCGGCTCCCGTCAGCGCGTTGGCAACAGGGGGCCGATCCGGATACCAGCGACTGGCGACGACGTCAGAGAGGCCGACGCCCGGACGCGATCTGGCGACCGCCGTGAGCGCCGACGGCTCCCCACGAGTCCTCATGAAAGCCGTCCGAGTCGGAGATGACGACGGCCGAGTCACAGCGGGACTCGGGCGCCGGCGTTCCAGGAGTCGAGGATCCTGTCGATCCGCGCCCGGCAGATCGCGACCTCCCCGCGCGCGGCAGGTGTGTCCTTGTGGCGCAGGACCGCGGTGGCCGCCGCCAGGTCCAGGCGGGCCAGCTCGAACTCCACGAGGAGGACGTCCGGGGCGCCGTCCGTAGTCATCACGCTCATGCCCGGTCTTCGTCTCCGCCGGTGGCCGCGGATGCATCGGCTTCACTTCGGTGCGTGTCGCCGCTCGTGATCCGCAGAGGGGCCGATCGGGCGCGAAGCCTGCCCCATGGCGCCAGGTGCCCGGTGAGTCGCCTTCGCCCGAGTAGTCCGACCCTGGTCGGGGGCTCTGCCGGAGGGCACGCTTGGGCCGCGCCCTCGGCCTCGGGAGCGTCGGAGGAGACCGCCATGATCCACAGCGCATTCCACGAAGGCCCGTTCGCTCCGGTCACCGAGGAGGTCACGGCGTTCGACCTCCCCGTCACGGGCAGCCTGCCGGTGGAGCTCAGCGGCCGCTATCTGCGCAACGGCCCTAACCCGATCGGTCTCGACGACGCCGAAGCACACTGGTTCCTGGGCCCGGGCATGGTGCACGGCGTCCGGCTGCGTGATGGCCGGGCCGAGTGGTACCGCAATCGCTGGGTGCGGTCGCGAGATGTGGCCGCGGCACTGGGCGAGACCTGGGCGGGCGGCCCGGAGCACGACGGGATGGATTTCCCGGCCAACACACACGTCCTCTCGCACGGTGGACGGACCCTCGCCACCGTGGAGTCCGGTCCGCTGCCCTACGAGCTGACCTACGAGCTGGACACGGTCGCGCCGTGCGACTTCGGCGGCACCCTGCCGGGCGGCTACGCCGCGCACACCAAGCTCGACCGGCGGGCCGGCGACCTGCACGCGATCGCCTACTACTGGGCCTTGGACCACATCCAGCACATCGTCGTCGGCCCCGATGGCACGGTCCGATCGACCACCGACATCCCTGTCAGCGACGGGCCGATGATCCATGACTTCGCCCTGACCGAGCGCTACGTCGTCCTGTTCGACCTGCCGGTCACCTTCAGCATGGACGCGGTCGCCGCGGGAAGCCAGCTGCCCTACACGTGGAACCCGACGCACCAGGCCCGAATCGGCCTGCTGCCCCGCGCGGGGACTGCGCGCGAGGTCCAGTGGATCGAGGTAGAGCCGTGCTGGGTCTTCCACACCCTCAACGCCTACGACGATGGCGACCAGGTCGTGGTGGACATGTGCCGGTACCAGGGCTCCTACGACGTCTCCATCCTCTCCGGCCGGGGGCCGCTCACCCTCGACCGGTGGATCGTCGACCCCGCCGCCGGGAAAGTCGTCCAGCAGCGACTCGACGACCGCACCCAGGAGTTCCCGCGGGCCGACGAACGCGTGATCTCCCGCCCCTACCGCTACGGCTACAGTGTAGAGATCGCAGAGGTCAGCCGTGCAATGGTCGACGGAAACGGCGACCTCACCGACACCGCGTTCGCCAACACGCTCATCAAGCATGACCTGATGGCCGGGACGACGCAGGTCCACGCATTCGGCAGGGACGCCACCGCCGGGGAGGCGGTGTTCGCCCCGTCGTCCCCCGATGCGGCCGAGGACGACGGCTACGTCATGGCCTTCGTGCACGATCCCGACCGCGGCGCCACCGACCTGGTGCTGCTGGCCGGCCAGGACTTCACCGGCGAGCCGGTGGCCCGGGTGCACCTGCCGGTGCGGGTCCCTCTGGGCTTCCACGGCAACTGGATCGGCGATTAGCCCCGGAGGGAGCCGACGGCCGACGTCAACGCTTGGCGCCGGTATGCCCCCGGTGCGGGGTACCCCAGCCGGGACAGCCCGCCCGTGCGAGACGGGCTTCTTCCGTCCACCGGCTGGCGGCCCCCGTCGAGGACCGCGCCAGGAGATTGCGACGACAGGCGTGTGCGTATGTAGCGTGTCGCCCCTCGGACACTTTGTGCGATGTCCCGAGACACCGCACAGGTGTCTCGGGACATCGTTCACGTTAGGGCCTGTGGTCGGTAGTCCAGGTTGGGGTCCAGGGTCAGATCGCGCAGTAGTTGTCCGCTGGTGCTGAGCACGCGGATGTGCAGGTCGTGGGCGAGGACAAGGACGGGTGTGCCGGCGTGGCGGCGGCCGATGCCGATGTGGTGCAGCCGGCTGTTGTGTCGCAGGGTGAGCTTGCCGTTGGTGTCGATCTTGTCGTGGCGGACCCGGAAGTGGCCGTCGATCAGCGGGATGCCGGATGCGCTGGCCTTGGGTCGTGCGGCGTAAGCCTCGGCCGGGGTGTGACGGTTGAGGGCGCGGTGCGGCCGGACGGTGCTGTAGTAGCCGCGGAACGCGTCGAGCTGGGCCTGCAGCTGGTCGAGGGTGGCGGCGCGGGGCTGGGTGGCCAACCACTTCTTCTGGGTCTGGTGGAAGCGTTCGACCTTGCCGCAGGTCTGCGGGTGGTAGGGCCGGGAATGGCTGAAGATCACGCCGCGGGCGTGCAGGGTGACTTCCGGGGCGACCCGGCCGTGGCCGCGGTAGCGGCCGGTGAAGACGGCGCCGTTGTCGGTCAGCACGCCGGCCGGATCCCCGTGCCGGTCGGCCGCGGCGCGGTAGACGGCGTCGACGGCCGGGGCGGTGAACACCATGGCCGCGGTGGAGGTCAGGCACAGGCGGGAGTGATCGTCGAGCCAGTTGAGGATCTCGGCGTCGACGCCCTCGGCTAGTGGCCAGTGGGTGATGTCGGCCTGCCAGCGCTCATTGGGCTGCTCGGCGGCGAACCGGACGTAGCTGCTCTTGGGCCGCTTGTGCGGCTGCGGGGTGACGAACCCGCGGGCGGTCAGGATCCGCCAGATCGTGGAGACCGCCGGGCTGGTGCCGTGCCGGCGGGTCAGGTGGGCGGCGATGGTGGCCGCGCCGGCCTCGTGGCCCTGCCGGTCGAGGTCTTTGCGGATGGCGACGATCTCGTCCTCGAGCTCGTCGGCGGTCCGGGTCGGGCTCCGCGACGGCCGGCGGGAACGCGGTTGCAATCCGGTATCGCCCTCGGCGAGGAATCGCTGGACGAGGGTGATCACCCAGCGGCGGGAGACGCCGTAGTCCCGGGCGACCTCACTCTTGCGACGGCCCTCGACCAGCACCGCGGGGACGACCAGCTGCGGCATACCCATCGTCCACCCCCTTGGCTCAGGTGTGAACGATGTCCCGAGACGGGTGCGCGATGTCCTGAACTCAGACACCCCCTCGGACACAAGATCACTGGCTCACGGCAATGCCGAACGCACAGGGCGCCCACGTTGGGGGCGCCCTGGCGTCGATCACCGACTGGTTCCGCCGCCCCCGACCGGCCTATCGCTCAAGGGAACAGCCTGTTGTTGTCGTCGCACGGGTGTGCGGCGGCAGGGGGTCCTCGCGCGCGAGTTGGAGCGGAACGTTGTACGCATAGGAGTCATACGGTGCCTCCTCCCCGCCAGACCGATCGACAAATCACAAGAGGGCTCAACTCTCACATGCCAAGAAGGTCGTTCTCCGCGTCGTTGACCTCTTCGGAAGGGCCCCCGGTGCGTGCCTTGCGACCGGTCGTAAACACCGCGGAGCGGTACAAGCGTGGGACGTAGTAGCGACCGCCAGCCTTTGAACCTAGAAGTCCGCTCAGTAGGAGGACGCTCAGGGCCTCCCGAGCCTCCGTAGAGTCGTCGTCTTCGATCCCAAGCCGCTGGAGCAGCTCTCCCTTTGAGGGATATTCCCCCGGGCCGCCTCGGAGTCGTTCGGCCAGCGCGCTCGCCGATGGGAACTCATTCGTAACGGTATCCTGGAAGCGTCGCCGCCCCAACTCACCCATTGCCGCTTGCACTTCACCACTACCGATCAACGGATGAGTGTTCCGATTCGCTCGTCCCATACTCAGCGCTCTCCTCTGGTTCTCACGAGCGCGGAAGAGCGCCAAATTGATCAGAGATATGAGATTGCGAGGGTTATATAGGGAACTACCATCGGCCGACCAGATGCAAAGTGTCTGGGAGGTCGAGTATCGGTCACCCCTCCTGCCCGGCTTCTTGGTGCCCAAGTCAGGGAGCAGCGCCTCCCATGACGCTCTGGTGCGGTCCTGCGGCGAAACGTCGGAGAGGTACCAACGATAGAACTCTGCACTGCCCATCAATCTATGAGCAATGAGGTCCGCCATTGAGTTGAAGGTCCAAGAAATGTCATTCCGCCTCAAGTGGGTAGCGTTCGTGAAGGCACCATCCTCGCTAAACCTAGAGAACAAGTCCGTACGCAGAAAGACCTTGACGCGAACCGTCGGAAGGAACTGAAGCGCCTGCGAGCAGTCCAAGACCGCTCGCATCAAGCCCCGCAGCGCTCGTCGCTCGGCTTCCGAGTTCCGCGTGAAGCATTCGTCGAGACGATCGATGGCAATCCACACACGGAAGTCGTGAGCGCTTAGGACCTCTGCGCTCCGCTGCAGGAGCCCGAAGAAATCGGGGTAGTTGAGCACAACTGCCTGCGTCGACGCCGACGGCTCCTCCTCGGGTAGATCGAATTTCAGAGACATGCCCAGCTCGAAGCCTCCCGCTCCTCCCGTCACGCCGCCTTCGACGCTCTTCGCACGCCGAATGCGATCGAGCAGAGATGGCTTCTGGTCGCTCTTTCGAAGCCCCATGAGTTCAAGGATCTCGCGGAGTTCATCGACGGCCCGCGCTGTCGGCGGCACCCCGTCGTACGTTTCGACCACAAAGTTTCCGATGAGGCTCGCAAAGTACACGACCCATATGGAGCGTAACCGCTCCTCGCTATCATCACCAGTGAAGAGGGCGCGGAACTCGGGCGACCCGGTCGGATTGGAGGCGGCGAGAACGTGCAGATCCTCGAAGACCCGGGTCTCCGTAATCATGCGGTAGATCGCACTCTTTCCGGTCCCCTTGCCGCCCGTAATGACATCGACTTCGTCGTTCAAGAGACGTCGATATATCTCGATGTCATCTATGAACACACGAGGCAATTCCAACTCGTGCTCGGCCACCTCGGCCCCCGCCGAGGCGGACTCGAGGACTTCCAATATGTCGCTCTGCTGCATGCTAGGACCTCCCAAGATCATCCGCACCTCCTAACGTCTCGCTAGGCGGGCCAACAACGGTGCTGCGCCGGTAGAATGGCATCGACGGCTGCTCCCATGCAAAATCTCGGGTGGCGTCCTCCTAGACTGCCAAAGGCTGCGGCGCTCTGGCGGTCACTCGTGTGATGACAACTCGACTCCAAGCTGCGTGGGTGGGATGCGAGTGTGACTCTGAGAGGTCGCTGGTCGAGATCGTCGAAGACGACCAGATGTTGCTAGAACGGATCAGAAACGGGTCGCCGTTTTGCGGACGCTACTGCATGAGCAGCCCGTTGAGGCCCGGCTCGTGCCGTCCTGAGCCAAGCGACTGCTGACGCAGCTCCGGCTCTCCCTGGGCAAGCCGTGCGCCGAGTCCGGCACATCACAAGCTGGCCGACGGCGCGCCCCGGGAACGCGCAGAGGGGGCTCGTCGGTCCGGAACCCGCCGAGCACACTTCCAACAGCTAGCTGTACTACTGACCCGCCAGGTTGGTGACGCGGGCGGGGGAGGTAGACCGCCGAGCGCGGTATGGCCGCGGTGGCCGAGCGCAGCTGCTCCCGCACCTCGGCTGGCGCGGTCACCGGCAGTGCGCGCAGCTGGTTGGCCGCCTGAGAGCGGGCCGACGACTTCGGGGAACCCCGCCGTCCGGCTATCTGAGGAGGCCGCGCAGACGGTGACCTAAGTCCTCGGCGTCGCGAAGATCGGCGCGGCGGCCCGCGCGCATGAGGCGGTGGCGCTTCGCACGCACGCTCAGGTGTCGACGTCGAGCGCGACGGCAACCCGGCGGTGCGCCTCCCAGATCTTCTCCGGCAGCCCCGGGAACTGGGAGAGGTGCTCCTCGCGGGAGCCCATCTCCTGCCGCCAGCGGGCGACGTCGATGGCGAGGATCCGGTCCAGGTCCTCTGGACGCACGTCGACGCCCTCGAGTTCGAGCTCCTCCTTGGTCGGCACGATTCCGACCGGGGTCGCCGTGCCGGTGACCTCCCCGTCGCGTAGTCGCATCAGCCACAGCAGCGGCCGGAGGTTGTCGCGGTACCCGGGCCACAGGAAGCGGCCGTCCTCGCCACTCTGGAACCAGTTGACGTGGGCGAAGATCGGCCGGTCCTCGGCGGCTCCGATGATCTTCAGCCAGTGGGCCGCGTAGTCACCCTCGGGATAGGCCATGAACGGCCGCATCGACATGGGGTCGTAGCGCAGCACGCCCTCGGTGCCCTCGGCGGCGAAGGTCGCCTCGGCGCCCAGGGTGAGGCCGTCGTAGACGCCCTCGGCCAGGTCCGAGATAGCGCGGATCAGCGGCTCACGGTC
This sequence comes from Blastococcus sp. CT_GayMR19, assembly GCF_004570385.1. Classification (GTDB taxonomy): domain Bacteria; phylum Actinomycetota; class Actinomycetes; order Mycobacteriales; family Geodermatophilaceae; genus Blastococcus_B. Next base: position 236,483 of record NZ_SPQL01000003.1, on the reverse strand, counting down.
TCGGGTGCGGCCACCGAAGATGATCCCGTCGACCGGGACGCCCTTGGGGTTCTCGTAGTCGGGCGCGAGGTTGGGCACGTTCGCCAGCGTGGTGGTGAACCGGCTGTTCGGGTGGGCCCACGGGGAGCTCTCGGAGCCGGCCGCCCGCTCGGAGATCAGCATGCCGGTCCAGTCGCGCCAGCCGGTGACGTCCGCCGGCGGCTCGGGCGTCCTGCCCTCCCACCAGACCTCCTGGGTCTGCTCGTTGTAGGCGACGTTGGTGAAGATCGTGCCGGTGCCCTCGGCGATGGCGTCGACGGCGGTGGGGTTGGTGGCCTCGTTGGTGTCCTTGGCGACGCCGAAGGCACCGAACTCGGGGTTGATCGCGTAGACCCGGCCGTCCTCGGGATCGACCCACAGCCAGGCGATGTCGTCGCCGTAGAAATGGACCGTGTACCGGTCACCCAGGGCGTCGGGGGCGAGCATCATCGCGAGGTTGGTCTTGCCGGACGCGCTCGGGAACCCACCGCAGATGTGGTACGTGCGGCCGGTCTCCTTGTCGGTGATCCCGAGCAGCATGAACTGCTCAGCCAGGAAGCTGCCCGACGCCCACCCGTCGTACGTGGCCTGGCGCAGGCCGTGCGCGATCTTGCCGAGCAGCGCGTTGCCGCCGTAGGAGGAGCCGTAGTGCAGGATCGTCCGCTCGTCGGCGACGGTGACGAAGTAGCGCTGGTCGTCGGGGGTGCCCTGGCCGAGGTGCTCCAGATCGCCGGTGACGTGCACGGCCCGGACGAAGCTGTTCTGGTCGGCCAGGTTGTTCACGTGGTCCACGCCCACCCGCGCCATGCGGATCATGTGCAGGACGACGGTGCGCGCATCGGTGAGCTCCACGCCGGCGGCGAACGCCTCGAGGGGCGAGCCGGGCGGGGCCATCAGGTAGGGGACGACGTACATCGTCTTGCCGGCCGACGCGCCGCGCATGCGCTCCTCGAGCAGGGGCCGCATCTCCGACGCCGGGCGCCAGTTGTTGTAGACGCCCTTGTCGGAGGGGTTGCTGGTCGCGACGACGGTGCGCTCCTCGGAGCGTGCGGTGTCCTTGACGTAGCTGCGGGAGTAGTAGCGGCCCTCGCCCGCGGGGAGGAGCTCCCGGGCCTCGACCGACTCGCGAAGTAGTCGCGCGTCGTCCTCGGCATTGATCACCTCGATCCGCTCGGCACCGGTCAGCTCGGCCCAGTGCCGGACGTACTCCCGTACCTGGCTGTTCTTCAGTCCGGCTCGGTCGAGCGCGGTATCGACGTCGATCACAGCTCTCCTCTGTCGCTCGGCACCGTTGCAGCCGCTCCGATGGTCGGGTGACACCATGGTCCGCTGATCGTGCTGGACCGTAGGGAGGATCGCCTACCCGGCCGCACCGCACCGGCCGGCCACGGCGGTCAGGACGCCCTGGCGGTCACGGTGTCGGGTGGACGACATCCGCGCCGTCGCCTGGCCGACGATGCACCCCGCGGAACGTCGACACGCTTCCGGTGACGCAGGGCCGTCCGGACCAGCGCACCGGCGAGGAGCCCCGATGTGTCGCGACGAGCAGCGCACGCCGGTTCCACCGGGCGGGACGGCCGCAGGCCCCTCCGACTGCGGCCGCTGTGGGCGGCGGCGGTCGGGCTCGCGGCAGTCGCTGTCGCTGTCGCCATGCTGAGCCTCATCCTCGGTCCGGACAGTCACACCGGCTGCGGCGCTGCCCTGCCGGTCGGCTCCTCGGCGCGGCCTTGTAGCTGGCCAGGCCGGCTGGCGCGCGTCCCCGCGCAGCCGGGATCGCCGCCCGCCCCGCCCGGGGAGGGGCCAGGCATCCGCGTCAAGTTCGCTGACGCCGAGCGCGACGAGGCCGACGACGTCGGGGGCCACGCGATCAAGTCCGGCCGGGACGCCCTCGGCGGCGGTCACCGGCCGACGCACCCAAAGGCCGACGAGGAGGACGACGTCGCCGGTGCGATGGCCCCGACACCCCGTTCGCATGCGAAGCGCCGGCGAACACCATCTGAAGGAAGCACGAGGAACGACCTCGTTGTCCGAGGATCTGGCGCGGCGGCAACGCAGTGGAACCGCTCGTAGCCACGACCACGGGCGGCCCGTCTGCATGTGCCAGGTCATGACGCAGGGCGCTGCCGCCGCGCTGCCCCAGGACGATGCCGGGGACGCGTGAGGTGCTCGTTGCGGCGCAGGCGCAGTCCCGCGCGACCGCCAAGACGACGCGCGAGGGCGGTCAGTGCTCTCGGCGCCCTCCCCCGGAGGCTCTCACCCGCCCGGGCCATGTCCGGATCAGTTGTGAGCCGGGAGGCGCGACGGGGTGGGCTACGGAATCAGGAGCGCACGCGGTTCCGCGGCCGCCGACGCCGGGCGAAGAACCGCTCGACCCGGCGCCACCGGTTCGGTGTCTTCTCCGGGTCCAGCACCTCCGACTCGACAAGCGCCCGGTCGACCCGACCCAGATCGGGCGGGTCGAACGGCACCAGCGAACGGCCGGTCGGCCGGCGCAGCCGCTCGATGCCCCGCACGAGCGAGCCGGTGTGGGCGATCGCAGCCGCGACGTCGTCAGGGGCGCAGCCGAGGTGCTCGGCGAGCAGGCGGTTCCGGACGCCGACGATGGCTTCTGCGATTCGATCCGCTCCCGGCCGCCCCTCGACGGCTTCGATCGCCAGGTCGCACTCGGTGTCCATGCCCATCGAGCGGTTGTTCACGTTGCTGGAACCCAGACGCAGCAGTCGGTCGTCGATCACGGTCACCTTGGCGTGCACGTAGATGTGCTCGCGCCGCTCCGTCACCGGCGTGTAGAGCCGGAACCGGTCGTGGATGTCAGCCTCGTGGACGATCTCCAGCAACCGGGCACGAGCGGTGCCCATCGCCTTCTCCGACAGCCAGCCGTCGGCGGTCCACGGGTTGAGCACGACGACGTCCGGACCGTCCGGCTCCCGCAGCCGCTCGGCGATGGCCTCGGCGATCCGGCGGCTGGCGAAGTACTGGCTCTCCACGTAGATCGAGCGGCGGGCCGCGGCAATCGCGGCCAGCCACAGCAGCTCGACCTCGTGGACAAGGGGCGTGCCGCCGTACTCAGGGCGGGTGCGGGAGATCGCGACGTCCACGTCGGTGAGCAGAGGGTCGACGTCCTCGGGCCAGCACTCCAGCTCCTCGGGAATCGGCTCGAGCCGCTCCCCCGTGCCGCTCTCCCACCGCTCGCGCGCCAGCTCGGCGACCGCACGAGCGGCCGGCCCCGTCATCATGGTGGTCGCGTCGTGCCACGGCCCGGTCAGCCGACCCTCGACCCATCCGGCTGCCGGACGACGTCGGTGCGGGTTGCCATCGGCGTGGTCGGAGGTGTCCCAGCGGTCCGCGGTGACGTCGATGCCACCGGCGAACGCCAGGCAGTCGTCTATGACAACGATCTTCTGGTGATGCGCACCACCGACCGGGTGGTGGGTGTCGACGGCAAAGGTGAGCCGGTCAGGAGTGCGCCGGTCCAGCAGCACGATCGGCTTCAGACCCCGGCCGAGCGCCCGCAGCATGCCGAGATCCCACTGCAGGACGCCGATCTCCAGCCGTGGGTTCGCCTTCACCGCCTTCTCCAGCACAGATCCGAGCCGGTCGTCCCCCGGACGGCCCCCGTTCAGCGGGTCCAGCCGGATCCGCGGATCGAAGTCCCAGCCGATGAACAGCACCCGCCGCTCCGCACGCAGCACGGCACCCTTGAGCGTGGCGAAGTAGCCCGCCGCGTCGACGAAGATGGCGAAGCGGGTGGCCCGCTCGATCCGCCAGCAGGTGTCGCCAGGAATCAGCAGCGGCGCACCCTGCTCCGGCCCGCCGTCGTCGCAAGCCTCGCCCAGTGCGGTACCGCACTCCGGATCAGCCCCGGTCGTCGCCTCACCACCGTCCCTCACGTCGGCAGTGTGCCCGCCGTCGCCGACGGAACCGACGCCCGACACTGTCGGACGTCCCCCCTTCAGGCCGCCGAGCCTGAGTCGCGACGCACGTCACCCGGATCGCGGCGGGACTCGAGCTGCGCGAGGAGGGGTCCTCATCACCATCCGCGCTGAGGCCACCCCCTCTGCCGCGGAGAGGCTGCGCGGCCACCGGAAGTCGATTCAGGCGCTGTTGCTCCCGCACACCGGCCGCACCCAGGCGGGCGCTGGCGGATCTGAACGTGCTGGGAGGCCAGCTCCTCCCGCAGCGCGCAATCGATCCCCCGCGCCGGGCGCCGGGTCGGCGGCGACCAGCGCGCCGTGTGATCACCCCCGCCGACGTCCCAGGTCAGTCCGGGTGGACGTCGTATCCGCGCGCGCCTGCAGCAAGCCGACCTCGGCCGCGCCGGGCACTCCCCCGCCCCCGAGGACGAATCCTGTGCCGCCCGACATTGATCTTCGGGCAGCCGTGCAGGTTTCGCGCCGCAGTGTCAGCGCGGCACGAGCACCGACCATGCATGGCGCTGCACCCACCACGTCCGCGAGTTCACGTCCTCCTCGAGCTCACCGTCCGCTACGAGATCAACAGGACCCCCGGTGACGGCCACCTCCAGGCCCCGGACGACCAGGACGTCGTCGCGCTCGACATGCTCCCCCCTCGGCAAGGCTGCAGCGAAAGCTGCCCGCGCCAACGGGCCAGTCGCGGTGGACACCACGACGTCGACGAGCCCGTCGTCGACGACCGCGTCAGGAGCCAGCGGCGTCGCGCCGCCGATTGTCGGCCCGTTGCAGACGGCGACCATGAGCACGCGCGTGGTCCCATCGGCCGCCCAACCCGCGGCCTCGTGCTCGACGACCCGGCCGTCGACCTCCACCCGAAGGTTCCAGCCGGCTGTGCTCACACCGGCGATGACAGCCCCCAACGGATACGCCGCCGCCCCGAGTCGGTCCTTGAAGCGAGCCGCCTGGGCCCCGGCCCGGGCGCCGGCGCCGCCGTGGACGGCGTTGACCACCACGCCACCGACGTCGTCACGCACGACGTCCAGCCGGCGCGGGGTGCCGGTGAGCACGACGGCAGCGCTCTCCGACGGGTCCAGGGGCAGCCCGAGAGCCTGGCCCAAGTCGTTGCCGGTCCCGAGCGGAATGATCCCGACCGGATCCTCGGCATCGAGGCCGCCCGCCGTGTTCAGCGCGGTGACCGCGGCGTGGACGGACCCGTCGCCACCGACGATCACCAGCCGCCGGTCCCCGCGGCCGGCCACCGCCCGCGCGAGCTCCTCGGCGTTTGCGGTCGCGGCCACGGTCACGTCGGCGCCCGAGCGGAGCACGGTCAATGCCGCCTCCAGGGATCCGTCGTCGGTGGTTCCCGCGGCACGATTCACCACGATCAGCAGCCGCTGCATGGCAGAGAACTCCGTTCCCCGCGTTCGCGGCGAGTTCGACGGGCGTGAGCGCCTCGCGCTCCGCCACCACCATGCACCACCGCCCGGCCGTGGCACGGACGGCCGGGCAGAAGCGGCTCCTCCGCCCACCAGGCCCGCACCTCTGAGCTCCCGGTTCCGCCCGTGGCAGGGTCCTCGGAGTGGGCACCGCGGTGGAGGATCTGCTGCGACGTCATGTCGAGGCAGGCACCGTGCCGGGCGCGGTTGCGTTGCTCGGCTCCGGCGACGTGGCGGTGGTGACCGCCGGCGTGGCCGCTGTGGGGGCCGGTCCCATGCGCGAGGACGCGATCATGCGGATCCAGTCGATGACCAAGCCGATCACCGCCGTCGCTGCGCTGCGCCTGGTGGAAGCGGGCCGACTCGGGCTCGACCAAGATCTCGAGGAGTGGCTGCCCGAGCTCGCGGACCGCCGGGTGCTCGCCAGCCCCACGGCGGCGCTCGACGACACCGTAGCCGCGCACCGCTCCATCACCCTGCGCCATCTGTTGACGAATGCCTCCGGCTACGGGATGGCACTCGTCGACTCCCCCCTGCAGCAGGCGATGGCCGACAACGGCACCGAAGCCGGTCCGGAGCCTCCGACCCTGGGTGCGGAGGAGTGGCTCACCCGACTGACCGAGCTCCCGCTCGCCTTCCAACCGGGAGAAGGCTGGCGATACCACCATTCGTTCGGCCTGCTCGGCATCCTTCTCGCCCGACTGACCGGCAAAGCACTCGGCCAGCACCTGGCCGAGGACCTCTTCGGACCGCTGGGGATGTCCGACACCGCCCTGTGGGTCCCAGAGGACAAGCTCGACCGGTTGCCCGCGGCCTACCGCCACGGCGACGACGGTCTCGTCGAGACCGAGCCTGCCGGCGGCGGCTTCTATGCCGGCCCGCCACCGTTCGACGTCAGCCATGGCGAGCTCGTCTCCACCGCGCGTGACCTCCACCGCTTCGCCGCGATGCTCGCGGACGGGGGCCGCATCGACGGGGAGCCGTTCATCTCTGCCGACCACCTCCGGGAGATGACCAGTGATCAGGTCCCCGAGAGGAACAAGACACCGGAGAGCTTCTTCCCCGGCTTCTGGGAGGGGATGGGCTGGGGTTTCGGCGTAGCGGTGCAGACCGCGGGACCACGACGCGGCCGCTACGGCTGGTCGGGCGGCCAGGGCACCGACTTCTTCGTCGACCCGAACGCGACGATCGGCATCCTGCTGACCCGGTCGAGTTGGGAGCGCAGATGTTGACCATGATCGAGGAGTTCCAGGCGCTGCACCCGCCGTCCCGCTGAACCGACGCCTCACGACCGCGTCGACGTGTCGGGTCGGCAGGTTACGGAGCCGGGCACGGCCCACGTGCTGGCCTGACGGTTCGCCACTGGAAGCTGGAGCCCGGAGCCCGGATGCCGACGGCGGCGGGGTCGTCGCAGCCCCTGCCATGGGCCGCTGGGTCAGCCCCCGCGCAGGATCAGCGCGACCTCCTGCTGCTGCCGTGCGGTGGCGTGCTCCAGAGCCGTTCTGCCCTGAGCATCCGCGATCGCCGGGTCCGCCCCGGCGGCGAGCAGGATCCGGACGACTTCCTGGTAGCGCCAGGAGCCGTCGCCGTACACGACCGCCTCGAGCAGGGCGGTCCAGCCGGGGTCGTTCACGTGGTTGACGTCGATGCCCGTCTGGACCACCCGGCGCACGTATTCGACGTGCCCGCGCTCGGCCGCGGGTATCACCGACACACCGCCGAACCGGTTGCGCACGGTCTGGTCCGGGCCGGCCGGCAGCAGGACCTCGAGCATCGGCACGCTGCCGGTCACGCCGGTCACCAGCCAGGGGGTGTCGTGGCGGTGGTCGAGCGCGTCGGGGTCGGCGCCGAGAGCGACCAGCAGCCGGGCGACATCCACCCGATCGTGCGTGGCCGCCAGCAGGAGCGGCGTGCGTCCTTTCCCGTCACGCACCTCGAGGGCGGCCCCGGCCCGCAGCGCGACGACCACCTGGTCCGCGTCGCCGGCGGCCGCGGCATCCAGCAGCAGCTGGTCGGGATCCCCCGGATGGCCGGCGTCGATCGCGGCCTGCAGGGTTGCTGCGACGGCGTCCTGCCCCCGGGACCGGGCGTGCTGGATCGGGAGGATGCCGTCGCGTTCCGGGGCCAGCGAGACGTCCGCCCCCCGGGCCACGAGCAGCCGCACGGTGTCGACGTACCGCCGGCTGCCGTCCCCGTAGATGATCGCCTCGTGGAGGGCGGTGAAGCCCGGGCGGTTGACGTGGTCGACGGCGATTCCGCTCCGCAGCAGCCGGCCGACGATGTCGGCGTGCCCCCGCTCGGCGGCCCGGATCAACCCCGTCCCGTCGAAGCTGTCCCGGGCGCCGAGATCGGCGCCGGCGGCCAGGGCCAGCTCCAGCAGCTCGCGGTGACCCTCACTCGTGGCGATCAGGTAGGCGCTCTGCTGAGTCTCGTCCTCGAAGTCGACGTCGGCCCCGGCGGCGATCAGCTCCCGCGCGCGAGGGAGGTCGTTCGCCCAGGCGGCTTCGAGAAGGGAGTTGTCCAGCTCTCGCTGCTGCCCGGCCGAACGGGGGTGCGGGGTCGGGGTGGTGGATGCCGGCGCCTGGGACGGCGGCTCCGACGACGCGCCGGTCGGGTCGCCGGCCGCCCGCTCCGGGGCCCCCTGCCCGCACGCGACGATCGTTCCCACGGACAGCGCGACCGCGACGCGGACCGCCCAGCACGCGGCCCTCATCGCGGCAGCGGCACGGCGACCACCTCGTACGGCGGCACGGCGACCTGCTCGTCGAACTTGCTGTCCACCAGGAGCAGCCGGCCCCGCGCCTCCTTGCCCGTGGTGAACACCCGGGTGGGATCGGTGGGCGTTCCGCCGAGCAGGTCGGCGGTCCGGGCGTCCGGGTCCAGTCGCAGAGTGGTGAGCACCCGGCTGAAGTTGCGGATCACCGTGAGTCGGCAGCCGTGGAGGACCAGGCCGTCGGCGTCTCCCAGGTCGGCGTCCCCCGTGTCGATGCGGGTCGCCTTCCCGGTGCGCAGGTCGAAGCGCCACAGGAGGCCGGCGTTCCCCTGGGCGACGACCAGCGCCCGGCGGTTCGGCGAGACCACGATGCCGCCCAGGTTGAAGCCCTCCTGCCGGGTGATCGTCCCGGTGGCGTCCGCCCAGGTGCTGACCGTCCACTCGCCGTGCTCCTCGCCGACGCGGAAGACCTGCGGCGCGTCGGAGTTGGTGAAGTACGCCGCGCCGTCGGGGCCGATCGTCACGTCGTTGAGGAAGGCGTCGGGGACGTCGACGCGCAGCGCCGCCAGCAGGGCGCCGTCGGGGGCGTAGACCCACAGGTCGGGCCGGTCGTTGTTCAGCCCGTTCGGCCCGCCGGCGATGTAGATCCGGCCGTCCTCGTCGGTGGTGATGCCGCGGGCGGTGCTGCGGCCGTCGGCTCCCTCGGGCAACCACTCCTCGGTCGCGCCGCTGCGGACGTCGCCGCGGTGGATCTCCCCGCCGGTGATCTCGCTGACGTAGAAGGTCCGCTCCCGGGGGTCCACTCCGATGCCTTCGAACTTCGAGCCGCCGGCGTCGCCCGCCAGCTGATAGCTCGCCGGTCGGCCGGGGCCGTCGCCCGAGGCGGCGGCGGACGGCGCGGCGGCGACCAGCACCGGCAGGGTGAGGCCGAGGACGGTGGCGGCAGGAACGAGCAGACGACGCACAGGAACTCCCGAGGTGTGGTGGGAGCTCCACGGTGCGCGTGCCGGGGTGCTGCGGTCATCGACCGATCGGTCCCCCCGCGATAGCCGAACGGATGATGCCGGGGCGTGGCCGCGGGTCGTAACGTCGGGGGATCATGGAGCGGAAGCCCGAGCGCCGCCGCGGCGTCCGCGGCATCCTCGCCGACATCAGCCGGCTCGACGTCTGGCTGGACGTCGTCCTCGTCGTCCTCACCCTCGCGTCCGCCGCCCGCTACGTGGACGGGCACGGCTTCGGCGATCGGGCCCCTGCAGTGCTCGGCGGTGCCACCGTGCTGCTCGCCTGCTACGCGGCCCGGCCGCGGTCGGGCCGGTGGACACCGGGACCGTGGCCGTGGATCTGGTGCCTGACGCTGGTCGCGATCTGGTTCGTCCTGGTCGTGCTGGCGCCGTCGTTCGCCTGGCTCGCGGTGCCCTTGTCCTTCGTGGTCCTGCGGGTGCTGCCCTTCGCCGCGGCCGGTGCCGTGATCGCGTTCATGACCGCCTGCGTCGTCGTCGCATGGACCCTGATGCAGGGAGACGTGGACCTCACGGTCGTGACCGGTCCGATCTCCGTGGCCTGGCTGGCCGTCGTGGCGTACCGGGCCCTGGAACGCGAGGCCGCGTCCCGGCAGGATCTCCTGAACGAGCTGCAGGAGGCCCAGGGGAACCTGGCCGAGGCCCAGCACCGCGCGGGCGTGCTCGCGGAGCGGGCGCGGCTGTCCCGCGAGATCCACGACAGCGTCGCGCAGGCGCTGTCGAGCATCAACCTGCTGCTCCAGGCCGCCGAGCGGTCGTGGACCAGCCGACCGGACGCCGCACGGGACCACGTGGCCCAGGCGGCCTCGACCGCCCGGGACGGCCTCGATGAGGTGCGCCGCGTCGTACGGAACCTGGCGCCGCCGGAGCTCGGCGCGACGGGCAGCCCGCCGGCCCTGGTCGCCACGCTGCGCCGCACCTGCGAACGCGCTGTGCGCGGCACCGGCGTGCGGGCCGACGTGCACGTCGACGGCATCCCGGTCGACGTCCCGGTGGAGGTTGCCACCGCGCTCCTGCGGACGGCACGCGGCGCCCTGGCCAACGTCGTCGAGCACGCCGCGGCCCGGACGGCGACGGTGTCCTTGACCTACCAGCCCGACCTCGTCTCCCTGGACGTGCGCGACGACGGATCCGGGTTCGACCCTCGCCGCGCGACCGCCGCCGGCCCCCGCGGACGGGGACTGCCCGGCATCCGCGACCGCGCCGAGCAGTTCGGCGGCACGCTGACGGTCGAGACAGCGCCGGGCGAGGGCACGGCGCTCGCCTTCACCATCCCGCTGGGAAGCCCCGATGGACGCCACTGAGCCCGGCCTGTGCCTCGTGCTCGTCGACGACCACCCCGTGGTGCGCGCCGGCCTGCGAGCCCTCGTGGAGAGCCAGGCCGACCTGGACGTCGTCGGCGAGGCGCGCGACGCCGCCGCCGCCGAGGACGTGGTGCGGCGCACCCGACCCGACGTCGTGCTGATGGACCTGAACCTCGGCGCGGGCCCGGGCGGAGCCGCCACCACCGCGCTGCTGCGGAACCTCCCCCAGCCACCGCGGGTCCTGATCCTGACGACCTACGTCACCGAGACCGACATCCGCACCGCCCTCGACGCGGGCGCCTCCGGCTACCTGCTCAAGGACGCCCCGCCCGACGAGCTGTTCCGCGGAATCCGCGCCGTGGCACGCGGCGAGACGGTCCTCGCCTCCGACGTGGCCGCGCTGCTGGTGCGCCGGGTCAACTCCCCCGAGCCCGCACTCACCGAACGGGAGGTGCAGATCCTCGGACTGCTGGCCGACGGCCTGGCCAACAAGGAGATGGCGCGGCGGCTGCTCGTCAGCGAGGCGACCGTCAAATCCCACCTCGCGCACATCTACACCAAACTCGCCGTGGAGAGCCGCGCCGGCGCGGTCGCCAAGGCCATCGAGCAACGGATCATCCGAGCCTGACCCGCCTCGATCGCGGAGCCGTCGTGCTCTGCCGGGCGTCCGCCACGGGGTGGCGCTCGCTCCTGGCCGATGAGTCCCGGGTCCGGCACTGGTCCTACCCGTCGTCTGACGCGGCGCGGCCGCCGATGAGAGGAGCCAGACCGTGAGGACCCTGCACTTCGGTCTCCATGTGGCGGATCTGGAGCGGTCGCTGGCCTTCTACACGGCGGTCGGCTACGAGGTGGTCGGAAGCGTGCCGGAGACCGGGATCGGGCACCTGACCATGCTCAAGCTCCCGGACGACGACGTCGTCAGCATCGAGCTCGTCCACGACCCCGACCGCGGCGTCGCGCGCGGGACCGGCCTCAGCCACTTCGTCATCACGGTGGAGTCCATGCACGCCACCGTCACCGCGTTGGCCGCGCAGAGCATCCGGGCGGAGGCACCGTCCTCGCCGGACGGCTCGGACGACTTCCGCACGGCGGTGATCACCGATCCCGACGGCAACCGGATCGAGCTGGTCCAGTGGCCGGCAGGCCATCCGGACGGCATGACCGCAGCCGACTGGCCGGACTGAGCCGACTCGGGTCTCCGGACGAGACGTCCCCGATCCCGGTGGGCGCCCTGCCGCGGGGCAGCCGACAGCGGGGCCGGCCACGGCGGAGCGGATGGGAGGGCCGGTGGCAGCGTCCGCTGTCCCGGCCGGCGGCGGTGGAGCAGCGGTTCGGCTCCCGTTCGGCGCCCGTGGGCCACCGATCAGGAACTGGTGGGCACCGTCAGCCCCCTCATCCCTGCCGTTGCGATCGCGCTCGCCCAGCGCCGCCGCACGGCTCGCGCGGCCGCCGGGGCCGGCAGAGACGCGTCCGATCGGGCAGACAACAGGGCACCAGATCGCCTCACCAGCATCCTGTCGACGCACCGCTAGGTTCCATTCATGTCCTGAAGCCGCGCAGACGGCGCTCCTCCCCCACCAGGGAGGTCGCTGGTGGGCGGCTCCCATGTCACGGTGTCCACATCCCCCTCGAACACAGCATCGTCTACGTTTCTGCTGGTCAGGAGCCCGAGGTGCTTGCCCTTTCACGGTCAACGAGGCCGCGCGACAACGGCGCGATGCTCCGCGCCCCGGAATCAGCCGCCCAGCAGCGCGGCGCATGCGCCGCGGTGAGGCGCCGGCAGTCCGCCCACGCGACGACGGATCCCGGATATCACCAACGGACGCGAGGTCCCCCGGTCGGACCACGCCCGGTCGTCGCCGAGTCCGGACCCCGTCACCAGGTCCCCCGTCGACGCCCCGCACCGGGCGGTCCCGCCACACAGGACGCACGCCCACGCATCGGTCGGCATCCACCTGCTCATGCCCCGCTGTGCTGCCGCGATATCGGCTCGGTGACGCCCGACCCAGACCCTTCTTCGGGCGCCCCATCTTCCCACTGCACGTGTCCAGCTGAGATGAGATCGAGATGATCGAGCACAAGGCGACCAAGCCGATGGCCATGCTGTTGCAGGACCCTTCCTTCCGGGACGCCGGCGGCGACCTCCTGCACGAGGACTGGCCGTTCCCGCTCGACACGGACTACCTGCTCGGTACCGGCTCCAGCAAGTTCGTGATCCGCGACGCCGACGAGGCGGACAACCCCGTCTTCGACTCCGCGGACTGGTCCGACCCCGGCATCATGCTGACGTACGGCGAGTTCAACAGGGCACCGGCGGAACGCCCCCTCCTCGAGAACGCGCAGTTCCACCAGGTGAACGCCTTCGCCGTCGCCGGTCACACCCTCCGGGCGTTCGAGGAGGCGCTGGGCCGGCAGATCCGCTGGCGCCACGGTGGGCCCCTGGTGATCCGGCCGCACGCCTTCGAAGGGGCCAACGCCTATTACGACGGGATGTCACCGTCGCTCAACTTCGGCTACTTCCGCTCCCCCATCCGGTCGGCCACGGTGTGGACGTGCCTCTCCCACGACATCGTGGCGCACGAGCTGGGGCATGCCGTCTTCGACTCCTTCCGCCCGTTGTTCCTCTACTCCGTGGAACTGGACGCCGCGGCGCTGCACGAGTCCCTGGGCGACCTGCTGGCGCTGTTCTCCGCGCTGGAACACCCACCCGTGGTCGAGCGCATCTTCGCGGACTCCGGCGGGGACATGCGGCGACCGACTCTCGTCAGCGGCCTCGCCGAGGAGTTCGGGATCGGTCTGCGCGGCAGCGGGACCGCCTACCTGCGATCCGCGCTGGAAGGACCGTCCTACGAGGACGCCGCCAAGGAACCGCACGCCCGGTCGACGGTGTGGACGGCCGCCGTCTACGACATCCTCGTGGAGCTGGTCGACGCCGTCCTGGAGGCCGACTACCCCGACCCTGGAGGACGGCGGGACTTCGAGGCGTTCAAGCAGGCGGTGGTCACCGCGACCCGGCGGCTGCGGCGGATGACGCTGCGTGCCCTGTCCTACGCTCCGCCCACGGGCGTCACGATGCCGGTGCTCGCCCGCATGGTCTACGAGGCCGACCAGCGGCTCTTCCCGAACGACGCGCTGTCCCGTGACATCGCCCAGCGGATCTTCGAGCGGCGCGGTCTGTGGGACCCGCAACTGGTGTTCACGCCGCCCGGGATCGGGCTGAACTTCCAGCACTGGGACGAGCTGGGCGTCGGTGCCCAGGCCGCGCTCGTGGCCAACTATGCGGATGCGCTGCGCATCCCGGCCGGCCCCGGGATCCGCCTGCTGACGCCAACGCTCACCACGGCGATCCGCGACGCCGACGCCACCAAGAGCGGGGTCGACACCGGGGCGGTGACCGAGCGCTATCTGCACTACGCCTACGAGTACGTCGTCCAGGAGGAGATCTGGGGAGAGAACGGGCCCGAACCCGTCGGCGTGTCGGTGTTCAGCGGAGGCACGCTGGTTCTCGACGACTGCTGGAACGACGTCCTCCTGGCGACGGACCCGCCTGCCTTCGTCGAGGACCTCGAGGCCGAGAATCCCGCAGACAGCGCGTTCCGCCGAGCCGTCGGACGGTTCCGGGAGACGCACCGGTCAGTCCTGCAGTCGCTGCAGCAGCCGAGGACGGACTCGGCCGGATCGGCCGCTGGGGACCGGGTTCTCCTCGACCGGCCCGGGTGCCCGTTCGCCGTCAAGGCGGTGGGTGGTGGAGCCCTCCGGTTCGTCCGTCGGCGGTGCGACATCGCCGAGCACCTCCGCGCCGTCGGCAGCTCCTCCGGCACGCTCCGACTCGCCCGGAACGGGGGGATCGCGAACCGCTAGAGAGGAGGGCCGCCGGCTCGGCCACGAGGCGGGCACCCGCCAGGAGGACTCCGCGCGCGTGCCCGCTCTAGGCCGGGACGGCGGTCGCGCTCATCGGCGGCGTCCGCGCGTGAACAACGATGCGCCACGCCGCAACCCGAACCGGTCCGGAATCCAGAAGGACGTGGACCGGTGTTCCGGTGTATCGCCGGCACAGTTCGTTGTGGTGGACTCGACCGTGGTGTCGCGGGGTCAGCTTGCCGTCGATGTGGATCCTGTCGTGGCGGACGTGGAAGTGGCCGTCCACGAGCGGGACTCCGGCGCGTTCGCCTTGCGCGGCGTCGCGTGGCCTCGCCCGGGGTGACCGGCAACCCCGGGCGTGGACGCCGTCACGCGAAAACGTCGGTGACGTACCGAGTGCGCTCGCGCTGCACCGCGGTCAGCCAGGCGTCGGCTTCCTCGGCCGTGACCCCTGTGACGCCCCGGTAGATCTGGGCGCACGCGTCGTGGACGGCGGGTGCCATGCGGCGGCCGTCCCCGCACACGTAGAAGTAGCCACCGCCACGGATGCAGTCGACGACGTCGGAGCGATCGGCCCACAGCCGGTCCTGCACGTACCGGCTGTCGCCGTTCACGCCGGAGAAGGCCGGTCTCACGGACACGACGCCCAACTGCTCCCACTGTTCGAACTCGTCGCGATACAGGTAGTCGACGTCCGGATGGTCGCAGCCGAAGAACAACAGCGACGGGGCGGGCACGATGCCCTCCTCCTCCGCGCGCAGGGCCCGTTCCTGCAGGAACCCGCGGAATGGGCCCACCCCGGTGCCGGCGCAGACCATCACCATCGGCACGGCCAGGGATGCGGGCGGATGGAAGCCGGAGCTGGAGGGCCGCACCGTGGCGGCGACCTTGGTGCCCGGTCGAGCGTGGGCCAGGTAGGTCGATGCTGCCCCCTCGTAGGTGCCGTTGCCGGACCAGGCAGGTGCCCTCAGGACGGCAACCGTCAGCGTCACGTGATCCTCGCTCCACAGCGGGGAGGAAGAGATCGAGTACTGCCGCGGAATCATCGGCGTGAGCATTTGCAGGAAGCTCGCGAGCGGCACCTCGAGCGTCGGGTAGCGCTCCAGCAGGTCGAGCACGCTGACCCGCTTGTCGAGGATCTCCGCCTGATAGGCCGCGTCGGCCGTGAGCGCCTGCAGGTACTCCCTGTCGGCCGACTGGGCGCTACCGGCGAGCTGCCCGACCTGCCGTCGGCTGGCAGGCTGGGAGAGTTCGACGTAGCTCGACAGCAGTTCTCCCACGGTGATCGGCTGGTCGGTGGGCAGGTACGTCTGCCCACTGGAGCCCATGCTGATCACGGCCTGAGCGTCGTAGGCCAGATCGAACCGGGCCAGCGCGCGATCGACCACCGACGCCGGATTGAGCGGCAGCACCGCGAGATAGTCCCCAGCGGTGTAACGCGTCCCGGCCGGCAGGGCGATCTCGATGTGGCGCTTCGACCGGGCCTCCGGCGCGGACATGTTGACCAGCTCCCGGTTGGCCACGATGGTGCCGAGGGCGAGCTGGTTCTGCCGAAGCAAAGGATCACGGGTCGCCCCACGGAGTGACACCTCGAGCAGCGGCCCGGTCGGCGACGCGACGTCAGCGTGGCCGAACTGCTCGCCCACGCGTGCCCAGAACTGCTCGTACCAGGTCTCGAAGTCGCCGAAGAAGTCACCGCGCGCGTTGGCCTCGCCGCGCTGCACCAGACGCTGGGCGCCGGCGCCCGCCAGCCGGGCGTCGATCTCTTTCGGAACCGCCTGGTACGTGCGCGCCCAGTCAGCGTTGCCGCAGCCGAACACCGCGTAGCGCACCCCAGAGAGCGCCCGATCGGTCAGACCTTCGGTCCACGAGACGAACTTGCGCGCGTTGTCCGGCGGCAGCCCCTCGTACGAGGCGGTGACGATCACCACCGCCCCTTCTGTCGGCAGGTGCCCGGCCGAACTGTCCAGGGTGGAAAGCGTGGAGGTGTATCCCCGCTGGCGGGCGTCGTTGGCGATGCGTTGCGCGAATGCCTCGGAGCTCCCGGCGTTCGAGCCGTACAGAACGCTCACAGGGATCCCGTTGGCGGCGTGCAGGGCAGGTACCGTGGCCACCTGCGCCGCCACCGCCCCGTCCGCCGCCCTGCCGTCCGAGATGCGCGTGGGTCGCCGCCGGACCTGGATGAAGAAGCCCTCCGGCTTGATCGTCAGCGTCTCGTGGATGCGGAGCTGATAGTTGGCGTCCGCGGCGGACACATCGAAGCGCTGCAGGAGCATCGCCAGGAACAAGGTGGCTTCCTGCAGCGCAAAGCCGCGACCGATGCAGGCGCGGGCACCGTTGCCGAACGGCTTCCAGGAGTTGCGGGGCAGCTGCTGCGCGCGTTCGAACTCGAACCGGTCAGGATCGAACCGCTCCGGGTCGTCCCACACGGCAGGGTCGCGGTGCAGGATCGGACTCAGGACGAGCAGGACGTCGTCCCGACGCACCGGATAGCGGCCGCCGAGGGTCGTCTCCTGGTCGTACGGCCGCACTGCGAAACCGGGAGCGGTCGGCCACAGCCGCAACGTCTCCTTGAGGATCTGGTCGAGGTACCCCAACTGGGCGAGATGCTCGAACCGGGGGGCCGTCTTGCCGAGCACCGCCTCGACGAGCTCGCGCGCTCTAGTGACGACCTCGGGATGGCGCATCAGCTCGTACAGCGTGAACGTCAGGAGCCCGCTCGTGGTCTCATGTCCGGCCACCAGGAAAGTGATCAGCTGGTAGCGCATGTTCTCGTCGCTGAGCCGCCGGCCGGTCTGCGGATCGGTGGCGGTGAGCAGTGTGTCGAGTACGTCGCGTGCTGCGGCGGACGGCGGATTTCGCCTGCGGTCCTCGATGAGCTGGTCCGCTACGGCGTACATGACCCGCTTGTCCTCGTCGTACTGCCTGTTGCGCAACACCATCAACCGGGTCTGCAGCGCGGGCC
Source organism: Blastococcus sp. CT_GayMR19 (assembly GCF_004570385.1). Taxonomy (GTDB): domain Bacteria; phylum Actinomycetota; class Actinomycetes; order Mycobacteriales; family Geodermatophilaceae; genus Blastococcus_B. The sequence goes on along the minus strand of NZ_SPQL01000003.1, from coordinate 219,253 downwards.
GCCGGGTGCGCGCCCCCGACTCCTCCAGGCGCCTGACCATCGCCGCCACGAACGGGTTCATCTCGTCGCTGTAGAGGCTGTTGAACCGGTGCGTGAACGAGCACAGTGCGATCGTGTCCAGCGTCAGCCGGGTGGCGTTGTCGGCCAGGTCGATCCGCACGCCCGGGCCTTGGCGTTCCCACTTCAGCATCAACTGTTCGGCGACGTCGACCATGCCGGGGAACATCGACCGCAGCGCAGCCGGACCGAACGCCGGCATGAGGATCCGGTGAGCGATCCCCCAGTTCTCCTCGCTGGTCTCGGCGGTGAACAGCGCGTCGGCGACCAGGTCTCGGGTCTGCAACAGCGGGGGGTGCAGCGCCTTCTCGAACCGGCGCTCATCGCAGAGCTCGTCGACCAACGGTTGACCGCTGACGACGACCATGGTGCCGGAGGGGAGGTCCAGCTTGTAGATCGGGCCGTACTCCCGCGCCAGCCGCATGAAGCCCTGCACGGGTCCGCTCGGATCGAGATCCGGCACGTTTCCCAACAGGGGTCTGGGCTTGGGTTGAGGGATGGCCGCCTGCGACAGCGCCGTCATCGCGCCACCTCCGGTGCTCGCAACCTCCGCCTCGACGAAGAGCTCCCATGCATCCCGTCCTCCTTCCACGGTCGTCACCCAACGCTGGGGCCACGAACGCATCACGGGCCGCTTGACATGGCTACGCAGGCAGGTGCGCCTCGTGCGGCCAGACCGCTCCGGGCAGTCGATCCGTCTTCAGATTGGCGAGCGCCGCTCGGGCCGGGGACGTCCACTGGGTGGCCGGGCGCTGCCGGGTGAACGATCCTCCCGCTGCCCATGCGCCACAAGGGTCTGATGCCTCGTTGCGCAGATCCTCCGGAGAGTCTCGACGAGGCACGAGCCGGGTGAGAGCTGCCGCTCGTCGGCGGCAGCGCCCGACGGGGTCGTCTTCGCGAGCGACTCAGTCGTCGTACGGCGTCGTGATCTTCCCGGAAGGAGACCGACCATGGTGGCTGCGTCGGGTTCCCAGGATCCGCTTGGACACCGTCCGGCGGGCAATCGCGCCAGAGGGGGTGCCCGAGTCCCCCGCGGAAGCCGGCTAGTTGTACCGACCGGAGAGGTTGGTCGAGCGGGCCAGCTCGCCCCGGCCGCCGACGCCGAGCTTGGTGAACACCTTGTGCAGGTGGTATTCCACGGTCTTCCGGGACAGGAAGAGCTGCGTTGCGATCTCGGGGTTCGACGCACCGCCCACGGCCAGCCGGGCGATCTGCAACTCCTGCGGCGTGAGCCGGTCCCATTCGGTGGCCTGCCGCGGACCGAGGGTCTCCCCCGTGGCGCGAAGTTCCGCGCGCGCCCGGTCGGCCCACGGTGCCGCCCCGGCGCGGTCGAAGGCCTCCGCCGCAGCCCGCAGCGCGAGTCGCGCGTCGACCCTGCGGCGCCGCCGCCGCAGCGATTCGCCATAGGACAGCCGGGTCCGCGCCTCATCGAGCGGCCGAGTGGCTGCCTCGTGCTGTTCCAGCGCCTCCTCGTAGGCCACGGGATCACCTCCTGCCAACTGCGCCGCGCCCCGGCGGGCGAGCGCGATTCCCCACGGCGTCCCGGCGCGCCGAGCCCAGGCACCGAATCTCTGCAGGGCAGCGCGTCCTTCTTCGTGGTGTCCGGCCCGCGCCGCCGCCTCGACCAGGTCCGGCGTCGCCCACAGCGCCACTCCCGGATGGCTCAGTCCCCGGCCGGCCACGACCGGGGCCAACCTCGCGAACGCGTCATCAGGCCGACCGAGACCGAGCTCCAGCAGACCGAGCGCCCAGGCAGCGCCGGCCCACACGGCACCCAGCCGGCGCGCCTCCGCCTGCGTCTCGGCCCCCCGGACGCACCGCCGGCAGGTCTCCTCGTCCCCACGCCACGCTGCGATCAGAGCGAGCACGACGTCGGCGGTGGCCGACTGCTGGCGCAGCTCGCCGGCGAGCCGCACGCCCTCCTGGCACGTCACCTCCGCGTCGCCGAGCAACCCCGACTGGACGTAGGAGAAGGCGAGCCGGTTGAGCGTCGTGGCCAGCAGCCCGATCGCTCCGGTCCGGCGGACGATCGCCTCCGCCCGCTGATAGAACCGGCGGGCAGCAACCTCGTCACCGATGAGCAGCGCCGCCTGACCCGCACGGAGCAGCATCAGGGGGTCCTCGGCCCCTCGGGCGTGGCTCATGACCCGGCGCAGCCGGACGGCGCCGTCCTGCCAGTCCCCCGTGGACAGCTCTGCCACCCCTGTCAGCAGGTCGATGACCGGCTGGTTCTCGCCGGCGTCCCCGGGCACGACCTGCCGGACCAGGCGGCCGAGCTGGACGGCCCGCTCACCGCCCGCGAGCGAGGCGGCCTCGCCGGCGAGCGCGAGGTGAGCCACGGCAGCAGGCCGGTCACCAGCTTCCAGCGCCGCGGCGACCAGGAGTGGGTAGGCGATCTCCGGTGATCCGCCGCTCAGCTCGATGAGGCCGCGCAAGCCGCGGAGGGCAGCCCGCTGCTCCGGTGCCTGGATGAGCAGTTCTCCCTCGTCCAGCAGTTGCACCGCGCGAGCCGGGCGACCGGCGATCCAGGTGGCCTCGGCTGCAGCCACCAGCCGACGGCCGCGCCGGTCGGGCACCGCGGTGAGCGTCGCAGCCCGGTAGAGCGCGGCCGCGGCCGCGGCGGGGCCGGCGCGGGTTCTCGCCCGCTGCGCCGAACTCTCCAACAGGTCCGCGACAGCCTCGTCGGGGCCCACCGCGCCCGCCGCCAGGTGCCAGGCCCGGCGGTCGACGTCCTCGTCGCCGTCGAGGACCGCCGCCAGCCCACGGTGTGCTGCCTGCCGGCCAGGGAAACCCGCATCCTGGTACACCGCCGAGCGGACCAGCGGATGACGGAACTCCACCCGGTCGCTGACGATCCGGATCAGGCCGCTCGCCTCCGCGGGATCGAGGTCAGCGAGGTCGAGGTCCCGTGCGGCCGCCGCACGAGCGATGACGTCCAGCCGCCCGGTGTCGTCAGCAGCCGCCAGGACCAGCAGCCGACGGGTGGGCTCCGGCAGCCGCGCTGCCAGGTCCGCGAACACGCGCTGGAGGCCGGCCCCGACAGGCAGCGGGTCGGGAAGCGACTCCAGCCCCGCCAGCTGCGCCTCGGTAAGCACCCCGGGTAGCTCGACGAGCGCGAGCGGATTCCCGCCGGTGCCCTCGACCAACCGCCGGCGCACCTCCTCGGCCGCCGTCGGTGCCCGCTCGGCGACCAGGGCTGCTGCGGCCTCCAGGTCCAGGCCACCGAGCACGAGCTCCGGCAGACCCGCGGCGTCGAAGGCGTCCTCTCCGCCGGCGCGGGTGGCGATCACGAGCACGACTCCTTCGGCCTCGAGCCGCCGCGCGGCGAACACCAGGGCATCCACCGACGCCGGATCCGCCCACTGAGCGTCGTCGAGCAGGCAGACCACGCCGCTGTCCGCCGCGATCTCGGCCAGCAGCGACAGCACACCGGCCCCCACGAGGAAGCGGTCGCCGCCGTGGCCGGGCCCCAGGCCCAGCGCCCCGCGCAGGGCGTCGGCCTGCACCGGGGGCAGCGAGTCGAGCCGATCACTCACCGGGGAGGAACATCTGGTGCAGCACCGCGAAGGGCAGGTCGACCTCGGATTCGACACCGGCGGCCCGCAGGCAGCGGGCGGGCGCCACCTGACGCGCCGCCCACGACAACAGCGCCGACTTCCCGACCCCCGGCTCTCCACGGACGACCAGCACCTGGCTGTGCGACGCCCGCGCACCCGCGAGCAGGCCATCGAGGCGGATGCGCTCCGGCCTGCGGCCGAGCAGCACCCGGCCAGGCTAGTCCCGCATCACTAGGCACGTCATCGATGCGGCCGACACTCCGAGCGGGCCAGCCTGACACCGACACAGTTCACGGTGGACGAAGGGAGCCGGCCATGACGAACCACTCTGCCGACGAGCCCCTGGCCAGGGACGACGAAGACCCCCGGCGCATTGCGATCGTCGGAGGCGGCCCCGCCGGGCTGGTGGCGGCCATCGCGCTGGCTCGACGCGGGATCTCGACGACGGTCCTGGAGCGCGATGCGCACCCGGAGCTGGCCGCGCGCTTCAATGCCGATCGCTCCTACACGATCGACATCACCGGACACGGCCTGCGGGCGCTGCGGCACATCGACGCCACCGGGCACTTCGACGCCCGGCTGCTCCCGTTCCGGGGCATCCAGTACGCGGGCCGGATGGTGGAGGACTGGCCGGGACCGGGATGGACCGGCTCTCGCGGCGACATCCTCCGTGCACTCGCCGCGGTGATCACCGATCGTCACAAGGACGCGGTCCATGTCGAGTTCGGCTGTCGGGTGACCGACCTCGACGTCCTCACGGGAGCCGTCTCCTTCACTCCGCCGGGCGGTGAGCCGGTGACGCGGGAGTACGACCTCATCGTCGGGGCCGACGGCGCGGGGTCTCTGGTCCGCGAGGCGATGCGGCGACAGGTCCCGGGCTTCAGAGTGACGAAGAAGTCGCTGCCCAACTACCTGACGATGATCGCGCTCGACCGGCTCAGCGACCAACTCGACGAGACCTACCTCCAAGCCCTGGCGACCCGGCCGTTCTGCGTCGCCGGTGCGATCCCGGGCGACGACGAGTCGGACCCGCCGCGCTGGTTCTGCGGGATCGGGACCCGCCGGCCGCTCTCGTTCTCCTCGGCCGCGGCGGCCAAGGCCTACCTGCAGCAACACTGTCCGCGCGTGCTGGACCTCGCGAGTGACGCGGCCGTCACGGCTTTCGCGGACCGGACCTGCTACCACATCGGCCAGAAGCTGACCTGCTCCCGCCTGGACGGCGGCCGGGCCGTGCTGCTGGGCGACGCCGCCGGACCCTTCCCTCCCATCGGCCAAGGCGTGAATGCCGCCATGGAGGCAGCCGTCGAACTGGACCGCTGCATCGGCGCGGCCCGCCCCGGCGCCGCCGGCCTCGTGGAAGGGGCGGCGGCCTACGGCGCGGCGTGGAAGCCGGAGCTGGACGCGATCTCCTGGATCAGCGAGAAGATGCTCTTCGAGAACCGGCTGCACACCCTCCGGGCGAACCTGACGATGCGCTGGGGCATCAACGTCATCGGCAGAGCCAAGATCGGAGAGCTGCCCTGGTCCCAGGTGCGAGAGGAAGCGCGTCGCTGGGGACCGCTGTGGTGGTGACGGGGAACCGGCTGACGACGCGCATCCGTCGGACGCCCGTCTCTGAATCCGAGGCGTCGTCGGGACGCAGACGACGCCGTGCAGCCCAAGGCCGACCCGGTGCGTCGACCAGGGCACGGCTGGACGAAGTCATGAAGACGTATGCCTTCTTCGCGCCACATACATCGTCGTGCCGTGGGCGATCGACTGGAGCGGAGCGGACACCGGCTCGGGTCTGCGGCAGGTGCTGTCGACCAGGGTGCTGATGCTCGCCGTGACCCTCGGCGTGGTCGCCCTTCTCATGATCACCCTGACTTCGTGCCTCTTCCTCGTGCCCGGCAAGCTCCCCGCCCGGATCGGTGTGCGCCTTCCGGGCACGCGTCGGCCGCTGAGCCGGCCGTGGTAGGCACGCTCGCCACCGCTGTGCTCGTCGCCGGATTCGCCACCCAGACGTGGCTGGATTCCGCGTTCCCCGGCCAGGGCTGGTCTCACCTGCTGGCGTCGGCGCCGTTGGTCGTGGCCGCGGTCGCCCTCAACGCCTTCAGCGAGGAGGTCCTGTTCCGAGCCGGGCCGCTCGCCCTGCTGCACCGAATCGTGGGTCCGATCCAGGCGGTCCTGATGACCTCGTCATGGTTCGGACTGGCGCACTGCTACGAGGGGCATCTCCTCAGGGCCCGTGGGCGCCGTCCAGTCGGGCCTGCTCGGCCTGCTCCTGGGCGCCTCGATGATGGCACTGGCGGTCTCGGCTGGCCCCTCGAAGCTGATCGAACGGTGGGCCTACGCCCCGGGGCGGCATACCGCGAACGTCGCAGTGCACCGACGTCCCGGCAAGCGGATATGGCCGCTGCGCTGTCGCCGATGGCGATCGGAGGCGGTCTCGCGTCCTCCGCCGGCGGTCCCAGCCTCTGCGGGGCGCGTCGACGGAACCGCTGGACGGGCCATCACCCCTTGCGGCAGATGGGACAGGAGGGGCAGGTGGGACGGGAGGGGCGGTTGTCGAACCGTGCGCACCCCTGTGATCGGTCGGGGCGATGACACGAGTGAGACGACAGGTCCCCCTGGGGCGCCGCCGCCTCGTACCGACCGCTGATGCCATGGACGGCAGGAACCGTCGCTCCCCCGCGGGGCGCTCGTGAGACGGAGACCCCTCCCGATGTCCCTCCACGTCTGCTCCGCACCCGATGCTGCATGAGTCCTGGCCGGTCGCCGGGAACGGACTACGCGCGGGTGTTCGACGTCGCCCCGACGCCCTTGCTCCTCGTGACGCCGGAGTTCACGGTCGTGCGGGCCAACCGGGCGATGATCGAGGCCACGGGGACCCTGCTCGTCGGCAGCACCGGCCAGCCGTTGTTCCACGTCCTCCGAGCCGAGCCCGGCACCGCTCGGGCAGAGTGCCTCCGCCGGCTGAGGGAGTCGCTCGAGCGCGCGGACGACACCCGCCGTCCCGACACCGTCCCGCTCCAGCGGTTCGTCGTCCCGACCCAGGACGGCGGCCAACGGGAGCGGTTCTGGAGCCACGGCACCGTGCCCGTGCTCGGAGACCGGGGTGAGGTCCTCCTGCTGCTCCACTGGGTCGAGGACGTCACCGACCACATCCACGTGCAGGACGACGCCCAGGTGAGCGCGGTCCGCGGACTGCCCCATGCCGACCGCATGGAACGGGCCGAGACCGATCTGGTCGCCCGTACCCGCGAACTGGAACAGGCCAACGCGGAGCTACGGGCCACGAGCGACCGCGAACGGCGCACGGCCCAGCAGCTCGCCGGCCTCGCCGCCACGGTCAGCGCGCTCTCCGTGGCCGAGAGCCGGTCCGAGCTGCTCCGCCAGATGTTCCGCCACGCTCGCCGGGCGCTGAATGCCGACGTCCTCGCCGTGGCCCTGCTGGAGCAGGGTGGGAGCCACCTGGCCGTCGTGGACTCCCGCGACGGGCCGGAGCACCCCGGGCTGCGGCTCCCCCTCCGGTCACCCGTGCCGATGGCTGCCGCCGCTGCGGGTCAACCGTTGTACCAGCGGGACGCGGGCGAGGACAGTTCCGCCGCGCCCCTCCCGGGTCTGCGAGCCTGGGCGGCCCTGCCGCTGCGCATCGGCCGACGCCCGCTCGGATCGCTCACGGTCGGCTGGGAGAAACCCCAGTCCCTCGACGACGACGACCTCCGTGTCCTCGAGGCCTTCGCCGCACAGTGCTCCCAGGCGGTCAACCGGGTCGCGCGCCGGGAGACGGAACGACGGCAGGCACGAGCCACGCGCAGCCTCGCGGAGAGCCTCCAGCGGTCCCTGCTGACCAATCCTCCGGATCTGGAGCATCTCGACATCGCCGTCCGCTACCGGCCCGCGGCCCAGGAGGTGCTGGTCGGCGGCGACTGGTACGACGCGTTCGTCTCCCCGGGGGGTGATACGACGCTCGTCGTCGGGGACGTCACCGGCCACGACTGGACCGCGGCTGCCGTTGCGGGACAGTTGCGGAACATGCTCCGCGGCATCGCCTCGGCGCTCGACCACCGCGATCCCGACCAGGTGCTCAGCGCGCTGGACCGCGCGTTGAGCGAGACCGGGATCGCAACCCTGGCCACCGCGGTCGTGGCCCGGGTGGAGGAGCCGCCGCACGGAATGCCGGGAGTCGCCCGCATCCTGCGCTGGTCCAACGCCGGCCACCCGCCCCCGCTCCTGCTCGGGCCCGACGGGACCGCGAGCCTGCTGGAGCGGCCGGCCAACGTGCTCCTCGGCGTGGAACCGGACACCCCGAGGCGCCACCACACCGTCGCCCTGAGCCCCGGCGCCACCGTCGTCCTCTACACCGACGGACTCGTCGAGCACCGCGACGCCACGCTCGACGACGGCCTCGCACGGCTGCTCACCATCGCGCCGGACCTGGCCGCCCGACCCGTCAGCGAACTCTGCGACGAGATCCTCGACCGCATGGCGCCGGACCTCACGGACGACATCGCGCTCCTCGCCCTCCGGGTCCATGACGTCGAGGCGCCCGACACGTGAGAAGTCGCGACGCCGCGCACCTCATCGTCGCGGGAGGCCCCGCACGTGCACGAGGCCGATCGTCACCGCGAACGCCACGGCCCCGGCCCGGTTGCCGACCCCGAGCTTGGCCAGCAGGTGCTCCACGTGCGTGGCCACCGTCCGCTCCCCCACCCCGAGCGACCGCGCCACCATCCGGTTGGTGGCGCCGGAGGCCAGCAGTGCCAGCACCTCCAGCTCGCGCAGCGACAGGCCGGCCGGCGCCACTGCCGGCCGGTGCTCCACGACGACCCACCGTCCGGACGGGCGGGCCTCGACGGCGAGGAGCTCCCCGCCCGCCACCACGAGCAGGTGTCGGCCCAGCCCGGACGGCCACGCCGACGGCGACAGCAGTTCGGCAAGTGGCGAGCCGGCGCCCACCAGCGACGGCCGGCCCGACCGCGACAGCGCCACTCGGCGCCCGTCCGACGGTGACCACGCGAACGCCCCCGCGTCGTCGGCAACCGGCACCGGCATGCCGTCGAGCGGGTCGACCAGCCGGGCCAGGTCCCCGCTCAACAGCCGCAGCAGCGCAACCGTCTCGTCGTCCACACCGCCGGCCGACGTCGACGCGTGCACCGACCCCACGTACCTCGGACCCGCCGACAGGCAGAGGCTCACCCCGTCGGTGAACCGCCCGGGCAGGATCGCCTGCTCGAACATCGGGCCGCTCCGCTCGGCGGGGTCGATGTCGCACACGCGCAGCGGCCGCCCCTCGAAGCGGACGACCGGGAACCGCGGGTCCTCGTGGAACAACGCTTCCACCGCGTCGAGTGCCTCGTCGCGGTACCCCGCACCGGCCAGGGTGTCGTGCCGGCCGCGCACCGGATCCCACCGCTCGACGGCGGCCGCGCACGGGGAGACGACGGAGAACAGCGCGGACAGGACGGCGTCCCCGCGGTCGGCCGGCCCCTCGCCACGGGCGACCGCGTCGGCGGCGTCGCGCACCGCGACCGCGGCCTGGAGCCTCGAGCGGGTCGTCGCCCGCGCAGACCCCATGGGCCACCCTGGCACGCCCCCGGCCCGCCGGGAAAGGCCGGACCGCTCCGTACTTCGACCGATGCGCGTCCCCGGGTCGGAGGCACAGACTCTCGGCAGCGCGGGCACCCGGTCCGTGTGGCGCAGGAGGGGACGGCCGTGAAGGTCACCGAGTACATCGAGCACGACGCCACCGGGCTGGCCGATCTCGTGCGGGCGGGCGAGGTCACCGCCGACGAGGTGCACGCCGCCGCCCGGACGGCCATCGAGTCCGTCAACGGCGAACTGAACGCGCTCGTCGGCGACCTCTTCGACGAGCCCCTCGCCGCCGGCGCCGACGGCCCCTTCGCCGGCGTCCCCTTCGCCATCAAGGACCTCGTCCTGCACGCCGAGGGCATCCCCCAGCGCGACGGCAGCCGGCTGCTCGGCCCCGGCTTCGCGTTCCCCTACGACACCGCGCTGATGACGCGGTTCCGCGCCGCCGGTCTCGCCGCCCTGGGCATCACCGCCACCCCCGAGTTCGGCTTCAACGCCGCCACCGAGCCGGTCGCCAACGGGGCCACCCGCAACCCCTGGGACACCTCCCGCTCCCCCGGCGGCTCCAGCGGCGGGTCGGCCGCCCTGGTCGCCGCCCGCGCGCTGCCGGTCGCCCACGCCAACGACGGCGGCGGCTCCATCCGCATCCCGGCCGCCGCCTCCGGGCTGGTGGGGCTCAAGCCCTCCCGCGGCCGGGTGTCCGTGGCCCCCGACTTCGCCGACCCGCTCATGGGCCTGGGCATCGAGTTCGCCGTCACCCGCACGGTGCGCGACGCGGCCGGCCTGCTCGACGCCGTCCACGGCTCCGAGCCGGGCGACAAGTACCTGCTCCCCGGCCCGGCGACCAGCTACCTCGACGCCGTTCGTCCGCCGGCCGGACCGCTCCGGATCGCCGTCACCACGACCGCACCCAACGGCGTCCCGGTCGACCCGGCGTGCGTCGCCGCCGTCCAGGCGACGGCGCGGGCCCTGGCGGACGCCGGCCACACCGTCGAGGAGGCCGCACCGCGCTACGACGTCGAAGCCTTCGACACCGCCAACCTCACAGCCTGGTGCAGCTTCCTCGCCGACGGCGCGTTCGGCGTGGCCGCCGCCCTCGGGGTGACGCTGAGCACCGACGTGCTCGAGCACACCACCTTCGCCTGCGCCGAGTACGGCCGATCCCTCAGTGCGCTCGACATGTACGCCGCGGAGCGGGTCTTCAACGCCACCACGCGCGCCGTCGGCGGGTTCTTCGGCGACTACGACGTGCTACTGACGCCGACCACCGCGAGCCCCAACACCGCCATCGGCCATCTGAACGCCGACGACCCCTCGCTGGACGCCCGCGGCTGGTACGACCGGATCTTCGCGTTCGCGCCGTTCACCGCGATGTCCAACATCACCGGCGCGCCGGCGATCAGCGTGCCCGGCACACCCTCCCCCGAGGGCTGGCCGGTCGGCGTCCAGATCGTCGGCCGCTACGCGGCGGAGGAGACGCTGCTCGGCGTCGCCGCCCTCCTCGAGGAGGCCACCCCGTGGGCCGACCGTCGGCCCGCCGTCCTCGCGCACTGACCGTCCGACGTGGTACTCGGCGGGCGTCCTCGGGTCCATCCCCCATGCCGCTCCGTGACCGGCCCGCCACTCAACCGCTACCGCCGGTCCGGCGGGACCACCGGAGCGCCTCCGAGCCGTCTCGCACCCCGCCGCCGACGGTAGCGTCTGTGACCTGAATCACGTGCACCAGGGGGAGCCAGCACCATGACGATGACCGAGCAGCGGACCGTCGCGGCGGCGCGCAACGACAAGTCCGACGTAGAGCACGTGGACGTGCTCATCGTCGGCGCAGGCGTTTCCGGGATCGGCGCCGCCCACCACCTGCAGGAACAGTTTCCCGACCGGTCCTTCGTCATCCTCGATGCACAGGACAACCGCGGAGGTACGTGGTGGACCCACCGGTACCCCGGCGTGCGCTCGGACAGCGACCTGTTCACGTACGGCTACCGGTTCAAGCCGTGGCGCGGGCCATCGATCGCTGCGGGAGAGGAGATCCTCAACTACCTCGACGAGGTCATCGACGAGGACGATCTCGGACGGCACATCCGCTACCACCAGCGGGTCACCGCGGCCAACTGGTCCACCGAGGACCGCCGGTGGACCGTGGAGGCCACTCGCGGCGACAACGGCGAGCAGGTGCGGTACACCACCAACTTCCTGTGGATGTGCCAGGGCTACTACAACCACGCCAAGCCGTACCAGCCCCGGTGGGAGGGCATGGACCGGTTCCACGGTCTGGTCGTGCATCCGCAGCAGTGGCCCGAGGACCTCGACCTCGCCGGCAAGCGCGTCGTCGTCATCGGCTCCGGTTCCACGGCCTCCACGCTGATCCCGGCGATCTCGAAAGAGGCGGCGCACGTGACGATGCTCCAGCGCTCCCCCTCCTACTTCCTCGCCCCTCCCCTGACTCACGAGCTGGCGGTGACGCTGCGCCAGCTGGACGTGCCCGAGGACTGGACGCACGAGATCCTCCGCCGTGCCTACACCGCCCAGTTCAATGAGCTGGCGCGGATGTCGCACGAGGCACCGGACCAGCTGCACGAATTCCTCATGGAGTCCATGAAGCCGCTGCTACCGGAGGGCTTCGACATCGAGCAGCACTTCACCCCTCGTTACCGTCCGTGGCAGCAGCGGATCGCGATCGTCCCCGAGGGTGACCTGTTCGCGGCGTTGCGCGAGGGAAAGGCCTCGATCGTCACCGACACGATCGAGACCTTCACCGAGAAGGGGATCCGGGTCAGCTCCGGTGAGGAGCTCGAGGCCGACGTCGTCGTCAGCGCCACGGGATTCAATCTGTCGGTCATGGGTGACGTTGCCTTCACCGTGGACGACGACCCCGTCGATTTCACCGAACGGGTCACCTGGCGCGGCGTCATGATCAGCGGTATCCCGAACATGGCCTACATCTTCGGTTACTTCCGGCACAGCTGGACGCTGCGCGTGGACCTGGTCAGCGACCTGGTCGGGCGCGTGTTCGAGCGCATGCAGGATCGGGGCGCCACCATGGTGGTGCCGACGCTGCGGGAGGAGGACGCGGGCATGCAGCTCCGCCCGTGGTCGGACCCGGAGAACTTCAACGCCGGCTACGTCCTCCGCTCCCAGCACATCCTGTTCAAGCAGGGCGATCGCGAGCCCTGGACGCACATGCTGGAACACGCCCAGGAGATGGAGATCCTGCCCAAGGCCGATCTCGAGGACGGCTCGCTCGTCTACACCTGATCCCGCCCTGCCGACACCCCCACCCCCGCTCGACGAGGAGCACGCAATGCCGCAGACGGCCTGCCGGACCGGAGTCACGCTCAACTACGAGATCAGCGGGGAGGGCGATCCCCTGGTGATGATCATGGGGACGTCGGGGTCGATGCTGCTCTGGGGCGAGATGGTCCCGAAGCTGGCCCAGGAGTACCGGGTGATCGCCTTCGACAACCGCGGGCTCGGCGGCAGCGAACGGGGCGAGGGTCAGATCACGGTTGCCGCCATGGCCGAGGACGTGTCCGCGCTGATGGAGGCTCTCGACATCCCGCAGGCGCACGTGATGGGCTGGTCCCTGGGGTCGGCCATCGTTCAGGAGCTCGCGCTCGCGCACCCGGAACAGGTGGCGTCCGCGATTCTGTACGCCACCTGGGGGCGCTGCGACGGTTTCCAGCGCTCCGTCCTCAGCGCCCTCCGGCTCCCCTACGCCGTCCGGGACATGGACGCGGCGCTGGCCAGCGCCGGCATCGCCTTCTCGCCACAGCTGCTCGACCACCCCGACTTCGCGCAGATGCTGGAGCCGATGCTCCCGGCGTTCCCGCAGAACGAGGAGCAGATGCAGGTCACGGTCGAGCAGTGGGACGCCGACCTGGCGCACGACACGCTCGACCGCCTCGGCGGCATCACCGCCCCGACCCTGGTGGTCGTCGGCGAGCAGGATCTGCTGACCCCGCACTGGCAGTCGAGAGCGGTCGCCGAGGCCATCCCCGGCGCCCGCTTCGAGTTCGTGACCGGGCCGGGCTCGAGCCACGGTCTGCACATCGAGCGCCCCGACGACCTGGTGCGGATCGTCACCGGATTCCTGAACGACAACAAGCTGCAGCGCTGACCCGCCCACCGCACCGGACGGCGTCCACGCTCCGCTGCGGCCGGCGACACGCTCGACGTGAGCTGAGAGGACGAACGGATGGCGGGCAACCGGCCTGACCCGGGCGAGTTCTTCGACCTGGCGCAACGGATGCTGCGCGAGTTGTTCGGCGATCCGAGGAACGATGACGAGCCCTGGGCGGAGGCGACGCGCCGTCCGAGTGAGCGTGCCGGCACCCCGCAGGGCAAGCGGGAGCTCAGCCCCGAGCGGCAGCGCGAGAACCTCACGTTCGCGCTCGCCACGCGCGCCGTCGAGGCGCTCGAGGATCTGGCGCTCAACGTCGCGGCGATCCGTCAGCGCCTCGAGCGCACGGACGCGCCGGCCCCGGGAGCGCGGCCCGAGAAGGAGGGACGGGGCCCGGACGGAGCCGACGCCGCCGGGCAGTGACCGCAGCCGCACTCCGCAGGCATTCCCACGAGCGATCCGGATGAGTCGGCAGCGCCGAGCGCTGCCGCCATCTCACGGGTGAAGGTCGCGCCGGCCTGAGCCTGCTGCCCATCGCATTCCGAGCCACCGAGACGCCCCGACCCCCCGTCGCTGTCCCCTGCCACCGGCGGTTCGCCCAACGCAGGTGTCAGCGATCGACGCCTAGGTGAGGTCGTCTGCCACCCAGGGTGGCTATGAGGGGTGCGGTCCAACCCCGAGGGTTCTGGCAGGCGAGCGACGGGTTCCGCGGATCCGCACCGCCTGACCGGATGTCCCTCGACGTCGAGGGCGGGCTTCTCCGCAGCATCGACGTCTCTCCTCAGGCTGCCGTCCCTCTGTCCCGGCGGGCAGTTCGGCGCAGCTCATGTTCCCCATCGATGAAGGAGAACGGCGATGACCGACATGTACAGGACCCCGATGACCCGGCCGGGACCGGTTGATGGCCGACCCGTTCCCCCACCGGCCGACAGGACGAGCGACACGGCGCAGTACCGGCCGCCTCCCGACCGCCCAGGGTTCCCGGCCTCCTACGCCCTGCCCCAGCCGTGGCCCGGCCCGTCCGCGACGGGTCCGGGGCTCCCGCCCGCTCCCCCCGCCGGCCCGCCGGCTCCGCCACCCCGACGCAGGCCTCGTCGTCTCCTGCTGTCGCTGCTGTCCGTGGTGGCGATCGGGATCGCCGGGTACGCCGTCAGCGGTGGCGGCGACGCGCCGACCCCGCCACGCGCGCCGGGAACCGAGGTCCCCGAGCCGACGGCGCTGTCGCCGCTCGACCTGCAGCCCGGCGACTGCTACAACGCAGCGCCACTTCCCGCCGACGGCTCCGACGCTCCGATCATCTCCGTCTAGGCGGTGCCGTGCACGGACCCGCACACCGCCCAGGTCGTCACGAAACTCGGGTACGCGGGCCAGGACTACACCGACGTCGTCGACACGAGAGCTCCCGAGGACTGCGCACGGGAGACCCAGGCGCTGCTCCGTCCGGAGGTGCTGGCGGACCCGGCCTACGCGTTCGGCCAGATCCACCCGACTCTCCCGTCCTGGCCGCGCAGCGCGACCGTCGCGTGCATCGTCGTCACCGGGACTCCCACGACCGGGTCGTCCCTGGTCTAGGCGCAGTCACCGGACAGCCGGCGATCCATGCGGGCGCGACGTGCCGCACCACGTGCCATCGCACGTGTTCGAACACCCGCTCACGCGGAGCCCCACGGTCACTGACCGTGGGGCTCCGTCGTCCAGCAAGCCCCCGTACGGGAGGGCGCGGCGCGGTCCCGGCCCGGTGTTCCCCGCGCATCGGCGCCGGCGGGATGGCGTCTGCCCACGGGGGGCGCGCAGCCAGGTTCCGCGGAGGGGGAACGGCGGGCACTCTGTCTCCACCTTCTCCCCGAGGCAGGGACGGTCGACATGGTGCGTGCAGCTGAGCGTTCTCCCGGCGGGCCTGCTCTCGCCGTCCTCACGGTCATGCTGCTGGTGCTCGGACTGCTGGTCGCGGGAGGGACGGCCGCGACCGCCGCGCCGTCGGACAGCGGGGGGCCGGTGTCCTACACGGCCGAGCTGACACCCGAGCAGCTGGCCCTGGTCATGGACAGCGGGATCGACCGCCGCGACGTCCTGACGACGCCCGGCGGCGCACCCGGTTCGGTGCGGGTGGAGGTCGTGCTCGGCGAGCGGGCGGCGAACGCTCTCGTCGCGCAGGGCGTGCCGCTGGAGGCCCGGTCGACCGCTGCGCGGTCGACGGCGGCGGCGACCGGCGTCTTCCGTCCCTGGAGCGGGCCGGGCGGCCTGCGCGAGGAGTTCGTCGGGCTTGCTCGTGCCCACCCCGACCTGGTCGAGCAGCAGGTGATCGGCCGGTCCGTGATGGGGCAGGAGATCCTCGCGTTCAGGGTGACGAAGGACGCCGGCGGGGTGGCCGACGGCGACCGCCCCGCGGTCCTCTACACCTCCGCCCAGCACGCGCGGGAGTGGATCACCCCCGAGATGACCCGGCGGCTGCTGCGCCACGTGCTCGACGGCTACGGCACGGACCTCCGGATCAGGGAATTGCTGGACAGCACCGAGCTGTGGTTCGTGCCGGTCGCCAACCCGGACGGCTACGACCACACGTTCAGCACCGAGCGGCTGTGGCGGAAGAACCTGCGCGACAACGACGGTGACGGCGTGATCACCGGTGTCGACGGCGTCGACCCGAACCGGAACTTCCCGACCCGGTGGGGCTACGACATCGAGGGCTCGTCGCCGTTCCCGGACAGCGAGACCTACCGGGGTCCGGCGCCCGCATCCGAGCCGGAGACGCAGGCCCTCGACGGGCTCCTGTCCCGCATGGACTTCGAGTTCCTCATCAACTACCACTCCGCGGCCGAGCTCCTCCTCTACGGCACGGGCTGGCAGGTCGCCACCCCGACGCCGGACGACGTCATCTACGAGACGCTGGCCGGCGACGACGCGACCCCCGCGGTCCCCGGCTACGACCCGGACATCGCGGCCGAGCTGTACACCACCAACGGCGAGACGACCGAGCACGCCCAGCAGGCCTACGGCACGCTGGCGTTCACGCCGGAGATGTCCACCTGCCAGACCGCCAGCGCGGTCGATCCCGCCGACGCCTTCCTCCCCGAGGACTGCGAGAGCGTGTTCCACTTCCCCGACTCCGAGCCGCTGGTCCAGGCGGAGTTCGAGAAGAACGTCCCGTTCGCGCTCGCGGTGGCCGAATCGACGCACGACCCGTCGAACCCTGTGTCGGTCGTCGGCCGCACGGTGCCGGACTTCGTGCTCGACCCCTTCACCGTCTCCTACGGCAGCCCGCAGACGGTCGCCGTCACGGCGCGGCGCGACCTGACCGAGCTCGAGCTGCGCTTCCGGATCAACGGCGGCGGCGAGCAGAGCGCGGCCGTCGAGGAGTGGGCCGGCGGCGAGCGCTACGGCGACGAGGGCGACGTCTACTACGCCGAGTTCCGTGGCGAGGTCACCGGCGCGAACCTCGGTGACCAGGTCGAGGTGTGGTTCACCGGCCGGCGGTCCGGTCCTGGCGGCGACCAGACCGCCGGTGGTCAGGTGACCAGCGAGCGGTTCACCTACACCGTCGCCGACGAGGGCGGCACGGTCCTCGTGCTGGCGAACGAGGACTACGAGGGCTTCAACCCCGGCGCGCCCGATCCCGCCGTTCCCGCGCCCAGGTACGCGCAGCTGTACGTCGACGCGCTGACCGCGGCCGGCCTGAGCTCGGCGGTCTGGGACGTGTCGGCACGAGGGGTGCCGCACGACCTCGGGGTGCTCAGCCACTTCGACAGCGTCGTCTGGTACCTCGGGGACAACCGGCTGACCCAGGACGAGGAGGACGTCGTCACCGACACCTTCGACGAGCAGCTGGAGGACGCGGCCGTCGCCGAGCGCCAGCAGTTCCTGACCATGTCGGTGCGCGACTACCTCAACGGCGGCGGAACGCTGGCGCACACCGGTGAGACGACGGCGTACTACGGCCAGCTGGGGACGTCCGTCGGCGGCATCTGGTACGGCCTGGACGGCGCGCCGGACCAGGACTGCGTGGTGACGGCCGACCTCTTCAGCGACTGCCTGCTGCTCGCCGACGACTTCACGCAGTACTACCTGGGCGCCTTCGCCCGGTCGTCACGCGAGGCACCGGAGTCCCTGGTGGGAACCGGCGAGCCCCTCGCCGGTGCGGAGACGCCGCTCTCGGGCACGGCGAGCAACCCGATCGACGAGGCGGGGACGTTCCTGCCGACGAGCGCCGTCCTGCCGCCCGAGGAGTTCCCGCAGTTCGCGAGCTCCGTGTCGGGCGAGTACCAGGGTGGTCCGCCCGGCGGCCTGGAGACCTTCGAGGGCGAGTGGTTCGCCGCGGCCGCGCACACGGACAGCACCTACGCACGACTCGCCCGGACCGTCGACCTCACCGGGGTCGCCGCTGCGGAGGCACCGACCCTGGGGTTCGCGCTGTCCTACGACGTCGAGGAGGGCTACGACAACGTTCTCGTCGAGGCCCACCCGGTGGGCACTGACGAGTGGACGACGCTGCCGGAGGCCGGCGGGCTCAGCGACACGACTCCCCCGGCGGAGTGCGAGGCCGGATTCCTTCTCGAGCTGCACCCGTTCCTCGGGCACTACCTGACCGGCGGCGAGACCTGCGCGCCGACCGGGACCACGGGCACGTGGAACCGCATCACCGGCACGTCCGACGGCTGGGAGCAGGTCGCGTTCGACCTCTCCGCCTACGCCGGCGGACAGGTCGAGGTGGCGATCACCTACGTCAGCGACCCCGCCAGCGGCGGCGCCGGCGTGTTCGTCGACCAGGCAGGGCTGACGATCGACGGCACGGCGGCCGAGACCGAGGGCTTCGAGACCGACCTCGGGCCGTGGACGGTGCCCGGTGCTCCCGAGGGCAGCCCGGGGAACGCCGGGGACTTCGAGCGGGCGCAGTCCCGGGTCGGGGCGGCGATCACCTCCGACGGCGCCGTGCTGCTCGGGTTCGGCCTCGAGCAGGTGACCGACCCGGCGGAGCGGGCGGAGCTCCTCGGCGCGATCCTGAGTGGCCTCGCCGACTCGGCACCGACGGGAGGCTGAGACGCCCCGTCCAGGGGCGCACGGAGCGTCTTCCCCGCCGTCGGGTGCTGAGGGATTCTCGGCTCGTGTCCGAGCCCGCCCTGGTGACGCTGCACCTGTGGGGTGTGCCGGGCCGCGCCGTTCCACGGGCCCTCTTCCATGTGGCGGCCGACCGCGTCCCGTTGCGCCGCACGCCCGGACTGCGCTTCGCCAAGCTGCTGGGCACCGGGAGCGGGAGGACGTTCACCCCGCGGGACGCCGACCCCTGCCGTTGGGGAGTCCTCGCCGTCTGGGACGACGCATCGGCGGCCACGGCGTTCGAGGAGGGCCGCGTCGTCGGGAACTGGCGGCGGTTCGCCGACGAGGAGTGGTCCACCCGGCTGCGCCCGCTCTCCTCCCGGGGCCGCTGGTCGCGGCAGGAGCCGTTCGGCAACCCGCCGCCACGTCCATGGGCCGGGCCGGTCGCAGCCGTCACGCGCGCCAGGCTGGTCCTCCGCCGCGCGGCGCAGTTCTGGCGGGCGGTGCCGCCCGTCTCGGCCGACCTCCACCAGGCGGAGGGTCTGCGCCTCGCGCTGGGCATCGGCGAGGCACCACTCGGGCTCCAGGGAACGTTCAGTGTCTGGAGCACCTCCTCGGCATTGAACGCGTTCGCCTACGAGAGGGCCCCGCACGCGGCGGTCATCCAGCGAACGCATCGGGAACGCTGGTACGCCGAGGAACTGTTCGCCCGCTTCGCGGTGCTCTCGACGAACGGCTGCCTCGACGGCACCGACCCCCTGCGTCGCTGAGTCCCTCGCCGCTCGCGGGACACCTCGGAAAGGTCGTGCTCGACCGTCAGGACATCTGGTGCCGTCCCCCGAGAGCCGCCCTGGCCATCGCCACCGCCGACGCGAAGGGAAGTGTGGCGCCCTCGTCGATCGCGGCCTCGGTGACGGCGTTCCCGAGGCGCCCCCGCAGCGTGGTGATGGCCTCGTCGAGCCGGTCGTTCCGGACGAGTGCGGGGTACCGGTGGCGGTTGGCGAGCAGCGCCCCGGCGAGCAGGGCCGCCTCCCGGCCCCACTCGAACCGCGCCAGGAGGACGACCAGGTTCTCCAGGACCCACCACTGGGAGAGCTCGTTCCCGAGGTCCTCCCACTGGTCGAGAACCTTCCCGAACTCGTCGAGCGCGGTCACGTCCGACACTCCACGGGCCAGCAGCGTGAGCGAGGAGCTGCGCGCCAGCATGACGAACAGCCGGTTGTCCACGTCCGTGCCGTGCTCGAGCACGGCGGTGTACGCCGCGAGGGCACGCTCCGGGTCGGATTCGGCGGTGGCCTCGCCCAGCACGTAATGAGCCCAGGCCAGCCCGCTCGGGTTGCCGAGCCTCCGGAGCGGCCCCAGCAGCTCGGCCACGCGGGCGGCCGCCCAGCCGGCTTCTCCGCCGTACGTCGCGGCCTGGCAGACCGACACCTCGGCCATCAGGCCGTTGAGCCGATCGCCGGCCGCCTCGTGCAGGGCAGCGGTGCGGCGGTACCGCTCGACAGCGTCCGCCGTGGCACTCAGGAACATGGCGTGGCAGGCGTACTGGCTCATCGCCCGCGCGGCGGACGGCGCCTCCGGTCCGCCCGCCGCCGCCACACCCCGGGCCGCCAGCTCGGCGGCCCTCGGCAGGTCGCCACGGGCCCAGGACGCCGCGGCGGCGCACGCCAGGGCGTCGGGCAGGTGGGGCGAGTCGACATCCCACGCGGCCACGGTCTGGCCCCAGTCGAGCAGGTCGAGCCGCTGCCGCTGGTAGGCGAAGTCATGGACGTCCCCGGCCAGCCGGACCGCCAGAGGCCGGTCGTGCTCCGCGGCGTAGGACCAGGCGGCGTGCAGGTCCGCGCCCAGGGCCGCGATCGCGGTCACGGCGGCCGCCTCGTGCGCGGTGCGGATCTGGCCGGAGAGCTCGGTGAGCCGCTCCGCGACGTCCGCCGCGTGCCGTGAGCGGAGCGGAAGCACCTCGGCCGGCCCGAGGCGCTCCCCCGCATAGACCCGCAGGGTCTCGAGCAGCCAGAACCGACCGCGACCGGACTGGACGAGCGACTGATCGGCCAACCGCGCCAGCAGCGGCGCCACCGCCGAGGGCGACAGCGGCGCCTCGGCGCACACGGCCTCCACCCGGTCGAGGGCGAAGGAGCTCGGGAAGACGGCGAGCCGCGCGAACAGCCGCGCCTCCTCCTCGGTGAGGAGTCCGTAGGACCAGTCCACCACCGCTCGGACGGATCGGTGCCGGACCGCCGCCGTGCGCCGTCCCCCGGTGAGCAGGTCGAGCCCCCTGCCGAGCCGATCCGCGAACTCCCCGAGACCGAACATGGGCGCCCGGGCGGCGCCGATCTCGATCGCCAGCGGCAGACCGTCGAGTCGACGGCAGATCGCCGCGATGACCTCGACGTCGTCGTCGGACAGCGCAGCCGCCTCGAGGCCCGGCGCACGCTCGACGAACAGCCGGACCGCGGGGTTGTCCCGGTCCGCGCCGGAGGGCAGCGGCAGCGGGGCCAGGACGTGGACGTGCTCCGGCGCGACGCCGAGCCGCTCCCTGCTGGTGGCCAGCAGACGAAGGTCGGGTGCTGCCTCCATCAGCCGCTCCACCAGCGGCGCGAGCTCGGCCAGCACCGTCTCCGCGTTGTCCAGGCAGAGCACGCCCTCGTGACCGCACAGAGCGCCGGCGAGCAGGTCGGCGGGGTCGGGACCACGCGGGCTCTCCGTCCCGGTCGCCTCGGCCAGCGCGTCGACCAGGCGCTCGGGAGTCGCCGTGGAGAGGTCGGCCCACCACACCCGCGTACCGGCTGCCGCCAGGTCGTGGGCGGCCTCGAGGGCGAGCCGGGTCTTGCCGACTCCCCCGGGTCCGACCAGGGTCACCAGCCGCCGGCTGCCGAGACACTCGCGCAGGAGCACCCCGTCGGCCTCGCGCCCGACCAGGCCACCGGGGCGCCACGGCAGCCGGGCCGCCGACGCCGGCGGGACCGGCGCGGGCGGCGGACGCCTGGCCGGAGGCGCGACCGGGTCGCCGCGCAGGATCCGGGCCTCGAGCTCCGCGAGTACTGCCGCCGGGTCCAGACCGAGCTCGTCGGCCAGCCCGGCCCGGTGGCGGCGGTAGGCCTCGAGCGCCTCGGCCGGGCGCCGGTCGGCGTCCAGGGCGCGCATGAGCACGTCCACCGGCCGGGTCCGCAGGGGCTGCGTCGCCACGAGTTCCAGCGCCGCGACGACGGCCTCGGGAACCGCGCCGCACTCGAGGAGCAGCGCGGACCGGTCCTCGAGCGCGGCGATCCGCAGCTCCTCCAGGCGCGTCGCCGGAGCGCGCGCGAACCCTTCCGAGAACTCCCCGTACGCCGGTCCGCGCCAGAGTGCGAGTGCCTCGTCCAGCAGCGCGATCGCCCGGTGCGGATCGTCCGGCGCGAGGCGGCGCGCCTCCCGTGCCCCTCGTTCGAAGCACTCGGCGTCGATCGCCGCCACGTCGGCGGCCAGCAGGTAGCCGGGCGCACGGGTACGCACGGTGTCGCTCAGCGGGCCCAGCCGCGACCGGAGCCTGCGGACCACCTGGTGCAGCGCGTTGTCGGGGTCGTCGGGAGGCTCCTCCCCCCACATCGCGTCGACCAGGCGGGTGGTGGGAACGGCGGTGTTCGGCTGGAGGAGGAGCGCCACCAGGAGCGCGCGGGAGCGCTCCCCCGGGATCGTGATCCGCTCGGTTCCGTCCTCGACCTCGAGCGGACCGAGGACACGAAAGAACATCGCCGGCCACCTCGACGGTTGACCGGCGAAGTCTGTCACGGCCCCGCTGCGCCGACGAGCCCTCACGGCACCGGAACGACAGCCGGACGACAGGCCCGCCCCCGACTCTCGACGACAGCGGCCGCGAGGAGCGGTCACCGTCGAGAAGGGCTTCCCCATGTATGACGCCATCGTCGTCGGCGCCCGGTGCGCCGGTGCCGCCACCGCCATGCTGCTCGCCCGGAAGGGCCACCGGGTGCTGCTGGTCGACCGGGGCCAGTTCCCGAGCGACATGCGGCTGTCCACCCACCTGGTCTGGCAGCCCGGCGTGGCGCGGCTCGCGAAGTGGGGGCTGCGCGACGAGGTCGCCGCCTCCGGCTGCCCGGCCATCACCGGCGGCGCCATCGACTTCGGGCCGGTCACCCTCACCGGCCGGATCCCACCCGCCGGCGACGTCCGCGAGGCCTACGGCCCGCGACGGTTCGTCCTGGACACCATCCTGGTCGAGGCCGCGACCCGGGCCGGCGTGGAACTCCAGGAGGGCTGCACGGTCGAGGGGCTGATCACCGGGGACCCGGTCGACGGCGCCGGGCCACGCGTGCACGGCATCCGGGGCCGGATCGGCGGCCGGCGGTTCACCGCCACCGCGCCGGTCGTGATCGGCGCGGACGGGATGCGCTCGGCGGTGGCCCGGATGACGCAGGCGCCGTCCTACCTGGACCGGCCGGCGCTGTCAGGCACCTACTTCAGCTACTGGAGCGGACTGTCGCTGGACGAGTCGTCGCTGTTCGTCCGGCCGTACCGGGTCGTGTCCGCCAATCCGACGAACGACGGCCTCGCCGTCGTCGCCGTCAGCTGGCCGCTCGAGGAGTACCGGCGTGCGCGCACCGACATCGCCGGCAGCTTCCTCCGCACCGTCGAGGAGGTGTCCCCCCAGCTGGCCGACCGGCTCCGCACCGGCCGCCGCGAGGAACGCTGGTCCGGCGCCGCGGTCCCCGCCTTCTTCCGCCGCCCGTACGGCCCGGGCTGGGCGCTGGTCGGGGACGCCGGCTACGTCAAGGACCCCTGCACCGCTCAGGGCATCACCGACGCCTTCGCCTCCGCCGAGCTCGTCGCCGACGCCGTGGACGACGCGCTCTGCGGGCGGCGCCCCTGGGACGAGGCGCTGGCCGACTACGAGCGGCAGCGCAACGAGGCCGCCATGCCGATGTACGAGTTCACCTACGCCCAGGCCTCGCTCGAGCCCCCTCCCCCGCCGCTGCAGGACCTGCTGGCCGCCCTGCAGGACGACCCCGCGGGCACCGATCGCTTCTTCGGGGTCTTCGCCGGCACCGTGCCGGTCGCCGACTTCTTCGGCGCGCCCGCATTCACCTGACGCACCACCCCACCGCACGTTCCGAGATCGAGAGGAATCCACCATGTCCACCTTCATCGGGTCCCAGGGCCGCATCCACCACGACGTGTGGCTGCCGGACGGCGACGTCCGCGGGGTCGTCGTCCTGCTGCACGGGTACGGCGAGCACCTCGGCCTCTACGACGCGCTCGGCCGCCGGCTGGCGCGGAACGGCCTCGCCGTTCACGCCATGGACGCCGTGGGCCACGGCCGCAGCGACGGCGAACGGGCGCTCATCGCGTCCTGGGACCACTACGTCGACGACGCCCGGCAGCTGGTCAACCTGGCGACCGACCGCCATCCGGACCGGCCGGTCGTGATCGTCGGCCACTCCGGTGGTGGTGCCGCGGCGTTCCTCCTGGCCCTGCGCTCGCCCGGGATCGCGCAGGCGCTCGTGATCTCCGGCGCCCCCCTCCGTCCCGTGCCCTGGGCCGACGAGCTCGGCGAGGACGACGACGAGGTCGACGTCGACCCCAGCGAGATGTTCAGCACCCACCCCGAGTACGTGCACGCCCTGCTGCACGACCCGCTCACCTGGCACGGCGGCTTCCGGCCGGAGACGGTGCGCGCACTCGCGACGACCTGGCCGGAGATCGCGGCCGGGCTGGCCGAGGGCCGGCCGGACGTGCCCGTGCTCTTCGTGCACGGCGAGGAGGACCCCGTCGTCCCGGTCGCCGATGCCATGGCGAACGCCGCGGCGTTGCCCCGGGCGCGGCTGCTCACGTTCCCCGGCGACCTGCACGACGTCCTGAACGAGCACGACCGCGACGTCGTCCACGAGAGCGTCGCGGAGTTCGTCACCGCGTCGATGGATCTGGCGGCCGCCCGCGTCTAGGACTGCACTGCCCTGGGCGAGGCACCCGTGCCGCGCTCGTGCCGGAACCCCGGCACGAGCGCGGCGCACCCCCACACCCAGCACCCGACACCCAGCACCCGACACCCAGCAACGGCCCAACCCCTGCACGGAGGACACCATGAGCACCACCCTCGACGGGCAGCAGACCGTCGCCACCGCGCCGACCGCCGAGGAGTTCGCGCAGCGGCTCCTCGACGCGATCCTCGGCGCGCAGTTCGTCCAGGCCGCCTACCTCGGCGATCGTCTTGGCTACTACCGCGCTCTCGCGGAGAGCGGAGCGCTCACCTCCTCGGACCTGGCGGCACGCACCGGAACGGCCGAGCGGTACGCCCGGGAATGGCTCGAGCACCAGGCCGTCGCCGGCGTCCTCACCGTCGACGACCAGACCGCGGCACCGAGCGACCGACGGTTCCACCTGCCCGCCGGGCCGGCCGAGGCACTGACCGACCCGACGAGCCCCGCCCACGTGCTGCCCATGGCACGGATGGTGGGCGGACTCGGGAAGCGCCTCGACGCCCTCGTCGAGGCGTACCGGAGCGGAGGCGGAGTGAGCTGGGCCGAGTTCGGCGAGGACGCCCGCGAGGGGCAGGGCGGAGCCAACCGGCCGCTCTTCCTCGGCGCGCTGCCCCGCCAGTACCTGCCCTCGATCCCCGAGGTCGCGGCGGTGCTGGACGGCGGCCGGATCGCCGACGTCGGCTGCGGGGTCGGCTGGTCCTCGATCGGGATCGCGCTGGCTCACCCCTCCGTCTCGGTGGACGGCTACGACGTCGACGCCCCGTCCATCGAGGCGGCGCGGGCCAACGCCGCAGCGGCCGGCGTGGCCGACCGGGTGCGGTTCTCCACCGACGACGTCGCCACCGTGCCCGACCGCTACGACCTCGTCGCCGCCTTCGAGTGCGTCCACGACATGCCCGACCCCGTGTCGGTCCTGGCCGCGATGCGCCGCCTCGCCGAACCGGACGGCGTCGTGCTCGTGATGGACGAGAACGTCGCGGAGACGTTCACCGCACCCGGGGACGACGTCGAGCGGCTCATGTACGGCTGGAGCATCACCTGCTGCCTGCCCGACGGACTCTCCACTCCGGGCTCGGTCGGCACCGGGACCGTGATGAGGCCCGACACCCTGCGCCGGTATGCCGTCCATGCCGGGTTCGCGACGGTGGACGTCCTGCCGGTGCAGGACGACTTCTTCCGCTTCTACCGCCTCCGTGCACCGTCGGGCACGGCCGGCGATCCGGACGACGTCAGCCGTGGGCGGAGGTAGCCAGTCCCCCGTCGGACTCGTTCGCCGATGTCCCGGGACACCGGTTCCCAGGTGTCCCGGGACATCCCGCATCGCGCCGTCCGCGACACCCGGGGACCCGAGCGGTGCACATGCGCGGGCGTCGACGTGCCGCTGTCCCCACCCTCCCGGACCGGACAACGGGGTGTTGTGCGGCCACTCCGGTGTCGGAACCCTGGTGGCCACCACGGCACCGCCGGCAGGCAAGGAGGCATCGACATGGCAGTGGAAGCCAGGATGGCCAAGGCGTTCGGGCTGGAGGGGGACGCCTGGCAGCGGCACGCCAACCCGTGGAGCGTCTACACGCGGATCCCGATCCCGCCACTCCTGGTCGCCGCGATCTGGTCCCGGGAGTGGATCGGCCGGCGGGCACTCGTCCCGGTGGGCCTGGTGTGCGCATGGGCCGCGATCAACCCCAGGGCGTTCCCGCCCCCGCGCTCGCTGGACCACTGGGCGTCCAGGGGCGTCCTGGGTGAGACCTACTGGGCGAAGCGGAAAGAGGTCCCCGTTCCTCCCCGGCACCGGGTCGCGCCGAACGTGCTCGGCGCCGTCAGTGCCCTCGGCGTTCCGTTCATCGCACGCGGGCTCGTCGTGCGGGACGGGTGGATGGTCCTGTTCGGACTGGCGGTCCAGATGGCGGGCAAGATCTGGTTCATCGACCGGATGGCCATCCTCTACGACGACGTCGCCCCTGCCGAGGCCGCGAACCTCACCCCGTCGGGCACGCCGCAGGAGTAGCCGTCTCGACGCCACCGGCTTCTGCGCGACGGCGCTCCGTCCGGCGCCCCCCGGGCGTCGCGGGGTCCAGGGTGAGCCGGGACCGGCTCACCCTGGACCTCCGCCGCGCCGTCAGTGCGACAGCTCGAACACCGTGGTGCTGTCGTACACCTCGTCCGGACGCAGCACCGTCGAGGGGAAGTCGGGCTGGTTCGGGGAGTCGGGGAAGTGCTGGGTCTCCAGCGCGAGGCCGTCACCCTGGCGGTAGATCCGGTCGCCGGTGCCGACCAGAGTGCCGTCGAGGAAGTTGCCGGAGTAGAACTGCAGGCCGGGCTCGGTGGTCGTGATCGTCAGGGTCCGGCCGCTCTCCGGGTCGTGCAGCACGGCCGCTTCCTCGAGCGGGTCCTCGCTGTCCGAGCCCTCGCGCGCGCCGTCGTCGGAGCGGTCCAGCACCCAGTTGTGGTCGTAGCCCTGCCCGTACAGCAGCTGCTGGTCGTCGTCCCGGATCCGCTCGCCGATCGCGGTCGGCTCGCGGAAGTCGAACGGGGTGCCCTCCACCGGCTCGATCTCGCCGGTCGGGATGAGCGTCTCGTCCACGGGGGTGTACCCGTCGGCGTGGATCTGCAGCTCGTGGTCGTAGATCGTCCCCGATCCCTCGCCCGCCAGGTTCCAGTAGGTGTGCTGGGTGAGATTGACGACCGTCGGCGCGTCGGTCGTCGCCTCGTAGTGGACCTCCAGCCGGGAGTCGGCGTCGAGGGTGTAGGTGACGGTCGTGGTGAGCGTGCCGGGGAAGCCCTGGTCGCCGTCGGCGCTGACCAGCTCCAGCTCCAGGCCGGCGACGTCGTCGTCCCCGATCGACGTGGCCGTCCAGACCAGGTCGTCGAACCCGTCGGGCCCGCCGTGCAGGGTGTTCGGGCCGTTGTTGAGCGGCAACTCGTGCGTCTCGCCGTCCAACTCGAAGGTGCCGCCGGCGATGCGGTTGCCGTAGCGGCCGATGAGCGAGCCGAAGTAGGGGTCGTCGTCCGAGACGTAGCCGGCCAGGTCCTCGAAGCCGAGGACGACGTTGTCGACGTCTCCGTCCTGGTCGGGGACCTCGAGCGTCTGGATGACCCCGCCGTACGTCAGGACGCGAACGGTCATCTCGCCGTTGGTCAGGGTCCAGCGCTCCACGTCGGTGCCGTCGGGCGTGGTGCCGAAGGGCTCGACGGTGGTGCTCGCCTCACCGGGGTCCTGGTGTGCGCCGGCGGGATAGGCGGCGCCGCCGGCGAGCAGGCCGGTGCTGACGGCGGCGACGAGGGTCCAGCGACGCCGTCGCCTCCACGGCGCCGTCCCGGGACTCGGGAAGGCCGTCGACGGGAGAGATCGTGGGAATGCCGGGCGTCCAAGCATGGGGACTCCGATGTCCGTGGATGTCCACCGGCGTCATCGCGCGGTGGCAGGGACACAGCGAAACCGGAACAAGGAACGGTGTACGGGACCGTGCCCCCAGGTGCGGTTCTGGAACGCCCTGCGACCGTAGGGAGGCCTGCGAACGGGCGTCAATGGCTGTCTGCACCGCGGCCCGCTGCGGTGCCGGCACGTGGTCACCGTCCGTCGACGAGTCGACGATGCCCGGCCACGACGGTGCGGCTCGAGCGTCGGCGCGGCCCGAGCGAGGCCACTCCGAGCTGCCTCGCCGTGCACCCGCTCAGCGCGGCCCCGCGAGTGCGACGGCTGCGCCCGGCGAGGGCCCGAAGGCCGTGAGGAACCGGTCGCGGAATGCGTCCATCCGCCACACCGGTGCATCCGGGCTCGGCAGCATCCCGTCGTCCCAGCCCCACGAAGAGGTCCGGTCCATCACGGCCGGATCCCTGGCGATGATCGTGATGGGGACGTCGTGCGAGGCGGCCGGCCCGGTGACGACCGTGGCCGGCTGGTGGTCGCCGAGCAGGACGAGCACCAGGTCGTCGTCCTGCTCGTGGAAGGTCGTCACGAACGAGATCAGGACGCTGAGGGCGTACTCGATCGACTGCCCGTAGAGCTCCGTGACCTGGGCGGCGTTCCCGATCACGTCCGCGGGTGCCGGTCCGGCCGCGGGCATGCCGTCGTAGACGGAGCCGTCCCCGAGCTCGTCCCAGTCGAGCAGGCGCGGCAACGGTGTCCATGGTTCGTGGGAGGACACCAGGTCGATCTCCGCCATCACCGGCGGATGACCCGATGCCAGCTCCAGGCGCTCGAAGGCCGCCATCGTGTACTGGTCCGGGATCGCCGCGAAGCTGAACTTGGGGCCCTCGTACCCCACGTCGTTGCGGTCGTAGTCCACGTCGAAGCGGTAGAACGCCCGGCCCTCCGGCCAGGGATCCCGGTTCGACGGCACGTCGACGACCGTCCGCCAGCCGGCCCGGTCGAACGCCGCGGGCAACGTGAAGCGGTCACTGGGGAGCAGCTGGTCGTAGCGCTGCTGGGTGTCCACCCACAGGCCGGAGTGGAGCGTGGCGTGGGCCAGCCAGCTGACCCCGCCGAACGTCGACGACGTCAGGAACGCGCTGCGCATGGTGAATCCCGCGGCCCCCAGCGTCTCCGTGCCGGCGTCGAGCAGTGCCCGGATGTCCGGCGCGACCGACGACTCCTGCACGGACACCCGCCCGTAGCTCTCGACGAAGACGAAGATCACGTCCTTGCCACGCAGGCCGGTGAGCAGCTCCGCCGCCGGCACCCTGCTCCAGGGGTCGTCGGCCGCCAGCTCCGCACCGAACACCGACCGGTCCCCCACGTTGCGCGCGGCCGCGGCGACCTGCACGGTGGCCAGTTCGGCGGCCCCCCGGGAGGCGACCGGCACCCCTGGGACCAGCTGGACGCCGACGACCGCGCAGACCAGCCACACGATGCCGAGCGAACCCGCCGTACCCGCTGCGATCCGCCGCCGCTGCGCCGACGCCCGGCAGACCCGCCGCACCGACAGTGTCACCGCCACCGGGACCAGGACGACGACGAGGACGGTGCCGACCACGACGGCGTCCGCCCAGCCCGGACCGAACGACTCGTGGAGCATGTCGACGGCCGCCGGGAGCAGCCGCCAGTCGTCCACGGGGTTGAACGGCCGGTGGAGCGCCTCGCGGAAGCCGAGGTCGAAGATCCGGACGACCGTGACCACCCCCAGCACGACGCCGGCGACCGTCGCGACCACCCGGATCCATCGCGACGGCAGCAGGACGGCCAGCCCGACGAGGACGAGGACCTCGAGCGGGATGCGCAGGAAGCCCGCGGGGCTGAGGCGGAAGAGCCGCTCCGGAAGCACGAGCACGGACCAGACCAGCAGGACGGCGAGCAGCGTCAGGGCCGTCGACAGCACGCGCCGCCGTCGTCCCGTGGCCGTGCCCGCCCCGTCAGGCATGGACCGACCCGACGGTCCTCTGGACGACCGCACCGGATCCGGCCCGGTGGTGGCGCCAGAGCCACCACACCTCACGGCCGAACGACTCGGCGAGCAGGACCGCCACCGCGACGAGCGCCAGCACGGCGACGAGCCCGGGCAACACACCCGCCGCCGCCGTGACCAGCGTGATGCCCTGGACGGCCGCGACGACCTTGCACCAGTAGCGCGGAGGCGCCGGGGCGCGCAGCCAGAACAGCCCGCGGCGGGCGACGACGAAGACGTAGTGCACCGACCCGATCGCGACGACCCACGGACCGAGCGAGTGGGCGACGTACACGCTGAGCAGGAGGACCAGGACCGAGTCGACCTCCATGTCGAAGCGGGCTCCGACCGCCGACACCGTCCCGGTGTTCCGGGCCACGCGGCCGTCCACCGCGTCGAGCACGAGCGCGACGACGGCCAGCGCGGTCAGCGCGGCCACGGGTTCGGAACCCACGAAGGAGTCCGCGACCAGCGCCGCAACGCCTCCGACGAGCGCGGCACGCGTCAGCGTGACCAGATCGGCCGGCCCCATCGTCCCGGCACCCGAGCGCCGGAAGGCGCGCGACAGCAGTGCGACCGCGACGGCCGCGTAGGCGAGGCCGGCGAGGGCGCCGACCACGCTCAAGCCGCCCGCACCGGCCAGCCCGGCGAGAACCGCGGCCTGCGCGATCAACCCGAACCGCACGCCCTGGGAAACGGTGAGCACGGCACCTCCGCGTCGATAGGTGCGCCCAGCGGCACGGAAAGGCGCGACGATGCGGTTCCCCACACGCGTCGAGGAGGTGCTGCCGGTGACACGGGACGCGGGTGCATCTTCGTGGCACGAACGGGCCGGCGGGCACATCTCCGTCGCGGTGCTGTGACGACCGTCCAAGTCGTCCTGCCGGACGGCATCGACGACCCCGCGCGACCGAGCGGCGGGAACAGCTACGACCGGCGGCTCTGCGGCGAGCTGGCCGCGTCGGGCTGGGACGTGCGGGAGATGGTCGTGCCCGGTGCGTGGCCCGGCCCGGACCCGGCGTCGATGTCCCGGCTGGCGCGCGCGGTCGGCGCCGTGCCGGACGGCGGGCTCGTCCTGCTCGACGGACTGATCGCCTCGGCGGCGGCCGCGGTCCTCGTGCCGGAGTCCCGTCGGCTGCGCCTGGTGGTTCTGGTGCACATGCCGTTCGGCGACGTCGCCGTCGCCGCGGAGGCCGAGTGCGCCGTCCTCACGCACGTCCACGCCGTCATCACGACCAGCGCGTGGACGCGGGAGCAGCTGCTCGGGCGTTACCGGCTGCCCCCGGAGCGAGTGCACACAGCCCGGCCCGGGGCGGACCGCGGCGAGAGAGCACCCGGCACACCCGGCGGCGGCCGGCTCCTGTGCGTCGCCGCCGTGGCCCACCACAAGGGGCCCGACCTGCTGCTCGACGCGCTCCGCGGCATCGCGTTCCCGCCGTGGCGCTGCACCTTCGTGGGTCCCCTCGACCGTGATCCGGAGTTCGTCGAGCGGCTCCGCCGTCAGTGCGCCGACTCCGGCATGGCCGACCGGATCTGCTTCGCCGGGCCACGGGTGGGCGAGGAGCTGCGCCGGCACTACCAGGCTGCGGACGTGCTGGTCCTGCCGTCACGCCTCGAGGCGTACGGCATGGTCGTCACCGAGGCACTGGCGGTCGGGCTGCCGGTCATCGCGGCCGCGGTCGGCGGGGTGCCCGAAGCGCTGGGGCGCACGTCCGGCGGTCCGCCGGGACTGCTCGTGCCGCCCGACGACGCGGACGCCCTCCGCGAGGCGCTCGGCACCTGGTTGGGCGACGCCGGCCTGCGCGAGCGGCTGCGCCGGGCGGCGTCCGAACGACGGTCGTCGCTGGAGGGCTGGAGTGCGACGGCGCGCCGCGTCGCCGCGGTGCTGGTCGCGGCCGCCGGGGAGCCGGGCCGGCTGCCGGGTGCCCGCGGGGCGGGCGAGTCATGAGCGGCGGAAGGCGCCTGACGTGGACGTGGGCCCGTCCGCTCGGGGGTGCGGCGATCCTCGCGGTCCTCGTCTGGCGCCTCGGCACCGGCCCGTTCCTCGACGGGGTGCGCCTGATCAGCGTCTGGTCCCTGCTGGCCGCCGCGTCGATCACGGTCCTGACCACCGTCTGCTCGGCGTGGCGGTGGCAGACCGTCGCGCGGGGCCTGGGCGTCGGCCTGCGGCTGGGCACGGCCGTCGCGGCGTACTACCGGTCCCAGTTCCTCAACAGCACCCTGCCCGGCGGCGTCGTCGGAGACGTCCACCGTGGGGTGCGGCACGGCCTGGACGCAGGGGACGTCGGTCGCGGTCTGCGCGCCGTCGGGTGGGAGCGTGCGGCCAGCCAGGTCGTGTTCGTGGTGCTGGCCGTGCTGTCGTTGCTGCTCCTGGACTCCCCGGTGCGCCCGGTGATGGGCTGGGTGGCGGCGACCGCCGTCGCCGGCGCACTCGGCGTGGCCGTCGTGCTGCGGGCCGTCCCGCAGCTCGGACCGTCCCGGCGGGCACGGGTCCTGCGGGCGTCGCGGGCCGACATCAGGGACGGTGTGCTCGACCGACGAGCGTGGCCCGTCGTCCTGGTCACCTCGGTGGTCGTGGCCCTCGGTCACGGCAGCCTGTTCATGATCGCGGCGTGGACCACCGGATCGAACGCGCCGCCGTCGCAGCTGTGGCCGCTGGCGATGCTGGCGCTGCTCGCGATGGTGGTGCCCCTCCACGTCGGCGGGTGGGGGCCGCGCGAGGGGGTGGCTGCGTGGGCTTTCGCTGCTGCCGGCCTCGGCGCGGCTCAGGGGGTGGCCACCGCCACGGCGTACGGCGTGATGGGACTCGTCGCGACGATGCCGGGTGCGCTCGTGCTCGCCGGTGATCGGATCCGCCGCACGCGGGCCCGGCGCGCCGCGGAGAGGCACGAACCGGCTTCGGTGGCGTCGCCGGCGTCCCGGTCGCGCGAGCACGGCTGAGGCGGTGCCGACAGCATTCCCAACCGAACGGGCCAGGAGCATCCTGTGCCGATGGCGGACACCACCGTGCAGAGGCGCATGTCGGTCCCGTTGACGGCCTTCGTCGCCGGCGCGGTGGTCGCCCTGCTCGTCGGGGTGTTCGGGCGGCTGCACGATCCGACGCTCAGCGGCACGACCACCCTCGGGTACCCGACCGTCCTCGCGATGAAGACCGTGGTCTCGACGGCGATCGCGGTGCTGGTCGTCTTCCAGATCGCCACCGCGCTCTGGATGTACGGCAAGCTCGGGATCCGGTCCCCGTCCTGGCTGGGGACGGCGCATCGCGCCAGCGGCGCCACCGCCCTGGTGCTGACGATATTCGTCACCTACCACTGCCTGTGGTCGCTGGGCCTGGAGGTTGTGGGGACGCTGCCGAACGGCCATGTGGTGACCCCGCGGGCGATGGTGCACGGCCTGCTCGGCTGCGCCGTCGTCGGCACCATCGTGGTGAAGGTCGTCGCCGTCCGGTCGAAGCGCGCACCCGGGTGGCTCCTGCCGGTGGCCGGTGGGCTCCTGTTCTCCCTCCTCGTCCTCGCCATCCTGACGTCGGCCGTCTGGTACGTCGGCGAGAAGGGCTGGCCGAGTCAGGCCGGGTAGTGACGAGGACCGTGCCCGCAGCACGGCCTCACGACGCTCCCGACGGGACGGCGAGCACGTCGACGTGGCCGACCACGAGCCGCAACCGCCCGGCGTGACAGGCGTCGAGCTTGCGGCCGAGGTAGGCGCCGGCCGACCGCTCGAGGTCGGCCTGCTGGGCACAGGCGGCGGCGATCCAGGCGCGCAGCCACTCCTCGGCCAGCTCGGCCTGATCGGCACCGAGGCGCCACGGGCTCGGCCGGCTCTCCACCACCGCACCCCGCCGGGTGAACGCGTCCACGGCGACGGCGGCGGCGTCGGGCCCCAGCAGCCATCGGTCGCCGGTGCTGCGCCGTTGATGAGTGTTGAAGGCATCGGCAAACGCGGCGTCCAGCGGATCGGACGGCGCGAACTCCACGCGCCCGGTGACCGACAACGTCAGCAGCGCAGCGACTCCGGCCCCGGTGCACGCGGCGGCGAGCCCGTCCACCTCCTCGGCCGTCAGCAGGTCCAGAACGGCGGACTCGGTCACCAGCGCGGTCCCGGACAGGTCGGCGGAGCGCAGCTCGGTGAGGTCGCCCTCCTGCGTCCGTGCCGAGACGGGGGCGCCGTCGGCGCCGACGGCGGGCAGGCTCGCCGCGGCGGAGGCGAGGAGTCCGGGATCACGGTCGTGCAGGATCCACACCTGCGGCCCGGACAGCCGCGGGGCCAGCCAGCGGCCCATCGATCCGGTGCCGCAGCCGAGGTCCCGGATCACCGCCGGCATGCCGGGGCGGGCAGCGGCCGCCAGGTGGACGCGGAGGAGTTCGACCAGCTCCGGCGCCCGCGCCGCGGCGTCTGCGCCTTCACGCAGCGCCAGCCAGTCCGGCGCGCACACGGGTGAACCGGGGCGGCTCAGCCGGGCCTCCCAGGGAGCCGGTCGAGCACGTTCAGGCATCTCCAGGTCACCTCCCGCCCGCCGGGCGTGCGGCCTGCACCGGTGTCGGCGGTACCCCCGGTCACCCGATCGGCTCCGCCGGGACGCCGGATGCGTTCGCCACGTCGAACCCCATCAGGACGTCGTTCCCCGCCAGGAACACCGACCGGTTGACGAGCCGGATGCCGTCGGCGACCCGGTCGATGCCGAGTGGCCCGACCGCCTCGATCCCCGAACCGATGATGGTCGGCGACAGCGACACGACGAGCCGGTCGACCGCCGCCGCGCGCAGCATCGAGGTGAGGACGCGGCCGCCACCCTCCACCAGCAGCGAGGCGACCCCGAGGGACCGCAACAGGCGCAGCACCTCGTCGACCCGGAGCCCGTCGGGACCGGGAGGAACGTCCCGGACCGTGGCGCCCGCCGACACCAGCGCCTGGCGGCGGGCCGGGTCCGCGTCGGGGCGACACAGGATCACCGTGGCGGCGTCGTCGGACAGCACCTTCGCGGTCAGCGGCGTCCGCAAGGTCGAGTCCAGGACGACGCGCAGCGGCGATGCGCCCGGGACCATCCGCACGGTGAGCTGCGGGTCGTCCTGCAGCAGGGTGCGTGCTCCGACGAGGACCGCGTCGCAGCCGGAACGCATGGCGTGCGCGACCCGCCGCTCCGGCTCGCCGCTGATCCACTTGGCGTCGCCCGTCCGGGTGGCGATCCGCCCGTCGAGCGTCTGGGCGTACTTCAGGACGACGTAGGGCCGGTCGACGCGGGGGTGCAGCGAGCCGAGCAGGCTCGCGGCGTCGACCGGCGCGAGGGGGAGCTCGTCCAGCCCCGGCCCCGTCGACCGGAGGTGTCCGAGCCGCTCCTGCTTGGTCTCCAGGTAGGCCCGGTTGTGCCGGTTCGCGGCGGTGCGGAGCGGCTGCAACGACTCGACCGTGATCCCGTGCCGCCGCAGACCGGCCACCTTGCCCGGGTTGTTCGACAGCAGCCGCACCGACCGGACCCCCAGGGTTCCCAGGATCGCGGCCGCGTCGCCGTAGTCCCGCAGGTCGGCATGGAGACCGAGCCGCAGGTTGGCGTCGACGGTGTCGGCTCCCGCGTCCTGCTCCACGTAGGCCCGCAGCTTGTTGACCAGCCCGATCCCCCGGCCCTCGTGGCCGTTGAGATAGAGGACGACGCCACGTCCCTCGGCGGCCACGTTCCGCAGTGCCGCTCGCAGCTGCACGCCGCAGTCGCAGCGGAGCGAGCCGAGGGCGTCCCCGGTCAGGCACTCCGAGTGCACCCGGGTCAGCAGCGACTCCCCCTCGCCGATCTCGCCGAACACCAGCGCGAGGTGCACGTGCCCGGAGGGGTTCTCGAACGCGCGTGCCCGGAACTCGCCGTACGGCGTCGGGATCGGCGCGGACGCCGCTTCGAGCGGTGTCCACCGGTCACCCAGCGACTCTGCAGGATCCATGCGCCCGACTCCTCGCTCTCGCGTCAGCGGGGGATCCCGCACGCTACCGTCGCCCGGGCGGGACGAGCAGGCGACGAGACCTGGGGGGTGAGTCGTGTGGAGGGCCTCCGACTGGTGTTCGTCGCGCCGGGGCGGGTGGAACTCGGGGCCGTCGACCTGCCGGACGCCGGTCCGGGCCGACTGGTCGTGCGCACGCGGTACTCGGGCATCAGCACCGGCACCGAACTGCTCGCCTACCGGGGACTGCTGGACCCGGACCTCCCGGTCGACGAGAAGATCGGGGCGCTCGGCGGCACGTTCCGCTATCCGTTCCCGTACGGCTACAGCTGCGTGGGCGAGGTCGAGCACTCGACCGGCCCGGTGCCGGCGGGGACGCTGGTCTTCGCGTTCCATCCGCACCAGGACCGATTCGTCGTCGGCGAGGACGACGTTCTCCCGCTCCCCCAGGGCACCGATCCACGCGTGGCCACCCTGTTCCCGTACGTCGAGACCGGCCTGCAGCTGAGCCTGGATGCCGGCCCGGTGGCGCGGGAGACCGTTGCCGTGCTCGGTCTGGGCGTGGTCGGCGTGATCACCGCCCTGCTGCTGCAGAGGGCCGGCGCGACCGTGGTCGCCGCCGACACCTCGGGATACCGCCGCGAGCTCGCGGCCTCGATGGGCATCCCCACGGTCGAGCCCGGGGAGCTGCCGTCGCGCCTGCCGTCCTCTGGCGTACCGCTTCTCCTCGAGCTGTCCGGCTCCCCCACGGCGCTCGCCGGGGCGCTGGACCTCCTCGCCCACGAGGGCACCGCGCTGGTGGGCTCCTGGTACGGCCGCCAGCACGTCGAGCTGCCGCTCGGGGGCTCCTTCCACAGGCGTCGGCTGACGATCCGCAGCAGCCAGGTGTCCACGATTCCGGCGGCACTCTCCGGCCGCTGGGACGTCGGCCGCCGCCGCCGGGTCGCCGTCGCCCTGCTCGGTGAGCTGCCGCTGTCCGTTCTGGTGACGACCGAATTCCCGTTCGAGGAGGCGCCCGCGGCCTACCGGGCGCTGGACAGCCGCGAACCCGGTGTCTTCCACGTCGCGCTGCGCTATCAATAGCCCCGTGTACGAGACCGGGACAGCGCTGCAGGTGCGGGCCTTCCACGTGATGCCCGGCATGCCGCCCCCCGAGGGCGAGCGGCACTCGCACGACTACCGGCTCGACGTCGTCGTCCGCCGGGACGACCTCGACGAGCGCGGCATGGTCGTGGACCTCGACCTCCTGGACCAGGCGCTGCGGGACGCCGCGGCCCGGGTCGAGGGCGTGGACCTGGAGTCGGTCGTCCCGGCCGAGGCCGTGACCGTCGAGGTGTTCGCCCGGTGGCTGCACGATCAGCTCGCAGCCTCGCTGGGCCGGCTGCCCGGTACGACGCTGGCCGTGCGGGTGTGGGAGTCCTCCGTCGCGTTCGGCGGCTACTCGTCGTCCCTGTGAGTGCGGTCGGACGACGGCTCGCCCGGGCCGTCGTCGGTCCGATGCCGATCGGGCTCGCCGACGCGCTGC
This sequence comes from Blastococcus sp. CT_GayMR19, assembly GCF_004570385.1. GTDB lineage: Bacteria > Actinomycetota > Actinomycetes > Mycobacteriales > Geodermatophilaceae > Blastococcus_B. Next base: position 182,115 of record NZ_SPQL01000003.1, on the reverse strand, counting down.
GTCGGGCCCTTGCGCCCGGCTCCGGGGCGACGGTGCCGGCGCGGATCCGCCGGAAGGTGCTGCGGGGTCTGTACCGGGGCGGGATTCCCCGCGCCGTGTCGCGCTTCCGCCTGGTCGACAACCCGGACCTCGAGTTCGTCGCCATCGACTCGCAGGTCCTCGAGCAGCTCTACTGGCTCGGCGAGCAGGGCTGGGAGCCCGAGCTGCTCCCCTGGTGGCGCGCCTTCTGCCGGAGATCGACGTCGGTGCTCGAGCTCGGGACCAACATCGGGTACTTCGCGGTTCAGGGCGCCCGGGCCGCGCCGGGCGTGCGCTACGTCGCGGTGGAGCCGCACCCCGTCTCCGCCGGGATCTGCCGGACCCACCTCGCCCTCAACTCCGTGACCACGGTCGAGGTCCTCGAGGCCGCGGCGGTCGCGGATGCCGCGGCCTCGACGGTGGCGCTGCTCGTCCCGGCCGACCAGGCGGCGACGCCGACCGTCGCGTTCCTGTCGCCGGACACGGAGCTGCCTGCGGACATGGCACGGGACGTCGACGCCGTCCTCGACGTGCCGGCCATCGACGTCCGTCGGCTGACCGAGGGCGTGGACCTGATCAAGATGGACGTCGAGGGTCAGGAGCACCTCCTGCTCGCCGCGATCCGCGACCAGCTCCGCGAGCGGCGACCGACCCTGTTCGTCGAGGTCCTGCCCGGGACGGTGCAGCTGCGCGCCCTGCTGGCCGACCTGTGCACGGCGGACGGCTACCGGTGCTACGGCCTGAGCCGGCAGGGGCTCGTCGAGCTCGAGGCCGCGCAGCTGGCCACCGTCCGGTTGATGGACGAGTACGGGTGCCAGGACGTCCTCCTCTGCGCCGCCGACGTGCCACTGCCGTGACTCACCGATTCCGCCCGGACTGCCCGAACCGGCCTGTGCACGATTTCCGACGCGGTGGCGACTAGGACCTGCAATTGCACTTTGGGGCACTGCTTGGTGCCCTGAGCGATGCGTGCCAGCCAAGGCCCTGGCGCACCCGGATCGGCCATCCTCGGACCATGGTCGGCGGACGTCGGACGGCCGGCGGTGCGAGCGCCGGCCCGCACCGGGGCCGTGCTGCCCACAGGGCTCCCACCGATGGGGCGGAGCCATGAGGGACGTCGCGCGCGCGCCGGAAGGCAACGGACGCGCAGCTCCGGCGGCGAGCGCCCGGCGGACGGATGCCGACGGCGCCCAACGGCCGCCTGCCGACCGGTCTCTGGGTCCCCTCGCCGTCATGCGTCTGCAGAGCCAGGCCGGCAACGCCGCGGTGGCGAGACTCGTCTCCCGAGGTGCATCGGGCCTCCGTGCGCCGGCATCGCGGACGACGCTGCCCCGCGGAGGGCCGGGCAACCGCACGCAGGGCCTCCAACGACTCGTGGACGGCGGCGGAGCCTGTCCTGCGCCGCCGGTGGCTCCCGTGGCGGCCGACCCGAAGGCCGATCCCCGATTCGCCGCGGTCGAGGGCCAGATCAAGGGGGCCGCCTCCTCCGCCAAGAAGCACCCGACCGGCGCCGCCGAGGCCGACCAGGCGCGCAAGGCCGCCGAGCCGCCCGCCGACGACAAGGCGAGCCAGGCCAAGGCGGCTCAGGCCGACACCATGGCCGCCGCGAAGCCCAAAGGCTTCGACAAGGCCGCGTTCATGGCGGCGGTGAAGACGGCGATCGCCAAGTCCGCCCCGCAGAACCTGGACGAGGCGGACAAGTTCGCGACCTCGGGGAAGGCCGATGCGGTCAAGGGCGAGGTCATGGGGAAGGTCACGGCGGGCAAGCAGGCCTCCGCCGGGGACATCGCCGAGAAGACCGCGCAGCCGCCGGACCCGTCGGCCGCCAAGGAGAAGGCTGTCACTCCCCTGCCGCCGCAGCCCCCGGCGAAGGTGCCGGCGGTCGACGGCGCCAAGGCGATGCCGGGCAAGGCGCCGGCCGGGCAGACAGATCTCCGCGCCGGACCCTGTGGCGTCTCGTCGTCCATGGCCGAGGCGGACGTCTCCGACAAGGATCTGGCGGCGTCGAACGAGCCGCAGATGCAACAGGCCCTGGCCGCGAAACAGGAGGCCCAGGCGCACGCGGCCGAAGCGCCGGGACAGATCCGCCAGAAGGAGGGCCAGGCGCTCCAGCAGGCCCAGGCGGGCGCCGGCACCGACGCCAAGGCCGCGGTGGGCGCGATGGTCGCGGCGAAGGGCCGGGCCGGCGGCCAGGTGGGCACCCAGAAGAACACCGCCAAGGCGCGGGAGGAGACCGAGCGCAAGCGGATCTCGGGTGACATCAACAAGATCTACGACCGGGTCAAGGGCGAGGTCGAGGCCATCCTGAAGGGTCTCGACACCAAGGTCAGCGGCATGTTCGAGAAGGGTGAGGCCGAGGCGCGCGCCGCCTTCACCGCCAAGCACAAGGCGGACATGGAGAAGTACAAGGACGCGCGCTACTCCGGGCCGGCGGGATGGGCGCGGTGGACCGGCGACCTGTTCATGAGCGTCCCCAAGGAGGCCAACGACATCTTCGTCCGCGCCAAGGCGCTGTACGAGGAGAAGATGTCCGCCGTCATCTCCGGCGTCGCGGACCTCATCGGCGGTGAACTGGACGCGGCCAAAGAGAAGATCGCCGCCGGGCGGCGGGAGATCAAGGCCTATGTCGCCTCCCAGCCCAAGGATCTGCAGAAGATCGCGGAGGCCACGGCCACCGAGGTATCCGGGAAGTTCGACCAGCTCGAGTCGGACGTCGACGAGAAGCAGGAGTCACTCGTCGAGGACCTCGCCCAGAAGTACGTGGAGGCCCGCAACGCCGTCGACGAGGAGATCAAGGCCGAGCAGGCGAAGAACGAGGGACTCGTCGACAAGGCCAAGAACGCCGTCGGCGAGTCCATCGGGGCGATCCTGAAACTGAAGGACCTGTTCCTGGGCGTGCTGTCCAAGGCAGCCGCGGCCTTCAAGGCGATCGTCGCAGCCCCCGTGACGTTCATCTCGAACTTCATGAGCGCCGTGAAGCAGGGCTTCATGAACTTCGCGAGCAACATCCTCGAGCACCTGAAGAAGGGGCTCCAGGGGTGGTTGTTCGGTCAGCTCGCCAACGCCGGGATCCAGCTGCCGGAGAAGTTCGACCTGATGGGCATCGTCAAGATGCTCGCCCAGTTGCTCGGCCTCACCTGGAGCAACATCAAGGGGCGGATCCTGGCGAAGATGCCTTTGGTCGCCAAGGTCATCGACGTCGTCGAGTCCAAGATCGAGATCTTCGTCGTCCTCGCCACGAAGGGCATCGCGGGGATCTGGGACTGGATCAAGGAGAAGGTCGGCGACGTCAAGGAGATGATCTTCGGCCAGATCAAGTCCTTCGTCATCGAGAAGGTCGTGAAGGCCGGCATCACCTGGGTGCTCGGCATGCTGAACCCCGCCGGCGCTCTCATCAAGATCGTCCAAGCGCTCATCAGCGTCGTGCAGTGGATCATGGAGCGCGGCCAGGAGATGGGCGAGTTCATCGGCACGATCATCGACGCCGTCATGGACATCGCCCGCGGCGGTATGGGTGGCGTCCCCGCGAAGATCGAGGCCGCGCTCTCGAGGGCCGTCCCCCTCGTGATCAGTTTCCTGGCCGGGCTGCTGGGGCTGGGTGGGATCTCCGAGAAGGTCAAGGCGATCTTCGAGAAGGCCCAGGGGTACGTCGGCAAGGCTGTCGACTGGGTGGTCGACAAGGGGCTCAAGATGGCCCGGCCGCTCATCAAGCTGGCGACGAAGGCCCTGGCCTACGGGAAGAAGAAGTACGAAGCGGTCAAGGGCTACGTCAAGAAGAAGTACGAAGCCGGCAAGGCCTACGTGAAGAAGAAGTACGAAGCAGCCAAGGGTTACGTGAAGGGCAAGGTGGAGGGCGCCAAGGAGAAGCTCGGCTTGAAGAAGCAGGACAAGCGGAGCCCCGCCGAGCGGAGCGCGGCACTCCAGGCGGCCATGCAAGCGGGCCAGCAACTACTAACGAACCCGCAGAACTCGTTGGCGGAGGTCCGCAAGCGTCTGCCGCAGCTGAAGCGGGAGAACCGCGTCAAGTCGCTCGGCGTCGTCATCGATCGGCACTCGGCGGAGAAGGACGTCGTCCATCTCGAGGGCGCCAACAGCCCGCGCGTCGCGGGACCTTCCGTAACCAAGTGGACCGTCACTCTGCAGCGGCAGGACGGCGATGGTGCAGCCGCCCCCGTCACGGCGACCGGTCAGCAGGCCGAATTGGCAGGGTGGACGGATTCCGACATCGCAACTCTCGTAATGGTGTCGCGGGCGGAACTGCGGAGGGCCACCGGCGAGCAGCAGCGCCTCTTCTACAGCTTGGTGGAGCGTGGCCAGATCTCCAAAGGCAACACCCTTTTGGACAAGACGGTGGCGTGCGGTGGCGGCGTGACGTCCCTGAGCGGATGGGGCACCCAGGGACGAACAAGGCGCGACGACGTGCATCCACTGTCCGCGCACGATGCGAACCTCGCCGATGTGGCAGCGGGTCAGCGCCACGGCACGATGACGGGACTGTTCGAGCAGGGCAAGAGGCGAGGCGTTCCGGCGCCACTCGTACCGATGTCGGCGGAAAATCCCGAAAGCGAGGACATCCTCCATTTCGGCCCCACCGACGATCCGAGTCAGATCCCCAAAGAAGCCCGCGCGCAGAAGCCGGCCGTCGGGGGGTTCGTCGAACCTGCCGGATTGGGCGGACTCGATCAGGGTGTCGAGGAGCAGTACGCCACGTCCCACGCCGAGCGGCAGGTCTTCACGCGGGTCGAGGCGCGAGCCGTCGGGGTCACGCGGCCGATGTGTAGTACCTGCCAGGACTTCTTCGTTCAGCAGGCCAGCACGAAGCAAGTCGTGCTGGTCGTCAGCGACACCGAGATGGCGAGGGTGTTCCTGCCCAACGGCACGATGATGCGGAGGTGAGTCGCGAACGCTGACGCACCCGCCGCTCAGGTCCAGTCGACGTCACGACCCGGACGCCACCGCTCAGGGGAGATACCAGTCGATGATCAGTCCCGGCGGCCCGGTGATGGGCACGTTGATCTCTCCGGACTCCGTCACGAGATCCGCGTAGTCCCCCGGATCGTCGGAGAAGTAATAGGTAGCGAGAACGTTGTAGACGCCCTCCGGAAGTTCGAAGCCATAGCCCCCGTCGGGGCCGCTGTAGATCTGGTACACGTCTCCGTATCCCCGAGGAATGATGTAGAACTGCAGCAGCACCCCTTCCAAGGGATCGCCGTTCCAGTCGTAGGTGTGGCCGCTGACCACCGTGGACGGCGCTTCCTCCGGGACAGCGGGCGCGGGCGGAGGCTCGAACTCGGTCGATGCCTCCGCGAGCGTCGCTTCCGGGAGCGTCGCCTCCGGTGAGGCCTCTGGCGCCGCGTTGTCCGAGGCCACTGCAACCGGGTCGGGAAGGGGCTGGGGGCTCGGAGACGAGCCGCACGCGGTCAGCAGGCCGACGGCGATCGCGGCGAGAAGTGCGATGTGCCACGGTCGTCGAGCCGCTAGCAACGCACGCGGGACGGCCGAGTCGGTGACAGGAAACCGTGGAGGATCCGTGGCCCGTCGGGACATGGCCTGGCCTCTCCATCGACTGCGCTCAGAGCTGCCCGGAGGGATCTCCCTACGTCGGAGGACAGTGACTCGCAGGATCAGGCGGGCGGGGACTCCTCTTCCTCTTCCCCCTCCTCCTGGCGCTGCACCCCGATCGGGCTGGCAGAGACCGGCGCGGGCGCCTCCGCGGTGTCGGACATGGCGCGCTCCGCGTTCGCCGAGGCCTCGCGCTCGAACCGGTCCGACGGGTCGCTGACGCGGATGCCGCCCGCCGCCGGCGTCCCGTCCACGGGGCCGCTGCGTTGCTGCACGACGTGCGTCAGCTCGTGCGCCAGCGTCGTCCGTCCGGCCGTGCTGGACGGGTCGTAACCGCCTCGCTGGAACACGACGTCCGAGCCGACCGTGTAGGCCTGCGCGTGCACCGCCCGGGCGGAGTCGTGCGCCTTGTCGTCGGTGTGCACCCGCACGTCGCCGAAGTCGGCCCCCAGCCGGGTCTCCATGTCGGTGCGCACGTCGGTCGGGAGGGGCGACCCGCCGCCGGAGCCCACGACGTCGTGCACCGGGGAGCGCTCCTCCTCCAGCATGGCGCCGACGCCCGCGTTCCCCGCGGTGCGCTGGAGCGCGAGCACGGTGGAGCCGGAGAGGACGTCGGTGCGCCCCGAGGCGGCCGCCAGCATCGCCTGCGGAGACGGTCTCCCGTCCGCTCGGAGCCGCTGGGTGGCGTGAACCTGTTCGTCGCGGTCCTGGTCGTGGCGGTATTCGGGCATCACTCGTTCCTCCCGCGCGTGGGACTCGTCAAGGGTCCCGAATGCGCCGATCGACGGCGTGCGCCGCGGCGCGGACTTGCGCGCACCGCGGCGTGCCCCATCGGGCAGCCGGCTCAGCCGCCCCCGGCGGAGTAGCCGCCCGCCCCCTTGACCAGCTGGCCACCGAGCAGGACGAAGAAGCTGAACGTCGCGACGGCGGTGGTCGCCTGCGCGCCCGCCGTACCGCTGGTCGACGCCGGCGCGACGACGGCGATCTCGTTCGTCGCCGTCACCGGCTCGCACCGGGCTTCGAGGGGGTACTGACCGACGGTCAGTCCCGCCGGGAGACGCACGTCCGTCCGGTACGTGCCGTCCCGCCCCGCCTGGGTGGTCGCGACCTGCTCCCCGTTCACGAACAGCAGCACTCGAGTGAGCCGTGGACAGCCGGTGCCGACCACCGAGGCGAGTCCTGCGGGCACGATCACGCCCCGCGCCTCGACGCTCGGCGGCTCGGCCGGCGGAGGTGCCACCTCGTCCTCGCCGCGCCACAGGTGGGTCATGGAGGCCTCACCCCGGCGACCGTCGGCCAGCAGCACGGACGCCGTCACCAGATCCGTCCCGACGCTGTCCCGCGTGTAGGTGAAGCCGGCCCGCCCGTCCTCGCCCGTCCGTGCCGTCCCCGACCGGTCGCCCTGACCCGGTTGCGTCGCGACGAAGGCCACGTCCGCACCAGCGAGAGGCGAGCCGTCGAGCAGGACCGTGGCGACCGCCGTGAACTCCTCGTCCAGCAGACTCGCCGTCCCCGGGGGCTCGAGCGTGAAGGTCAGTCCGGGGACGAGGTTCCACTGATGGACGACGGACGCCCGGCCGCTCCGGTCGCCGGCGGTCGCCTCCGCCAGAATCGTGTCGGTCCCGGCGACCGGCCTGGTGAAGGTGAAGGACGCCTGCCCGTCCTCGTCGGTCACCGCCTCCAGGGTGATGTCCTCCTGCGGGTCGCCGTCCTGACCGGTCAGGGTTGCGCGGAACGCCACCCGCGCCTCCGGCACGGGGACCTCCCCGTCGGTGACGAGTGCCGTCGCGGTGAAGTCACTGCCGGCCGGACTCGCCGTGCCGGCGGGACCGAGCGCCACCCGAAGGTCCTCCTGGACGCGCCAGAAGTGGTCGATGGTCGCGCGCCCGGTCCGCTCCCCGGACGTGACCACCGCGTCGATCCGGTCGGTGCCCTCCACCGGACGGTCGTAGGTCGTCGAGGCCAGCCCGTCGGCATTGGTCGTCAGGCTCACGCTGACAACCGGCTGGTCGGCCTGCTCAACCATCGTGATGGTCATGTCGACGGTCGCGTCCGCCACGGGGCCGCCGGTCGCGTCCCGCACGCTGACGGTCGGTGTGAAGGAGCTGCCCACCAGGCTGGTCGTGCCGGCAGGCGCCACCGAGACGACGAGTTCGCAGGCCTGCCATTCGTGAGTCAGCGATGCGGAGGTCACCGTCTCGGAATCGACCTCGGCCCTCGCGACGAGGGAGTCGGTACCCGGCGCGGCAGCGGCGTAGGAGACGGTGGCGCGGCCGTCGACATCGGTCGTCGCCGTCAGCACCTGGTCCGCCGCGCCGGCCATGGTGACCGTGACCTGCACCGCGACCCCCGCCAGCGGGTCATCGCCGTCGATCAGGGTCACCGTCGGCGTGAAGGAGGTCCCGATGCAGTTGGTGGCGCCGGCCGGCGAAAGGACGGCAGCGGGGACCGACTCGTCGTCCCAGCGGTGCGAGATGGGGTCGGACCGGAAGTCGGCGTTCCCGGACGAGAACGTCGCCGTGATCGTGTCGGTGCCCTCGTCGTCGCGGGAGTAGGACGCCGTGTAGCTGCCGTCGCTGCCGTCGTCCAGCAGGGTCAGCGGCGAGCCGACCCCTTCGACGCGGAAGGTGACGGTGCCCGACGTGCCGGCGGGGGTCACCGCGGCAGTGAGCAGCACGGACTGTCCAGGCCTGGAGGTCTCGAGGTCCTGGTTCACCGTCACGGTCGGCCGGACCCAGGTGTGGCGCAGTCCGCTGGAGGTGTACGTACGACCGAACACCGTGGCGGTCGCGGTGATGACGTCCTCGCCGGCCGCGGCACCGGCGTAGGAGCCGGTGTACGCCGGATGGCTTCCGGAGGCCTCCACGGCCGCACCGGCGTTCGTGCTGCTCACCGCGAAGCTGATGTCGCTGTCGGTCGCGCCCGACACCGCCGCCCTGACGGTGTGCGTGGCACCGAGCGCCGACTGCGTCGCGTCCTGGGTCAGCGTCACGACCGGCGTGGTCCAGCTCTTGGTCACGATCCGGGAGGTGAACGTCCCGGACGTGGTGGTCAGCGATGCCTGGATGCTGTCCGTGCCGGGTGCGGTGCCGGTGTAGCCGGCGCTGCCCTGGTCCGTGACGTCCAGGGGCCCGGCGTGCGGACCGCTGACGACGGCGACGGCCACGGTGCCGCCGAGGGACCCGTCCGGCAGTCTCACGCTGACCGAGGCCGTCTCACCCAGGTCGGAGCCACCGGTCGGGTCCGATATCTCCACCCTCGGGCCGGTCCACGTGTGCGTGGCAGAATCGGAGGTCGACCCGACGCCGTCGGTCACCGTCGCGGTGATGGTGTCCGTGCCCGGTGTCGTTCCGATGTACTCCGCGGTGAAGGTCGCTCCCCCGCCCGACGTCTGCAAGGTCCGTGGGTTCGCGCCGGCGACGGTCAGCGACAGGCTGCGGTCCCCGCGCCCCTCACCTCCGGACACGGTGACGGTCACGCCGAGCGTCGTCCCCACCAGCGAGGAGCCGGAGGCGGGCGTCAGTGCGACGGACACGTCCGGCGGCTCGGAGGTCCACTCGTGGGTCACCCGGGCCCCGACGTCCGACGGGACCCTGGACGAGCTGGGCGGCGGGGTCCACACAGCGAGGATCGTGTCGGTTCCGGCGTTGGTCCCCTGGTAGCTCGTCGTGACGCTCGTCGCGCCGGACGTGTCCTCCAGGATGATCTTGGGCACCTGGAGACCGCCGTTGGGGCCCAGGACTCCGATGCGCCAGATCCCGTCCCCGGTCGCGTTGTCCACCCGCGCTGAGACGGTGACTTCCGTCCCCACCACCGACGAGGTCCCGGGGGCGGGGGACGTGATGACGACGGCTGGCGGAGGAGGAGGCGGTGGCGGAGGAGGTGGAGGCGGAGGCGGAGCCGTCGCTGTCACGTCGTGCGAGTCGAGACCGTCCTGATCCACCAGCTCGCCGGTGATCGTGTACGCACCTGGCCGCGTGAGGGAGAACGTCACCGAGCAGCTGGACTCCCCGCTGCTGTCGCTCGGGTCCGGGTCGATCGACTCGCACGAGGGGGCTTGGTCGATGTCAGGACTGATCGTGAAGACGACGGACCAGGGGCGGCTGGTGGTGGCTGTCACCGTGACATCCCCGGGCACTTCGACCGACGTCGGTCCGGACAGCACGATCGTGTCCGCCGCAGACGCAGGCGGGGCGAGGGCGAGCAACGACCCGAAGGCGAGCAGGAGCACGGTGACGAGCGACGCCGCCCAGCGCAGCCGCGCTCTCATCGGAGCTGGGCCAGGTAGGGGCCGAACTCGCGCTCGAGCACGAGCCTGCCGAGCTTGCGGTACTCCTCGTGGACAGCGGCGATGACCATGCCCATGTCGACAGGAGCGCCGGCCTCGGCCGCCAGATACGCCGCCGTGATGGCCACCGAGCGGATGTTGCCGCCGGAGAGCTCGAAGGCCTGCGCGCAGTAGTCCAGGTCGAGGTCGCCGGCCACGGGCAGCGGCGCCGCCAGGCAGCGCTGCCACAGCGCCAGCCGGAGGTCCACGTCGGGCGTCGGGAAGTCGATGATCGCGTCCAGCCGCCGGGTGAACGCCTCGTCCAGGTTCGCCCGCAGGTTCGTCGCGAGCACCGCGAGGCCGTCGAAGGTCTCCATGCGCTGCAGCAGGAAGGCGCTCTCGATGTTGGCGTACCGGTCGTGCGCGTCGCGCACCTCGCTGCGCTTGCCGAAGATGGCATCCGCCTCGTCGAACAACAGCACGGCGTTGACCCCGCTGGCCTCGCTGAAGATCCGTTCGAGGTTCTTCTCGGTCTCCCCCACGTACTTGTCGACCACCGTCGCGAGGTCGACGGTGTACAGGTCCAGGCCGAGCGCCCCGGCCACCACCTCGGCCGACATCGTCTTGCCGGTGCCCGAGTCGCCGGCGAAGAGCGCGGTGATCCCCCTCCCCCGCCCCCCGCCCGGACGCATCCGCCACTCCGTGAGCACCCGGTCGCGGTGCCGTGCCCGCGCGGCGAGCTCCGTCAGCTGCCGCAGGACGACGGGCGGCAGGACCAGGTCGTCCCAGCCCACCTCCGGCTCGATCCGGCGCGCGAGACGCTCCAGCCCCGCGGCGTTCTGCGAGCGCGCGCCGCGACGCAGGTGGTCGGGGGTGACCGTGCCGCCGGTCAGCGCCGCCGCTGCCCGGGCGGCCCGCACGGCCCGGTCGATCTGGTGGGGGCTGAGGACGAAGTGCTCGGTGGCGGTGGCCGCTCCCTCCACCCCCACCGGCCCGAGGGCCTGGTGCCACAGGGCGATGCGCTCGTCGGGCCCGGGAACGGGTGCCTCGCACAGCAGCGGTACGACGTCACTCCAGTCGGGGTCCCAGGTGGCGGCGCCGACGAGCAGCACCGGCACCGGCAACGCGGCGAGGCGGCGGAGTGCCGCCGGCGCCGCGGACGCCAGCGCCTCCACCGGTCCGGCGACGATCCCGCCCCCGATCAGCAACGCCTCCCGGCCGGCGACCCGCACGGGCAGTCCCGCGTCCGGCTGGGAGGCCAGCCGCCCGAGATCGAGACCGACAGTGGGGCGACCCGCACGCACCAGTGCGGCCGTCGCCATGGCCGCACCCGTCCCGGCCACCCGCTCGCGGACGTGCACCAGCCGGTGACCCGCACCGATGGCGTCGGCCAGCGCCGCGGCGGGGTAAGCGTCGTAGGCGACCCGGCGGCAGAGCACGTCGGCGAGGACGGGGTCGGGCGCCGTGCCGCCCAGCAGGTGCGCGGTCACCCGGTCGGGCACGCGCAGGGCCCGGGTCAGGAGGGGACGGTCACCGTCCTCCACCCACAGCAGACCCGACTCGACCAGCGGTGCGCCGTCGCCGACGCGCTCGCGCGCCTCCACGGACGTCGGTGGGACGCCGAGGATCTCCAGCGCCAGCCCGACCGAGGCGCGGCGCCGCGTGACGTCGTCGTTGAGGTAGCCGATCAGGCGCTCGAATCGCGCGTCCAGATCGGGAAGCAGCGCGACGAGCAGCAGGTGCTCGTCGAGCCGGGTCAGCGAGGCGTCGCGCGCCAGACGACGCAGGCGGAGGACGGCGCCCTGGGCCTCGGCGGCGTCAGCCGCACGCTCGACGTCATCGACGACAGCGGTGTCGGGAGCCGGATCGGGGACGCGCGGGAGGAGGAGGCGGTCGACCGCCTCCTCGGAGAGGTAGAGGCCGCGGAACGGGTCGTCCGGCGCCGGATCGTCGCTGCGCCGGTGAGCCACCAGCGCGCGGATCCGGTCCTCGAGCACGCCGACGCGGCGGAACAGGTCGGCCCGGTCCGGGTCGGGATCTTCTCTCACGATCCGCCCCCACCGCGCCGCCGCCGTGCGGGCTTCCGCGCAGCCGGCTCGTCCTCGGCCCGCTCTTCCTCGGCCGGCTCCGCCGGCTCGTCCTCCGCCGGCTGGTCGCCGACTGCTCGTCCCGGCTCCCTCGGCGGCCAGCCGCCGATCCCGCCGATCGACACCCGCGGGGGCCCGGTGACGGGCGGACCGGTCTCCGGCCGCTGCCCGGTGTCGGTGGGCACGCAGACGACCACGTCGAGGGATGGCTTCAGCTCTCCCCCCAGAGCCGACCAGACGTCGGCGAACGACCGGTCCTCCGGCGGGGGCAGCGCGATGTTGACCGGCACCGGCAGGCCCAGCTCCGCGAGTGGCCCCCCGAGCAGCTCAGGCGGCATCGCGTCGTACCGCAGGAAGCAGGCGAGGAGGTCGGACAGCAGGCGGTGCTCGTCCTCGGGCCGTTGCGTCCACGCCGTCACGAGGTAGGACAGCTTGAAGTGCCGGGGCGGCAGGTGGCGGGCGCGCACGCGGCCCAGGTCGTCGTACTCGTTGATCATTCCGCGCGAGCGGCGGCGCAGGTCCTCCCGGACGTCGTACAGGTAGACGTCCACGGCGGGGGCGGTCCGGCGGCCGGCCCAGTCCTTGGTCGGCGCGTCGAAGACCACCTCCACCGAGCCGCGGTCCACCGCATCCCGCTGGATGAGCGCACGCAGCGCCGAGTCCACCTCCGGGATCACGGTCCGACTGTGCTCCGGCGGCCGTCCGGTGCACGACGCCCCCGGGACCGCCGCACAGGCACGGCTCGTTGCCCGTTCAGGCACAGTTCGGCCCTGCGCCGGGCGCGGTTCGCCGGCGAGCACCCCGCACCGCCGACCCCGCCCTATCGTGCGGCGAGGGGGTGATGGAGCCGTGACGGACCCCATCGTGCGGATCGAGCCCACCCGCGTGAAGGTGGAGCCCGGCGGTCAGGCCCCGGTTACCGTGACGGTCCGGAACACCAGCGACATCGTCGAGGGCTACCGGCTCACGGTGCTCGGCTCGGCGTCCGCATGGGCGGACGTCGTGACGGCGAAGGACCCCGGCCGCGACGAGTCCGACGTCGTCCGGGTCTACCCCGGCCAGGAGGCGACGGCGACGGTCGTCTTCGCTGCGCCGGCCGGCTCCGCGGGCACGGCCGGTGAGGTGCCCTTCTGCGTCCTCGCCGAATCGGTCGTCGACCCGTCGTCGTCCGCGGCCGCGGAAGGTGACCTGGAGATCGGCCGGGTGGACGGGCTGACGGCCTCGATCACGCCGGTGACGTCCACCGGCCGCTGGTCCGGCCGGCACACCGTCAAGATCAGCAACTGGGGCAACTCGGCGGCGAAGCTGCGCCTCGTCGCCTCCGACCCGGACGACGCGCTCGGCTACCTGGTCAGTCCCGAGACGCTCGACCTCCCCGTCGGCTCGTCGGCCGTGGCCGCCGTCCGGGTCCGCTCGCGCCGGCCGTTCCTCCGGGGGACACCGGTACGACTCCCGTTCCGCGTGGTGGCCGAGCCCGACCGGCCGGGAAAAGTACCCACCGCGAATCCCGCGGTGTCCGATCCCGGTCGCCCGGTCCTCGACGGCGCCCTCAACCAGAAACCGGTGCTGACGAGGGGCACCGTTGCTCTGGGGGCGCTGGGTGTCCTCGCCGCGGCGGCCGCCGTCGTGGTCCTCGTCACCGCGAAGCCGACCCCTCCACCGGTGCCGGCGGTGAGCGAATCGGTCGCGGCACCTCAGGACGTCACGGTCACTCCCGTGAGTGCCACCAGCGTGGAGGTGGGCTGGTCGCCCTTCGCTCGGCCGCCTGACGGCATCAAGATCTTCCAGATCGATCCGGCGACGAAGGGACAGCAGTTGCCCGTGACGCTGGAGGAGACAGCCGTCGCGGGCAGCAAGAACCGTGAGGTGATCCCAGAACTGCCGCCCGAACAGGAAGCCTGCTTCGAGGTCGTCGCCATACGGGGCGAGTCGGAGAGCGTCCGGACCTCGGAAGCATGCGCCACGACGCCTGCTGCACCGGTCGAGGTGACGCCGTCCGAGCCCAGCCCGTCCGAGCCCAGCCCGTCCGAGACGACGCCATCCGAGACCAGTCCATCAGTAACGACGCCGTCCGAGACCGGCCCATCGGGAACGACGCCGTCCGGGACCAGCCCTTCGGAGACCCCGCCCGCCGGTCTGCCCCAGTTCGGCGACCAGTGGGTGCTCGCCCTGCCCTTCTCTCCCGACGTCCCTGGTCAGGCCCAGATCATGGCCACGCGTCGTGAGCTGCTGGAGAACGCGGGGATGACCGTCGGTGAGCTGGAGGTCTCCGATTACCCGGACGCCTCCCAGCGGTTCCGTGCTGGATGGAAGGTGCTCTACGTGGGCCCGTTCGCCTCGAGGGCCGAGGCCGAAGCCGAGTGCGCAGCGAGCGGACTGGACCCGACGCTGTGCGGTACGCCGTATCAGCCGGGGGACCCCACGTGACGCGCTCAGCCCTGTGGGCGCTGGAGCAGCTCGACCTCGCTGAGGGCGACGAACGTGGCGCCGTCGGCGTCGGAGAGGTAGACGTCGACGACGTCGATCCGGACGCTGGTGGTGCTCACCGGTGCGAGTTCTACGACCTGCTGTTCGCCGGTGTCAGTGAGCGTCAAGGGCACGCACTCGCCATCGGAGAAGCGCAGCTCCAGAACGCGGGGACGGTGCTGAGCCAGGCGGTTGACGTCATCCGTCGGAAGTCCGGCGCGCACGACCAGCCGCCGCAGGTCGACCGGCTGCTCGAAGGTCAGGAGCAGCCCGGCAGCCGTGTTCGGCGCGCCGCAGCCCTCGGGCTCCCCCGCGCCCGTCCAGGTCGTGGCCCACGCCGAGGCCTCGTTCCCGTCGACGGCGAACGACGGGGGGAAGTCCGGATTCGCGTCGACGGCGGGGTCCAGCGTCGGCGTGATGTCCCGGACCGGTACGACGGTGCCCTTGAAGTCGTACCAGCGCGCCTTCGCCCAGCCGATCGGATCCCGGTTGCCAGCTATGACCGCGCCGACCAGGAGGAGCAGCACCAGCAGGGCGACGCCGATGCGAATCAGCCGGTAGCGCATCGGCAGGCTGCGGCGGTAGGCCCGCAACGCGGCGCGCTCCGAGGGGGTGCGATGCCCGCCGAAGATCCGTCGCCACCACGGCACCCGAGGCCGTGGCCGGGCGTCCCAAGCAGTCGCCTGCCGTGGTGGCGAGAACTCGAGGCCGCACTTGCGGCAGAACCGCAGTTCCGGCGGGTTGGCGGTGCCGCACCTCCGGCAGCCGGAGGGCGAGGGCTCCACCGCAGCCGGCTGGATGATCGTCTGCCGCGGCGGCGGGTCCATTGGGCGGACCGCCGGCTCCTGCAGCCCCCCGGCGACCCGCGCTCCGGCCGTCTGGCGGGCGGGTTCCGGATCACGCGGCGGCGGGACGGTCGACGGGACGGTTACGGCTGCCGCCACGCTGGACCCGGCAGGACCGCCGCCGGCCGTCGCGGCGACCGGCTCGGTGCGCCCGCCCTCCACCGACTCCTGCTCGGCGCGGCTCCAGTCGAGGAACGCACCGCACTGCACACAGAACTCCGTGTCCCGTGTCGCGGGCTCGCCGCACTCCGCACAGACCTCACCAGGCATGGCGCACTCCCCGTATCTCCGGAGGACCCGAATGGTGGCCCCGGGTGGATCCGGGAGCCAGGGCCTTTCGGGCAGGCTTGATGACCACCTGTGAGGCCTGCACGGCCGACCAGACCCCGGGAACCCAGTTCTGCTCCTCCTGCGGGGCCTACCTCGGCTGGGCGGAACCGCAGACGCCGGCAGCGGTTCCGGACCCCGTGCCCGGAGCGGCGGCACCACCACAGCCGGCTCCCCGGGCCCGGGAGCCGGGACCTGTGGCTCCCCGGCGGCCCACCGCCCCGGCGGTTGCAGCACCACGCGGGAGCAAGGACGAGCCTCCCGGCTTGGTCGCAGAAGCCCTCGCCCGCGTTGCGGTGAGCTCTCGGCTGGCCGTGGAGCACGACCGTCCCGACCTGGCCGAGCGCCTGGTCGCGGCACGCTCGCGGCTCACCGAGCGGGCCATACCGGTGGTCGCGGTCGGCGAGTTCAAGCGGGGCAAGAGCACGCTGGTCAATGCGCTCCTGCGCCGTTCGGTCTGCCCCGTGGACGCGGACATCGTCACCGCGGTGCCGACGCTCATCCGGTACGGGGACACCGCCGGCGCGACTGCCTTCTACCGCCAGGACTCCCCCGACCCGGACGGCCCGTCCCCGCCGCCGCGCGAACGGGCCCTGTCGATCGCCGACATCGAGAGTGCTGTCTCCGAGCTCGACCGCGATGCCGGACCGCGGCCGACATCGGTCGAGGTGCGACTGCCGCATCCCCTGCTGCGGTCAGGCCTCTGCCTGGTCGACACCCCGGGGGTCGGTGGCCTCGACTCGGCACACGGCCTGATCACCCTCGGAGCGCTCGACGAGGCGCAGGCCGTCCTCTTCGTCACCGATGCCTCGCAGGAGTTCACCGCCCCGGAGATGCAGTTCCTCCAGATGGTGGTGCAGCGGTGCCCCATGGCCGCCTGCGTCGTGACCAAGACCGACCTGTTCCCGCACTGGCGGAAGATCGTCGCGCTCGACCAGGCGCATCTTGCGCGCGCGGGCCTCGACCTCGAGGTCCTGGGGGTGTCCTCCTTCCTCCGGCTGCGCCCCGACCAGGACGCGGCCCTCACCGAGGAGTCGGGATTCCGGCCGCTCATCCGGTTCCTGGCCGCGGTCGTGTCGGGTGGTGCCGAGCGGGCGGCGCGGGCAGCCGACGCCGACGTCGCCTTCGTCGCCGCCCAACTGGGCAGGCAGGTGGAGGCGGAGCGCCAGGTCGTCTCCCGTCCGCAGGAGACCGAGCAGGTGGTCAGGCAACTGACGACGGCGCGCGCCCGCACGGAGCGGCTGTCCTCCCCGTCGGCCGGGTGGCAACAGGTCCTGACCGACCGGGTGCAGGACCTGGTGACCGACGTGGACCACGAACTGCAGCGCCGCCTCCGATCGGTCACCAGGGACGTCGAGGAGGTGATCGACCGCGGAGACCCGAAGGACGACTGGCCCGACGTCGAGGCCTGGCTGCGCCGCGAGGTCGCGGCCGAGGCGGTCGCCACCTACGACACGATGCGGACGCGTGCTGAGGCCGTCGTCACCGAGGTCGCGTCGCAGTTCGACCTCGAGGCCGGCGCGACGCTCGAGTTCCGGACGACGGCCCCGGTCGCGCACGCCGACGAGGTGGACCTCGGCGGACTCGACGCCCTGGGTCCGGGAGGACGGTTCGGCACCGCCATGACCGCCGTCCGCAGCGGTGCGTTCGTGCCGATGGCCTTGTTCGCGGCGGCCGGACAACTCCCGACCGCGGTGGCGGGGATCGCCGTGGCAGCTGTGCTCGCCCCGATCAGTCTGATGATCTTCGGTGCCATCATCGTCAAGACGGTCAGAGACGAACGACTGCGCCAGCTCGTCCACCGCAGGCAGCTCGCGAAGGCGGCCGCCCGACGGTATCTCGACGAGATCTCCTTCCGGGTCGGGAAGGACTGCCGCGACGCCCTGCGCCAGCTGCAGCGCCGGCTGCGCGACGAGTTCCAGGACCGGGCCGCCGCGATGCACCGCTCCTCGGTGGCCACGCTGGCCGCGGCCCAGGGCGCGGTGGGGCTCACCGACGCGGAGCGGACGGCCCGGAGCAGGTCCCTCGCGCAGCGGGCCGCCGAGCTCCGACGGCTGCAGGGCGGGTCCGTCGTCGCGGGCGCCCGCGCCGACGACCGGGCGGTGGCACGTGCCTGATCCGCTGACCACCGCCATCGCGGACCTGCTCCGCACGGCCGAGGGGGACGCGACCTCGGCGTCCTCCGCGGAGACCCTCGCCGGCGCTCGCCGCCGTCTCGACGAGCCGTTGCGGGTCGCCATCGCGGGAAAGGTCAAGGCCGGGAAGTCGACGTTGCTCAACGCGCTGCTGGGCGAGACCCTGGCCGCGACCGACGCGGGCGAGTGCACCCGGATCATCACCTGGTACCGACGGGCGGAGCGCCCGGAGGTACTGGTCCAGCCACGAACCGGCCCCGCGCGTGCCCGGCCGTTCGACCGGTCCGGGGGCGCGCTGGAGGTGGACCTGGGCGGACTGGCCGCCGCCGACGTGGACCATCTCGACATCGGCTGGCCGACGCACCGGCTGGCCGACCTCACCCTCATCGACACGCCGGGCATCGCCTCGCTGTCCACCGATCTGTCGGCGGAGACCTATCGGGCGCTGGCCCCGGACGACGACCGCCCGGCCCAGGCCGACGCCGTCCTGTACCTGCTGCGTCATGCTCATGCCAGCGACGTCCGGTTCCTGGAGTCCTTCCAGGACGACGACCTGGCCCACGGGACGTCGATCAACGCGGTCGGCGTCCTCGGCCGGGCCGACGAGATCGGCTCGTGCACGCCGGACGCGCTGGAGGTGGCGCGGCGGGTCGGCGAGCGCTACCAGCACGACCCCCGGCTCCGGCGGCTGTGCCCCGTGATCGTCCCCGTGTCCGGCCTGCTGGGGCTGGCGGGTGAGACGTTGCGCGAGCCGGAGCACCGCGCCCTCCGCGAGCTGGCGGAGGCGCCCGTCGGCGAGGTCACCTCCCTGCTGCTGACCGCGGACCGGTTCGCGCACCGCCCGAGCTCGCTGCCGGTCACCGAGACCGACCGCGAGCACCTGCTCGAGCGACTCGGTCTGTTCGGGGTGCGGTTGGCCGTCGACCTGATCCGCACCGGCAGGGCCCGTTCGGCGACGGACCTGAAAGCCGAACTGATCACCCGGAGCGGGCTGTCCCAGCTGCGCGGCGTCCTGCTCGTGCAGTTCACCCGCCGGGCCCGGATCCTCAAGGCCCGATCGGCGCTGGCCGCTCTGGGCGGCGTGCTCGCGGCCGGCGGCGTGCGGGCCACCGACGCGCTCCGGGCACGCTCGGAGGAGGTCGCCACCCAGGCCCACGAGTTCATCGAGGTGCGCGTGCTCAACCAGCTGCGCTCAGGTGAGCTGGAGGTCTCCGAGGAGCGGGCCGTCGAACTGGAGCGCCTGCTGGGCGCGCTCGGCCATGACGCGGCCACCCGCCTCGGCGTCCCGGCGGACACCACACCGGAGGAGCTCCGGCGACTCTGCACCGAGGCGTCGGCGCGCTGGCGACGGCTCGCTCAGCATCCGATGTCCGACCGCGGCGTACAGGTGGCCGCAGCCGTGGCCACCCGGTCGCTGGAGGGGATGCTCGCGGAGGTCAAGCGCTGAGCTCAGACGGAGTCGACGACCGCCGGGTCCGGTTCGCTGCCGAGGGCGGCGTCCACGCTCGGGTCGTCCGCCGCCGGGCCCGCGCCGGCCGGCGGCAGACCGAGGGTGCCCATGTCGAACTCCACCCCGTCGGTGATCCCGTCGCGGTTGCTGTCGATGCTGCGCAGATCGCTGCCGAGTGCGTACTCGAAGTTGTCGGCCACCCCGTCGAGGTCGGAGTCGACGGCGTCACGGTCGCTGCCGATCCGGTACTCCACCAGGTCGGAGAGCGTGTCGTGGTCCGTGTCGGCGGTCGCCGCCCCGCCGAAGCCGGCGGCCAGGAGCTCGTCCGTGGGGCGGACGTAGCCGGCGTCCGTGCCCGCCGCGACCTCCAGGTTGTCGGAGATGCCGTCCTCGTCGGTGTCCACGGCGAGCGGGTTGGTGTGCGACACCGTCGTCTCGTACAGGTCGCTGAGGGTGTCCAGGTCGCTGTCCACAGCCGCCGGGTCGGTCCCGAGGAGCTTCTCGAACTCGTCGGTCAGACCGTCCCCGTCGGAGTCGGTCGGCGGGGGCAGGTCGGCGGGCGAGTTCGCGAACGCCGCGGCGGTCGTTCCGCCGATTCCGGCACCGCCGGTCGGGGTCGCCGTGGCCAGTCCGGGGATCGTCGCGGCGTGCGTGAACCGGTCGGGATCGGCCGGGGAGATCTTGACGCCGCTCCGCGGACTCGCGGCCTCCACGATCCGCCCGTCGCCGAGGCTGATCGCCACGTGCGCCGACCTCGGACGCCCGCCACCGGGGGTCGGTTCCGAGGAGAAGGAGAAGAGCAGCGCGCCCTTCGTCTGCACGGCGTCGTCGACGGACATCGTGCTGCCCTGGCCCTGGAGCGCCAGGTACTGGGCCCAGGACCCGTCCGTGATCTCGACGCCGGCCTGACTCGCGGCCCACTGGACCAGCTCGGAGCAGTCGAACGTCTCCGGGTTCGGGTCCCCGAGGTCCGTCTCGTGACCGAAGACGTAGGTGTCGCCCACCTGCGCGAGCGCCGCCTGGACGAACGCCTCGGTCGCCCCACCACCCGCCACCGCGCCGCGGCCGCTGCCGCCGACGGCGGCAGCGGCCGCGTGCGCCTCGTCGAGATAGCTCCGGTAGTCGCGCTGGGTCCCGGCGTGGCGTGCGTGGGTGACCGACCAGGGCTGGATGTTCGTCCCGCCGCCGGACACCTCGTAGGCGGCCCGGGCATTGATCAGCGGGT
The DNA here is from genome assembly GCF_004570385.1 of Blastococcus sp. CT_GayMR19. GTDB lineage: Bacteria > Actinomycetota > Actinomycetes > Mycobacteriales > Geodermatophilaceae > Blastococcus_B. The sequence goes on along the minus strand of NZ_SPQL01000003.1, from coordinate 161,733 downwards.
CGTACAGGTCGCCCCACTTGTTGGGCCGCACGCCCGGCGACACGTTGATCTGCCACAGCCCGCGGGAGTCCTCCGTGCCCGCCGCGTTGACGGCCGGGTCACCGCCTGACTCGGCGAGCGAGATGGCGGTGAAGGTCACGGCCTGCTCGGGGCTGAAACCTCCCTGCAGCGCGACCGCGTAGATCGCTTCCGGGCTCATCCTGGGCACGGGATGTCCTTCAGATCAGTCCCTCACGCAGGGCGTAGGCCACCGCATGCGACCGGTTGCGCAACTGCAGCCGGGTGGTGATGTCGTGCAGCACGTTCTTGACGGTGCGTTCGCTGTAGCACAGCGACCGGGCGATCTCGCCGGTGTCGTGCCCTTCGGCGACCAGCCGGAGGACGTGCCGCTCCCGTTCGCTGAGCCCGGTGAAGTTGAGGCCACGGGGTGCCAGCACCTGCCGCTGCAGCTTGCCGACCTGCCCGAGCAACCGGGCGAGCAGGTCGGGCGGTACCTCCCCGTCGCCTGCGGCCACGCGCAGGATGACGCGGGCCAGCCCCTCCGGCGTCGCATCGGCGCGCCGTAGGAGACCCGAGGCGCCGGCCTCGGCGGCCGCCACCAGCGCCGCGTCGTCGAGCACCGTCGCGACGAGGACGGTGCGCGGTACACCGCCGCGCTGGACGGCACGGAGCACGCGGAGCGCGGTGTCGTCGACGACATCGGTCACGATCACCGCGACCTTCGCCAGCGCGATGTCCTGCTCCTGGACGATGAGCACTTCCGGCCGCGACCGCAGGTGGCTGACCACGCCCACCTGCGTGATCGGGTCGTTGGCGTACACGTACGTCGGGATGCGCTCTCCCATGACGTCCTCCGGACGCTCCGGCGGCCCGTTCCCCCACGGACCACTCGGGCGAAGCCTCCCCGGGGTGCTCCACATCCGGTCAACGAGGGCTCAACGGCCGGACAGGGGCCATGTGCGGTTCCCGGCGCGGGCCTCGGACTCGCGCTGGGTCGGCAGCCTCTGGCCGCCCTGGTCGACGACGAAGTTCCCGGAATCCTCCGGAATCTCGTCCGCGTCCTCGTACCCTCCGTACCGCTCGTCGGATGCGTCCGGGTTCGGGCTCAGGTATCCGGCCGCGAACCCGACAGCCGCCCCGACGAGCAGCAGGATGGCCCACAGCCTCCCCTGCGGGGATGCGATGCGGAGGACCGACAGCGAGAACGTGAGCACGAAACCGAGACCCAGGCCCGGCGCTGCCATCGTCAGGCCTCTCCGCCACCGGTTCGGGTGCAGCCTGCCCGTCGACAGACGCCAGAGGGCGGCGCCGAGGAGCAGCAGCGTGAGCGCACCGACCGCAAGTCCGAACACCATGTACACCGACGTGAGATCCCCGCGCACGTCCACCCGGAAGGCCTGGGCCGCGAGGTCGTTCCCGTCCTCGTCGAGGAGCACGACCCGTGACGGGATGAGGCCGCGGGCCTGGTCACCCAGGTCCAGCAGGTCGATCTCGTACTCGAGCCGCTCGGCCTTCGCTCCGGCGGGAACCTCGAAGTCCACCCGCGTCGTGAACACGTAGAAGGACAGGCCGAGGACGCTGCCCTCGAGCCGCACGTACGGAATGCTGAGTGGCTCGTTGCCGCGGTTCTGCACGACCACCGCGACCTGCGCGCGCTCACCGGGCTCGAGGCGCACCGCTTCGCGGTTCGTCCGGTCGACGTTGACTCCGTTGACGGTGGCCGTCCACGAGATGTTGTCGGGCAGATCCGCGCCGGACGCGACCCCGGGCGTGAGGACGAGAGCCATGGCGACGGCGACCACGACGGCGAGGACGGCGGGTCGAGGCCGACCCCCCGGTGCGGAGCCGGACCGGCGAGGACCGATGCGCATGGGATCCCCCGGTGCGGTGAAACGGATCGACCGCCCCAGGCTCGCCCCGGCCGACCGAGGCGGTCAATGTCCTTGCGGGCAGACCTACGGGCTCGTCGCGGGGTCGCGAACGGGTCGGACCTGACCGCGGATCCGCTCGGCCTGGAGGACGGCGAGGAGACCACCGGCGCCGGCGGAGACCGCCAGGACGCTGAGCACGTTCAGCAGACCGAGATCCCGTTCGGCCAGCGTCCATGCGGCCAGCACGAGCGCGAGGCCGGCGACAGCCCCGACCGCACCCATCCCCACGATGTCGGCTCTCCGGGCGGTGCGGCGGCGCCGGACCCCGCGAAGCAACGACTCCGTGTACGCGATGGCGAACAGCATCAGCAGCAGCGGCAGCCACCTGATGGCACTGCCCAACCCTCCGCCGGTCGGCTCGACGACCACGGGCTCCTGTCCTCCTCCGGTCACGGTGAACCGGACGGGTCCGGCGAGGAGATCCGAGATCGTTCCCAGCCTCACACTGGCTGTCCGGTTCTCGACGGCGTCGCGAGAAATCGGTATCCCCAGCACCTTCGCCCGCACCTCGGTACCCCCGAGGCCGGTGAGCGTCAGTGGAATCCCGAGGTCGGCGGAGAAGCGGTCGTCGTCACCCGCCGGGCCCGCGTTGACGGTGACGCCGTCCGGTGGACCAGGAGCGAGCAGCGACGGGGCCACGAGCGCCAGGAGGACGGCGACGAGCAGGAGACCACCCACGGCGGCGGCCAACTGTGCCACCCGTGCCGGGCGGCGCGTGGGCTGCCGAACCGGTGGCCCGGGGCGCCGGCGGCCGTCCGGTCGCGGCCGGTCGCCACCAGGCCCGGGTGCCGTCCCCTTCGGCGGCAGCTCCCCTGTCCCCTTGCCGCCGCGGCCCCCGGGCCCCTCCTCCGGATCCGGCTCCGGCAGATCGGGGGGCGAGGGCAGCACGCCCCCGGCGAGCAGGGCCGCACCGAGGGCGACGGCGAGCTTGGGCTGGGTGCTCACCATCACCGGGCGGCCGAACTCGTGTCCCAGGGCCTCCGCGACGAGCGGGATGCGCGCGGAACCACCGACGAGCACCACGGTCCGGACGTCCTCCGGGGAGAGGGACGCCGACTCCAGGGCACGCCGCATGCACCTGACGGTCTGCTCCACGTCCGGCCGGATCATGTCCTCGAACTCGACCCGGCTCAGGTGCACGCTCGTCGGCGGCATCCCGGGCAGCGCAACCGGGACGGCGGTCTCACTGTCCTTCGACAGCGCCTCCTTGGCGTCGGTGCACTCCCGGCGCAGCCGGACGAGGGCGGCGACGACCGCGGGCTCGTCGGGATCGAGGGCCGTGGCGGAATCCCCGAGCGACCTGAGGACGTACCGGAAGATCTTGTCGTCGAAGTCCACGCCGCCGAGCTGCTCGACGCCGTTCGGCGTCCCCAGCAGCTCGAACTCCGTCGCCGACTTGCGCAGCACCGCCGCGTCGAAGGTGCCTCCACCGAGGTCGTAGACCGCGACCGCGTCGCCGACCTGTGCCCGTTCGGTGGACGCGAAGTGGACGGCCGCGGCGGCGGGCTCGCTCAGCGTCGTCACCTCTCCGACGCCCGCGAGCCGCACGGCCTCGAGCAGGACCGAGCGCCGATGAGCACCCCAGTTCGCCGGATGGGTGAGCGCCAGCCGCTCGGGCGGTCCCCCGTACCGCCTCTCCACCTCGTCGACGACGGTGCGCAGCAGGCGGGCGGTCAGCTGCTCGGCGGTGAACTCCTGCCCGCCCAGCACGTACGGGACGCGGTCGCCGAGGCGCCGCTTGAACTCTCGCTCCAGCCGATCCGGCTGCACGGCGCCCTTGCGGACGGCCGCCTCCCCCACCAGCAGGGCGCCGTCCTCACGGACGAACACGGCGGAGGGGATCTGAGGCGCGTGGTCCCCAAGCTGCACGATCTCGGCCCGGCCGTCCTCTTCCACCGCCGCCGCGGTGAACGTCGTGCCGAGGTCGATGCCGAGCCGGTACCCCACTCCGCCTCCCTCGCAGCACGAGCCGGGTCGGAGGCGCCGCGCTCCGCGCCCGAGTCTCTTCCCTGCCGGCGCGAGGGGACAAGGTGCCGCGGGGTGCCCGATCGGGCGGCATCGGCTGCCCCTCAGGACCACCTTCGCGGCCGGCCGTGCACCGCCACACACGGGCCTGCGACCCGCCGCACACGATGCGTGCGCGCCACCCCGGGCGGCTCGGTGGCGGGCACTGAGGGCCGTGCACGTATCGAAAAGGCTGGGACCTTTTGCCCTGCCGTGAAGTTCCCGTCCTGACCAACATCGGGGACCGTCAGGGCAGCGGGAAGGACACATTCTCGTGCCCTGTCGGCAGGGGAACTCGGGGGAAGCCGATCACGCCGGGCAGTGATTTCCGGGAACACCGGACTGCACGTGCAGGTCGGAGGGGGAACATGCCAGCTGCTCGTGGTACCGCCGTGCCGGGCCCGAACCGGCGTGCCGGTCTCCAGCGCCCACGGCTCCTCGGGCCGCTGATCGATCCCGCAGGCCCCCGCCTGGCCATCGTCAGCGCGCCCGCGGGTTCCGGGAAGACGACGCTGCTCAACCACGCACTGGAACTGGCCGGCGTCCCAGCGGTCCGCTACGTGGCCACGCCGGAGGACGGCGACGAGGCGGCGCTGGTGCGGAGCCTGCGGGGCGCGATCGAGACCCAGCTCGGCGAGCCGGTAGGCGCCGCGCGGACCGTCGGTGAGCTGCTCGGGAACCTGCGGACGGCGACCCGGCCACCCGCGCTGCTGGTGATGGACGACCTCCACGAGCTGGCCGGTACCGACGCCCAGCCGGCACTCGGACGGCTCGTCCGGAACTGTCCGTCGGGGATGCGGCTGATCCTCGGCTGCCGGCGCCCGCCGTTGCCGGAGCTGCCCTCGCTTCGGCTGTCGCCGGAGGTCCACGAGATCGACGGCGAGGACCTGCGCTTCCGCTCGTGGGAGGTGGAGGAGCTCTTCGACGTGGTGCATCACCAGCCGTTGGCCCCGGAGTCGGCGGCCGCACTCGCCCGCCGGACCGGCGGCTGGGCAGCGGGCCTGGCCCTCTTCCACCTGGCCACCGTGCACCGCACCCCGGCGCAGCTGCGTCGCGCCGTCGAGGAGCTCGGTACGGGGGCGCGGTTGCTGCGCTCCTACCTGGCGAGCAACGTCCTCGCCGAGCTGCCCGACGGCAAGCGCGAGTTCCTCACGCGCACCTGCGTCCTGGGGACGCTCACCGGCCCACTGTGCGACGAGCTGCTCGGGAGGACGCACAGCCTCAGCGTGCTGGAGGAGTTCGCGGAGGCGCAGCTCTTCACGTCCTGCTCCGACCAGGGCCTCACCTTCCGGTACCACGAGGTCCTCCAGTCCCATCTGGAGGTCGCTCTGCTCGAGGAGCTCGGCCCGCAGACGACGGCCCGGTGGTACGCCCGCAGTGCGACGATCCTGGAACGGGCCGGGCTGCTCCGTGATGCCCTCCGCGCCTACGCCCACGCCGAGGACTGGGCGTCGGTGCGCCGGCTCCTGAACGCCGGCCCCGTGCCGTCGGCCGGTGGCACGTCGCCGTCCTGGCAGGAGCTGCTTCCCACCGCCCTGCGCACCGGCGACCCGTGGTTCGTGCTGGCCGGCGCCCGGCGGCACCTGCGCCAGGGTGACCTGGACACCGCCGTCCGCGAGCTCCGCCGGGCCGGAGAGCTCTCCGAGGAACCGGTCTTCCGCAGCCGCGTCCACGCCGAGCGGGCGATGGTCGAGACCTGGCGCCCGGACAGCCACCCGATCGGCCCGGTCGCCGAGGAACGCGCAGCCCAGGCGGGGTACTGGGCGGACCGCATCCTGGCCGCCGTCCACGGCTCGCCCGACCGGTGGACCAGCGCGCGTCCCTGGACCTCGGCGGACGCGCTGGCCGACGGTGTCGCGCTGCTCCTGGCGGGCCGGCCGGCCGAGGCCCTCGAGCGCTTCGAGGCCGGCACGGAGGAGCCGGAGACCGGGTGGCTGGACCGGGCCCTGGAGCTGGGCTCCCTCGTGGCGGAGCTCCTGCTGCCGGTGCCACGCCCCGGTTTCCGTGACCGGCTGGAGGGCGCGCTGCTGCGCGCAGAGGCAGACGACCTCCCCTGGCTCGCCCGCCAGGCACGGAGCCTGCTCCCGCTGGTGGTCGACGAGATCGGCCACCGGGCGCCGGTGGTCTACGAGTCGCTGCTCGCCGAGTGCGCGCTGCACGGCGACGAATGGGGCGCCGCCCTCGTCCAGCTGGTGGCCGGAGCGTCGGGAACCGTGGACTGTCCGGGTGCCGGCGGCGCCGTGCCGGCGGGCACGCGGCTCGCGGACGCCGAGCAGCGGTTCCGGAGGCTGGGCGCGCCGGTTCTGGAGCTCTGGGCGACGTGCGCCCGGGCCGTGATCCTGCAGCGTGGCGGGGACCCGTCCGCCCAAGCCGTCGGCGCGGAGGTCGAGCTCACCGCCCGCCGCATGCAGCTGCCGGCCGCGGGGGCGATCGTCCGCGCGGCAGCCGCCGCCACCAGCGGGCACGGCCCGGGTGCCCTGAACCGCGCGGCCCAGGACGGGCGCCGCTCCACCGCCGGCCTGACGTGCTTCGGCGGCTTCCGGCTCGAGGCCGTCGCCTCGGAGGGCGAGGAGCGGCACCTGGTGGACGTCGACGACGTCCGGCCCAGGGCCCGGGCGCTGCTCCGGTACCTGGCCGTGCACCTGGGCGCCGATGTCCACCGCGAACGCCTGGTCGACGTCCTCTGGCCCGGCGTGCCGCTCGCGGCGGGTACGCGCAGCCTGCAGGTGGCCGTGTCCAGCGTGCGGAAGGCGATGCAGGCCGCCGGTCTGGACGCGGCGGCCGTGCTGCGACGCCATGCCGATGCCTATCGACTGGAGCTGCCGGCGGGCAGTCGCGCCGACCTGCGGGACCTGCAGACGGAGATCACGCTGGCCGATGCCGCCCGCGCGGAGGGGGATCTGACCGCCGCCGTCCGGCACCGGCAGATCGCGCTCGCCCTCTACACCGGGGAACTGCTGCCCGAGGACGGGCCGGCGGAGTGGGTGGTCGACGAGCGCGAACGCCTCCGTCTGCTGGCCACCACGGCGGCGACGACGCTCGCCCGGGACCTGCGCACGGTCGGGCGGCTGCAGGAGGCGATCGCCGCCGCGCACCGGGTGGTGCAGATCGACCCGTGGTCGGACCTCGGCTGGCAGCTGCTGGCGGAGCTCTACGACGAGGCCGGTGATCCCGGCACGGCCACCCGCTGCCGGCGTCGGCACCAGGAGGTCGCCCGCGAACTGGTGCTGCCGGAGCAGCGCGCCCGGAACGGCACCGACCTCATCCGGCCGGATCCGGTCCGAGGATCTCCACCCGGTGCGCTACGTGGGCGGGCTTGACCGCGGCCACGAGCGCATCGAGCCGCTCGAGGTCCACGGGTGACGGATCGTCGATCCGGAGCAGGACGACGACGCTCGGCGGTGAGCTGCCCGGAACCGGCGCGTCCGGGTCCAGGGACCAGCCCGACGCCCCCGTCTCCCGGATCTCCGGTTCGGCATCGAAGGCGACGGCCACCGCCCGTCGGATCCCTTCGGCCGTACCGCGCAGCCGGTGCAGGGCGAACGCCGACCGCACCAGCTCCCGTCGGCGTCGGGGGTCGTTGCTGCCGTCGAGCGCGATCCCGACCCAGCCGGCGAGCCACTCCAGGACGTCGTCCGGCGTGGTCCCCGGGTCGAGGTAGGCCGGCAGGCTGTCGAGCGTGAGCAGGACGGGGGCGAGGACGACGTCCAGACCGCTGCAGAAGCGCTGGACGAAGTCGTCGTCCTCGTAGACCCCCGGGAGGGTCTGCGCCATCGGGTGCGGCGTGGTCAGCGCCGGCAGCAGCCCCCTCATCGCTGGATCCGCACCTGGTGGGCGTAGGAGTGGACCAGGCCGTGGGGAGGCAGGTCGAGTCGCTGGACCGCCGCCGCCCGGTTCCCGTCGGCGTCGGCGGGGAACAGCTGCAGGTCGATCTCGCCGGACAGGTCCAGCCCGGGGAGCGCGGCGAGGGCGGCGTGCACCTCGGGCGCCCGGACCGCCCGCCCGAAGGGCCACCCCCGGCCGTCCGGACCGCCCTCGACCGGGTGGAAGAGCCGGTAGAGCGACCGCAGGACCTCGCGGCGGACCTCGGCCGGGTCGTGACCGCGACGGGCCGTGGCGCGGACGACGACGGTCAGGCCGACGTAGGCGGCCGGCAGCACGAGCACGCGCGTGCCGACCAGCCGCCGCTCCTCCAGCCGCGCCCGAACGTCGGCCAGCATCGACCCGGGTGGCTCCAGGTCGCGGCGGTCGATCGCCCCGAGCGGATCGCCGGCCACCTGCGGCACGACCAGCACGCGCACGGTGCCTGCCTCGGCGGGATCGGCCGAGGGAAGGCACAGGACGCGGGCGGCTCCCGGGGCGGCCTCGCGCGCGAGGAGCTCGAAGTCCTCGGCGGTGACCGCCCGGCCGCTGGAGCGCAGCAGGACCGGGCCGCGCACCTTGGCGTCGTCGACCGTCTCGGCCTCCACGCCGCCGACCGCGGGTGCCCGGTTCTCCACTCGTGCGACGTACGGAACGCTCGTCTTGAGCACGCGGACCTGGCCCCGCGCCACGTTCCCGCGCCGCCCGCCACCCGTGTGATAGCCGGTCAGTCGGAGCACCGCTCCCCGGGGCGGCACGGCACCGTACTGGCGCAAGGTGCCGTCGGACTCCCTGACCGCCGGTCCCAGCTCGATCTCCCCCGCCGCGAGATCCATGCGGAAGTGCTGGGCGTCCGGACCGGAGTCGGCGAAGTGGGGCACCGGGGTCCACTCGCGCCACTCCTCGCCGTCGCTCACCTGGAGGATCGACGTCTCGGGCCAGGGGACCACCGGCCGGCGACGCAGCGGCAGGCGCTGCCCCGGGGTGCCCTCGGAGGTTCCGAGTTCCTCGTCCCGTACCGCCTCGGCGTGGGCCATCTCCACCGTGCCGCCCACCGTGAACGCGGTCAGCCGCCGGATCCGCGGCGACTCCTGGTACGGGCGCTCACCCGGCAGCGTGGGCCGGATCCGGCAGCGCAGCCAGCCGGCTCGCTGGCGGGCCTTCAGCGACGCCTGGTGGTCGCCCGGGACGTGCAGCACGACGTCGCCGGCCCGGTTGAAACCGCCGGTGTCGTCCCGCTCGACGTCGCAGCGGCTCCAGCCGGTCCCGTTCCACGCCTCCCAGACGAGCGGCGGGTTCCTCGGGTCGACGCCCACGCCCTGGACGGGGCAGTCCACTCGGAGGAGGACCGCGCAGTGCGGAACGGCCGCCGACAGCCCGACCAGGAGCGCGTCACCCGGCGCGGGTTCCGGGGAGAAGCAGGCGAATCCCCCGGGGACCAGCAGTTCACGACCCCGGTCGACCGGGTCCTGTCCCGCGGTCTCGCTGGCGACGTGGGCGAAGGAGCACGCGACGATGTCCAGACCCCGGACGGTGCTGAAGACGACGGGATCCTGGACGTCGGTGCGCGGCGTGGCCACCTCCGTCTCCGCGCGGACGTGGACGGTCTGCGGCTGTGGGGCCGCGAGCCAGAAGGTCACCTCGCCGCGCGCCGGCGCGGGCGGCAGCAGCTCCACGCCCAGCAGGTCCAGGAACTTGACGTAGTGCCGGTCGGGCACGCGGTTGAGCCGGTAGATCACCTGGTCGACCATCTGGGCGAACGCCTCGATGAGCGTCACCCCCGGGTCGGAGACGTTGTGGTCGGTCCACTCGGGACACCGCTGCTGCACCAGGCGCTTGGCGTCGTCGACCAGGTCCTGGAAGTGCCGGTCGTCGAGGTGGGGAGCGGGCAGGGGCACCTCAGGCTCCTCTCAGGAGGACCGGGGCGGCCTCCACCGGTATCGCTTCGGCCCGCTCGCCGCCGGGGATGGCGTAGAAGGGGAAGACGAGGTTCCGGACGTCGTTGGTGTCCCGGACGGCGTAGTGGACGTCGATGTAGAGCGTTCCCGCGTCCACCCGGTCGAACGCGATCGACACGTCCATGACGTCGATCCGCGGCTCCCACCGGTCCAGCGCCGCCCGCACGTCCTGGGCGATCTGTCCGGCGGTCGCGGCGTCGGCCACCCCGAAGACGTGCTCGCCGATGCGGCAGCCGAACTCCGGGCGCATCGGCCGCTCGCCGGGCGACGTGGCGAGGATGAGCCGGATCGCCTCCTGCAGCTCGCGGTCCCGCCGGACGAGGGCGATGCTCCCGGTCGCGTCCGTGCGCACCGGGAACGCCCACCCGGCACCGACGAAGTCCGTGCTCACGCTGCCAGCTCCTCAGTTGATCCGGACGATCGCGCCCTTGACCTCGGCGCTGGTGCGGCCGACGAGTTTCGCCGTGGTGCCGGTCAGCTCCACCGCGGTTCCGGCCGTGACCGTGACGCCGCCGCCGCCGCTGTCGACGGTCACGCCGCGGGTGGCGGTCACCTCGACCGTCGCGCCCTTCAGCTCCAGCTTCGACTGCTTGGCGTCGACGACGACACCCTTGGCGCCCTCCACGGTCACGGTGCCGTCGCTGTGCACCGTGACCGCCGTGCCGGTCGCGTCGAGGACGAGTCGCAGGGCGTCGTCGGCCGTGGTCAGGGACAGGCCCTCGGTCCGGCCGTCCTCGTCGAGCAGGTCGATCCGGTGCCCGCGGCGGGACACGAGCGAGCGCCGGTTGACCGCACCGGTGCCCCCGTCCACGACGTCGACGGGTCCCTTCGCGGGTATGTCGACCCCGTTGTAGAGGCCGCCGAGCACGTACGGCCGCCCGGCGCCGTCCAGGCCGACCAGCACCTCGTCCCCGACCTCGGGAAGCACCAGCGCACCCCGGTCCCGCCCGGCGCCGGGCTGCACCGTGCGCGCCCAGTCGCTGACGTAGTCGTCCGAGAGCGAGGGGAACGTGAGCTTCACCCGGCTCTGCTGCTGAGGGTCGTTGGTGTCGCTCACCTGCGCGACGAGGACACCCCCGGGGCCACCCCGGCCGCCTCCTGAAGTCAGTCCGAGCAGGCTGCGGTCCTGCCGGCCGCTGACCGTCAGGGCCGTGGTGTAGCCGGTCGCGGCGTCGTAGCTGTGCCGGGACGAGGTGATCGTGTACTTGCCGTCGAAGGGGGCGCCGACGTTGCCGATCGTGAAGGCGACGTCGGCCCGCAGCCGGGCGTTCCCGCGGGCCAGACCGCTGAACTCGGCGAAGGCCCCGGCGAGCTGGTCGGCCAGCGCGGTCGCGGCCACGTCGACCTCGGCCTGCGTGCCGTAGGGCACGTCCCCCGAGACGTACGTCCGGTTGCCGAACGTCGTGGCCAGACCGGCCGGGTCCACACCGGTGAGCTCTGCGGTGTTCGTCCTCGCCGCCGCGGTGCCGACCAGCGGTCGCTTCTGGGCCACGTCCCACCCGCGCACCTGGACCTCGCCGACCTGCTCGGCGGCGGTGACGACCGCACGGAACCGCAGCAGGTCCGCGCCCAGCTGCAGCACGAGGGGGTTCTCGTCCGCTCGTTCGTGCCCCGGGGCGGTCGACGCGGTCTTCGGCGCGCGGAAATCCAGCTTGCCCTCCCGGACGGCGACCTCGAAGCCGATCTCACGGGCGAGGGACTCCAGGAACTCCCAGTCGCTCGCCCCGGTCTGGGCCACGTGGTCGAAGACGGTCGTCGTGGGCTGCACGTCGCCGAGCTGCAGCTTCGCGCGACGGGCCACGGCGGTCATCACGTCCGAGGCGGTGACCTGGGTGTAGGCGTGCGTGCCCCGCCCGCGGAAGAGCCGGTGGGCGTGGTCGTAGCCCCGGACGACGGTGAACGTCCCGGTCGTGTCGAAGTCGACCTCGAGCGACGTCACCTCCCCCGCGACCAGCAGCGCCGGCGCCTGCTCGTCGCCGGTCAGGACCGACACCGTGACGGCCGCGCCGATCGTTATGCCCGTCTTGCTCAGCACCAGCCGGTCGGGATCGCGGAAACGCAGCACGAAGAGGTCGGGCAGGTTGAGGCTGTCGTCGACGTAGGCGTAGGTCAGCAGCGGTTCGATGTCGGCGGGGAGGGCAGCGCCCGCGACCTCGACGAGAAAGGCATTGGTGATCGCCACCGGCTCAGCCCCCGCCCCGCCCGAGTTCCTCCAGGGCCGGGACCAGGAGCGTGGCTCCCGGGCGCACCCGGAGGGGGTCGTCGATGCCGTTGAATGCGGCGAGGGGCCGCCACATCGCCGGATCGCCGTACTGCCGGAACGCGACCGAGGCGAGCGTGTCGCCCGCGACGACGGTGTGCAGCCGGCGGGCCGCGACGGCACCGGAGGTGGGGTTCTGCTTGGCGGTGACCCCGGGCATCTCCTCCATCGAGACGCTGCAGGTCGCCCTGATCGGTGTGCCGTCCGAGTCGAACAGCGTGTACTTGGCGCTGACCGAGGTGACGTAGGCCGGGAAGCTGCGCGTCGTGCCCCACTTCAGCACCACGAGGGGCGGGGAGGCCTTCTTGTCCTTCAGGCTCTCCTCGGTCGGTACGCAGCAGGCGAAGAGCTTCTCCACCGCCGTCACCACGGTGCGGTCGTGCGTGCCGGAGGCGTCGAAGAACATCTCCACGCTCAGCTTGCCCGGCCCGGCGCCGGTGAACTCCGGAGGTCCGGCCTTCTGCGCCCCGCGGGCGGGTTTGCTGGTCCAGGTCGCGGACTTCGCGATCGTGAACTCCTTGGGATTGAACTGGAACTCCAGTCGGTCCCGCGGACCGCCGAGGTCCTTTCCGCTGCCCCCGGGCTTGGCGTCGTAGACGGTCAGCTCCGCTCGGGCGAACGTCGCCGTGCGCGGCTGTGGTCCCTTGGCGTCCTTGGCGATGTCGGGTCGGGCCGGTGGGTCCTTCTGCTCGGCCGACGTCTCCAGGCCGATGACGGCGGTCATCTGACCGGCCCGTTGCTGGGCAGGATTCCGTGGTGGGCGATCTCGATCGTCTCCATGGCGATCTTCGCCGACTCGGCGTTGAGACTCGGTCCGGTCCAGCGCACCGGTACGACCCCGAGCAGCTCCCAGGCCGCGACGACGTCCCCCTTCGCCGTCATCGCGGCGATGATGGCCGTCTTCGGCTTCGTCCCGCCGGCGACCTCGGCGATCCACGCGGCGACCTGGGAGGTGTCCGCGCAGACCGCCCGGCTGAGCTTGACGTTCGAGTACTTGATCCGCGACGGCAGCTGCCAGACGAAGCCGTTGTTGCCGCCCTCCTCGCGCTGTTCGAGCACGACCTCGCAGCCCAGTCCCTCGCAGCTGCTGAAGCTGCCGAGCTTCGCGCCGTCGATGGAGACCCCGAAGCACGTCGTGACGGCGAGCTCTGCCGTGGCTCGGTCGGTGATGGTCACTGGCCCTCCTGGATCGCCTGGTGCCTGGTCGCCTGGTGCCTTGATCGCCAAAGTGCCTTGATCGCCTAGCGCCGCAGGTCCGTGATGAGGCCCGCGCGCTCACGGTCGAGCCGGAGCTCATCCTTGAGCCGGGCGGACAGCGGGTCGTAGAGCCGCCGCACGAGCTCGTCCAGTGCCGCGGCGGACGGTGCCGCCGTCGCCCCGGCCGCAGCCGGCGCCGGCGCGGCAGCGGTGGCGGGCTCGGGGGGCGGGGCGGCGACGGGCTCAGGCGCGGGCGTGTCGAGGCGCTGCACGACCTCCTGCCGGTCGTGCAGCACGGCCGCCGAGGGCGGGATCGACTCCGTCGGGACCGCGCCGTCGTGCGGCGCCGTCTCCCTCGCGACGGTCAGCACCCCTGCCGCGCCCCAGGGAGCCGGGGCGAACCTGGCACTGCCGGCCGGACCGCGCGCGCCGTCCGTCCAGGGCACCGGTCCGGGACGGACGGCGTTCCTTGTGCCCTGGACGGACGTCCCGGCCGGGACACGCTGGACGGCCGCTGCGTCTCCCGGCCAGGTCACGGCGGCCGGTGGCAGACCGTCCCGGACCGACGGGCCCCCGTTCCCCCCGACGTCCGCCGGCCGGGCGAGAGGGGGCACGCCGGCCCCCGTCAGCGGACCGGCGACGGACGGCCCCGCGCCCAGCAGTGGGACGACGCGGGCCACGACCGGGACGGGCGGCAGCCCCTGCCCGACCGCCGGATGCAGGTCATCCATCCCCGCCGAGCCGGTCGGGGCCGGCGCCACCGCCGGTACCGGCCCACCCGGCGACACGGGAGGCAGGCCGGTGTCGACGTCGTCCGCTGCCCGAGGAGGGGACGACCCGGGCAGCGGGGGGATGGCCAGCACGGTGTGGTCGGTGCCGCGCTCGAACGCGGGCGCCGGTACTCCGGACCGATGCGGCGAGGGCTGGACGGAATCGGCCGGGACGGCGATCCGCTGGAGGTCCAGGGGCCCGGTCAGCGGCTCGCCGAGTCCCGGCCGCCGTGGCCGGGATGCCGGGGCTTCGGGGGGCGAACGGTCCTGTCGGGTTCCCGCCGGCACCGGGAGCACGGTGTCGCCGGACAGCGGCGCGACCGGGACGCGCTGCACCGGGGCGGGCACGAGGTCCGACCCGGTCGCCGACACAGCCAGACGCGAGGGGTCCGGAACCCCCGGCGCCGGATGAGACGCGCCGGCCGGACCCCCGCGGGCGCCGTCCCGGGCGCCACCTGCCGACGGATCCGCCTCCGGCGCCGGACCGGTCCCCGGCCAGTCGTCATCCGCCGCACGCGGCGGCATCGGCATTCCCAGCGGGGGAACCTCGACGGTGCCCACCGAGACCTCGTCGGCCGGCATCCGCGACACCGTCGGCGAACCGGCGGCGAGGAGAGGGGCCTCGACCGGCTCCGCGCCGGCGACGGACGCGTGGTCGTCTGGGTCGTCGGTGCCGGTCCGGCCCGCCGGCGGCACGGCCCGGGGGGCCGACGGCACGGCCAGGCCGTCGACGGCGGGCTCCCGCACGCTGCTCGCTGCCTCCTCGTGCCGCTCGCCCGCGCTCCGCGACGTCCCGGGCACCGGCCCGATCGCCGTCCCGCCGGCCAGTGGCGCGTCCTCGGACACCAGTGCCCGCTGGACCTCGGGGGCCGGAGGGAGCCCGGCCTGCTGGGCGACGGCGGACCGGTCGGGCGGGAAGGGCTGCGCGCGCACATCCGCGGGGAGGACGACCGACCGGCTGACGACGGGCGCCCCGGCGGCCGCCGCTTCGGGGGCGGCGGCATCCGGCTCCGACTCCGGGGCGACGGCGCCGGCGGGGACGACAGGTCTCTCCGTCGATCCCGCCGACGGCGGCATCGCCCCGGCGGGGTCCACGACACCCGACGGCACCGTCCCGGAGGACAGCGGGGGGTCGGGAGCCGGGCGCGACGCCGTCCCGATCCCGGGAGGCGGCAGGACGGGGTGGGGGTCCCCGGAGGCCCCGGCCACCTGACGCTGCACAGCGCCGGACCCGTGTGCCCCCACGGTCTCGGCCGACGTCCCCAGCGATCCCACCGGACGGGGAGCCGCGGCCGGTCCGGTCGGCGCTGCTGCTGCGATCGGCCCCGCCGGGGTGTCATGGAGGCGGGCCGGGCCGACGTGGCGCGTCGGCTCGGCGCGGGAGACGGTCGGCGTCCGCGGGCCGGAGTTCCCCCCGGCGTCCTCGTCCCGTCGCTGGATCGCCGGCGGGAGGAGCGCCTCGCCCGGACCCCGTTCCCCCACGCTCTCCTCTCCCCCGATGACGCCGACGAGCGGGCGTGCCTCCGCCGCCCGCTCGTCATCCGTGTCCGTCTGCTCCGCCGGGGAGGCCTCGACCGACGTCTCGGCGGAGGCCTCGGCAGCTGCGGGCTCGGGCCCGCCCGTCGCCATGAGCTGCGCGACGGGAGGCTGCTCCGGGGGTGCGACGACGGGGCGGAACGCGGCCGGATGGTCGATCGCGGGGGCGACGGTCGGGGCCGCCGTCGGGGGGGCGGCCCCGTCGACGGCGGAGAGGATGCGGGGGGCGGGCGTCAGCTCCGGCTCGTCCTCGGGCGGTCCCGCCGGAGCGGGGGTCCCGTGGGGCCCGGAGGCTCCGGCTTCGACGGCCTGCTGCGCGGACAGGATCGGGAGGTGGCCGCGCCGGATGCTCCTCTGCAGCGTGCGGCGTCCCCCGGGCGGCCGGAACCCCGGGAGGTCCGGCGCCGGCCCCGCAACTGCTCGGCCGGCGGTCGGGGTCACGAGACCGTCCACAGTCCCCCCGGGCGCCCCGTCGTGGAGCAGGTGGCCGAGCGGCGCGAGGAACCGGGGATCGCGCCAGCTGCTCAGCGCTGCTGTCAGCCGCTCCCGGGGAGCGATCGTCTCGACGGGCGTCAGGACGCGCTGGAGCGGCGGCAGCAAACTCCAGGCCGGGGCATCGGCCGCGACCGGAACCGCGGCCGGAGGAGCCGGCGCGGACCGCCGGAAGGGCCACCGTGGGATCACCGCAGCTCCTGCTGGACGCGGGCGTTGATCCGACCGATCTCCTCCACGTAGCGGCGCCGGTCGGCGTGCTCGAGGTCGAGGAGGTCGTCGAGCGACCAGTGCAGGTGATAGGCGACGTACGCGACCTCCTCGTGGAGGCGGTCGGCCGCGTACGTCACGATTCCCCCAGGCGCCCGCCCGCGATGTCGACCGTGAAGGAGTGCTCGCAGGAGGGGCAGGTCACCGCTGCTCTGGTGTGTCCCTCCTGATTGACCCGCCGGTAGAGGTCCTGCAGGAACGCGAGATCCGACGCGAACAGGTCTTCCATGATCCCGGCGTGCACGTCCTCGATGGCGCCGAGCCGGGTGACCACGCGCGCCAGCAGCACCACGGTGAGGAAAGCCGGGTTCTGGCGCACGCGGTCGTCGCGGAGCGGAATGAGCTCGTCCCGGGCCGTGGCCAGCCGCATGACGCCGTCCCGGTGGACGGTGCCTGCCGCGTCGACGTAGCCGCGCGGCAGCACGAAGGAGAACTCGGTGCGCAGCCGTTCCGCCGGCGCCGGCTCACGGGCCGGCGGCGGGGGCCGTTCGTCCAGCAGGACCCCCCGGTGGGCCCGCTGCATCACTCCACCTCGACTTCGGCGCAGTTGAGGGTCAGCTTCTCGGTGAGCAGGGCCGTGTCGCCCGACTTCATGCTGCTGATCTCGAGCGACTCCGGCCAGACGTCCTTGAGGTTGTACCGGCGGATCGGTTTCTGCTGGTAGTCGAAGACGATGATCGCGCCGCCCTTGCGCACCTTGCCCATGTCGCCGAGACGGGAGTCCTTGATCCAGTCGTTGAACGAGCTGCTCTCCGTCATCGCACGGGTCAGGGTGATCTTGCACGGCTTGGGGCGGCCGGGGAGGAACCGGTTGATGTACTTGCCGTCGACGGTGTTCTCCTTCATCTCCACCGCGATCTGCTCCAGCTTCAGCCCGCTGACCTCCTGGATCTGCGTGACCATCTGACCGTCGATCTCGCAACCGAACGAGTGGGCGACACCGCCGTCGAACTCACCGAATGGCATGGCAATCCTCTGCTTCCCTGTCCTGGTCCGTTATTCGCTGACGAGACTCGTGCCGCCGGAGAACTGCGCGAGCCGGAACACCACGAACTCCGCCGGCTTGACCGGTGCGACGCCGATCTCGCACATGACCTGGCCCGCGTCGATGCCTTCGCTGGGATTGGTCGACTCGTCACACACGACGTAGAACGCCTGCTGCGGCGTCGCACCGAACAGGGCTCCCTTGCGCCACTCGTTGACGAGGAAGGCGCTGATCGTCCGGCGGATGCGGGCCCACAGGGCCTGATCGTTCGGCTCGAAGACGACCCACTGGGTCCCGCCCAGGATGGATTCCTCGAGGTAGTTGAACAGCCGGCGGACGTTGAGGTAGCGCCACGCCGGGTCGGACGAGAGGGTGCGCGCCCCCCAGACCCGGATCCCGCGCGCGGGGAAGAACCGCAGGCAGTTGATGCCGACCGGGTTGAGCAGGTCGTGCTCGTTCTTCGTGATCTGGATCTCCAGCGCGACCGCGCCGCGGACCACCTCGTTCGCGGGCGCCTTGTGCACCCCCCGGCTGTCGTCGTTACGACCCCAGATGCCGGCGACGTAGCCGCTGGGGGGCGCCATGACCGTTCCGGCGCCGCCGTCCGAGACCTTGATCCACGGCCAGTAGAGCGCGGCGAACTTCGAGTCGTAGCCCGCGCTGTCGACCCGCCACTCCTTGACCTGCTGGGCGTTCAGACCCGGCGGGGGGTCCAGGATCGCGATCCGGTCACCCATCAGCTCGCAGTGGGCGATCATCCCCAGCTGCACCGCCTGGACCGTCTCGAGGTCCACGGCACCCGTCTGATAGGCGCTCATGAGGTCGGGGACGCAGACCATCGTCACCTCGTCGACCGCCTCGAGACCACCGAAGCCGGTCCGCTCGGAGACGTCGCCGACGTAGTCGTCGGCGGACAGCCGTGGTGTGGGCACCGCCGACGGCGGGGGCGGGGCCACCAGATCGACGGCCGTGCCGTAGGCCGGCCGCTCGATCGCCGCTCCCTGGGCGGTCTCGTCCAGATGGATGAGCTTGGACTTCGCGTTCACCATCGTGGCGACGTTCTGCTTCCCACGCCCGGTGGTCGCCCGGTCGTACTCCTCGCGGACCTGCAGTCCCTGCTTCACGACGAGCTTGAACATGTCGTCGGTGGGTTCCTCGCCGCCGGGCGGAGCCACCTCGACGGTGAGCTCGTTGGCCGCGTCGCCGTCCGTCAGCGCGACGATCCGGTACGCCCCGAGATCCGCCTGGGCCCGGCCGGGCGACTCCGGCAGACTGCGGCCCCCGTTGCCGCGGGCTCCCCCGCCGTTGTGCGCCGCGCCACCGTCCTCACCGACCCGGACGACGTAGCAGTTCCCGCCGCCGTTCATGAAGTAGCCGTACACCGACAGGCCGAGGTACGACCCGGGGACGATGTCTCCGAAGATCCCCCGGTACTGGTTCCAGTTGCTCACCAGGGTGGGCTGGTTGAAGGGCCCCGTCTCTGCCAGCCCTACGAAGGCGGCCACCGCCGTGCCCACGCCCTCGATCGGCCGGGATCCCGACTCGACCTCCTCGACGTACACACCGGGTGAGAGATAGGTGGGCATCGGGACCTCCTCGGACACGGACCGGCACGAGGTTCGTCGAACCGGTACGAGGAGCGTGGCGGCCGCAGCCCGGCGCGCAGAGGGACCCAGGGCCGATGAGGCGGGCAGACCGACCTGCCCCAACGGGAAGGCCGATCGCCCCCACGGGCGACGTCCAGGGGCCTGGCGGCCGAGCGGCACCGGGCCGAGGATCAGCCCCGTGCCCACCCGCCGCCGTCATCTTCTGGGGGCAAGGTGCCGACCGGGCCCGCGCTGAGGGCCGGGGACATGGCCCTGTGCGCCCTGTCCGACGGGCCGAAACCGCACGTCGGCGGTCCGATCACGCCCGCCGCGTCGGTGCCGACCGTCCTCATCGGCGGTGCCCCGGCGGCGGTGGCGAACGCAATCCCGGGCGGGATCGTCTGCGTCTCCCCGGCCCCGAACGGCATCGCGCAGGGCAGCATGACGGTCCTGGTCGGCGGGTTTCCCGCCGCACGGCTGGCCGACCTCTCCATGCACGGCGCGCCGATCGCCCCCGGGCCCGGCTGCCCGACCGTGATCATCGGCGGCTGAGCACAGCCCTCCTCGGCGACCGCGAGCGTCCGGCCGGGTCTGCGGGTCAGCCCTCGACCGTCCCGCAGGCGATGCGACCGCCGGCGTCACCGGTGTTGCGTGTCATCTCGTCGGCGCCGGCGGGCGCGTACCTCTCGGGGACGTTCGCGTAGTTGTCGCGGTCGGCGTGCACCATCACGGCGCTGCCGTCGTCGTCGGTGAGGTCCTCGCGGCTCAGCGCGTCGGTGACGGTCGTCAGCGTGCCGGCGCCGGATTGGTCGACGTACAGCACCGGGAGATCACCGGCGTGCGCGCCGTGATCGGCCTCTCCCCCACCGAGGTGCCCTCCGGCGGAGAGGAAGTCCCCCGTCATGGCGGGGTTGGCCGGGTTGACGCTGTCCGGTTCGCAGAGCCCGACGGCGTGCACGTGGAATCCGTGGAACCCGGGCGGCAGGCCCTCCACCTCGACGGACACCTCCAGGGCGCCCTCCTCGTCCTTGAAGCTGACCGTTCCCACCTCCGTGCCCGCCGGGTCGACGAGGCTTGCGGTGAGTTCGTCGTCCGAGTCGGCCGACTCCGATTCGCTCGCCACCTCCCCGCCGGGCGCCGCGGCCGGAGCCTCGGCGCCGCACCCCGTCGCGACCAGCGGAATCAGGCACGGGAACAGCACCGAGAGGGTAGGAACTCGTCGCATGGGAAGCCTCCGGACGGGCGGTCACGTCGTGGTCACTGGACCCCGACGCCGGAAGATGGGCGGCCGTGGGCCCCGTGCCCCGGCGCGGCGCAAGCCTGCCGCACCCGCCGTGGCGACGGAACCCGATCCGCCACCGCTCGTGCGGATCGGCAGCCCCTCAGGTGCTCCCGGGGGCGGACCGGAGCTGCGGCTGCTTCAGGTCGAAGAACTCCGGCTCCTCGACGGTGAGCTTGTCCATCTCGTCCATGGTCGCCCGCAGCTCGAGCGGCATCTCCTTGCGTTCTCCCTCGCGAGCCTCGGCCTCCGAGGTGAAGTACAGGACCATGGTGTAGGCGCCACCGTCGTGCAGGATCTCCACGCTCCCCAGGACGTCGGGACGGTAGGTCGCCCACATCTCCGGGTCCTGCGCCATCAGTTCTCTCGCGCGGGCGGGGTCGCTGGTGCGGCCCTGCATGACCTGGACGAACCCGGCTCGATCCGGATCGCCCTGCAGGTCGACGACGACGTCGGAGCTCTCGCGGAACGAGGCCCCGCCGTCGAACAGGTGCTCGGTCTCCCGCCACCACCGGTCCTGTTCGGGCCGGTCGCTGTTGCGGCGGGCCGACTCCTCCGACTCGAAACGGACCACCGCGATGGCCCGCCCGTCCTCGGTGACGCCGCCCGTGGAGCCGAGCCACCCCACCGCTCCGGGGGCGACGTCCTTCTCCCACCGGTCGACCGCGGCCCGCAGGCCCTCCGCGTCCGACGTCCTGCCCTGGATGACCTGGATGAACATGGTGATCCTCCTGTCGGCGTCGTGATCGCTGCTCCCCGCGACCCGGACGCTAGGGGTGCCCGCGGTCACGGACGAGAGTCGAGAGTCCCGGCCGCGCCGCCCGGCACTGGTCCGGCAGGTCGTCCGTCATGATCCTTCGCGGGCGGGCGATCGGTAACGGTCGGTCGAGGCGAAGCACCACCGCTGCCAGGAGGTATCGATGAGGGTGACCGTGCTCGGGGCCGGCTCGTGGGGGACGACGGTCGCCACCCTGCTCTGCCGACGCGATCACGAGGTGCTGCTCTGGGCCCGCAACCCCGAGGTGGCCACGGAGGTCGACGAACAGCGGAGCAACGAGGGCTACCTGCCGGGGGCCCGGTTGCCCGCCCGGCTGCGGGCGACAGCGGACCTCGAGCGGGCCGCCCGGCACGCCGACCTCCTGGTGGTGGGGGTTCCGACCAGCGCCTTCCGGCAGACCCTGGAACTGGTCCGCCCGCACCTGGCGCCCTGGATCCCGGTGGTGAGCCTCAGCAAGGGGCTGGAACGGGACAGCCATCTGCGCATGACCGAGGTGATCAAGGAAGTGCTGCCCGGCCGGCCGGCCGCGGCGCTCACCGGTCCCAACCTGGCGCGGGAGATCATGGCCGGCCAGGCGGCCGCCAGCGTGATCGCGACGG
The DNA here is from genome assembly GCF_004570385.1 of Blastococcus sp. CT_GayMR19. Taxonomy (GTDB): domain Bacteria; phylum Actinomycetota; class Actinomycetes; order Mycobacteriales; family Geodermatophilaceae; genus Blastococcus_B. The sequence goes on along the minus strand of NZ_SPQL01000003.1, from coordinate 140,227 downwards.
AGGACCAGACCGTGGCCGCGGCCCTGCAGCGCGAGGTGGCGCGGGGCGTCTTCCGCGTCTACACCCACCACGACGTCGTCGGCTGCGAGATCGGCGGTGCGCTCAAGAACGTCATCGCCATCGCCACCGGCATGGCGCAGGGCCTGGGCGTGGGTGACAACACGCGCGCCGCCGTGATGTCCCGTGGCCTGGCCGAGCTCACGACGCTGGCGGTGGCGATGGGCGGTGAGGCAACCACCCTCGCCGGGCTGGCGGGCATGGGCGACCTGGTCGCGACCTGCATGAGCCCGCAGAGCCGGAATCGCCACGTCGGCGAGCAGCTCGGCCTGGGCCGATCGGTCGAGGAGGTCCTCGGTGAGATGCGCATGGTCGCCGAAGGCGTGCGGACGGCGTCCACGGTGGTGGAGCTGGCCGAACGGCACGGGCTGCACATGCCGATCGCCCAGACCATCCACGATGTCGTCACCGGCCGGATCCGTGCCGCGGACGCCTACCGCGGCCTCGTCCGGGCGGTTCCGGCCGGACACGAGTCCGAGCCCGGCTGACCGGCTCCGGGGACGGCGGCGGTCGCGGAGAACCCACGACCGCCGCCGCACCGATCACCGCCGGATCTCGTAGACGAGGTTGAACGGTGTCTCCGCGGCCCGCCGGAAGTGGCTGAAGCCGGCCTCGGCCACCACCGCCCGGACAGCGGCCTCACCGGCCTGCGCACCCAGGGCGTGACCCCCGTCCTGCGAGAGCCCGTTCGGCACGCAGAGGAACGTCGAGCCGGCGTAGTAGAGCCGGCCCACCGGGTTGAAGTTCTCCTCCACGCGGTCGGAGGCGAAGGGCTCGACGAGCAGCCACCTACCGTCCGGAGCGAGCGCGTCGTGGATCCGCCGGGCGGCCCCCACCGGGTCGCCCATGTCGTGCAGGGCGTCGAACGTCGTCACCAGGTCGTAGCCGCTGCCGCTGAAGGTCTGCGCGGTGGCGACCTCGAACGTGACCCGGTCACCGACTCCTGCCTCGGCGGCGTTCTTGCGCGCCAGCTCGATCGATTCGCCATGGTAGTCCGAGCCGACGACGGTGGTGCGCGGATAGGCCTGGGCCATCAGCACGGACGTCGAACCGAGTCCGCAGCCGAGGTCGGCGACCCGGCCGCCCGCGGTCAGCTTCCCCTCGACCCCCTCCAGCGCGGGGATCCACTGCGGCACCAGTGCGGCGACGTAGCCGGGGCGGAAGAACGCGTCGACCCCCACGAAGACGTCCTCGTCGTGCCGGTGCCAGCCGAAGCCCTCCCCGGTGCGGAAGGCCTCGGTGATCTGCGGCTCGGCCCGCAGGTAGCCGAGCACGGTGAGGCACGCGGCCGGCAGGTTCGGGCCGTTGGGGTCGGCCAGGCAGAACGCCTGCTCCTCGGTGAGCGAGAACTGGCCGGTCGCCGGCTCGTAGCTCACGTAGCCGCCCGCGGCCTGCCCGCGCAGCCACTCGGTCAGGTACCGCCGCGCGCACCCGGTGCGCTCGGCGAACTCCTCGGCAGTCGCCGGCCCCTCGGCCAGGGACCGGTAGAGGCCGAGCCGGTGGCCGATCACCACCTGGCCGGCCGAGCCGGTCGCGCCCAGGTCCGTGACGAACTGCCCCAGGAACGCCTCCACCTTGCTGTGGTCCATCAGGTCTTCTCCTCCGGTGTCCTGCCGGCTGGTTGCCGGACACCACAGAGGGTCGGGGCGGGCGCTGTCACGGCTCTGGCACACGCTTGCACCGCGCTGGCACGACGTACGGGCTTCCGGTGTCGCCCACGACGCGGGCACGCTGTCGCCGGAGGTGCGCGATGACGGGCGGGCGGATCCCACCGCGGGTACGCGTGGACGTTCTCGGGCCGCTGCGGCTGACCGTCGAGGGACGGACGGTCGACGTCCGCGGGCCGAAGCGACGCGCGGTGCTCGCGTTGCTGGCGCTGGCTCAGGACCGGACCGTGCCGGTCGACGTCCTGGTCGACGCGCTGTGGCCCTCGGAGGTCCCGGAGTCGGGTCGGCAGGCGCTGCAGAGCCACGTGTCCCGGTTACGGGGCCAGCTCGGATCCGCTTCCCCTCGCCTGGAGTCCGGCCCGGACGGCTACCGGCTCGTGCTCGACGACGACGGTCTGGACGTCACCGAAGCGCGGGAGCTGCTGACGTCCGCGCGCGGCCGTGCGGCGCACGACCCGGCCCGCGCGTCGGCGCTGCTCCGGGAGGCGATGGGCCTCTGGCGTGGTCCGGTCCTCCCCGACCTCGCGGACGTCCTGCCAGTCGCCACCGCGATCGAGGAGTGCGCCCAGCTGCACCGCGAGGTGACCGATGCGCTCATCGGCAGCGCGGTCGCCGCGGGGCGGGCGGAGGAGGTTCTGGGCCTCGCGGCGGCATCCGTGACCGCGGACCCGCTGCGCGAACCCGCGGTCCTGCTGCTGATGCGGGCGCTGGCGGCGGCGGGGCGCGCACCCGAGGCGCTGCGAACCGGGCGGGAGTACCGGCACCGGCTGGCCGAGGAGGCCGGCCTCGACCCGTCCGCGGACCTGGACCAGCTCGAACGGGAGATCGCCGGCGGGGCCGCCGGCCCCGCACCCCGCCCCCGGGCCGACGTCCGGCCCACCACCCGGCTGATCGGCCGGGACGCCGAAGTCGGAGCGCTGCATCTCCGGCTGGCGAGCGAACGACTGGTCACGGTGGTCGGGCCCGGCGGTGTCGGCAAGACCCGGGTCGCCCTGGAGGTCGGCCGGAGCGGGGCGGCGACGGCGGTGCTGCTGCTGGCACCGGTCACCGACCCGGCGGCCCTCCCCCACGCTCTGGCCGCGGCGCTCGGCCTCGACGTGGTCCAAGGCGACGTCCTCGCGGCCTGTCTCGCCGTCCTGGGTGACCGTCCCGGCCTGCTGGTGGTCGACAACTGCGAGCACCTGGTCGACACGGCGCGCGACATGGTGGACGCGATCCTGTCCGCGTGCCCACGGCTCGCCGTCCTGGCCACCAGCCGGGAGCCGCTCGGCCTCGCCGCCGAGTGCGTCGTCCGCCTGGCGCCGCTCCGGCTCCCGGGGAACGAACCGGATCTCGCGCGGGTCCCCGCGGTCGCGGTCTTCCTGGACCGGGCCGGCCGGGTACGCCCAGGCGTCCAGCCGACGCGGGAGGAGCTGCGCACGATCGCCGACATCGTGCACCGGCTCGACGGGATGCCGCTGGCCATCGAGCTCGCCGCCGGCCGGCTGTCCACCTTCTCCCTGGCCGACCTCCGCAGTCGGCTCGCCCGCTCCCTCGACCTGCTGGGCGGCGGCCGGATCCGTGGCGACACCCGGCACCGCACGCTCCGGGCGACCCTCGAGTGGTCGTACCAGCTGTTGTCGGAGGACGAGCAGCGCCTGTTCCGGCACCTGTCGGTGTTCGTCGACGGGGCCGACGTGGACACCGCCGAGCGGCTCGGCGCCGACCTGGGCCTCGCCGGCGACCCGGGGAGCGTCCTGGCCCGCCTCGTGGACGCCTCGATGATCGAGGTCCGGTTCGAGGGCGGCACCCGCTACCGCATGCTGGAGACGCTGCGGGCGTTCGGCCTGGACAGGCTGGCCGCGGTCGGCGAGAGCGAGGCCGCGGTCGCCCAGCTGCAGCGCTGGGCGGTGGACCTGACGGCCTGGATCGCCGCCACCATGGCCACCGAGGACGAGCCCGAGGCCGATGCCGTCCTCCGCCGCGAGGTGGGCAACCTGCGGGCGGCGTGGCGGTCGGTGCGCAGCCGGGGAGCCCTCGACGCGGCCGCTGCGATGGTCACCTCGCTGTTCGACGCGGTCGCCTACCGCGACCTGGTGGAGCTCCGCAGCTGGGCGGAAGAGCTGGCCGACGACCCGGCGCTCCATGACCACCCCCTCGCTGCCGCAGTGCTGGGCACCGCCGGTGAGGCGGTCTACCACCGCGGCGATCACGCGAAGGCCGAGCGGCTCGCCCGCGCAGGGCTCGAGCGCGCGGCGGATGGACGCGGCACGGCGTACTGCCTGATGCCGCTGTCGGTGGTGGCCCTGGCCAGGGGGGCACACGGTGCGTCCGCCGCGCATGCCCTCGCCGCGGCGGAGCTCGGGGGCCGCTCCGGCGAAGCCCTCGGCGTCGCCGCACTCGCGCTGGCCTACTCGGGAGATGCCGACGGGGCGCGGGTCCTGGGCGACCGGGCGCTCGCCGGCTCGGTGTCGCCCACGCTGCGGTCCTGGGCGGCCTACGTCACGGGCGAGATCGAGACCTCCGTCGGCCGCCGCGATCTGGCCGAGCCGCACTACGTCCGGGCCGTCGAATTCGCCCGGCGAGCGGGCAACACCTTCCTTGCCGGCGTGGCGTCCGTCGGGCTGGTCGCGGCCCGGGCGGCCGCCGGCCGGGCCGCCGAGGCCCTGGTCGGGTACCGCGAGGTGATCGACTACTTCGCCCGCACCGGCAACTGGACCCACCAGTGGACGACGGTGCGCAATCTCGCCGACCTGCTCCGCCGGCTCGGCGACGAGGACACGGCAGCGCAGCTCGACGCCGCCGCCGACGGGGCACCGGACGCGCCCGCCCGCGACGCTCCCCCCGGCGACGGACGGCATCCTTCCGGAGGCCCGGTGCTTCCCCGCGACGCCGTCCTGCAGGTGGCGCGGCGGGCCATCGAGCAGAACCTCACCCGGTCGTGACCGCCACGGCCGGCCGCTCGGCGACCGGCGTCTGCCGGCGGTGCTGGACGAACGACTCGTCGCCCACCCAGGCCGTGTAGCGGTCGACGCCCATGGCGGTGATGAGCCCCGCCGTCTGGGTGGCCTGCGCCGCCAGCGCCCGGACCTTCCGCGCGGCGACGTCGGGGCCCAGCACCAGGTCGAGCGCGAGCGTTCCGTCGGGAGCGGCGACCGGATAGCCGGGCAGGTACACGCCCAGGCTGCCGTCCAGCTCCTTCCACCGGGGCACCCGCCGCTCGGCGACCGCCGAGTGCAGCAGCCGTGCGCCCGGCGCGGCTGCCCGGTCGAACGCCGCGGTGACCCACGCCGACACCATCCGGTGGTCCGGGTGGCCGGTGATGCCGTCCGGGCCGAAGGTCAGCACCGTGTCCGGGCGGACTGCGTCGATCAGGTCGCACAGCTTCGCGACGGCGTCCGGCACCGGGACGTCCGCGCACCGGCCGTCGCGGTAGCCCAGCCAGTGGTGCTCGGAGACGCCGAGGACCTCCAGGCAGCGGGCCAGCTCGACAGTGCGCTCGGCGGCCAGCCGCTGCGGCGGCCACGTCTCCGGGTCGGGTGTGCCGAGCTCGCCGCGGGTGGCCGTCACGCACACCACGCGCGAGCCAAGATTGCTGGCCATCGCCATCAGTCCGCCGGACAGGTACGCCTCGTCGTCGGGATGGGCCCAGATGCCGAGGACGGTGCCCAACGCGGCGACGTCGGATACGGACTCGCTCATGACGCGACCTCTCTTGACCCCCAGCGGTTCGCCCATGGTGGCGGAGGGCGCTCGCAGGGCGCTGTCACGGCGCTGGCGCCGCCGCGTGTGCGCCTGTCGTCGAGCGACGCGTCGTTAGGGTGGCCGCGTGACGACCGAGGCGCCGGCGTGGTTCCCCGACGACATCTCCAGCGCCCTGGACGACAAGCTCGGCATCGAGATCACCGACTGGGACCCTCGACGGGTCGTCGGCCGGATGCCCGTCGACGGCAACACGCAGCCGTTCGGTCTGCTCCACGGAGGAGCGACGTGCAGCCTCGTGGAGGCCGTGGGTTCCTATGCCGCCGCGCTGGGAGCGGGGCCGGACGCTCGCGTGGTGGGCATCGAACTGAACGCCAGCTACCACCTGGCGGCCACGTCGGGCTATGTGACGGCGGTATGCACGCCCCTCGGTTCCGAGCTGCCCCTCGCCGCCTTCGCGATCGAGGTGTTCGACGACGGGGGCCGGTTGACCGCCAGCGCCCGCCTCACCTGCATGGTGCGGCCGGCGAGCGGAGCCTGAGGCTCGCCTTTCCTGACGTGACCCGGGGCGCGCTCCCGGAAGCGCGCGCAGCGGTCGATCACCATGCGTCCGGCGGCAGCCACGCCAATGACCGCCGGCAAGACCGGTGTGTCCTTGAAGGCGGCCTATGGGACGAAGTGCTCACGAAACGTTGTGCGCTGAGGAGCAGTTCTCGGGCGAGAAACTGCTCCTTCGCGCACACTCTTCGGCCGTCCCATAGTGGGCCGCTTGGGGGCACACCCGGCGACGGGAGAGGCCCCCGTCAGGCGGGGTCGAGCCCGGCGTAGACACGGACGGCGTTGCCGCCCAGCACCAGCGGCACGACGTCCTCGGGCAGCCCGAGGGACGCGACCGCCCGCGCGTTGGCCGCCTGCCCCGGGACGCCCGGCCAGTCGGTGGCGTAGATCCACTTGCGGGCCAGCCGGCCCAGGTCGAAACGGTTGTAGTACTCGGGCAGCCGCTTGGGCGGCAGGCCGGACAGCTCGATCCAGACATTGGGCCGGGAGACGGCCAGGAAGGCGGCGGTGTCGTACCACCAGCCGCGGCCACCGTGCGCCAGCACCACGTGGAGGTCGGGGAAGTCGCGCAGCACCGCGTCGAGGTGCATCGGGTCGGCGTAGGCGTTCGTCGACCCCGGGAAGCTGCTGGTCCCCGAGTGGACGACCAATGGCACCCCCCGCTCCACGAGCACCGCGTACGCCGGGTACAGCGCCGCGTCGTCGGCCCGGAACCCGCCGTGGACCGGGTGGATCTTCAGCGCCGCCGCGCCATGGTCGAGCTGCCGGGTGAGCTCGCGGACGATCGGGAAGTGCAGGTGCGGGTTGACGTTGGCGACCGGGCGGAACCGGCGCGGATTGTGCTCGACCAGCGGGAGCAGGTCGTCGAAGAGCTGGTAGCCGGTCGCCTTGGGGCTGTACTCGCAGAACAGCAGGGCGACGTCGACACCCTCGTCCGCGAAGAGGCCGTCGAGGGCCGCCGGATCGGGCGTCCCGTCGGGCCGCCAGATCCGCTCGAGGATCCCGGGAGCACCGAACTGCTGCGCCCACTCGATCCAGGACGGCGACAGCGAACCGAGGACCGGCACGTGCACGTGCGCATCGACCAGGAGGTGCCCGTCAAGCATGCGACTGATCTTCCCGGAGGACGACGCGGGCGGGCGGCGGCTCGGCCGAGAGCAGCGCCACGAGATCGGCGCGACGCTCGCGGACCGCCCGCTGGTTCACGTAGCCCTTGTCCGTGATCTCTCCTGCGTCCAGGGCGGGTGGTTCGGGGAGCACCAGCAGGCGCTCGACGCGCTGGGACGATCCGCCGCCCGCGGCGGCCAGGCGCTCCAGCGTCTGCACGAGGTCCGCCCGCAGCCCGGCGTCCGGGACGCCGTCGTCGTCGCACCGGGCCGCGTGCTCCGGGTGCAACCACACCATGGCGGTGACCTCCAGGCCGTTCTCCCCGCAGATCACCGCGTCGGTGACCAGCCCCTGCGCGGCGGACAGCAGCTGCGGCCGCAGCGTGCCCACGCTGACGAAGGTGCCGGTGGACAACTTGAAGTCCTCGGCGATGCGGCCCCGGAACAGCAGTCCCGCCGCGACGTCGTCCGGGTCGGCCAGGGCGACCGCGTCGCCGGTGCGGAAGAAGCCCTCCTCGTCGAAGGCGGCCTCGGTCAGGTCCGGGCGGCCGAAGTAGCCCGGGGTGACGTTCGCTCCGCGCACCCGCACCTCGGTCTTGTCCCCCGTCGGCACGAGCGCCAGCTCGACACCCGGGAGCGGCACACCGAGGGAGTCGCTGCGGGTGATCGGGAAATGGGCCGACGTCGCGGCCGGTGCCGTCTCGGTGAGCCCCCACGAGGTGGTCATCTGCATCGACCCGCCGTGCTCGGACGACAGCTTCTGCAGCCGGTCCCAGAGCTGCTGCGGCAACGCGGCGGCGGCGAAGAACCCCAGTCGCAGGCGGGACAGGAAGGCCCGTGCTGCCGCCTCGTCGCGTTCCAGGTGCGGCAGCAGGGCGGCGTACCCCGCGGGCACGTTGAGGTAGATCGTCGGACGCGCCTCGGCCAGGTTGCGCACCGTCCGCTCGACGAGGCCCGGCACCGGCCGACCGTCGTCGATCCACATCGTCCCGCCGTTGGTGAGCACCAGGTGGGTGTCGTGGTTGCCGCCGAAGGTGTGGCTCCAGGGCAGCCAGTCCAGCAGGACGGGCGGCTCGTCGACGAGGAACGGCCAGGCCTGTCGCATCTGCTGCTGGTTGGCCGACAGCATGCCGTGGGTGTTGAGCACGCCCTTGGGCGCGCCGGTGGAGCCGGAGGTGAAGAGGATCTTCGCGACGTCGTCCCCTTGCAGGGCCGCGCACCGGCGGTCGACCTCGCCGGTCGGCGCCGCCGCCAGGTCGTCGGGGTGCAGCGCTCCGGACAGGGCGGCGTCCATGCTGAGGACCGTCCGCCCTTCGGCGACGGCCGCGACCGCGCCGGCGAACGAGGCGTTCTCGGCGACCACGAGACCCGGACCGACCAGGTCGGCCATCGCGCGGAGCTTCCCGTGGTCCGCGCTCTGCAGCGAGTAGGCGACGCTGGTCGGGACCACCGGCGTCCCGACCGTCATGGCGGCGAGGGCGACCACGAGGTGCAGGCGGCTGTTGCCGGACAGCACCATCACCGGGCGGTCGGCCAGGCCGCGGTCGAGCAGCCCCTGCGCGAAGGCGTCGACCTGCGCGCGGGCCTCGCCCCACGTCAGCCGGGCCCAGCCCTCCCCCGAGCGCTCGGCGAGGAGCAGCCGGTCGGGATGCGCCTCGCTGCCGGCCCGGAAGGAGTGGACGACGCTGACGGGGTGCGCGGCGAGCGGTTCTGCCGACCGCAGGATCAGTGCGCCGTCGGCCCGCCGCTCGGCCTCGATCCTGGGTTCGGCGAAGGTCCCGGTCATCAGCCGGCAACCCCGAGGAGCGCGCCGGTGTCCGAGGTCCTGCTCATCGGAGCCCACCCTTCTGCTCCACGCCGGTCCGGGCCGCACGGACACCCGTGGTCCGCGATGTTCTACGTCCGGACCTCCGCCGTCAAGAAGTGGTGTAGTCGATCGGGCACGGCGTCGGGACGGGGCTCTCAGCCCTCCCGGACTGGCGCGCCGACCTCCTGGATCCCGGCCGCGTGACGCCGGGCCAGCTGTTGATAGGCCGACGGGTTGCCGTCGACCCAGCCGATCGCGCCCGCGGACAGCGGACCCCGGACACGGGCCGGCGATCCGAGCGCCAGGACCTCGTCGGGGATGACGGCGCCCGGCGGCACGAGGCTGTGCGCCCCGATCAGGGCACGGCGGCCGACGCGGGCGCCGTCCTGCACGGTGGCACCGTTGCCGATCAGCGCCTCGGCCCCGATCACGGCGCCGTGGACGACGCACATGTGCCCGACCGTGGCGCCCGGTCCGATCTCGGTCTCGGGATCGGCGCCCCCGTGCAGCACCGAGTTGTCCTGCACGTTGGCGCCGGCGCGGACGATGATCCGGCCGAAGTCGGCCCGCAGCACCGCGCCGTACCAGACCGACGCCCCGGCCTCGACGACGACGTCGCCGATCAGCGTCGCCGTCGGGGCGACCCAGGCATCGGCGTCCACCTGCGGGGACCGGCCTTCGAACGAGAACAGCGGCATGCGCGGCAGCCTAGGAGTCCGGTCGGCAGCCACCCCGCCGGCCCGTAGGTTTGGGCGGGTGAGCGAGAAGTGGTTCGAGGACTACGTCGTCGGGACGACGACCGAGCACGGGTCGGTCCGGGTGGAGGAGGCCGAGGTGGTCGACTTCGGCCGCCGGTTCGACCCCCAGCCGTTCCACGTGGACCGCGAGGCCGCGGCCGACGGGCCGTACGGCGGCCTCATCGCCAGCGGCTGGCACACCTGCGCGCTGATGATGCGCCTGCTCGCCCAGGAGTACCTGTCGCCGGTCTCCAGCCTCGGCTCCCCCGGCATCGACGAGCTGCGGTGGCTGCGGCCGGTCCGCCCCGGGGACGAGCTGGCGCTGCGCACCACCGTGCAGGAGGCCCGCCTGTCCCGCAGCAAGCCCGACCGGGGTCTCGTGCGGACCCACGTCGAGCTGGTCGGCACCGGCGGCGCCGTCGTCCTGAGCCTGCTCGCGATGAACCTCGTCCGGGCGCGTCCGGCTCAGCGGTAGGGCGAGAAGTCCGGCGGCCGCTTCTCGGCGAAGGCCCGGGCGCCCTCCATGCCCTCCTCGCTCTTCGCGTAGTGGTCGAGGCCGTCGAAGGCCAGGTGCGAGATCCCGCTGATGTGGTCGGTGTCGGCGTTGAACGAGTGCTTGAGGAACTTGATCGCCGTCGGCGAGTAGGAGCCGATCTTCCGGGCCCATTCCCGGGCGGTGTCGAGGAGCTGCTCCTTCGGCACGACCTCGTTGACCAGGCCCCACCGCTCGGCGGTGACCGCGTCGTACCGGTCGAGCAGGAACCAGATCTGGCGGGCCCGCTTCTCCCCCACGACGCGCGCCAGGTAGGCCGAGCCGAAACCCGCGTCGAAGGACCCGACCCGGGGCCCGGCCTGGGCGAAGGTCGCGTTCTCGGCGGCCACCGTGAGGTCGCACAGCACATGCAGGACGTGCCCTCCGCCGATGGCGATCCCGTTGACGGCGGCGATGACCGGCTTCGGGATGTCACGGATGATCCGGTGCAGCCGCTCGATCTCGAAGGTCCCCCACTCCGTCTCGCCGTAGCCGCCGGTCTCGGCCCGTTCCTTGACGTCGCCGCCGGTGCAGAACGCCCGCTCCCCCGCGGCGGTGAGGATGACGGCCGCGACGCGGCGGTCGGCCCAGGCGTGCTTGAACGCCGAGATCAGCTCGTCGACGGTGCGGCCACGGAACGAGTTCATCCGGTCCTGCCGGTCGATCGTGATGACCGCGTGGTTGTCCTCCTCGACCTCGTACCGGATGTCGGTGAACTCCTCGGGCTTCATCCGTGCGCCCCTCCTTCTCGCGTCGGTGGCCACGAGTATGTCGGCCCGTTGACGGGCGTCAACGGCGAGTGGCAGGCTCCGCGCGTGGTCGCCCGTCGTTGCCTCGTCACGGGCGCGGGGCGGGGCATCGGCGCCGCCGTCGCACGCCGCCTGTCCGCCGCCGGGCACGCCGTCGCGCTCACCGCCCGCAGCGGCGACGAGCTCACCGCCCTGGCCGCGGAGCTGCCCGGCCGGTCGCTGGTCGTCCCGGCCGACCTCGCCGACCCGGCGGCGGCGGACGCGGTGGTCTCCCGCGTGGAGGACGAGTGGGGTCCGGTCGAGGTGCTGGTGCTGAACGCCGGCGTCGCGACGTCGGCACCGCTGGGCCGGACCACCGACGAGGACTGGTCCCGCACCCTCGAGATCAACCTGACGGCTCCGTTCCGGCTGCTGCGGCGAACGCTGCCGGCCATGGTGGGGCAGGAGTGGGGGCGGGTGGTCGCCGTCGCGTCGATCGCGGCCAAGCGGGGCGACCCCTACGTGAGCGCGTACACCGCGAGCAAGCACGGGCTCCTGGGTCTCGTCCGTTCGGCCGCCGCGGAGGTGGCCGGAACGGGCGTCACCGTCAACGCCGTGTGCCCGGCCTACGTCGACACTCCGATGACGGCGCACACGGTGGCCACGATCAGCGCCACCACCGGCCGGTCCGAGGCCGACGCGCGTGCCGCCCTCGAGCGCCGCCAGCCCATCGGCCGGCTGATCGCCCCCGACGAGGTCGCCGACGCCGTCCTGCTCTGCCTCGCCTGTGCGGCGATCACCGGCCAGGGGATCAACGTCGACGGAGGAGCGGTCCAGTCATGACCTTCGAACGGATCGACCCGCCGGAGCTGGCCCGGCCCGCCGGCTTCACGCACGCGGTGCTGGCGCACACCGACCGGATCGTGTTCCTCGCCGGGCAGACGGCGCTGGACCCCGAGGGCCGGATCGTCGGCGACGGCGTCGTCGCCCAGTTCGAGCAGGCGCTCGGCAACCTGCTGACCGCCCTGCGCGCGGCCGGCGGGGAACCGCAGCACCTGGCGACGCTCACCGTGTACGCCGTCGACCTCGCCGACTACCGGGCCCACGCGCGCGAGATCGGCGCCGTCTGGCGGCGCCTGGTCGGCTCGGACTACCCGGCGATGGCCGGTATCGGCATCGCCCGCCTCTGGGACGACGAGGCGCTGGTGGAGGTGCAGGGCATCGCCGCCCTCCCCGCCTGACCCGTCGTCCACACCAGCTTTCGGTACCGAAAGCCGCGGCGTGCGCACGAGCTTTCGGTACCGAAAGCTGGGTCAGTCGTCGATCAGGCGGCGGGCGTGCTCGTGGGCCGGACCGTCGAGCCGCGCGCGCAACTCGACGAAGAGGTCCGCGGCGCGGGCGCCGTTCCAGTCGGCGGGCAGCAGGTCCAGGGGCAGACCCGGGTCGGCGTAGGGCAGCCGCCGCCAGTCGGTCAGCAGCCGGACGTAGTCGGCGAACGCCTCCGCCGGCCCGAGGCCGTTCCCCGCGTCGACACGGGCGCGCACCGGCTCCTGGCGGTCGAGGAACTCCGCGTACCGGGCGTGCAGCTGGTCGAGGTCCCACCAGCGGGCGACCTGGTCGCGCACCGCACCGAGGTGAGCGCCGCGGAACAGCTCGACGTAACCGGCCAGCCCCCGGCGGTCCAGCACCTCGGCGGCCTCGTCGGCCAGGTGGCCGGGCGCCACCCACACGCCGGGGGCCACGGTGCCGAAGCCGAGCCGGGTCAGCTGGGAACGCAGCTGGTGCCGCTTGTCCCGCTCGGACTCGGGAACCGAGAAGACGACGAGGAGCCACCCGTCGGACGTCTCGGCCCGCCGACGGCCGAAGATCCGCGCGTCGCCGTCCGCCAGGATCTCCTGGGCCACTTCGGTGAGCGCGTAGCCCGCGACGCCGTCCACCCGCCGGGCGTCGAGCAGACCGCGGCGCTTGAGCCGGGAGATCGACGAGCGGACCGCCGGCTCCTCGACTCCGAGCGCGACCATCAGCCGGACGACGGCGGCGACCGACAGCCAGCTGCCGTGCTCACGGGCGTAGAGGCCGTACAGGCTCACGATCAGCTGCCGGGGCTGCAGCGCACCGGGGGCGCCCAGCACCGAACCGGTTGCCTCCTCGACGGCGGTCACGGGCACACGATAACGACGACCGGCGCCCGCCGGGCCCTCACATCGCGCCCCGTTGACTCCCGTTAGGAATGCACCATACTGACGCCGGCTCCTCCGGCGACCCCTGGAGAGGTACCTCGATGACGCAGTCCTTCTCCATCCCGACCCTCGGCCCGTCCGCCCACCAGGACACCTTCTGCCGAGACAACCTGCCCCCGCTCGAGCAGTGGCCGGTGCTCGACATGGGCCCCCTCGACTACGGCGAGCGGATCAACTGCGCCACCGAGTTGCTGGACGCGACGATCGAGCGGCTGGGGCCCGACCGCCCCTGCCTGCGCTCCCCCGGCGGCACGGTGTGGAGTTACGGCGAGCTCCGCGCGCACGCGAACCGGATCGCCGCCGTCCTCGTCGAGGACCTCGGCCTCGTCCCGGGCAACCGCGTGCTGCTGCGCGGCTTCAACGAGCCGTGGCTGGTCGCCTGCTGGTTCGCCGTCCTGAAGGCCGGCGGCGTTGCGGTGACCACGATGCCCCTGCTGCGCGCCGGCGAGCTCGCCACCATGGCCGAGATGTGCCGCCCCACCGTGGCGCTCTGCGACTCCCGGCTGACCGAGGACCTCGACAGGGCGGCGATCCCGGGGCTGCGAACGACGGTCTTCGGCTCGACCGCACCCGACGACCTCATCACCCGGGCCGCGAGCAGAGGGCCGGTGTTCGACGACGTCGACACCGCCGCCGACGACGTCGCACTGCTCGCGTTCACCTCCGGGACCACCGGCCGCCCCAAGGCGACCATGCACTTCCACCGCGACGTGCTCGCGATCGCCGACACGTTCTCCGCGCACGTCCTGCGCCCCGAGCCCGACGACGTCTTCACCGGGTCCCCGCCGATCGGGTTCACCTTCGGCCTCGGCGGCCTGGTGGTGTTCCCGCTGCGGGTGGGCGCCAACGTGCTGCTGCTGGAGAAGGCGACGCCGGACCTGCTCGCGGACGCGATCGCGCAGCACGGGGTCACGGTCGTCTTCACCGCGCCCACCGCCTACAAGGCGATCCTCGCCGCGGGCGCCGCCGGCAAGCTCGCCGGCGTCCGCCGCGCCGTCTCCGCGGGCGAGGCGCTGCCGGAGCCGGTGTGGCGGGCTGTCCACGACGCGACCGGCCTGCGGATCATCGACGGCATCGGCGCCACTGAGATGCTCCACATCTTCATCTCGGCGGCGGACGACGACATCCGCCCCGGCGCCACCGGCCGCGAGGTACCGGGCTATACCGCCGTCGTCCTGGACGACGCCGGGCAGCCGGTGGCGGACGGGACCGCGGGCCGCCTCGCCGTCCGCGGGCCCACCGGCTGCCGGTACCTCGGCGGCGACCGGCAGGAGGTCTACGTCCGGAACGGCTGGAACGTCACCGGCGACACGTACGTCCGCGACACCGACGGCTACTTCCACTACCAGGCGCGCACCGACGACATGATCGTCTCCGCCGGTTACAACATCGCCGGGCCGGAGGTGGAGCAGGCGCTGCTGGGCCACCCGGAGGTCGTCGACTGCGCGGTGGTGGGGGCGCCCGACGCCGAGCGCGGCATGATCGTGAAGGCGTTCGTCGTCCTCAACCCCGAGCGCACCCGCGAGGTGCCCGCCGAGGAGCTGCAGGACTTCGTCCGGCAGGCGATCGCCCCGTACAAGCGTCCGCGCGCGGTCGAGTTCTGCAAGGAGCTGCCCCGCACGAGCACCGGCAAGCTGCAGCGGTACAAGCTGCGCTGACGCCGGTCAGTGCCCGCGGAACGCCTCCTCCAGCCACCACGAGGGCTCGTCGGCGACGACCTTCGCGTCCACCAGGAGCGGCGCGTCCCGCGGTCCGGCCAGCCAGTCCGCGACGGGCGAGAGGTCGTCGGCGCCCCGCACGGTGACGGCCTCGAAGCCGTAGCCGCGGGCGATCGACGCGAAGTCGGTCTCGGGGAAGCGGACCGTCTCCAGCGGCAGCCCCTGCGGCCCGAAGTGGTGCACCTCGGCGCCGTACGCCGCGTCGTCGTAGACGACCACGACCATCGGCAGGCCCAGCCGCACGACCGTCTCGAGCTCGGAGGCGCCCATGAGTGCCCCGCCGTCGCCGAGCGCGGCGACCGGGAGCCGGTCGGGACGGGCCAGCGCGGCCCCGATGGCCGTCGACAGCCCGAGCCCGATCGACTGGAACGCCTGCGTGAAGCAGAACCCGAACTCGTCGGGGACGTCGAGGAACATGCTCGGGTAGCCCATGAAGTTGCCCGAGTCGACCGCGACCACCCGCTCGGCGGGCAGCAGGTCGTCCAGGCCGATGGTCAGGGCTCTCGGGTCGATCCGGCCGGACCCGCCGAGCGGCTCGAACGGCACGTCGCGCCACCGCACGCGCTCCCGGATCGCCGTCGCCACCTCCGGCGTCCGGTAGCCGGCCGCCTCGACGGCGCCGAGGCGGTCCGCCACCGCCTCGGCGGTGGCCCGGACGTCGCCGACGACTCCGAACGCGAGCGTCCGCTGGGCGCCGAGGGCCTCGGCCTCGACGTCGACCTGGACGACGACGGCGTCGTCGGCGATCAGCCGCCCGTGCCGCATCGTCCACATGTTGAGCTGGCAGCCCCACCCGACGACCAGGTCCGCCCCGGAGATGAGCTCGGCGGCCAGCGGCGAGGCGAATCCTCCGGAGACGTCCAGCGACCACGGGCTGCCGGCGAAGAGGCCCTTGGCCACCGCCGAGGTGGCCAGCAGCGCGCCGGAGCGGCCGGCGAGGTCCTCGAGCGCGGCCCGGCACCCCGCCCCGCGGGAGCCGCGCCCGGCCACGAACACCGGCCGCTGCGCCGTTCGCAGGGCCTCCGCCAGCCGCTCGAGCCCGGCGTCGTCGGCCGGGGCCGACGCGGGCGCCGGTGGCGCCTGCCCCTCGTTCCCCGCGGCCTCCTGCCCCTGCACGTCCAGGGGCAGGTTCAGCAGGACGACGCGACGCTCCCCCACCGCGGTGGCGACGGCGGCGGCCGCCCGGTCGGCCGCCCCGTCGGCCGCGTCGACACGCATCGGCACCGCACCCACCGCCCGGGCCAGGGCCGTCTGGTCGACGTAGAAGTTCGACCGCGGCTGGGTCACCTCGGCGGCCACGACCACCACCGGGGTCCGGCTCTTGGCCGCCTCGGTGATCCCGGTCAGCGCATTGGTCAGGCCGCAGCCCTGGTGCACGGTGACGGCGGCGGGCCGCCCGCTCATCCGGGCGTAGGCGTCGGCCATCGTGGCCGCGCCGCCCTCGTGCCGGGCGGCGACGTAGCGGGCGCCCGCGGCGACCATCGCATTGGTGACGGCGAAGTTTCCCGACCCCACGACGCCGAAGGCGGTGTCGATGCCGGAGCGGACGAGCGTCCGCCCGACGACGTCCGCGACCGTCATCCGCGCTCGACCAGGGCGAGGACCCGCGACGGCGCACCGGAGCCGTGGACGATCGGCAGCGGCCCGGCGATCAGGAGCGCACCGGTCGGCGGAAGTTGACCGAGGTTCTGCAGCTGGGTGAGGCCGTACTTGCCGCTGCCCATCAGCGACGCGTGGCACGGGAACGGCGGGTCGAAGGAGTGCGCCGCCCCGGCGTCGGTGCCGACCGTCTCGACCCCGATGCCGATGACCGGCGCCTCCTCGCCGAGCCAGCGGGCGCAGGCGGGTGAGATGCCGGGCGTGTGCGGCCCGGTGTCGTCGGCGTTGAGGAACTCCTGCTGCGACGACGAGCGCGCGTCCCACCCGGTGCGGTAGAGCAACCAGCCACCCTCCGGCAGCGGTCCGTGCACGGCCTCCCACTCCCGGATGTGCTCGACCTCCAGCAGGAAGTCGGGGTTGTCCGCCGCCTGCGCCGCGAAGTCCAGCACGACTGCCGGCGCCACCAGGCGGGACGCCGGCACCGATGCCACGTCGTCGCCGTCCTTCCCGGTCACCCAGTGGTTGGGCGCGTCGAAGTGCGTGCCGGTGTGCTCGCCGGTCCGGAAGTTGTTCCAGTACCACGCCGGGCCGCGGTCGTCGTAGCGGCTGAGCTCCTCCAGCTCGAAGGGTGCGGTCTGGGCGAACTGCGGCGGGAGCTGGATCACCGGGGTCTCGGCGGAGAGCGGCGCGGTGAGGTCGAGCACCTCGACCGAGCCGGACGCGAGACCGTCGGCCAGCGTGGCCAGGATCGACATGGAGTTCCCTTCGCGGGTCGACGGGCCTTCATCGCCATGAAGGCCCCGGGTGGACGGCCCGAGCATGCCGCGACCAGGCCTCTTCCCGGAATGCCTCTGCGCGTTCGACGAGGCCGGGCGGGCCGGTGCCACGGTGTCGACGCGGGTACCCAGCTACCGCCCGGCCTCCGGCACCGCACCGCGGCCCCCGGCGGCGACATCATCGCTCTCTCGTTCTGTTGACGACCGTCGCGTGAGCGGCATACGCTGCCGCCACGGTCCACCCGAGCTGGAGGACGGCGCATGCGCATCGCGGTTGTCGGCGGAGGCCCGGGCGGGCTGTACTTCTCGGCGCTCGTCAAGCAGCTCGATCGCTCCCACGAGGTGACCATCTGGGAGCGCAACGCACCCGACGACACCTTCGGCTTCGGCGTCGTCTTCTCCGACGAGACGCTCGGCGGCATCGAGCACGCCGACCCCCTGGTGTTCGCCGAGATGCAGCGGCACTTCGCCCGCTGGGACGACATCGACGTCCACCACCGCGGCACGACGACGACCTCCGGCGGGCACGGGTTCGCGGCCATGAGCCGCACGGAGCTGCTCGGCATCCTGCAGCGCCGGTGCGGCGACCTCGGCGTGACGGTCCACTACCGGGCCGAGGCGCCGCACCCCGACCGCCTGCGCGAGGAGTACGACCTCGTGCTGGCCGCCGACGGTGCCCGCTCGCAGCTGCGCACCGCCTACGCGGACGTGTTCCGCCCGTCCTTCGAGACCCGGCGCTGCAAGTACATGTGGCTGGGGACCGACCTCGTCTTCGAGGCCTTCAAGTTCTACGTCGAGGAGACGCCGCACGGCGTCATGCAGATCCACGGCTACCCCTACGACCGCACCGGCAGCACCTTCATCGTCGAGATGCACGACGACGTCTGGCAGCGGGCGTTCGGGAACATCGCGGCCCTGGACCTGCCTCCGGGCGAGAGCGACACGAAGTCCATCGCCCTGGTCGAGCAGCTGTTCGCCCACGTCCTCGACGGCCACCGGGTGTTCGCCAACAACTCGAAGTGGCTCAACTTCCTGTCGCTGCGCAACGAGACCTGGCGGCACGGCAACCTGGTGCTGATCGGCGACGCCGCGCACACGGCCCACTTCTCCATCGGGTCGGGCACCAAGCTCGCGATGGAGGACGCGCTGGCGCTGGCCGCCTGCCTGCACGAGCAGCCCGACCTCGACACGGCGCTCACCGCCTACGAGGCGGAGCGGCGACCGGTCGTCCTGTCCACCCAGCGGGCCGCGCAGGCCAGCCTCGAGTGGTTCGAGGACATCGGCCACTACGTGCACCAGGAACCCGAGCAGTTCGCCTTCAACATCGTCACCCGCAGCCGCCGGGTGACCCACGAGAACCTGCGGCTGCGCGACCCCGAGTTCGTCGCCGGCATCGACACGTGGTTCGCCGGGTCGCAACCCGTGCCGACCGCGCCGCGGCCGCCGATGTTCCACCCCTACCGGCTCGGCCATCTCGAGCTGAAGAACCGGATCATCGTCTCGGCGATGGACATGTACTCGGCTGTCGACGGGCTGCCCACCGACTTCCACCTCGTCCACCTGGGCAGCAAGGCGCTCGGCGGCGCGGCGCTGGTGATGACCGAGATGGTCTGCACGTCTCCGGAAGGCCGGATCACCCCCGGGTGCAGCGGCCTGTACACCCCGGAGCAGGAGGCCGCCTGGACCCGCGTCGTCGACTTCGTGCACGGCGCGACCGACGCGAGGATCGGCGTCCAACTCGGCCACTCCGGGCGCAAGGGCTCGACCAGGCTCATGTGGGAGGGCATCGACGAGCCACTGCCCGAGGGCAACTGGGACGTCGTGGCCCCCTCCGCGCTCCCCTACTCCCCCGCCAACCAGGTGCCGCGCGAGCTTTCCGAGGCCGAGCTCGCCGACCTCCGCGACGAGTTCGTGCGCAACGCCGAGGCCGCGGCCCGCGCCGGTTTCGACGTCCTGGAGCTGCACTGCGCGCACGGCTATCTGCTCTCCTCCTTCATCTCCCCGCTGTCCAACCGGCGCACCGACCGGTACGGCGGCTCGCTCGAGAACCGGCTCCGCTTCCCGCTCGAGGTGTTCGACGCGGTACGTGCCGTCTGGCCCGCCGAGCGGCCGATGACCGTGCGCATCTCCGCGACCGACTGGTTCGAGGGCGGCACCGACGTCGACGACGCCGTCGCGGTGGCCCGCGCCTTCGCCGAGCACGGCGCCGACGGCATCGACGTCTCGACCGGTCAGGTCGTGAAGGAGGAGCGGCCGGCGTTCGGCCGCAGCTACCAGACGCCGTACGCCGACCGGATCCGCAACGAGGTGGGCCGCGAGTTCGGCGTCGCGGTGATCGCCGTGGGCGCCATCTCCAGCTACGACGACGTCAACTCGATCCTGCTCGCCGGCCGGGCCGACCTCTGCGCGCTCGGCCGGCCGCACCTCTACGACCCGCAGTGGACCCTGCACGCGGCGGCCGACCAGGAGTACGCCGGACCGGGCGTGACCTGGCCCGACCCGTTCAAGGCCGGCAGCCGCCGACCCCAGACCGGCCGGTCCGAGGGCCCACGTCCCCGCCTCGAACTGGTGCGGCACGGCGAGCCGCGCACGCGCCACGCCCGGTGGCGTCCCGGCAGCGCGCCTACCGGATGACACCGCCGCGCGGACGCACCACGATGACCTCGACGGCGAACCGACCGAGGGAGCGGCCATGACCGACCGACAGGGCATCCCGGCCCGCGAGCTGTCCGACGAGGAACTGGAGCGTCAGGGGGTCCACGCGCAC
Source organism: Blastococcus sp. CT_GayMR19 (assembly GCF_004570385.1). Taxonomy (GTDB): domain Bacteria; phylum Actinomycetota; class Actinomycetes; order Mycobacteriales; family Geodermatophilaceae; genus Blastococcus_B. The sequence goes on along the minus strand of NZ_SPQL01000003.1, from coordinate 120,254 downwards.
GCCATGCGGCACTGGGTGTTCCTGCACGGCACCGCCGAGCAGTTCCGCACCCACACCGAGCGGATGCTCGAACTGGAGCAGGAGTACCTGCGGCGGCACCCGCAGCGGACGTGGCAGGGCTCGGGCGGCGAGGCCGAGGCGCCCTCCCGGGACGACCGGATCCGCGACCTGGTGCAGACCTTCTCCCGTGCGATCACCGCACTGCTCGACGAGCAGCCGGCGGCGGCCGCCCCGAGCGCGCCGCGGCGCGACCCCGTGCAGGCCCAGGCCGCGCTGCTGCAGCGGTTCGCCGAGGCGCCCGACGGCCGCATCGACAAGCTGGAGGCCCACCAGATCGCCCGGCAACTGGCCCCCGACAGCCACCTCGTCGCCCAGCTCTACCGCCAGGACCCCCCGCTGCTGCAGGCCGACCGCGACTCGCGGGTGATCACCGACGCCGGTCGGGCCTGGCTCGAGAAGCACGCCGTACCGGCCTGAGCGGGCCGATCACCCGCGGTGCGACAGCTCCGCCCACGCGGCCATGGCTCGTGGAGCCCAGGCCGCGTGCCGCTCCCGGAAAACCTCGGCCGCCCGGTTTCCGCTCCAGCGTGGCGGCAGCAGTTCTCGCGGCAGTGCCGGATCGAGCAGCGGGAAGCGCCGCCACTCCTGGACCAGGCGGACCTGGGCGATCAGCGCCTGCCGATCGGTGCGCGGACGCGGTCGGCTCACCAGGTCGAGGAACTCCTCGTACCGCCGCTCGATCGCATCGAGGTCCCACGCCGTGCGCGCGAGCGACCGCTCGTCGCCGAGCCCGCCCGCGCTCGCCACGAACGACCAGCTGCCGGTGAGCAGCCCCAGGTCCTCCAGGACCAGGCAGGCCTCGGGCTCCCGGTCGACGCGGGGTGTCACCCAGGTGGTCGGGTTGACCGACCCCAGACCGGTCCAGCCCAGCCGGGTGCGCAGCCGCTGCCGCAGCGCCCGGTTGTTCTCGGGGACGCCGATCGTCAGCACGAGCCAGCGACCGTCCCACGGCCGCTCCTCGGCGGCGAAGCCGTAGATGCGGTCCGTGCCCTCGCGCAACAGCCGGGTGCCGGCGGCGGTCAGGCTCCAGCGGGTCTCCCGGCCCACCCTGCTCGCCGCTATCCAGCCGCTCTCGGCGGTGCGCATGATCGCCTGCCGCGCGGCCTTCTCGGCGACGCCCAGGTCGGCGAGGAGGTCGATGAGCGTGGCGGTCCAGACCGCGCGCCCGTCGGGCAGGACGAACTCGCCGAGCACCGTGAGCAGGAGGCTGCGGGCACTGGCCGCTCCCAGCTCTTGACGCCGGGTGACCACCGGCCCGTCCACCTCCACGCGTACATGGTTGCACCTCCCCACGACTCGACCCGGTCGTCGGGGGCGACGCCCCCCTGTCCGGGGGAGCCGAAGGTCACCGATGGGCAACGATCCGCGCGCCGGGACTGTGAGGCTTGACACATGGTGGTTAGCGCTACAGGCTCATGCCTCGACGGACGTGCGCTGTAGCACGTCGCGCCCGGAGCGCTGGAGAGTGCGATGACGTCCCCAGATTCCTTCCGCCGCCGCCTGTTCGCCACCTTCGGGACCGGCGTCCTCACCCTCGCCGTCGCCGCCTGCGGGGGCGGCAGTCTCGGCGGCGACGAAGGAGGGGACGGAGGCGGCGGCGGGGACGGGGGCGGGGGCGGGGGCACGATCAAGGTCGGGCTGGTCATCCCCCAGGCCGGTGTCTACACCCCGCTCGGCGAAGACATGAAGCAGGGCTGGGACCTCTGGCTCGAGCAGAACGACGGGATGATGGGCGACTACGAGGTCGAGACCGTCGTCGCCGACGAGGGCGAGGGGCCCGACACGGGCGTCCCGGCGATCCAGCGCCTCCTGCAGGAGGACCAGGTCGACGTCGTGGTCGGCATCGTGAACTCGGCCACGGCGCTGGGTGCCGCCGACCAGTTCGCCGAGGCGCAGAAGGTGCTCATCGTCGCCAACGCCGGCGCCGGCCCCATCACCGGTGAGGCGTCGTCGCCCTACGTGTGGCGCACGTCGTTCACCAACGCCCAGATCGCCGCGGCCATGGGTGAGCACCTCGCGTCGGAGGGCGTCGGCCCCGTCTACGTCATGGCGCCGGACTACGCCGCCGGCCAGGAGGTCGTCGCCGGCTTCACCGAGGCCTACGAGGCGGCCGGCGGAACGCTCGCCGGGCAGGCGCTGACGCCGTTCGGGACGACGCAGGACTACCAGCCCTTCCTGTCGCCGATCCAGTCCTCCGGCGCCGCGGCGACGTTCGTCTTCTACTCGGGCGGCGAGGCCGTCAGCTTCGTCCAGCAGTACGCCGAGTTCGGGCTCAAGGACACCATCCCCCTGTACGGCTCGGGCTTCCTGACCGAAGGCAGCGTGCTCGACGCGCAGGGCGAGGCGGCCGTGGGGCTCCAGACGGCGCTGCACTACTCCACCGAGATCGAGAACGAGGCGAACGAGGCCTTCGTCCAGGCCTATCAGGAGGCCTACGACGAGCTGCCGACCGTCTTCGGCATGACGACGTACGACAGCGCGAACGTCCTGGCCAAGGCCCTCGCCGAGACCGAGGGGCTCACCGGTGACGAACTGTCCGCGGCGCTCGACGGCCTCGGGGAGATCGAGGACAGCCCGCGCGGCCCGTGGAGCTTCAACGGCCAGACGCCCGAGCAGACCGTGTACCTGCGCGAGGTGACCGACGAGGGCGGGACGCTGATCAACAGCGTCGTCAGCGAGCTCGGCGTGTTCGAACAGCCGCTGGGCTGACAGCCTGTGCTGCATCCATCGTCGTTCCCCGCCGTCGCCGCTCAGGCGACGGCGGGGAGCCGGAGAGGGGGCACGGCGCAGTGATCGACTGGTTCGACGCCAACCTGGTCAGCATCCTCAACGGCCTCGCCATCGGCTCGCTGCTGTTCATCCTCGCCGTCGGCCTCTCCATCGTCTTCGGGATGATGGACGTCCTGAACCTGGCCCACGGAGCCTTCTTCCTGATCGGCTCCTACCTCGCCGTCACGTTCGTCGCCGGGGAGTCGTGGGCCGGCTTCTTCACCGCCATCGGCGTCGCCGCCCTCGTCGGTCTCGTGGCCGGCGGGGCGCTCTCCGGCCTGACCGAGCCCCTGGCGCGCCGGCCGATCCTCGACCAGGCGCTGCTGACGCTGGGCATCTCGCTGATCGTCGCGGAGACGCTGTCGATCATCTACGGCAACGACGTGCTGTCGATCGGGGAGCCGCCGGGGCTCGACGGCAGCATCGCCGTCGCCGGCAACCCGTACCCGACCTACCGGCTCATGCTCATCGCGGTCGGCCTCGCGCTCGCGCTGATCGTCTGGCTCGTGGTCGAGAAGACGTCGATCGGCGCGCTGGTCCGGGCCAGCGTCGCCGACCGGGAGATGGTCTCGGCCATCGGCATCGACAACCGGAAGGTCAAGATCGCCGTCCTGGGTGTGGGGTCACTGCTGGCGACCGTGGCCGGCGTCCTCGCCGCGCCGGTGTACGGCGCACGCCCCGGACTGGACAAGACGATCCTGCTGCTCGCGCTCGTCGTGATCGTGATCGGTGGACTCGGCTCGATCCGTGGCGCACTGGTGGGTGCGCTGGTGATCGGTCAGGTGGAGTCGCTGGGCCGCGCACTGGTGCCCGACCTCGCGTCGTTCATCCTCTTCGGCACGCTCGCCCTGGTCCTCATCGTGCGCCCGCGAGGACTGTTCGCCGGGAAGGTGGCGCACTCATGAGTGTCATCCCCGACAGCTCGGTCGAGCCGGCCGCGCCGGGAACCGGGGCCGCCACGACCACCCCCGCCTCCCGCGGGTCGATGCTGCTCCGGCGGGGCGCGCCCCTGCTGGTGCTCGTCGTGGCGCTGGCGGCGATGCCGCTGTTCGTCGCCCCGTTCACCGCGAACACGCTCTCCCGGATCCTGATCTTCGCGCTGTTCGCCGTCAGTCTCGATCTGCTGGTGGGCATCACCGGGCTCCCGTCGCTCGGGCACGCCGCCTACTTCGGGGTGGGCGCATACACGGCCGGACTCGTCTCGATCCACTGGACCAGCGAGGCGCCGGTGCCCGTACTGCTCGCGGCCGTCGCCGGAGCCGTGGCGGCCGCCGCCACGGGCTGGCTGGCCGTGCGCAGCGGCGGCGTCTACTTCCTGATGCTGACCCTGGCCATCGGAGAGCTGACCCACCAGCTCGCCACCCGGCTGTCGTCGGTGACCGGTGGGTCCAACGGCCTGTTCGGCATCCCGAGCATCCGGGTCGGTGGCGAACCGATGATCCTCGCCGGATTCGTGTACTGGTACGTGCTGGCCGTGGCCCTGCTCGGCTTCCTCGGCCTGTGGCTGGTGGCCCACTCGCCCTTCGGCGGCGCGCTGCGCGGGATCCGCGACAACGAGCCCCGGATGCGTTCGCTGGGGTACTCGCCGTTCCGCTACAAGTTCGTGGCGTTCATCCTCGCCGGCGGGTTCGCCGGACTGGCGGGCGGCCTGTTCGCCGGCCTGCTGCGCATCGTCAACCCGAGCGACGCCGCATTCACCACCAGCGCACTGATGCTGCTGGCGGTCGTCCTCGGCGGCGCCGGCACGCTCTGGGGCCCGGTCCTGGGTGCCGCCGTCGTCGTGCTCGTCCGCGACACGTTCGGCCCTCAGCTGGACGGGCACGGTCCGCTCCTGCTGGGCATCGTGTTCGTGGTCGCCGTCTACGCCCTGCCCCGGGGGTTCGCCGGGCTCGCCGGCCTCGTTCCCCGCCGGCGTCGGGCACCGGCAGGTGCGGCATGAGCGAGACGCTGCTGTCGCTGTCCGGCATCGGCCGCTCCTTCGGTGCCCTGAAGGCCGTCGACGACGTCACCCTCGACGTGCCCACCGGTGCCCGGCACGCGCTCATCGGGCCCAACGGCGCCGGCAAGAGCACGCTCTTCAAGCTGATCACCGGCGCGCTGCCGGTCACCGCCGGCACGGTCGCGCTGGCCGGCTCCGACATCACCCGGCTGTCCGAGCACCAGCGGGCCCAACGCGGCATCAGCCAGACGCTGCAGCACTCCAGCCTGTTCCTCACCCAGACCGTCCTGCAGAACGTGCTGCTGGCCGCGCAGCGGCAGCACCGCACCCGGCACTCGCTGGTCCCCCGCCGGCAGGCGGCAGCCGTGGACCGGGCCCGGGCGCTGCTCACCGACGTCGGCCTCGAGCACCGGGCGGGGACCCCGGTGGCCACCCTCTCGCACGGCGAGCGCCGTCAGGTGGAGGTCGCGGTCGCGCTCGCCTGCGAGCCACGGCTGCTGCTGCTCGACGAACCGGCCGCGGGCATGTCGCCGGCGGAGAGCTCCCGCCTGGTGGGGCTGCTCCAGTCGCTGCCGCGGTCGGTGACGCTGGTGATCGTCGAGCACGACCTGGACGTGGTGTTCGCCCTGGCGGACACGGTGACCGTGCTGCACCTGGGCCGGGTCCTCCTGACCGGCACGGCGGACGAGGTGCGGACGAGTGCCGCGGTGCAGGAGGCCTACCTGGGCCCCGGCCGGGAGGCCCTCTTCCTCGACGGCTCGGGGCCGGCGCATCTGGAGGTGAGCTGATGCTCGAGGTCCGCGGGCTCGAGTCGGGCTACAAGCGCAGCGCCGTGCTGCAGGGCGTCGACCTCGACCTGGCGGCCGGCCAGGTGCTCGGGCTGCTCGGCCGCAACGGGGTCGGCAAGAGCACGCTGATCAACACGCTGATGGGGCTCGTGCACCCCTCCAAGGGCACGGTCACCCTGGACGGCGTCGAGCTGGCCGGGCGGCGTCCCGACGTGATCGCCCGCGCGGGCGTCGCTCTCGTGCCGCAGGGACGCCGGGTCTGGGCGCCCCTCACGGTCACCGAGCACCTCGACCTGGCCGCGCGTCGCGGGCGGGGCCGCGGCCCGTGGGACGTCGGCCGGGTCCTCGAGCTGCTGCCCCGCCTCGGGGAACGCCGGTCGCACGGCGCCGGTCAGCTCTCGGGCGGCGAGCAGCAGATGCTGGCCATCGCCCGCGCGCTCCTGACGAACCCGCGACTGGTCCTCATGGACGAGCCCTCCGACGGGCTCGCCCCCGCGGTCGTGGATCTGATCGGCGAGGCCATCGGCGGCATGAAGGCCGAGGGCGTCACGCTCGTCGTCGTCGAGCAGGACCTGCACCTGGCGTTCGCGGTGGCCGACGACATCGCGGTCATGGACAAGGGCCGCGTCGTGCACCGCTCCCCCACGCTTCAGTTCCGCAGCGACAGCTCGGTCGCCCAGCGGCTCCTCGGCGTCGCCTAGCTCAGCCGTGGTCACGCCGAGTGGGCCCCGGAGGGTCCGCGCAGGCGCGACGCAGCGGCTCTGCCCGATGGGGGACGGCCATTGGCCGCGGTGTCGTCCGGAGGACGACCATGTCATCGCGATGTCACCGCGACGTCAGAAGCGGTGCTGTTCCTGGTCGACGTAGCCGCCGCTCTCCTCGGCGCCCGGGCCGAGGTCCGCGCCGGTCGGCTGCTCGTACTCGGGGCGAGGTCGGGCCGCAGCCCGCTCGCGCTCGGCGTCGTACGCCGCGCGCTGCGCCTCGTCGGGCACGTACCGGCCGGTGCCGGGGCGCCCGTCCTGGTGCTGGCCGATGTCCCGGGTCCGGTCGCCCACCCGCTTGCGCAGCCGGCCGTCCTCGGTACCGGTGAAGCCGTGCGCGACGAACCAGTCGGTGACCGCGGCACGGTCCGGGTGGGTGTCGCGGACCACGTTCACCACGTAGTTGAGTCCGCGGGCGGTCGCCTCCTCCTCCAGGTGGGCCAGCGTGAAGGCGCCCGCTCCGGTGCCCCGCGAGCCCTCTTCGACGGCGAGGAGGATCTCGGCGTCGCCCCAGACGTCGTCGAGCCAGCCGTAGCCGACCACGCGGCCGCCGTCCTCGACCCGCCACCAGTCGCTCGACAGCCGCTCGCCCGGAGTGCGGGACTCGGCGCGGAAGACACCGTCGGGCACGGTCGCGAACACCCGCTCCCGGTCGGCGTCCCAGCGTGGGTCGTCGTCCTTCACCCAGGTCAGTCGGTCGGTTCGCAGGTCGGTCTCGGCCATGCCGGCTCCTCGGGTTGGAAGCGCACCCGCGCACTCACGACAGCGCTGCGGGCCGATGCGGCGAATCTACACTAGTCGAACATCTTGCGCATCTGGCTGTAGCACGTCAGGATGGGTCCGCCAGCGGATCGATCCGCCGCCCCAGCACACCCTCATGGAGGCACCGTGACCACACTCGACGAGCGTCCGGGCACCGGAGGGGCGGAGGCCACGGCCCCGGGGCCCGACCAGCCCCCGGCCCGCACCGAGGTCTCCTTCGACACCTCGCCCGACCGGTACAAGCACTGGAAGCTCTCCGTCGACGGAGAGGTGGCCACCCTCACACTGGACGTCGCCGAGGACGGCGGGATCGTCCCCGGCTACGAGCTCAAGATGAACAGCTACGACCTGGGCGTGGACATCGAGCTGCACGACGCCGTGCAGCGGATCCGGTTCGAGCACCCCGAGGCGAAGGCGCTGGTGATCACCAGCGCCAAGGACCGCATGTTCTGCGCGGGCGCCAACATCAAGATGCTCGCCGCGTCCCCGCACAGCTGGAAGGTGAACTTCTGCAAGTTCACCAACGAGACCCGCAACGGCATCGAGGACGCCTCGGCCCACTCCGGTCTCACGTCCATAGCGGCCGTCAACGGCACCGCCGCCGGCGGCGGCTACGAGCTCGCCCTGGCCTGCGACCAGATCGTCCTCATCGACGACAACTCCTCCGCCGTCTCGCTGCCGGAGGTGCCGCTGCTCGGCGTGCTGCCCGGCACCGGTGGGCTCACGCGGGTCGTCGACAAGCGGGGCGTCCGCCGCGACCTGGCCGACGTCTTCTCCACCACCTCCGAGGGCATCCGCGGCGAGCGCGCCGTGCAGTGGCGCCTGGTCGACGGCATCGCCAAGGCCCGGGACTTCCCCGAGGAGATCGCCCGCCGCGCCGCGGAGGCCGCGGCCACGTCGAGCCGTCCCGGCGCCGGTGCGCAGGGCGTGCCGCTCACCCCGCTGACGCGCGAGGTCGACGGCGACACCACCCGCTACGAGCACGTCCGCGTCGTCCTCGACCGCGATTCCGGGACGGCGACGATCACCGTGCTGGGCCCGACGGCGGTGCCCTCGAGCATCGAGGAGCTGCACGAGCAGGGCGACTCCGCCTGGCTGCTGGCCGCCACCCGGCAGCTCGACGACGTCATCCTGCGGCTGCGGACCAACGAGTTGTCCGTCGGCACCTGGCTGCTGCGCACCGAGGGCGACGTCGGCACCGTCGCCGCCTACGACGAGTTCCTGCTCGCCCACCGCGACGACTGGCTGGTCAACGAGACCATCGGCTTCTACAAGCGAGCGGTGAAGCGGCTGGACACCACCTCGCGCAGCCTGTTCGCGCTGATCGAGCCGGGCAGCTGCTTCGCCGGCCTGCTGGCCGAGATCGCGTTCGCCGCCGACCGCTCGTTCATGCTCGAGGGGCAGTTCGAGGAGGACGACGATCCGAAGCCCGCTGCCGTCCTCCGGCTCGACGAGTTCAACACCGGCCTGCTGCCGATGAGCAACGACCTGACCCGACTGCAGGTCCGCTTCCTCGGCAGCGCCGAGGAGCTGGCCGCCGCCGAGGCGGCCGTCGGCCGGGACCTGCTCGCCGCCGACGCGCTCGAGCTCGGCCTCGTCACCAGCGCGCCGGACGACATCGACTGGGACGACGAGATCCGCCTGGTCGTCGAGGAGCGGAAGAGCTTCTCGCCCGACGCGCTGACGGGCATGGAGGCCAACCTCCGCTTCGCCGGTCAGGAGACCCCGGAGACCAAGGTCTTCGGCCGCCTCACCGCCTGGCAGAACTGGATCTTCCAGCGGCCCAACGCCGCTGGCCCCGAAGGAGCACTGCGCCGGTACGGCACCGGTCAGCGGGCCGACTACGACAGGAAGCGGGTCTGACCATGACCACCACCGAATCCACCCCGCAGTCCGGCACGGTCACCGGCGACGCCCCCACGCCGACCGGCCCGACGTCGAAGATCGACTACAGCGAGAAGATCCCGAACAACGTCAACCTCGCCGGCGACCGCAAGCTGCAGCGGGCACTGGAGGGCTGGCAGCCCAAGTTCATCGACTGGTGGAAGAACCTGGGCCCGTCGATCCCGACCCACGACGTCTACCTCCGCACCGCGACCGCCGTCGGCCGCGACGGCTGGGCACACTTCGACCGCGTGCCCATGGAGGACTACCGCTGGGGCATCTTCCTCGCCGAGCAGGACCCCGACCGCAAGGTCAACTTCGGGGACAAGTTGGGCGAGCCCGCCTGGCAGGAGGTCCCCGGTGAGCACCGGTCTGACCTGCGCCGGCTGATCGTCGTCCAGGGCGACACCGAGCCCGCGTCGGTCGAGCAGCAGCGCCACCTCGGCATGACCGCGCCGTCGCTCTACGACATGCGCAACCTGTTCCAGGTCAACGTCGAGGAGGGCCGTCACCTCTGGGCGATGGTCTACCTGCTGCACGCCTACTTCGGCAAGGACGGCCGCGAGGAGGCCGAGCAGCTGCTCAAGCGCAACTCCGGCGACTTCGACTCGCCGCGGATCCTCGGGGCGTTCAACGAGGAGACGACCGACTGGCTCTCGTTCTTCATGTTCACCTACTTCACCGACCGGGACGGCAAGTACCAGCTCGGGACGCTGAAGGAGAGCGGCTTCGACCCGCTGGCCCGCACCTGCGAGTTCATGCTCAAGGAGGAAGCGCACCACATGTTCGTCGGCACCACCGGCGTGCAGCGCACGGTCCAGCGGACCGCCGAGCTGATGAAGGAGCACGGCACCGACGACATCTGGCAGTACGGCGGCATCCCGCTGTCGGTCATCCAGAAGTACCTGAACTTCCAGTTCTCCGTGTCGATGGACCTGTTCGGCTCGGAGACCTCGTCCAACGCGGCCGCCTACTACACCGCCGGTCTCAAGGGCCGATGGATGGAGACCCGCCGGAAGGACGACCACCAGCTGCACGGCCTGACCATGGACGTGCCGATCATCGAGAACGGCCGGATGAGCACCAAGACCGTGCCGATGCTCACCGCCCTCAACCTGGACCTGCGCAACGAGTACGCCGCCGACTGCGAGAACGGCGTCAAGCGCTGGAACCAGGAGCTCGAGGACGCCGGACTGGAGGAGCGGCTCTTCCTGCCGCACCAGGGCTTCAACCGCAAGGTCGGCACGTTCGCCGGCCACCACGTGAGCCCCTCGGGCGAGATCCTCGACGACGCCGCGTGGGAGAAGAACGTGGGCGACTGGCTGCCGACGCCCGACGACCGCGCCCAGGTGGCCGAGTTGATGGTGCCGCACTACGACACCGGCGACTTCGCGGGCTGGATCGCACCGCCGTCGGTCGGCATCAACTCGATGCCGGTCGAGTACGACTACGTCCGTTTCTGAGTCAGTCCGGTTCTGACCCCTCCGGGGTCGCCGGGGAGTGTTGTCCGTTCCCCGGCGACCCCGCCGTCCCGAGGAGGCAGCGTGGCTACCGTCGACACCGCTCCCCCAGCACCCGCGGCGCACCCGGCGCCCAGCGCGCCCGACCTGTTCAACGCCGCCGAGTGGCTGGTCACCCGGCACGCCGTCGCGACGCCGGAGCGCCGGGCGATCACCGCGATCGGCCTGGACGGCAGTGTGCGGACTCTCAGCTACGGCCAGCTCGAGGAGGAGATCCGCCGGTTCGCGGCGGGCCTGATCGCCTCGGGGGTCCGCCCGGAGGAACGGCTGATCCTGTGCATGGGCGACGCCCCCGAGCTGCTGACGGCGTTCCTCGCCGGCCTGCGGATCGGCGCCGTCCCCGTGCCGGTTTCCACGATGCTCAAGCCGAAGGACATCGCCGTGCTGGCGCGGGACAGCCGCGCCCGCCTCGTGGCGCTCAGCTCGGAGTTCGGGGAGCTGGCACCGGCCGTCGGCGGCCTGCCGGGCCTGGCCGACGTCGTCCTGCTGACCGACGGCTCCGGGTCGGCGCTCCCCGAGGTCGAGGGCACCCGGGTGCGGGACTGGGACTCGTTCGTCACGGCCGGCGCGGACTTCGTCGAGCAGACCGCCGCGCCCTACCCCACCGTCGCCGACTCCCCCGCCTTCTGGCTCTACACCTCGGGCACCACCGGCACGCCCAAGGGGGCGATGCACCGGCACGGGTCGCTGCGCGACACCGCCGAGACCTACGCCCGCGACGTGCTGGCCATCGGGCCGGACGACGTCACGTTCTCGGTCGCCAAGTTCTTCTTCGCCTACGGCCTCGGCAACACGCTCACGTTCCCGTTCTCCGTCGGCGCCAGCACCGTCCTGGACCGGTCACGGCCGAGCCCGGCCGGCACGCTGCGGGTGCTCCGCGACTTCCGGCCGACGCTGTTCTTCGGCGGGCCGACGTACTTCGCGGCACTGCTGGCCGCCGGCCTTCCTCAGGACGCCTTCGCCTCGGTACGCGCCTGTGTCTCGGCCGGCGAGGCGTTCCCCGCGGCGCTGTTCGAGCGGTTCACGTCCACCTTCGGCGTCGAGATGCTCGACGGGATCGGCTCGACGGAGATGCTGCACATCTTCATCAGCGGCCGGCCGGGACGGACGCGCGCGGGCGCGACCGGAGAGATCGTCGCCGGCTACGAGGCCAAGATCGTGGACGACGACGGCAATCCGGTGCCCGACGGCACGCCCGGTAACCTCTTCGTCCGCGGCAGCTCCGCGGCCACCGGCTACTGGTGCCGGATGGAGACCACCCGGCTGGTCTTCCAGGGCCACTGGGTGCGCACCGGTGACACCTACGTGCGCAGCGAGGACGGCTACTACAGCTCGCTGGGCCGCACCGACGACATCATCAAGGCCGGCGGCATCTGGGTCTCACCCACCGAGGTGGAGGAGCGGCTGCGCCAGCATGCCGACGTCCTGCAGGTCGTGGTCGTGTCGGTCCCCGACGAGTCGGGGCTGGACAAGCCGGTCGCCTGCGCCGTGCTCTCCCCCGGCGCCACGGCGACCGTCGACGACCTGGTCGCGTTCTGCCGGGACGGCCTGGCCGCGTTCAAGCGACCGCGCCACGTCCTCCTGTTCGACGAGCTGCCGACCACCGCGACCGGGAAGCTGCAGCGCTTCCGCGTCCGCGAACTGGCGGTCGAGCGCCTGGGCGGCGCGGCCCGGCCCGACCTGACCCCCATCACCGGAGGACCCGCATGACCGCCACGGACATCCTGCTGCCCGGGAGCGCGGCCGACGGCGGACGCCGGGTCGACGTCGACCTCCTGGTGGTGGGCGCCGGCCCGGCCGGGCTGTACGCCGCCTACTACGCGGGCTTCCGCGGCCTGCGCACGGCGATCGTGGACAGCCTGCCGGAACCGGGCGGCCAGGTGACCGCGCTGTACCCGGAGAAGATGGTCTACGACGTCGCCGGCTTCCCGGGGATCAAGGGCCGCGACCTCGTCGCCGGCCTCGTCGAGCAGGCGGCCCGCTTCGACCCGGTGTACGTGCTCGGCGAGCGGGCCGAGCACCTCACCAACGAGGCCGGGCACCGCCCGCGCGCCGGCGAGCGGCTCGTCGTCACCACCGACAAGGGCACGCGCATCTCCACCGGCACCGTCGTCATCACCGGCGGGATCGGCACGTTCACCCCGCGCCCGCTGCCGGGCGGCGCGGAGTGGGAGGGCCGCGGGCTGACGTACGTGGTCAAGGAGCTCGCCGCCCACGCCGGGCAGGACGTCGTCATCGTCGGCGGCGGCGACAGCGCCGTCGACTGGGCGCTGGCGCTCGACGGGCTCGCCGCCTCGGTCACCCTCGTGCACCGGCGCAAGCACTTCCGGGCCCACGCCGCCAGCGTCGCCGATCTGGAGAAGGGCTCCACCGTCCTCGTCACGGACGCTCAGGTCAGCCACCTCGAGGGGGACGAGCGACTGCACACCGTGCACGTCAAGCACAAGGACGGCGACGTGACGCCGTACAAGGCGCAGTCGGTGATCGCCGCCCTCGGCTTCACCGCCGACATCGGCCCGCTGGAGACGTGGGGCATCGAGATCATGGATCGCAAGATCATGGTCGACACCGCGATGCGCACGTCCGTGCCCGGCGTCTACTCGGCCGGCGACATCACCGAGTACCCGGGCAAGGTGCGGTTGATCGCCGTAGGTTTCGGAGAGGCCGCCACCGCGGTGAACAACGCCGCCACCTATCTCGACCCCGACCAGCCGCTGTTCCCCGGGCACAGCAGCGACGACCCCGCCGGCATCGGCGCGGCCGCCGCGCACTGAGCCCCGACCTCAGGAGACGCGCCCGTGCCCTACGTCATCGGCTCCGAGTGCATCGACACCACCGACATGTCCTGCGTCGAGGAGTGCCCGGTCGACTGCATCTACGAGGGCGACCGGAAGCTCTACATCAATCCCAAGGAGTGCATCGACTGCGGGGCGTGCGAGCCGGTGTGCCCGGTCGAGGCCATCTCGCAGGACCGGCGCGTGTCCGAGGAGAACGAGCCCCACATCGCCGACAACCGGCGGTTCTTCGTCGAGCCCCTTCCCGGGCGCGATGCGCCGCTGGGCAGCCCGGGCGGGGCGACGAAGGTCGGCAAGATCGGCGTGGACACCGAACTGGTCGCCGAGCACACGTGACCGTCGGAGCCCTCGACGGCATCGCCCCGACGACCACCCCACCGCCCGGGTGGTCGAGCCAGGTCGGCTGACCCCGCTACCGAAGGCCCCCGATGGCCTCGATGTCCGTGCCCGTGACCCGCTTCAGGAGGCGATGTCGGTGCGTGTGGTCCTGACCCTGAGCTTCGACCAGAGCGCCGTGGCCGCCGAGGCCCGCCATGCCGAGGAGGCCGGCTACGACGGGGTGGGCGTCGGCGAGCACCTCTTCTTCCACGGGCCCCACCCCAACGGCTTCGTCGCGCTCGCCGCGGCCGCCGGCGCCACCAGCCGCATCCGGCTGCTCAGCTCGCTGACCGTCCTCCCCCTCTATCCCGCCGCGCTCGCCGCGAAGCTGGCGACGACGCTGGACCAGGTCTCCGGTGGCCGGTTCGACATGGGGGTCGGCGTGGGGGGTGAGTACCCGCCCGAGTTCGTCGCAGCCGGCGTGGACGTGACGGAGCGGGGGGCGCGCACCGACGAGGCGCTGGAGCTGCTCGCCGCGCTGTGGAACGGCGGGACGGTGGACTTCGACGGCCGGTTCACCCGCGTGCCCGACCTGCGCCTGACGCCCGGCCCCGTGCAGCCGGGCGGCCCACCGATCTGGCTCGGTGGGCGGCGACCGGCCGCGATCCGCCGGGCCGGCAGGTTCGCCGACGTCTGGATGCCCTACATGTACTCACCCGAGCAGGTGGCCTCGAGCCTGGCGGAGGTGCGGGCGGCCGCCGAGCAGGCCGGGCGGGACCCGGCAGAGGTTCGTGGGGCCATCTTCTGCTGGGGCGGCACCGACCCGGACGCGGCCCGGTCGCGCCAGGAGGTCGTCGAGGCGGTCGGCGCGGTGTACCAGCAGGACTTCGACCGGGTCGCCGACCGGTACCTGCTGCACGGCGACCCCGACCGGGTCGCCGCCCGGGCGCGGGAGTACGCCGACGCCGGCGCCGAGACATTGATCTTCTCGCCGGTCGGCGAGGGCAGCCGCCGTGCCGAGATCGTCGACCTGTTCACCCGGTCCGTGCTGCCGCGGATCCAGCAGCTGCCCTGAGGAGATCCATGTCCGCGTCGGAGGACACCGGAGCGACCGTCGCCGTTCTCGGTGGCGGGCAGATGGGCTCGGGGATCGCCCATGCCTTCCTCACCACCGGGTGCGCGGTCACCGTCGTGGAGGCACTCGCGCCCGACACGACCCGGGAGCGGATCACGGCCTCGGTCGAGGGGGCTGCTGCGCGGGGCAAGCTGACGGAGGCGGTCGCGGAGGTTCTCGCCCGGTTGAGCGTCCGAGCCGGCCCGGCGGAGATCCCTGCCGACGCCGTGCTGGTCGCCGAGGCCGTGCCCGAGGACGCCGCCCTGAAGGCCCGGCTGCTCCGTGAGGCCGAGCACGCCGTGCACCGGACGGCGGTGCTGGCGACGAACACGTCCTCCCTGTCGGTCAGCGAGCTGGCTGCGACGCTGGACCGCCCCGACCGATTCCTCGGGATGCACTTCTTCAATCCGGTCCCGGCGTCCCGGCTGGTCGAGATCGTCGTCGGCGGCGACACCGCCCCGGACGTCGTCGAGGCTGCCGGTGCCTGGGTCCGCCGTCTCGGGAAGACCGGCATCGTCGTTCGGGACTCGCCCGGGTTCGCCTCGTCCCGCCTCGGGGTTCTGCTGGGCCTGGAGGCCATCCGGATGCTGGAGGACGGCGTCGCCGACGCGGAGGCCATCGACACCGCGATGGAACTCGGCTACCGGCACCCGATGGGTCCGCTGCGCTCGACCGATCTGGTCGGCCTCGACGTGCGGCTGTCCATCGCCGAGTACCTGCACCGCACCCTCGGGGACCGCTTCGCGCCCCCGCAGCTGCTGCGCGACAAGGTTGCGGCGGGTGAGCTGGGCCGGAAGACCGGGCGCGGCTTCTACGACTACGGCTGAGGTGGGCGGAGGACGACGGCCGCAGGCAGCGGGTAGCCGGTCAGCACGGCCCGGAGGACGCCGAGGCCCACGCCCGACCCCGTCCACGACGACGAGGTGCCGGGTCGCGGTAGCGCGCCGGTCCGTCGACGCAGTGAGCCGTTCAGGGCTCCGGGGGCCCCGCCCGATCCTGGCCCCCGGGGGCGACGGCTCGGCGGATGCCGGGGCCGGCCGCAGTCGCTCGTGCATCGGCCGGCGCCAGGAGGCGCCGTGGCACGGCCAGCGCGAGCAGCGGGACGACGAGGGCGACCGCAGCCAGCGTCAGTGAGTACATCGGCTGAGCCGCCGACTCGACGTCCACGAGCTTGAAGCTGTCGATGGCGGTGTGCACCAGCGCCGGCGCCCAGACGGTGTTCCGGCCGGTCTCGAAGAGGTACGCGAGGGGCACGGTGGTGACCGCGGCGACGAGCATCGCGGCGCTCCCGACCGCTGGACCGGAGCTCAGGAGGACCGGGACGTGGGTGGCCGCGAGCAGGGGCATGCTCCAGGCGACCGCGCGGCCGAAGGACCGCCCGCTCCGCAGCCGCCGGAAGGCGTAGCCGCGCCACACGAGCTCCTCGGCCACGCCGTGGAAGGCGAAGATGCCGACGAGCAGCCACGGCCAGCCCGATCGGAGCGCGACGTCCGCCCCGGTCGTCGCCGCCGTGAGCGGGTGGACGAGAAGCACCAGACCCGACAGCACGACGGCCAGGAGCAGCGCCCGCCCGCCCGGACGGCCGAGCCCGAGCCGGTGCACCGCCGTCCGGGGAGGCGTGCCGTCGAGCACCCGCTCGACCGCCAGCGCGGCCGCGAGGACCGCGCCCAGGATGAGCAGCCCGAGCCGGCCGGTGGCGTCCAGTTCGGCGACCCCGGCCAGGACGCACCACAGGACGGCGAACCCGACAAGGAAGCGGACCCAGGACCGCGCGCCCGTGACCTCGGCTCTCATGGTGGCCGCGAACCAGCTGCGAGAGAGGTCGCTTCCCGAGGGCTTGGCGGGCCAGTGCGGACGGAGCACACTCGTGGGGCGGCCGACGCACGTGGACCCCGGCCATGGACCGCCGGCGTCCCAGAGGCTCCTTCGACGGATCGGGGCCATCGGCCGCAGGCGAGAGCCGTCCGGGCGCCGTTGCACAGCCGCTGGACCGGCCTCTGGGTGACCCTCGCCGGAACCGGCACAACACCCGAGGGGCCGATCCGATGAGCACCACGCTGCCGGCCTTCACGCCGCTGGAAGACAGCCTGTACCTGACGCTCTGCTGCCGGGCACTCGACAGCCGATCGCCGCGTCCCATTCTCGGGGACGCCCTGGCCGACGAGATCGTCCGCGAACTCGACTACGACATCGGTCAACTGCACATCGACGCCAACCTGATCAACACCTGCGCATTGCGGGCCAAGCGCATCGACGAGGTGGCGGCGGACTTCGTGGCCCGCCACCCGGACGCCGTCGGGCTCGACCTGGGCGCCGGGCTGGACACGCGGTCGGCGCGGATCGCCCTGCCGTCCACCGTCGACTGGTACGACGTCGACTTCCCCGCGGTGGCCGCCCGGGAGCGCGTGATCCCGGGGCACGCGAATCCGCACGCCATCGGCGCGGACCTGCGGGACCGGGACTGGCTGGACGCCGTCCCGACCGGCCGGCCCGCCGTGGTCGTCGCCGACGGCCTGATGGGGTTCTTCACCCAGCAGGAGATGTCCTCGCTGCTCGACCGTCTGATCAGCCACTTCCCCTCCGGGGAGATCGCCTTCAACAGCTATTCACGGTTCGCGATCTGGGCGACCAAGCACGTCCGCGGCACGAAGGCCGTCTCGGAGCTGCTCAAGTTCCCCGGCTTCGACGACCCCCACGAGCCCGAACGCTGGGACCCCCGCTTGCACCTGGTTCGCGAGATCCTGCTCAGCCGGGAACCCGAGGTCGCCCAGTTCCCGCCGGCGTTACGCCTCTACTACCGGCTGTCGTCGCACAGCACGGCCTGGTCCCGGAAGGGGACGATCGTGCTGCACTACCGCTTCTAGCCTCCCCCCGAGGACCTGTCCGGTGTGGTGGCTCCGCCCGAAGGGCGACGTCCACGAGTTGGCCTCACGCCTGCGGGGGCGAGCGCGTCGGTTCAGGTTTCAGGTTCAGAGGATGCGCACTTGGAGGTGCACGTCCTGCGGGGCGGTGTGGGTCATCGCGGTGACGAGATCGACGGCCATCTGCTCGATGTCGTCGACGGTGGCGGCCTGGGTCGTGCCGACGCCCGTGACGTCGATCACCCAGTAGTCGCCCTCGCAGATCGCGGTCGCGGTGTAGTCGGCCATCCGTCCTCCAGGTCGAGTCGCCGGAGAGTGCCGCTGAGGTGGGACGGGTCGGTCGAGAGCGGCCGGCCCCCTACGTCTCGATGATGGCAGCGTCGCGGGCGACTGCCACCTCTCGCCCCCGTGATCGCGCGACGACCTCGTTCCGGTCGCCCCGACGGGCGGTGTCCGTCGCGGGCATCCGTACCGATGTGCCGGTGTACCGGCGGCCAGGACCGGTGTGGTGCAGTGGGCTCGTCGCCGCATCCCTGACGGAGGATCCGTGCCCATCGATCTCGGCATTGTCGGACGGCACTACAGCGGGCCGATCTCCTGGTCGTCCTCGCACGCGCTCCTCTACGCGCTGGGCGTCGGTGCCGGCGGCACCGACCCCCACGACGAGCTGGCGTTCACGACGGAGAATTCCCACGGCACCCTCCAGCGGGTCCTGCCGACCTTCGCCGTCGTCCTCGGGGCGCATGGCGCGGAGGGCGACCCGGTGAGCCCGGTGCTGGGGGCGCCGGAGATCCCCCTCGCCCAGATCCTCCACGGCGAGCAGACGGTGACGCTGCACGGGGCCCTGCCCGTGGCCGCCACCGCCACGTTCAGCGGCCGGATCTCGGCCGTCCACGACACGGGCCGGCACGCGGTCGTCGAGAACGTCGCCGAGCTCAGGGATGCGGCGACGGGCGGCCTCCTGGCCGAGACCGTGAGCTCGATGGTGGTCCGGGACGCGGGTGGCTTCGGCGGGGAGCCGGCTGCCGCCGCCCCGTGGACACTGCCGGAGCGATCGGCGGACGTCAGCCTCAGCTACCCGACCCGGCGGGACCAGGCACTGCTCTACCGGCTGAGCGGTGACCGGAACCCGCTGCACTCCGATCCCTGGTTCGCCCGGTCGGCGGGGTTGGAGCGCCCGATCCTGCACGGCCTCTGCACCTACGGTTTCACCGGACGGGCTCTCCTGCACGAGGTGTGCGGCGGGGACCCCGACCGCTTCGGCGGCATGTCCGCGCGCTTCACGCATCCGGTGTTTCCCGGGGACACCCTGGACGTCGACATCTGGCGGACGACGGACGGCGCCATGTTCCGCGCCTCCGTCGGCGACCGCGTCGTCCTCGACCGGGGCACGTTCCGCCTCCGCACTCCCTGACCGGGACCCGCTCACGCCCTCCCCGTCGGCTCCGCCCGCGCCGCGGCCAGGGCAGAGCGCCGCACCTTGCCGGCGTCGTCGCGCAGCGGCTCGCGAACCCGTTCGAACGAGCGGGGGATCTTGTACGACGCGAGTCGCTCGGTGAGATGGGCGCGGAGCTCCTCGTCGGTCACCTCGCCGTCGAGCTCGAGCAGGGCGTGGGGCACCTGGCCGAGGTCGTCGTGCGGCAGTGCGATGACCACCGCGGACCGGACCGACGGGTGCTCGCTCAGCGCAGCCTCCACCTCCGCCGGGTAGACGTTGGCCCCGCCCACGATCAGCATGTCGCTCTTGCGGTCGGCGAGGTACACGTAGCCCTCCTCGTCGATGGAGCCCATGTCGCCGACGGACTCCCAGCCGTCGTCCATCGTCCGCGCGTCGGCCCCGAGGTAGCGGTACGGGCTGGGCACGCCCGGGCCGCGACGCATCCAGATCTCACCGATCTCCCCGGCCGGAAGCGGTGCACCGGCGGGGTCGAGCACCTGCATCTCCCCCACGACGGGGCGACCCACGGTGCCGGGATGGGACAGCCACTCGGAGCCGGTGAGGAGGGTGACGGCCTGCACCTCGGTCGCGCCGTACAGCTCCCACACCCGCTCCGGGCCGAGCCAGTCGATCCAGGCCCGCTTCAGCCAAGGGGGACACGGCGCCGCCATGTGCAGGACGACCCGCAGCGACGACACGTCGTAGCCCAGGCGCTGCTCCTCGGGCAGCCGCCAGATGCGCCCCATCATCGTCGGCACCGCGTACATCCAGTCGACGGCGTGCTCCTGCACCAACTGCAACGCGGACTCCGCCTCGAAGCGAGGCATCAGCACGACGTGGCCGCCGAGCACCAGGGCACAGGTCGACAGCAGGAAGGGTGCGTTGTGCGACAGCGGGCCGGTGATCAGGACGGTGTCGCCGTCGGTCATCCCGAGCAGGCGGGCGAACGGCTCGACCGACTCGACCAGGGCGGGCTGGGTGGAGACGATGAGTTTCGGCCGGCCGGTGCTGCCGCCGGACGTCGGCGCCTTCCACGAGGCGGCAGCGTCCTCGCCCAGCGGGGCGTCCGACAGCCCCGCCTCCGGCTCGAAGCCCGCGGGGATCGCGGTGTGGCCGGCGGCCTCCCCGGGCTCGACACCCACGACGAGGCTCGGCCGGGCCAGTTCGATGATCGCCTGCCGCTCGCGGGCGGGCAGCCGGAAGGACACCGGCTGGGGCGTGGCTCCGCACTTCCACGCGGCGATGGCCGCCTCGAGGAACTCCACGGTGTTCGGCAGGCCGATCGTCACGAACGAATCACGCGTCACGCCGAGCTGCTGGTAGGCCCGGGCGAGCCGGTTGGTGCGTTCCTCGAGCTGCCGCCGCGTCACGGTGGAACCGGCGCAGGTGATCGCGGGCGCGTCCGGGTCCGCCGCTGCGAGGGCGGCGACGAGCTCGGCCAGGGTCGCGCTCCGGGTCATCCGGTCCCCAGTCATCCGGTCCCCCAACGACGGCGTGGTCCCGCAGGCTATCCGGTGCGCCGGGTCGCCCTCACCGCCTCGCAGTCGGTCTCGTGGACGCACGGCGACGAGGGCGGCGCACTGGTTCACTCATGACATGGACGCACCATCGACCGGGCCGGGTCCGGAGATCGACCCGGACGAACCGGTGCCGGACGATCCCGCTGAGCTGCTGCCCGACGCACCCGAGCCCCTCCCACCCGCGCCGATCGAGGCGACTCCGGACGATCCGGGTGGCGACCCCGGCGGTGTGCCCGAGCCCGCCTGATCCCCGCGGCGGCAGGCCCTCGTCGTCGCCACGGACGGGTGCGCAACGGGAGACCCCACCAGGAACCGGGAGCTCCGTGGTCGCTGACCCGTCGCGCATCGCGCAGCTCCCGCACCCGTCAGGGGCGGAGCCCGACGCCCGCGGCGGGCCCCGACCCGACGTGTTCGGGCAGCACGCCCACCCCGATCGCCCGGGCGGGCAGGCCCTGCAGGACGGGATGCCGGTCGAGGAGCCGCACCACGCGTGGTGTGGCGATCGGTCGGTCGCCGGCCAGGATCCGGCTGAGCACCCGCGTCTGGATCTGCCGCTGCACCAGCTGGGTGACCACGGTGGGCAGGAGCCTGCGCCACCGCACCCGGCCGAGGCGCCGAGAAGATACCCCGCCGCCCCGCAGCGGACCCGCGAGGAGGCGGGCCGCCGCAGTGGCGTCCTGCACGGCGAGGTTGATGCCGACCCCGCCGATGGGCGACATCGCGTGGGCGGCGTCCCCGATGAAGAGCAGCCCGGGCTGGTGCCACCGGGTCATCCGGTCCACGCGCACGCTGAGGACCCGGACGTCGTCCCAGCTCCGAAGGGCCTCCAGGGGAGCGTCGGCCGGCAGCAGCCTGGCCAGATCGCCGCGGAACGACTCCAGGCCCGCCGCCTCCAGAGCCGCGTAGCCGCCCTTGCGCACGAGATAGGCGCACTGCCAGTAGTCGCCACGGTCCAGGCGGACGAGCATGCGCCCCCGCGTGATCCGGCCGGCGCCTCCGAACGAGGGGCCCGCACCGGCGGCCGGCTTGGACAGCCGGAACCACAGCACGTCCATGGGGGCGCCGAACTCGCGGAGCCGGAGGCCCGATCGCTCGCGAAGAGCGGAGTTGCGACCGTCGGCGGCCACCGTCAGCTGCGCGGTCACCTCGTGCTCGCCGCCGTCACGGGTCCGGTAGCGGAGCCCGGTCACCTGCCCGTCCTCGCGGAGCAGATCCACCGCTTCGGCATTCATCCGCAGCTGGAAGGTCGGGTAGCGCCGCGCCTGGTCCGCCAGGAAGTCGAGGAAGTCCCACTGCGGCACGAAGGCGAGGAAGGGGAACCTGCCGGGAAGGCGGCCGAAGTCGGCCATGGCGTAGGTGCCGTCGTCGGTGGTGACTGCCAGGCGGGTCACCTTCTGGTGCGGCAGTTCGAGGAACTCGTCGGCCAGCCCCAGCTCGTCGAGCAGGCGCAACGTCGAGGGATGGACGGTGTCTCCTCGGAAGTCCCGCAGGAAATCCCCGTGCTTCTCCAGCACCATCACCGCGACGCCGTGGCGCGCGAGGAGGAGTCCGAGCATCATCCCCGCCGGTCCGCCGCCGGCGATGCAACAGTCGACCTCGGACACGCTGACCTCCCGGGCACGGGATCGGTCCGGCCGCTCGGACCGGCGCTCCCTCGGTGGGCTCGAGGCCCGACCCCCGCTCGACCCGCCATCGGAGCGAGATGGCGCGGGTCCACGGTGAGCGCCTCCGGGGCCGCGCACAAGCCACCTCGGTGCGGGACACGCGTGGGCAGCACGCCAGGGTGCCGCCGCGCGGCGAGCCGGTCGCCCCCCGTCACCGACCAGGCGGAAGGCGCGGGCGCCGGTCCCTGCAGTTGGCGCTCCGGGTCCTCCTCTCCGGCGGGGAAACGGCGGCGCGACGACACGTTCACCACCGGCTTCCCGCAGCAGAATGGAAGGGCACATCCGACCGAGGGGATCGCCATGGACGCCATGAAGACGTGGACCGTTCAGGTCGACATCGACGAGCACGAGGACCGCACCCGCGCGGTCGCCCGTCTGAGCACAGGTGGGGACCATTCCCTGGCCGGCACCGGGCTCGCGCGGCTGAACCCCGCAGACCGCAACGTGCCCCGGATCGGCGACGAGCTGGCGGTGGCCCGGGCGCTGTCGGAGCTGAGTCATCTCCTGCTCGACGTCGCCGCCCGGGACATCGAGCAGACCAGCGGTGTGCCGGCCCATCCCGTGCTCTGACGTCGGTCGGTGTTCCGGTAGCCGCGGGAGCATCGCAGGTGCCCGGTGACCCTGCCGGCGGCCGACCGGACCCGCGTCAGCGCCAGCGGTACTCGAGCTCGGGGCGACCGGCGTTCCCGTAGCGCGGTGCCCGGTCCGCCAGGCCGGTGTCGGCGAGGTACTCCAGGTATCGGCGCGCGGTGATCCGCGACGTCCCGATCAGCTCCGCGGTCTCCGCGGCGGAGAGGCCGTCGGAATCGCGGACGGCGGACACGACCTTGTCCATGGTCTCGCGGCCCATGCCCTTGGGCAGCGGAGCCGCGCGGGTGGGCCGCACGGTGTCCAGCACCCGATCGACGTCCGCCTGACCGCCCGCGTCGCCGCCACCGCGCATCCGGTCGCGGTAACCGGCGTAGGCCGACAACCGGTCCCGCAGCGCCTCGTAGCCGAACGGCTTGAGCAGATACCCCACGACGCCGTGCACGGCCGCCGCCCGCACCGTGGACAGCTCACGGGCCGCGGTGACCGCGAGGATGTCGATGTCGGCGCCGGCCCCGCGGATCCGCCGGCACAACTCGATGCCGTGGGTGTCCGGCAGGTTCATGTCGAGCAGCACGAGGTCGACGGGCACGCGGGCGAGCGCCTCCAGTGCCAGGGCGCCCGTGCCGGCCACGGCCGCGGTGGTGAATCCCGGCGTGCGGTCGATGTAGGCACGGTGAGCGTCCGCCGCGACCGGCTCGTCCTCCACCACCAGCACGCGGATTGCCGCACCGGGGGTCATCGCACGGCCTGCACGGGCACGCGCAGTGGCAACGAGACCCGGAACTCCGCGCCGGAACCCGGCCGCACGGAGATCGATCCCCCGTGCCGGCGCACCGCCTGGGCGACCAGCGCCAGGCCGAGTCCGCGCCCGAGCCCCTTGGGCTGCGCGCCGGCCACGTCCTTGGTCGTCCAGCCCCGCTCGAACACCCGTCCCGCGTCCTCCTCGGACAACCCGGGACCGGTGTCCTCGACACGGATCTCCAGCCGGTCGTCCTCCACCCACATCGCCAGGTGCACCTCGCGCGGTGCCTCGCCACCGAGGGCCGCGTCGATCGCGTTGTCGACCAGGTTCCCGACGATCGTCACGAGGTCACCCCCCGGGATGCCCGTGCTGCCGACGGCCGTGGCCGGGTCGATCTCCAGGGCCACGCCGCGCTCGTGTGCCGTCGCTGCCTTGCCCAGCAACAGCGCGGCGAGCACGGGCTCGTCGACGCCGTCCACCACCCGGTCGGTCAGCCGCTGGGCCGACGCCAGCTCCGCGGTGGCGAAGTCCACCGCCTCCTGCAGCCGCCCCAGCTCCACCAGCGAGACGGTGGTGTGCAGCCGGTTGGCCGCCTCGTGGGACTGGGCGCGCAACGACTCGGCGAAGGCCCGGACACTGTCGAGCTCGCCGGTGAGGGTCTGCAGCTCGGTGTGGTCGCGCAGCGTGACCACGGTGCCCGCCGCCCGGTCGGACGGCCGCGCGGCGGCTTGGTTCACGACGAGGACGCGTGTGCCGGTCACGTGGATCTCGTCGACCACCGTTCCCTGCAGGCACAGGGTCTCGGTCAGCTCGCGCGGGAGGCCGAGCTCGGGAAGGTGCCGCCCGGCCGGATCGCCGTCCAGGTCCAGCAGCCGCCGGGCCTCGTCGTTGGCCAGCTGGACGCGTTGCTCGCCGTCGACCAGGAGCAGCCCTTCCCGCACGGCATGCAGCACGGCCTCGTGGTAGTCCACCATCCGCGCCAGGGCGCCCGGCGACAGTCCGTGCGTCTGGCGGCGGACCCGACGGCTCAGCGCCCAGCTGCCCAGTCCGCCCACGGCCAGGGTGACCGCGCCCATCCCGACGATGCCGGGCACCGCCGCCGCGAGATCCTCGCCGATGGCGTCGACCGTGAGGCCCGCCGACACCAGCGCCACGACCTCCCCGCCGGCGTCCAGCACCGGACCGGTGGCCCGCACCGAGGGCCCCAGGGTGCCGGTGTAGGTCTCGGTGAACGTCTCCCCGTCGAGAGCGGGTGCGATGGTGCCGCGGAACGGCCGCCCGATCTCGCCCGGGTCCGGGTGCGTGTACCGGGTGCGGTCGGGGGCGAGGACGGTGATGAACGACGTGCCGGGTGTCCTCGCGGATCTCCTCCACGTAGGGCTGCAGCACGGCCGTCGGGTCGTCTCCGGTGACGGCGTCGAGCACCAGCGGGGAGTCCGCGAGGCTCGCGACGATCGCCGTGGCCTCCTGCTCGGCGGACTGCCGCACGGCCTCCTGGGCCTCGCTGTAGGCGACGAACGCCGAGGTCAGGACGACGGCGCCGACCATGAGCCCCTGCAGCGCCAGCAGCCGTACGGCGAGGCTGGTCTCACGGCGGCGGCGCGATGGTTGTGCGGACACGGGCACGCCGCGAAGTCTCCCGCGCCCGGGCACCGCTCCGGTGCCTCTCGTGTACGCAATGAACGAATGCGTGACCGCGGTCACGCCGCCGCCGAGTGTGACTGACGTCGCCCCGTCCGGGGCCGACCCGACGCAGGGGCCCTCCCGGCCCCGGCCGACTCCGCAGGAGCAGTCATGGCCTCAGGCATCGCAGCGCAGAAACCGCCGACGACGAGCCGGCGGGACCGAACGCACTGGCTCTACCTCGCCGTGATCGGCGCGGTCCTGGCCGGCATCGCCGTCGGCTTCCTCTTCCCCGAGTTCGCCACGGGGCTCAAGTGGATCGGGACCGCGTTCGTCGGCCTGATCAAGATGCTCATCGCGCCGGTGATCTTCTGCACGATCGTGCTCGGCATCGGCTCGATCCGGTCGGCGTCCAAGGTCGGCCGGGTCGGTGGCCTGGCGCTGGGCTACTTCATGCTCATGTCGACCGTCGCCCTGGCGATCGGCCTGGTCGTCGGCAACATCCTCCAGCCGGGTGACGGCCTCCAGCTGTCCGACTCGGTGCGCGGTCAGGGCTCCGACCTGGCCGCCACCGCCGAGGGTGGCGGCACCACCGTCGACTTCCTCCTGGGCCTCATCCCGACGACGCTGCTGTCGTCCCTCACCGAGGGCTCGGTGCTCCAGGCCCTGCTGGTCGCCCTGCTCGTCGGTTTCGCGATCCAGGCCATGGGGCGTGCGGGCGAGCCGCTGCTGCGGGGAGTCGGACACCTGCAGAAGCTCGTGTTCCGGGTACTGGCGATGATCATGTGGGTGGCGCCGATCGGTGCCTTCGGCGCCATCGCCGCCGTCGTCGGCGAGACCGGGATCGATGCCCTCAAGAGCCTCGCGGTCATCATGCTCGGCTTCTACGCGACGTGCGCCCTGTTCGTGATCGTCGTCCTCGGGCTGCTGCTGCGACTGGTCGCCCGGGTGAACCTGTTCGCGCTGCTGCGGTACCTCGGTCGCGAGTTCCTGCTCATCGTCTCGACGTCGTCGTCGGAGACCGCGCTCCCCCGCCTCATCGCGAAGATGGAGCACGCCGGAGTCAGCAAGCCCGTCGCCGGGATCGTCGTCCCGACCGGCTACTCCTTCAACCTCGACGGCACGGCGATCTACCTGACGATGGCCTCGCTGTTCATCGCCTCGGCGCTGGGTGACCCTCTCTCCATCGGTGAGCAGCTCGGGCTCCTGGCGTTCATGATCATCGCGTCGAAGGGTGCCGCCGGGGTCACCGGTGCGGGCCTGGCCACTCTGGCGGGCGGGCTCTCGGCCCACCGCCCCGACCTGCTCGACGGCGTCGGGCTCATCGTCGGCATCGACCGGTTCATGTCCGAGGCGCGCGCGGTGACCAACTTCGCCGGCAACGCGGTCGCCACGGTGCTGGTGGCCACGTGGACGAAGGAACTGGACCGGGACAAGCTCGCGGCGGCTCTCTCCGGGAGCGACCCGTTCGACGAGGACACCATGCTCGACCCGCATGACCTCGAGGAGCCCGGCGAGGCCGAGGAGCCCGCGACGAAGACGGGCCGGAATGGCGACGTGGCCGAGGAGCCCGCGATGGCGGTCGCCTCGCGGGGCTGACGCGGAGACCGCCCCTTGACGCGTCGGACCCGAACGGTGCCCCGGTTGCCCATGGCAGCCGGGGCACCGTTCGCGAGCGGGCCGGTGGCCGGTCCGGTCGAGCCCGATGCGGTGTCACGGGCCCGTTGCCGGAGCTTCCGGCGAAGAGCACAGTGAGGTGCGCGGCGGTGCCGCAGGGGCGTCGCCGTTCCCTGGAAGGAGTGGTGGCATGTACGCCCGATCCACCACGATGCGGGTCCGCCCCGAGGCCCTCGACGACCTCGTCACCTACGTCCGCGACGACGTCACGCCGATGGTCACGCAGCTGGAGGGCTCCATCGGGATCTCGCTGCTGACCGACCGCGACACCGGTCGGTGCATCGTCACGAGCGCCTGGCAGACCGAGGAGGCGATGCGCGACAGCGCGGAGCGGATCCGCGGGTCCCGTGAACAGGCTGCCGAGAGGTTCGGCGGCACGCCGGAGATCCACGAGTGGGAGATCGCCGTCCTGCACCGGACGCACCAGGCCGGGGACGGGGCCTGCGCACGGGTGACGTGGACCCGGACCGACGCGGCGAACCTCGACCAGGTGATCCACGCCTACCGGGACAGCCTGATGCCGTGGTGGGAGGAGACGTCGGGGTTCTGCAGCAACAGCCTCATGGTGGACCGCCGGGAGGGGCGATGCGCCTCCGCGGTCGTGTTCGAGAGCCGCGAGGCGATGGCGCACACCCGCGACCAGTTCACGACCCTGCGCGAGGAGTTCGTGGCGAGGATGTCGATGCAGATCGAGGAGGTGGCGGAGTTCGACCTCGCGCTCGCCCACCTGCGGGTACCCGAGACGGTCTGACCGGCCGGTCGGCGCGGCGCCACCCGAGACGATGGACCCCCCTGGGCCGGCGGGGTCCATCGCCCCTGGCGCGCGCGGACGGTCGTGGACGGGCCGTGCACGCGACAGCGGAGGCAGCAGACGTGAGTGGGGAAGTGGCGGGCGGTCGGACGGCGATCAGCGGCGAGGAGCGCCCCTTCCTTCCCGGGATGCGGCGGAACTGGCTGCTCCCGCTGTACGACCCGCTGACGCGGCTGCTCGGCATCCGACGGGTCCACGTTCGGCTGCTCGGGCAGGCCGGGGTCCGCCCGGGACATCGTGTCCTGGAGATCGGCTGTGGCACCGGCAACCTGCTGCTCGCGGCCAAGCGGAGCCAGCCGGCCGCGACCGTCGTGGGCGTGGACCCCGACCTGACCGCGCTGGCCCGCGCCCAGCGGAAGGCCCACCGCCGCGGGTTGGCCGTCCAACTCGACCGCGGGTACGCAGACGAGCTCCCGTACGCCGACGACAGCGTGGACGTCGTCCTCTCGTCCTTCATGCTCCACCACGTGCCCGCCGACCGGAGGGAGCCGGCGATGCGGGAGGTGCGACGGGTGCTGCGCCCCGGCGGCGCCCTGCACCTGGTGGACATCGGCGGGGCGGACGCCCACGCCGACGGCTGGATCGCCCGCCGGGCGCACCGGCACGAGCTGACGGAGGGGGAGGTCGGCGGGGGCATTCCGGACCTGCTCCGCCGCGCCGGCTTCCTCGACGTGAGCGAGACCGGCTCGGACGCCCGCCGCCATGTCGGCCGGTTCACCTTCTACCGGGCACGTGCCTGAGCTTCGCGTTCGTAGCCGCGCCATCGCATTCTCACCCCGGCGTTCGTGTGCGTCGGCGATCGATGAGCGCACGTCCGGGGCGGCTGACCGGTCCCGAATCCCCAGCGGCGGCCGGCGAGCGCGGGGCTTCTCCGTCGCAATCATCGTGCCGGCCGGCGAGCCGAACAGCGCGATCCAGCGGGCGTGACGCCGCGGTGGCAGGAGCAGCGTTTTCGGGGCGCGGTCAAGCCGTCAGCGACCTGGCGGCAGAGATCCCGCCCGTCCGGGCCGGCGCCGTCCGGCGGTCAGCGGCGCCTCCGGTCCCCCGGCTCGGCCCGTGTGGCGTCGAGTCGCTGGAGGAGGTCGTGCGCGGCGAGCTCGATCTCCTTGTGACCCCACTCGGCGGCGCGGTAGTGGCAGGCGATGATGCCCATGCGGTGCAGGCGCCGGAAGTCGCCGTAGACGAAGGCGTACCGGGCCTTGGTGCCGTCGTTCGCACCGTCGGTGAGCCCGAGATACCACGCGGAGTACTCGTCCCAGGTGTGCCGGGCGAGGTAGGCGTTCTCGTCCTCGGCGGAGGGCTGCACGCGGCCCCACTCGCTGCGGAGCACGTACTGACGGGCGTCGATCAGGTGCCGCGCGTGGGCGATCCCGGCCTCGTTGACCCGGTACTCCGCCATCTCCCGCCTCCTCCGCAGACGGGCAGTCGAACATCGGCCGATCGATGCTGTCGAGTGACCTGTGCGCGGCCCTGGCGGGCCGCCAGGACCAGCCGCAGGAACGCTGCGGCACGGACGCTGTGGCACGGCCGCTGTGGCCCGCCGGACCCCGCCGGCTCAGCCGGCGGCAGGCCGGAAAGTCAAAGGAACAACGTACGCATCGCCGCCCGGGGAGCCGAAGAAGCGGACAATGGACCACGTCCCTGCACACCGGAGCCCCCCATGGCACAGCGACTGCACCTCCCCCACCGAAGGACGGCAGGCACCGCCCGCTCCGAGGAACCGCCTCACCTCGGGGACCGCGTGTATGCCGTCCAGCGCGTCGGCGCCGTTCTCGTGGCGCTCTTCCTGCTCGTCTTCGCCCTGCTCGGCTTCGCGAGCGGGCAGGAGTTCCTCTCGACCCCAGGTGAACCGGTCCTGGGCATGTCCTCCAACGGCCTGCTGTCGACGCTCTCGGTGGTGGTCGCGCTCGTGCTCCTCGCCGCCGCGGCGCACGGTCCACGCACCGCATCCTCGGTGATGCTCGTCCTCGGCCCGCTGTTCCTGCTGTCGGCGGGCGTCCATGCGATCGTGATCGGGACCCGCCTGAACTGGCTGGCGTTCTCGTTCAGCAACGTGATCTTCTCCGTCATCGTCGGGCTGCTTCTCCTGCTCCTCGGCGCCTACGGCCGGATCGGCGGTCACCTGCCGCCGGACAGTCCGTACGCGCACCCGTCGGCCGACGCGGACTACGCCGACGAACTCCCCGGCACGGCGGAGGAGGCCGCTGCCGAGGACGCGATGCGGGAGGCGGAGGTCGCCGTCGTCCAGCACACCGCCTCTGCGGCCCAGTACGCCCGGGTGCACGCGATGGCGCAGCTGCACACACGAGCGGAGCGTCGGCGGGTGTGGATGGAGCTCGAGGCGGCGGATGAGCGGCGGGCCCGCCAGGACGGCGGATCGACCGACCCTGCGGTACCCCTCCCCCACCCGCGCGGTGGTCGACGCCTCCCCTGGCACCGGATCGGCACAGGCCGCCTCTGACGGCGCCCGGGCGGTCGTTGCGCCCTCGGACCGCGCCCCCGTCGCCGGTCGCGGCACCGGGCCCGCGAGGACGTGCATGGCCGCCGCTGCCCGGCCGGGCGCGAGTTCGAGCGCCGGAGCGCGCAAGGGTTGATCGATTCCAGATCTGGGGCCACGCTCGGCGGGTGCCGACGTCCTCGGACTACGAGCGCATGGTGCGCGGAGCCGGGCTGCGCGTGACCCGCCCCCGGCTCGCGGTGCTGTCCGTGGTGCACGACCATCCGCACGCGGACACCCACTCGGTCCTCGCGCTCGTGCGCCGCGATTTCGGCGAGGTGTCCCACCAGGCCGGCTACGACGTGCTGCGGGACCTCACCGACGCCGGCCTGATCCGGCGCTTCCAGCCGTCGGGCTCCGTGGCGCGCTACGAGGCGCGGGTCGGGGACAACCACCACCACCTCGTCTGCCGGTCGTGCGGTGCCATCGCCGACGTCGACGGCGCGGTCGGCGACGCGCCCTGTCTGACTCCCCCCGACGGGTCCGGCTACGAGATCAACGACGCCGAGGTCATCTACTGGGGTCGATGCCCGGAGTGTGTCGCGGCATCGACGTCCAGCGGCTGACGACCGGCACATCCGAGGAAACCGCGAGACAGGGAAGAGGACCGACGTGACCGAGACCTTCGGCGAGAGCGACAAGAACGCGACCGGCAGCATCAGCGAGAGCGAGAATCCCGCGATCCCCAGCCCCACCCCGAAGCCGTCGACCCGGCCGCGGACGAACCGGGACTGGTGGCCGAACCAGCCGGACCTGTCGGTTCTCCGCGCGCACGAGCCCCGGCCCCACCCGCTGGGTGAGGACTACGACTACGCCGCGGCGTTCGCGACCCTCGACGTCGAGGCGCTGAAGCGGGACCTGTTCTCCCTGATGACGACGTCGCAGGACTGGTGGCCGGCCGACTACGGCCACTACGGGCCGCTCTTCATCCGGATGAGCTGGCACGCCGCGGGCACCTACCGGATCGCCGACGGCCGCGGAGGTGGCGGTTCCGGCGCGCAGCGCTTCGCCCCGCTCAACAGCTGGCCCGACAACGCGAGCCTCGACAAGGCACGCCGGTTGCTCTGGCCGATCAAGCAGAAGTACGGCCGCGCGATCTCCTGGGCCGACCTGCTGATCTTCGCCGGCAACTGCGCCTACGAGTCGATGGGCTTCCAGACGTTCGGCTTCGCCTTCGGGCGGGAGGACATCTGGGAGCCCGAGGAGATCTTCTGGGGGCCGGAGGACACCTGGCTCGGCGACGAGCGCTACAGCGGCGACCGGGAGCTCACCGGACCGTTCGGCGCCGTGCAGATGGGTTTGATCTACGTGAACCCGGAGGGGCCCAACGGCAATCCGGACCCGCTGGCCGCCGCCCGCGACATCCGCGACACGTTCGGTCGCATGGCCATGAACGACGAGGAGACGGTCGCGCTCATCGTCGGCGGCCACAACGTCGGCAAGTGCCACGGTGCCGTCAGCCCCGAGTACATCGGCCCGGAGCCGGAGGCCGCCCCTCTCGAGCAGCAGGGCCTCGGCTGGCGGAACAGCTACGGCAGCGGCGTGGGCCGTGACGCGCTCACCAGCGGGCTCGAAGGCGCGTGGACCAACGACCCGACGACGTGGGACAACGGCTTCCTGGAGAACCTGTACGGGCACGAGTGGGAGCTGACCGAGAGCCCCGCCGGCGCGAAGCAGTGGAAGCCGCAGGCCGGTGCCG
The DNA here is from genome assembly GCF_004570385.1 of Blastococcus sp. CT_GayMR19. GTDB lineage: Bacteria > Actinomycetota > Actinomycetes > Mycobacteriales > Geodermatophilaceae > Blastococcus_B. The sequence goes on along the minus strand of NZ_SPQL01000003.1, from coordinate 88,421 downwards.
CGGCCGACGCCGTCCCCGACGCGCACGACCCGTCGAGGCGGCACGCCCCGATGATGCTGACGACGGACCTCGCGCTCCGAATGGACCCGGTCTACGGGCCCATCACGCAGCGCTTCCTCGAGAACCCGCAGCAGCTCGACGAGGCGTTCGCCAAGGCCTGGTTCAAGCTGCTGCACCGCGACATGGGGCCACTCTCGCGCTACCTGGGCCCGTGGGTGCCGGAGCCACAGCTGTGGCAGGACCCCGTTCCCCCGGTGGACCACGAGCTGATCGGGGACGACGACGTCGCGATCCTCAAGCGCACGCTCCTCGACTCCGGGCTCTCCATCCCTCAGCTGGTCGGCACCGCCTGGGCGTCGGCGGCCAGCTTCCGCGGGACCGACAAGCGGGGCGGGGCCAACGGAGCGCGGATCCGCCTCGAGCCCCAGCGGGACTGGGAGGTCAACGACCCGGCCGAGCTGGCCAGGGTGCTGCCCGTCTACCAGCAGGTCCTGGGCGGCTTCAACGGCACGCAGTCCGGCGCGAAGAGGGTCTCGCTCGCCGACCTGATCGTCCTGGGCGGGTGCGCGGCCGTGGAGCAGGCGGCGCGGGACGCCGGGCACGACATCACGGTGCCGTTCGCGCCGGGGCGGACGGACGCCTCGCAGGAGCAGACCGACGTCGAGACGTTCGCCGTGCTGGAGCCCACCGCGGACGGCTTCCGCAACTACCTCCGGGTCGGGGAGAAGCTCTCGCCGGAGACCCTGCTGGTGGACCGGGCCTTCATGCTGAACCTGACCGCGCCCGAGATGACGGTCCTCGTCGGCGGGATGCGGGCCCTGGACGCCAACCACGGCCGAGCCGCGCACGGCGTCCTCACCGACCGCCCGGGGTCGCTGACGAACGACTTCTTCGTGAACCTGCTGGACATGGGCACGGACTGGAAGGGATCCGCCTCCGAGCACGTGTACGAGGGGCGGGACCGAGCCTCGGGGAACGTCCGGTGGACCGCGACCGCCGCCGACCTCGTCTTCGGTTCCAACTCCCAGCTCCGGGCCATCGCGGAGATCTACGCGTGCGCCGACGCCGAGGAGAAGTTCGTACGGGACTTCGTGGCCGCGTGGGACAAGGTCATGAACCTCGACCGGTACGACCTCGCGTGATTCCCGGGTCGGCACCGGTCGCTCGCAGCCGTTCCCCAGGACGGTTGTGCACCCTGTACGACCTCGCCATCATCGGCGGCTGGCATGGGGTCCCCGCCAGCCGTGGGCGAGCACGCGGGATCGCCTCGGCGTTCCGCCGTGGCCGACCTGGTCGACGTTCGTGGACTCGGTCCACGCGCGCGCCGAGGAGGTGACGGTTCCGAGCGAGGAGCCGACGCAGGAGCCCATCGACGTGCTCGACGCCGTGCTGGGCGGGTTGGGCATCGGCGACCTGGGTGCACGCGGGTCCGCTCGGGGTGTCGAGCGCACACCCGTGCGGGGGTGAGGACACAGCACGACCCTCAGGCGAGCCGGCCTCCTGCCTCACGGCCCGGGCGCCGGATCGCCCCTGGGCGGAATCCTCGGTCGGCGACGTCCATCAGTCCGGAGTGGAGATCCGGTAGCGGCGGTTGGTCAGACTCGGGTTGGTCAGCCGGACCTCCGAGACCCGCCGAGGATCGATGTCGCGAACGAGCACTGCGGAGGTGGACTCACCGAGCTCGCCCACGACCAGGCCCGACGGGTCGGTGATGAGTGTCGAGCCGATGCCCACGGGCGGTGCCTGCCCGACGCCGGCCGTGAAGACGGTGTTCTCGATCGCCCGGGCCCGCGCGAGGACCTTCCAGTGGTCCTCCTTGCGGGGGCCGGGCACCCACGCGGCCGGGTAGACCAGGAGCTCGGCGCCCGCATCGGCCGCGAGCCGGGCCACCTCCGGGAAGCGCAGGTCGTAGCAGGTCGCGATCGCCACGCTGACGTCGCCGATCCGGACCACCGGCGGCGCGCCCAACGGTCCCGCGCAGATGTGGTCGGACTCGCGGTATCCGAACGCGTCGTACAGGTGCTGCTTGCGGTAGACGGCCAGGTCCCTCCCGTCGGGACCCACGAACAGCAGCGTGTTGTAGGCCTTTCCGGGATCGTCCGAGGGCTCGACGAGACCCACCACGATCGCCACCCGCAGTTCGACGGCGAGTGCCCGGATCCCGCTGACCCACGGGCCGTCGAGGGACTCTGCGGCGGCGACGAACTCCGGCGACATGGCCGGCATCGCGTACATGGCGAACTCGGGGAAGACGACGAGGTCGGCCCGTTCCGCCGCGGCCTGCCGCGCCATCTCGGCGACCGTCTTGCCGTTGACGTCCTTGTCGGCCGTGGACAGCATCTGGCACAGGGCCAGTCTCATCGGCGTTCTCCTCTCCGGTCGGGACGGTGTTCCGATACGCCGGAACGACCCGGGGGACGGCTCGGGCACGACGGTCTTCCGAACATCGACGCTGCAATGGCACCCTCTCAGCCGTGCCCCGGCGATTTCCAGTCCTGGCACCGCCGGGTCGCCACGCCGTCATTGCCCGCCCCCTCGGCCGGGACGACCGGACCCGACGGTGAGCCGGGACCAGCGGCGTCCCCTGCCCCCACATCTGGACCCACGCGCGGGCCGGGACTCTTCGCGGGAAGCAACGGCGCGCACGACCCGTGGTCGGGGGTCGGCTCGGGCCGTCACGACGGCGCGCCTGGTCGCCGCGCTGCTGAGCGCGCTGGTGCTCGCCGGTAGCGGCTGGGGCTGGTACCTCGTCCGCGTGGCCGAGGCCAGCGTGAACCGCACCGACGCCATCGTCGGCGGAGATCGGGCCGGTCAGGAGATGAACCTGCTGCTGGTCGGCATGGACTCCCGCACCGGGCTGACCGCAGAGCAGCAGGCGGAGTTCAGCACCGGCGACCCCGACGGGGTGCTCAACACCGACTCGATGATGCTGGTCCACCTCCCCGGCGACGGATCCGGGGCGTCGTTCGTCTCCCTGCCGCGCGACACCTACGTCCCCATCCCCGAGCACGGGATGGGCAGGCTGAACTCGGCCTACTCCCGCGGTTACAACGCGGCGGAGGGCAGCGACGCGGAGAAGGACTCCGCCGGAGCGCAGCTGCTCACCCAGACGGTCAGCCAGTTCACGGGCCTGGGGATCGACCACTTCGCCGCGATCGACCTGCTGGGCTTCATCAACCTCAGCCGCATCGTCGGCGGCGTGCAGGTCAACCTGTGCCAGGCGACCAGCGACTCCCTCTCCGGCGCGGACTTCCCGGCCGGCGTCCAGACGATCGGCGGGGACGATGCGCTGAAGTTCGTCCGGCAGCGGCACGGCCTGCCGAACTTCGACCTCGACCGGGTCGTCCGGCAGCAGGTCTACATCGCGGGCATGCTGCGCAACATCCTGTCCACCGACCTGCTGCTCGACCTCGGCAAGCAGAAGGCGATCGTCGAGCAGCTCGGAAGCAGCGTCACCCTGGATCAGGGGCTGGACATCTTCGACCTGGCGGGGCAGATGCAGGGCGTCCAGCCCGGGGCCATCACGTTCCAGACCATCCCCGGGCTGACGCCCGCCCGGATCGACGGCGCCGACGTCCTCGAGCCGCCCGGCGAAGCGGAGGTCGAGGCCTTCTTCGACTCGCTGACCGCCCCGCCCGCCGCGAGCACGTCGTCCGCGGCGCCGACCAGTGAGGCTCCGCCGGTGTCGCCCGGCGCGGTGACGGTGAGCGTCCTGAACGGCTCGGGGATCCCGGGGGCCGCCGCGACCGCCGCGACCGCGCTGTCGACCGCCGGCTTCGAGGCCGGCAGTGGCGGCAACGCCGACCCCACCGATACGACGACGGTCCGGCATGCCTCCGGGGACGAGGCCGCCGCGGCGCTGGTGGCCGCACAGGTGCCCGGCGCGGCGCTCGCCGTCGACGACAGCCTGCCGGCGGGAACCGTCCAGCTGGTCATCGGCTCCGACTACAACGGCATCGGCGAGGCGGTCACCGCGCAGGCGCCGGCGGACACCGACGGCAGCGACGCCGGCAACGAGCGGACGGCGGCGGACTCCAGCTGCATCTACTAGGGGACGGCGTCAGTTCTGCCCGAGTTCCGGCGCCAACTGCGGGTCGTCGGGCCCGACGTCCCCGGTGACGTCCTGCACGACGCCGGCGCTGCCCCCGCCGCGTCGCTCGGGCTCGGCGGCGGCCAGCAGCAGGCCCCCCGGCAGGTACTCGACACCCGTCGCCGCGCCGAGCTCGGCCACGGGGACGAACTCGTGCCCCAGCGCCCCGAGGTCGCCGCCGTAGAGCTCGATGAACGCCGGCTCCGCATCGGGCGTCGGAGAGTTGCGCTGGCTGGCGCGGGGCGCGGCGATCGCCTCCGCGAGGTCGAGGTTCCGGTCGATGCGGTTCACCAGCGTCTGCAGCACCGTCGTGATGATCGTGCTGCCACCCGGAGAACCGAGGGCCAGGACCGGGTTGCCGTCGTCGAGCACGATGGTCGGCGACATGCTGCTGCGCGGGCGCTTGCCCGGGGCGGGCAGGTTCGGCTCGGGCCGGGTCGGGTCGGCGGCCTTGAACGTGAAGTCGGTCAGCTCGTTGTTGAGGATGAACCCGCGGCCGGGCACGGTGATCCCGCTGCCGCCGGTGGCCTCGATGGTCAGGGTGTAGCTCGCGATGTTCCCCGCCGCATCGCCGACCGTGAGGTGGGTCGTGGAGAGCCCCTCGGCGCCCTCCCCCGCGGTCGGCCCGTCCTCCGCGGGGCACGGCCCGTACTCGCCGTCCGGGCTGCCCGCGGCCGTCGGCTTGTCGAGTGCCGCGACCGGGTCGACGGCGCACGCCCGCTCCGCCGCGAACTCGTCGGACAGCAGCTGCGCCAGCGGCACCTGCGAGTACGCGGGGTCACCCACGTAGGCGTTGCGGTCGGCGAAGGCCAGTGCGCTCGCCTCGAGGTAGGAGTGCAGGACCGGCACGTCGGCCATGGAGCTCAGCGGGAACCGCTCGAGGATGTTCAGGGCCTCCCCGACGGTCGAGCCGCCGCTCGACGGCGGGGCCATCCCGTAGATCTCGAGTCCCCGGTAGTCGATGCGGGTCGGCTCGCGCATGGGGGCGTCGTAGCGCGCCAGGTCGACCGGCTCGAGCAGTCCCGGTCGCACCTCAGCGGCGCCCGCCGCCTCCGGCGGATCCTGGACCGTCTCGACGATCTCCTCCGCCAGCTCGCCCGTGTAGATCGCCTCCACGCCCTTGCCGGCGAGCACCTCGTAGGTGCCTGCCAGGTCGGGATTGCGGAACACGGACCCCACCTCGGGAAGGGCGCCGTCCGGGAGGAACAGCTCGGCAGTCGGCTGGAACAGGCGGAACTTCTCCTCGTTGTCCGCGGTCTGCTGCCGGAACGTCTCGTCGACGACGAAGCCCTCGTCGGCCAGCCGGATCCCACCCTCCAGCGCCTCCGCGAGCGACAGGGTGCCGAACTCCTCCAGTGCCCGCGCCCAGGTGAGCGGCGTGCCCGGCGTGCCCACCGACAGTCCGCTCTGCACGGCCTCCGCGAAGGGCAGGGCGTCACCCGCCTCGTCCAGGAAGGCGCCGGCGCCCATCGCGAGGGGCGCCGTCTCCCGGCCGTCGATCGCGGAGACCTCGCCGGTCGCGGCCTCGTAGTAGACGAAGAATCCGCCGCCTCCGATCCCGGCCGAATAGGGCTCCGTCACACCCAGGGCCGCGGCTGCGGCGACCGCCGCGTCGGCCGCGTTGCCACCGGCCGCCAGGACGTCGAGGCCCACCCGCGTCGCGTCCGGGTCGACCGCCGCGACCGCGCCCCCGGTGCCGATCGCCAGCGGCTGCTTCTCCGGCACCGGCTCGACGGCGGCGGCGCTGGGCGGAGCGGCCGCGAGGGCGGTGGCGGTCAGCCCGGTCAGAGCCAGCAGCGTGGTACGCCGACGCGACATGGAGACTCCTCGAGGGTCATCGATGCGCAGGTCCACATCGGACACCCCAAGGCGCCGTCGCGCCAGCCGGTCCGGGCCCGGGTGCCGAACTGTCGGGCAATCCGCGGGGCACCCGGTCCTTGCGGATCGTCGCCGGCGAGCTGCTTGTGCCGCGCGCCACTTCCCCGTACCGTCGGGTCGAGAAAAGAACACGGGGTTCGCTATCAGAACTAGACCACGTCTGGAGCGCCTCATGGCAGCCAAGCCCTTCGCATCCTCCGCCGATCTCGGCGTCAAGCAGCAGACCCTCGAGGTGCTCGCCGACGGCGTGTACGCACTGACGGCGGCAGGTGACCCCAACCTCGGCGCCATCGAGGGCGAGGACTTCCTCGTCTGCTTCGAGGCGCTGGCCACACCGGTCGCCGCCCGGCGCTGGCTGGCCAAGCTGCGCGAGCACACCGACAAGCCGGTCCGCTACCTGGTGCTCAGCCACTACCACGCCGTCCGCGTCCTCGGCGCCAGCGCGTTCGACGCCGAGGTGATCGTCAGCTCCGAGCAGACCAAGCACCTGATCGCCGAGCGCGGCCAGCAGGACTGGGAGAGCGAGTACGGCCGGATGCCGCGGCTCTTCGAGGAGCCCGAGTCGATCCCGGGGCTCACCTGGCCGACGATGACCTTCCGCGACAGGCTCACCATCGAGCTCGGCGGCGACCGGGGCGACCTCGTCCTGGAGTTCCTCGGCCGGGGCCACACCGAGGGCGACATCGTCGCCTGGATCCCCAAGCACGAGATCGTCTTCGCCGGCGACCTCGTGGAGTCCCAGGCCGCGCTCTACACCGGCGACGCCTTCCACTTCGACTGGGCCGCCGACACCCTCGACCGGGTCAAGGCGCTCGGTGCCCGCCAGCTCGTCGGCGGCCGGGGCGCCATCGCCCACGGCCGGGACGAGGTGGACGCCGCCATCGAGCAGACCCGCGACTTCCTGCTCACGATGCACCGGACGGTCGGGGAGGCACACCGCTCCGGCGGCACCCTCAAGGACGCGTTCGCCGCCACCCACGAGGCCCTCGCCCCGAAGTACGGCGCCTGGCCCATCTTCGAGCACTGCCTGCCCTTCGACGTCCAGCGCCTGTGGGACGAGTTCGACGGCATCGAGCGCCCGGTGATCTGGACGGCCGAGCGGGACCGCCAGGTCTGGGACGAGCTGCAGGGCTGACGGCGGCGATGACCACTCCTCCTCCGAGCACCCCGGTGCTGGTCCTGGGCTGCGGCCCGGTCGGCCAGACCGCGGCCCTCCTCCTCGCGCGCTGGGGCCTGTCGGTCGTCGTCCTCGACGGCCGGCCCGAGCGCGATCTGATCGGCAGCAAGGCGATCTGCCAGCAGCGTGACGTCATCGACGTCTGGGACTCGGTCGGCGTCGGCGCGGAGGTGGCCCGGCGGGGCGTCACCTGGACCACCGCGCGGACCTTCCACCGCGACACCGAGCTGTTCCACTTCCAGTTCGCCGACCGCGGCAAGTCACCGTTCCCGCCGTTCGTGAACATCTCGCAGTGCGAGACCGAGCGGCTCCTCGACGAGCGGATCGCGGCCGAGCCGCTGATCGAGGTCCGCTGGGGTCATCGGGTCACCGGCATCGAGCAGGACGAGTCGGGCGTGACCGTCACCTGCGCGACCCCCGACGGCCCGGTGCCGGTGACCGGCTCCTACGCGGTCGCCTGCCCCGGACCGCGCAGCGACGAGGTGCGCTCCGCGCTCGGCCTCACGTTCGAGGGCGAGACGTTCGACGACCACTTCCTGATCTGCGACATCCGTACCGATCTGCCCGGCTGGGAGTCCGAGCGCCGGTTCTACTTCGACCCGGAGTGGAATCCCGGCCGCCAGGTGCTCATCCATCCCTGCCCCGACTCCACGTTCCGGATCGACTGGCAGGTGCCGGCCGACTTCGACCTGGCCGTCGAGGAGTCCTCCGGGGGTCTGGACCGGCGCATCCGCCAGGTGATCGGCGACCGGCCCTACGAGATCGTGTGGAAGTCGGTCTACCGCTTCCACTCCCGGGTCGTCGACCGGATGCGGGTCGGCCGGGTGCTCGTCTCGGGTGACGCCGCCCACCTCGTCTCCCCCTTCGGCGCGCGGGGCCTGAACTCCGGCGTCCTGGACGCGGAGAACGCCGCCTGGAAGATCGCCTTCGTCGCCCGTGGGTGGGCCCCGGAGTCGCTGCTCGACAGCTACCACGACGAGCGGCACGCCGCGGCACTGGAGAACATCGAGGTCACCGGCGACACCATGCGGTTCCTCGTACCGGGCAGCGACGAGGAGGCACGCCGCCGTCTCGACGTGCTGGAGCGGGCCGCGACCGACCCGGAGGCGCGGGCCCAGGTCGACTCCGGCCGGCTCGCCGAGCCGTTCTGGTACGTCGACTCGCCGCTGACCACGCCGGACGAGCGTCGTCCGTTCCCTGGACGGCCCGCACGTGGCGACGTGCCCGTCCCGGCGCCCGGTGTGCTGGTGCCCGACTGCCCGATCACCGTTCGGGGGCGTCCGGACGTCGTCCGGCTGCGCCAGCTGGCCCGCGAGGGCGTCACCGTGCTCGTCGGGGACGACGCCCCGATCCCGTCGGTGCCGGAGTCGCTCGCCGGCGATCTCCCCGTCGGGGTGCACCGCATCGCCGACCTCGATGCGGGGCCCACGCTGCGCCAGGCCCTCGGCGCCCGGCCCGACGAGATCTGGGTGCTGCGCCCCGACGGCCACGTGGCCGCCGTCCTCACCCGTGCCGCCGACGTCGCCCCCGCGGTGGCCCGGCTGCTCACCTGCCCCGTCCCCAGTCCCGTCCCCGCCTGACCGACATCCCGGGGGGCCAAGAGCGCGATTCCGGCCCCTGTCCACCACGAGAGGTGACCCCATGGCGTTCTACCGGCAGGTGGGCGAGGTCCCACCCAAGCGCCACACCCAGTTCCGCCGTCCCGACGGCGGCCTCTACGCCGAGGAGCTCATCGGCGAGGAGGGCTTCTCCTCGGACTCCTCGCTGCTCTACCACCGCGGCATCCCGTCGGCGATCGTCGACGCCCGCCCGTGGGAGCTGTCCGACCAGACGCTCACCCCCAACAGCCCGCTCGTGCCTCGGCACCTGAAGCTGCACGACCTGTTCCCCGGCGAGGAGCACAAGGCCACCGACCCGGTCACCGGCCGGCGTCTGGTGCTGGGCAACGGCGACGTCCGGATCTCCTACGCCGTCTCCTCGGCGACCTCCCCCTACTACCGCAACGCGACCGGCGACGAGTGCGTCTACGTCGAGCGTGGGAGCGCCACGGTGGAGACGACCTTCGGTGCGCTGGAGGTGTCACAGGGCGACTACGTGATCCTGCCGCGGACCACCACCCACCGGTGGATCCCGACCGGCGGCGAGCCGCTGCGCACCTACGTCATCGAGGCCAACAGCCACATCGTCCCGCCCAGGCGGTACCTCTCGAAGTACGGGCAGTTCCTGGAGCACGCGCCGTTCTGCGAGCGCGATCTGCGCGCTCCCCTCGAGCCGCTGCTGGGCGAGGGCACCGACGTCGAGGTCTACATCAAGCACCGCGGCGCGGGGCCCGGCGGGCTCACGGGCACCGTCCACGTCCTCCCGGAGCACCCCTTCGACGTCGTCGGCTGGGACGGCTGCCTCTATCCGTACGCGTTCAACATCGCCGACTACGAGCCGATCACCGGCCGGGTCCACCAGCCGCCGCCGGTGCACCAGGTGTTCGAGGGCCACAACTTCGTGATCTGCAACTTCGTGCCCCGGAAGGTCGACTACCACCCGCAGGCGGTGCCGGTCCCCTACTACCACTCCAACGTCGACTCCGACGAGATCATGTTCTACGTCGACGGCGACTATGAGGCCCGCAAGGGCTCGGGCATCGGCAAGGGCTCGATCTCCGTGCACCCCGGAGGGCACAGCCACGGCCCGCAGCCCGGGGCCGTCGAGCGCTCGCTCGGCACCGAGTACTTCGACGAGCTCGCCGTCATGGTGGACACGTTCCGCCCGCTGGACCTGGGCGAGGCCGGAACGGCCACGGACGACGGCAAGTACGCCTGGTCGTGGTCGGGCCGGGGACCGTCGGCATGACGGCGCTCTTCGCGGGCCTCTTCGACGATGCGGCCCTCTTCCCGCCCGGGAACGCGCCGATGGCCGACGCCGTACCGGCGCACCGGGAGCTGCGGGCCCGTCTGGGCGGGCTGGTCGGCCCGTTCGTCGTGCCGGCCGCCCGGCTCGACGAGCTGTCCACCCACCTCGGGAAGGGCGAACCGGTCGGCGTCTCGCTGATCGCGGCGGCCGGCGACCTCCCGGCCGCCGCGGCCCGCGTGTCGCGGGACCCGGGACTCGTGCTGGCCGCCGTCGAGGTACCGGCCGTTCCCGACGGCACCGCGGCCCGCGAGGCCGTACGCGTGCTCGACGACGTCCTGCCCGAGAGCGGGTCCGCCGCGGTGGAGGTGCCGCGCTCGGCGGCCCGGGACGCGGTGCTCGACGAGCTCGCCGGCACCCGGTACCGCGCCAAGCTGCGCACGGGCGGCATGCGCGCCGAGCTGTTCCCCACTCCGGAGGAGCTCGCCGCGACACTCTCCGCGTGCGTCGGCCGTGGGCTGGCCGTGAAGTGCACCGCCGGGCTGCACCACGCCGTCCGCCACACCGATCCCGGCACCGGCTTCGCGCACCACGGTTTCCTCAACGTGCTCGTGGCCGCGTCCGCGCTCACCGAGGGCGCGCCGGCCGGGACCGCCGCGGAGCACCTCCGCGGCACCGACGCCGGGGCTCTCGTCGGGCCGCTGCGCTCCTGGACCGCGGAGCGGGCCGCTCGTGCCCGCTCGACCTTCACCTCCTTCGGCACCTGCAGCGTCCTCGAGCCGGTCGACGACCTCGTCACCCTCGGCCTGCTGACCCGTGAACGGATCCCGGCGTGACGACCACAGCACCCCCCACCTGGCTCGACCTGCCCGCCGACACCGGCTTCGGCGTCGGCAACCTGCCCTACGGCGTCTTCTCCACGCCCGGCACCGGACGGCGCACGGGAGTCGCCATCGGCGACCTCGTGCTCGACCTGGCCGCCGCGACGGGCGACGGCGTACATGCCACCGGCTCGCTCAACGCCTTTCTCGCCCGGGGCCCGGAGGCGTGGCGGGAGCTGCGCGCCCAGCTCACCGCGTGGTTCACCGATGACGGGCACCGCGGCACCGTGGCACCCCACCTGGTGCCCCGGAGCCAGGTGACGATGCACCTGCCGGTGGAGGTGGCCGACTACGTCGACTTCTACAGCTCGCAGCACCACGCCGAGAACCTCGGCCGGATGTTCCGCCCCGACTCGGAGCCGCTGACACCGAACTGGAAGCACCTGCCGATCGGCTACCACGGCCGCGCCGGCACCGTGCAGGTCTCCGGCACCCCGGTTCTCCGCCCGTCGGGCCAGCGCAAGGCACCGACCGACGATGCACCCACGTTCGGCCCGTCCCAGCGGCTCGACATCGAGGCGGAGATCGGCTTCGTCGTCGGCACGCCCTCCGAGCCGGGCACCCGCGTACCCCTGAGCGCCTTCCCCGACCACGTGTTCGGCGCCTGCGTCGTCAACGACTGGTCCGCGCGGGACCTGCAGTCCTGGGAGTACGTGCCGCTGGGCCCGTTCCTCGGTAAGTCCTTTCTCACGTCGGTCTCGCCCTGGGTGGTGCCGCTCGCCGCACTCGAGGCCGCCCGGGTGACGCCGCCGGCGCGCGACCCCCGGCCGCTCCCCTACCTCGACGACACCGACGGCGAGCCCTGGGGCCTCGACATCGCCATCGAGGTCCGCCTCAACGGCGAGATCGTCTCCTGCCCGCCGTTCGACCTCATGTACTGGACGCCCGCGCAGCAGCTGGCGCACATGACCGTCAACGGCGCCAGCCTCCGCACCGGGGACCTGTACGCCTCCGGCACGGTCAGCGGCCCGCAAGCGGACCAGCGCGGCTCGTTCATCGAGCTCTCCTGGGGTGGGAAGGAGCCGTTGCGCCTGCCCGACGGCACCACGCGCACCTTCCTCGAGGACGGCGACCTCGTCACGATCACCGCCACCGCGCCGGGGCCCCACGGCACCCGGATCGCATTCGGGGACGTGACCGGGCGGATCGAGCCGGCGCGATGAGCACCGCCCTCCCGCCCGCCGGCTTCCCGCATCGCACGGGAGTCGCAGCCCCGCCCGGAGGACCGCGGGATGTGCCCGGCCTGTGCCGGCGGCGACCGTACGGCGATCCCGGCTCATGAGGGAGAGGAGGGCGACGGTGGCAGACGAGGGAGCCGCACCGCAGTCGCAGACCCTGGACCGCGGGATCCGGATCCTCGAGCACCTGGCCGCGGTCGGCACTCCCCAGCCGATCGCCGAGATCGGTCAGGCCCTGGGGCTGCACCGGTCGATCACCTACCGGCTGCTGCGCACCCTCGAGGACCACCAGCTCGTCGAGCGGGACGCCGTCGGGCACTACTGGCTCGGACTGGGCATCGCCGGGCTGGCTCGGGGTGTGCGGACCGACCTGCAGACCGCCGCGCTCCCGCGGCTGAACGCCCTGGTCGCCGAGCTGGGGATGACCGCCTTCCTCGTCGTCCGCGCGGGGAACGAAGCGGTGACCGTTGCCAGCGTCGAGCCGCAGGACACGGCAGCACACGTCGTCTACCGGCCCGGCACGCGGCACCCCGTCGGCCGCGGCGCACCGGGGCTCGCGCTCCTCATGCCCGAGCCGCCGTCAGCCGACGACCGGGAGGCCCTGGTGGAGGCGCGGCGCAAGGGCTGGGCCAGCTCGCACGGCGAGGTGATCGCCGGCCTGCGCTCGGTCGCCGTCCCGGTCCTGGGTCCCGACGGAGGGGCACGAGCCGCGCTGGCCGTGGTCTACGTCGACGAATCGGCGGACGTGGACGAGGTCGGCCGCGCCGTGACGACCGCGGCGGAGAAGGTAGCGGCAGCGCTCCGCTGACCTCCCGCACCCCCGGGACGGCGGCCGAGGCCGGCGGCCCGGCATCGACATGTCGACACAAACCACCAACCGGACGAGACGGTTTCGTTCGGATTCTGCCGGTGCCAACCCGGGGAGGGACTCCGTAACGTCACGGAAAGCAGCCAGTCCGTGCCGATCCGTTACGGCCGGCACCCCGGCACGACCACCATGAGGAGCTTCCCGTGTCTTCCTTCTCCCGCCCGTTCCTGACCCTGCTCACGGATTCCTCCGCGACTGCGGCCGCCGATCCCCTGCCGACGCCGTGGACCGCGGTCTCCACGGCCGACGAGGCATGGCGGCTCGACGCGCTGTGCGCGGAGACCGACCCGGAGGCCTTCTTCCCCGAGAAGGGCGGCTCCACCCGCGAGGCGAAGCGCGTCTGCGCCGGGTGCTCGGTGCGTACCGAGTGCCTGGAGGCCGCGCTGACCAACGACGAGCGATTCGGCATCTGGGGCGGTCTGTCCGAGCGGGAGCGCCGTCGGCTGCGCCTGCAGCGGCGGGACACGATCAGCGCCTGACACCGGCCGAGCCGGTCGTTCGGCTCGGGCAGAGAGGGTTCCTCCGCCCGTCGCACGACCCCGACCGGTCGCGTTCTACAGGCCGACCGCCGTGGAGGCGCCGAGGCCGATGAGGCAGGTGCTGAGGAGCCGCTGCGACCACAGCACCACGGGGGGTCGCAGCAGCCAGTTCACCGCGCCGTGGGCGAGCCACGCGAGGGCACCGAGCCAGGTCGTCGCGACGCCGATGTCGATCAGGCACAGCAGCAGCGAGTACTGCAGCCCGGCGGCGCCCGGCGGCACGAACTGCGGCACCACGGCGACGTAGAACAGGCCGATCTTCGGATTGAGCAGGTCGCTCATCAGGCCGGCGGAGAAGGCGCCGCACGCACCGCCCGGTGCGCGTGGCTGCCGGGCGGAGTCGAGCGGAGGAAGCGGAACGCCGCGCCGTGCGCGGCCCCGCACGCCGGCGAGCAGAGGCGTGAGGCCGAGCAGCACGAGATAGCAGGCCCCCGACAGGCGGAGGATCTCGTAGACCGGAGCCGACCGGGCCACGACCGCGGCGAGGCCCACCGCGGTGGCGACACCCCAGGCGAGCGATCCTGCCGCCACCCCCGCGACGGTGGCCATGCCCAGGCGGGGTCCGCCACGCAGCGAACTGCGAAGCACGAGGACGTCGTCCGGCCCGGGTGAGATCGACAGCGTCACCGTCACCACCAGGAACGCCCAGATGCCGTCCACCGCGACCTCGATTCCCGCCGCGCCGCGGTCCGGCGGACGCCCCCCGTGCGGGCGGGACGTCGCCGGCAACCGGCACGTGGACCCCGGATCCGGGGCCTCACCCGGAGGAGGCGCGGCCACCCCGCGCTGATACGGGCACGGCGGGACACACGTAGCCGGCCGGGCTGCCCGACGATGCGGGTGCGCCATGTAGCAAGGAACGCCCTCGCCGGCGACGTGGGCGAGCACCGGGCCCGGGCCGGAGACAGCGCAGACCGGGGCGGGCGATGTGTCTCCGGGACCCGGCAGGTACCCCGCCGGAGCGGCCGCCGGCCGATCGATCCGACGTAGTCTCGCCCGCGTGAGCGTCGCACCGTCAACGACCGTTCCCCTCGACGACCGCTTCTCCCGCGAGCTTCCGGAGATGGCTCTTCCCTGGCAGGCCGAGGAGGCTCCGGACCCGGAGCTGCTCGTGCTGAACGAGCAGCTGGCCGGCGAGCTCGGCCTCGACCCGGCCTGGCTGCGCGGCGCCGAGGGGCTGGGCCTGCTGCTCGGCACCCGCGTCCCCAGCGGTGCGACCCCGGTGGCGCAGGCCTACGCCGGGCACCAGTTCGGCGGGTACGTGCCGCGCCTGGGCGACGGACGCGCACTCCTGCTCGGCGAGCTGGTCGATGCCGGCGGCATGCTCCGCGACCTGCACCTCAAGGGCTCCGGGCGCACGCCGTTCGCGCGCGGCGGCGACGGTCTGGCCGCGGTCGGTCCGATGCTGCGCGAGTACGTGATCAGCGAGGCGATGCACGCCCTCGGCATCCCCACCACGCGGTCCCTCGCCGTCGTCGCGACGGGACGCCCGGTCCGCCGCGAGACCCTGCTCCCGGGAGCCGTGCTGGCCCGGGTGGCCGCCAGCCACCTGCGCGTGGGGAGCTTCCAGTACGCCGCCGCCACGCGGGACCTCGACCTGCTGCGCCGCCTCGCCGACCACGCGATCACCCGTCACCACCCCGGCGCCGCGGACGCCGACCGTCCCTACCTCGCACTGTTCGAGGGGGTGGTCTCCGCCCAGGCGTCGCTGGTGGCCCGGTGGATGACGGTGGGGTTCGTCCACGGGGTCATGAACACCGACAACATGACGATCTCGGGCGAGACGATCGACTACGGGCCGTGCGCCTTCCTGGACGCCTTCGACCCGGCCACGGTCTACAGCTCCATCGACCACGGCGGCCGCTACGCCTACGGCAACCAGCCGCTCGTCGCCGAGTGGAATCTCGCCCGGCTCGCCGAGGCGCTCCTGCCCCTTCTCCACGACGACCCCGAGCAGGCGGTCGCCCTCGCGGTGGAGGCGCTCGGCGCCTTCCGTCCGCGGTACGACGCCGCGTGGTCGGCCGGCATGCGGGTCAAGCTGGGGCTGCGGCACGAGCCGGACGCCGAGGTGTCGGCGCTCGCCGACGAGCTGCTGGGCCTGCTGCAGGCCGACCACGTCGACCACACGTCGTTCTTCCGTGCCCTGGGCAGCGCCGCCCGCGGCGACGCAGAGCCGGCGCGCAACCTCTTCCTGGACCTCGCGGCCGTCGACGGCTGGCTGGAGCGGTGGCGCGCCCTGGACCCGGACGCCGACGTCATGGACCGGGTCAACCCCGTCTACATCCCCCGCAACCACCTCGTCGAGGAGGCCCTCGAGGCAGCGACCGGTGGCGACCTCGATCCACTCGGCCGGCTCCTGGAGGCGGTGACGGCGCCGTACGACGAGCGCCCGGGCCTCGAGCGCTACGCCGCCCCCGCCCCACCGGACTTCGGCGCCTACCGGACCTTCTGCGGAACCTGAGGCTCGCCGCCTGCGGTGCACAGATCGCGCACGCCGGCGAGGCGCCGGACCGGGGTCGTCGGCCGACCGTTCCGCCGTCCTCCGACATGTCCCGGCATCCGGCGACGGCGAGCAGCCTTCTTGACACGCGTCCGAGCGCCGGAGTAGTCCGTAGCGGTCGCCCTGCGTTCCGAGACTCCCGCTGCTCCCCGACGGGCTGTCCCTGCGGGAGGAGAATGCCGTGCCAGACCGGGTGTTCCGGCTCGACCGTCGGGCGACGCTCTCGCCACCCGGCGGCTGGGTGATCCGCGCCGGATCGTTCGCGGATCCTTCCCGGAGCGATCTCCTCGCGTACCGGCCGGCCAACGGCACGCTGTGGGTCGGGAGGAACGACGGCGCCGGTTTCACCTTCACCGCACCCTGGGCGACGCTGAGTCCGGCGGCCGGCTGGCAGCTGGTGGTCGGCGACGTCACCGGCACCGGGCGGGCCGACGTCGTCGGCTACCACCCGAGCAACGGCAGCGTGTGGGTCGGCGAGAACCGGGGCTCGACGTTCGCGTTCAGGCAATGGGCGACCCTGTCACCCGCCCAGGGGTGGCAGATCGGCGCAGGCTTCTTCACCGGGAAGGCGAAGGCCGATCTCCTGGCCCACCATGCGGGCAGCGGCACGCTGTGGGTGGGCGAGAACCTGAGCACCCGCTTCGCGATGCAGCAGTGGGGCACCCTGCCGCCGGGTCCGGGCTGGCAGGTAGCGACGGCGGACTTCGTCGGTGACGGCCGCACCGACGTGGTCGGGTACAACCCGGCCGACGGGTCGGTGCGGGTCGGCGAGAACCACGGCTCCGGCTTCGTGGTGAGCCAGTGGGCGGGGCTGCAGCCCGCCGGGGGCTGGCAGATCGCCGCCGGCCGTTTCACCGGCCGGGCCAAGGCCGACCTGCTGGCCTACCACTCCGGCAACGGCACGGTGTGGGTCGGAGAGAACGGCGGCGGCTCCTTCACGTTTCCCGAGCCGTGGGCGACGGTGTCCCCGCCCAGTCCCTGGCAGCTGGCCGCGGGCAGCTTCGACGGGGACCTCTGGGAGGACGCCGTCGGCTACCACTCGACGGACGGCTCGGTCTGGGTGGCGAAGTCCTCCCTCCGGCCGATCGAGGGTTACTGCTGGCCGCTCTCGGTGGCCCCTGGCGAGTCGATCGCGTTCCGCATGTCGGGCACGGGCATGTCGACGGCCTCCTTCCGGCGGCACGTCTCCACCTCGGCGACCCTCACCTCGGTCACCCTGCGGACCGTGCCGTTCACCGCGACCCGGCAGGCGGTGCCGGCCGCCCCCTGGCGGTTCGGATGCGACTGGAGCGACACGTTCACCTTCACCGTGCCGCCCGACTGGCGCTCCGGGATCTACTCGGCGGCGTGCACGGACGCCGAGGGCGGCACGTGCGACATCACCTTCGTCGTGAAGCCGGCTCCCGCCGCGCGCTCGCGCATCGCCGTGCTGGCCAACGCCAACACCTGGCTGGCCTACAACGGCTGGGGTGGACAGTCGAAGTACACGGGTCTCGCGCGGACCAGTTTCCTGCGCCCGATGCCGGGGGCGGCACCGGGCGCCGATCCCCATCTGACGCGGGGTGAGCTCTGGATCCTCGGCTGGCTGGAGCGGGAGGGGTTCCGGCCGGACGTGTACACCGACCTGGACTTCCACAACGACGGCTGCGACGCGGCGCAGTACGCGTGCCTGATCGTGGGAACCCATCCGGAGTACTGGTCGACGCAGATGTACGACAACGCGGCGGCCTACCTCGCGGCCGGCGGAAGCCTGATCTACATCGCCGGGAACGGCGTCTTCGAGGTCGGTGAGTACGACCGGAACCAGACCGAGATGATCTTCCGCAACGGCATCGAGGGCGGTCCGCGCGAGGACGCCCTGTTCCGTCAGCTCGGCCGGCCGGAACGCTCGCTGCTGGGCGTCGCCACCGAACGCTGTGGGGTTCCCGGGTCGCCGTTCGTCGTGCAGTTCGCCGAGCACGACCTGTTCGCGGGGACGGGCGTCTCCGACGGCGACATCTTCGGCGACTCGGGCCTGAACACCGGGTTCGGGAACGGCAAGGCGAGCGCCTGGGAGGTGGACACGAGCAACGGACCGGGCGCCACCTCCACCGCGCCGGCGGACTGCGCCATGTCGCCGCGTTTCGTGCCGCCGTCCGTCCTTCCCACGGGCCTCACCCGGCTGGCCGTGGGTGCCCCGGATGCCCGTGGCGTCGGCGCCGACATGACCGTCTACGACCATCCGGGAGGTGGATTCGTCTTCGCCGCCGGCTCGCTGACCTTCGGCGGCAGTCTCGTCGTCGACCCGGTGATGAGCACACTGATGCGCAACGTGCTGCAGCGGGCCGGTATCAGCTGACCTCGCCCACCGCCGACTGCGCACTCATGTCGTCCAGCGCATCCCCAGGATCACCGTGTCGTCCCGTCCGCCGTCGACGTCCGGCATGTGCATCAGCCGGTCCAGGACGGTCGACAGCGGCTGCGCGTCCGCGGCGGTGGCCGTCGACCGCAGCCGCTCCAGCCCGGTGTCGATGACCTCGCCGCGTCGCTCGACCGCGCCGTCGGTGAACGCCAGCAGCGTCGCCGGGCCCGACACCCGCGCCTCGGCCACCACCGGCGGCACGGACGCCGCCAGCCCGACCGGCGGAGCGACCGGACTGTCGAGGAACTCCGCGCGGCCGCCGCTGATCACCAGCGGCCCGAAGTGCCCCGCGGTGACGACCCGGATCAGCCCGGCCGCCGCATCGAGCTCACCCAGCAGCACGGTGGCGAACTGGTGGTCGACGCCGACGTCGAGCAGGCCGCGCAACCTCGTCAGGACCGTCGCGATGTCGTCGCCCTGGGCCACGTAGGCGCGGACGGCGAAGCGGAGCGACGCCATCGTGGTCGCGGCGGCCAGACCCTGGCCGGAGACGTCGCCGACGACGAACACCGAGCGTCCCGACGGACCCGGGATGACGTCGTACCAGTCGCCGCCGACCTCCAGCTCGTCGACACCGGCGACGTAGCGGGCCGCGACCTCCACCCCGTCCAGCTGCGGCACCTCGGGCAGCAGGGCGTGCTGCAAGGTGCCGGCGATGCCCCGCTGCTGCCGGTAGAGCTCCTCGTTGTCGGCGGCCAGTCGCTCGGCGACGGCCCGGCGCCGGGAGAGGCTGCCGGCCGTCGCGCCGCCGGCGAGCGCCAGCACGGTTCCGCCGCCCAGCACGATCCAGGGCAGGGCCGCGGACAGGGGGCCGGTCAGGCCGGTGCGGGACGCGGCGACCACGGTGAACGTGCTGTCGCCGAACGGCACCTGCGTGGTGGCCGTGTCCCCGCCGATCGGCGTCGGGGCCGTCGCCTGGATCAGCTGGTCGTCGACGGGCTCGTCCCCCAGGTACACCGCGAGGTCCAGACCGCCGTAGGCCTGGCCCGCCTCGACGGAGACGCGGCGGTTCAGCGGCACCTCGGCGTAAACCACGAGGCCGCCGCTCTCGACGGCCGGCATCAGGGCGTACGCCAGCCGGGGCTGCTCACCCTGCAGTACGCCGGCGACGGCCAGCTGCCCGGTCGGCTCCAGCCCCGGGAAGAACGCGTCGGCTCCGCCGTCCGGCAGCTGCGGATCGGGACCGTGCAGGGCCAGCCGCTCTGCCCGCTCCCCGGTGACGCGCCACAGCGACAGCGACATCTCCGGCGAGAGGACGGTCGCGGCCGCGAAGTTCAGGAACGGCTGCGGCCTGCCGTCGGTCGCGTCGGCGACGTGCCCGGTGTCGACCATCTGCGTCTGGATCACCGCGACCTGGGTGGCGAGCAGGGTCGCGCCCTGGGCGACCTGCTGCGACAGCAGCTTCTCGTTGTTGTTCGCGTTGACGGCGGACGCCACCCACGCCAGGGCCAGGGTGATGACCAGGACGACGGCGGCGACGAGCACGCCGAGCCGGCGGGGTGCGGTCCGGAACCGGCGGGCGCGGCGGGGCTTCTCCTTCCCGGACCTGGCCGACCGACCCTGGGCGCTCGTGCCCGCTGGGGCAGGGCCGGACCTCACGACCACCACCGGCGGCCGGACCACCTCCCCCGCCTGCGCGGGCGGGGCCGGGACAGGGGGCGGAGCGGCCTCGCCGGTGAAGTCCACCCGCGCCCACACGACCTTGCGCCCGTCGTCCTCGGCGGTCCAGCCGTGCGCCCCGGAGAGCTGCGCCACGAGGTAGAGGCCGAGTCCGCCGAGGGCCGCATCCCGGCCGACCGCCGGAACCGGCGGGATGTCGCCGGAGGCGTCGCTGACCTCCACGACCCAGGCGGACCCGACCGCGGTCACCGCCACCTCGACCGGAGCCCCGCCGTGCCGCAGCCCGTTGCTCGCGAGCTCCTCGAACGCGAGCAGCAGCCGGTCCAGGTCGTCGTCTGTGGCACCGGGCGGTCGGCCGCCGTCGCTGAGGGCCGTGCGCAGCTGCAGCCGGAGGGCACGGAGCTCGGCGAGCGTGGTCGGTGCGCCGCTCAGGATCGGCTCCGCCGGGGCGGCCGCTCCCGGCCGCGGTCGGTGCCTCCAGGGCGCCTCGATCATGAGCCTTCTTCCGGCAGCGGTGCCGGCCGGCGGACGCCCGGGCACATGGATGGTTTTCCGACGACGGATCAGGGACGCCCCCGCTGCGCCGGTCGCGCGGGATGCCGATCTGGGAGGCGTCCCCTCCGCACGCTACCCAGTGTCGCCCTCCGAACACAGCTTCGGGGTGTCCGCGACGAAACGTCGGGAAAGCCGGACCGGATTCAGTCCGCGTCGGCCCAGGACCGGACGACGGCGACGTCCAGCGGGAAGTCGATGGGGAACGCGCCGAAGAGCAGCCGGCCCGCTGCGGCCGCCGCGCGGCGGACCTCCTCGACGACGGCCCCGGCCAGCTCCTCGGGCGTGTGGACGACGACCTCGTCGTGCAGGAAGAACACCAGGTGGGGGCGCCCGTTTCCCGTGCCCGGACCTCCGAGGCGCCACAGCCGGTTGCGCAGGTCGGCCAGCCAGCACAGCGCCCACTCGGCGCCGGTACCCTGGACGACGAAGTTGCGGGTGAACCGCCCCCAGGAGCGACGGGCGCGGTCCCGGTCCTCTGCGGACGACTCCCCCGCGTCGCCCGGCCCACCCAGCTCGACCGGGCGCTCCGCCCACGCGCCGGTGGGCACCGGCGACCCCCGGCCGAGCAGGGTGTGCACGATCTCACCCCGCTCCCCCGCGCGGGCGGCCGCCTCCACCAGGCCGATCGCCCGCGGGTACCGGCGGGTCAGGCCGGGCATCAGGCGCCCGCTCTCGCCGCGGGTAGCGCCGTACATCGCCCCGAGCATCCCGACCTTGGCGTCCGCCCGGCTCGCCACGGCACCGCTGGCGACCATGCCCTGGTACAGGTCGGCCGACCGCGCCGCCTGGGCCATCTCCGCGTCCCCGCTCATGCCGGCGAGCACCCGCGGTTCGAGCTGAGCGACGTCCGCGACCACGAACCGCCAGCCGTCGTCGGCGACCGCCGCCGGGCGCACCTGCGTGGGAACCGAGAGGGCGCCGCCGCCGGTGGAGGCCCACCGTCCCGTCACCACACCGCCGGGCAGGAAGTAGGGACGGAACCGCCCGTCGCGGACCCAGCTGTCCAGCCAGTTCCAGCCGTTGGCCTGGAGGAGCCGCGACAGCTTCTTGTACTCCAGCAAGGCCGGGACCGCGGGATGGTCGAGCTGCTCGAGCGTCCAGGAGCGGGTGTCGCTCACGGGCAGTCCCGCGGCCCGCAGGGCACGCAGCAACCCGCCGGGTGAGTCGGGATTCAGCCCGGGGTCGTGGAAGGCCGCGCGGATCGCGACCAGCAGTCGCTCGAGCGTCGCCGGCCGCATGCCGGGCGCGGGGCGGGGGCCCAGCAGCTCGGTCAGGAGGCGTTCGTGCACGTCGGCCCGCCACGGCAGCCCGGCATGGGTCATCTCGGCGGCGACCAGCGCGCCGGAGGACTCGGCGGCGAGCAGCAGACCGAGGCGTCCCCGCTCCGCAGCGGCGGCCAGCGCAACCTGGTGGCGTTCGTGCTCGGCGAAGGGATCGAGGCGGTCGGCAGGGTCGTCGAGGGGGAACAGGGCCGGGTCGGCGGCGGTGACCGGTTGCAGGCCGTCCCATCCCCCGGTCTCCCCCGCGGTGAGCAGGGCCTGGTCGACGAACGGCGACCGCCGGAGCAGCGCGTGGGCGAGCCGCAGGTCATGGCACCGCTCGACGCGGACGCCGGCTGCCAGCAGCGCCGGGTACCACCGGGTCGTGTCGTCCCACACCCAGCGGACGGGCGTGCGCTCGTGCTCCCGCACGAAGTCCGGCAGGTCGACGGCGGGAAGCCGGTCGACCCCCACGGTGGAGCCGTCGTCGGTGCACTCCCGTGCCTCGACGGCGGCCTCGCCGCGGCGCGCGAGCACGATCCGGTTCACCGGCGCAGTCTCGCGCCGACCGCCGACAGGAAGATCAGCCGACCTGCCGGCCGAGCAGCCGCCGCAGGCAGTTCGCCGGTTCCCGGACCGCCCACCCCGCCACCCGCAGCGGAACGCCCGCCACGGCCCGCGCCACGTGGACCCCCAGTCGCAGCAGGTCGGCGTACTCCGCGGGCCGGGGCACCGGCGCGCGAGCGGCGGGAGCGAACGGCTCCGGCGACGACCCCGGCATCAGCACGTCGACCGCCGTACGGCGACGGGGCGCACGCAACGAGTCGAACGACGGGATCGTGGGCGCGGCGGGCGAGTCCGCCTCGGCCCCCTCGTCCGCCCGATCGGGGTGGGCGTCGGTCACGGGCGGTTCGGGATTCGGCATCCCGCCCAGACTATCGCCGGCCGGCATCCGCGGCGCCCGACGCGGTAGCGGACGGCTCCACCCGTACGCCGCCCGTCCTCGTCGGGCGCCCCGGCGCCGAGCGTCAGAGCGGCGCCGGCCCGGCGTCCCGTAGCTGGATCAGGAGATCCCGCGCCGCCGGAGCGATGCGCGCGGGGACGCCGAGGTCCTCGAGCTGCTCCGTGGCCGCCGTCATCTCGTCGGCCCGCCGCCGCGCGTGCTTGTGCGTTCCGTCCACCAGCCGGTCGACGGCCGTGGCGTCGAGGGCCGCGAGCTCGCTGCCGATGTTGTCCCGCAGCCAGTCGGCGCAGCCTGCCGCCTCCGCGCCGGCGAGTGCCTCCACCACCGCTGCCGCCATGCCCTTGTAGAACACGCTCCGCAGCAGCTTGCGGGAGATCGCCGTGCCGGCCGGCCCCGGCTGCACGCTGACCTCGGCACCGAGACCGGTGAGCCAGTGCGCGTAGCGGTCGGCGGCCTCCCCGGAGACGAGCATGGGGGTGCGCAGCCCGTTGCCGGGGACCACGGCCATCAGCGCGACGTCGACGACCGGGACCCCGCGCGTCCCCGCCTGCTCGGCCAGCGCCACCTTGGTCGACGGGGCAGCGGTGTTCAGGTCGGCCCAGACCGTGCCGGGGCGCAGCGCCGGCAGCGCGTTCTGCAGGGCCGGGACGGCGTCGTGCGAGCTGTTCACGCTGAGGACCAGGTCGGCATCGGCGACCGCCTCGGCCTCGCTGCCCCGCGGCTGCACGCCCTCGACCGTGATCGCCTTCGGGTCGTACCCGCGGACGTCGGCACCGGCCGCGACGAGGTCGCGCGCGATCTCCGAGCCGGCCTCCCCCAGACCGAGGACGGCGACGACCGGCGCGCTCACGCGTCGCCTGCCGAGGGGACGCTCTCGACCGACACCGACACCGGCTCCGGCGCGGCGACGGGCGGTGTGCCGTGGGTGTGGAAGGACTCGATGGTCTTCAGACCCCAGGCCTGTCCCCTCGCCCGCTCCGCCTGCGTCCAGTTCACCGGCTGCCAGTCGGGCGCCAGCACCAGGCGGGCGCCGGCGTTGCACAGCTCGATCCGATTGCCGCCGGGCTCGTAGACGTAGAGGAGGAACGTCTGCTGGATGGCGTGCTTGTGCGGACCGGTCTCGATGTGGACACCCTGTTCCAGGGCGAGATCCGCGGCCCGCAGGATGCTCTCCCGGGTGTCGACGGCGAAGGCGATGTGGTGCAGCCGGCCGGGGGTGCCGGTCGAGTCACGGGTGTACACGGCGTCGTATCCCTTGTTGGTGAACGTGGTCCAGCTGCCTGTGATGGTCCCGTCGTCCAGCACGATCTGCTCGGTGACCATGGCACCGAGGGTGTCGCGCAGGAAGTCGCGGTTGACGACCGGCTCGACCCCGAGCCAGTTGATGTGGTCCAGCCGGCGCACCGCGACCCCGTGCGAGGGAAAGGCCTGCGCCTGGTTCTTCAACGCCGGCGTCAACCCGGCCGGCGGGCGGTACCACTCGCTCTCGTAGTAGATGCCGAACTCGTGCCCGTCGGGGTCGGTGAACAGGTAGGTCGGGCCGTACCCGGGGTCGCCGTCCACCCAGCCCGTTCCCCGGCCGGTCGCCTCGATCTCCGTGACCCGGCGTTCCAGCGCCTCGGGGCTGCTGGCCCGGACGTGGGTCCGGCCGATCCCGGACGTGCGGTGGCCGGTGAGCGTGACCGTGGTGGTCTCGTAGTCGTCCCAGGCGCGGAGGAAGACCGAGTCCCCGGCCGTGCCGGTCTCGGTCAGCCCGAGGTACCGGGTGAAGAAGTCGACGCTCCGCTCGAGCACGGGGGTGCGGAGCTCGACGTGGGCGAGATGGGCGATGTCGTGCAGCGGAGGCACAGCGGGATCTCCAGTCGTCGGTGGCCGGATGGGTGGGCGGCTCGGCTCGCCGCCGCGGGACGCCAGGTCAGACCGCGACGACCTCGTAGCGGTGCCCGGCGGCCCGGAGCCGCTCGACCAGGACGTCGCCCAGCGCCGTCGCCGGGGTGAGCGAGCCGGCGCGGTCGGGCAGCCGGTCGCCGTCCACGGCCAGCGCCAGCGCGCTCTCCCCCAGCATGACGGCGGTCGCGGCGTACCCGGGGTCCCCCTCGCCGGCGGCGGTCGCGCGGTAGCGCCGGCCGTCCTCGGTGGTGGCGTCGACGACCATCCGGAACCAGCCCTTCTGGCGGACCTCCTCGCTCGGACCGCTGCCCGGCGCGGGGAGCACGCGGTCGAGCAGTGCGCGGGTCGGCGCGAAGCTCATGGCGGCCAGTGTCCCGACCAGTCCGGCGGTGACCCCCGCCGCGGTGAGCGCACCGAGCGGGCCGCGGCCGACTCCCATGACCTCGCCGTAGCTCAGGCCCCGACCGTAGGCCCACCCCTGCAGGGCGTTGCTCCGCCGGACGATGCGGGTGTTGAAGGGCGCCATCACGAACGGCGCCGTCCACCGCCCGTCCGGCGTCTGCGCCGGCGGGCCTGCGTCACGCGGCTGCCGGGTGTCGGGCTCGGCGTCGCGGTCCGGGCTCAGCGCGAACGGGTCCCCCGCGACGCGGCGCAGCGACGGGTCCTCCTGCAGCGCCTCCAGCTGGGCACGCATCGAGTCGATCGTGCCGCCGCTGAAGCCCCCGCGCAGCAAGGCCACGAGACGGACGTCGCCCAGCCCGCCCGCGCCGTCGGCCGCCGCCCGGGCAGCGAGCAGCATGGTGCTGAGATCCGAGGGGATGGAGTCGTAGCCGCAGGCATGGACGATGCGGGCCCCGGTGGCGCGCGCGACGGCGTCGGTGCGCGCGATCGCGTCGCGGACGAACAGGACCTCCCCGGTGAGGTCGGCGTAGTGCGTGCCGGCCGCTGCGCACGCCTCGACCAGCGGCAGGCCGTACCGCGCGTAGGGACCGACCGTGGTGACCACGACGCTGGTCCGCGCCGCCAGCGCGGCCATCGAGGCCGGGTCGGACGCGTCGGCCTCGAGCACCGCCCAGTCCCGGGCGGCCGCCGGCAGCCCGCTGCGCACCTCCTCGCAGCGCGTCCGGGAGCGTCCGGCGAGGGCGATCCGGAGGTCGGGTGGGGCGTGCTCGGCCAGGTACGCGGCCAGCAGCCGCCCGACGAAGCCGGTCGCCCCGAAGACGACGAGGTCGTGGGTGCGTGGGCTCGCTGCCATGCGGCCATCCTCGCCTGCCGTCCCCGACGAGCCCTCCGCCGGTGCCGGCGCCGGCCGTCCCCGGCGGCTGACACCATGGCCCGGTGCTGCTCGCCGACGTCGTCACCGCCTCCGCCGCGGTCGCCGCCACGAGATCACGCACGGCGAAGGCCACGGCGATCGCGGAGCTGCTGCGGCGCGCGGGCGCGGACGAGGTCGGCCCGGTCACCGCGTGGCTCGCGGGCGAGGTGCGCCAGGGCCGGATCGGCGTCGGCTGGCGCAGTCTGTCCCGCCTGGCGGGCCGGCCCGCGGACGCTCCGTCGCTGACCGTGGCCGCCGTCGACCGGGCCCTGACCGAGCTGGCCGCCACCACCGGGCCCGGCTCGGCGGCCCGGCGCGACGCGGCCGTCACCGGCCTGCTGTCGGCCACGACCGCCGACGAGCAGCAGTTCCTCGTCCGGCTGCTCACCGGCGAGCTCCGCCAGGGTGCGCTCGAGGGCGTCGTCCTGGAGGCGGTCGCCACGGCCGCCGAGGTGCCCGCCGCGAACGTCCGCCGCGCGTTCATGCTCTCCGGGCGCCTCCCGGAGACGGCGGCCCTCGCGCTGACCGGTGGCGTCGAGGCGCTCGATGGGGTGCGCCTGGAGGTCGGCCGCCCGGTGCGGCCGATGCTCGCCAGCCCCGGCTCCTCACTGGATGCCGCGCTCACCGACCTCGGCACCGACGTGACCGTGGAGTTCAAGCTCGACGGTGCCCGCATCCAGGTCCACCGCGACGGCGACGTCGTCCGCGTGTGGACACGCACGCTGCGTGAGGTGACCGACGGGGTGCCCGAGCTCGTCGACCGGGTGCGGGCGCTGCCGTGCGAGACCGCCGTCCTGGACGGCGAGACCCTCGCCCTGGACGACGACGGCCGGCCGCGCGCGTTCCAGGACACGATGAGCCGCTTCGGCAGCGACGCGACAGAGGAGGGCGTCCTGCTCAGCCCGTTCTTCTTCGACCTGCTGCACCTGGACGGCCGCGACCTCCTGGACGAGCCCCTGTCCGTCCGCCTCGACGCGCTCGCCGGGCTGCTGGCCGGCGACGAGCACGCCGCGCTCCGGATGCCCGGGGTCCGCTCCCCCGCTCCCGAGCAGGCGGCCGTGGTGCTGGACGACGCGCTGACGGCCGGGCACGAGGGCGTGGTCGTCAAGGCGCTCGACGCCGCCTACGCCGCGGGCCGCCGCGGGAAGTCCTGGCAGAAGGTCAAACCCGTGCACACCCTCGACCTCGTCGTCCTCGGCGCGGAATGGGGGTACGGACGGCGCTCCGGCAAGCTGTCGAACATCCACCTGGGCGCCCGCGACCCCGACGGCGGCGAGCCGGTGATGGTGGGCAAGACGTTCAAGGGGATGACCGACCAGCTCCTGGACTGGCAGACGCGGACCTTTCCGGAGCTCGCCCGGGAGCAGCCGGACTGGGGAGTGCTGCTGCGCCCGGAGCTGGTCGTGGAGATCGCCGTGGACGGCGCGCAGCGCAGCCCCCGCTACCCCGGCGGCCTCGCCCTGCGGTTCGCCCGGGTGTTGCGGTACCGGCCGGACAAGAACCCGGCCGAGGCCGACACGATCGATGCCGTCCGGGTGCTGCTCGCCGGTTCGTGAGTCCTCGGCCGGCCGCGCTCCGGCGCGTGTTACCCGGCCGTCCTCCTTCCGGGCACGCGACGCCCCGCTGCGGTTCACGTGCCGCGCAGAGGCTGGGCCGGTACGGATGGCCCGACCCGCAGGAGGACCCGATGACCGCACCCACCAAGGCCAGCAACTCCACCAGCGCGACAACCCCGGCCCGGCCGGCGAACGGCGAGCAGCCCGGCCCCGGCAC
Organism: Blastococcus sp. CT_GayMR19; assembly: GCF_004570385.1. Taxonomy (GTDB): domain Bacteria; phylum Actinomycetota; class Actinomycetes; order Mycobacteriales; family Geodermatophilaceae; genus Blastococcus_B. The sequence goes on along the minus strand of NZ_SPQL01000003.1, from coordinate 60,689 downwards.
GGGGAGGCCGGGCTCGGGGACCACTCTCGAGGAGCTGGCCCGTGCCCAGGAGGAGCTGACGCACGAGATCCGTCAGCTGGTCGCCCGTCAGGCGCTGGACTCCGCGACCGACGACGACCGCCGGGAGCGCGCCGGTTCCCTGGTCACCGTCGCCCGGGCGGACCTGCTCGAGCAGCTGCGCGAGCAGGAGCAGGAGCAGGCCCGCCGACAGCTCGAGCGGGCGACGCGGAGCGGCGAGGAAGCGGTCGCCGGCGTCGTCCGCAGCGTCACGATGGTCGTCCGCACGCTCGTGCCCACGGCACTGGTGCGGCCCGAGGACCTGATCGAGGCCGCCTACTCGGTCGCCGATCAGGGCTTGCGGGTCAGCCGTCGGCTCGCGCTCGGCGTCAGCTCCGGCGTCCGGAGCCTGGCCACGGCGGTGTGACCGCCGGCCGGCGGGCCGGGACCTGGTCCCGGCCCGCCGCCCCGTGCCCGGAGGCGTGCCCCGGGTCAGCGGAGCCAGCGGTGCACCGACTTGCGCCCCGCCGCCTTCCACGCCGTGTCGAAGTGCTCCTGAGAGAGCGCCGCATGCGCCTCCTCGAGCGCGTGCAGCCGCCCGTAGAGGAAGGCGGCGGCGGGGCTGGAGGTGTGCAGCGCGAGCTGCTGGAGACGCTCGCGGGTGAGGACCGAGTCCTGGTACTCCCCCAGCGCCTCCTGCACGCCCTCCATCGCCTCGGCGAACGCGAGGGCGTCCTTGCCGAAGACGACGCTCACCGACTCCCCGGCGTACCGCGCCCGCTTGGCGGCCTTGCGGGCATCGTGCAGCAGCTCCTCGCGCTCGACCCCGGCCGGCTTCGTGGCGGCCTCCTCCACCAGGTCGCGCACCTGTGCGTAGCTCCGTGCGACCAGTCCCGGCAGGACCTTGCGCGTGGCGACGGCGGCCCGCTCGGTCAGCGGCGGGGAGGTGAGCAGCGCGTCGAGGGCCAGGAGCAGATCGTGGTACCGGTCGCCGTCCAGCTCGGCCAGCACCCGGCCGTGCGCGGCGCGGTAGGCCCCGTCCAGCTCGGCGGCCGCCACCTCGGCGACCGGGCCCAGGGCGGCGGCGTCGCTCTCCGCCTGCACGGCGGCGCTCACCCGGTCGCGCATGACCTCCGCGTCCCGCGCGGCCCCGAGCTCACCGGCCAGCCACTTCAGCTCGCTGCGCAGCGGGCGGGCGACGTCCGGGGCGAACAGCGGCTTGAACGTCGTGAGGGCGCTGCGGAGCCGGCGGGTGGCGACCCGCATCTTGTGCACGGCGTCGGGGGCGTCGAGGCGGACCGGCAGGTCCTGCGTCCGGATCTGCTCCACCTGCTCGCGCACGTGGGCGAGCACCGTCTCGCCTCCTGCCGACTTCGCCGTCAGCTTCCGGGCCCCGGCCGGCTCCTGCTGCCGCTGGACGTCGAGCACCTGGGCCAGCTTCGAGGCGGACGGGGCCTCCTCCAGACCGCGTTCGCGCAGCCGGGCGTCGACGGCCGCGAGGAGTGCCTCGTCGCCGGCGGCCAGCTCGACCTCGATCTCCCGCCACGACGTGGTCGCCCCGGCGGCATCCCCCAGGCCGTCGGTGGGGAGCAGCCGGCGCGCCGTGACCCGGTCGTCGGCGAGCTCGGCGAGCACGTGGCCGGTCACGTCGACGAGTCGCCGCACCGTCCGGTCGGTCAGGATCTCGGCGACCGGCCGCAAGGTGGCCCCCAGGCTGCGGGCCCACACCATCTGCCGCAGCGGCGCCGGCACCGTTCGTGCCCCCCGACCCAGCGGCAGCCGCACCTCGGACCGGGCGCCCTTGCCGGCAGGAACCTTGAGGTGCCAGCCGGCGTCGTCGCCACCGGTGCGCCGCCGCAGGGTCAGTCCGGCGTTCGCCAGGCGCAGGTCGGCGGTGTCGAAGTACGTCGCGCTCAGCGTGTGCCGGACCGGCTCGCCCTCGGCGACCGGAGCGACCGCTGTGGCTCGACGATCGTCGGTCGCGGCCGCCAGCTCCAGCAGCGGCGGCAGCTCGAAACCGTCGTCGGCGGCGTACTTCTTCTCGACTTCCCGATGAACGGTCGGCATCCGCCAGTTCTACGCCGCTGGGGACCCACCGGCATGTCCTCCGCACGTGCCCCGGCAGCGGCGTCCACCAGGACGGCAGGCGCCCGGACTCAGCGCTCCGGGAGCCAGCGGGCGAGCCAGTCGACCGAGGCGACGACGACCTGCTCGAGCGCGCCCTCCTCCGGGAACAGGTGCGTCGCGCCGGGGACGACGGAGACGGCGTGGGGCGGGGCGAGCTGCGCGGCCGCGGTGCGGTTGAGCTCCAGCACCGCGGCGTCGGCTCCGCCCACGATCAGCAACGTCGGTGCCCCCACGCGACCCAGCGCGTCGCCGGCCAGGTCGGGACGGCCACTTCGCGAGATGACCGCGGCGATCTGGTCCGGACGGTCGGCAGCGAGGATCAGGGCGGCGGCCGCACCGACGCTGGCACCGAACGCGGCGAGCGGCAGGTGGCCCGCCGCTTCCGTCCCGCGGAGCCAGTCGGCCGCGTCGGTGAGCCGGGCGGCGAGCAGCGCGATGTCGAACCGCAGCGCCCTGGTTCCGGCGTCGATCCGCTCCTCGGCCTCGGTGAGCAGGTCCACCAGCAGCGTCCCGTACCCGGCGTCGTGCAGCCCGGACGCCACCTGCCGGTTGCGCGGACTGTGCCGGCCGCTGCCGCTCCCGTGGGCGAACAGGACCATCCCTCGAGCGCCCGCCGGGACGGCGAGATCACCGGCCAGCAGGACGCCGGAGGCCTCGACGCGCACCGGGCGGTGCGCGGGGTGCACGTGCGACCCGGACCGGTCAGTGGACGTTGTCGCCGGTTCCCATCGCCTCGTCGACGGCCGTCTCCCCCTGGGTGCGGACCGCGCCGTGCTGTGCGGCGTCGGGCTCTCGTCGGGTTCCCGGCGGCTCGTCGTCGCTGCCGGACCGCACCGGAACGTTCGGCTGTTCGCTCATCGCGCCCCTCCTCGTAGCCGTACTCCCCCATGCTGCTCTTCCGGCGCACATCTGTGGGCGGTGATCATCGAGTTGTTGCCGCTGACACGCGCGGGCTCGCCGTGGGGGGCGGCAAGAAGGCGATGATCAACCCGGGGGGCAGGCGCAGACTGGCTCGGGGAACGATTCGGACATCGGGAGTGACGATGATGACGGTGGTGACCACGACCAGGCTCCGACCGGTCGGCGCGCAGGAATGGGACGCGGCGATGCGGGAGCGATTCGACTCCGCGCGGGGCCGCCCCGGCTGGATCTCCGGCCAGCTGCTCACCCCGGAGGACGAGCCGGACGCGCGGACCATCGTCGGCACCTGGCGGAGCCGGGAGGACTGGGCGGCGTGGCACGACGACCCCGCGTTCCTCGAGCAGCGGGCGACGCTGGAGCGGCTCGAGGCGGAGCCCAACCGCACGCAGTGGTTCGAGGTCGTCGCGGACGCGCGCGCCGACACCTGAGCGGCCCGCACGCCGGGATGCGGCGTACGGCGGTCCCCCCGCCGGAGGACGCCGCCGGGGAGCCGATCTCGACGCGTTAGACCGCCGCCACCTGCGGGGCGACCTCGGTGCCGAGCAGCTCGATGCCCCGGAGCAGATCGCCGTGGGCCAGGCGCGGGTTGGTCATCTGCAGCGCGACCCGCTCCACGCCGCCGAGTTGCTCGGAGACCCGGACCAGCTTCCGCGCCACGGTGTCGGGGTCGCCCATGAAGAAGGCGCCGTCCGGTCCGCTGGTGGCGTCGAACTGGGCGCGTGTCGGCCGCGCGAATCCCCGCTCCCGCGAGACCTTGGTGAACATCTCGTGCCAGCCGGGGTAGATCGTGTCGGACGCCGCCTGGGTGCTCTCCGCGACGAACCCGAACACGTGCAGCCCCACCCGCAGCTGCTCGGGCGGGTGCCCCGCCTGCGCGCCGGCCCTGCGGTAGAGGTCGATCAGGGGGGCGAACTGCCGCGGCTCCCCGCCGATGATCGCCACCATGAGCGGCAGACCGAGCAGCCCGGCCCGGGCGAACGACTCCGGCGTCCCCCCGACGCCGATCCAGATCGGCAACGGGTCCTGCAGCGGCCGCGGGTAGACGCCCTGACCGGTCAGCGCGGGCCGGTGCCGCCCCGACCAGGTGACGCGCTCGGAGCTCCGGATGCGCAGGAGCAGGTCGAGCTTCTCCTCGAACAGCGAGTCGTAGTCGGCGAGGCTCAGACCGAACAGCGGGAACGCCTCGGTGAACGAGCCGCGCCCGACCACCAGGTCGATGCGTCCCTTCGAGATGAGGTCCAGGGTGGCGAACTGCTGGAACACCCGGACCGGGTCGGCGGCGCTGAGGACGGCCACCGCGCTGCCGAGGCGGATCCGGGACGTGCGCGCCGCCGCGGCCGCCAGGATCACGGGCGGCGCCGAGTCGTAGTACTCCTCCCGGTGGTGCTCCCCGATGCCGAAGGAGTAGAGCCCCACCCGGTCCGCGAGCTCGATCTCCTCGAGCAGGTCGGCCATCCGCTCCTCCGGCCCGATGAGCCGCTCGGTGGCGGGGTCGGTCACGGCCGAGACGAAACTGTCGACGCCGAGGTGCATGGCCGTCCTTCCGTGGGGGCTCACTGACTGTCAAACGTTCAACGACCAGTCAACCAGGCCGCGGCAGAAGCCGTTCCCGTCAGGCTGTCGCAGTGCTTCGCTCGATCGACGGACGCGTTCCCCGGCACAGGCAGGAGCCCCGATGGCCGTTTCGCTCAACCACACCATCGTCGCCGCCCGCGACAAGCGGGCGTCGGCCGCCTTCCTCGCCGACGTCCTCGGGCTGGCGGCACCCACGACCTACGGCCCGTTCGCCATCGTGGAACTCGCCAACGGCGTCTCGCTGGACTTCCTGGACGACCCCGAGATCCATCCGCGGCACTACGCGTTCCTGGTCACCGAGGAGGAGTTCGACGAGATCTTCGGGCGCATCCGTGCGCGCGGGCTGGACTTCTGGGCCGATCCCTTCGAACGGTCCCCGGGCGAGATCAACACGAACGACGGCGGCCGGGGCGTCTACTGGAACGACCCGAACGGGCACAAGCTCGAGATCATCACCCGCCCGTACGGCGGATGAGCCCCACGGGCGGCCTGCGTAGCCTGCCGCTCATGACCTCCGACGCGGCGAACACCCGATGGGCCGCTGCCCGGTCCGAGCGCGGACGGTCCTTCGGGGCCGTCGCCGCCGACTACGCCGCCTGGCGCCCGGGATACCCGTCCGAGCTCGTGGCCTTCCTGGCCGGCGGCGAGCACGGGCACACGGTGCGCCGGCGCATTCTCGACCTCGGGGCCGGCACCGGACAGCTCAGCGAATCCCTGCTCGCCGCGGGCCACGACGTGGTCGCCGCCGATCCGTCGGCCGACATGCTGGCCCAGCTCACCGCCCGGCTGCCCGGCGTCCCCACGCTCGTGGCGCGGGCCGAGGACCTGCCGCTGCCGGACGACGACGTCGACGCCGTCGTGGCCGCGCAGGCCGCGCACTGGTTCGACCCCGTGGCCGCGGCCCGGGAGTTCCGCCGGGTGCTGCGGCCCGGCGGTGCGGTGGGGTTCGTCTGGCACATGCGGAAGGACAGCGCCCCCTGGGCCGCGGCGCTCGATCAGCTGCTCGCCGCTGACGCCCGGGACCAGCAGGGCGACCGCCCCGAGGGCAACCAGGCCGTGGTCGACGCCTTCGCCGCCCAGCTCGACGCCGAGGTGACCATCCGCACCGTCCGCTGGGTGCACCGCGTGCCGCCCGAGGCCGTGGTCGGCCGGGTCGCCAGCAGCAGCCGGATCGCCCTCCTGGACGACGCCGGGCGCGACGCCTACCTGGGACAGGTGCGCGAGCTCCTCGCCACCCATGCCGACACGCGGGGGCGCGACGAGCTCGACGTGTCCTACCTGACCAGCGCCTACCGGCTCACCCCGCGCTGACCGGCCCCTGACGCCCACTCCGGACGGGGACCGGGCTCAGGACAGCTCGGCCAGGGCGATCGCTCCGGTGGGGCAGCTGTGCGCCGCCCGCTGCAGCTGCGCCGGGTCGGTCGAGGCCCCGCCCGGGAGGACGCGCGCCAGCCCGGTCTCCTCGTCGACCTCGAAGGCCGTGGGGGCCACGGTCGCGCAGTCGCCCGACCCCACGCACCGGTTCGCGTCGACCGTCGCCACGGTCCGCCCGTCCCTCAGCGGATCCCTGCCCGCGTCGGTTCGGCGCCGGCCCCGGGGAAGACGACCGGGAAGCGCAGCCACCGCGAGCCCCTCGACGTCCGGAGGTCGCGCTCCGGAGCCTGCTCCGGGTCGGGGCGCACCCCGCGCGCGACGACCTCCTGGACCATCAGCGCGATCAGCCCGTAGAGGTGTTCCTCGCCGACTCCGTCCCGCAGTGCCGCCCCGCTGAGCGGCAGCCCACCCGCGACGCTGCGCCCGATGCAGATGTGCGGGCCGGCACCGAACGAATGGCCCCAGAGGACGACGTCGTCGCTGATCCAGCGGTCGGGGTCGAAGGTGTCGGGGTCGGCCCCGAAGAGGTCGGGGTCCCGATTGGCCGCCCGGGCGTCCAGCGCGACCGTGGCGCCGCACGGGATGGGGACGCCCCCCACCTCGGCGTCCTCCTCCGCGAAACGCTTGATCTCCGGGGTGGTCGGGATCAGCCGCAGGGTCTCGTGCACGCACTTCTGGGCATCGAGCCGGCTCGCCGCCACCCGGTCGAGCCACTCCGTGCGGGGACCGGCACCGTCGAGGCCGAAGAGGAAGTAGAGGACGTTGCAGACGGTCTGCGCGCTGGTGTGGCTGCCGCCGTGCAGGAAGAGACCGACCTCCCGCACGAGCAGGGCGTGGTCGGCGAACGTGTCGTCACCTTCGCGCAGGCGCCGGAGAGCCGCCGTCAGCAGGTCGGTGGGCACGTCGTCCGTCCCCCCGGCTTCCGCGGCGTCGAGCAGGGCCTCCCGCCGGCGGCGGGACGGCGTGACGTAGTCCCGGTCGAACGCGGCGAGCGAGGCGATCGTCTCGGCCTGCACCCGGTCCCGGTCGCCGACGATGTCGTGGATCGCCGCGGCCTGCGCGATCTGCTTCACGTGCTCGAAGAGGTCGGCGAGCTGCTCGGGGCTGCCGTCGTGGTCCACGCCGGCCCGACGCGCGGCGAGCACCACGCTCGCCGAACCGGCGAGGGAGAAGAGGTCGACCCGGCCGGTCGCCTCCCGGTCCAGCACCTCGGCGAGCGCCTTCGGGAAGAGCACCTGCTCGTACTCGAGGAGCGACTGCCGCCGGAACAGCGCGTTCTCCAGCCGGCGGCGCTCCCGGTGCTCGTTCCCGTGCAGCAGGCTGAGGATCCCGGCCCGCGGGTTGCCCTCCTCGAACGACCGCTTGTCGAGCGTCCGTGACAGCGCCGGCTGGTACAGAGCCTTGCGGACCGCTTCGTACTCGTCGAACGGAATGGCGTCCTGCGACATGGTCGGTGCTCCTCGTGCTCGCTCCGAGGTAAAGGTATGACCATTGTGCCTTACGTCACGCCCGTTCGGCGAGCCCGGCCCACACCGCTTCGGCCGGCAGCGGCAGCTGCTGCAGGCGGACGCCGACCGCACGCGCCACCGCGTTGCCGATGGCCGGCGCGACGCCGAGGTTGCCGAACTCACCGACCGGCTTGGCGCCGAAGGGCCCCGGGCCCGGCGTGTCCCCCACGTTGATCACCGTCAGGGGCGGCATGTCCGGCGCCGTGGGCAGCTTGTAGTCCCCCAGGCTGCCCGCCAGCACCTGGCCGTCCTCCACCGGGAGCTCCTCCATGAGAGCCGCTCCGAGGCCGAAGGCGAACCCGCCCTCCAGCTGCCCGCGATGCGAGAGCGGGTTGATCACCGTTCCGGTGTCGGCCGCGAGAGCCGCCCGCACGACGGTGATCTGCCCGGTCAGTTCGTCGACCTCGACCTCCACGGCGACCGCACCGAAGGTGTCGCTGGCCTCACCGCGTGGCGCCTCGGCTTCACGGGTCACCTCCACCGGGAACTCCACAGCACAGGCCGGCACAGCGCCGGCCGGGACAGCGCCGGCCAGGACGTCGCCGGCCAGGACGTCGCGCATGTCGAGCGCAGCCAGCCGCGCCGCCTCACCGAGCACCCGGGTCACCCGGCTGGCGCCGGCGCCCTGGTCGAACATGGCGACGGCCGTGGGTTGCTGCACCACCTCGACGCACGACTCGTCGACGCCCAGTGCCGTCGCGGCGACCCGCGCGATCATCGTGACCGTCCCGGCCCCCTGGTCGGCCGCCCCGGTGACGATCTCGAAGCGGTCGGGGGCCAGTGCACGGAGCACGACCCCGCCGCGTCCGGCGCCGCCCTTGCGCCGGTAGACCGCGATCCCGGTTCCCCGGCCTCGGGTCGGCTGCGTCGCCCAGTCGACCCCCTCGGCCGCCCGCGACAGCACCTCCCCCGCGGCGGACTGCGCGCCGGTCCCGTCCGGCGCGGGAGAGCCCGGCCGGAGCAGGTTCCGCCTCCGCAGCTCCACCGGGTCGAGCCCCAGCTCGCCGGCGATCAGGTCGACGTGGGTCTCACCGGCGAAGACGGCCTGGACCTCGCCGGGCGCCCGCATGTGCCCGCCGGGCACGGAGTTGGTGTAGACCGTCCGCAACCGGTGGCGGGTCGCGGCGATGGAGTAGGCGGACATGGTGTCCAGACCGCCGTGCGGCACGAGGTCCGGCGCGGCCTTCCCGGCGGCGTAGGCGCCCCCGTCGAAGACGACGTCCGCGGAATGGGCGAGGAAGATGCCGTCGCTGCTCACCGCGGTGCGCAGCGTGAGCTCCGCCGCGTGGCGCGGTCCGGCACCGCTGAGCTCCTCGACGTAGGACATCACCGAACGGACCGGCCGTCCGGTGGCCCGGGCCAGGTAGAAGGCGACGAACTCGTCGAGGGAGAAGCCCTTGCCGCCGAAGTCACCCCCGATGAACCGGTTGTAGACGACGATCTGCTCGGCCGGGTGCCCGGTGGCCGTGGCCAGGTGCGCCCGCAGGGTGAACGGCGCCTTGTTCGTCGAGATGACGTGGCAGGTGTCGCCCTCGAACCACACGACGGCGCCGTGCGGCTCGATGTAGCCCTGGTGCTGCCGCGGGGTGCGGAAGGTGTGCTCGAACACCCGGTCGGCCGCGGCGAACGCGGACGCCATCTCCTCCTCGGAGCGGCCGGCGACGAGGTCGCCCTGCAGGTTCAGGTGCTCGGGCAGCTCCCGGCCATCGCCCCGCATGGTGAGGTAGCCGGCGGCCTCGGGGTGGAGGACCGGCGCATCGGCGGTCAGCGCCTCGCGCGGGTCGTACACCGCCGGGATGTCCTCGTACTCGACGTCGATCAGGCGGACGGCCTCCTCGGCGGCCTCCCGCGTCTCGGCCGCGACGGCGGCGACGCGCTGCCCGATGAACCGGACCCGGTCGGTGGCGAGCACCGGGAGGTCACGCAGGAACCGGCCGAAGCGGACGTCCCCGATGTCGGCGCCGGTGAGGACGGCGTGCACCCCGGGCAGGTCTCTCGCGCCAGAAGTGTCCACACCGCGGATCAGTGCGTGCGCGTGCGGACTGCTGAGGCAGGCGACGTGCAGCAGGCCGGGCGGGTAGTGGTCACCGGTGTACTTCGCCGAACCGGTCACCTTGAGGTGGCCCTCGTGGCGGACCTCGGGCCGGCTGAACGGCAACTGGACGGTCACGCCGCTCCCTCCGCTACCAGTCGCTGCAGGAGCCGCTGGGTGCAGACCCTGGCCATGTCGCGCTTGTATCCGCTCGACCCGCGTCCGTCTGCGACGGGATCGAGCAGCCCGGGGACGATGTCCGCCGCCGCGGTCAGCGTGGCGTCGTCCGTCCCGTTGCCGACGAGAGCGGTCTCGGCCGCGCGGCATCGCACGGCGGTCGACCCACCACCGGCGACGGCGATGCGGGCGTGGGTGATCCGACCGTCGCGCACCTGGAGGCCGGCCGCGACGGCGATCGTCGAGTAGTCGTCCTGGGTGCGGGGCAGGAACTTGAGATAGCCGCTGCGCAGGCCGGGAGCGCACGGGGGGACGGAGACGGAGTCCAGGATCTCGTCCGGCTCCAGGACGGACTCGAAGAAGCCGACGAACATGTCCGCGACCGGCACCGTCCGCACGCCGTCCGGCCCGGTGATCCGCGCAACCGCGTCGTAGACCATGAGCATGGGCGGCAGGTCCTGGTTGGGGTCGGCGTGCACCAGGTTGCCGCCCACCGTGGCCTGGTTCCGGATCCGGACCGTGGCCACGTGGTGCGCCGCCTCGGCCAGGCCGGGAGCCAGCGCGCGCACGGACTCCGACGTCTCGACGGCCCGGAGCGTGGTCATGGCGCCGAGCCTCAGACCCTGGACCGGGTCCCCGTCGAGCCCGTGGAGCTCGTCGACGTCCCGCAGTGCGATGACGTGCGCGGGCTCGGCGAGCCCGAGCTTCGCCAGGTTCATCAGCGACGTGCCCCCGGCGAGCAGGGCCGCCTCGTCGCCGAGCTCGGCCATCAGCGCGGACGTCTCCCCGACCGTCGTGGGCCGGTGGTAGTCGAACAGGCGCATCAGGCCGGTTCCTCGCGCCCGGCCGCTGCCGCTTCCAGGACGGCCGAGACGATCGAGTAGTAGCCGGTGCAGCGGCAGAGGTTGCCCATCATCCAGTCGCGCACCTGCTCGGGGCTGGGTGCCGGGCACTCGGCGAGCAGCGCCGTGGCGGCGACCACCTGGCCCGGCGTGCAGATGCCGCACTGGAAGCCGCCGCAGGTGAGGAAGGCCTGCTGGACCGCCGACAGCCGGCCGTCCTCGTCCGCCAGCCCCTCCACGGTGGTGACCGCGCGCCCCTCCAGCTCCCCGACCGGGATCAGGCAGGCGGACATGAGCTGGCCGTCGATCAGGACGCTGCAGGCGCCGCAGACACCGACGCTGCAGCCCTCCTTGGTGCCGGTCAGCCCGAGGTCTTCACGCAGGACGTCCAGGATCGGTCGGGCCGGCGCCGTGACGACGTCCCGCTCGAGCCCGTTCACGGTGAAGGTGATCCGCTTCCCGCTGTCCGGCACCAGCGCCTCACGCCCATTCCTCCGTCGCCGCGCAGGATCGGCCCCCGCCCGTCGTGTGTCCACGGAGCCTAAGCCTGATCATCACGGCGCTCCTGCGGACCGGCTCGAGGACGACGCGGGCGCCACGGAACACTCGGTGGATGCCGACCCGACGATGCCCGTGTGGCACCGGCCTGCCGTACGGCGAGTGCTGCGGCCCGCTCCACGACGGGACGCGGACCGCGGCGACCGCCGAGCAGCTCATGCGGTCCCGGTACAGCGCGTTCGCGCTGGGCGACACGGGCTACCTGCTCGACACCTGGCACCCGGACACCCGTCCGGCGGCGCTGGACCCCGGCCGCGACGTGCGCTGGACCGGACTGGACGTGCTAGCGACCACCGGTGGATCGCTGCTGGATCGCGAAGGAACAGTGGAGTTCCGCGCGCACCACGTCGTCGCGGGCCGCGTCGGCGCCCAGCACGAGACCAGCCGGTTCGTACGCGACGGCGGCCGGTGGCGCTACCTCGACGGGGTCACGCCGGCCTGACCGCGGATCCCGCCGGACGGCCTGTCAGGCGGCCCTGCCCTACGTCATCCGTTGCGGCGAGTGGCCACCACGACGGACTCGACGAGGGCGGCGCCGCGGGCACGCGCCCAGCGGTCCATGCGCGAGTCGGCCGGCACAGCGACCTGCTCGGACTTGTCATCCGCGGCCTGGCGACGGAAGCTCAGCGAGAAACTCATTTGATTTACCTTTCCTGCGCCGACTGATTCGACGCATTACGACACTTGTTATAACCCGCGACAACCCGGAACGCTGCCAGCCCGCGTAGTGACAGTGCTCACCGTGACCGCGGTCACCGACAATGGTCCGTCTTCCATTCCGACTGCGATCCGCGTGACCCCGAGGACCCTCGTCACCGTGGCGACAGCGCGCCGTCCTGCGCCGGAACCGGCCGACGCGCCCCGGCGGCTGGGTTTTCCCAGTTCTCCGACTGCACCCGCAGGCCGGTCACCCGAATGGCGGGCGCTCCCCTTGTGGCGACAGCCGAAATCCCCTGAGAGCGCTTTTTGGACGCGAGACCATAATTGCGGCGGCCGTGTGCGACAGAGTTTCGAACGGGTCGCGATCGGGAACCGGGTGAACGCGGCAGGGGTGACCGTTCGTCAGGCTCGCGTCGGGACGGACAGCGGCGGACCGCCGGCGCTCAGTGCCCGGACTTCCGTCCGGAGAGCCGCGTCATCTCCTCGATCATGACCTCGGGGTACTGCAGGGGCAGGAAGTGCGTCCCGAGGATCTCGCGGAACCGCGCCCCCGGGATGCTGAGGGCCGCCTTCCGCACATCGGCGACGTCGACCAGCGAATCGAAGCGACCCGCCAGGAAGGTGACCGGGCAGCGCACCCCCGAGACGTCGAGCGGAGCGTGCTCCGCCAGTGCGACCGACAGGTGCCGGTACCACGACCAGTCGTGCCGGGCGAACTCCCGCAGGACCGCCCCCAGCGCGCCGGGGTGCACGGCCTCCCTCGCCGGTCCCCGCGTCGCGGCGGGTGACAGGATCTCGTGCCACGGCGGCACGCTGGCCAGCAGCACCGGGAGCAACGGGCCGACGACCGGGAGCAGCCGGGTGCCCAGGCGGCCCAGGCGGGCCCGGAGCGGGCGGGGAACCCTGTAGGTCGCGAACAGGGACGAGTAGCTGCCGCCGGGCACGCCGCCCACGGCCAGGACCCCGTCGACGCGCGCTGCGTCCTCGAGGGCCAGCTCGAATGCCACGTTCACGCCCAGGGACCACCCGACGACCGTGGCCGTCTCCAGTCCGAACGCGTCGAGGACGGCGCGGGCGTCGTCTACGTGGTCCTCGACCCGCACCCGGGCCGGGTCGGCCGGGCGGTCCGAGCCGCCCAGGCCGCGGTGGGACCAGGTGACGACGCGGTAGCCGCTGTCCCGGGCGACGAGCCCCGGCCAGGCCTCGGGAGGCGCGCCCAGCCCGTTGCAGAGGAGCACCGGGATGCCGGTGCCGTCGTTGCACCACGCCCGGATCTCGGTGCCGTCGGCGCTGCGGACGCGTCTGGTGCTCACCGGGGAAGCATGGACCCCGGGCCGGTCGGCGGGCGCCCCGGCTCCCGGCGACGCTCGTCGACGTCGCCAGGGCCCCGCCCGGTCGGACTCACCGGCGGCCCCCGTCCCCCGGGGCGGAGGGCCGTGGTGCCGCCGGGCCCGGGGCGGGAACCTCAGCGGCGAAACCGCCCCCGAGGAAGCCCGCCGTCACCCGCGGGTCGGACATGAGCGTCGCCGGCTCGCCCTCCAGGACGACCCGGCCGCGATCCATGACGTAGGCGCGGTCGGCGACGGCGAACGCGGCGCGGGCGTTCTGCTCGACGACCACCAGGGTCAGTCCGCCGTCCCGCAGCCGGCCCAGGGCACTGAAGATCTCGCCGACCAGACGGGGGGCCAGACCGACGCTCGGCTCGTCGAGCACCAGCACCCGCGGCTGGGCCATGAGTCCGCGGGCGATCGCCAGCATCTGCTGCTCGCCCCCGGACAGCGTCCCCGCCGCCTGCCGCATCCGCGGCTCGAGCCGGGGGAACAGGGCGAGCGCGCGGTCCCGGGCCCGGCTGCGCTCGGCCGCAGGCCCCCGCCGCCGGGTGTAGCCGCCCAGCACGAGGTTGTCGTCGACGCTCAGCGACGGGAAGACCAGCCGGTTCTCCGGCACGTGGGCGAGCCCGGCGCGGGCCAGCCGCTCGGGTCCGAGCCCGGTCACGTCGGCGTCGCCGAGCCGCACGGTGCCGGCGGTGGCGGTCAGCAGTCCCGACAGGGCGCGGAGCAGCGTCGTCTTGCCGGCGCCGTTGGCGCCGATGACCGCGACCAGCTCGCCGTCGGCAGCGTCGAGGTCGATGCCGTGCAGCACGGGCAGCCGGCCGTAGCCGGCGTGCAGCCCGCGGACCTCGAGGCTCACGGGAGACCTGCCGGTCCGGAGTCGGCCACCGCGACGGCGTCGGCGTCCTCCGGCTCCACGCCGAGGTAGGCCGCCACCACGGCCGGATCGTGCCGGACCTCGTCCGGCGTGCCCAGCGCGATACGGACGCCGTCCTCGAGCACGGCCACACGGTCGGCGAGGGCGAGGACGGCCTCGACGTCGTGCTCGACCAGCACGATGGCCATCCCGCCCGCCCGCAGCCGCCGCAGCAGCCGGGCCAGGTCGCGCCGCTCGGCACCCGAGAGGCCGGCCATCGGCTCGTCGAGCAGCAGCAGGTCGGGTTCCAGGGCCAGCGCCCGGGCGATCTCGACCAGCCGCTGCCGGCCGAACGGCAGGTCGACGGCGAGCCGGTCGGCGTCCGCCCCGAGTCCGAGGAGCTCGAGCAGCTCGCGCGCCGAGGCCTCGACCGCCCGCTCCTCCCGCCGGGCCGGCAGCACGAGGGCGGCGCCCAGCAGCCCGGACGTGCTGCGCAGGTGCCGGCCGACCATCACGTTGCCCAGCACCGTGGCGGTGGTGAAGATCTGCAGGTTCTGGAACGTGCGGGTCGCGCCGGCGCGGGCGAAGACGTGCGGCTTGCGGCCCTCCACCCGGGTGCCGGCCATCGTCACCGTTCCCGCGGTCGGGACCACGGGGCCGCTGATCATGTTGAAGGCGGTGGTCTTGCCCGCGCCGTTGGGGCCGATCAGGGCCACGATCTCGCCTGCGTCCACGGTGAGGTCGAAGCCGTCGACGGCGGTCACCCCACCGAATCGCTTGGTGAGGCCGCGCACCTCCAGCAGCGGAGTGCCGGGGGCGGGCCTGCCCTCCCGTGCCAGCAGCGGCCCCTCGTCGGGCGGCGCCTTCGCCTCCGCGCCGGAAGGACCGTCGCCGGGCCCGGCGCGGGCGGCCAGTCGCCGGCGGACCGTCGTCCAGAGCTGGTGCAGGCCACCCGGCAGGAAGATCATGATGGCGGTGAGGAGGATCCCGAAGCCGATCAGCTGCACCTCCCCCACCGCGCCCGGCACGAGCTCCGGGATCAGCCGGCGCAGCCCGTCGTCCAGACCCTCGACGGCGAAGGCGCCGACGACCGCGCCGTAGACGGTGCCCACTCCGCCGAGGACGGCCATCAGCAGGAACTTCACCGAGAGCGGGAAGTTCGACGCGTTGGGGTTGACCACCCCGAGCCAGTGCGCGAACGCCGTGCCCGCGACGCTGGCGTAGGCCGCCGAGAGCACGAAGACCTGCACCCGGAGCCGGAAGGTGTCCACGCCGAGGGACTCCGCGGCCACCTCCGAGTCGTTGACCGCCCCCAGCGCCCGGCCGATCCGGCTCTCCACGACGTTGCGCGCCAGCAGGAGGCCGATCAGCACCACCGGGACGAGCAGCAGGAAGTACTCGGTCGAGCTGTTGTAGAGCCGGTTGTTCATCTCCGGCTTCGCGATGCCGTAGATGCCGGAGGTGGCGCCCAGGAAGTCCGACTCCGACGCCAGCACCGCCACGATGACGCCGAAGCCGAGGGTGGCCAGCGCGAGGTAGTGCCCCCGCAGCCGCAGCAGGGGCAGGCCCACCAGCAGCGCCGCCGTCATGGTCACCGCGACCGCGATCACGGACGCGGCCAGCCCGCCGAAGTCGTAGCGGGTGACCAGCACCCCCTGGGTGTAGGCGCCGATGGCGAAGAAGCCGGCCTGCCCGAGGCTGACCTGCCCGGCCAGACCCATCAGGAGCGACAGGCCGAGCGCGGCCAGGCCGTAGATCAGCGCGTAGACGCCGACGTTGATGACGCTGGGCGTGGCGACGAGGGGGAAGACGACCAGGAGGACCGCCAGCAGGGCGATGCCCACGACGTCGCCGCGCCGGCTGCGGCGGGAGGGTCCGGTCAGGAGAAGTCGTCGACGGGCCATCGGGTCAGACCCTCGCTTCCGCGTGGCGCCCGAAGATCCCCGACGGCCGGGCCACGAGGACGACGATGAGGAGGAAGAAGGCGACGGCGTCGCGCAGGCCGGTGCTGATGTACCCGGCGGTGAGGTTCTCGAGCACGCCCAGCAGAAGGCCGCCCAGGACGGCGCCGCGGACGGAGACGAGGCCGCCCAGCGTGGCCGCGACGAAGCCCTTCAGCCCCAGGGTCAGGCCGGACTCCCAGCCGGTGAAGTAGATCGGGCTCGCCAGCACACCGCCGATGGCGCCGACACAGCCGGCGATGAGGAAACTCAGCAGCGAGGCGCGGCTGAGCGAGATGCCCACCAGGCGCGCCGCGACCGGCTGCTCGGCGCAGGCGCGCAGCGACTTGCCCGCGAGCGTCTTCTCGTAGAACCAGTAGACGGCGAGGGCGACCACGCCGGCGACGGCGAGGATCAGCAGCTCCTGGTACCGGATGCTGACCCCGGCCAGGTCGAAGGCGCCGGGGAAGAGCGGCTCCAGCCCCTTCGCGTCCGGGCCGTAGATCAGCAGCATGAGCGCCTTGAGGCCGGTGGAGACGCCCAGCGTCAGGATCAGGGACACCAGCGTCGTCATGCCCCGGACCGGGAAGATCACCAGCCGCTCCATGACCACCGCGACGATCGCGACCGTCGAGACGGCCAGGACCGCCGCAGCGGGCAGCAGCATCCCGCCGCCGGCCGCGGAGATGGCCACCAGGCCGGCGAGCGCGGCGAACTCGCCCTGCGCCAGGTTGATGACGCCGCTGACCGTGAAGATCGCGACGAAGCCGATCGCGATGAGTGCGTAGACCGCACCCTGGCTGAGCCCTGCGAACAGGAGTTGGAGCAGGTCGGTCACGACGGGGTCAGCCGCCGGTGCCCTGGTCCGGCAGCAGCTTCCACGCCCCGTTCTCGACGGTCACGAGCACGAGCGCCTCCTTGGTGAGCCCGGAGTGGTCGTCCGGGCTCATGGTGAAGGTGCCGCTGATGCCGACGACGTCCTCGAGGCCCTCGAGGTGGTCGCGCACGGCCTGCTTGTCGGTGCCGACCTCGCGCAGCGCGTCGATGGCGAGCTGCCAGCCGTCGTAGGCGTGGCCGGCGAACGTGGACGGCCCCTGGTCGTACTCGGCGGTGTAGGCCTCGACGAACTCGTTGATGACGTCGGCCTGCGGGTCGTCCTCCGGCAGCTGGTCGGCGACGACCAGGCGGCCCAGCGGCGCCACGAGCCCCTCGGCGGAGTCCCCCGCGGTGTCGAGGAAGACCTGGTTGCCGATGCCGTGGCTCTGCATGACCGGCGCCGCGATGCCCAGCTGGACGTAGGCCTGCTGCGCGAGCCCGGCCGCGGGCGGGATGCCCCAGATGACGTTGATGTCGGCGGCGGCGTTGCGCAGGTTCACCATCTGGGCGGTGAAGTCCGTGGCGTCGGGAGCGAACTTCTCGGCCGCCACGACCGAGATGCCCTCGGCGGCGCCGATCTCGTCGAACATCTCCTGGACGCCCTCGCCGAAGCCGGAGGCGTCCCGCGCCAGGCCGATCGTGGTGTGCCCCTGGTCGGCCATGTAGTCGATCATCCGCTCGATGACGACGCGGTCGTTCTGGGCGGTCTTGAAGACCCACTCCGAGCCGTCGACGATCGCCTGATTGGCGGCCAGCGAGATCATCGGGATCTGGTTGGACTCGGCGACCGGCCGCATCGCCAGGCTGGGCCCGGTGCGGCTCGCGCCCAGGACGAGATCGACCTCGTCCTCGTTGACCAACTTGTTGATCGCCTTGGCGGCGCCGTCCTCGGTGGACTGGTTGTCCTCGATGATCAGCTCGACCTCGCGGCCGTCGATGCCGCCCTCCTCCTGCAGCTGCGAGGCGAGCAGTTCCAGGGCCTGGCGCTCGGGCACGCCGAGCGAGGCGCCGGCGCCGGTGATGTCCAGGACGGCGCCGATCTTGATGGGGCCTGACTCGTCCGCCGCGCCTCCACCACCACCGCCGCCTCCCGACTCGGACTCGGCGCAGGCCGCCAGGCCGAGCGTGAGCGCCGCGAGCAGCGCTGCCGCGCGGGCCGGTGCGGTCCTTCTCATCAGGTCCCCTAGGAATGGCTCGCTCGATATGCGAGCAAATGGTTGCGAATTTGCTGAAGGCTAACGGCGCTGTGATGCCGACCACAAGAAGTCCCGGACACGATCGGGCCACGGACGGCCAGGCGCACGGCGGCTCCCCGTGGGAGCTGCACACGCAGGTGGCGGGCTCGTCCGCCCGGGCTGATCACCGGCGCCACGCCCGGGCCCGAACGTACTGACAGGTGGGCCGGCCGGTCGTAGCGTCGCCCCGGGGTGATCTCCATGGCGACGGAGTCGGAGGGCCGACCCGCGGGAGAACCGGGGAGTCCCGGACGACCGGGACCGCTCGCGATGTGCGTCGTACTCCTCGTCCTGGCCGCCTGTGGCGGGACGGACGCCGACGCCGGTGCGGACGGCGAGCAGCCGGAACCGATCACCCTCTACACCTGCCTCAGCGACGAGAGCATCCAGCCGGTTCTCGCGGCGTTCGAGGAGAGCGAGGGCGGGGCTCCGGTCGACCTCTTCCGTGCCCCCACCGGCGAGCTCAACGCCCGCGTGGCCGCCGACGTCCGGTCGGGTGGGCTGCAGGCCGACGTCTTCTGGGGCTGCGACCCGCTCACCGTGCAGGCCCTCGTGGCTTCCGACCTCGTCGGTGGCTGGACGCCGCCCGAGGCCGACGCGATCCCCGAGGAGTTCCGCACCCTCGACTCCGTCGGCGGCCATGTCCTCTACCTGGTGGCTGTCCACAGCACCGACGTCCCGGCGCCGCAGGAGTGGTCCGACCTCGCCGCGTCCGGTGCCGTGGCCGTGCCCGACCCGTCCGTGGCCGTGCCCGACCCGTCCGTGGCCGCGTCCGCCCTGGGCGCGCTCGGCTGGTTCGCCTCCTCCCCCGACTACGGCGTGGACTTCTACCGCGACCTGGAGAGCGCGGGCGCCGTCCAGGTGAGCACGCCCGACGACGTCACCACCGGCGTGGCCCAGGGCGTCTACGACGCGGGCATGACGACAGCTCAGTCCGCCTACGCGGCCAAGGAAGCGGGCTCCCCCGTGGACGTCGCGTGGCCGGAGCCGGGCGCGGTGGCGGTCCACGGGCCGGTCGCGCTCGCCGCGGACAGCGCCGACTCGGCGACGGCGAAGGCCTTTTTCTCCTTCGTCCTCAGCGAGGAGGGGCAGACCGTGCTCGGCGAGTCCGGTTCGTACCCCACGCGGCCGGGCGTCCCCGGCCCGACCGTTCCGGACGGCGCTCCCACCGTCTCCCCCGACTGGGCCGCGATCGGCCAGGACCGGGACGCGATCCTGAGTGAGTACCAGCAGGTCTTCGGCGGCTGACCGATGCCTCCTGGCACCGCACCGATCGGGGGCAGAGCGGGCGCCACCGTCGCGATGGGCGTCCTTCTCGCGGCGCTGGTCGTCTTTCCGGTGCTGCGCCTCGGCGCCGTCGTGTGGACGGAGGGCGCCGACGTCGCCGGGATCCTCGGCTCCCCCGGTGTCCTGACGGCCGTCCGGAACACCGTCGTCCTCGCGGCGGCCGTCACCGTCGCGGCCCTGCCGATCGGCGTCGGCACGGCGCTGGTGCTGCGGCGGCCCGACCTCCCCGGGCGGGCCTTCTGGCAGATCGCGGTTCTCCTGCCGGTGCTGGTCCCCGACTTCGTCCTGGGCTACAGCTGGACGCAGGCGTATGCCCGGGCCGGCTTCACCGACGCAGTGCTCGGGCTGCACTGGGCCGGCCTGCTCGGCCCGGCCGGGGTGTGGCTCGTACTGGTCGTCAACGCCGCGCCGCTCGTCTACCTGGTCGTCGCCGTGGGCCTCGCCGCCCGTGCCGAGCCGGACCTCGAGCGCGCCGCCCGGGCGTCCGGTGCCGGCAGCGCGACGGCGCTGCTCACCGTCACGCTCCGCCTGGCGCTGCCGGCGGTGGCGGCCGCCGGCGTGCTCGTCTTCGTGCTGACGCTGGGCACCTTCGCCATCCCGCAGGTCCTCGGTGCACCGGCCGGCTTCGACACGGTGACCACGCGGATCTACGCCGACCTGTCCCTCGGGGGCGACCCGGCCCTGTTCCTGGAGGCCGTGACGCTCGCGCTGCTGCTCGTCCTCGTCGCGGCGGCCTGCGTGGCACCCGCCGACGCACTGCTCGGTCCGCGGCTCCGGTCGACGCGGCCGGCGGACGCGCAGGGGACAGCCGCGGCTCCGGGACGGCGGGACGTGCGCCGGGCGCAGGCTCTCGGGCTGGCCGGCTACCTCGCCCTCACCCTGGCCCTGCCGCTGGCGGCCCTCCTCCTGTCGTCGGTCACCCGCGCGCTGGGCGTGCCCCCGACGCCGGGCAACTGGGGCCTGGACCACTTCCGCTCGGTGCTCACGCCGCGCACCGGCGAGGCGCTGGGCCGGAGCGTCGGCCTGGCCGTGGTCACCGCGACGCTGCTCGTCGTGCTCGGCGGACTGGTCGCGGTTCTCGAACGCCGGCGGGGTGGGCGGACGACGGCCACCCTGGTCACGCTCACGCTGGTGCTGCCCGGCACGACGCTCGCGGTCGCGCTGCTGATCGCCTACGGCCGGTGGCTGTCCGGGACGCTGATCCTGATCCTCCTGGCGTACCTGGCCAAGCTCTGGGCCTTCGCCCACCGGTCGATCGCCGGCGCGCTCGACCGGCTGCCCCCCGACGAGCTCCGCGCCGCCCGGGCCGGTGGGGCCGGCCCGATCACCGCCGTCCGGACGGTGGCGCTGCGGCCGCTCGCGCCGGCGCTGCTGGGGGCCTGGCTGGTCTGTTTCCTCACCGCCCTGCACGAGGTCACGATGTCGAGCCTGCTGTACGGGGCGGGGAGCGAGACGCTGGCGGTGGTCGTGCTGAACAGCCAGGAGCTCGGCCGGATCGGCCCCACGGCCGCTCTCTCCGTCGTCCTGTTCCTGCTCGTCGCGGTGCCCGCTCTCATCCTTTGGTGGGTCATCGGCCGGCTCGCGCCGCGACGGGCCGCCGGGCTGCCGGGCGGGGCCACTCGTGCCGCCTGACCCCGCACTGGAGGTCGTCGATCTCGAGGTGGCCTACGACGGGACGCCGGCGCTGCGCGGCGTCAGCCTGACCGTCGCTCCGGGCGAGGTGCTGGCGCTGCTCGGCCCCTCCGGTTCGGGCAAGTCGACGCTGCTGCACGCGGTGGCCGGTTTCCTGGTGCCGAGCGCGGGTTCGGTCCGGCTCGGCGGGACCGAGGTGACCGGAGGCCGGCGGATCGTTCCGCCGGAGCGCCGGGACGTCGGCGTGGTCTTCCAGAACTACGCCCTGTGGCCGCACCTGTCGGCGCTGGACACCGTGGCGTACCCGGCCCGACGCCGGGGCGCCGGGCGGACGCAGGCGCGCAGCGAGGCGCGCGCGATCCTGGAGCGGCTGCGGATCGCCTCCCTCGCCGACCGGCGGCCCGCCGAGCTGTCGGGCGGGGAGCAGCAGCGCGTCGGCCTGGCCCGGGCGCTGGCGCGGCGGCCGTCGCTCTACCTGTTCGACGAGCCGACCGCGCACCTCGACACCCACGTGCGCGGTGTCTTCCTGGACGAGCTCTGGGCCCGCCGGCGCGACAGCGGGGCGGCCGCCGTCTACGCCACGCACGACGCGGAGGAGGCGCTGGGCCTGGCCGACCGGGTCGCACTGCTCTCCGAGGGACGGCTGCTGCAGGTCGGCACCCCGCAGCAGGTCTACGCCGAGCCGGTGGACCTGTTCGCCGCGCGGCTCACCGGTCCGGCGTCGGTGATCGACGCGCCGGACGGCGGAGGGCCGGTGCTGGTGCGGCCCGGCTGGGCCTGCCTCGGCGGGCCGCTGGAGGCCGAGGTACGCGCGGTCTGGTTCCGCGGCCCGCACTCGGACTACCTGGCCGAGACACCCCTCGGCCAGCTGCTCGTCCGCGAGCCCGGTCCCCCACGTCACCCCGTGGGCGCCCGGGTCGGCTGGACCCTCCTGCAGAGCTGGCCCCTGGGCGCTTCTTCCACATGAGCGTCAACGCTGCACGGCACCGCATGCCCCTTAACGCGGCCCAAGGGACACCTGGGGCCCCAGGAACGTTGTGCGCAGAGGAGCAGTTTGAGGCAGGAAACTGCTGATCTGCGCACATTGTCGGGCTGCGGCAAACGGCGAGCTGTCCCACGTGAGCCGGTTGCCGGAGCACGTCCGGGGGCGAACGTCCCCGCGGAAGCGTCGTCAAGCCGCACACCTTGACGCTTCCGCGGAAGCGTCTCAGCGGTCGGACCTTGTCCCTGAGTGGGCCGCTTTAGGACAGAAGGCGGCTGTGAAGACACCGGCGGTCAGCGATAGTCCTCCGCTTCGACCATCTCGATGATCCGTGCCGCGGGTGCGCCGATCTTCGCCGGGGCCTTGTCCGGCGACGGCCACACCTCGTCCCGCAGCACGGTCAAGAACCGCTCGGCCTCCGCCATGGTGGAGAAATCGATGTCCAAGCTCACCCTGCACTCGTCACCCGCGGCCTGGAAGATGCGGTGGCGGCGCGCCCCGTGGCGCCCGCGGCCGCCGGCGTCCTTGCCGAAGGCTGTCCGCCACAGGTGGTAGTCCTGCACCTCGAGATCGATCCGCAAGGTCGCCATTGGTTCCACTCCTTTGAGTGCTCGACAGGTGTAGTGAATACGTTGCTACTGTAGCGACGTGGGATCGCCCGTCAAGAGCCGTCGGTACGTCTCACCCCGCCGCCAAGCGCAGGCGGCGGAGACGCGGCGAGTGATCGTCGACGCCGCTCGTCGGCTCTTCGAGGACGGCGGCTATGCCGCCACCGCAGTGCCGTCCATCGCCGCGGCCGCCGGAGTCGCGGTCAAGACGGTGTATCTGGCGTTCGAGACCAAAGCCGGGCTGCTACGGGCCGTGTGGGAGGCCCGCCTCGGCGGAGAGGAAGAAGCGACTCCCGTCCTGCAACGCCGGTGGATGCGCGAGCTCACGGACGAGGTCGACCCAGTGGAGAAACTGCGGCTGCTCGCCGCGCAGTCCCGCCGGGTGAAGACGGCCACCGGCCCGCTGCTGGAAGTCATCCGCACCGCCGCGGCCACCGACCCCGAGATCGCCACGCTCTGGGAGGACATCCAAGCCAAGCTGCTCCGGGTCCAGCGGGCGGTCGTCGACCAGCTCGTCGCCCTCGACGCGCTGCGGCCATCACTGGAGGCGGGGGAGGCAGCCGACCTGCTGTGGACCCTCAATCACCCGAGCGTCTGGCATCTCATCGTCCGGGAACGACGGTGGTCGCCTGCACGGTATGAGCAGTGGCTCTTCGAATCCTTCCGCCTGCAGCTGCTCGGCCCCGCGCATCTCGGATGACGGCCACGCCCCGAGACGGGTGCCCCGGACCACGTTCGGACCCAGGCAGCCCGTGTCTTCAGCGCTCTTCCGCGTGTCTCACAGTGGGCCGGCATGGACCTTGGATGGGGCAGCGGTCCGCCCGCCACCAGCGCCGGGCGCCCGCTGCGACGAGCGGTGGTGGCGTACGTGCCTCGTTGGGACCGAGCGGGGAGAGGCGAGATTGGGCGAGGCGGTGGCCCTCAAAGCCCTGAGGGCCTGGCCAGTCTCCGAGGTAGCCCACAGTGGGCCGCTCAACACCAGCAGCGGGCTCGGCGTGAGCGGCCTCGCCGGCACGTGACGTCGGCCGACGCCGCACGCCCGCTCGTCAGGCAGAGACGCGCGGGCCCTCGTCCTCGATCTGGGCGGCGCGCAACTTGGCGATCACACGCTTGATCTCACCGACAGTTGCGGCCTCGTCGTGACCGAAAGCCAGCAGATACGCCTGCAAGGCATGCCGGGCCATGTCCAGCTCGGAGTCCGTCAGATGGATCGCGTACATGCCACAAATGCTAGGGCCCGGTCAGCACGATCGAGGGTCTTCGGTCCCTGGGACCATCGAAGAACTTCCTGCTCAACGTCGTGGCCCCACCACGAGCGCCGTCGTCGGCGTCGATCAGGCGCATCCCGGCAGTCGCCCTCAGCGGTCGCCAGGAGACACATGGCCGCTGACGCCGGGGCGCCAGTCTGGCTCAGGCCGAGGCGAGATCCCGGACAAGTAGCGCCCATCGTCGCCGCTGGTGCGCTTCCGTCACCCCGGGATCATCTGGGACCGCCCCGGAGCCGCCAGTGGCCGGCCGCGCGATTCACCCGGCCGGAACCGCTCAGCCGGCCGGCTCGGAGATGTTCACCATCCAGGCGACCCCGAACGGATCGACGCACATCCCGAATTCGTCGCCCCACATCTGCTTCTCGAGCGGCATGGTGACGGATCCGCCCTCGGCGAGCTTGGTGAAGTAGCCGCGCAGCTCGTCGGCTGAGGCGAGAGGTCACGGGCGGTCCTCCGGTCGTCGGGTTCGGACCGCGCCAACGTAGCGAGGGCGAGCGCCGAGCAGGAACGTGCTGGTCGTGCCCCCGCCCGCGACCTGGCTAGCCTCGCGGCCATGGACTTCTCGTGGGACGACTCGCGGCGTGCCTTCACCGACGCCGCGCAGTGGTTCGTCCGCACCACCGCCCTCGTCGGGAACCGGTGGAACCTGCCCGGCCTGGGCGAGTGGGACGTGCGCGCCCTGGTCGGCCACACGAGCCGTTCCCTGCTCACGGTCACGACGTACCTCGCCAGTCCGGCCGCCACCGTCGAGGTCGCCACCGCCGCCGACTACTTCCGCGCCGTCCGCGCGGCCGCCGCCGACCCCGCGGTCGCGGCGCGCGGCCGCGACGCCGGGGACGCCCTCGGTGCCGACGCCCACTCCGCGGTCGCCGAGATCGCCGCGCGCGTGATCACGCTCCTCGACACCCAGGACGGCACCGAGCTCGTGACGACGATCGCCGGTGGCATGCGGCTCGCGGACTACCTGCCGACCCGCACGTTCGAGCTGGCCGTCCACACCGCGGACCTCGCCGCCGCGCTGGACCTGCCGATGGACGTCCCCGCAACGGCCGCGGCGCAGGCCCTCCAGCTGATCGCCGAGCTCGCCGTCGCCGACGGCCTCGCCGGGCCGCTCCTGCTCGCCGCCACCGGCCGGCCGGGTCTGCCGCCGGGCTTCACGGTGCTCTGACGCTAGCGGCACCCGGATCAGCCGAGCAGGGCAGGCACGACCGACCGCGCCGACCGGTCGTTGACGATGGCCAGGTGCCGCTCGGTGAAGTGGCGCAGCCTCGACACCTGCGCCTCGGTCAGCCGGTCGCAGATCCACTCCCAGTGCATCGACACCCAGTCCCCCGGCGCGACCGTGCCCACCATGCCGACGCCGTCCACCGACCGCACGACGGTCTCGGTCGCGACGGGTCCCAGCTGCAGGAGGTCGCCGTCCCACGTCAACGGCCGGCCCTCGACGACCGCCTGATCCCCCTCCACCGCCAGCACCCGGCCCCAACGGATGCGGCACCGGTCCAGCACGGTCAGCGCGTGCGGCGCCTTCCGCCCGTCGGTGAGCAGGCCGGTGTAGGGATAGATGCAGAAGACGGCGAAGCTGTGGTGCGGCACTCCCCCGGCGAGCACCCCCTCCGTCAGCGTGGAGAAGCGCGCCCCGGTCATGAACCGGAACCGGTCCTCCATCGAGTCCCCGACGGCGTGCGTGCCCACCTCGTCCAGGCGCGGGCTGCCGATCCAGTAGGCCTCCACGACCCGGCGGTCCAGCGGATCGGTCAAACCCGTGGCCCCCGCGATCAGCTGGAGGTACGGCCACGCCCCGGCGAACTGCTGGGCCATCGCCCGAAGCCCGCCGTCGTCCCGCCCGGCGACGCCGTACTCGAACAGTCCGCCGGAGTCGGCCGGACCGCAGAACCCGTGGGAGTTGGGCGGAAAGGCGTAGCGCGCGAACAGGACCGGCCCGGGGACGACGGGGAATCCGGCCTCACCCACGGCCGCCCTCCCCCGCAGCGTCGTCGCGGGAGCGGCCCATCAGCTCCAGCCCGGCCATGGCCTCCTCGGCCCCGACGGGGTCGGTGAGCTCGACCGCGAAGCCCATGTGGATCAGCACCCACTGGCCCGGCGCCGGCGCCTCGTCGAGCAGGCCGATGTTGACCTTCCGCGCGGCTCCCTCCACCTCGACCAGCGCCAGCTGGTCGCCGCAACCGGGCACCATCCCGACCACTCGTCCCGGGATCCCGAGGCACATCTCAGGCCACCTCCCGCGCCCGCAGTCCGTCCGTCACGAGGCGCTGCACCGCGCGCACCGCCTCGTCGACGGCGGCCGCGACGGGCGGCGTGAGCCCCATCCCCTCACCGGTCTCCGCGACCCGGCACCCCACCAGCAGGGTGCGTGGCGGGAGCCGGCCGCCCAGCGCGGCCAGGTTCGCCAGCACGGTGGCCGGGTCCATGCCGTGCGCGTCGACCCCGGCAGCGCCCCCCGGACCGCCCGCGCCGACGTCGTCCGCACCGATCTCCAGGACCACCACGGTGCCGGCGTCGCCGGTGCCGGGGAGGGCGTCGACGAGGATCAGCGCGTCCCAGGGGTCGAGCAGGTCGTAGGCCAGGTGCATGCCGCGGATCCCGTAGTCGACCACCCGGACGCCGTCGGGCCACGGCAGCGCAGCGAGCCGTCGCGCGACCTCCGACCCGAACCCGTCGTCGGTCCGGAAGACGTTCCCGATGCCGGCGACCAGGACCCGGCACTCCCCGGCCGTCTCCACGTCTACGTCCTCCGCCCGCCCCGCCTCACAAACCCGTCCCCCAGGTTGTCGGCCTCCTCGGGCCCGCCCTTCTCGTGCTTGTCCCGGCTGACGGATTCGCCTCGGGTCGTGCCTGCGTAGTGGGCCGGCCCGACCGACGCCTCGCCCTCGTCGCCGCTCGGCGTCCGCCCGGCCGGTTGCTCGTCGGCCGGCGAGGCCACCGCACCGCGGGCGGTGTCGGCCGGCTCGGGCTCCTTCCGCTCACTGCTCTCGGCCGGTCCGGTGGCGCCGCCCACGTTGGCCCCGTCGCGGCGGACCTTGTCCTCCCCGTCGACCTCCTGGGCTCCCTGACGACCCTCGTACGGCGGTACTTCCTTGCCCTCGAAGTCGGTGGGCCCCGGCTCACCGGGTGACATCGTCATGACGTTCCCCTTCCCGGCCGTCAGCCGGCCTGGTCGCCGGTCGGCAGGTCCGGCGCGCCGGGCTGCTGTGCGCCCTGCGCGTCGACCGTGGTGTCGCTGTCCGGGTCGGATGTCCCGGCCGGCCGGTCCACCGGGCCCCCGCCCGGCTCGGCCGAGCCGGTGTCCCGCGATCCGGGTGCTCCCCGCTCGGACTGCGGTTCCTCCTGCAGATGGGTGGCGGGTTCGGTGCCGTCGTCGTCGTTCACGTCGTCGATCACGTCGTCGCCTCCTACATCCGGCGCATCGCCAGGTAGCGCTTCACGTCCGGGACCGAGCGGACGCCGACGACGACGGCTCCCGCCAGGCCCGCCGCGACCAGCAGCGTGGTCAGCACTCCGACCATCCTCACGACGGTCTCTCCTCTCGTTGATCGGCTTCCGGGCTGTCCGGAGCCGCCCGGACGAGCGGTTCGAGCTCGTCGGGCGCGAAGTAGAGGTAGCGGCCGTACCAGTCGTGCAGCTCCGCCGCCGGATCATCGACAAGGGTCACGGCCACGTGCGTCTCGCCGTCGAGGTCGACGTGCACGCCGATGACGGTGGCCTCCTGGCCGGCCAGGAACATGTCCTGGGCGTCCGCGCGGCGGGACGGTCGCAGCCGGACCGGGCTCCCCCGGCCCACCCGGGTGCCGGCCACCAGCACGGAATCGGTCTCCGGCGACACCGTGGCCGCGGCCTCGGCGGCCCACCAGTCGTCGCCGGTCAGGACCGGGCCGTCCGACGCGGCGTGCGGCTCGCGCAGGATCCCGTGCAGTCGCTGCAGCTCGGCGGGCGACATCTGCTCGCAGCGGTCGATGATCGCCGCCGCCCTCGCATCCGTCGCCCGGGCCTGAGCCTTCTCGTCGTCGGTCAGCGTCATGACCCGCAGCGTCAGGATCTCGTCGATCTCGGTGGAGTCGAACATCGCGGCGACGCTCTCGGGGGCCACCGCGGGGTGGTCGTACAGGATGATCGGCGACGCGAGCACCACGTCCGAGGCCTGCCCGTCCGGACCGCCGTCACCGGCCAGGACCGGCCAGCACCGGCGCTGGCGACAGCGGGAGGCAGCGGCCCGGGCCTCCTCCGGCGGGTCGATCACGGAGACGAACCGAGCGTGCTCGGCGGCCAGCAGCAGGTGCGCGCCGATCAGCGAGGACCGCAGGGCGGCGTCCCGGTCCGCAGCGGCAGCGGCGGTGTTGGTGACCGCGAGCCGCAGGCGCAGCAGGTCGCCGTCCTCCTCGGCCCCCACCGCCGCGGCCGCCCGCAGCGGCCATCGGCGGCGCAGCAGCCGCCCGCCGGGCACGGGCTCGACGTCCTCGCCGCCGTCGACCGCCACGGTCAGCGCGACGCCCCGTCGCAGGGCGTCGACCCCGAAGGTGCCCAGCTCGTGCTCGACCTCGACGGCCTCGTCCCAGCTGGTCCAGTGCTCGTTCCCGGACCACAGCTTCTCGACCGTCCGGTGGCTGCCGTCGGCCGACCGGCGCTGGGCCAGCCGGCGCTGCAGCTGGAGGAACCGCAGGTGCACGGTGACCGTCGCGGCAGTGTCCTCCCATCGGGCGCCGGCGTCCGGCCGCAGCAGGCACTCGGCGGCCAGACCGGCCTCCTCCCCCAGCGAGGCCTCCGCCGCCCCCGGCGGACCGAGGACGCCGAACTGCCAGCGCACCTGGTTCTTGGCCGCGGTGGACCGGTAGGGATAGAGCAGGTACCCCTCGTAGAGGACGGCGTCGGCGGCGAGGCGAGCCAGGTCGAGGGTCATGACGGCTCTCCCACCGAGACCTGCCCGAGCAGCAAGGTGACGGCGTCGTCCCAGCTGGTCAGCCCGCGGACGTGCCGGTAGTGGGCGAGCGCCTCGACGGTGTCCCGCCGCATCCGCAGCCATTCGCTGCGCGGGAAGTGCGCCTCCATCAGGTCGCGCCAGACGGCGGCCGGCATCCGGTACCGGGCCTCGAGGTCCCACGGCACCTGGGTGACGGAGAAACCGGCGGTGCCGCGGCAGAACACCGTGCCGCTGAAGAGGAACAGGAGCGGGATCTCACCGTCGCGCAGCGCGTGCAGATAGGTGGTCCCCGAGACGTCGAAGTCGTACGTGCACGGGAGCACGAGGTCGATCTCGCATGCCCCGGTGAACCCCTGCGCGACGGTCGAGGCGTGCAGCCACGGGAACGGCCGCAAGGTCTGCGCGAAGCGGGTCCGGTCGCCGAACAGGTCGAGCAGCGCCCTGACCTCGGGATCGTCGTAGCGCCGCCGCTGCGGCTCGATGCGGACCTGGGCGCGCAGCGCCAGGGCGTGCACCTGCTCGCCGGTCGTCTCCTCGATGCGCAGCCGGGCGAGCAGGTTCGGGACGACGGCATACGGCTCGGGGCGAATGTCGACGACGGTGAACGTCAGCTCCGGCATCACCGCACCGGCTTCCCGCGCGCGGCCAGGTCGGCGAAGAAGGCGTCGAGCAGGGCCCGCGCCTCCTGCCCGCCGTCGAACCCGCGCCACGCCGTCCGGAGCAGGCCGACGAGCTCGTAGCAGCGGTCGATGGGCACCAGGTGGGCGGCCGGCTCGGTCCTCGACCGGTCCGGCATCCGGACGATCAGTGCCTCGACGTCGGGCACGAGCGAGCCGAGCACCGGGTTGGCGCCGACGATCCGGTCCCAGGCGCCCAGCGGGAGCTCCGACTCGGTGGCCCCCGCGGGGCCCGGGTAGAAGGCCACGGTCCGGGACTGCACCGAGTTGGAGAAGAAGAACGCCAGCCCGACGGGGATCTGCAACTCGTCCCAGGCGCCGGCGTGGAGGGCGAAGTCCGGCAACGACAGGTAGCGGTCGGGGACGGCGCGGTAGCGCAGCTCCGCCCCCTCGGCCGTGAACAGCAGGTAGCAGGGCCGGCAGGTGCACAGCAGGCCCCGGCCGACGACGTCGACCACGTGCGGGTGCGCCCCGCCGATCGGCTCGGCGCACATCTCGCAGCGCTCCTCGGCGCTCGGCACGGGCCGGTTCGCCCGAATCCGCGCGAGCACGGAGAGCGGAGACGACGACGCGGTCATGCGCTCACCGCCGCCCCGGGCAGGGCCACCGTGACGACGCCCTCGCGAACCAGCAGCGGCAGCGGCTCGAGGTGGTCGTCGGGATCGTCGAGCCCGCGGCCGGCGCGCCGGACGTCGTAGTGGGCGCGGCAGCCCGGGCAGCGCAGGACCGCGTCCGCGGCGCTGCCGCCGAGCCGCCGCTCGACGGCGCCGGCCGCGATCCCGCCGCCGCACCGCGGGCAGCGGTCCCGGTAGGCATAGAAGTCGGGACCCACCCGCACGACGGCGACGGGCATCCCGGCGACCGCGAAGCCGGCGGCCTGCCCGGCCGGCAGGGCGTCCGCCCCGTCGACCGCGGTCCAACCGCCACCCGCCGGAACCCGCGCGCCGGAGTCCAGCCGCGACCGCAGGGCCGACACCGGGATCACCGCCGCGGTCGCCCGGGGGGTTGCCTCCTCGACCTCGATGCCGAGGATCTCCGGCGCGGCGGCCTGGATCGCCGTCTCCACCGCCAAGGTCAACGTGACCGAGGACGACGGGCACCCGTCGCAGCTGCCCAGCATCCGCAGGCGCACGACACCGTCCTCGGTCACGCCGACCAGCTCGACGTCCCCTCCGTGCGAGCCCAGGTAGGGCCGCACGCCGTCGAGCGCGCGCGCAACCCGCGTCCCGACGTCGTAGGGGTGCAGGCCGTGCACGACCAGCAGGCTGGAGACGAGCTCGTCGGCGGCGAGCCGGTCGAGCAGCTCGTCGTCCAGCCGGCCGGACTCGTGCGCGATCTCCAGCAGCCGTTCCAGCCCCGACCCGTAGAGGTCGACGACGAGCCGGACCAGCTCCTCGGCTCGCTCGCGGGCGACCCGCCCGCCGGTGGACGCCGCCTCCAGCAGGGCCTCGATCCGCTCCCCCGTGACCCGGAGGTCGGGTTCCCCCGGGTCCGGCGCCGCGCCCGCCTCCGGGACCGTGCCCGCCGACGTCATGCCGGCGCCGTCACTCGCCGGTGACCGACTGCGTGGGCGAGTGGGTCATCTCCAAGGTCTTCCCGTTGCCGAGATACATGTGCACGCCGCACGGCAGGCAGGGGTCGAAGCTGCGGACGGTCCGCATGATGTCGATGCCCTTGAAGTGCTCCCGGTCGTTCTCCTCGAAGAGCGGCTGGCCTTGGACGGCGTCCTCGTAGGGGCCCGGGGTGCCGTAGGAGTCGCGGGGGTTGGCGTTCCACGGGGTCGGCGGATACGGGTGGTAGTTCGCGATCTTCCCGTCCCGGATGACCATGTGGTGGCTGAGCACGCCCCGCACGGCCTCGGTGAAGCCGCAGCCGATGCCCTCGTCAGGAACCTCGAAGGACTCCCAGGTCTTGGTCCGCCCGGCCCGGATCTCGACCAGCGCCTTCTCCGCGAAGTGCAGCGCGCACGCGGCCGCGTAGGCCTGGAAGTAGGTCCGCGCCCGGTTCCGCTCGATCGTGTTGCTCCACTGGGGGACCTTCCACTCCAGGGTGACAGGGCCCTTGAGCGCCGTCTTCGGCAGGTTGATCTGCACGCTGTGCCCGGTGGCCTTGACGTAGCCGATGTCGACCAGGTTGGCCAGCGCCGTCGACCAGAGCCGGGCCAGCGGGCCGCCGCCGGTGTCCAGCGCCAGGTAGTCCTTGCCGTCGTACCAGCGCGGGCTCATCACCCAGCTGTACTTGTCGTCGAGGTCGCGCTTCTGCGGCCGCGGGTTGGTGTGCTGGTTCCACGGGTGCCGGACGTCGACCGGATTGCCGAGCGGGTCCCGCTCGACGAAGACCTCCTGGCCGAGCCAGTCCTCGTAGTAGGAGCTGCCCAGCAGGATCCGGATCCCGAGGTTGATCTGCACGAGGTCGGTCGTCACGAGTGTGCCGTCGACGACGATGCCCGGGGTCACGTACATCTTGCGACCCCACTCGGTCATGTCCTTGTACTCGAAGTTGCAGTACTCCGGGTCCTGGAAGGAGCCCCAGCAGCCGAGCAGGATCCGCCGGTTGCCGACCATCTCGTAGCCGGGCAACGCCTGGTAGAAGAAGTCGAACAGGTCGTCGTGCATCGGCACGACCTTCTTCATGAACTCGACGTAGCGCATGAGCCGGGTCATGTAGTCGGTCATCAGCTGGATGGTCGCGACCGTGCCGACGCCACCCGGGTACAGCGTGGACGGGTGGACGTGCCGCCCCTCCATGAGGCAGAACATCTCCCGCGTCCAGCGGCTGACCTGCAGCGCCTCGCGGTAGAACTCGCCGGTGAACGGGTTCAGCGACCGCATGATGTCGCCGATGGTCCGGTACCCGTGCTGGTCGGCGTGCGGGGCGTCGGTCCGGTTGGCCTGCTCGAGCACGCGGGGATTGGTCTCGGCGACCATCTTCTCGCAGTAGTCCACCCCGACCAGGTTCTCCTGGAAGATGTTGTGGTCGAACATGTACTCGGCCGCCTCGCCGAGATTGACGATCCACTCCCCCAGGTGCGGCGGCTTCACGCCGTAGGCCATGTTCTGGCAATAGCAGGAGCACGTGGCGTGGTTGTCGCCGCAGATGCCGCAGATGCGGCTGGTGATGAAGTGCGCGTCGCGCGGGTCCTTGCCCTTCATGAAGATCGAGTAGCCACGGAAGATCGACGACGTGCTGTGGCACTCGACGACCTCGCGGGCCTCGAAGTCGATCTTGGTGTAGATGCCCAGGCTGCCCACGATCCGGGTGATCGGGTCCCAGGCCATCTCGACGAGGTTCGCGCCGGGAGTCCTACCGGTCGTACGGGGTTCGGTCAGAGTCATCGTCGTCACCAGGTCCGCTTCGCACCGGTCACGAGCTCGCGGCCCGGCCTGCGCCACTTGGGTTCCTTGTCGACGGTCCGCGTCGTGATGGTGCGCAGTCGCCGGATCGCCGCGCCGTACGGGCCGACGGCCGCCGTCGAGAGCTTTCCGCCGGGCGGCTCGTCCATGAACGGCATGAACTTGTCGGGGAAGCCGGGCATGGTGCAGCCGATGCAGATCCCGCCCACGTTCGGGCAGCCGCCCACGCCGTTGATCCAGCCCCGCTTGGGCACGTTGCACTTCACGACCGGGCCCCAGCAGCCCAGCTTGACGATGCACTTGGGCGAGCCGTACTCGGTCGCGAAGTCGCCCTGCTCGTAGTAGCCGGCGCGGTCACAGCCCTCGTGCACGGTGCGGCCGAACAGCCAGGTGGGCCGCAGCGCCTCGTCGAGCGGGATCATCGGCGCCTGGCCGGTGGCCATGTAGAGCAGATAGGTCAGGGTCTCCGACAGGTTGTCCGGCTGGATCGGGCAGCCCGGCACGCAGACGATCGGGATGCCGGCCTTGGACTTCCAGTCCCAGCCGAGGTAGTCCGGGACGCCCATCGCCCCGGTGGGGTTGCCGGCCATCGCGTGGATGCCGCCGTACGTGGCGCACGTGCCGACGGCCACGACGGCCGTCGCCTTCGGCGTCAGCCGGTCGAGCCACTCGCTGGTGGTCATCGGCTGCCCGGTGGCCGGGTTGTTGCCGAAGCCGCACCAGTAACCCTCGTCCTTGATCTTCTCGTTGGGGATGGACCCCTCGACGACCAGCACGAACGGCTCGAGCTCCCCGCGGTCGGCCTTGAAGAACCACTCCAGGAAGTCGTCCGCGCCGCCGTTCGGGCCGCACTCGAAGTCGATCAGCGGCCAGTGGACGGCGACTTTCGGCAGCCCCGGCAGGGCACCGAGCGCGATCTCCTCGATGCTGGGCTGGGTGGCCCCGGTGAGGGCCACGGAGTCGCCGTCGCAGCTGAGACCGGCGTTGATCCACAGCACGTGGATCAGGACCTGTTCGGCGGCGAGTTCGGCCTCTCGGGTGGGCGCGTATGGCATGACGCCAGGCTTCCCGGGGTGTCTGCTCGGCCCTGCCGGGGGCAGAACCCCTGACTTCCGCTGGACCGGATCTGGGTCCACGTGCGCGGCCTGACCTGTGATTACGCTCCTCCTCGACCGGCTGTCAAGGGAGAGCCGGGCGGTCAGCGCCGGACAGGGTCGCAGGTCAGCAGCCAGTCACACCACGCCGCCATGCCCTCGCCGGTGGTCACCGACAACGGCAGCACACGGACGCCGGGCCGCACCGCCCGGCAGTGCGCGACGAGCCGCGGCAGCTGCACGTCGACGTAGGGCAGCAGGTCGACCTTGTTGATCAGGACGAGGTCGGCGACCGAGAACATCTGCGGGTACTTGAGCGGCTTGTCCTCGCCCTCGGTCACCGACACGACGACGATCCGGGCGGCCTCGCCGAGGTCGAAGAGCGCCGGACAGACCAGGTTGCCGACGTTCTCGACGAAGACCAGCGAACCGTCCGGCGGCCGCAGCTCCGCCAGTCCGCGGGCCAGCATGTCCGCATCGAGGTGGCAGCCCGCGCCGGTGTTGATCTGGACGACGGGTGCGCCGGTGCTCCGGATCCGCTCGGCGTCGATCCGGGTCTCCTGATCCCCCTCGATGACCGAGACCGGGCGGCTCGGCGTCAGCTCGGCGATCGTCCGGGCAAGGAGGGACGTCTTGCCGGAACCCGGTGAGCTCATCAGGTTGAGCGCGACGATGCCCCGCTCGGCCAGCCAGGCGCGGTTGTGCCCGGCCAGGTGGTCGTTCTTGGCGAGCAGGGCCGTCTCGATGTCCACGACTCCGGTCAGCGGCTCGTGCCGATGCCCGTGCCCGGCCGGCTCCTCCTGATCGGGGCCACGGCTTCGATCAGGGCCACCGCTTCGATCAGGGCCGAAGGCGAGCAGCTCCACCCGGACGTCCGCCTCCCCGCAGCCACAGGTTCCGCACACGTCCCGCTCCCTCAGCCCGCCGGTTCGGCCATCACGACGGACGCGACGCCGAGTTCGCGTCCGGCCAGCACCTCGACGTCCGCACTGCCGCAGCGGCACAGCAGGACGGGATCGGGCAGCGCGAAGTTCCTCCCGCAGGAGCGGCAGCGCGCCCGCCCCTCCGGCTGCTCGATCTCGAGCTCCGCCCCCTCCAGCGGCGTCCCCGCCGTGACGAGCTCGAAGCAGAACCGCATGGCGTCCGGGACGACGCCGGCGAGGCGGCCGACCCGCACCCGCACGACCGCCACCGGTGCGCTGCCGGTGCGCTCGGTGACGGCGTCCACCACGCCCTGGGTGATCGCGAGCTCGTGCATCGCCCCTGCCCTTCCGGGGCCGAAACGCCCGGGGCCGAGACGCCCGGGGCCGAAACGCTACGCCCGAAAACGCTACGCCCGACCCCGGGCGGTACCCATCCCCCGCTGCGCCGCCGTCTCCTCAGGCGATCCGGCGCAGCCGGTTGATCGTCAGCCCTTTCTCGTCGAGCAGGTCGCCCATGATGCTCGCGAAGCGGGTGAGGTGCGGGGTCGCCAGGTGGGCGTCGAGATGCCCGGCCGACTCCCAGTTCTCGTAGAAGAAGAAGGTGCCGGGCTGCTCGACGGACTCGTGCAGGTCGTAGTTGACGTAGCCCGCCTCCTGGCTGGTGGGCTCGACCAGCGCCTCGAGCTCCCGGCGCAGCTCGTCCTCCCTGCCGGGAGCTGCGCGCATGTAGGCGATGACGGTCAGCAGGTCGCGGCGGTCGTCGGTGGGTGTGGGCATCGGATGGTCCCTTCGCGAATGGGTCGGCGGAACGGCGTTCGGTGCGGCGGTGGAGTGACCGTCAGCCGGCCCGGTCGACCGCCATCTCGCCCAGCTCCGACCAGTCGTCCTGCGGAACGGTGAAGTTGACGATCTTCGGCGTCTCGACGAGGTGGGCCGGCAGCTCCTTCTGAGCGGTGTAGAAGTGCTCGGACGTCACGTGTGCCCGCGCGGCGTCGTCGTCCCGGAATGCCTCGACGAGGACGTACTCGGTCGGGTCCGTGAGACTCCGGGACCACTCGAACCACAGGCACCCGGGCTCGGCGCGGGTGGCCTCGCTGAAGCTGCGGCTGATCTCGGGCCACGCCTCGGCGTCGTCGGGGCGGATCCGCCACTTGGCGGCGATGAAGATCATCTGCGTACCTCTCAGGGAACGAGGATGGCCCGGCCGCGGACCCGGCCGGCGTCGAGGTCGTCGAGGGCGGACTGGAAGTCGTCCAGGGAGTACTTCGCCGTGTGCAGCGTGACCTTCTGCCGCGCGGCCAGGGCCATGAGCTCGACCAGGTCGTTGTAGGAGCCGACCAGGTTGCCCACGATGTTGATCTCGGTCGAGATGAGGTCGATCGTCGGCACGACGATGTCCTCGCCGTAGCCGACGATGTGGTAGTCGCCGGCCCGCCGGGTCATCCGGATGCCCTCGGCCGTCGACCCGCCCTCGCCGACGAAGTCGATGACCTGCTCGGCGCCGTTCCCCCCGGTGAGCTCGAGGACCTCCTCGACCTGACCGCCGTCGGCGACGACGCCGTGGTGCGCCCCGATGGACACCGCGAGCTTCACGGCGTCCGGGTTCCGGTCGACGACGACGATCTCCGCCGGGGACAGCGCCGCCATCACCTGGATGCCGATGTGCCCGAGCCCGCCGGCGCCGATCAGCACGCACCGGTCCCCCGCCCGGAGCCTGCGGGCTGCCTTCGCGACGGCGTGGTACGCGGTCAGACCCGCGTCGGCGAGCGCCGCCACGTCCGCGGGCTCGAGCGTGTCGTCGATCCGCACCACGCTGCGCGCCGAGGTCTTGAGGTACTCGGCGTACCCGCCGTCGGTGCTGATGCCCGGAAAGGCGTTGTTCTCGCAGTGGACGTCGTCGCCGAAGCGGCAGGCCCGGCACAGCCCGCAGGTGATCAGTGGATGGAGGATGACCTTGTCGCCCTCGGCCACGTTCGTGACCGCGCTGCCGACGGCGTGCACCCAGCCCGCGTTCTCGTGCCCGATGGTGTACGGGAGCGTGACCCCCGACTTCTCGGCCCACTGCCCCTCGAGGATGTGCAGGTCGGTGCGGCAGACACCGGCGCCGCCGATCCGCACGATCACGTCGTGCGGGCCGGTGACCTCCGGCGCCGGCACGTCGTCCATCTGCAGGGGCTCGTGGTACCCGACCACGCGGACGGCCTTCATGACGTCGGTCCTTTCGACGGAACGAGGAGCGGGAGGAGGGGGCGTTCGTCGGCCCGCGGCACCTGGTCGGCCTCGGAACCGGGGTAGCGGGTCTGCAGGAGGCCGCGGCAGAAGTGCGCGTTGCCGTCGACCGAGATGCGGACCGACCGGGCGATGCGCAGCCGCATCACCGCGTCGGCCCGGTCCGGGCGGGTCCCGTCGTCGTGCACGAGCACCGGGGCGTCGGCGTCCACGCGCAGCCCGAGGGTGGCCCGGCGGCGCAGCAGCGCCTCCGTGCTCGGCGTCCCCGGCGGGAGATCGCCCAGGACCAGGTCGTGGACGTCGGCCTCGGTGCGCGACCGGTCCGACCGGAGCAGGCCGGTGATCGCGCGCTCCATGGCGGCGGTGTGCGCCTTGCGCTGGAAGGTCGCCCGGAGCTCGTCGAGCGAGTCCTCCGCCTCGTGCCCGAAGGTGCCGCGGTAGCCCGCCGAGGCCGCCAGGCCGCGATTGATGAGGTCGGAGTCGTGGTGGTCGTCGAGCTCGACGACCACCCGGGCCACCCCGGGGACGGCGGCCACGGCCTCGCGCGCATCCGACACCATGAGCCAGGCGAAGTTCGGCGCGCAGAACGACGTCGGCAGGCGCAGATGCACCTCGGCCGTGGCCCCGTCGACGGCGACCGAGCGGACGAACCCGAGATCGGTGATGGGCTCGTCCAGCTCGGGATCGACGACGGTGCCCAGTGCGGTACGGACCTCGGCGGCGAGGTCGGTCAGGACGGCGGCCATCGCGCCGGCCCTCAGGCCATCGCGAGGTCGGCGGCGCCCGGCTGACGGGGCCCGGTCTCGGTCTCGCCCGCGTCGGGCAGCCGCAGGTGCGCCGGCACCGGGATGTCGTAGAGCTTGGCCGCGTTCAGACCGAGCACCTTCTTCTTCGTGTCGGTGCCGATCGGCGCGTACTCGGTCAGGTCCTCGGGGATCTGGAAGTCGACGAACTTCTGGATCAGCCACTGCGGCGTCCACAACGCGTAGTCGCTCGAGAAGAGGATCCGGTCCTCCCCGATCCAGTAGAGGAGCTCGCCCATGATCTGGGCGAAGTACCGCGGCCGGGTGTGGATGAACGGCATCGCGACGGCGAGACCGCCGTGGACGTTGGGCTCCTGGGTGGCGATCCAGCAGAAGTCCTCGAGCCGCGGCAGCCCGACGTGCTCGACGACGAAGTTCAGGTCGGTGAAATCGGTGGCGGCGTGGTCGACGTCGGCGACGTCGAAGGCGTCCCGGTCCAGCGGGCGGATGGTCGGGCCCTTGTGCACGTGGATGTTGCGGATCCCGAGTTCGCGGCAGACCTCGAAGTACCGGTAGGCCATCGGGTCGCTGAGCTTCCAGCCGCGTGAGTCCCCGTGCCAGTCGGCCGTGTAGAGCTTCACGCCCTTCAGCCCGAACCGCTCGGCGTCGGCCCGGAGCTGGTCGAGTCCGCGCTCGCCGTCACGGGGGTCGAAGTAGTGGTTGTAGGTGAGCTTGTCGGGATGAGCCGCGGCCAGGGCCGACGCCTCGTCGGTCTGGCCGAAGCCACGGTGGTAGAACTCGGCGAGCCGGGCCGGCTGGAAGATCGCGTGGTCGACGACCCCGTCGCCGAACATGTCGCGCATCAGACGCTCGCCGCCCTGGTAGAGGTACTCCTCGTAGGACCAGACCTCGGATTCCGGGCTGAGGTTGCGGTGGTAGTCGTAGAAGCAGTCGATGAACTGCTTGCCGTGGATGTTCTTCTGGTTGTCGGGGCGTGCGTCCCACAGCGCGATGTGGGCGTCCACGACGAAGTAGTTCTCGCCGTCCTTGCTGTACATCCCGGCCTCCCAGCGGTCGTTGTGACAGCGGTCACGCTGTGGATCGGACGCTAGGCCGGTTGCGCACGACCGAGCAGGGTCCGGATGTCTCACTTTGGGACGCCGGAGGCCCCATCGGCCCCGGAGGGCGGCATATGGTGCCGGTCACACGCCAGCCCCGTCGCCCGGTGCCCGGGGCAGGCGCGACCTTCGCTGCTCGGGAGGGCGGTCTCGTGGACGATCACCCCGAGGGCCCGCCCAGCGTTCCCGGGACGCTCGCGGATCCCGATCTGGACACGCGGACGGCCGCGCCCCGGCTGCGGGCGTCGTGGCGGCGCAGCGAGCAGTACGGCGTGCCGCACGACGAGGTCCTGCCGGTGTTCACCGGCTCGGTCGACACCGGGTCGCTGCTCGCCGAGTGCGCCTCGCAGGTGCTCACCGGACTCCAGTCGACGATCGCGAACGAGCCGGTGAGCCTCATGGTCGCCGACTCCGACGGCCTGGTGCTGATCCGGCTGTGCACCGACCCGGGCATCCGCTCCTCGCTGGACCGGGTCCACCTCGCACCTGGGTTCTCGTACTCCGAGCGCAACGCCGGCACCAACGGACTCGGCCTGTCCCTGGCCGACCGCGCTCCCTCGCTCGTGCGGGCGGCCGACCACTACTGCAGCGAGCTGCGCGGCTACACCTGCGCCGCGGCACCCGTCCTGGACCCCGTGTCCGGCGAGCTCGCCGGCAGCATCAACCTCACGACCTGGTCCGACTCCTCCTCCGAGCTCCTGCTCGCCCTCGCGCAGGCGGCGGCGGGGGCGACGACCGGGCTGATGCTGGTCCGGTCGACCGG
The DNA here is from genome assembly GCF_004570385.1 of Blastococcus sp. CT_GayMR19. Taxonomy (GTDB): domain Bacteria; phylum Actinomycetota; class Actinomycetes; order Mycobacteriales; family Geodermatophilaceae; genus Blastococcus_B. Next base: position 21,067 of record NZ_SPQL01000003.1, on the reverse strand, counting down.
GCGCGCCATCCGCCCCGCACCGCGTGGCGAGGTCTTCCACGTCGTCGGGGGGCACCTCTCGCCGGCCACCGGCGATCCCTGCGGCTCCACGGTCTGGCGGGCCGCGGTCGGCGACGCGGCAGCGGCGACCGCAGCCGGCCGGGTCCTGGCCGTCGTCGGTGAGCCGGGCGCGGGAAAGGCGACCCTGGCGGCCCTCGCCCGCCGGCGGCACGCCGCCCGGCAGCGGATCCTGCACGCCCGCGCCCCCGAGGCCCCCGACGTGGCGGCCTGGCTGGAACTGTGGACGCCGGGACTGCGCAGTGCCGACGCGTGCATCATCGTGTCCGGCATCGAGCGGCTGCCGGCCTGGGCTGCGGAGGACCTCGTCCGGACCCTCGACGCCGTCCGCTCGCCCGACCGCCCCCAGCCCTTCGTGCTGACCGCCGCCGGCTTCACGGCGATCCCCGAACAGCTCGCCCGGCTGGTCGACACCGTGGTCGAAGCCCCACCCCTGCGGCACCGGGCCGACGACGTCCTGCCGCTTGCCCACCACGTCGCGCGCGAGGAGCGCCACCGCGATCTGAGCTTCACCCCGCGTGCGGCCCGCGCCCTGACCAGCTACCACTGGCCGGAGAACGTCCGGCAGCTCCGGCGCATCGTCCGCGACGCCGCATCCCGCGCCGACGTCATCGATGTCCAGCACCTCGCGCCCGAGGTCCTGGACGGCGGGCGGCGCACGCTGACCCGCCTGGAGAGGCTGGAGCGGGACGAGATCATCCGCTGCCTCACCGAACCGCACACCACCATCAAGCACGTGGCCGAGGACCTGGGCATCGGGCGGGCCACCCTCTACCGCAAGATCGCGCAGTACGACATCACGGTCCCGTCGCGGTCGGCGAGCGCCCCGGCCTGAGCGGCCGCCCCCATTCCTGCCCGGGCGTCCGGGCGGACCGGCGAGCCGGCCGGGCGACACGCGCGGATGTCCGCAGGGCGAGGACCGCTTGGCGCGGGTACATCGAGGGAAGACAAGCGCTCATGGCAGTGGCGGGGAAAGGCACGGCCCCGGTCAGCGCGCCGGCGGCCCCGGACGCCGGCGCCGGGTCCAGCGACGCGATCTCGCCGCACCGGATCCCCTTCCGGGCGTGGCTGCGCATCCTGCGGCGCGCCGGGCGGCACGTCCTGAGCGACCGGCTCCAGGTCGCCAGCGCCGGCATCGCCTTCTTCGCCGTCCTGTCCATCGCCCCGATGCTGGTGACGGCGCTGTCGGTGTACGGCGCCGTCAACACCCCCGCCCAGGCGATGCAGCAGATGGCGAGCGTCGCCGGGCGCCTCCCGCCCGAGCTCCAGCCGCTCGTCCTCGATCAGCTCACGACCATCACCGCCGCCTCGACGCAGGTGCACACCTTCCGCGGTCTCACCGGCCTGGTCATCGCCCTCTGGACGGCGACGACCGCCGCCGGCTACCTGGTCGACGCCCTGACGCTCGCCTACCACGAGACCGAGACCCGCGGGTTCCTGCGCCGCATGGGGCTCGCGCTCACCGTCGTCCTAGGAGGCGCCCTGCTCCTCGGCGCGGTTCTCGCCGTGGCCGGCGCCGTCGCCCGGGCCGCCGACGGGGCCGCGGAGCCGGTGCGCCTCCTCGTGAGCACGCTCGCCTGGCCGGCCCTCGCGGCGGTCATGGCCGGGGCTCTCGCGGTGCTCTACCGGTTCGCCCCCGACCGCAAGCAGGCCCGCTGGCGATGGATCAGCGGAGGCGCGATGGTCACCACGGTGCTCTGGCTGGCCACCTCGATCGGCCTGTTCGCCTACGTGCAGAGCCTCGGCAACTACGCGTCCACCTACGGTTCCCTGGCCGGCGTGGCGATCAGCATGTTCTGGCTGTGGATCTCGGTGTTCCTGGTCATCCTCGGTGCCTCGGTCAACGCCGAGGCGGAGCGCCAGACCGTCCGCGACTCGACGGTGGGGCCCGAGCAGCCGCTGGGCCGGAGGGGTGCCGTCGTCGCCGACAGCGCCCCGCCCTATCCGGGCGAGGAGTAGGCCGGCGGCGCGGGCGGCCGTGCCGGAACGGCGCTCCGCACCGGCCCCACCAGCCCTTCGACACGCCCGGGCGCAGTCCGCACGCCTCAGATCCGGTAGAACGGGTAGCGAGCGACGAGCGGAACGTGACCGCTGGCCAGCGGGGGGCAAGTCGACTGGCAAGGGAGACCCACGTGCTTTCCGACCGATCCCGACCCGTGATCGAGGCGACCCTTCCGGTGGTCGCCGACAACATCGAAGAGATCGCCACCCGGTTCTACGCACACCTCTTCGGCGAACATCCCGAGCTGCTCGACGGCGTCTTCAACCGCGGGAACCAGGCGGAGAAGACGCAGCAGATGGCGCTCGCCGGATCCGTCGCGGTCTTCGCCAGCTCCCTGGTGAAGGTGCCCGAGCAGCTGCCCGAGCACCTGCTCTCGCGCATCGCGCACAAGCACGCGTCGCTCGGCATCACCCCGGCCCAGTACGACGTCGTCCACGACAACCTGTTCTGGGCGATCGTCGACGTGCTCGGCGCCGCGGTCACGCCCGAGGTGGCCGCGGCCTGGGACGAGGTCTACTGGCTGATGGCCTACGCGTTGATCAACCAGGAGCGCGGGCTCTACAGCGCCCGGGGGGTGCGTCCGGAGACGGTGTGGCGCGACTGGGAGGTCGTCGAGAAGGTCCAGGAGACCGAGGACGTCGTGACGTTCCGGGTCCGCCGGATCGACGACCGCCTGGTGAAGACCTCGCTGCCCGGCCAGTACGTGACCGTGCAGGTGCCGATGCCCGACGGCGTCCGCCAGCCCCGCCAGTACAGCCTCACCAAGGCCGACGACGGTGAGCACCGGCAGTTCTCCGTCAAGCGCGTCCACGACGAGGGCAAGCCGGACGGCGAGGTGTCCAATTTCCTGTGCGACACCGTCGCGGTCGGTGACCGGCTAACGATGTCACTGCCCTTCGGCGACGTCGTCCTGGACGACTCGCGCCCGGCGGTGTTCGCGAGCGCCGGGATCGGCGTCACCCCGATGGCCGGCATGCTCTCCCACCTCGCGGCGGCCGGCTCCCACCTGCCGATCACCTTCCTGCATGCCGACGTCGACGAGGCGTCCTTCGCCCTGCGGCACCAGGTGCTGGAGGATCTCCGCGCCCTTTCCGGCGGGTCGGCCCACGTCTGGTACGAGCGCGGGGCCGAGAGCACGCTCCCCGTGGAGGCGCACGCGGGTGTGATGGATCTGGACGAGGTCAAGCTCCCGGACGACGCCACCTATTACCTCTGCGGTCCCCTTCCCTTCATGCAGGCGGTCCGCAGCTCGCTGATCGACCGCGACGTGCATCCCCGCGACATCCAGTACGAGGTCTTCGGGCCCGACCTCTGGCAGGCGGACCTCGCCACGGAGGAGACCCCGGGCGCCGAGCGGAGCGGCCGGCACAGCGCCTGACGCAGACCTGTCCGGACCCGTCCGGCCCGGACCCTCGGGTCCGGGCGGGTCACCCACAGACGAGGAAGGAGGCGTGCGTGGACATCGCCGCGATGCGGGCGAACTTCGCCAAGGCCGCTGCCACCGGGGACGAGGCCCCGCTGTACTTCTATTCGCACCTGTTCCTGAGCCATCCCGAGACCCGGCAGATGTTCCCGGTCTCGATGGCCCACCAGCGCGACCGGCTCTTCAGCGCCCTGGGCGACGTCGTCGCACGGGTCGACGACCTCGACGCGCTCGTGCCGATCCTGCAGCAGCTCGGACGCGACCATCGCAAGTTCGGCACCCTGGCGGCGCACTACCCGGCCGTCGGGGCGAGCCTGCTCGCCACGCTGGAGCACTTCGACGACCAGTGGAGCCCCGAGCTCGCCAAGGACTGGACCGAGGCCTACACCCTCGTCGCCGAGGTGATGACCGCCGCGGCCGACGAGGCCGCAGAGCAGCCGGCCTGGTGGGACGCCGACGTGGTCGCCCACGAGACGCGGGCCATCGACGTCGCGGTCCTCCGGATACGTCCCCGTGCCCAGTACGACTACGTGGCCGGGCAGTCGCTGTCCCTGGAGACGAACGTCCGGCCGCGGCTGTGGCGCTACTACTCGCCCGCGAACGCGCCCCGTCCGGACGGCCTGATGGAGATCCACGTCAAGGCCCGCGACGGTGGCCCGGTCAGTTCCGCCTTGGTGCGCCGCGTCGGCGTGGGCGATGTGCTGCGTCTCGGCCCGCCCGTCGGGCACATCTCCCTCGACGCGGAATCCGACCGCGACCTCCTCCTCATCGCCGGCGGCATGGGCCTGGCACCGCTGAAGGCGCTGATCGACCAGGTCAGCCGCCGCGGCCCGGCCCGGCGGGTCGACCTGTTCGTGGGAGCCCGCAACGACGACCACCACTACGATCGGGCGGACCTGCGGCGGCTGGAGCAGGAGAACCCCTGGCTGAGCGTCACCCTCGCCGTCTCGGAGGACAAGCTCTCGTCGCTGGAGCACGGGGACGTGGGCGACGTCGTCATGCGGCACGGGCCGTGGCTCAGCCGGGAGGTCTACGTCGCAGGCCCCGGAGTGATGGTGGACGACACCGTCTCCCGGCTCCGGGAGCACGGCGTGCCGAGCAGGCGCATTCACAGCGAGGTCTTTGCCCCCAGCCGACCGGGGCCCAGTCTTGACGGAGAGGTGACCGAATGACCAGCGCACCGAACGAGCCCGGGAACGACGATCGCGGACTCAACCCGGCCGACCTCCACGAGCTGCGGTTCACCCGCGCCTCCATGCTCCGCCCGGGCTACGTCGACACCGAGGTGGACCGCGTCATGAGCCGGGTGGCCGAGGAGCTCGCCCGGCACATCGCCGAGAAGGCACAGCTGCGCGACGAGGTGCGCGCGCTCCGGGCCCACGTCGAGGGCACCCCCGTGCCCGTGGCGCCGAGCGAGCAGGCGGTGCGCATCCTGTCCTCCGCCCAGCAGACGGCGGACGCCTACGTCGCGGAGGCGGAGGAGTTCAGCAGGCAGATGACCAGCGAGGCCCGCGCCGTGTACGAGGAGGAGGTCCGGCAGGCGCGGGAGAACGCCGGCGCGATCATCCAGGCGGCCCAGGAGGCGGCCGCCAAGATGACGGTCGGCATGGCCGGAGCCGACGCCGGGGCCCGCAGCATGGAGGAGCTCGAGGAGCAGGTCGCCTACCTCAAGGCGTTCGGCCAGGCGTGCAGGGTGCAGCTGCGCTCCTACCTGGAGGCCCTGCTCAGCGACGTCGAGAAGGAGTGGGGCCGGGCCGACCCCGCCCTGCTGCCGCAGCAGCCCGCTCGCGCCCCAGCGCAGCGGTCGTCCCGCGACGCGCCGGACGACTCGGCGGCCACCTTCTACGGGAACACGGCGGCCGAGGCGCCGGGGGCGTCGGAGGAGCAGGAGGGCTCGCCGGCCACCGCCGGGTCCCGTTCCGCTCCGTGAGGCGGGGACCGGGCGGGGCAGCGAGGGAGATCGCCGTCCCGCCCGGCCGCCGGCGGGCGGCCCCCGACGGGAGGACTCAGGAGAAGTCGGCGGGGCTGAACGCTCGGGGCTCCACGAGGACCAGCCAGTTGCCGGAGACGTCGCGCATCACCGCCTCGACGCCGTACGGCCGGTCGGCGGGCTCCTGCAGGACCTCCACGCCCTTGGCCGACAACTCCTCGAAGGTCTTCCGGCAGTCGTCGACGGTGAGCCCGAGCCCGCCGTCCTGCCCCTTCTCCAGCTGCCGCCGGACGAACGAGGCGGCCTCGTCGCACGCGCCGAGATGACGGCGGGGCACACTTCGGCCATGGGAGACGACACCGACGACGTCCGTGCAGTGCTGGCCGCGGAGGACCGCCGCTACCGCGCCATGCAGGACGCCGACCTGACGACGCTCACGGAGGTGTGCGCGGAGGAACTGAGCTACGCGCACTCCAGCGGCGTCCGCGACACCAGGAGCGAGTACCTGGAGAAGCTCCGCTCGGGGTACTACGTCTACCGGCGCATCGACCACCCCGTGGAACGCGTCGAGGTCCTGGGCGACACCGCGGTCGTGGTCGGCCGGATGACCGCCGACGTGGAGGTCCAGGGGAGGCCCAAGACGATCGACAACCTCGCCCTCGCCGTCTGGACCCGGGCGTCGGGGGCGTGGCAGCTGCTCGCCTACGCGCCGACGTCCCTCCCCGCCCCGGCCGCCTGAGTCACGGCTGCCTGAATCACGATCGCCTGAATCACGACTGCCTGAATCACGGCTGCCTGAGTCACGATCGCCTGAGTCACGATCGCCTGGTCACGACGTCGGCTGCAGGACGAAGTCGTAGCGCGCCTCGAGCCATGGCTCGGCGGAACTGCCGCCGTCCGGGGTCTCGCCGGCCTCCCGCTGCTCGAACCGGACGACCAACTCCTGCTTGGTGCCGAACACGACGTCGCTGTCCAGGTACTCCGCACCCTCCTGGAACAGGTGCGTGATCAGCGGCTCGTAGCCCGGCACGTTGACCAGGAAGTGGATGTGCGCCGGCCGGAAGTGGCTGATGGCGGTCCGGGAGATGAGGTCCCCGACCGGGCCGTCCATCGGGATGCTGTAGCCCTTCGGCGCGATGGTGCGCACGCAGTAGCCGCCGTCCTCCCGGGTCGTGTACTTCGCGCGCAGGCGCGCCTCGTCGATGTCGGGCAGCTGCGACTCGTAGGCGCCCTCGGTGTCGGCCTGCCACACGTCGAGCACTCCCCCGGCCACCGGCTTCCCCTCCAGGTCGCGGACGACCCCGTGGAGGTAGAGCGGGGTCCCGGGGACGCCGTCGGACATGTCCCCGCCGTAGCCCAGCTCCGGGGACCCCTCGATGTGGAAGGGGCCGAGCACGGTCGCCGGTGTCGCCGCCGGGTCGAGCCGGTGGTTCATCTGGACGACGAGCATCGACAGGCCGAGGACGTCGGAGGCGAGGATGAACTCCAGCCTCTTGTCGTCGCTGATCTGCCCGGTGCGGGTCAGCCACTGCATGGCGGCCATCCACTCGGCCTCGGTCAGCCGGACCTCGCGGGCGAAGTCGTGCAGGTGCCGCACGAGTGCCGCCAGCAGCTCGGCCAGCCGCGGGTCGCGCGCGGTGGTCCAGCGCTGATGTGCGAGATCGGTGATGTTGTCCTCGGTGACCGGCTGCACGGCATCCTCCTGGCGGGCTGCGGGCGGCGGCTGCCGTCCCGGGTCTCGATGGTCAGGGCGTCAGAACCAACCGCACGCCTGCGGAGCCGGCGGCCTGGCGCCGCCAGGCCGCCGCTGCGTCGGCGAGCGGGATGTCCTCGTGCGCGACGGAGATCAGGCCCTGCGCGGCGTGCTCCGCCACCGTGGTCAGCGCCTCGCGACGCTGCCCCGGGCTGAGCGCGTTGTTGGTGTACCCGAGGATCTCCGCCGAGCGGCCGCGGAGCACGGCCGAGGAGAACTCCGCGACGTCCCCGGAGGCTCCCCCGAGGTTCACCAGGCGGCCGCCTGGTCCGAGCACCCGTGAGGCGGCGGTCGCCGCGAGGCCGAACACCGGGTCCACGACCACGTCCACCTTGCCGCCGGCGGCATCCTGGATGCGGGCGGTGAGGTGGTCGACGTCGCCGGCGAGCGGCACGACGACGTCGGCGCCGAGCCGCCGGGCGCGTTCCTGCGACTCCTCGGACCGGCAGACGGCGACGACCCGGCCGGCGCCGAGCACCCGGGCCGCACCCACTGCGGCCTGGCCCACGGCCCCGCCGGCGCCGAGCACCAGGACGTGCTCCCCCTCCTGCAGCCGGCCGCGCCAGGTCAGCGTCATCCAGGCGGCGACCGCCGACAGGCCGAGGGCCGCGAGCGCGGGATCGGCGACGCCGGCCGCGACGGGGACGACGTCGACATCGGGGACCACGCACCGCTCGGCCAGGCCGCCGTCGCCGGGCGCCATCCCGGCCGTGGTCGAGAAGAACACCCGCGTGCCGGCCGGCAGCGTGGCGGAGTCCTCGACCGTGCCGACCCCTTGCACGCCGGGAACGTACGGCGTTGCCGGCCGGCCGAAGTACGACGTGCCCGAGGCGCAGAGGAGGTCCAGCGGCACCAGGGGTGCCGCGGTGACCCGCACCGACGTGTGTCCCGGGGTGACGACCGGATCGGGGTGGTCGCGGACGACCGGGACCTCCCCGGGCGTCTCCAGCACGGCGGCGCGCACGGTCCCGTCCCTCGTCAGCCGTCGGCGGGATCGACGTAGACGGCGTTGCGGTCCACGGTCAGGTAGGTCTGCATCCCGATCGGCCGCCGGCGCTCCTCGGCGAGCTGCCCGAGCAGCCCGGCCGCACGGGCCAGCAGCGCGAAGCCCCGGAGGAGCTCGACGGGCAGCCCGAGGTCGGCGAGGGCGGCGCCGCAGACCCCGGCGCCGTTGAGCGGCAACTGCCGTCCCAGCACCTGGCCGTGCACCCGGCCGATCGCCTCGAACAGCCGGAGGTGCGGACCGCGCAGGCCCTCCTCCTCGGCGATCCGGAGCAGGACGGGGGTCCGCGGGTCGCCCTGCTTGTGCACCGGGTGCCCGAGCCCGGGGACGTAGCGCCCCGCGGCGCGGGTGGCGGTCACCGCGTCGAGCGCCAGGGCGTCCCAGCCCGCGTCGTTCTCGGGGTGGTCGTCGCCGTGCCGCTCGAGCACCTCGTGCAGGAAGGTCCCGCAGTCCTCCGTGACGCCGAGGAACCGTGAGCCGCCGCCGAGCAGGCCGGCGGCGAGCGCGCCCTGCAGCGAGTCCGGCGCCGAGAGGTAGGTCAGGCGCGCCGCGATCGCCGTCGGGGTGAACCCGTGATCGGCGAGCGCCACCAGCACCGCCTCGAAGACGCGGGTCTCCGAGGGGGTCGGCCGGCGCAGCGTGACCAGCCAGAAGGCCAGCTCCCCGAAGCCCACCTTGCCCATGAGGTCCTCGGTCAGGTCCTGTCCGAGCAGCCGGATCTCGTCGGCGGTCGACGTCCCCAGCGAGGTCGGGAACTCCAGGCCCGCCGGGGCGGTGGGGCGGGCGCGATCCGGGTCGGTCATGCCGACGCCTCCTCGTCGGCCGGCGCCGCCAGCCAGCGGCGCAGCTCGTCGCCGTGCTCGTCCAGCGTGGGCGGCGGGAGGCGGTACTCGGGGGGCGTGGCCGAGAACGTGATGGGGTTGCGCACCGTCGGGACGGCGGCGGACCCCTCCCCCACGGTCACCACCGGGTCCAGCCCCACCTCCTCGGCGAAGGCGACCCCCTGGTCGATGGTGTTGATCGGCCCGCAGGGCACCCCCGCGCCGATGATGTCGCGGAACCACTCCATCTTCGTTCGGGTGCGCAGCCGTTCGAGCAGCAGCGGCCGCAGCTCGTCCCGGTGATGGTTGCGGTCCTCGGTGCGCGCGAAGCGGGGGTCGTCGGCCAGCTCCGGGACCCCCAGCACGCCGCAGAGCTTGCGGAACTGGGCGTCGTTGCCCGCGGTGATGATGAGCTCGCCGTCGGAGCACATCATCGGCGCGTAGGGGTAGAGGCTCGGGTGGCTGTTGCCCATGCGGAACGGCACGACGCCGCCGGCCACGAACGCGCTGGTCTGGTTCGCGAGCCCGGAGAGGGCGGAGGCGAGCAGATTGACCTCGACGTGCTGGCCGCGGCCGGTCTCGTGGCGGTGGTTCAGGGCGGAGAGGACGCCGATCGTGGCATGCAGCCCGGCCATGATGTCGAAGAGCGCGACACCGGCCCGGTACGGCTCGCCGTCGGGCTCCCCGGTGAGACTCATGAAACCGGAGATGGCCTGCACGATGAGGTCGTAGCCGGGCAGGGACCGGCCCCCGGGGGCGCTCCCGAACCCGCTGATGGACGCGTAGATCACGCCTGCGTTGCCGGCCGCGACGCTGTCGTAGTCGAGTCCGAAGCGCTCCAGCCCGCCGGGCTTGAAGTTCTCGACGAAGACGTCCGCCCGGCGAGCCAGCTCGCGGGCGAGTTCGAGGTCGGCCGGGTCCTTGAGGTCGAGGGCGATCGAGCGCTTGTTGCGGTTGGCGCCCAGGTAGTACGTCGCCACGCCGTCGCGCACCGGGGGCTGCCAGGTGCGGGTGTCGTCACCGCCCGGGCCCTCGACCTTCACCACCTCCGCCCCCAGGTCCGCGAGCAGCATCGTCGCGTAGGGGCCGGCCAGGATCCGCGAGAAGTCGGCCACCAGCAGGCCGGAGAGGGGCCCGCGGTGGGCCGGAGGGGTCGCTTCCGGTGGGCCGGCCGTCATCAGCTTCGCGGTCCCCTCTCGTCCACCGGGCTGCTCGGCGGACATCCGTCCGCGTCGGCGTGGCAGCAGTTTCACCACCCTCGCGGAGGAGTGTCAACCGCTGGGAGCGTCGGGGCGTAGCCCCGCCGCGATCCTCTTGACACCGCGTGGCGAGCGGGTCGAGGGTGACCGGCATCGCGCCGGTGACCGCTGTGCGGACGCTCGTCCGATTCGAGCCGACGCCGTCCTGAAGGAGACGATGACCATGCCCGAGGCCACTCCCGAACCCGGCCGTCCGCTGGTGCTGCGCGGTGGCACGGTCCTGACCATGGACGCCTCCTCGACCGTCCTCGACGACGCCGACGTGCTCGTCGTGGACGACCGGATCGCCGCCGTCGGTCCCCGGCTGGAGGTGCCCGACGGCACGCAGGAGATCGATGCCCGTGGCGGGATCGTGATGCCGGGCATGATCGACTCGCACCGGCACATGTGGCAGACGGCGATGCGCGGCTACGGCGCCGACTGGACGCTGACCCAGTACTTCGTCTGGTACTACCTCGAGCACGGCCGGAAGTTCCGCCCCGAGGACATCGCCGCCGGCAACCGCCTGGCGGCCATCGAGTCACTGGACGCCGGCGTCACGACGACGGTCGACTGGTCGCACGGGCTGTCGAGCCTGCAGCACGGCGAGGCGGCGGTGGACGCCCTCCGATCGGTGCCCGGCCGTTTCGTCCTCGCCTACGGCAACATCCAGGCCGGCCCGTGGGAGTGGACCGCGGACCCGGGCATCCGCGCGCTGCTGGAGCGGCTGCGGGACGACGCCGACGACCGGATGGGCGTGCAGATCGCCTTCGACGTCACCGGCGACCCGGCCTTCCCGGAGAAGGCGGCGTTCGAGGTGGCCCGCGACCTCGGCATCCCGGTGACGACGCACGCCGGCGTCTGGGGCGCCACCAACGACGACGGCATCCGGCTGATGCACGAGAACGACTTCATGAGGCCGGAGACCGTGTACGTGCACGCCTCGACCCTCACCCGGGACAGCTACCAGCGGATCGCCGCGACCGGCGGCTCGATCTCGGTGGCGACCGAGTCGGAGTGCAGCGCCGGCCAGGGCCACGCACCCACCGAGCAGGTCCTGCAGTACGGAATCCCCGTGTCGCTCTCGGTGGACACCAGCGTGTGGTGGAGCGGGGACATGTTCTCCGCCATGCGCTCGACCCTCAACGCCGACCGGATGGCCCAGCACATGGACGCTCACCTGAAGGGCGACACCATCACCCACCTGCGGCTGCGCGCCCAGCACGTCGTCGAGTGGGCGACCCGGGGCGGCGCGCACGCGATCGGCCGCGACGACGACCTGGGCAGCCTCGAGCCGGGCAAGAAGGCCGACGTCGTGCTCATTCGGAACGACGCCTCGCCGGTGTCGTTCCCGATGCTCAACCCCTACGGCCACGTCGCCTTCCAGGCGCAGCGCGGCGACGTGCACACGGTGATCGTCGACGGCCGGGTCGTGAAGCACGACGGCACGCTGGTCGGCATCGACCTGGCCCCCGTCCGCCGGGAGATCGAGTCGACCATCGACTACCTCCGGTCGGAGCTCGGCGAGGAGACCTGGCAGCAGGGCATGTTCCCGGAGATGCCCGACGCCGAGGCGTCGATCCTGGACAACCCGTACCAGTACACCGACTACAAGGACGAGGGGAAGCGCGCCGGCGGCGAGGAGCGGGTCCTCGGCCGGTGACCGCCCCGGACCGGGAACGAACCCGTGCGGGGGATCGGTCCCGCGCACGGCGCGTGTCATCCTCGGACCCGGCGGAGGGAGGGGTGGTGGCAGGTCGCGGCGCGGGACCGGACTTCGTCGAGGCGCTGGCGCGCGGGCTCGACGTCCTCGCCTGCTTCGACGCCGACCACCGCAGCATGTCGCTGACCGAGGTGGCGACCGCGACCGGGCTCGCCCGGCCCACCGCGCGACGGCTGCTGCTCACCCTCGAGGAACTGGGGTTCGTCCGGTCCTCCGGCGGGTCCTTCTCGCTCACGCCCAAGGTCCTCACGCTGGGCATGGCCTACGTGGGTGCGCTGGGACTCTGGGACATCGCCCGCCCCCACCTCGAGGACCTCGTCGCCCGCACCGGGGAGTCGTCGTCCATGGCCCAGCTCGACGGGTCGGACATCGTCTACGTCGCCCGGGTGTCGGTGCCCAAGCTCATCGCACTGCGCGTGGACATCGGCACGCGGTTCCCCGCCGTCCAGACGTCCCAGGGCAAGGTGCTGCTCGCCGCCCTCTCCCCCGACGAGCTGCACGCCACGCTGGCCGAGCCCAGCCGGGCCGGCCTGCCCCCCTACATCGGCCGCCCCGTCGAGCGCCTGCGCGACGAGCTGACGGAGATCCGCGCACGCGGCTGGGCACTTGCCGACGAGGAGCTCGCACCGGGGGTGCGGTCGGTCGCCGTCCCGGTCCGGGACCACACCGGCGTCGTCCGGGCGGCCATGAACGTCACGGTGCACGCGGCCGAGACGACCACCGAACGGCTGCTGCAGGACCACCTCCCGTTGCTCCTGCGCACGGCCGGGAACGTCAGCGCCGAATGGGCGCTGTGGCAGTCACGTCCGCATGTCTCGGTGGCCCGCCCGGCCGGGAACGGCTCGGCCACCGCGTAACCGCCTGCTCCAGGACGTTCCCCCCTGCCGATCACAGGGCGCGCCGGCCGATCACCTCGCGTCCGCCGGGTCGTGCTGCCCGCCCCCCGGGGCGGACCCGGCCCGGCGAACGACGACGCCCGCACGCGAATGTGAACACCTCTGGACCGAATGTGACGGCGCGCCCACGCACCGCTGTCCCCGGAGCCGACGGCGCCCCTCGGCGTATCGACGGGACACCCCGGCCGCGTTCACTGCCGGGCGACCACACCGTCGGGGGCGCTGCCGTGCCCGGACATCTGGGGGCCTCGTGTCGTACCTGACCGCTCGTCGGAGTGCCGTCGCAGGCGTGCTGACGGCCCTGGTGATCGGATCCCCGGCGACGCTCGCGCACGCACGGACCGACGGTGCCGTCGCTACCGCGGCGCCCGCGACCCCGGCACTGGAACTGGACTGGACCCCGTGCGGACTCACTCCGGAGGGCACGGACTCCGGCGTCGAGTGCGCGACCGCGGGCCTGCCCATGGACTACGACGAACCCGACGGCGAGCAGGTCCGGATCGCCGTCGCCAGGGTGCCCGCCACGCAGCCCGCCGAGCGCATCGGCTCCCTGTTCTTCAACCTCGGCGGTCCCGGCGCCCCGTCCGCGGAGCTGCTGCAGGCCATCGGCAGCGGCCCCTTCTCGGCTCTCAACGCGAGGTTCGACATCGTCGGCTTCGATCCCCGGGGAACCGGCCAGAGCACGCCTGCCGTCGACTGCGAGGTGAACCAGGAGACCGAGGGGCTCACCCCGCGGCCGATGCCGATCCCCGTCGACGTGGACGCCGACGCCCTCGTCGCCCGCGCCCAGGACTACGTCGACAGCTGCCTCGCGAACAACGGCGAGATCCTGGCCCACCTCTCGACCGCCAACGTCGCCCGCGACATGGACGCCCTGCGCGCTGCCGTCGGCGACGAGAAGCTCAGCTACCTCGGCTACTCCTACGGCACGTTCCTCGGGGCCACCTACGCCGCCTTGTTCCCCGACCGCTACCGGGCGATCGTCCTCGACGCCCCGGTGGACGCCGAGCGGTACATCCCCGATCCGTTCACCCTCAGCTCGCTCCAGGCGGTCGGCTTCGAGCGCGCGCTGAACCGCTTCCTGGCCGCGTGCGCCGGCGATCAGGCGGCCTGCGCAGGGTTCGGCAACGGCGATCCCGGCCCCGCCTACGACGCGCTGCTCGCCACGGCGGCGGCCACACCGATCCCCGCGGACCGTTACGAGGCCGATCCACGTCCGGTGACGGCCGACGACATCCGGGACGTCACGCTGACGCTGCTGTACTCGAAGCACAACTGGGCGCTGCTCGCGGCCACGCTCGCGCAGGCGGAGGACGGCGACGCGTCGGTCGTCCGGGCGATCATCGACCTGATCGTGTTCCCGCGCGAGGAGGACGGCTCCTACGACCCGCAGTCGGACCGCTTCTTCGCCATCATGGCCGGCGAACGGCAGTGGCCCACCGACGTCGAGGCCTACCTCGCCCGCGGTGCGCAGGACTGGGTCAACGTGCCCCACTTCTGGGGCTTCGCCTACTCGGAGATCCCGTTCGCGCTGTGGCCCGTGCACGACGAGGACGCCTACGACGGTCCGTTCACGGTCCCGGACTCGTCCCCCACTCCCCTGGTGATCGCCACGACCTACGACCCGGCCACGCCGTACGCGGGAGGGGTGGCGATGGTGCAGGCGCTGGGGAACGCCCGGCTTGTGACGATGGAGGGCGACGGGCACGGCGCCTACGGTCTGGAGAACTCCGCCTGCGTCGACGCGGCGACCGAGGCCTACCTGTTCGACGGGACCGTTCCCGCGGCGGGGACCGTCTGCGCGCAGGAGGTCCCGTTCGTCGGTCTGCAGCCGTCGCCGGCGCAGGCCGCGGCCGACGGCAGGGCCGCGCTGTCCGTGGCGGACGCGCTCGGCGCCGGCCGGCTCGTGCGCTGACGGGGACCTCCGGACTGCTGCCGGCTGCGAAGCGCCCCGCCGCCGTCAGACCTCGTCGACGGCCAGGTCACCCGTCTGCCGCTGGATCGTGCCGACGACCAGGACGGCGACCATCAGCGCCGCCAGCGCCCCGACCACGACCACGGCCGGCAGTTCCAGCGCGATGTCGAGGAGCGCGACGGCGGCGGCGGCGAGCGGCCACCACCAGCCGCTGCGGGCCCGGCGGGCCATCCCGGTGTCGGTCACCGTCATCGAGATCAGATAGACGGCCACGCCACCGGCCAGCAGCAGACGGGTACCCGTGGGCACCTCTCCCTGGCCGCTCTCCACGACCGCCAGCTCGATGCCCGCGCCGATCGTCGCCAGCGCCAGGGTCAGTGGCAGCTGACCGAAGATGTACACGTCGTGCGAGTGGTCGCTGCGTTCTCCGCCGACCTCGTTCAGCAGCCGCTTGGCCCGGGCGCCGGCGAGGTCGAAGTAGCTCCACCACAGCGCGGCGGCCAGGACGAAGGACAGCACCGCGACCGGCATCGACGGCCCGCTCCACTCCGCGTCGTAGAGGCCGTGCGCGACCCCGGCCACCGACTCCCCCAGCACCAGGATCACGAACAGGGCGAACCGCTCGGGCAGGTGCTCGACGTGCAGGGGGACGTCGGCCGAGGCGCGGGTGGCCACCAGTGGCACCAGTGCCTCGACCAGGACCGCGACCGCCCACAGCGCGAAGGCCAGCGGCCGCGGGACGAGCAGGGACAGTCCCCAGAGCAGTGCGCCCGCCGCGGCGCCGAGCAGGTAGAGCCGGACGACCGGCCGGGCATCCCGCACGTGCCGGTAGGCGCGGCCGTACTGCAGGAGCAGCAGCAGGCGCAGCAGCAGCTGGCAGCCGACGAAGATCCCGAACCGCTTCCCGGTCGCGTCGGACGCCGAGGCCGCGAGCCCCACGACGGCGGCCATGCTGCCCAGCTTGTACAGCCGGTACAGGACGTCGTCGTGGTCGAACCGGTTGGCGTAGAGGGTCGAGCTGACCCACGCCCACCACACGGTGGCGAACAGGCCGGCGAACCGGAGCGCCCCGGCCACGGTGACGTCGTCCCGCAGCTCGATCGCCAGCTCGGCGACGACGAGGACGAACGCCAGGTCGAAGAAGAGCTCGAGGCGCGATGCGGAGCGGTCCTCGCCGGTCTGCAGGTCCGGGGGCCGTACCAGCCCCCTCAGGGAGTCGAGCAGCCGCCCCGCCACCGAACGCTCAGCCACTCCGCCCCCTGTGCCGTGCCCGGACTCCGCCGGAGGCGGCCGACCGCAACCCGGCCGGGATCACGACCGATGCGGGGGCGTTACCCGGCGGACAGTCCCGCATGCACCGCCGGAAAGGGCGGGGCCCACCCGAAGTGGTGAGGAACCATTCATGCCCACCGGCGCGCCGCCGATCATCCATCCATGCAGGTGACCCGCGGAGCCGGAGGCCGGCGACAGCCGACCCCCGGCGGCGGGCTCGCGTCCCTGCCGGCCCGGATCGCGGCCACGCTGAGCAGCACGGTGGTCGCCTCGGCGGACTTCACCGCCGTCCTGACGGGCACCGTCTTCTCGGCCGGCGGCGCGCTCGGTCTGCTGGTGCCGCTCTTCCCGCAGGATGCGCGCGTCCGGGAACGCGAGGTCGTCGTCCTCGCCGCGCTGGCCCTGCTGGTCGGCCTGAGCATGCTCCGGTGGGGGCGCCTGCTGCCCTCCTGGGCGACGCACCTCGTGCTGCTCACCGGCACCCTGGCGGTCAGCCTCGCGGTGGTGTTCGCAGGGGTGACCCCCGCCGGCGTGGCCCTCGCCAGCTTCTACGCCTTCGTCGCCCTGGACGCGGGCATGTGCTTCACCCGGGCCGCGACGTCCTGCCACGTCCTGGTGGCCGTCCTCGCCTGCGGGGGAACGATGATCCCCCAGGGGGCCACCGGCGCGTACGCCGCGGTCGTCATCAGCGGGACGACGGTCGTGGTCGCCCTGGGGAGCGGCTGGCTGCTGCGCGTCGCCGCCTCGGCCGACGCCGACCCGCTCACCGGCCTGCCGAACCGCCGCCGCCTCGACGCGGTGCTGCAGACAGCCGTCGACCGTGCCCAGCGCACCCGGTCCCCGCTGAGCGTGGCGCTGCTGGACCTCGACCACTTCAAGGTGGTCAACGACAGCTCGGGGCACGACGAGGGCGACCGGCTGCTGCTCGCGGTGGCGCATGCCTGGACCTCGCAGCTCGCCCCGGGCGACGTCCTGGCCCGGCAGGGGGGTGACGAGTTCGTCGTCGTCCTGCCCGGCTCGGATCTGACCGAGGCGTCCGCGCGGGTCGGGCGGCTGCTGGCCGTCATGCCCGGCGGCTCCACCTGCTCGGCCGGGGTGAGCGACCTCGGGGACGGCGACTCGCTGGGCGTCCTCATGCGCCGGGCCGACGCCGCGCTGTACGAGGCCAAGCGCAGCGGCCGCAACCGGGCCGTGCCCGCCACCTACTGACCGGGTTCGCGCCGCCGCCGCGTTCGTGGCGGCCCGGCACGGCTGTTCAGCGCGCCGCGGATCCCTCGAGCGCCGCGGATCCCTCGAGCGCCGCGGCGGCCGAGGGCAACAGTCCCGTGGGCGTGTGTGCGACGCCGCTGTCCAGCGACCGCTCCCACTCCGCGGTGTCCAGGACGGCGGCGAAGCGGGACTGGAGCACCAGGAGCGTGTGCCGGTGCAGCTCCTCGGCCGTGACCGCCCCGACCGCGTTCCGCAGCGCGACGGTGCCCGTGGCGTCGGCGAGGACCTCGACGCGGTAGCCGCGGTGCAGCGCCTCACGGGCGGTGGAGTCGATGCAGTTGTGCGTCAGGAAACCGACCAGCGTGAGCGTGTCCACGCCCGCCCCGGCCAGCCACTCCTGGAGCGGGGTGCCGGCGAAGGCGCTGGGCAGGGCCTTCTCGACGGCGAGGTCCGCATGGACGCCGTCCATCACGTCGAGCAGCTGCCAGCCCGGCGAGCCGGTCGCGAACGCCGGCGCGTCGGCGGGCCCCGTCTGCTGGACGACGACCATGGGGATGCCCCGGGCGGTGGCGGCGTCGATGGCCCGCCGGATGTTCGGGAGCGAGACGTCGAGGGGTGGCCACGTGATCGGCAGCGCGCCGCCGTCGTACTCGCCCTGGACGTCGACCACCAGCAGTGCCCGGCTCACGAAATTCCCCAACCCGTCGTCCGCGGCGCCGAGGACGGCACCGTCGCCGACCCATGATGCGGGGAGATGCCGACGGCGCGCGCCTCAGAGGTCGATCACGCGCCTCACAGGTCGATCACGACCTTTCCCCGTGCGCGACCCTCGCGGAGGTGGCGAAGGGCCGCGGGCGTCTCCACGAGCGGGAAGGCCCGGTCGACCACCGGCGTCACCGCGCCCGATTCGACGAGGTCCGTGAGGGCGGCGAGGTCCGCCGCGTTCTCCGACGCGATGAACGAGCCCAGCCGCTGGCGGGTCAACGGGGACAGCGCCATCGCCCGGAGCTGACGGTCGAGCCCGCCGAGCCAGCGCCCGCCGGTCTCCGCCCCGACGATGACCAGCGTCCCGGTGGGGGTGAGCGCACGCCGCAGCGTGCGCAGCGGGCGGTTGCCCCCGGTGTCGAGGATGACGTCGTACCGCCGCTCCCCCGCCGCGAGGTCGTCGTCGAGCCGGTAGTCGACGACGTGATCGGCGCCGAGCGACCGGACGAGGTCCACCTTGCCGGTGCTGACGACTCCGGTGACCTCGGCACCGAACGCCTTCGCGATCTGGACGGCGTACGACCCGACGCCGCCCGCCGCGCCGATGACGAGCACCCGCTGGCCCGGCTGGACGTGCCCGTGGTCGCGAACCGCCTGGAGGGCGGTAGTGCCGGAGATCGGGAGCGCCGCCGCCTGACGGAAGGTCAGGTTCGCGGGCCGGGGCGCGAGCTTGCCCGCCGCCGCGCGGGCGTACTCGGCGAAGGTGCCCTCCCCGACGCCGTACACCTCGTCTCCCGGCCGCAGCGTGGTCACGTCCCGGCCGACCGCCTCGACGCGGCCGGCCAGTTCTCGGCCCCGCACGGGGGTCTTCGGCGTCCGGAATCCGTAGCCCGCGAGGCGGATGGGGTACGGCAGGCCGGCCATCAGGTGCCAGGCGCCCTGGTCGACCCCGGCCGCGTGCACGCGCACCAGCACCTCGTCGGTCCCGATGGTCGGTCGGTCGATCTCCGCCAGTCGCAGCACGTCGGCCTCGCCGTACGCGTCCTGCACGATCGCCCGCATCGTCCCCGCCGTGGTCGCGGGCCCTGCGTCCGGCGTGCCCGATTCGGTCCTCATGAGCAGCTCTCCCTGTTGTCGGCTTACAGCGTAAGGCTTACGCTTACAACGTAAGCCCGTCAAGGCGCAGAGGCGTCAGGGCGCAGAGCCGTCAGGACGCAGAGCCGTCAGGACGCAGAGCCGTCAGGACGCAGAGCCGTCAGGACCCAGGACCGGAGGACCCGGATGCCGCTCCCCTCGCCGCCCGGCCCGGCGCCACGGGCCCCCCTGAGCCGGGAACGGGTGCTGCGCGCCGCCGTCGCCCTCGCCGAGACCGGCGGGATCGAGGCGCTCACGATGCGCCGGCTCGGCCAGGAGCTCCGGGTGGAGGCCATGTCGCTGTACCGGCACGTGGCCAACAAGGAGGATCTGCTCGACGGCATGGTCGACGTCGTCTTCGGAGAGATCGAGCTGCCGCAGGCGGGCACCGACTGGCGCACCGCCATGCGCGAGCGCGCGAGCTCGGTTCGCGCCGCCCTGACCCGCCACCCCTGGGCGACGCCTCTCATGCAGTCGCGCAGCACGCCCGGCCCGGCGACCCTGCGGCACCACGACGCCGTGATCGGCACCCTCCGCGCCGCGGGCTTCCCGATCGCGCTGGTGGCGCACGCGTTCTCCGCCCTGGACAGCTACATCTACGGGTTCGCGATGCAGCAGCGGAGTCTGCCGTTCGAGACCGGGGAGGAGACGGCCGAGCTGGCGACGGCGATCATGGCCGGGTTCCCGGCCGGCCAGTACCCGCACCTCGTCGAGCTGACCGTCGACCACGTCCTCCAGCCGGGCTACGACTACGGCGCGGAGTTCGAGTTCGGGCTCGACCTCATCCTCGACGGCCTGGAGCGGGCGCTCCGCACGGCCTGACCGCGGGCACCTGGCCTAGCGGCCGGCGGCCTGGCGGATCAGCTCCGACACGTGCGGTTTCGCGGCGTGCGCCCCGGCGGCCAGGAACGCCTGCTGGATGACCTCGTTCAGGCGTTCCCGCGACAGCATGTCGTTGCCCATGACCTCCTGCTCCGCGGCGCCCGGGGCGAAGACCACGGTCCGGATGCCTTCGGCCTCCAGCGCCCGCACCTCCCTGGCCAGCAACCGGGCGGAGTGCCGGCGTCCCGCCGCATGGACGTCGGGACGCCACCCGGCCGGGCCGCTCATCGGCGACACGACGACGACGAGATCCAGCCCCGCGCCGCGCAGGACGGCGGCGTTCGTCGGGGAGTGCACGCCGCCGTCGATGTAGCTGCGGTCGCCGATCTTCACCGGCGCGAAGTAGCCCGGCACCGCGCAGGACGCGGCCACGGCCAGGTGGATCGGCGCGGGAGGTGACCCCGGACGGCCGAAGACGACCCGGCGGCTGTCCCGCCGGCGCACCGCGCAGACCCACAGGTCGGGCTCCGGCCAGTCCGCCCGCTCGAGTTCCCGCAGGGCGGCCAGCTGCTCGACGATGTCGTGCCGTCCGGGGGCGAGCAGGGTCATGCCTGCGGCGAAAGGCCGGAACTGCAACGGCCTGGTCAGCGCCCGGTGCACCAGGTGCGGGCCGGGCAGCCGCAGTGGCCGGCGCAGCAGGTGCAGGGGGTTGAACGGGGCCAGCGGCGTGGCGGAGGTCTCCGCCAGCCGGCGGAGCACGTCGGCGTCCCCCGACAGGGGGGCCTTCACCGTCCAGGCCGCGAGGTCCTCCGGGGAGACGCCCAGCCGCAACAGCGTGCCGGTGATCGATCCGGCCGACGTGCCCACGATCATGTCGGCGGTGCGGGCGTCGAACCCGACGTCGTGCTGGAGCACGGCCAGGACCGCCGAGTGGTACGCCTGCCCGACCACGCCACCGCCGCCCAGCACCAGGCCGACCCGTGTCACGTGCGGAAGCCTGCCACGCACGGGCTCAGGGGTCAGTCGGCCCCTGAGCCCGTGCGGTGACGGCTCCGGTCAGGCGCTGCCCAGCCGCTGGCGGCGCCGGGCGCGCAGTCCGCTCCACAGGATGAACACCAGCGCGACCGCACCTCCGAACGCCCCACCCCAGACGAGGCCGCCCAC
>NZ_SPQL01000034.1 GCF_004570385.1 Blastococcus sp. CT_GayMR19 | reverse complement strand
AATGGTTGTCCGGCGGTGTCCTACTCTCCCACCCCGTCTCCAGGGCAGTACCATCGGCGCTGAGAGGCTTAGCTTCCGGGTTCGGAATGGGACCGGGCGTTTCCCTCTCGCCATGACCGCCGTAACTCTGTGAACATGTCAACGCACCCCCGGTGGGGAACCGGGGCCTGCGTTGCCGACACCTCCGGTCGGGGGACCGGAGTGGTCGTGCGTTCAGAACCGCACAGTGGACGCGAAAACATTCTTTTGGCCTGACACCCGCAACAGGCAACTGTTCGTGTGAGTGGTGTGTGGTCAAGCCCTCGGCCTGTTAGTACCGGTCAGCTGCACACCTTGCGGTGCTTCCACTTCCGGCCTATCAACCCGCTGGTCTGGGCGGGGGCCTTACCCGGTTGACCCGGTGAGAGACCTCATCTTGAAGCGAGCTTCCCGCTTAGATGCTTTCAGCGGTTATCCCTGCCGAACGTAGCTAACCAGCAGTGCACCTGGCGGTACAACTGGCACACCAGAGGTTCGTCCGTCCCGGTCCTCTCGTACTAGGGACAGCTCTTCTCAAGTCTCTTACGCGCACGGCGGATAGGGACCGAACTGTCTCACGACGTTCTAAACCCAGCTCGCGTACCGCTTTAATGGGCGAACAGCCCAACCCTTGGGACCTACTCCAGCCCCAGGATGCGACGAGCCGACATCGAGGTGCCAAACCATCCCGTCGATATGGACTCTTGGGGAAGATCAGCCTGTTATCCCCGGGGTACCTTTTATCCGTTGAGCGACACCGCTTCCACATGCCGGTGCCGGGTCACTAGTCCCAGCTTTCGCTCCTGCTCGACCCGTCGGTCTCGCAGTCAAGCTCCCTTGTGCACTTGCACTCGACACCTGATTGCCAACCAGGCTGAGGGAACCTTTGGGCGCCTCCGTTACATTTTGGGAGGCAACCGCCCCAGTTAAACTACCCACCTGACACTGTCCCTGATCCGGATCACGGACCGAGGTTAGACATCCAATTCGACCAGAGTGGTATTTCAACGGCGACTCCACGGACACTGGCGTGCCCGCTTCGCAGTCTCCCACCTATCCTACACAAGCCGAACCGAACACCAATATCAAGCTATAGTAAAGGTCCCGGGGTCTTTCCGTCCTGCCGCGCGTAACGAGCATCTTTACTCGTAGTGCAATTTCGCCGAGCCTGTGGTTGAGACAGCTGAGAAGTCGTTACGCCATTCGTGCAGGTCGGAACTTACCCGACAAGGAATTTCGCTACCTTAGGATGGTTATAGTTACCACCGCCGTTTACTGGCGCTTGAGTTCTGAGCTTCACCCCGAAGGATTAACCCGTCCCCTTAACGTTCCAGCACCGGGCAGGCGTCAGTCCGTATACATCGTCTTACGACTTCGCACGGACCTGTGTTTTTAGTAAACAGTCGCTTCTCACTGGTCTCTGCGACCGCCCCCCGCTGCCCACCGCATGGGTGTTGACGGGAAACGGCCCCCCTTCTCCCGAAGTTACGGGGGCATTTTGCCGAGTTCCTTAACCACAGTTCGCTCGATCGCCTCGGTATTCTCTACCTGACCACCTGAGTTGGTTTGGGGTACGGGCCGCTCGGAACTCGCTAGAGGCTTTTCTCGGCAGCATAGGATCATCCAATTCGCCCCATTCGGCTATGCGTCAGGCCTCACCCTCAGATGTCCGACGGATTTACCTATCGGACGGGCCACACCCTTGCCCCGGTACTACCATTCACCGGTAGGACTACCTTCCTGCGTCACCCCATCGCTTGCCTACTACCAGTCCGGGTCCCGCGCTAGTCCCGCACCCTCACCCCGAAGGGATCAGGCACGGTGTTCGGGCGGTCAGCATCGCTGGGTTCAGCATGGGCGTTCCTTCGCGGGTACGGGAATATCAACCCGTTGTCCATCGACTACGCCTGTCGGCCTCGCCTTAGGTCCCGACTCACCCTGGGCGGATTAGCCTGGCCCAGGAACCCTTGGTCTTCCGGCGGGGGAGGTTCTCACTCCCCTCTCGCTACTCATGCCTGCATTCTCACTCGCGTGGCGTCCACGGCTGGATCACTCCGCCGCTTCCACCGCCACACGACGCTCCCCTACCCATCCACACACCTGGCCGCCGGCTCGAGGCCGGCGACGGGCTACGCATGAATGCCACGGCTTCGGCGGTGTGCTTGAGCCCCGCTACATTGTCGGCGCGGAATCACTTGACCAGTGAGCTATTACGCACTCTTTCAAGGGTGGCTGCTTCTAAGCCAACCTCCTGGTTGTCTCTGCGACTCCACATCCTTTTCCACTTAGCACACGCTTAGGGGCCTTAGCCGATGATCTGGGCTGTTTCCCTCTCGACTACGAACCTTATCGCCCGCAGTCTCACTGCCACGCTCTCACTTACCGGCATTCGGAGTTTGGTTGACGTCAGTAACCTTGTGGGGCCCCTCAGCCATCCAGTGCTCTACCTCCGGCAAGAAACACGTGACGCTGCACCTAAATGCATTTCGGGGAGAACCAGCTATCACCGAGTTTGATTGGCCTTTCACCCCTACCCACAGCTCATCCCCCAGGTTTTCAACCCTGGTGGGTTCGGTCCTCCACGCGGTCTTACCCGCGCTTCAACCTGGCCATGGGTAGATCACTCGGCTTCGGGTCTAGAGCACGCGACTACAGATCGCCCTGTTCGGACTCGCTTTCGCTACGGCTACCCCCCACGGGTTAACCTCGCCACGTACCACTAACTCGCAGGCTCATTCTTCAAAAGGCACGCAATCACCCCGCCCCGAAAGGCTAAGGCTCTCACGGCTTGTAGGCACACGGTTTCAGGTACTATTTCACTCCCCTCCCGGGGTACTTTTCACCTTTCCCTCACGGTACTTGTCCGCTATCGGTCACCAGGGAGTATTCAGGCTTAGCGGGTGGTCCCGCCAGATTCACACCGAATTTCACGGGCTCGGTGCTACTTGGGATACAACTCGGGAGGCAACACGTTTTCGTGTACGGGGCTCTCACCCTCTACGGCGACCCCTTCCAGAGGCCTTCCACTAACGACGCTGCTTTCTTACTCCCCGCCGGTTCGGCAGAACCAGCTGAGTCGTCCCACGACCCCGACCACACAACGCCTGCCGGCTATCACATGCGATCGGTTTAGCCTTCTCCGCTTTCGCTCGCCACTACTCACGGAATCACGGTTGTTTTCTCTTCCTGTGGGTACTGAGATGTTTCACTTCCCCACGTTCCCTCCACACGCCCTATGTGTTCAGGCGCGGGTCACACCACATGACTGGTGCGGGGTTCCCCCATTCGGAAATCCTCGGATCAACGCTCGGTTGACAGCTCCCCGAGGCTTATCGCAGCCTCCTACGTCCTTCATCGGCTCCTGGTGCCAAGGCATCCACCGTGTGCCCTTAACAACTTGGCCACACAAAAACCCACCCACCCACGCCCGGAAGGACATCGGCGAGCGGGCACTACCTACACAAACTCCTGTTACAGAGTCAGAAGATGCTCGCGTCCACTGTGCAGTTCTCAACGTACGACCAGACACCCCCCATCCGCCCCCGCCGGACCCGCGCACTCCCCCAGGAGACACGGCGGTACGAGAACAGGAGAGCCCTGACACGAGGTACGACCACCCGGTTCCCCGGGCCGGTCCACTCCCTCAGGACCCAACAGCGTGCCTACAACCGGTCCACCCGCACCCACCCCGTTCCACACCCCGCACCTCCGAAGAGACACCAGGCCGTACTGGGGGCAGCCGCAGCTGCCGGCCGAACTGGTCAGCGTTCCACCCTTGAGCTCCGCCTCCAACACCCGCGGCCCCTCGAGATCGAGGAACCGTCGGAGCCCGAGCACGGCTCTGAACCACACCCAACGAGGGGTGCGGCCAGTGCTCCTTAGAAAGGAGGTGATCCAGCCGCACCTTCCGGTACGGCTACCTTGTTACGACTTCGTCCCAATCGCCGATCCCGCCTTCGACGGCTCCCTCCACAAGGGTTGGGCCACCGGCTTCGGGCGTTACCGACTTTCGTGACGTGACGGGCGGTGTGTACAAGGCCCGGGAACGTATTCACCGCAGCGTTGCTGATCTGCGATTACTAGCGACTCCAACTTCATGGGGTCGAGTTGCAGACCCCAATCCGAACTGAGACCGGCTTTTTGGGATTCGCTCCACCTCGCGGTATCGCAGCCCTTTGTACCGGCCATTGTAGCATGTTTGCAGCCCTAGACATAAGGGGCATGATGATTTGACGTCATCCCCACCTTCCTCCGAGTTGACCCCGGCAGTCTCCTATGAGTCCCCACCATCACGTGCTGGCAACATAGAACGAGGGTTGCGCTCGTTGCGGGACTTAACCCAACATCTCACGACACGAGCTGACGACAACCATGCACCACCTGTGCACGACCCTTGCGGACCCCCCATCTCTGGAGGATTTCCGTGCATGTCAAGCCTAGGTAAGGTTCTTCGCGTTGCATCGAATTAAGCAACATGCTCCGCCGCTTGTGCGGGCCCCCGTCAATTCCTTTGAGTTTTAGCCTTGCGGCCGTACTCCCCAGGCGGGGCGCTTAATGCGTTAGCTGCGGCACGGAACTCGTGGAATGAGCCCCACACCTAGCGCCCAACGTTTACGGCGTGGACTACCAGGGTATCTAATCCTGTTCGCTCCCCACGCTTTCGCTCCTCAGCGTCAGTTGTTGCCCAGAGACCCGCCTTCGCCACCGGTGTTCCTCCTGATATCTGCGCATTTCACCGCTACACCAGGAATTCCAGTCTCCCCTGCAACACTCTAGTTTGCTCGTATCGACTGCAGACCCGAGGTTGAGCCTCGGGATTTCACAGCCGACGCAACAAACCGCCTACGAGCTCTTTACGCCCAATAATTCCGGACAACGCTTGCACCCTACGTATTACCGCGGCTGCTGGCACGTAGTTGGCCGGTGCTTCTTCTGCAGGTACCGTCACTCTCGCTTCGTCCCTGCTGAAAGAGGTTTACAACCCGAAGGCCGTCATCCCCCACGCGGCGTCGCTGCGTCAGGCTTCCGCCCATTGCGCAATATTCCCCACTGCTGCCTCCCGTAGGAGTCTGGGCCGTGTCTCAGTCCCAGTGTGGCCGGTCACCCTCTCAGGCCGGCTACCCGTCGTCGCCTTGGTAGGCCACTACCCCACCAACAAGCTGATAGGCCGCGGGCCCATCCCCAGCCGATAAATCTTTCCACCACCAGACCATGCGGTCAGCAGTCATATCCGGTATTAGCCCCAATTTCTTGGAGTTATCCCAGAGCTGAGGGCAGGTTGCCCACGTGTTACTCACCCGTTCGCCGCTAGCACACCCACCCGAAGGAAGGGGCTCGCTCGACTTGCATGTGTTAAGCACGCCGCCAGCGTTCGTCCTGAGCCAGGATCAAACTCTCCGTAGATGATTCGATCACAGGCCGAGAACCGAGAACTGGACGCTCTCGAT
>NZ_SPQL01000033.1 GCF_004570385.1 Blastococcus sp. CT_GayMR19 | reverse complement strand
CCGCGGGCGGCCCGGCCGCCGCCGGATCGGCCAGGCGCAGGCCGAGCGGGCCGAGCCGGTCGACCGGCAGTCCCGGATCGGGCAGCAGCACCCCCGCCGGACCGTGCGCGGTGCGCCCGTCGGCCAGCGGAACGGGCAGCGCCGCGAGCTCCTCGCGGTCCGCGCCGTCCAGCGCGGCGTAGAGCTCCGCCCACCAGGACGCCGGCCGCTCCACCCCGCGCACCGCCTCGACCGCCTCGGCGATGGCGATCCGGCGGATCCCCAGGGCGGTTCGCGCGGGGAGATCGGACCGCCGGGACCAGGCTGCGGGCAGCAGCCCCGGCAGGACACCGGCCAGCGCCGCCACCCGTTCGTCGGTCGCGTCGTCCAGCGCCGCGGCACGGTCGGGCGGCTGGCGGACGCCGTCCCTCCCGGCCACGGGCAGCCAGGCGACCGCGCGCAGCCGGTCCAGCACCGCCGAGCCCAGCGCCGCGTCGAGCGCGGCCCCCGCCAGGCCGGCACGGGGCACGAGGGCCAGCAGGACGGGGTCCGCCGGGAGCGAGGCCAGCAGGTCGGCGTAGGCCTCGGCCGCTGCCGTCACCAGCGCGTCGGTGACCGGGCCGGGAACCACGTGCCGCCGGTCCGGCCCGAGCGGGAACGGCGCGATCAGCCGCGCGGGCAGCGTCAGCGGCTCGTCGCTCGGCGTCGGTGCGTGCACGACCTGACCGGACGGGAGCGGGCTCGGCCGCCCCCGCCGTCCGTCCGCGGAGTCGTCGAGCGGCACCGCCCAGGTGACCGTCCAGGACCGCCGTCCCCGCTCCTCCACCGGCCGGTCGGCGACGAGCCCGGCAGGCAGCTCCCCCGACCGCTGCGCGACGCGCCAGACGGTGGCGCGACCGCCGTCGGTGATTGCGATCCCGCCGTCCGCCGGCGCTGCCGACAGCGTGCGCATCCGGCCGTCCACGACGACGTCCACGCTGCCCAGGCCGGGCAGGGCGAGCAGCAACTCGCCGCGGAGTGCCTCCAGGGCCGCCGCGACCCCCGCACGCGCGCCGGCCCGCAGCGGCAGCACCACCGCGGTCGCGAACCCCTCCGGCGGCGTCCCCTCGGCGGGCCAGGGCAGTCGCAGCACCGGAACGGCGCCGTCCCGGCGCGCCAGCTCCGCCGCCAGCCCCGGTACGGAGGCCACGTGCGCCCTGGTCCCCGCGGCGCTGAACCGCACGCCACCGGACGTCGACAGCACCACGGGCTCGTCGCTCACCGCCAGGACCGCGGCGAAGCCGACGCCGAACCGCCCGACGCTGCCCGTATCGTCCCGCTTGGCCGACGCCCGCAGGGTTACCAGTCCCTGTACGCCGCCGTCGTCCAGCGGGACGCCGGTGTTGGCCGCCAGGAGGATGTCCCCGGCCAGTTCCAGGCGCAGCCGCCCGGGGACGCCGGCCCGGAGGGCGGCGTCGGCGGCGTTCTGTGCCAGCTCGATCAGCAGCCGGTCGCGGTAGCCGCCGCGGACCAGGTCCTCCTCGGCGTTGGCGTCCTCCCGGAAGCGGGCCGGGGAATCGGTCCAGGCGGCGAGCACGCGACGGCGGATCCCCGCGGTGTCGAAGGGGTCGCTCGTCCCGCGAGCGGTCTCGCTCTGCATGGTCGGGCCTCTCGTCGCGGGCCGGCGCGGCGCGGCACCAGCCCGCCGTCCTCCGTCGTGGCGCGACCCTAGAGGCCGCCGATCCCGGGCCCGGCAGACCGATGGGGTGACACGACGGTTCGGAACCGCCCGCAGCGGGCACCGGGAGGGGACAACCCGGCGGCAGTCGTCGTGGCGAGTGGCCCGAACCGACGGGCCGGTGACGAGGCGGTGGTGGTGGCTCTCTGGCAGCCGTCGCGTCTGCCGCAGGGGTTCGGCGAACTCTGGTGCCAGCAGCTCTCCTCGCTGGCCGAGCTGGCAGGCCTGCGGGCACGCCTCCGGAAGTCCCTCACCGGCAGCCCGCGTGTCGTCGACCCCGGACGCGAGCACTGGTCGGAGCGCCTGGTGCTGATCGCGGACGAGCTGACCTCCAACGCCCTGCGCCACGGTGGGCCCCCGGTGGCCACGGCGCTGAGCCGGACGAACGGCCAGTTCCTCATCGCCGTCAGCGACACCTCCACCGACGTCCCGCCGGCGCCCGCCGTGGGCCGCGACCCGGGGCTCGGGGGCTTCGGCCTCTACCTCGTGGCGGACCTCTCCGCGCAGCACGGCTGGTGCGTGGCCCGGGGCACCAAGACGGTCTGGGCCGTCGTCCCGGCCACCGACACCGGCAACTGAACCGGCCCGGTCACCCGCCGCCCTCGGTGCACACCTCTCCCGACATGCAGACCGGGCGATCCGGCTCCGGCTCCGGCACGTCGTCCGAGCGCCCCTCCAGATCGGTGGTCATGTCCTTGACGGCGTCGGTCATGGCGTCGGCGTCGTGTGCCATGCCGGCCGGGCACGGGACGGGTTCCGTCGTCACCGAGCCGCGACCGTCGCCGCCCGATCCGGGCACGACGGTCACCTCGACGCACGCGCCCAACGAGAACTCCTCCGGGGGTGCCAGGAATTTGCTCTCCAGCACCTCCACGGCGATCACCCGGACGAGAGTGACCGCGTATCCGTCGATCGAGCTCTCGACGGCGTAGCCGTACCGGTCGAGACCGTCCAGCGCGTGCCCGCCGGTGCTGTACGGATCGTGCGACCTGCTGTGGACGTACCCGGCGTGCAGGCCGTCGAGGCGGTCCTGCAGCTGGTCCGCCAGCCGGTCCTCGGTCGACGCGCAACCCGTCACGAGCAGCAACGCCGCCGCTCCCCACCCACACCGCCGGTTCACGCGCGCAGCATGCCAGCCGTGGACCGCGTCGTCTCGGATGTCGACCGTCCATGGCTCCCGAAGTGACCCGTGGGTAACCTGCGACTCATGTCGCTCGCGGAGCAGATGGACACGGTCACCGACGCCTCCGCGGGGACCGTGGACCGGCACGCCACCACCGAGACCTTCGACTCGACCGACCCGGCCACCGGCGCCGTCGTCGGTGTCTTCCCGGTGCACGACGCCGCCGCGGTGCAGGAGACGGTCGACCGCGCCCGCCCCGCGGCGAAGCAGTGGGCGGAGCTCGGCTGGGACGGGCGCCGGCAGCGGCTGACCGCCTACCGCGGCTACGTGGCCCGGAGGCTGCACGAGCTGGCCGACCTCGTGCACCGCGAGAACGGCAAGCCGCACGCCGACGCCATCCTCGAGATCACCCTGGCGATCGACCACCTCGCCTGGGCCGGCGCGCACGCCCGCAAGACCCTGGGGCCGCGCCGGGTCCCGGCCGGGATGCTGGCGGCCAACCACGCCGCCTACCTGGAGTACCAGCCGCTCGGCGTCATCGGCGTCATCGGGCCGTGGAACTACCCGGTGTTCACGCCGATGGGCTCGATCGCCTACGCGCTGGCCGCGGGCAACGCCGTGGTCTTCAAGCCGTCGGAGCACACCCCGGCCATCGGCGCGTGGCTGGCCGCCGCCTGGCGGGCCGCCGTGCCGGACGCCGCCGACGCCTTCCAGGTCGTCACCGGCGAGGGCTCGACCGGCGCGGCGTTGTGCCGCGCCGGCGTCGACAAGCTGGCGTTCACCGGGTCCGCCCCCACCGGCCGGAGGGTCATGGCCGCATGCGCCGACACCCTGACCCCGGTGCTCCTGGAGCTCGGCGGCAAGGACGCGATGATCGTCGACGACGACGCCGATGTGGTCGCCGCGGCCGACGCCGCGGTCTGGGGCGCCATGAGCAACGGCGGCCAGACCTGCATCGGGATCGAGCGGGTCTACGCCACCAGCGCGGTCTACGACCGGTTCGTCGCCGAGGTCACCACCCAGGTCCGGAAGCTCCGCCCCGGGTCGGACGACGAGGCGTCGTACGGGCCGATGACCATGGCGTCGCAGACCGGGATCGTCCGGCGGCACGTCGACGGTGCCGCGACCGCGGGCGCCCGCGTGGTCCGTGGGGACGCCGACCCCGGCCAGTTCCCCCACGAGAACTACGTCGCCCCGACCGTGCTGCTCGACGTCCCCGAGGACAACCCGGCCATCCGCGAGGAGACCTTCGGACCCACGCTGTCGATCACGAGGGTGCGGGACGCCGAGGAGGCGCTCGAGCTGACCAACACCTCGGCCCACGGGCTCGGCGGCGCGGTGTTCACGAAGTCGAAGGCCCGCGGCATGGACCTCGCCCGCCGGATGCGCAGCGGGATGACCTCGGTGAACTCCGTGCTCACCTTCGCCTCGGTGCCGTCGCTGCCGTTCGGCGGGGTCGGCGACAGCGGCTTCGGACGGATCCACGGCGAGGACGGTCTGAAGGAGTTCACCCGGGCCAAGGCGATCACCCGCCGGCGTTTCCCGCTGCCGGTCGACCTGATGAGCTTCGGCCGGCCCGCGTCGGCCGCCGATGCCCTGGCCCGGGTCATGGGCGTGGTGCACGGGCGGCACCGGTGAGGGGCCACGAGCACGCTCTTGGCCCTTCTGACGAGTTCGACGTCGTCGTCGTCGGTGCCGGCTCGGCCGGGTGCGCGGTGGCCGGGCGGCTCACGGAGGACCCGTCGCTGAACGTGCTGCTGCTCGAGGCCGGCGGCTCGGACGACGTCCTCGAGGTGCAGATCCCGGCCGGGCTCTACAAGGTGTGGCGCACCCGCCGGGACTGGAACTACCGAACGGAGCCGCAGCCGGGTCTGGAGGGCCGGACGCTGTTCTGGCCGCGCGGGAAGCTGCTGGGCGGCTCGTCGTCGATCAACGCGATGATCTACATGCGCGGTGCGGCCGCCGACTACGACGAGTGGGCCGAGCTCACCGGCGACCCGTCCTGGTCCTACGAGAACGTGCTGCCGGTGTTCCGCCGGATGGAGGACAACGCCCGCGGTGTGGACCGCTACCACGGCGTGGGCGGCCCGCTGCGGGTCGAGGACCTGCGGTCGCCCCACCCGTGGACCCGCGCCGTCGTCCAGTCGGCGGTGGCCGCGGGTCATCCGCGCAACGACGACTTCAACGGGGCCCGCCTCGACGGCGTCGGGCAGTACCAGGTCACCCAGAAGCGCGGCCGGCGCTGGTCGGCGGCCGACGCCTACCTGCACCCGGTCCTCCAGCGGCCCAACCTGACCGTCCGGACCGGCGCGCTCGCCACCCGCGTCCTGATCGAGAGCGGCCGCGCGACCGGTGTCGAGTACCGCTGCGGCGGCGGCCTGCACACCGCCCGCGCCACCCGCGAGGTCGTGCTGTCGGGCGGCGCGATCAACTCCCCGCAGCTGCTGATGCTCTCGGGCATCGGCCCGGCCGGGCACCTCCGCGAGGTCGGGATCGACGTCGTCCACGACCTGCCGGGTGTGGGCGCGGGGCTGCAGGACCACCCGCTGGTGCCGGTGGTCTGGAACGTGCGGTCGGGGAAGTCGCTGTTCCGCGCCGAGTCGCCGTCGGGGTACGCCCGGTGCTTCGGCGCCCGCCGGGGACCGCTGACCTCGAACCTCGCCGAGTCCGGGCTCTTCACCCGGTCGACGCCGGAGCTGCCCGAGCCCGACCTGCAGATGCACTTCCTGCCGGTGAAGTTCTGGAAGCAGGCGGAGATCGACCCGGACGTCGACGCGTTCACCGCGGCCGTCGTCCTCGTGCACGTCCACTCGCGGGGATCGGTGCGGCTGCGCTCGGCGGACCCGGCCTGGTCCCCCGCCATCGACGCGGGCTACCTGACCGACGAGCGCGACCTGGACGCGCTGGTGTGCGGGATGGAGAAGGCCCGCGAGATCGCCTCGGTGGGACCGCTCGCCTCGGTGCTCGCCGACGAGTGGTCGCCCGGTGCGCCGGTGCACGGCCGGGACGCCCTCCGCGCCTCGGTCCGGAGCACGCTCGAGTCGCTGTACCACCCGGTGTCCTCCTGCCGGATGGGCACCGACGAGATGGCCGTCCTCGACGCGCAGCTGCGGGTGCGGGGCATCGAGGGGTTGCGCGTCGCCGACGCCTCGGCCATGCCGACGCTGGTCCGCGGCAACACGAACGCGCCCACGATCCTGATCGGCGAGCGCGCGGCCGACCTGGTCCTCGGCCGTCCCGTCGCCCCGCACGCCGCCGCCACCGCCTGAGCTGTCGGCTCCGCCCGGCCTGGTCGTGCCGCCGGCGCCGGCCGAGCCCCTCCTGACACCCAGCGTCGGGACGGGTTCCGGAGTGCCGGCGCACGGATCATCCTGGGCACCAGCACCGGACGAGGACGGACGGTTCCGGTGCCCGGCATCGGGAGGACGCATGGCACGGACGCCGCAGGAGATCTTCGAACACCACGCGACCGCCCTCCTGGCGGGGGACATCGACGGCGTGGTCGAGGACTACGCCGACGACGCCCTGTTCGTCACGTCCAGCGGGGTACGGCGCGGCAAGGACGGCGTGCGGGAGGCGTTCACGACGCTGCTCGGGAAGCTGCCGGACGCCGCCTGGGAGGTGCCCGTCCAGGTTTTCGAGGACGACGTCCTCTACATCGAGTGGTCCGCGGTCGCGGAGAAGTCCCGGGTCGAGGACGGGGTCGACACCTTCGTCTTCCGCGACGGCCTGATCCGCGTGCAGACCGTGCGCTTCACGCTGGAGCCGGTCGGCTAGGACGCTCAGCCCCTGGGTCCTGGCGGCTGCGGACCGCCGTCCTCGGCAGAATCGCCGCATGCCGAGGACGAGTGCGGGACTGCTGCTCTACCGCCGCCGCGGCGCCGGCGTCGAGGTGCTGATCGGGCACATGGGCGGGCCGTTCTGGGCACGGAAGGACGACGCCGCCTGGTCGGTGCCGAAGGGCGAGTACGGCCCGGGCGAGGAGCCCTTCGACGTCGCGCTGCGCGAGTTCGAGGAGGAACTCGGCGTGCCGGTCCCGGCCGAGGACTTCCTGCCGCTCGGCGAGGTGCGCCAGTCCGGCGGCAAGGCGCTCACGATCTGGGCCGCCGAGGGCGACCTCGACGCGGCCGCAGCGGTCAGCAACACCTTCACCCTCGAGTGGCCGCCGCGGTCGGGCCGCGTGCAGGAGTTCCCGGAGATCGACCGGGCCGCCTGGGTGCCCGTCGACGAGGCGCGCACGAAGCTGGTCCGTGGTCAGGTGCCGTTGCTCGACCGGCTCCTCGCCGCACTCGCCGTCCCACCGACCTGACGCCGTCCCGCCTGCCCTTTCCCGCTTTCGGTACCGAAAGCGGAACCCGCCCGCCCCGCTTTCGGTACCGAAAGCGGAGGGGGCGCGTCAGCCGTGGGCCTGGGCGGCCGCCGCC
Organism: Blastococcus sp. CT_GayMR19; assembly: GCF_004570385.1. Classification (GTDB taxonomy): domain Bacteria; phylum Actinomycetota; class Actinomycetes; order Mycobacteriales; family Geodermatophilaceae; genus Blastococcus_B. The sequence continues at coordinate 2,761 of NZ_SPQL01000033.1, read as the reverse complement.
TCCGTGGGGTTCGTGGGGAGCGCCGTCCCGGCGGGCGGGGGCGGGTTCCGCCGGATCGCGACCGACGCCGCGGCGGCCACCATGCACAGCCCACCGGCTAGGAACCAGGCCAGGTCGTAGGAGCCGGTGACGTCGCGGATCACGCCGCCCCCGAACGCCGCCACCGCGGAGCCGAGCTGGTGCGAGGCGAACACCCAGCCGAACACCACCGGCGCCCGCGCCCCGAAGTGCTCGCGGCACAGCGCCAGGGTCGGCGGCACGGTCGCCACCCAGTCCAGGCCGTAGAACACGATGAACGCGATCATGGAGACGTGCAGGTCCGGCCCGAACAGCGGCGGCAGCAGGAACAGCGAGAAGCCGCGCAGGCCGTAGTAGGCCAGCAGGAGCACCCGCGGGTCGATCCGGTCGGTGAGCCAGCCGGAGAAGATCGTGCCGGCGATGTCGAAGATCCCGACGACGGCGAGCAGGCCGGCGGCCGTGGTCACCGGCATCCCGTGGTCGTGCGCGGCCGGGATGAAGTGCGGCTGCACCAGGCCGTTCGTCGACATGCCGCAGATGAAGAAGCCGACGGCGAGCAGCCAGAACGGGCGGCTGCGGGCGGCCTCCAGCAGCCCGCGGACGGCGGTCCGCGCGGCACCGGTGCGCACCGGGTCGACGTCGTCGGCCGCCGTTCCGCCGTACGGGGTGACCCCGAGGTCCCGCGGACGGTCGCGCAGCAGCCAGGCCACCAGCGGCAGCACGGCGAGGGCAGCGGCGGTGGTGCCGAGGGAGGCAGCCCGCCAGCCCCACACCGAGTCGACCCACGCCACCACCGGCAGGAAGATCAGCTGCCCGGCCGCCCCGCCGGCGGTGAGGATCCCGGAGACCAGCCCGCGCCGGGCCACGAACCACCGGCCGGTCACCGTGGCCACCAGCGACAACGCCATCGACCCCGTGCCCAGGCCGACCAGCACGCCCCACAGCAGGACCAGCTGCCAGCTCGTCGTCATGAAGACGGTCAGGCCGCTCCCGAGCGCGACCACGAGCAGCGCGCACATCACCACGCGGCGGATCCCGAACCGCTCCATCAGCGCCGCGGCGAACGGCGCCGTCAGCCCGTACAGCGCCATGTTCACCGCGACGGCGGCCGAGATCGTGGAGACCGACCAGCCGAACTCGTCGCGCAGCGGGTCGATGAGCACCCCGGGCACCGCCCGGAACGCAGCGGCGCCGACCAGGGCGAGGAACGTCACCGCGGCCACCCACCAGGCGGGGTGGATGCGATGCCGGTGCGGCGGGGCCTGCGGCGGGGAAGGCGCGGTCACGCGGGACAGCATGGCGGACGCCCGATCGCGCGAACCAGTGGCCCGGCAGCCAACATGTGCAAGGATCCGGCCATGCGCACCAGGGGCCTCCCGGATCGGCACGAGGTCGTCGTGCTCGCCCTGCCGGACGTCACGGCCTTCGAGATCGGCCTGGCCCCCCGCTTCCTGGGCACCGCGGTCGACGACGACGGCCGCCGGCTCTACCGGGTGCGGGTGGCCACCCTCGACGGCGGGCCGGTGCGGACCTCGGGCGGTTACTCGGTGCTTCCCGAGCACGACGCGTCCATCGTGGCGACGGCGCAGACCCTGGTGGTCCCCGCGGTGCACGGCGGCCCGGCGATGACCGACGGCACGCTGCCGGCGGAGGTCACCGCCCTCCTCCGGCGGGCCGCCGGCTCGGCGCGGCTGGTGTCCCTCTGCACGGGGGCGTTCGTGCTCGCTGCCGCGGGGCTCCTGGACGGGCGGCCGGCGACGACGCACTGGATGTACACCGAGCGCTTCCGCCGCCTGTACCCCGCTGTCCGCCTGGATCCCGACGTGCTGTTCGTCGACGACGGCGACGTCCTCACCTCCGCGGGCAACGCCGCCGGGATCGACCTCCTGCTGCACCTGCTCCGGCGCGATCACGGCACCGAGGTGGCCAACCGGGTCGCCCGCCGGAGCGTCGTCGCCCCGTGGCGGGAGGGCGGGCAGTCGCAGTTCGTGGAGCGCCCCGTTCCCCAGGACGGCGCCACCGGCACGGCGGCCACGCGGGCCTGGGCCGTCGAGCGGCTCGGCGATCCGCTGACCCTCGCCGAGCTGGCCGCGCACGCCCGGATGAGCGTCCGCACGTTCACCCGGCGCTTCCGGGACGAAACAGGCACCTCCCCGCAGCAGTGGCTCGCGGCCCAGCGCCTGGCCCTGGCGCGCCAGCTGCTCGAGTCCACCGACCACCCGGTGGACCGGGTCGCCGCCGACGCCGGCTTCGGGACGGCCGCCTCGCTCCGGGGGCAGTTGCGGGCGTCGATCGGCGTCTCGCCGCTGACCTACCGGCGCACCTACCGTGGGCCGGTCGCTCACTCGATGTGACCGGCGACTCACCGCCCGAGTCGCCGTGCGGGTGGGATGTCTGGTTGAGTGGTGACTACCGGCGCCGCCCTCGCTCATCCGGAGCGGCAGGAATCGACGTCGGGCTGAGGCTGCGCCACCGAGGCGCGCCCGGCTGTCCGACGTCTCGCTGACGATGTGAGTCCCGCCCTGCCCCTGTGCAGGTGCGCCGGCGCTCGCGCTCGCCGAGGTGAACGGCGGCCACTCGAGCCTTCGAGGACGAGCACTTCCATGACCTCCCCCAGCAGTTCCGCACCCACCTCCGGCGACAGCGGCACCCGTCCGCGCCGCCGGGCGACCAGCCCCGGCGCCAGCCCGGCCGTGCACGCGCCCGCCGGCCACTCCCCCGCCGGCCCCGCGGCGTCCGGCAC
>NZ_SPQL01000040.1 GCF_004570385.1 Blastococcus sp. CT_GayMR19 | reverse complement strand
ACGAAGTCGACGGCCTCCTGGCTGCGTACCCACACCCGGCTGTCCGAGGGTGCCGCCCGGCGGCTGGTCGAGGCCGGCCGCGTCCTGGACGAGCTGCCGGCCGTGCAGCAGGCGTACGCGACCGGGGCGATCAGCGCCGAGGCGGTGACCACGATCGCGCCGGTCGCCACACCGGCCCGGCTGGCCCGGGCCGCCGAGCAGGGTGTCGACGTGGCCGAGATCGCCGCGACCCTCGCCGTGCTGGCCACCGAGGTGTCCCATCGCCGGCTGCGGGAGGCCGTCGGCTACTACACCCGCCACCTCGACCCCGACGGCACCGAGCCCGACCCCACCGAGGGCCGGTCGCTGACCATGTCGCGGCTGCTCGGCGGCGCGTTCAGCGGAACGTTCTCCCTCGACGCCGTGGGTGGGGAGAAGGTGGCCACCGCGCTGGAGTCGATCGCGGCGGCGTCCCGCTGCGCCGGCGACATGCGCACCGCCGCCCAGGTCCGCGGTGACGCCCTGGTCCAGCTGTGCGACCTGGCGCTGGCCTCCGGTCAGCTGCCGATCCTGCGCACCGTGAAGCCGCACGTCGGGGTGCTGATCGGCATCGAGGACCTCATCGACCCCGCCACCGGCGTCGATGCGGCCACCACCGGGATGGGGGCGGCGATCTCCGCCGGCCGCGCCCGCTGGATCGCCTGCGACGCCACCGTCGGCCGGATCGTCCTCGGCCCCGACTCCGCCCCCCTGGACCTGGGCCGCGATCAGCGGGTCGCCCCACCGCACCTGCGGCGGGCGGTCGAACTGCGGGATCAGAGCTGCGTGTTCGCCGGCTGCGAGGCCCCGGCCTGGTGGTGCGAGGTCCACCACGTCCTGCACTGGGGCGACGGCGGAGAGACCTGTCTGGAGAACTCGGCGCTCCTCTGCGAACGCCACCACGGCAAGGTCCACCACGGCTTCACCATCGTTCGAGATCCCGACGGCCGATGGCACACCTACCGCCCCGACGGCACCGAGATCGTCCTTTCCCCGCTGCTC
>NZ_SPQL01000032.1 GCF_004570385.1 Blastococcus sp. CT_GayMR19 | reverse complement strand
ACTCGACGTTCCGGTAGTCGGCGACCACCGATCCCGTCGCCGTCGGCCGGACGTCGGCGCCGGTGAGGAGCGCTGCGGGCACCTTCCTCCTGCGGGCCTCCGCGAGCAGTGCGGCACCGAGGGCGACGGCGTGCTTGGGGTGCGCGCCGACGACCGTCGGCCGTCCGAAGGCCTCGGAGACCATCTGGGCGACCAGGGGGATCCGGGAAGAGCCCCCCACGAGCAGGACGGCGGCCAGCGTGGTCCGGTCGACCTGGCCCGCCCGGAGCACCCGGTCCAGGGTTCCGATCGTCGACTCGATCGGGGCCCGGATCATCCCCTCCAGCTCGGCGCGCGTCAGGGTGACGTCGAAATGGCGGTTGGGCAGGAACACCGGGATGGTGGCCTCGACGTCGACCGACAGGGCCTCCTTGGCCAGGGTGCAGTCCTGGCGCAGGCGGGCCAGGGCGACGACCGTCTTCGGGTCGCTGTGGTCGAGCTCGGCCAGCGCTCCGCTCGCGAGGTAGTTGACGTGCGCGAAGACCGCGTCGTCGAAATCGGCGCCCCCCAGTCGCTCGATCCCCTCGGGTGTGCCGACGATCTCGAAGCCGTGCGCCGTCCGGCGGAGGACCGTCGCATCGAAGGTCCCGCCACCGAGGTCGTAGACCGCGAGGACGTCACCCTCGCCGAGCGGACGGGTGGAGGCGTAGTGCGCGGCCGCCGCCTCCGGCTCCGTGGTGTAGAGCAGATCGGTGAGACCCGCAGCCTGCGCCACGTCCTCGAACAGGCCCTTCCGGAACGGACCCCAGTTGGCCGGGTGGGTCAGCGCGACGACGTCGGGCTTGGCACCCTGCCGATCGGCCGCACGGGTCAGCACGTCCTGCAGCAGCGCGCCCAGCAGGTCGCTGACCGCGTAGGGCGCGCCGCCGAGCATGACCGGCGTCGGGTTGCCCAGGTTCCGCTTGATCTCCCGCGCGACCCGGTCCGGGTTGCTCACGGCGCGACGGGCCGCGGCGTCACCGGTCACCAGACCGCCGTCGTCGCGGACGTAGACGGCGGCGGGCGCCACGAGTGAGCCGTCACCGAGCCCGAACATCTCGAGGCCGCGGTCGTCGGCGACCGCGGCGGCGATGAAGCTCGTCCCGAGGTCGATGGCGAGGCTGTAGCCCACGCCTCCCTGGGAGGGGCCACCGAAGTCCGTGGCCACGCCGGTGGCTCCGGTCGGCCGGCCGCCCGCCGACGCCGGGGACGCGGGCCCGGCGAGGGCCGCCTCGAGCTCCTGCAGGAGCTCCTCGCACGAGGCGTACCGGTCCCCCGGGTCCTTCGACATGGCACGCGCCACCACGGCGTCGATCCCTGCCGGTACGTCGGGACGGATGCCCGTGACCGACGGCGGCGACTCGACCAGGTGAGCCCACAGCAGCGCGGCGTCGTCGTCGCGGCGGAAGGGCAGCTGCCCCGTCAGGGACTCGTAGAGCACGCAGCCCAGCGCGTAGATGTCCGTGCCCGAACCCACCGGCCGGCCCTGGATCTGCTCCGGCGAGACGTAGTCCACGGTGCCGAGGAAGTGCCCGGTGCCGGTCAGCCCGCCGGACAGCTCCGAGGTCCGCTTGGTGAGACCGAAGTCCGTGAGGTAGACGTGGTCCTCGTGACCGCGACGCGCGCGCTCCCCGGCGGCGACGAGGATGTTGCCCGGCTTGACGTCGCGGTGCACGAGTCCGGCCCGGTGGGCGGAGTCCAGCGCGCTCCCGATCTGGCTGAACAGCCGCAGGGTCCGTTCCAGGGGCAGCTGACCGCCGAGCTCCGCCAGGACACCCTTCAGATCGGACCCGATGACGTACCGCATCGCGATGAACAGCTGCCCGTCGGCCTCACCGGCCTCGTAGATCGGGACGATGTTCGGGTGGTCCAGCGACGCCGCGAGCCGTGACTCCCGGATGAAGCGCTGTCGGAACTGCTCGTTGTCGGCGAGCTGCGGCGTGAGCAGCTTCAGCGCGACCTTGCGGCCGAGGCGCATGTCCTCTGCGCGGTAGACCACCGCCATGCCGCCGCGGCCGATGAAGGACTCGATCCGGTAGCCGGCGATCTCGGTCCCTGGTTCCTGGCTGGTCATCGTCGGCCCACGGCCCGTCCGCGCCGGTCGCAGCGCCGGTCAGGAGGGACGACCGGGCTACCGGTACGAGCGACGCCCCAGAGGATCCGGCGGCGGGAACCAGTCATGTGCACTCCGGAGTAGCCACGGCATCCGTGCCGAGGTCGGGCCAGGCTGTTCATGCAAGACCGCCGCCCACGACGTGTCAATCGACTTCGGGATGGCTTCTCGGGTGGTTGCGGCACGCGGCGGCCAAGGAGCACCCGTGGGCCGCAGTCGCTGTGTCCGGATTCGAGGTTCACGTCCGCTCGACGAGTCCCGCTGGTCCCTCGCGTCCGCCGAACATCCTGGGACGCCGGTCAGCCGGTGATCTCGAGGGAGTCCCTGATCCTCTCGAACGTGGGCCGGTGGTCCTCGAAGGTGTCCGGTGGAGCGAAGAAGGCGAGAAGCACCGCTCCACCCGCGCCGGGTGGATCGACGACGTCGACCAGTACCCGGAGACGGGTCTGCGGGTCTTCCGGGTCGGAGGCGACCGCCTCCATCTCGTCGGCCGGGGCGCCGGCCACTGACACCTCGCGATGCGCCGACTCGAACTGCGTGTCCCGCGGCAGCAGCGATGCGACGGAGTCCTGGAGAGCCTGGGTGTCCGCGGTGTCGTATGTGGCGGCCGAGCTGTACACGTAGAGCCAGACGCTGTCGGGCGAGCCGGAGCGCACGGCGTCCGTCGCGTTCGCCCAGCCGTCGGGCGCGCCCCTCAGGAAGAACAGCTCGTCGGCTGCGGTGGGGTTCGGTCCCAGGACGATGTCGCTGGCGGGCGAGACCACCGTCCCCCAGTCGGCGGGGTGGTCGAGCCGGAACGGGACCACGGTCTCGCGGCTGGTGAACGTGCGGTAATCCTCCGAGGACAAGAAGGACTGCAGCAGCACCACAGAGATGGCGACGAGCACGGCGACGGCGGCGACGATGGCGACGAGCCCCCATCTGCGCCGCGCCGCCGGTTCCGGAGGTGCCTCCCGTTCGTCCTCGTCCCACTCGGAGCCGGCGTCGTCGTACTCCTCGCGCCCGGGCTCCTCCTCCGCAGGCGGTGGGATCCCGTGCGAAACGCTCGTCTGGGTCATGAACCGCGGGAGCGGGCCGGAGGGGAAGGACGGGTGCCGGCTCACGTCGGGGACGTCCCCCGTGACCGTATCCGGGTCCGCCTGGGGACCGTCCGAGGCGAGATCGGCCCGACCAGTTCGTCCTCCAGCGCCGTCGGTGTGCCGACCACTCTGTGACGAGATGGTCGCCGGCAGGCCGAGGGCCCGTTGGAGCTCGTGCAGAAGCACCTCGCACGACTCGTACCGGTCCGCGGGGTCCTTGGCCATCGCATGCGCCACGACGGCGTCGATCGCCTCAGGGAGCTCGGGGCGGATCCCCGTGACCGGTGGGGGTGCCTCGACCAGGTGCGCCCACAGCAGTGCGGCGTCATCGTCCCGACGGAAGGGCAGCTGCCCGGTGAGGCATTCGTAGAGGACGCCGCCCAGCGCGTAGATGTCCGTTCCCGGCCCCACCGGCTTGCCCTGGATCTGCTCGGGTGAGACGTAATCGACGGTCCCGAGGAAGTGCCCGGTGCCGGTCAGCCCGCTCGACAGCTCGGCGGTGCGCTTGGTGAGTCCGAAGTCCGTGAGGTAGACGTGGTCGCCGTGACCGGTACGCGTGTGTTCGCGGCCGGCCGCGACGAGGATGTTGCCCGGCTTGACGTCCCGGTGCACCAGCCCGGCCCGGTGAGCCGTGTCCAGCGCATCCGCGATCTGGGTGAACAGATCCAGCGTCCGCTCGACCGGCAGCCGGCCGCCCTCAGCCGCCAGTGCGCCCTTCAGATCGCTGCCGCGGACGTACCGCATCGCGATGAACAGCTGTCCGTCGGCCTCACCGGCCTCGTAGATCGGCACGATGTTCGGGTGGTCCAGCGACGCTGCGAGCCGTGACTCCCGCATGAAGCGCTGCCGGAACTGCTCGTTGTCCGCCAGCTGCGGCGTGAGCAGCTTCAAGGCAACCTTGCGCCCGAGGCGCATGTCCTCCGCGCGGTAGACCACCGCCATCCCGCCGCGGCCGATCAGGGACTCGATCCGGTAGCCCGCGATCTCACTGCCTGCTTGCTGTGTCGTCATGGTCGGCCGCCGCCGCTCACACTGCGGCTTCGCCACACCGGCCGCAGTAGCGGTGGTGGGCAGCAAGGCGGGCCCCACACGAAGTGCAGAACGCGGGCCTGTCCGCCGCGTCATGCACGGAAGGAGCGACGCGATCGGACGGGGTCAGCACCGCCGGAGCCGCAGCGACCTGTGACACCCGGCGGGAGCCGTCACCGACGGCGTCGACGGAGCGCTGCCCGGGGACCGGTCCGGACAGCGCGCCCGCCGAGGCAGCCGGGCCGCCGCGGCCGAGCGATGCCGCACCCGTCGGAGCCGCCCCGCGACCCTCGACGGGGGGCACCGCAGCAGCTCCGGAGCCGGTGACCACGCTCGGCACCTTCTGGCGCTCGCGCTGTTCGGTCGCCGGCCGGGGCGGCGCGGCGGCCTTGCCGTCCCGGGGCTTGGCATCCCGTGCAGTGGCATCCCGTGGTTTGCCGTCCCGGAGCTTGGCATCCCAGGGTTTGGGCCACCCCGCCTTGGCCGACCCCGGCAGCGGGGCGACGCCGCCCTCGGCGCCACCGGCGACGGAGTCCTGCCGACGCCGACGCAGGACGAGAACGGCGGCGGCGGTGAGCAGCAGCACCGCCGCAACGGAGGACAGCACGACGGTCCAGGGGAAGCCGGCCCCACTCCCGGTGGCCGCCGAGTCGCCGTCCCCCGGGCGAGCGGCACCCGGCGTCCCCGCGGCGACGTTCCGCTCGGCCTCGGCCAGGTTGGCCGCGGCCATGGCGTGGCCCGGGAAGAGCTCGAGCGTCGCCTCGAGGTTCGGGATGGAAGCGGCGAATCCTCCGTTCTTGAACGCGTGCGACGCCGCCTCGAAACTGGTGTCCACCGGCCCCCGGCGCGGGGTGACTCCCGCCGCGGAGACGACGTCGCGGATCGTGCCGACGTCTACGAGCCGGCCGGCCGTTGCCGGCGGGGGTCCGGAGCCTGCTTCCGGCTCGAGGAGACCGATCACCTGACCGCGCTCCGCGAGGACCGGCCCGCCGCGCATCCCGTCCTTCAGGGCGGGGGCCAACTGGACGGCGGCCTCCGCCTCAGCCTCGGTCAGGTCCTCCGACTTCAGCACCGTCCCCCCAGCTTCGGCCAGGTGGGAGTTGATCGCCTTGAGCGTGTCCGGTCCCTGGGGGACGCCCGTGAACCCGAGGACGGCGAGCGCCGACGCGCCATCCATGGAGTCGCCGAGGTCCACGGTCGGCATGCTGCTGGCCCCCCGCACCTGGAGTACTGCGACGTCAGGCGTGCTGCCCTCCAGCAACTCGGCGGGCAACTTCCCGAACTCCTCCTGGGAGGTGACGTACGGGTGGACGACGTAGGTCGGCGTGACCCTGACGACACAGCCGCCGGCGTCGTTGGTGGTGTGTGGGGGGTAGCAGGCGTCCAGTCGCTGCTGCAGGCGGTCCGTGGGTGCGCCGATCTGCTGCCGGGAGAACAGGTCGCCGGTCATCGGGGCCGCACCCCCGTACTGCCGCTGGAAGGCCTCGTTGACGGCGTAGATCCTGGCCTTCTCGAGATCGGACCCCGTGATCGCACCACTCGTGACGATGGCGCCGGTCGGGTCGACCACGAAGCCGCTGGCAGAGGCGAGCACCGGCACCGAGGTGCTTTGAATGATCTTGATGTGGACCCCGCCGGGGTCGCTCTGCAGGTGCTCCACCAGCGAGACCTCCACCTCGGCCCCCGCCTCCACGAAGACGACACCTGGGGCGGCCCGCTCGGTGGGCGTCGGGTGGTCGTGCGCGCCGGCCGGCCCCGTCCCGGGCACCAGAAGGGCGGCCGTGAGAGCGACGACCACGGGAAGCCGACGGCTGTGACCGGTCATGTTGCACTCCGTGTGTGGCCACGGGACGCGAGAAGAGCGCCCGGAGGCAGCTCAAGGGCGTTCCCATGCAAGACCCGAAGGGACTGCGTGTCAATCGACTCGGGGACCCTGTCCACGATTCACGGCACGAGGAGGCCGGACGGCTCGTCCAGGAGGGCCAGGGTGGGCCGCAACCGTTCCGGCCGGAGCCGGCACCAGCTCCGGACGGCGATCCGCGTGAGCGCCACCGTCCGGTACGCGTCGACGCGGGGGAGCAGGACGTCGGGGTCGCTGCCGCTCAGCCGCAGGTACTCGCGGAGGAAGGCCGACCCCAGGTCCTGGCCGCCGTCCTGGCCGCCGTCCCGGCCGCCGTTCTGGCCTCCGTCCCGGGTCGCCCCTCCTTCGGCCCGCGCCCGGCGCACCGCCACGGCGAGCTGCCCGGTGAACTGGGCGAGGTCCAGCGCCGGCTCGGCGAGGCACACGGTGTCGAGGTCGACCAGGCTGGTGGTCGGGCCGTCGAAGAGGACCTGCGACGGTCCGAAGTCGCCGTGGGCGGCGCCGGGCGGCCCCGGCGGCTCGACTCCGACGTCGGCGACCGCTCCGAGGTGGCGGTGCAGCGTTGCGGCGAGCGCGGGGGCCATCGGGGCGAGGGCGTCGACGGAGGCGCGCACCGCGTCGACCTCCCCGGCGAGGGTGCGGGGCGGCCCGACGGGGATCGAGGACCGGTGGAGAGCGGCGGCGACCCGGGCGCACGCCAGCACCGCCCCCTCGGCGGTGAGGTCGCCCCCCGGCGCCGCGGCTCCGCCCGCCCGGGGCCGGAGGAGCGCGGGCAGCTGCGGGGATCCGGGAACGGCCTCGAGCAGCGCCAGGCGGAGGTGCGGCAGGTAGCCCTGGAACCGAGGCACGAGGAACGGCAGGGCGGCGCCGGGCCCCTCCGGCGCCTGCCGGAGCGCGGTCGCCGCGGGACCGACGAGTCGCCCCCGGCCGTCCTCGGACACCTTCCCGTAGACGATCTGCTTCAGGCTGCGGCGGGCAGGCTGGAGACGCCACGCCAGCTCGTACCGCAGCACGCACCTGCCGCGCCCGTAGCGCACCACCTCGGCACGGCAGCCCTGGAGGAGCAGTCCGGGCACCGCGCTGGTGAGCTGCGGCCCGAGCAGCTCCATGAGTTGCGACGGGTCGGTGGCAGGCACCAGGCCAGGGAGTGCGGGGTCCAGCGGGAACACGTGCAGGACGAGGCACAGCTCGCGGACGGTGAGCGCCGGCCCGGCGAAGGCGCGCAGGTCGTCCCTGCCCTCCAGGGTGTCCGCCAGCGCGTCCACCTCCGAGCGCCATGCCTCGGCGGCCTCCGCCGTCGCGAACAGGCGCCCCGCGACGACGTGCTCCCGCGTCTCGCCCGCACCCCGGCGCCGCAGCTCCAGCCGGTACTGCAGGGTGGCCCCGTGGCCGGGTTCCACGTGCGCCTTGCCGGGCGAGCAGGCCAGCAGCTCCCAGTCGTCGGCGACCATGCGCTGCAGGCGCGGCGCCATCGCCGATGCGGACAGCGCCTCGGCCAGTCCCGGTAGTGCCCGGTTCAGGCCCGGCGAGCGGAGCGGGTCCAGGTCGTCCGCGGCGGGCGTGGGGAGACGGCCGGCCGCCGGCATCTGGACGGTCGGGATCCACCCGGTCAGGGCGAGGAACTCCTCCCGGGTCGCGGGCAGCGGCATCGCCTCGATCACGGCGGTGTCGAACCGCCGGATCTCCGACGGCTCCGGCTCGTCCCAGGAAAGGTCGGCCTCACGTTCGACGACGGAGCGGGGCAGCTGGTCGGCGGGGACGCCAGCGGCCGCGGCGCCCGTCGAGGGTGCAGCGGCCGTGGCGGCCACCGCCTCGCCGAACTGCCGGGCATACAGGTCGGCATAGAGGCCGCCGCTCGCGAGCAGGTCGTCAGGGCTGCCGTCCTGGAGGATCCGGCCGGCCGAGATCACCAGCACGCGGCCCACCGAGCGGATCAGGTTCAGGTCGTGCGACACGATCAGCGTGGACCGGTTGCTGGCCAGGGTCTGCAGTGCCTCGGCCACGAGCGCGGACGACTCGGCGTCCAATCCGGTGGTCGGCTCGTCCAGGATCAGGATGGGGGCGTCCCGGATGAAGGCGCGGGCGATGGCCAGCCGCTGTCGCTGGCCCCCCGACAGCGTCGCAGCACGCTCAGCGAGGACGGTGTCGTAGCCGTCCGGCATGTCCATGACGAAGTCGTGGGCGTTCGCCTGCTTGGCAGCGGCGACGACGTCGTCGAACGTGGCCCCTTCCCGGCCGTAGGCGATGTTCTCCGCGACGGTGCCGCGGAGCAGGACCGTCTCCTGCAGCACCATGCTGATCTGTGACCGCAGGGACGCCAGGGTGAACTCCCGGATGTCCTGGCCGTCCACGAGGACGGCCCCCGCGTGCGGGTCGTACAGCCGCGGCAGCAGCTGGGCGATCGTGCTCTTGCCTGCGCCGCTGTGCCCCACGAGTGCGACGGCCTCGCCGGCAGCCATCCGGAAGCTCAGGGACTGCAGTGCCAGTCGCCCCACCGACCCTTCGTCGTCGGCACGCGCCTGGTACGCGAAGCTGACGTCCCGGAACTCGATCTCGCCGCGGAGCGGAGGTGCCGGGTGCGCGCCCGGCGCGTCGACCACGGTGGGTTGGCGGTCGAGCAGCTCACCGACCCGCTCCACGCTGGCGTAGACGCTCGCCACCTTGTTCCAGTGCTTGATGATCTTGCGGATCGGCTTGAACATGTTCTGGATCAGGAGGATGAAGGCGATGAGGTCGCCGGCGGTGAGCGCGCGGGAGGACACCAGCCGGGCGCCCAGGAGGATGACGACGGCGATGCCGACGGCCTCCAGGACGGCGACGGTGAAGCCGAAGAAGGCCTCCAGCCTCCCGGTCTGCAGCACGGCGTCCCGCGCCGCCCGGCTCTGCTCGGCGAACTTCCGCGCCTCGCGGTCGGCGCCGCCGTAGACCTGGACGAGACTGATCGTGGCCAGCATCTCCTGTGCCGTCGATGCCAGGTCGCCCTCGCTGGCCCGCAGCCGCTTGGAGGCCTTCTTGATCCGCCGGGTGAAGATGCTCGAGACGACCATCAACAGCGGCACGACCGCCAGCGCCAGCAGCGCGACCTGCGGGGACTGCCCGAAGAGGTAGCCGAGCGTGGCCGCGAGGATCATCGCCCCGCCCACGAGCTCGCCGTACGAGCCCTCGACGAAGTCCTCCATCGCCTTGACGTCGCCCGTCAACCGGGTGAGGACGTCGCCGGTGCTGCGCCGGAGGTGGAAGGCGAGCGGCAGCTGCTGCAGGTGGGAGAAGAGCGCGCCCCGCACGTTGAACCCGAGCGTGCGCGCGGCATGGGCCAGGAAGATCACGGCCAGCGACGCCGAGGAGCTGTTCACCGCGGTCGCGACCACGATGGCCAGCGCGATCAGCGGGATGGTCGCGTCGAGCGACGGCGTGAAGCCCAGCAGGCTGGGCCGCCGGTCGTCGATCAGGAAGTCGGTCAGGCGCTTGATCAGGTCGGGTACCGCGACGGCGGTGGCCGCCTCGAGCGCCAGCCAGGCGGTGGCGAACACGAAGGCCCGTCGCTGCCCGACGGTGAAGCGCCCGAACAGCCGCAACGTGCGGCGGAGGTCACCCCCGCCGCCCCTCATGACGGGTCGGTCCTGGCCACGCGTTCCTCCAGTCGGAACCGCTCGCGCGGCCGCCAGGCTATCCCGACCGGCCGTTCTGCAACCGAAAAAGATGCGCCGCCGGCGGCGGTCATCCTCCGTGCCGCCGGGCCACCTCCTCGACCGCCTCGGCGAAGTCGTCCGCGGTGCGGTAGCGCCGGGCGGGGTCCGGGTGGAGCGCCGTCACGACGACCGCCCGCTCGCCGTCCGACAGGTCCTCACCCGGCTCCGGGTGGCTCCTCAGGTAGATCCGGACCGCCGTGAACGCGTCCGCGGACACGAGCGCCGGGAACAGCCCGTGCCCCGTCAGCGCCAGGTGGAGGGTCACCCCGAGCGCCCAGATGTCGCTGGCCCGGCCTGCCGGACGCCCCCTCATGAGTTCCGGGTCGACCAGCTCCAGCCGGCCGGCCCGCGCCCCGGTCCCGAGCCCGCTGTGCGTGTGCCCCCGGGTCAGCAGGTGCCCGACCGCCGGCTCGGCCAGGACGGCACCGTCCTTGTCCAGCAGGATGTTCGTGGCTCCGATGCCCCGGTGCACGAGACCGGCCTCGTGCATCTCGTGTGCGCCGCGAGCTGCCCGGGCGACGGCCAGGAGACGCTCCCGGCGGGTGAGGTCGCGCGTCGGTGCGGCCAGTGATCCCAGGGCCTCGTGGCGCATCGCGTAGAACACCGACGCGACGTCCGTCCCGACGTCGTACAGCGGGACGAGCCGCGGCGAGCGGAGTGCCGCGACGAGGCCGAGCTCGTCGGCCAGGGCGCCGAAGCCGTCGTCGCCGGTCAGGGGCTGCACCTTGACCGCGACCGTGTCCGCGGCGATCCCGAGGCGGCGCGGTGTCCTGGCCAGGTAGACCTGGCTGCCCTCCCCCCGCCCCAGCTCCCGGAGGAACACGTAGTCCGCAACCCTGTCCACGGCGGCCTCCACCCCTAACGGAAGACCTGGGGGACGACCGTCTCCCGCCAGGTGTCGAAGAGGAGCTGTCGCTGGCCCAGGCGCACGCGGTCCCCGTGCAGCAGGGGGACCGGGATCTCCGGGGTCACCGGCAGCCAGGGGCCGGCCGCCCCGTGACGGCTGAGGAGGGTGCCGTTGGCGGACCGGCTGTCGCTGAGCAGGACCTTCCACCCCGCGACGGTCAGGCGGGCGTGGACCCGGGAGGTGCTGCGCACCGAATCGCGCAGGGCCAGGGGACGAGCCCGCCCCGCGAGCACGTCCGGTGCCGCCTCCGCCTCGCGTCCGATGACGAAGTCCCCGGTCACCGGGTAGATCGTGCCGCCGTCGGTGACGAGGATGCCCAGCGGAGGTCTCCGCCGGCTCACGCGGCCCGCGCCGGGCGGCAGGGGTGTTCCGCACGTGCGGCACGCCGGCAGGTCCGGGTCCGTGAAGTGCCCCGCCGGGCAGAGCACACCCTCCACGAGGACCTCGGGTTCCGCCGTCCCGGCGCCGGTGGCGGCCTCGCCGGGCGCGCCGGCGACGGGCAGCGGCGGGCGTCGTCGTCCTCGCGCGGCCTCGCCGTCCGGCG
>NZ_SPQL01000031.1 GCF_004570385.1 Blastococcus sp. CT_GayMR19 | reverse complement strand
CCGGCCCGCTGGAGGTGGCGGTGAGCGGACCGGCGGGGCCGGAGCGGGACGCGCTCGCCGCGGCGGCGCGGACGTCGCCCAGCCCGGGCGCGGTCGTCGTGGTCGGGGAGCCCGATGCGCCCGGCGTCCCGCTGCTCGCGGACCGGCCCCCGGTCGGAGGCCGCCCGGCCGCCTACGTCTGCCGCGGCTTCGTCTGCTCGGCACCGGTGACCGACGTGTCCGCTGTGGGCGCAGCGATGAGCCCTTCCTGAGGCGGAGCGTCGGCGATACGGTGTAACTGTGTAATCAAGACAGACCGTGGGAGGTCGCCATGCACGGACACCGTTTCGCCGACGCCGCTTTCGGACCCGGGTTCGGAGCGGGCTTCCGCCGCGGTCGAGGCCGTGGCCCCGGGGGGCGCGGCGGGGAGGCGCCCCCGCCGGTCGAGCGCGCCGAGGTCGCCGGCTGGTTCGCGGGCCGACTGCCCGAGGACTGGTTCACCGGTCCCGTCGACCTGATCATCGACCGGGACGAGATCACCGTCGTCGGCACGCTCCCCGAGCCCGCCGCCGGTGAGGGCGACCCGGCAGCGGCCCGGGCGGGCCGGATCGCCCGGTTCCGCGAGGAGACCCGTTCGCAGCGGATGGCCGTGGCCGACGCCGCCCAGGAGCGGTACGGGCGGTCGGTGGCCTGGGGCGCGGCCTGCGGCGAGGACCGCGAGGTCTTCACCAACGTCTCGGTGCCGGTGATGACGCGGCTGCGCCAGCGGGAGCGCCTGGTGCTGGACACGCTGGTCGATGCCGGCGTCGCCCGCTCGCGGTCGGAGGCCCTGGTGTGGGCGGTGCGCCTCGTCGGGCAGCACGCCGACGACTGGCTCGCGGAGCTGCGCGCCGCGATGGCGTCGGTCGAGGAGGTCCGCGGGCGGGGGCCGACGGTCAGCTGACGCCGGCGGGAGCGTCGCAGGGCCGGTCGACCGGCCGCGAGCGGGCACGGGTCCGGCCGTCAGGGACACTGGGCTCCGTGTCCGCCAGCGCCGTCCCCTCTGCCACCGACGTCCTGGTCGTCGGTGCGGGGCCGGCCGGGTCGGCGGCGGCCGCCTGGGCGGCCCGCGCCGGGCACGACGTCGTCCTCGCCGACGCCGCCGTCTTCCCCCGCGACAAGACCTGCGGCGACGGACTGACTCCCCGGGCGATCGCGGAGCTGGACCTGCTCGGCCTCGGCGACTGGGTGCGGGGACTTGCCCGCAACCGCGGGCTGCGCGCGGCCGGCTTCGGCCACGAGTGGCAGCTGCCCTGGCCGGGCGGCCGGTTCCCGGATCACGGCAGCGCGGTGCCGCGCACCGAGCTCGACGCGCGCATCCGCGAGGTGGCCGTGGACTCGGGCGCCACCCCGCTCGACGGCGCCCGGGCGGTGGACGTCGAGCGGGACGGGGACCGGGTCACCGCGGTGATCTTCGAGTCCGCCGCTGACGAGCAGTTCCGGGTGGCTTGCCGGAAGCTCGTCGTGGCCGACGGCGTCCGCTCACCGCTGGGCCGGGTGCTGGGCCGCGAATGGCACCGGGAGACCGCCTACGGCGTCGCGGCCCGGGGGTACGTCAGTTCCGGGCGCAGCGACGACGAATGGATCTCCTCCCACCTCGAGCTCCGCGGCACCGAGGGCGAGCTGCTGTCGGGCTACGGCTGGGTGTTCCCGCTCGGGGCCGCCGCGGGAGAGGTGAACATCGGGGTCGGCACCCTGGCCACGGCCCGTCGTCCGGCAGGGGTCCAGCTCAAGGCCCTGCTCGAGACCTACACCGACGCCCGCCGCGACGAGTGGCGGATCGACGGCCCGGTGCGGGCGCCCGCGTCGGCGCTGCTGCCGATGGGCGGGGCGGTGTCGGGTGTCGCGGGGCGCAACTGGGCGCTGATCGGTGACGCCGCCGGCTGCGTGAACCCGCTCAACGGCGAGGGCATCGACTACGGCCTGGAGACCGGTCGCCTCGTCGTCGACCTGTTCGGCGAGGACGACTGGTCGACGGCGTGGCCCGCCACCCTGCGGCGGCACTACGGGGAGTCGTTCTCCATCGCCCGCCGGCTGGCCGGTCTGCTGACGCTCCCGCGCTTCCTGCCCGCCGCCGGTCCGCTGGGGATGCGGTCCCGCGCCCTGATGACCGTGGCGCTGCGGGTGATGGGGAACCTGGTGAGCGACGAGGACCGCGACGTCGTGGCCCGGACCTGGCGCCTGGCGGGGAAGCTGTCGGTGAAGCTGGACGACCGCCCGCCGTTTCCCGCAGCAGACATGCGCCGCGCGCCGAAAGGAACCGGCTGATCTAAGGCATCCTGTTCATTCAGCCCAACGTGAGCCGTGGAGAGCTTGTGCTATTGCAGGTATTCAGCGTGGAGAATTATCGCAGCATTAGGCGTGCGCAAAAGCTGGGCTTAGAAGATCTGACGGTCCTCGTCGGCCCCAATAATGAAGGAAAGTCCAACATCATGCGCGCCATGGTGATGGGTATGCGCGTACTGCGTCGCGAGTCCTTGGCCGTGAGCCGCCGGGTCGTCATTCGTAGAGTGCAGGGGCATGTGGCGTACTCCTACGAGCGTGACTGCCCGATTGACCTTCAACAGCTCAAGAAAAAGACGACTCTCGAGTTTGACTTCAGGCTTACGGACCCCGAGCAGCGAGACTTTTTCGCCCTCACGGGCGTAAGACTCCAAACTGGATTGCGAGTGGCCCTGACGTTCGATGAAAAGAATGAGGTCGAATTCAAAGTTCGCAAGCAGGGGCCAGCAGGGACGACCCTGACGGCGCAGCGGGGTGCCATCGCGAAGTTCATAGCCGATCGACTGCGTCTGGAATACGTGTCGGCTATCCGCACAGCTCAGGCCGCGCAGAGAGTCGTTCTGGACATGGTGGAGGAGCGGCTCGATGAGCTGTCCGACTCGCAAGCGTATCGGGCCGCGGTAGCTCGGGTCCAGGAACTAGAACGGCCGGTGCTCAATGATCTCGCAACCGAGGTTGAGCGGACGCTGCGCGACTTTCTTCCACAAGTAAAATCCGTCTCCGTTGCGCTTGCTCCGAACGAAGGGCGAGCGTCTAGGCGGGATGTAATCGTGACCGTAGATGACGGCCACCCGACGCTGCTCGACGCAAAGGGTGACGGTGTTCAGAGTCTCGCTGCCCTGGCGTTGCTGCGGCAAGCCGCTGAGCGCGACCCGGGCCAGCTAATCCTCGCCATTGAGGAGCCAGAGGCTCATCTTCATCCCTCGGCCATCCATCAGTTGGGCCGCGTCCTTCGTCAGATCTCAGCGCGGGGTCAGGTCATCATCACGACCCATCACCCGATTCTCGTGAGCCGCGGGGCGTCTGCGAGCAATATCGTGGTTGAGGGCAGTGTCGCTCGAAAGGCTCGATCGGTCGCCGATCTGCGTAAGACACTTGGCGTGCGAACGTCGGATAACCTGACTAATGCTGAGTTGGTCCTCATTGTGGAAGGGGAGTCGGACGCACGGATCATCGGCGCGCTGGCAGGAACGCAAAACGAAGTCCTGAAGTCCGCGCTGGAAGAGGGGTTCCTGGCGATTCAGCAGACTCGGGGCGCATCGAATCTTTCATACGTGTTGCAGTCTTCTAAAGAGGCACTGGCGCAACAGCACGTCCTTCTTGACGACGATGTTGCGGGAAGGGAGTCCTACTCGAAAGCTCTCGGTGCGCAGCTCATTGAGGCCTCGGATGTCAATTTCATGAGAGCGCCTGGCAAGGGTGAAAGTGAGCTTGAAGATCTCCTGGTGGTCGACGTCTATCGCGCCGCGGTTGAGCAGTTGCTGGGAATCCAGCTAAGTGGAAACAAGTGGCGAAGCAATAAGAAATGGTCTGATCGTCTTGAGGCGGTCTTACTCGCGGCAGGGCGTCCGCACGACAAGAAGGTGCTCGTTGCGGCCAAGACCTTGGTCGCGGATGCTATATGTACTGCTCCCGCTGGTTCGGTAATGGTCACAGCGCAATCGGTCTTCGACAACCTTCTCCAGAGCCTGGAGCAGAAGCTCGCGGATCTGAACTACAAGCATTAGCCGCTGTGTCAGCCCACGAAGGGGCTCGAATACATCGCGAAGTAGACGGCGATGTGGTGGCACGTGGCCGCGACGATCGTCATCGCGTGGAACACCTCGTGGTAGCCGAAGGTGCCGGGCCAGGGGTTGGGTTTCCTGATCCCGTAGGCGACGCCGCCGAGGGTGTAGAGCAGCCCGCCGATGGCCAGCAGGACCAGCGACGTGATCCCGGCGATGTGCAGGATGTCGGTGAGGATGAAGACGGCGACCCAGCCCAGCCCGATGTAGAGCGGCACGCCCACCCAGCGCGGCGCCGTGGGCCAGCTGAGCTTCAGCACGACGCCGGCGAGCGCGCCGGCCCACACCCCGCCGAGGATCCAGTAGCCCCGGGGCTGGTCGACGGCCAGCAGCGAGAAGGGCGTGTACGTGCCCGCGATGAACAGGAAGATCATCGAGTGGTCGAGCCGCTTCATGATCTTCCAGCCGCGCGGTGACCAGCGGCGCCGGTGATAGAGGGCGCTGATCCCGAACAGGCCGCAGATGGTGAGGCTGTAGACCGCGACCGACAGCCCCGCCCGGTAGCCCAGGGCCGAGGCCAGCGGCACCAGCACGGCGCCCGCGACGATCGCGCCGAAGAACGCGAACAGGTGCAGCCAGCCCCTCATGCGGGGACGCGTGTCGGGGTGCTCCCAGTCCTTGTCGCCGTAGTCCGGCGCTGCCCAGGTGCGCTCGACCTGCTCGCCCTCGTCGAGGACGGCGGTGACGGCCTGGTGAGCCGGTGCCTCGAGCTCCGAGCCGTCGGACTCGACCCGGACGGTCTCGCGGTCGTCCGACGGCAGGCTCATGCACCGAGGTTACGGACGCGTAGGTACGCCGTCATCCGGAACGTGCTGTGAGCTTGCTGGGTGCCGGCCCACGGGGGCGGCCCGCTTCGGGGCGGGCTCCCTGCCGGGCTCGGCACGGGGGCCTAGGGTGGCCGGGTGAGGGCCCGCCAGAAGGTGCGCGAGGCGCTCACCCAGGTCTACGAGCGCCGCCTCGCCCGGGCGTTGGTCGGCGCCGATCTGCCCCACCACGTGGGCGTGATCATGGACGGGAACCGGCGCTGGGCCCGTGCCATCGGGCTCGAGGACGTCGCCCACGGCCACCGGCGGGGCGCCGACAAGATCGCGGACCTGCTGAGCTGGTGCGACGACGCCGGCGTCCGCGTCGTCACCCTCTTCATGCTCTCGACGGACAACCTGCGCCGGCCGGAGCCCGAGCTCAGCGCCCTGCTGCAGATCATCGAGGACGTCGCCATCGACCTGTCCCGCCCGGGTCGCCGGTGGCAGGTGCGCGCGATGGGCGCGCCGGAGGTGCTCCCGCCCGAGACGGTCGCCGTCCTCAAGCAGGCCGAGGAGGACACCCGGGACCGGCCGGGGGCGACGGTCAACCTGGCCGTCGGCTACGGGGGACGGCGGGAGATCGCGGACGCCGTCCGATCGCTGCTGGCCGAGCACGCCGCGCTCGGCACCTCCCTGGAGACCCTGGTCGACTCGATCGAGGTCGAGCACATCGCCGAGCACCTCTACACCCGGGGGCAACCCGACCCCGACCTGGTCATCCGCACCAGCGGGGAGCAGCGCATGTCGGGGTTCCTGCTCTGGCAGACCGCGAACACCGAGTTCCACTTCACCGACGTCTACTGGCCCGATTTCCGGCGGGTGGACTTCCTGCGGGCGCTGCGCGACTACTCCGCGAGACACCGCCGCTTCGGGGGCTGACGGCTTGCCGCTTCGGGGGCTGACAGGAGCGGCTGCGAAACTGCGGTCATGGCAGCCCTCGACCTTCCCCTCGAGTACGTGCGGCTGGGGCTGCGCTTCGACCGGCTGGAGTCCGGCTTCGTCGATGCCTACACCGGCGATCCCCGTGTGCGGGCCCAGGTGGAGGACGAGCCCGCGCCCACCCCGCAGCTCCTCCGCGACCAGGCGCGCGGCCTGCTGCGCGAACTGGACGCCGCCGGCCTCCCCGCCGACCGGACCGAGTTCCTGCGCGGGCAACTCAACGGCCTGGAGTGCACCGCGCGGAAGCTGAGCGGCGAACCGGTGGGGTTCGCCGACGAGGTGCGCAGCTACTTCCAGGTGGACGCCGTCCTCGGGGATCCCGAGGTCTACGCCGCCGCCCATGCCGAACTCGACGCGCTGCTGCCGGGGAACGGGCCGTTGGCCGAGCGCTACGCGGCCCACCGGCGCCGTGAGGAGTGCCCCCCGGCGCGGCTGGAGGCCGCGGTGCACGCCCTGTCCAGCGCGCTGCGGGACCGGGTCCGCGACCGCTACCGCCTCCCCGAGCTGGAGACCGTCCGCTACGAGGTGGTCACCGACAAGCCCTGGTCGGGGTTCAACTACTACGAGGGCGACTTCCGCTCGCGGGTGGCGATCAACGCCGACCTGCCGCACCGGCTCTCGCAGCTGCCGCACCTGGTCGCGCACGAGTCCTATCCCGGGCATCACACCGAGCACTGCCGCAAGGAACAGGGTCTGGTCGAGCGCGCGAACCGCGTCGAGCACACCGTCTTCCTGGTCAACACCCCCGAGTGCCTGATGGCCGAGGGCCTCGCCGACCTCGGGGTCCAGGCCTCGATCGGCGAGGGCTGGGGCGCCTGGGCGGCGGAGGTCCTGGCCGACCTGGGGCTCCGCTTCGACGGCGACCTCGCCGAGCGCCTCTCGGCCGCGGCCGCGCCGCTGAACCGGGTGCGCCAGGACGCCGCCGTCCTGCTGCACGACCGGGGCGCCGGCACCGACGAGGTCGTGGCGTACCTGGAGCGGTGGTCGCTGGTGAGTTCCGAGCGGGCGGCGCAGCAGATCCGGTTCCTCACCCACCCGCTGTGGCGGGCGTACACCTCGACGTACGTCGAGGGCTTCGACCTGCTGTCCCGCTGGCTCGCCGACCGGCCGGCCGACCAGCCGGTGGCCGACCGCTTCCTGCGGCTGCTCGACGAACCGCTGACCCCCCAGGCCGTGCTGGCCGAGCTCGGCGCTGCCTGACCGATGGCCCGCGACCCCCGGGAGGCCCGGACGCTCGGTGTGTGGACGGCGTCCTGGCTGGCCGTCCTGTTGCTGGCCGGGCTGCTGTGGGTGGGCGATCTCTCGGTGCAGTGGCCGGTGCTGCTGGTCCCGGCGCTCTGGGCGCTGGTCGCCCTCCGCCCGCGTCGTCGGGAGCGGGGCCGTCCCCGCGGGTGGGAGGAGCTGCCCGCCCCGGTGCGCACCGACACGGTGGAGCGGCCGTACCTGCAGAACCGGCCGCCCCGGCGCCACGAACCCGACTGACCCGCGCCACGGGTGGGGTCACTGGGACGGCTGTACCCCTTCGGGGGACACGCTCACTCCCGATAGGGGGAGAAGACACGAATCTGTCACCTGGCGGGCCTAGCGTCCGCAGTGGATGACGAGCTGCCCTCGCCGTCCACGGGAGGCCCGGTTGGTGCTGACGAGTTCGTCGACCAGGGGGGCCGGCGTCCGGCCTCTGCGCCGGGGCCCGGCCACCTTCGAGCGGGGGCGTGCCGTGCGCCCCACGGGAGTCGCTTCGTGACCACTGGCCGCCGAACGTTCGTCCTCGACACCTCCGTCCTGCTCTCCGACCCGGGCGCGCTGATGCGCTTCGGCGACTCCGACGTGGTTCTCCCGCTCGTCGTCATCGGGGAGCTGGAGGACAAGCGCCACCACCCCGAACTCGGCTGGTTCGCCCGGCAGGTCCTGCGCATCCTCGACGACCTGCGGGTCACGCACGGCCGGCTCGACGCCCCGGTGCCGGTCGGTGAGGACGGCGGCACGCTGCACGTCGAGCTCAACCACAGCGACCCGTCGGTGCTCCCCGCCGGCTTCCGCAACGACACCAACGACAGCCGGATCATGGTCGTCGCGCTCAACCTGCGCGCCGAGGGCCGCGACGTCTGCCTGATCACCAAGGACGTGCCGCTGCGCGTCAAGGCGGCCGCGGTGGGCCTGGACACCGACGAGTACCGCATGCACGACGCCGTCGAGGTCGGGTGGACCGGCATGGCGGAGGTGTCCCTGGACGACGCCGAGCTCGACGAGCTGTACACCGACGGCGAGGCGTTCGTCCCGGCGGCGGCCGAGATGGCGACGCACACCGGCCTCGTGCTGCTCTCCTCGCGGGGGTCGGCCCTCGGCCGGGTCACGCCCGACAAGCAGGTGCGGCTGGTGCGCGGCGACCGCGAGGCGTTCGGCCTGCACGGCCGGTCCGCCGAGCAGCGCATCGCCCTCGACCTGCTGCTGGACCCCGACATCGGCATCGTCTCGCTCGGCGGCCGGGCCGGCACCGGCAAGTCCGCGCTGGCGCTCTGCGCGGGCCTGGAGTCGGTGATGGAGCGCCGGGCGCACAAGAAGGTGGTCATCTTCCGGCCGCTGTACGCCGTCGGTGGGCAGGAGCTCGGGTACCTGCCGGGCGGCGAGAACGAGAAGATGTCGCCCTGGGCGCAGGCTGTCTACGACACCCTGGGTGCGCTGGTCTCGCCCGCGGTCATCGACGAGATCGACTCGCGTGGCCTGATCGAGGTGCTGCCGCTGACCCACATCCGCGGCCGGTCGCTGCACGACTCGTTCGTCATCGTGGACGAGGCGCAGTCGCTCGAGCGCGGGGTGCTGCTGACCGTGCTCTCGCGGTTGGGTTCGGGTTCGCGCGTCGTCCTCACCCACGACGTCGCCCAGCGGGACAACCTGCGGGTCGGCCGGCACGACGGCATCACGGCGGTGATCGACGCGCTCAAGGGACATCCACTGTTCGCCCACGTGACCCTGACCCGGTCGGAGCGCTCACCGATCGCCGCACTGGTCACCGAGATGCTGGAGGACCTCCCCATCTGACCCCCGCCCGCCGCGACTGGCCACCCATTGCGGGTGCTGTTCCACCATTGCTCCTGCTGCAGCAGCCGCAATGGTCGGACAGCACCCGCAATGCGTCAGGACCCGTGCCGCGAGCCGCGTGAACGTGCCCGCTGGACACGCTCGCCGAGGCGTTGGGGATCGTTCAGATCGGTCCAGGTCCACCGGACGACGTCCCAGCCCTCGTCCCGGATGGCGTCCTCGCGACGTTTCTCCTCGAAGACCGCCTCACCGGGGTCCTGCCCGGGGCGGAGGAGACGTCCGTACTTCATCCGGCCGTCGAACTCGCCCACCACCCGATCCGCCTCCCAGGCGACGTCGGTCCGGGCGACGAACGCACCGGCCGGGGTCCGCACCTCGAACTGGAGCGTCGACGGCGCCAGTCCCAGCTCGTGCAGGATCACGCGGCTCCGACTCTCCCCGACGCTTTCGCTGCGGCTGTCGGCGAACCCGACCACCCGGGCGGCGTGCCGGCTGCCCCTGGTCCCGGCGATGTCGAACAGGCGCCGCTCGAGAAGGTCCCGCGCGAGCACGCCCTCGTGCAGCGCCGCGTCGAGCGCCACCACGCCCGCTTCGAACGGCAGGCTGCGCGCCAGGTCGAGCACCGTCCGGGCGACGTCCGTGACCCGGAGGCCGCCGACCACCGCGACCTCGTCGTCCCTGAGCCGAGCGACGTGGCAGCGGAGGGGGCCGGTGGTCTGGCTGGAGGCCGGTGGCCGGCGGGTGACATGGACCTTGTCCAGCTGCACTCCCCAGAGCGGGAGACCGAGCAGCACCGCAGCCGACTGGTGGCTGACCACGGCCGGCCGGCGCAGATCGGCGAGCGTCGCGGCCACCAGCAGCGCGTGCCGCGCGACGGCCGTCGTCGGCAGCTGACCGTCGAGGTACGCGCCGCGGCGGACCCGTGCCCAGGTGCGGCGGCGGATCAGCCGCGCGAGTTCCTCGTCGGACCGGCCGTCGGCCAGTGCGGCGCGGCGGAGGACGAGGCGGTCGGGGAGCCGAGAGTCGTGCATCGCCCCAGCGTCGCGGCGCTGCCCTGAGGGAGCGGCGCGCCTCGGAGTTCCGTGGACAGTGCAGGACCCCTGTGGACAGAAGCCTCGGGGCGCCGCATTGCAGGTGCCGTTCCACCATTGCGGACGGCGCAGCAGCCGCAATGTCGGAACACCGCCGTCAATGGAGCGGCAGCGACCGACTGTGGCGCGCGTCAGGCGGTCGGGACGGGCTCGCTGTCCTCGGCCGGCGGCTCGGCGGCGACGGTCACGGGGCGCGCTTTCGACTTCGGTCCGGTCGTCGTGCGCGGGGTGCTCGCGAAGCGGAGCAACGCCACGGCTCCCCATCCCGCCGCCAGACACCAGAGCAGGCGGGTGGTGACCTCCTCGGTCGTGAGGTCGCCCCGCAGCCCCAGGGCGAGCACGGGCAGGGCCAGCACGAACCCGGCGAGCAGCACGTCCCAGCGCAGCGGACTCATGCCTTCGTGCTCTCCAGTCGCTCACAGAGCAGCGAGGCCCAGCGGTGCGGGGTCGCCCGGACGCCGTCCAGCATCGCCACCGGGGCGGGCACCCGGCGGAGGACGGCGGCGGGGTCGGCGCTGAGGTCCGTGTCGGTGACGATGAGGGCGTCGACCCGGGGGAGTCCGTCGATCCAGGGCTCGAGGTCCTCGGGCTTGCGCGTGGCCTCCACGACGACCCACACCGCGGCCGGTGACCAGATGGCCAGCATCTGCGACATCCAGTAGGCGTCGGTCCGCATCGGGGCGTCCACCGCGACGATCGTCACGGTCCCGGACTCCGCGGCGTCCTGCCGGCGGTCCAGGGCCGTCTCGACGGTCGTCACACGGCTGCTCTTGGGCGCCAGGCCGGCGAGCTCGCCGCGGGTGGCCCACTGCACGCTGTCCGGGTCGAGCCGGAGTGAGGCGGCAAGGCTCCGCGCGGCGCGCAGCGTCTCGAAGCCCGGGCCGACCACGAACAGCACCTCGCCTGCGCCGCAGGGCAGCTCGGGAGCCGCAGGCAGCCGCATGGCCAGCGCACGGGTGAGCGCGGCGTAGGTGCCGTGGCCGGCGACGTCGTCGGCGAACGTCGCCCCGAGGAGGGAACCGGGCACGCCCAGGGCCTCCAGCCGGCCACGCAGGTCGCCGAGGGCGTTCCGCGCCGGGGACATCGGAGCGACGGCCGCTTCCGGAGCCAGCACGTCCTGCTCGCGCGCGGACTTGGGGGCGGACTGCGGTTCCGACGGCGCGGAGAGCGCGTCCTCCGGCGCGGCGGTGTCGAGCTCGGGCATCTCCGGGGTCTCCGGCGTGGCCATGAGCGGCGCCACCGGCAGGCGCGTGACCGTCGCCCATGACCGGGTCGCGGTGGTGGCGAAGACGGCCGCGGCGTCGGACGTCTCGATGCCGGCGGCCGGGGAGGCCGGCTCGTCCGGCGCCGGGGGAGCCGGCGGGGTGGCGGACGTGGCGGCAGCGCGCGGGGTCAGCGGCCGGGACGCCGGCGGCACGGGCGGACGGCCCCGACCACGGGACGACGGCAGCGGCGGCAGCAGCGAGAGCGGCGGCATCACCGTGGTGGCGTCGAACGACATCATCGGGGCGGGGTCGCTCGCGGTCCGGGCCATGGTCGGTGCGAGCTCCGTGACCTCCGCCTCGACCTCGGCCTGCACCTCCGCCTCGACCTCGACCGCTTCGTCGGCTGCGGCCTCGGCGGGGACATCCTCGGCGGCGGTCGCTCCCGGCACCTCGTCGACCTGATCGGCGACGGGGATCTCGACCCGCTCGTCCGCCTGGGTGCCGACGGCGGTGGCCTCGCTCCCGACCGTGTGGATCTCGGTGTCGGCACCGGTCTCGATGTCGGCGGCGGTGGTCGCGGCGTCCTCGACGTGGATGTCCGTGTCGAGGGCCGGCACGTCCGTGTCAAGGACCGGCACGTCGGCGGTTACGGCCGGCGCGTCCGTGTCAAGGACCGGCACGTCGGCGTCCACGACGGGCACGTCCGTGTCGAGGGCCGGCATGTCGACGTCGACGACGGTGGCCGCGATGTCGTCGACGGTGGTCTCGGCATCGTCGGTGTGGCTCCCGGCGTCGACCGGGCCCTCGAGAGCGGTCTCGGCCAGGGGCCCGTCGGCGGCCTCGGCGGCGGGGACGTCGTCCACGGTGGACAGGTCGTCGACGGCAGGCGTCTCGTCCGCAACGACCTCGTCCGCAGGGGCCTCGACCATGGTGAAGCCGTCCGCGACGACCTCGTGGGCGGCGGCGTCGATACGGGCAGGGTCGTGACCGACGAGGTCGACAGGAGCGTCGGTGTCGGCCGTCTCGGTGCCGACCGGCTCGACGGAGGCGGCGACTGTCTGGGCGACGTCGGCCGGCTCAGCCACGTGGGCGGATCCGGCCTCGGCCGTGAGCTCGGGCGCCGCCTGCTGGTGGGTGACCTCGGCCCAGATGGGCGCGTCCGACTGCCGCACGCGGGAGACCGCGACCGTCACCGGGTCACCCCAGAGCGGCGCGGGGGAGGGGTCGCCCCACATGGAACCGACCGGGGGCGCGAAGAGCGGCGGCAAAGGCAAGGGGGCGGGCGCGGCGTAGAGGGGGGCGGGCGCGGCGTACAGGGGGGTGGGCGCGGCGTACACCGGAGCCGGCGGGACGACGGCGGGGGCGGACGGCGCCGGCACGGGCGCGGCGTCCGGGAAGAGCGAGGGAGCGGCAGCCGGAGCCGAAGCGACGACGGCGGGCACGGCCGGCTCGAAAACGGGCGGCAGCTCGACCGCGACCGGCGCTTCGGGCTCGGCCACTTCGGCCACCTCGGGCGAGACCGGCGAGACCCGCGAGACCGGCGAGACCGGCGCAACGGGGGCGACGACGGAGGGAGCGGCCTCCGCGGCGAGGACGACCTCGGGAAGGGGGCGGACCGGGACGGCGAGCTCCGGCTCGGCCAGCGCGGTCTGCGGTGCCACGCCGGCCAGGACCTTGCGCAGGATGCCGGCGAGGGCGTCGTCCGAGTGCCCCTGCGCCAGGGCGGAGCGCAGGACCTCGGCGATGGCCTCCTCGCGGGAGGAGACGGACGGCACGAGCACCTCCGGCTCGGCAGCCCAGGCGGGGACACCCACCGGCTGGTCAGCGGACGTGGAGGGCGCGATGACCTGATCTCCCACCGTTTCCTCCTTCTGGCGGGCCGCGGGCGGCGCCACCGGTGTGTCTGCTGGGCCGAACGCCCCGGGCCGGGACCGCCACGAGTCCCCGTCGCCGCGCGGTCGCGGAGCGGCGGGGCCGTCCAGGGCTTCCCGGACTGCCTGGCGCACGTCCCGGTCCCCGGCGACCATCCGCGCGAGTGCGGCGGTGAAGGGAGACGGCGCGGCGGGGACGGCGAAGCCGCCGTCGTCACCGCTGAGGTCGTCGTCGAGCAGCGCCGGGCGCTCGTCCCGCGGGGGGGCGGAGCGCCGGAACTCGGCGCGCGGGTACTCGTACCGGCCGGGGGCGGCCGGTTCCGGCGCGGTCGCGTGCGGTGCCAGCAGGCCGGCCAGCTCGCTCACGCGGTCCTGGTCGGCGCCACCCACGGCGGGCCGACGTCCGGCCGGTCACGGCGCCCCGGCCGGCGTCTCCGGCACGGACCGGGC
>NZ_SPQL01000030.1 GCF_004570385.1 Blastococcus sp. CT_GayMR19 | reverse complement strand
CGACGATCTTCCGATCTCCGACGGCCGCCGCCGCCGAGCCGCTGACCGCCGGCCCGCCGGCGGGTGCTCCCCCGCCGCCGGCCGCACCCGGTTCGCCGATCCGCGCCAGGACGGTGCCGACCGGCACGGTCTCGCCCTCCGGCACGAGGATCTCGAGCAGCACGCCGTCGTAGGGGCTCGGGATCTCCGAGTCGACCTTGTCGGTCGAGACCTCGAACAGCGGGTCGTCGAAGTCGACGGTGTCACCCACCTGCTTCTTCCAGGAACCCACCGTGCCCTCGGTGACCGTCTCCCCGAGCTTGGGCATGGTGATCTCGTGGACCTCGCCCGTGGGCACGGACACACCCGGGTCCTCGAGGGCGGGCATCGCCTCGGAGCCGCCCATCTGCGGTGCGGCGGGGTCGTTCAGGGACGGCCCGCCGCTCCCGGCGATCCCGGGCCTGGCCTCCGGCATGCTGCCTGCCCCGGCCACGACCGCGGGCGGACCGTCGCCGCCGGGCGGGACGCTCCCCGGCGCCCCGATCCGGACCAGCGGTGTCCCGACCGGCACGGTCTCGCCCTCCGGCACCATGATCTCGAGGATCACGCCGTCGTAGGGGCTCGGGATCTCCGAGTCGACCTTGTCGGTCGAGACCTCGAAGAGCGGGTCGTCGAACTCGATGGTGTCGCCGACCTGTTTGCGCCAGCCGCCGACCGTTCCTTCGGTCACGGTCTCGCCCAGCTTGGGCATCGTGACGACCCACTCGTCGCTCATCGCTGTCTCGCTCCTGAGTCTCAGCCGTGCAGGGAACGGCCGGAAAAGGTGATCATGGTTTCGCCGATGGCCTCGGACAGGCTCGGGTGCGCGTGGATCAGCCGGCCGACGTCGCTCGGCAGCGCCTCCCAGTTCACGGCCAGGTAGCCCTCGTGCATGAGCTCACTGGCCCAGGGGCCGACCATGTGGAACCCGAGGACGGGCCCGTCCTTCTGGGCGACGATCTTCACCAGGCCGTCGGTCTCGCCCAGGATCATGGCGCGCCCGTTGCCGGCCATCGAGTGCTTGTGCACCTCGACCTCGTAACCGGCCTCGCGGGCCTCGGCCTCCGTCATGCCCGTCCAGGCCACCTCGGGATGGGTGTAGACGACCCACGGGACCTTGCCGTAGTCGACGGGCACCGGTTGCTCGCCGAGGATCCGGTCGACGGCGACTACGGCCTCGGCGTAGGCGACGTGCGCGAGGCCCGGGGTCGCCACGCAGTCGCCGACCGCGTAGACGCCGGGTCGCGAGGTCTCCATCGTCGTGGTGTCGACCTCGATGAAGCCCCGGCCGTCGATGCGGACCCCGGCCTCGTCGGCACCGATGTCCTTCGTCGCGGGCAGGCGGCCGATCGAGACGAGCACCTGCTCGACCTCGATCTTCTCCGATCCCTTGGGCGTCTCGAAGGGCACGAGGACGCCGCTGCCCGTGCGCTCCAGCGCCCCGACCCGGGCCTCGGCGTGGACGTCGGTGCCGCGGCGCTTCAGCGAGCGGGCCAGGACGTCCGCGACATCCCGGTCGGGGCCGATCGGCAGCACCCCGTGCTGCATCGCCTCGAGCAGGGTCGTCGACACGCCCATGTCGGTGTAGACCGAGGCGAACTCCGACCCGATCACGCCCCCGCCGATGACCGCGATGCGCTCAGGCAGGCGGTCGGCCTCGCTGTTGGTGGCGTGGTCGGAGGTGATCACACGCTCGCCGTCGACGTCCATCCCGGGGATGGCCCGCGGCACCGAGCCCGCGCAGACGATCGTGCCCCGGCCGCGCAGCGTGTCCCCGTCGACGGAGACGGCGCCGTCGGCGGTGAGCCGTCCCCAGCCGTCGACCACAGTGACCTTGCGGCGCTTGAGCAGGCCGGAGAGTCCCTTGTGAAGCTGGCCCACGATGCCGGCCCGGCGCCGGTTGGCCGCCGGCCAGTCCGGCTCCGGCTTCCCCTCGGGCAACCGCACGCCGTGCTCGGCGGCGTGGTTGACCGTGCGGAAGACCTCCGCCGCGTGCAGCAGCGACTTGGCCGGGATGCAGCCCCGGTGCAGGCACGTGCCGCCGACCTTCTCCTTCTCCACCAGCGCCACGGACAGCCCGGCGGAGGCCGCGTACAGCGCCGCGGCGTAGCCACCGGGACCGCCACCGAGGACGACGACGTCGTAGTCGCTCATCAGGCCCTGGCCACCTTTCGAAGGATCTCCGCGATCTCGGCCGGCTGCGGGATGACTGCGTCCTCCAGCGGAGGGCTCGTCGGCGTCGGCGTGTTCCTGGCTCCGATCCGCACCACCGGCTGATCGAGATGCCAGAACGCCTCTTCCTGGATGGTCGCGGCGATCTCCGCGCCGTAACCCATGCGCTTGGCTGCCTCGTGCAGCACCACGGCGCGGGAGGTCTTCCGGACCGAGTTCACGATCGTCTCGACATCCAGTGGGACGAGGGTCCGGACGTCGACGACCTCGACCGAGATGCCGTCCTTGTCCAGTTCCTCCGCGATCTCGAGCCCCTGGGAGACCCCCGCCGAGTAGGTGATGAGCGAGACGTCGCGGCCTTCGCGCACCACCTTCGCGACCCCGAGGGGGATCGGCTCGAGGGACAGCGGGCCCGACGCGCGGAGCCGCCGGTACAGGTACTTGTTCTCCAGGTAGAGGGTCGGGTTGTTGTCCCGGATCGAGCTGACCAGCAACCCGGCCGCATCCTCCGGCGTCCCCGGCATCACGATCTTGAGCCCGGGAACGTGCGCGAAGTAGGACTCGACGCTCTGGGAGTGGGTGGGACCGGCCCGGAGCCGGCCACCGAACGGAGCCCGCATCGTGACCGGCATCGGGTCGCCGGTCCGCCAGTGATGGCGCGCCAGCACGTTGACGATCGGGTCGAACGCGCACGAGATGAAGTCTGCGAACTGGAACTCCACCACCGGCCGGAGTCCCACGAGCGCCGCGCCCGCGGCCAGACCGGTGAACCCGGTCTCGGCGATCGGGGTGTCGACGACCCGGCGGGGACCGAACTTCTCGAGGAAGCCCTTGGTCACCTTGAAGGCGCCACCGAACTGCCCGACGTCCTCCCCGATGATGAAGACGTCGGGGTCGCGGTCCATCTCGCTGTCGAGGGCAAGGCCCACGGCCTCCAGATAGGTGGCCTGGCCGCTGTCAGTCGGCATAGACACCGTCCTCGATTCCGCTGGGCTCCGGCATGGGGTCCGCCAGCGCCTTGCGGCGGGCGGCGATGGCGAACTGTTTCGCGTCCTCGCGGACCTTCTTGGCGGCGGCCGCGTCGATGACGCCGGCCTCGATCAGGACGTTCTCGAACAGTTCGACCGGGTCCTTCTTCGACCACTCGTCGTACATGTCCTTGGGCACGTAGTCGGCCGAGTCGTGCTCCGCGTGCCCGTGCATCCGCATGGTCACGCCCTCGACGATCGACGGCCCCTCCCCCGCACGCGCCCGGGCCACCCCCTCGGCGACGGCGTCGTGCACCGCCAGTGCGTCCGTGCCGTCGACCGTCACTCCCGGGATGCCGTAGGCGACCGCCTTGATCGCGAACGTCTCCGAGTTCGACTGCATGCGCAGCGGGGTGGAGTAGGCGAACTGGTTGTTCTCGATCACGAACACGTTCGGCAGCTTCAGGACGCTGGCCATCGTCAGCGACTCGTGGAAGTCCGCCCGCGACGTCGATCCGTCGCCGCAGAAGGCCAGGCACACGCGGTCCTGCTCCCGGTACTTGCTGGCGAACGCCATGCCGGTGGCGACGGGAAAGTTCGCCGGGATGTGGCTGGGCAGGTTGTAGACGCCGAGATCCAGGCGGCCGTAGTGCAACGTCCCGTCCCGACCGCCGGTCGGCGAGGTGGCCTTGCCCATGAAGCTCGCCATGACCTGCCACGGCTCCATGCCCCGCCACAGGTGCGCGCCCAGATCCCGGTGGATCGGCGCCAGGTAGTCGTCCGGACGCAGCGTCGACGCCGCCCCGACGCTGATCGCTTCGTGCCAGTGCCCGGTGTAGAGGCTGCCGAGCAGGTCGCCGCCCTTGTACATGGCGACCATGCGGTCCTCTACCGCGCGGGTCAGGACCATGACCTCGTGGATGCGCCTCAACAGCGCCGGATCGCGGTCCCCGACGGCGACGCCGCCCGACTCGTCGGCCTTCTTCCTCGTGCGCGCGGGCATGGCCGCCACCTCAGGGCTTCAGGAAGAAGTCGCGGACCTGGCGATTGAAGTCGTCGGTCCGTTCGATCATCGACCAGTGTCCGCACTTCGAGAACACCGAGAGGTCGGCGTTCTCGATTAGCTCCTCGAGCTTGTAGGAGTTGGAGACAGGAATGACCTTGTCCTCCCGGCCGTGCACGATCAGCGTCTGGTGCGGCAGCTTCCTGATCTCCTCCTCGGGCGTGGTCATCGCCTCCACCCAGCGCTGCCGCGGCGCCGGGAACATGGACGAGAACGCCTCCTGGAACCCCGGCTGGATGCTCCCCTCGTACCGGACCTTCGCCAGCTCGTCGTTGACCAGCTCGCGCGAGTACGCGAACACGTCGAGGACGCTGCGCATGTTCTCGAACGAGGCCTCGTACCCCCAGACCCGGTCGAGGCCTTCGGTGATCTCGAAGGGCACCCCCATGCTCCCCATGAGCACGAGCTTCCCGACGCGGTCCGGGTGCTGTGCGGCGATGCGCAGGGCGATCGCGCCGCCGAAGCTGTTGCCGACGAGGTGCGCCTTCTGGATGCCGAGTGTGTCCATCAACCCGACCGTCTGGTCGGCCCAGGTCTCCAGGCCGTAGGTCACGCCCTCCGGGCGGTCCGAGTAGCCGAAGCCCACCATGTCGGGAGCGACGACGTGGAAGTTCTCGGCGAGGGAGGGAATGACCAGGCGCCAGTTGGCGTAGGAGGTGACCCCCGGCCCCGAGCCGTGGATCAGCAGGACCGTCTCGTCGCCCGAGCCGGCCTCGAGGTAGTTCGTGCGGATTCCGTTGGCCTCCGCGCTCTGGCCGATCTCCGGCTTCTCGGTCGTCGTCATTCCAGCGTCCTCTCTCGGTGCGTTCGGGTCCCTGTCACTGGGTGCGGTCTCTCGGCGGTCGCAGTCACGGGTAGTAGCGGAAGACGAGGTCGGCGACACAGCAGGGCTTGTCCTGACCTTCCACGTCGTAGGTCAGCCGGTAGACGGCCTCGGCACCCTGGCCGCCCGGCCCCTCGATCGCCTGCACGTCGGCGACCTGCACGCGCATGCGGATCCGGCTGCCCACGCGCAGCGGCGCCGGGAAGCGGACCTTGTTCAGCCCGTAGTTGAGGACGACCCCGAAGCCCTCGACGGTGCAGACCTCCCACAGGAGACCGGTCGCCATGCCGAGGGTCAGGAAGCCGTGCTGGACCGTGGCGCCGAACGGACCGGTCTTCGCGCGCTCGGGGTCGACGTGGATCCACTGCTCGTCGCCGGTCAGGGTCGCGAACGTCGAGATGTCCTCCTGGCGCACGGTCCGCCACCCGCTGACGCCCACCTCCGTGCCCAGGCGCTCACGGAGGCCGTCGAGGCCGTGCAGCACCACCGGTGCGCGATCGGTGAGCTCTTCGACAATCGGTTCGCCCATCGCCGCCGTCCTTCGTCGGTCCTGTGGTCGGCGCCCGGCCGATGCGCTCGGTCGGTGCCCGCGGCGAGTGAAGCACCGGCCGGCGAGCCGGAACCTGCGCAGTCACCGGTTTCCTGCTCAGTGGGAGTGACCGCGTTCACACCGCCTCCGGCCCGTCGACGGCAGGCACCATGACCGCGTGGCGGGCGGCAGCACGCAATGGCAGGGACGGTCGGTGATCAGCAAGGTCGTCGCGCTGCTGGACGCTTTCGGGCCCACCACGCCGGAGCTGTCCCTCGGCGACCTGGCACGCATCACCGGGCTCCCGGTGTCCACCACGTACCGGCTGGCGACGGAGCTGGTCGAGTGGGGCGGTCTGGAGCGCGCCGACCGCGCCGGCTACCGCATCGGTATGCGCCTGTGGGAACTCGGCACGCTGGCACCCCGCGGCGGAGCGCTGCGGGAGGTGGCGCTGCCCTTCATGCAGGACCTGTTCGAAGCGACGCACGAGAACGTGCACCTGGCCGTGCGCGACGGGCTGGAAGCGCTGTACGTGGACACGATCTCCGGCCACGAGTCGGTGCGAACCCGGTCACGCCGCGGCGGCCGGCTGCCGCTGCATGCCACGGGGGTCGGGAAGGTGCTCCTGGCCCACGCCCCGCCGGAGGTCCTTGCCGCGGTCGTCGACGGTGGGATGCGGCGCTACACGCCGTACACGATGGTCGCCCCGGGCCATCTGCGCCGGGCGCTCGCCGAGGTACGCCGCCACGGGGTCGCCTACGCCCGCGAGGAGATCACCCTCGGCTCGCTCTCCGTCGCCGCACCGGTGCAGGGAGCCGACGGAGCGGTCGTCGCCGCGCTCGGGCTCGTGCTCACCCGCGGCCGCGGGGACCTGCGCCGGCTGGCTCCCGCCGTGCGGACGGCCGCGATCTCCACGTCGCGGGCCCTCCAGCGACATGCGCGGCTGACCGAATCCTCCTAGTTCGTCGCAGCTCTCACTGAGCGAGAACGATTCCTCGACCCGCCGCGTCCGCGCTGCCAGCCTTTCCCTACCGACAAGGAGGTGGGGCATGGCCGGCGGAGCCATCGAGAGCGGCCGTTCCGTGGCCAGCCGTGTCTCGGCGATCCTCATGGCGTTCCGCAGCGGCGGAACGCACTCACTCACGGAGCTCGCGGGGCTGGCGGCCCTGCCGATCTCGACGACCCACCGCCTCGTCGGTGAACTCGTGTCGCGCCGGGTACTCGAGCGCACCGAGGGCGGCACCTACCGCGTCGGCCTGCCCCTGCGCATGATCGGTGGCCTCGCCTTCCCGTTCTCCCCGCCGTTGCTCGAGCGGGCGCTCGACGTCGTCAACGACCTCACGGCGGTCACGGGGGCCGCGGTGCGTGTCGGCGTCCTGGACACCGAGCAGCTCACCGTCCGTGCGACGGTGCCCGGCCGTGGTGTCGCCGACGGCTTCACCGAGGATCCGGCCCCCGCCTACGCCAGCGCCCTGGGGCGCGTGCTGCTCGCCTTCAGCCCGGCGGACGTCGTGGACCAGGTCGCCGCGGGCACAGGCGCCCTCCCGTTCAGCCCGGACCGGCTGCGACGACTCCTCGCCACCACCCGGCTCGCCCGGGTGGCGGTGTACCGGGACGCCCGGGGGCGCTGCCAGCTGGCCGTTCCGGTGTTCGGGACCGGTGGGACGCTGCTGGGGGCACTGGAGGCCAGCGTCTCGGATCCGAGGTCCGGTCTGGATCAGATCCGTGGTGCGCTCCTGGTCGCCGCAGGCAGCCTGTCGCGGCAGCTGGCGACGACCACCCGACCGGACGGCCCGGAGATCGACTCCGCGGACGCGACCGCGTGATCCCGGTCAGCTGCGGGTGAGGAGCTCGCCCACCTCGAGCGGCCCGTTCCCGGTGGCGTACCACTCGTAGACGCCGTCCGGGCGGGTCCGGCGCTCGACGACGCCGCACCACCGCAGGTACGCGACGTGGGCGAGGGTCTCGGAGATCGCCAGCTGTCGCTGGTGTGCGAGCACGGCCTTGGCGATCAGCCGGTCCGCCAGCTCCGTCACGCTCGAGGGCTGGTCGTGGATGGCCCGGCGAACGGAGTCGAGGCGCCGGAGCTTGTTCCGCAGGATCGCCTCGATCCGGCCCGCCACGTCGCCGAACGGGCGCCCGTGGCCGGGATAGACCAGTCGCGGCCCCAGGTCGGCGATCAGGCGCAGCGAGTCGAGGTAGCTGCGCAACGGGTCGGCGTCGAATCCGCGCTCGAAGCTCACCGGTGGCGTGATGCTCGGCAGGAGGTGGTCCCCCGACAACAGGACCCGCCGCGCGGGTGACCACAGACAGACGTGGCCGAGCGAATGTCCCGGAGTGTGGACGACGTCCCAGCGGTCGCCGCCGATGACGAGTTCCTCGCCGCCCCGGAACCGCCGGGACGCCTCGACCACCGAGTGGAGGTACGGCAGCCAGCGCGTCAGGTGATCGGCGAGATCGGTGCTCTCGGTTTCCGAGACCCCGTGGTCGGCGTAGGTGTCGCGGCGGCGGGCACGGGCCGTGTCGGGATGGCGGTACTTCTCGCAGTCGAGATCGGTGAGCGCGTGCATGGTCAACTCGGCGCCGGTGACCTCCATGAGCCGTCCGGCCAGGCCGTAGTGATCGATGTGGGCATGGGTGACGATGATTCGGGCGACGTCCCGGAGCGCGTACCCCGCGGCCTCCAGGCCGGCCTCCACCGCCGCGAGCCCCCCGTCGGGCAGATCGGGGCGCCACACCCCGCAGTCGACGAGGGTGACCGTGTCGCCGTCCGCGAGGACGTGCATGTTGACGGTCTCGACCGCATTGACCCCGACCGGCAGGGCCACCCGGCTCAGGCCGTCGAGCTGAGCGGCGCCCGGAAGGACATCGGGCTCGATGGGCACAGCACTCACCCGTGCATGCGTTCCAGGAGCGTGAACCAGATGCGAAGCTGGACCTCGTAGCCCGCGGTCGAGCCGTCCACCACGCCGGAGATGCGCTGCACCTCGAAGGAGGTGATGCCTTCCAGGGACAGGCGCGCACGGTCCAGTGCCTCGGTGACCGCGTCCTGGATGGAGTTCCCGGTCCCGATGAGGTCGATCGCCTTCTGCACGCCCACGGCACCATCATCGAGTCGAGGCGCGGCCCGGCAGGACCGTTCCCGCTGCACGGAAGTCAGCCGCCGCGGGGGCACCCGCCCCCGGGCCACGACCCCGCCGCCCACGCACGCCACCGTCCCGACGGGGCCGGCACGCTGGATCGGCCCCTCGACGCACCGCCCGGTGACAGGGACGGATGTCGGCCGGCGCCGGTCCGTCAGGTGATCACGGCGCCCGGTGGCTGCGGAGATGCTGACTCGCGCGGCTCCGACTCCGCCGGGGACCGCTGGAACAGGACGTAGAGGTAGACCAGCGCCGGCACGAGGAAGACCGCGCCCCCGGCGAGTGCGATCAGCATCGCCTGCAGGGTCGCGCGGCCCGTGGCGGCGTCCTCGATCGTCAGGTCCGGCACCAGGATGTACGGGTACTGGGCGACCGCCCAGCCGACGAGAATGGTGGTCACGGCCAGCGAGGAGGCCAGCCGGGCGGGAAGGTATCGCTTCGTCCCGAGGAAGAAGACGGCAGCAATCCCGGCGACCACGGACAACCCGATGACGGGCACGGCCCGGCCGGTCAGCCCCTCCCACAGCAGCGGGGCGTCGGAGCGCAGCACGAACAACCCGCCGAAACCGACGATCCCGGTCACCCCGGCGGTGCCGAGCGCCCGGATGCGGAACTCGTCGGCGAGGTCCTCGGTCCCCTCACGACGGGCATCCCCGCAGAGGAAGACCGCCGCGAGGTAGGCGCAGACCAGGACGGCCATGAGGCCGCCGAGAATCGACGTCGGGTTCACCCAGCTCGTGATGACGTCGCCCCGCGCGATGCCGGGCGGAACCCGGCCCGAGGCGACGCCGCCGACGACCGCGCCGAGGAAGTACGGGGTGACCAACGAGGACAGGGCGAACCCGGCGCCGAGGAAGCGCCGCATGGGCAGGGTGGTGATGCTCTTCCGGAAGGCGAAGGCCGCGCCGCGACCGATCATGCCGAACGCGGCCAGGGTCAACGGGATGTAGAGCGTGGTGACGACCGCGGCGAACGCCCCGGAGAACGCCGTCCAGAGGACGACCAGGACGAAGATCAGCCAGACGTGGTTGGCCTCCCACACCGGGCCGATGGAGTGCTCGATGAGGTCCCGCTGACGCGCTCCGCGCCTGGTGCCACCGGCGAGCAGGTCCCAGATCCCCGCGCCGAAGTCGGCGCCGCCGAAGAGCCCGTAGGCGATGAGCCCGACGAACATCACGCCCAGCAGCACCTCCGCGAGCGTCATCGGACCGCCAGCTCCTCGACGTGGTCGTCGGGCGGCACCGCGTCGACCTCCTGCGGCGCCGGGGTGTCGTGGTGGTGGGCGAGGCGGCGCAGCACGAACACCGTCAGCGCGGTCAGGGCGACGTAGATGACGACGACGGCGTAGAAGCCGAGGTACAGACCCGGCGCCGGGCTCACCGCGTCCTCGGTCCGGAGGATGTCGTACACGATCCAGGGCTGGCGCCCGACCTCCGTGGTGATCCAGCCGGCCTCCATGGCCACGATCGCCGCCACCCCGGACACGGCGACGGCCCGCAGGAACCACGGTGAGACCGGGATGCGTCGTCGGCGCCACCACGTCCAGGCGAACACGAGGGCGAGCAACAGGAGCGCCGACCCCAGGCCCACCATCACGTTGTAGGCGAGGTGGACCACGTTGACCGGCGGCCGCTCGTCCACCGGGGTGTCCTCCAGGCCTTCCACCACGCCGTTGATGTCGTGGTGGATGAGCAGGGACAGCCCCCACGGGACGTCGATCGAGTAGTGCAGCTCGTCGTCGTAGTAGATCCCGCCCAGGGACAGGGGCGCGCGGTCGGTCGTCTCGTACAGCCCCTCCATGGCGGCGAGCTTGGTCGGCTGCTGCTCGGCCACGACGTTGGCGATCCAGTCGCCGACGCCGATCTGGACGGGCGTGAGGATCGCGGCGAACGTGAGCGGGATCAGCAGTCCGAACTTGTGGCGCTGGTCCCGGCGGCCGCGGAGCATCCCGATCGCGTAGACGGAGGCGACCGTGAAACCGGTGACCATGTAGGCCGCGAGCAGCATGTGCGCGGTCTGCGGCCAGGTGGACGGCCCGAACATCGCCGCCCACGGCTCCGCGTCGACGACCTGGCCGTCGGCGTCCAGCCGGAAGCCGGTCGGGTTGTTCATCCAGGCGTTCGCCGCCACGACGAAGAATGCGCCGGCCGCACCCGAGATGATCATCGGCAGCGCGCTGAGCATGTGCGCCCTGGGCGACAGCCGGTTCCAGCCGAACAGGTAGATGCCCACGAAGATCGCCTCGATGAAGAAGGCGTATCCCTCGAGCACGAAGGGGAAGCCGAAGACCTCACCGAAGCGGCCCATCAGCCCGGGCCAGAGGATGCCCATCTCGAAGGAGAGCAGGGTCCCGGACACCGCACCCGCCGCGAACAGCACGCCCATGGCCTTGGCCCACGTGTGCGCCAGCTCGGTGAGCGCCGGGTTGCCGCGCTTGTGACCCCGCCACTCGGCGAAGACCGTGAACACCGGGAAGGCGATGCCGAAGCAGGAGAAGATGATGTGCCAGCCCAGCGACAGGGCCATCTGCATCCGCGCCGGATAGAGGTTCTCCGCGGCATCGGCCACCACTAGCAACGGCTCCACGCCGACCTCCGCTCCGGGCTGGGTGGATGCAGGATGAGCGGTTCCCCTCCCCGACCGAGCTCAACCCGGGCAGTTCCCACCCGGTGGAAACGACGCACCAGCCGCCGCACCGGGGCCGTCGAGCATGTTCGCTGGACCGGTCGGCGTGTCGGGCCTCCCCGGAACGCAGGGCACGCCCGGTGGCCCAGCCCGCTCGTCCTGCCGCGGAACCCGAGGATGGATCATGACCCAACCCACCGAACAGTTCGCCGAACTCACGCGACGCGGCCACCAGCTCTTCGCCGCAGCCCTCAGCGCCTGGGACGACGCCGCGAAGTCGCTCGCCGAGGCGGCGAGGCGGCCACAGGGTGGGTTGCCGGACGTCCGTGCCTCCGTCGACGCAGCCTTCGACTTCGCCGCCCGCATGCTGGCCGACCAGCGCGAATTCACGAAGGCGCTCATGACCGCCGGCACCCGGCTCCTCGGCGCCACCGCCGAGCGACCGGCTCCGGCGGCCGGGCCGGAGCCCGTCCCGGTCACTCCGGTTCGTCCTGCCCTGGAGGCCGGACCGGCCACCGAGGAGATGAGCGCCGACGCGCGCGAGCGCAACGGTGACGGCGGTCCACCGCCCGCGGACACGAACGCGGCGGACAGCACGAGTGCACCGGCCGCGAGGAAGGCACCCGCCAGGAGGAAGGCACCCGCCGCGAAGAAGGCACCCCCAGCCAGGTCGGCTGTCGCACCGACAGCACGCGCTGCCACGAGGGCACCGGCGGCGAGGAAGGCGCCCGCCGCGAGGCCTGCCGCGGCGCCTCGGACCACGACCACCCCGGCTCGGGAAGCCGACGTCACCGCGGCGGCGGAGCCCGCGGCCGGTCCGATGTCCGACCTCACGACCCCGGACACCACAACCCCGGACACCACGACCCCGGACACCACGACCCCGGACACGACTCCTCCGGACAAGACGACTTCCGAGGTGGGTCCGGCGGTGCCGGCCGCCGCGGAGACCACCACCACGGACACCACGACTCCCGCTCCCGCTCCGGCGCCCGGGACCCCGGCTCCGGAGACGACAGCGGCCGAGACGACCACGACCGCCGAGAGGCCGGCCCCGAGGAAGGCGGCTGCCAAGAAGACGGCGAAGCCTTCACCTCCGGGGACCAGGGCGTCTACGAAGACCGCATCCACGAAGACCGCCCCCACGAAGACGTCACCCGTGAAGACGGCGACACCCCCGGCCCCTCAGGCGACGGCGACTCCGCCGGAGCAGGACCCCGCGCCGGACGACGTCGCTGCCACGCCCCCCGACACCGCCTGAGGCGTCGCCTCCCCCGTACAGGTCAGCGGCGCAGGTCCAGGCGTACGGCGAGTTCGCGGAGCAGGTCCGCCAGTCCGTTCCGCTCGGCGTCGTCCAGTCCCTCGAGCACCTCGCCCTCGGCCGCGAAGTACACCGGCAGCAGGACGTCCAGCCGCTCACGGCCCGCCGGGGTGAGGGCGACGCGCACGCTTCGCCCATCCCGGGGGGAGCGGCGGCGGGCGATCCAGCCGCCCCGTTCCAGGGCGGTCAGGCGCTTGGTCATGCCACCGCTGGAGACGAGGACCCCGGCCGCCAGCGCGCTCGGCGTCAGGCCGTCGTCCGAACCGCTGCGCCGGAGCGCCGACAGGACGTCGAACTCCCCCTGGGTGAGGCCGTGCGGTCCGAGCACCACCTCGGCACGCACCCGGAGCTGGTGGGCGACGCGGTGCACCCGAGCCACGATCCCCAGATGTGTCGTGTCGAGCTCGGGGGCGACCATGGCCCACTGCTCGATCACGGCGTCCACGTGGTCGGAAAGCTTCCTGGTAAGATATCGGCGTGGTACCACGTCGCTACGATAGCCGTCACCCGGGCCCCGCAGGGAGCTCGCGCCGCAAGCCCGCGCTGCAGGCCGCGGTCGCGGTCGGGCTGCCCCTGGTGGCGTTCGCCCTGGCCGGCCACGTCCAGAGCGGGGCGCTCGCCTCACTGGGCGCTCTCGCCGTCCTCTATGCCCCCGGCCTGCCGTACCGGCGCCGGGCCGTCCGGGTGTTCGGCGTCGGTGCCGGCCTGGTGGCGGCCGCCGCAGCCGGCACC
Source organism: Blastococcus sp. CT_GayMR19 (assembly GCF_004570385.1). Lineage (GTDB taxonomy): Bacteria > Actinomycetota > Actinomycetes > Mycobacteriales > Geodermatophilaceae > Blastococcus_B. The sequence goes on along the minus strand of NZ_SPQL01000030.1, from coordinate 2,554 downwards.
CTGGTCGCCGGGAGCCCTGCCGGCACCGTGGCGGTCATCGCGCTGGCGAGCGCGGTCGCCGTCCTGCTCTGCCGCCGGTTCTCGATCGCCCCGCCCGGCGCGCTGATGCCGGTCCTGGTCTGCGCGACCGCGACGCAGATCCCGCTCGACGCGGCACCGTTGGCGACGCGGGTCGGGCTCGTGGCGCTCGGTGCGACGATCGCCTGGCTCGTGGTCATGGCCGGGGCCGCCTTCCGTTCCGCGGCGCAGGGGACCGCCGGGCCACCGCCATCTCCGCCGCCGTGGCGGCAGATCCGTCGAGCCGCCGCCCGCGGCGCCGTGGGCACCGGAGGCGCGGCGCTGCTCGCCCTCAGCCTCGGGCTGCCGCGGCCCGACTGGGCGGCTGTGGCCTGCGCGGCCGTCCTGGTGCACGATGCGACCCGCTCCACCGTCCGACGGGCGGGACACCGCGCCGCCGGCACGGCCGCCGGGATCGGGGTGGCGGGACTGGTCCTCGCGATCGTCCCGGGCGTGCTGCCGCTGGTCGTGCTCGTGGTCGCCCTGCAGTTCGTCGTGGAGATCCTCGTCGCACGCAACTACGCGCTGGCGGTCGTCTTCATCACGCCGCTGGCACTGCTGCAGGGAACGCTCGCGACCGGGGAGCTGGACGGGCATGTCGTCGGCCTGCTGGCAGGTCGCCTGGTCGAGACAGCCATCGGCTGCGCGCTGGCCGTCGTGGCCCAGGCTGTCCTCCCGCCCCCCGGCGAACACCCCGCGCAGGCCGCGATGCGGCGGGTGATCCGCCGCCGAACCGTGCCGGTACTCACGTGACGCCGCGGAAGGGCGCCGGGACGGGTGCTGTTCCCACGTCTGTGAGTTCTTCTTCCCATGACCTCGATCGACAGGCACACGACCTGTACCGCCGCTACGGAGCCCGCCCCTGGTCGACCCTTCCCGAGGGCACGCGTGCGCACTTCCGTGAACTGATCCGGTCCGGCATCGACGGCAGTGGACGCCCCCTCGCCTGACCGCACGCTCCGCGCGACGCGGGACGCGGCCGGTCTCCCGCATCCCCGCGCCACCCCCCTGCTGATGGTCTGATCGCCCCGGAGACGCCGTGCGGCGTGCTCCTGCTGAGCGGAACGGCGCCCCGGATGGTTTCGGGGCACCCCCCGTCCGGTACCTGCTCATCCGAGCCCCGTCGTCGGCGGGGCCTCTGCTTGGAGGTTCGCGTGGACCGCACCGCCCCGATGACAGAGCGGCGCGTTCTCGAGCTTCCCGGTCGCGGGCGGGTGGTGGTCTGGGACACCCCGGGGCCGGCCGCTGCGCCGACGCTGTTCCTCGTGCACGGCGTCACCCTGACGGCCGCCCTGAACTGGGGCGGGATCGTGGGGCGCCTCTCCCGCCAGTACCGGGTCGTCCTCGTCGACCAGCCCGGCCATGGTGACGGGCTGCGCGGCGGCACCTTCCGGCTGGAGGACTGCGCCGACGACCTGGCCGCGATCGCCGGAGAGCTGGGGATCCAGCAGGTGGTCGCGGTGGGCTACTCCATGGGCGGCCAGATCGCCCAACTGCTGTGGCGCCGGCACCCGGGCCTGGTACGAGGTCTCGTCCTGTGCTCGACGGCCCGCAACGTCTCCGGATCCCCGTGGGAGAGGTCGGCGTCCCTGATGATGCCGGGGCTGGTCACCGCCGCCATGTGGATGCCGGGTGCCGGCGCCATGCGCGCGGACCTGGTCGGCTCCGCACTGCTGGAGTCCGAGTGCAGCCCCGCCATGCGGCGCTGGGCGCTGTCGGAGATGCGTCGCACCTCACTGGTGACTGCCCTGTCGGCCATGCAGGCCGTGGCCGAGTTCAGCTCGCACTCGTGGATCGGGTCGGTCGACGTCCCTGCCGCCGTGGTGGTGACCCGCCACGACCGAATCGTCCCGGCCCGGCGGCAGTGGAAGCTCGCGCGGGCCCTCCCGGACGCGACGGTGCTGGAGATCGACGGCAGCCACGACGTCTTCCTCCACGCCCCTGCCCGGTTCGGCGCCGCGGTCGAGTCGGCGTGCGCCGCGGTGCTCCAGGACCTGGACGCACCCGCCGAAGTGAGCGCCTGACCGAGGTCCGCGTCGGGCTGTTCCGGTGGCCGGGCGGCCGCAGTTCGCCCGCAGCGACCGGTGGCCATGTCAGTGGGTGGAAGCCGCTGCCCGCGCACCGGGACACGCTCTAGCGTCAGCCGCGGTGCCACCGCCCGGCGCCGAGCCGGGCCCGTCGGCCGCCTGCGTCGACGCATGCCCTGGCGCCCATTCGCTGAATGCCACCAGGAGACCTGTTGAACGAGATCAGGGACGCCATCCTCGCCGACTCACTCGACGCCCTGGGGGGGCTCGCGGTGCCGGAGTCCTACCGCGGCGTCGTGGTCCGCAAGGACGAGCAGGACATGTTCGAGGGCCTGCCCACCAGGGACAAGGACCCGAACAAGTCGCTGCACATCCAGGACGTGCCGACCCCGGAGCTGGGCCCGGGTGAGGCGATCGTGGCGGTGATGGCCTCGTCGGTGAACTACAACACCGTCTGGACGTCGATCTTC
>NZ_SPQL01000002.1 GCF_004570385.1 Blastococcus sp. CT_GayMR19 | reverse complement strand
CCCGGTCCGTGCCGGAGACGCCGGCCGGGGCGCCGTGACCGGCCGGACGTCGGCCGCGGCGGGGGAAGCGACCCGTGCCATGGCCGGGGAAGAGGCAGGGGAGGACACGGAGGTGCGCGCCGCCTCGGCCGCCCACGCCGCGGCACCGTTGCGCGCGGGCGCGGTGACCCGGGCCCGCGCGGGTGCGGCCGAGGCCAGCGGGGAGGAGAAGTCGGACGGCGCCTCGTCGCGGGCGTCGTCCGAGGACCGGGACGCGGCGGGCACCGGGACGGCGGGCCGGCCGGCCGGCTCGGAGGCGACCTCGGCCACGTATCGCTCCGTGGCGAAGAACCCGAGCACGCCACCGGAACGGACGCGGCGCACGCCGACCACGCGGGCGGTGGGGCCGAACTGTTCGCGCGCCGCGGCGATCGCATCGTCGCGCGTGGCGGCCTCAACGGATCGCAACGGCACCGCTCACAACTCCCAGCGATTCGATCTGCGCTGTCCGGGACACCTCGGCGTAGGAGATCACCGGAAGCCGGGGAAGGACCTGGCGCATCAGGCGCGAGAGGGCCGCGCGGACCTGAGGGGAGCACACCAGGACGGGGGAGAGGCCGGAACGTTCGGCCTCCTCGAGCATGCCGCTGCAGCCGTGCACGAGGGCGTCGATGCCAGCGGCGTCCAGGGCCAGCACCAGGCCGGCGTCCGTCGGCCGGATGGACTCCAGGAGCCGCTGCTCGAAGCCCGGCTCGAGGGTGAAGACGTGGAGGCGCTCGTCGGGTGTCACGTACGGATGACTGATCGCCGGGCCCAGGGCCGCCCGGGCCGCCTCGACGAGACCGTCGAGGTCGGGGGACGACTTTGCACGTACAGAGAGTGCCTCGAAGATGCGCACCAGGTCCCGGATCGACACACCCTCTTCGAGCAACGCGTGCAACACGCGTTGCACCTCTCCCAGGGTGAGCAGGGTGGGGGTCAGTTCCTCCACGACGATGGGGTGCGTGCGTCGCACCATCTCCACGAGGAGCCGGACGTCCTCGCGTCCTAGGAGGTCCGCGGCGTTCTGCCGGACGACCTCGGCCAGGTGCGTGGTGATGACCGAGGAGCGGTCGACGACGGTGGCGCCGGACATCTCCGCCTGACGCTGCAGCTCGACCGGGACCCACTTGGCCGCCAGTCCGAAGACCGGCTCCCGGGTCGCCTTGCCGGGGATGCCGTCGAGGTTGTCGCCGATCGCCAGGACGGTGCCCGCCGGCGAGATGCCCTTCGCGGCGGGGACGCCGTTGAGCCAGATGACGTACTGCGAGCCGGGCAGGTCCAGGTTGTCCCGGGTGCGGACGAGCGGGATGACCAGGCCGGTCTCCATGGCGACCTTGCGGCGCAGGGCCTTGACCCGGTCGAGCAGGTCGCCGCCGCGGGCGGTGTCGACCAGCTCCACGAGGTCGAACGCCACCTCGAGCTCGAGCGGGTCGACCCGCATCTTCTCGGCGATGGCCTCCGGGGAGTCCGGCTTCGGCTCGTTGTCGGCGGCGGCCGCCGCGGCCTCCGCCTCCTCGTCGACCACCGGCGTCTCCGACATGCGCGAAGCCATGATGAGGAAGGCGCCCCCGATGATCAGGAACGGCAGCTTGGGGAGACCGGGGATGAGGCACAGCGCGATGGCCGCGCCACCGGCGATCCGCATCGGCTGCTTGAACCGCCCGAGCTGCGCGAGCAGGTCGGTGCCCATGTCGCCCTCGGTGGCCGAGCGCGTGACGATGATGCCGGTCGCGGTGGACATCAGCAGGGCCGGGATCATGGAGACCAGGCCGTCGCCGACGGTCAGCAGCGAGAACGTGGAGACGGCCTCGCCGGGCTCCATGCCCCGCTGCATGACACCGATCGCGAAGCCGCCGATCAGGTTGACCAGCGTGACGACGATGCCGGCGATGGCGTCGCCCTTGACGAACTTCGACGCACCGTCCATCGAGCCGTAGAAGTCGGCCTCGGCCGTGACCTCGTGGCGGCGCTTGCGGGCCTGGTTCTCGTTGATCAGGCCGGCGTTCAGGTCGGCGTCGATCGCCATCTGCTTACCGGGCATGGCGTCGAGGGTGAACCGGGCGCCGACCTCGGCCACACGGCCGGCACCGTTCGTGATGACCACGAATTGCACGATGGTCAGGATCAGGAAGATCACCAGACCGACGACCAGCGAGCCGCCGATCACGAAGTGCCCGAAGGCCTCGATGACCTTTCCGGCGTAGCCGTCGGTGAGCACCAGCCGGGTGGAGGAGACGTTCAGCGACAGCCGGAACAGGGTCGCCACGAGGAGCAGCGACGGGAAGACGGCGAAGTCCAGCGGCTTCTTGATCTGCATCGCGACCAGCAGGATCAGCAGCGAGGCCGTGATGTTGATCGCGAGCAGCATGTCGATCAGCGCCGCCGGCAGTGGCACGACCAGCATGAGGACGATCGCGACGACGCCGATGGGGACGGCCATCTTCCCCATGCCCTTCATGCGCCCGTCCTCGGGAGGCAGGACAGGCGGAGGGTCACCCGTTCTTCATCGGCAGCCCGGTGGCGGGGCGGTACCGGCCGCAGCGGGACCGCGGCGCGGCAGCGGGTACCGCGCCGCAGCGGGAACTCGCTACGGCGGTGCGGCACCGGCGCGCCACCGGGACCGCGGTGCGGCACCGGCGCGCGGGGTCGGTCACCGTCAGGGGACAGGCGTCGCCCGGCGTCGTCCGGCCTTGGGCAGGCCCTCGAGCTCCGGTGGCTCGAAGCCGGGCCGGTGGAAGCCGCCCTTCACGCCGCGCGCATCCAGGTGCATCACGAACGCCAGCACGCGGGCGACCGCGGTGAACAGCTGGGCCGGGACCTCCTGGCCGAGCTCGCAGGAGGCGTGCAGGGCACGTGCGAGCGGGATGTCCTGGACGAGGGGCACCCGTGACGCCGAGGCGATCTCGCGGAGCTTGGCGGCCACCTCGCCGGCGCCCTTGGCCACCACCTGGGGGGCGCCCTTCTGCGGGTCGTACTTCAGGGCGACGGCGACGTGGGTCGGGTTGACCAGGAGGACGTCGGCCTCGGCGACGTCGCTCATCATCCGGTTCCGGGACATCTCCATCTGGATCCCGCGGCGGTGCGCCTTCATGTGCGGGTCACCCTCGGCCTGCTTGTACTCCTGGGTGATCTCGTACTTGCTCATCTTGAGCGTCTTCATCATCTTCATGCGCACGACCACGTAGTCGGCGACGGCGATGACGAGGCCGGTCACCGCGACGACCCGGAACATCAGGATGGCGGAGTCGCTGAACGTCGACGCCACCGCCGAGAGCGGCAGCGCGCCGGCCGAGGAGACCAGCGCCTGCGCCCGGTCGCTCGTGATGACCACGACGGTCCCGAGGGCCGCCGTCTTGATGAGCGCCTTGACCGCCTCCCAGAGGCCCTGGGTGCCGAACATGCGCTTCATTCCCGGGAAGGGGTTGATCTTCTTCAGCGTGGGCTTCATCGACTTCGTGGCGAACGTGACTCCGCCCTGGGACGCCGACGCGGCGGTACCGACCACCATCATCCCGACGGCGGTGGGGAGCACCGCCGTGAGGAAGGCGGTGAGTGCCTGACCGAGCAGCACCTGCACCTTCTCGGTCTCCGGCTGTGCCGCCACCGCACCGACCTGCACGAACAGCTTCTGCACCTCGTCGAAGGCGTCGCTGACGAGCATCGGCAGCAGCGCGCTGGCGGCCGCCACGCCCAGCCAGGTGCCGAGCTCCTGCGTCCGCGGGATCTGCCCTTCCTTGCGCGCCTTCTTCAGGCGCTGGGGAGTGGGCTTCTCGGTCTTCTCACCACCGGGACCGTCTTTGGACATGTCAGCCGCTCTTCAGCGACATCATGGCGCGGGCACCCTGCTCGAGCAGGGCGTCGAGGGCCGGCGGCAGCAGCGGGAACGTGAGTCCCAGCATCGCCAGCGTGAGCATGATCTTCACCGGGAACCCGATGGCGAAGATGTTCAGGGCGGGCGCGGCCCGGCTGAGCAGCGAGAGCGCGACGTCGGCCAGCAGCAGCACCGCCACCATGGGCCCGGCGATCTGCAGGGCCGCCAGGAACATCATCGAGAAGGCGGTCATGATCACGGCGGCGAGCTGATCGGTGGGGACGTCGCCGCCGACGGGGAGACCCACGTAGGAGGTGGCGAACCCCTTGACGATCAGGAGGTGCCCGCCGCTGGTGAACAGCAGCGTGATCGCCAGCAGGTAGTGCAGGCGGCCCACGTTGGAGTTCTGCGTCATCGCCAGGGGGTCGTAGGCCGGCTGCAGCGAGAAGCCGCCGGTGACGTCGAGCAGGTCGCCGGCCATCTGCACGGCGGTGAACAGCAGCTGGACGACGAAGCCGAGCCCCGCGCCGATCACCACCTCCGTCACCGCGGCCACGACGAGGAAACCCGGGGTCGGCTCGGGCAGGGACGGGGCGATCTGGGTCGAGAGCAGCAGCGACAGCGCCATCGCGAAGGCACCCTTGACCGGTGCCGGGATGCTCCGTGAGTTGAACGGCGGCGCCAGCAGCACGAAGCCGGTGGCGCGGGCCACGCCCAGCAGCAGTGCCGCGAGGGTGGCTACCGGGACCTCGAAGTCCACCGGTCAGGTCCGGTCGAGCAGCCGCGGCAGCGAGTCGAACAGGCTCTCGGTGAAGCTCACCAGCTCGGAGAGCACCCAGTTGCCGGTGACCAGCAGCGCGATCGCGACCGCGATCATCTTGGGCACGAAGGACAGCGTCGGTTCCTGGATCTGGGTGGCCGCCTGGAACACCGAGATCAGGAAGCCGACCAGCAGGGCGGTCAGCAGGATCGGGGCGGCGACCTTCGCGGCGACCATCATCGTCTGGGCCGCGATCTGGGTGACGTCGGCGTCGCTCATCAGCCACTACCCCCGTAGGAACCCACGAGGGCTGTCGTGATCAGCGCCCAGCCGTCCACCACCACGAACAGCAGCAGCTTGAACGGCAGCGACACGATGGTCGGCGGCACCATCATCATGCCCATCGCCATCAGCGAGGCGCTGACGAGCATGTCGAGCACCAGGAACGGGATGAAGACGACCAGCCCGATGATGAAGGCGCTCTTGAGCTCGGAGAGCACGAACGCGGGGACCAGCGTGGTCATGCTGACCTGCGTCGGGTCGGCCGGCGCCTCCTCGCCGGAGAGGCCGATCATCAGCTTCAGCTCGTCCGAGCGGGTGTTGTCCAGGAGGAACTCCCGCAGCGGGACGACGCCCGAGTCGTAGGCCTGCGAGACGGTGATCAGGCCGTCCATGTAGGGCTGCACGGCGATGTCGTTGATGTCGGAGAGCACCGGGCCCATGACGAACAGGGTCAGGAACAGGGCGATGCCGGTGAGGACCTGGTTGGGCGGCGAGGACGGCAGCCCGAGTGCGTTCCGGGTCAGTCCGAGCACCACGATGATCTTGGTGAACGATGTGCAGAGCAGCAGCACCGACGGCGCCACCGAGAGCACCGTGATCGCCAGGATCAGCGTGATGGACGAGCTCGGGGAGCCGTCGCCGATGGAGATGTCGACGCCGCCGTCCACGACCGGCGCGACCGGGGCGACCGGCGCGGTCGGCGCCACCGGGTCACCGGGCGCCGCGGCGGCCGGGCCGGCGAGCACCAGGGCGCCCACCGTGCAGAGCAGGGCGAAGAGGAGGACGAGGGCGGCGCGGCGCCGCAGGACCGGGCCGGCCGCCCGCGGGAACGGGTGCGCGGTCGCGGTCATGACCGGCGAACCGTCCGCTCGCGCAGCTGGTGCACGAAGGTGCCCCACCCGTTGCGGTCGAACACCGATCCGGCGAGCGCGCCTGACGTCGACCGGGCGGCGAGGCCCGGGGTGCCGAGTGCCGGGCCGGCCTCGCCCGCGCCCAGCCGGACGGGGCCACGCCGCTCGCTGAGGGCGAGGTCGATCGTCTCGGCGTCGACCTCGGCGAGCAGGGTCACCTGCTCCTCGGTGGCCCCGACGACGAGCACGATGTCGGCGATGCGGACGACGTTCACCGTGCTCGTGCGGCCCATGCGCTGCCGGGCGACGACCTCGATGAGGCCGTTGCCCTGCCCGAGCCCACGCTTCTTGGCCAGCCGTGAGGCGTAGAACAGCACCACGGCGATGAAGCCCAGGCACAGGATCAGCCGGATGATCATCCACGTCATGCGGACAGCTGCCCCAGCTCGGCGGCGGCGTCGGTGACGATCTCGCTGATCCGCAGGCCGAAGTCCTCGTCGACGACGACGACCTCGCCGCGGGCGATGAGCGTGCCGTTGACCAGCAGGTCGGCGGGTGCGCTGGCCGCGCGGTCGAGCTCGACGACCTCGCCGGGGTGCAGCGACAGCAGCTCCTGCACGGTCATCCGGGTGCGGCCGATCTCGACGGTCACCTCCATGGCCACGTGGCGCAGCAGGTCCAGGCTGCCGCGCTGCGTGCGCGTCGCCGGCAGGGTGACCTGCAGGGCGAAGGTCGCCTGGTGCTCGCCGTCGGCCAGCAGCGGGACGGCGACGAACATGCCCTTGTCGCGCAGTCCGTCCAGGGCCGCGACCGGCTCCTCGACCCGCTCCGAGGCGACGCGCACGCGGCCGAGCGTGGCCGCGGCGGCCTCCAGCGCGGGGCGCAGGGCGGCCGCGATGTCGAGCCGGCCGACGGGGGAGTTGTTGAGCGCCTCGACGACGTCCGCGGAGATGACCAGCACCATGTCGCCGCTGACCTCGCCCGAGAGCCCGGCCGACACGGCGGAGGCGGCACCCGGGGGCAGCGGGACGGTGTCGGGGTCGCTGACGGGAGCTCCGGGGACGAGCGCCACCATGGCGGGGACCAGGGACGCCGCGGCGCGCGCGGCGGCCGTGACCACGGCGGAGACGGTCTGGGAGTCCTGCGACGAGTCGGTGCGGGGCGTGGTCATGCGGTGTCCTTCGCGGCGGCGTACGGAGTGGGGACGATGGCGGCTGCGAGGCGGCGCCGGTGGTTGCTGGCGATGGCGTAGGCGAACGTCACGTCGTTGGTCGTGACCTCGAGGGGGCTGTCCGGTGGATGGCGCAGGAGCAGGACGTCGCCGACCGCGAGGGAGAGCAGGTCGGCCGACGACACGGTCAGCGGTGCGAAGCGGACGCTCACGTCGACGGGCACCAGGTTCAGCCGCTCGGTGAGCGCCTCGGCCGCGCGCCTGCGCTTGGCCAGGGCGGTCTCCGACAGCTGCGGGGAGGCCGCGTTGTTCAGCGCCGACGCGAAGGAGGAGAACGGCAGGACCAGGGTGGCCTCGCCCTCGCGGCTGCCGACCGACATGTCGAACGTGGCCACCATGACCGTGTCCGACCCCGACGCGGCCTGGGCCAGCTGAGGGTTGTACTCGAACCCGTTCAGGGCCGGCTGGATCTCGGTGATGGTGGCGAACGAGGTCGCGAACTCGTCGAGCAGCCGGCTGAGCAGGTGGTTGGTGATGGCGGACTCCATCGCCGTCATCGGCCGGTTCGGCTGCTCGGCCCGGCCGGAGCCGCCCAGCATGTGGTCGACGATGGCCATGGCCATGTCCAGCGGGTAGGCCAGCAGGCCCTTGCCGGCGAGCGGCTCCAGCGTGAACGTGGTGATGAAGACGGGGTTGGGCAGCGTCGCCAGGTAGTCGTCGTAGGCGAACTGCTCGATGCCCACGAGCTCGAGACGGGCGCCCGCCCGGAGGAACGTGGTGAGGATCGTCGTCGCCTGACGGGCGAACGCCTCCTGCGCGATCTGCAGGACCCGGACGTGCTCACGGGAGAGCTTCGTCGGCCGGCGGAAGTCGTAGGTGCGGGGCTCTCCGCGCCGGCTCCGGCCGGCGGAGCCGGCGACGGGGGCGGGGGTGGCGGGCGCAGCGGCGGTCGGCGCCGGGGCTGCGGTCCCTGCCGCCGCCTCGGGCGTGGGGGCCGCCGGTGCCGGGGCCTCGGGCGCGGGGGCCGGAGGCGTGACCGGGGACGACTCCTCCGCTCCGGCGGGGGCCGGTCCGGTCTCGGGGGGCTGGGTCACCCTCCCCTCATCGGCGGAGGGTGGGCCCACCCTGACCGGCGGCGCCGGAGCGCCGCCGGTCGTGGGGAGAGATGTGACGGATGGTGCCGGGGATGCCTGCGACGTGATGGACGGGCACGGTCCGGGGACCGTGTCCCACGGGACTACTGGGTCACGTACTCCGTGTAGTAGATCCCCATGACCTCGCCGTGGTAGGCCTCGATGATCTTCTCCTCCAGGGCCTCCTTCAGCGCGTCGCGGGCGCCGGTGACGTCGGCCGGCTGGGCCTGGGAGAACGTGGAGATGACCAGGTCGGTCGCCTTGGCGCCGCTGGGGCCGGTAGCGGCGCCGTGGCCCCCCTCCTCGCTCGCGACCAGCTGGAGGGCTAGCCCGACCTTCAGGTAGCCGCCGCCGGCCAGGTTCACCGCGACCGGCTCGAGCGACAGGACCTCGCCCGCCACCGGCTCCTCGGCCTCTGCAGAGCCGGTGAACAGGAAGAAGTACGCCGCGCCCGCGGCCGCCAGGAGGACGACGAGCACGATCAGGATCAGCTTCTTCTTGCCGCCCTTGACCGGCGCCTCGTCGGTCTCGGGGGCCTTCTCTTTGGTGCTCATGGCGTGGCTCCTTGGTGTGCGGCGTCGATGCCCGGCAGCAGGCCGTTGGCCTCTGCCGAGGCGGTGGACAGGACGACGATGTCGACCCGGCGGTTGACCGACACGGCGGTCGGGTCGGTCTCCGGGACGAGCGGCCGGGTGGACGAGTAGCCGGTCGCGGACATCCGCGGCTCCGGCACCCCGTTCCCGGCGAGGTGGCGGAGGACGGTGCTGGCGCGGTAGCCCGACAGCTCCCAGTTCGACGGCCACGGACCGCCGGCCGAGACCGGGAAGTGGTTGGCGTGACCCTCGATCCGCAGCACGTTGGGCAGCGACGTCAGGCTGGGCGCGACGGCGTCCAGGATCTGCCGCCCCTCGGGCCGCAGGACGGCCTCCTCGGCGTCGAAGAGGACGGCGTCGGCCACGATGTGGACCACCAGGCCGCGCTCGTCGATCTCGTACCGGGCCGCGCCGTCGTGACCGGCAGCCTTGAGGGCGGCGTCGATCCGGTCGCGGGCCTCGGCGAGCTCGTCGTAGGCGACCGCGGCCTCGGCGGCCACCCGCTCGGCCCGCTCGGCGGCCGCCTGCGCAGCGGCCTGGTCGACCGCCGCCTGCTCGACGTCCTGCGCCGGGCCGATGGCGTTCTTGATGTCCACCGGCAGCTGGCCGCCGTCGAGGACGCTGGGTTCCTGCGCGGTTCCCTGGACGACGCTGATGGGGCCGCCGAAGCTCGACGCCAGGCCGCTGGCCAGCTCCTCGAACTTGGCCTTGTCGACCTGGCTGATGGCGAAGAGCACGATGAACAGCACCATGAGGAGGGTGACCATGTCGGCGTAGGACACCAGCCACCGCTCGTGGTTCTCGTGCTCCTCCTCCTCGTGCTTCTTCGGCCTTCTCCGACCGTGGCCGGCGCTGCTCACGCAGCTTCCTTCTGTTGTTCGCTCGGCGGCACCAGCGAGGTGAGCTTCTGACGGACGGCGCGGGGGCTGGTGCCGGCCTGGATCTCGGTGATGCCCTCGACCAGCAGTTCCATCTGCGCGGCCTGCACCTCACTGATCCGCAGGATCTTCGCGCCCATGGGCAGGAAGAAGAAGTTCGCGCTCAGGACGCCCCAGAGCGTGGCGATGAAGGCGGCGGAGATCATCGGGCCGAGCGATCCCGGGTCGTTGAGGTTCTGCAGCACGTTGATCAGACCGACGACCGTGCCGATGATGCCGATGGTCGGGGCGTACGCGCCCATGCCCGCGAAGAACTTCGCGGCCACCTTGTCCTCGCCCTTCTTGGCCGCGATCTCGGCCTCCAGGACGGCGCGCAGCTCCTCGGGGTCGGTGCCGTCGATGCCCATCTGCAGGCCGCGCTTCAGGAACGGGTTGTCGATGTCCTTGACCTGCGCCTCCAGCGCGAGGAGGCCCTCCTTGCGGGCCTTCTCGGCGAGACTGACCAGGATCGCGATCTGGTCGGTCACCGGCGGCACCTTGGCCGGCAGGATCGCCAGCTTGAACCAGGCGGGGATCTTCTTGGCGTCGGCCATGGTCGAGCCCGCGATGGCCGCGCCCAGGGTGGCGACGAGCACGAGGATCATCGCCGGCAGGAAGAAGATCGCCATGGGGTCGGAACCCTCGAGGATCATGAAGGTGAACAGCGCGGCGACCGCGACTGCCATCCCGATCAGAGTGGCCGGATCCATGGGTCAGCGCTCCTCGCGGCTCGGGAACGGGACCACGGAGGAGACGACGGTGGTGTCGGCCTCAGCGGCGGGGGCGCCGTGGTACTCGCCCCGGTCCATCTCGTAGGAGGTCGCGAGGATGCTCGCGCGGAACTCGCGGATCTCCTGCAGCACCTCGTGCACGCTCTCCTTCACCACGTACTTGGTGCCGTCCACGAGGAAGGCGACCGTGTCGGGGTGTGCCTCGACCCGCTCGATCAGGTCGGGGTTGAGCGCGAACCGCTCTCCGTTCAGGCGCGTCACACGGATCACGGTCGGTCCTCTTGCTCGATGGGGCCCGGAGCGGGCGGGATCTTCACTGTTCACATCGGCTCACCTGCGTCTTCCCTTGAGCCGAACCGGTCGCTCCCGCCCGCGTGGCGGGCGACGCGGGACACGCGAACGGCCCGGTCACCCCCGCGAGGGGTGACCGGGCCGCCCGGTTCAGCTTTCGGTACCGAGAGCTGCGCGTCCCGCCTCCGCTTCCGGTACCGAAAGCGGAGGAGACGGGGTCAGCGCTTCAGGTTGACCAGGTCCTGCAGGATCTCGTCGGAGCTGGTGATCACGCGGCTGTTGGCCTGGAAGCCGCGCTGGGCCACGATCAGCCCGGTGAACTCCTCGGCGAGGTCGACGTTGGACATCTCCAGCGCGCCGGAGTTGAGGACGCCGCGACCGCCCGTGCCCGCCGTGCCGACCTGCGCCACGCCGGAGTTGTCGCCGACCCGGAAGGACGAGTTGCCGGCCTTCTCCAGACCGCCCGGGTTGTTGAACGAGGCCAGCGCGAGGCGGCCCAGCGGCTGGCGCAGGCCGTTGGAGTAGACGCCCATGATCGTGCCGTCGTTGCCCAGCTGGAAGGACTGCAGCGAGCCGAGCGCGAAGCCGTCCTGCTTCGGGGCGGTGATCGTGTTCGCCCCGCCGAACTGGGTCATCGCGGACAGGTCGATCGTCACGGGGCCGCTCCAGCTCGCGTAGGCGGCCGGGGGCGTGAACTGCGGCATGGTGGTCGGGTCGGTGGGGTCCGGGGTGACGAGGACGCCGGAGGAGTCGAACTCCACGGCCTCGCCGCTGAGCAGGACCGTGCCGTCACTGTGGACGACGTCGAGGGTCCACGTGTCCGGGACCGGGGGCGTGGAGTTGTCCTTGGTGAAGTTGTAGAAGACCTTCTGCGGAACGCCCTGGCTGTCGTACATCGTGATGCCGGTCTGCACGGACTCGCCGGGCAGCGTCTCGGACGGCATGTTCCCGATGACGTTGCCGCCGGTGGTCTGCACCGGGTTGACCAGCTGGCCGTAGGGGACGGACAGGTCGTCGATCGGCCCGTTGGGGTTGACCGTGCCGTCGGGCTGGGCCATCCAGCCCCGCAGCACGGACCCGTCGGGGGTGACCAGCTTGCCGGTGCCGTCGAAGTCGAACGAGCCGGCGCGGGTGTACAGCTCCTCGGTGCCGCTCCGCGTCACGAAGAAGCCGTCGCCCTCGATCATGAAGTCCGTCGACCGGCCGGTGGACTGCGTCGCGCCCTGGGTCCAGTTGGTGGTGATCGCGGCGACCTTGACGCCGAGACCGACCTGCGCCGGGTTTGTGCCACCACGGTCGGCCGCGGGGGCGCCGCCGGCGCGGATCACCTGGGACAGCGTGTCCTGGAAGACGGTCTGAGAACCCTTGAAGCCGACGGTGTTGACGTTGGCGATGTTGTTGCCGGTGACGTCCATCTTCGTCTGGTGGGCGCGGAGGCCGGAGATGGCGGAGAACATGGAACGCAGCATGCGGAGGAGCTCCTCGGAAGTCGGGTCGCCGTCAGGCGGTGTGCCGGTCGATGTGGGTCGGGCGGTCAGGCGGAGGTGGACACCTCGGTGATCCGGCCCATCGGGACGGCGACGCCGCCGACCATGGCCGTGGCCTCGGAGCTGCCGTTACCGAGTCGGACCGCGCTGACCCTGCCGGTCGCCGTCGCCCCGGTGTCGTCGGTGTAGCTGACGGTCCGCCCGACGAGGGCGCCGGCGCTGCTGGAGCGCTGCAGGGCGAGCATCGAGGCGTTCTGTGCGGCGATCTCCTCCAGCTTCTCCACCTGGGTGAGGGTCGCCGTCTGCGCCATGAACTCGCTGCTGCTGGCCGGGTTGGACGGGTCCTGGTACTTCATCTGGGCGACGAGCAGCTTCAGGAACATGTCCTTCTGGCTGCCCTGGTCCTTGCGCTCCACGGTGGTGGCGGCGGAGTACGTCGCCACGTTCGTCGCGCTCACTGCGTCCGGCATCGGTCGCTCAGCTCCTTCTCAGACGAGCACGTCCACGCCGGACGACGTGGAACGGTTGGGGTTCGTGGACGGCCCGCTCCCACCGATATCGGCAGGGCGACCCCAGGGTCGTGACCGGTTCTCGCCGCGATCGTGCTGACCGCCGCGCTCGCCGAAGCCCTGCTGCGGGCTCGGCTGGCGGTCCAGCCACGAGCCGCCGGTGTCGCGGGCGACCTCCACGCGGGACGGATTCAGCCCGGCCGCCTCCAGCTCGCGCCGCAGCTCGGGGAGCGCGTCCATCAGCGCGGCGCGGCCGTGCTCGTGGGCGCCCCGCAGCGCGAGCTCGATCGAGCCCTTGCTCAGGGTCACCTGCACCTGGACCTCGCCCAGGGTGTCCGGCGTCAGCACGAGCGTCATCGAGTGGTCCCCGTCGGGCCCCCCGCTGAGGACGGCGACCTGGCGGGCCACCTGCGCACCGACCGGCAGGTTCGCGTCCGCCCCGGTGGCGCCGTCGGCGGCAGCGACGGCGGCCGTGGTCGCGGAGGCACCGGATGCCACCGGGGCGACGGCGGCCTGGCCGGGAGTGCCGACGGCCGGCGGCGGGCTGTCGTCGCCGCCCGGCTGGCCGGCGCCACCGGCATCGGCGGACAGCGCCTCGCCGGGGGTGCCGCCCGCAGGAGCGACGACGGCGTCAGCGCTGCTCGAGCCGGTCGGGGACGCCACCTCGCCGTCCGGAGTCACCGGTGCCGGGGTCGGGACGACGACCGGCACCTCCGTCGGGGCGGTCGTGCCCACAGCCGTCGTGGCGTCGAGGACCAGATCCACCGGCAGGGCGCTGACCGGAGCCGCAGCCGTTGCCGGCGCGCCCGGTTGCGGGTTGGTCGCCGTCGGAACGACGGCGTCGGCCTCGGCGAGGACGGCGGAGAAGGCCGCGGGCAGCCCCTCGGCGGCCGGAGCGGACGGAGCGGGGACCGTCGTCGCGACGGCCTGGGCGAGCACCGCCACGCCCGTGACCGCCGGAGCGGCTGCCGCCGCCGCGTCGCCGGGGAGGATGCCCGGAACGGTGGCGGTCGATGCGGGACCGCCCGCTGTGGCCGGGTCGATGCCCGCGACGCCCGGCAGCGGCGCGGCGGGAGCGCCCGCGTCGGGAGCGGCGTCCTGGACAGGGGCGGTGGCCAGCGAGCCCCCCATGAGCAGGGCCCACAGGGCGGGCAGTCCGCCACGAGGGGCCTCCGCGGACTTCCCGGCCGGGTCCGTCGTCTCCTCGGCGGCCGGGGCGCCTTCCTCGGGCACCGTCGCGTCGCCGTCCCGGCTCCCCGGGTCGGCGTCCGCGACGTCCCGCTGCCCCTTCTCGGCGGCCGTGCGGGTGGTCCGCGCGGTCGCCCGTTCCGCTCGAGCCTCCGCCCGGGCGGTCCGGTCGTCGGCCCGCGCACCGGCGGCCCGCGCCCGGTCCTCGATCCGCTGGTCCCTGGGCGCGGCCCGCTCGTCGGCGCGGTCGGCGCGGTCGGCGCGGTCGCCGGGGGTGCTGCGCCGCTCGACGCCCCGTTCCGACGCCCGGTTCTCGGACAGTGCGCCGTCCAGGGCGGACGCGAACGGTGCAGCGCTGTGTCCGCCCCCGTTCTCGGAGGAGCGCGGGGTAGCCGGTCGCACGCCCGGGAGGGTGGCGGTCACGGGAGCGTTCATCGGTAGGCCTCCGCCTTGGTCAGCACACTGCGGACGTAGTTCTGGGTCTCGGGATAGGGCGGGATGCCGCCGTAGCGGCTCACCGTGCCGGGGCCGGCGTTGTAGGCCGCCAGGGCGAGCTCGGTCGAGCCGAACTGCTTGGTCAGGCTGCCGAGGTACTTCGCGGCACCGTCGATCGCCGACCCCGGGTCGAGGGCGTTGACGCCGAGTCCGGCCGCCGTCGCCGGCATGAACTGCATGAGGCCCTGGGCCCCGGCAGGCGAAGCCGCGGAGGCGTTGAAGTTCGACTCCTGCTGCGCCACCGCCGCCAGGAGCGAGGCGTCGATCCCGTGGCGGCTGGCCGCGCGGGAGAACAGGTCGGCGTAGGGGACGCCGGCCAGCGCGGCGCCCGATGTGGCGGTGGCCGGCGTGGCCTGGGCGGGCAGCACGCGGCGGATGACCGTCGGGTTGCCGACGTCCTGGACCTTGACCGACTCGCCGGGCTGGGGAGCGGCGACCATCTTGCCGTTCCCGATGTAGATCCCGACGTGGTCGATGCCGGGCCGGTCCTTCGAGTGGTCGAAGAACACCAGGTCGCCGGGGCGCGCCTTGGCCAGCGACGCGACCGGCTCGCCGGCGGTGGCCTGCTGGGAGGAGACCCGGGGCAGCTCGATCCCGAGGTTGCCGTAGACCAGCTTGGTGAAGCCGGAGCAGTCCAGCCCCTTCGCCGGGTCCGTGCCACCCCAGACGTACGGGACGCCGAGGTACTTCTGTGCCTCGGCCACGACCGCGCTCTCCGACGCCGTGCCGCCGGTCGCGCCGTACGCCGAGGCGTCCGTCGTGCCGTACAGGCCGGCGGCGGAGGCCGCCGAGGTCCAGCCGGCGGAGGAGGACGGCCGTGCCCCGAAGACGAACCGGGTCTGGATCTCGCTGATCCGCGCCTGGACCTGCATCACCGCGTCCACGACGCCTCCCCGTCCGACGACGCGTCGAGGGGGTGGACCCGACCGGCGCGGCCGGTGACGAGGTCGTCGACGGCCCGCTCCTCCGCGGCGTCCTCGGCGGCCTGCTGCGCGGCATGGTGGCGTTCCTTCAGCCGCTCGAGGCCCTTGGTGCGCTGGGCGGCCTCCGTCCACGAGGCGCGGACCAGTTCCGCCTGCTCGGCCGAGGCGGTCGCGAGCGAGCGGGCGGCGGAGGCGTCGGTGGCCGCCGTCCGGAGCAGCGTCATGGCGCTGACGAACGCGCCGGGGGTCAGGGAGCGGGGGAGGACCGCTGCGGCGAGGGTGGTCTCGTAGTCGGTGGCGCGGCGGTCCGCGTCGGCCGCCGCGGTGGCGGCCTCGGCGGCGGCGGTGGCCGCGGCCCGCTCCTGGGTGCGGCGCAGCTCGAGGACCGGCTGCAGCCGGAAGGTCGCGCGCTTCATGCGCCCCTCACGATCCGCTGGAGCCACGCCCAGGACTCCTCCGGCGGGGTCGAGTCACCCATGGGCTGCTGGAGGAAGGACTCGATCGCCGGCGCCAGCTGCCGCGCCCGGTCGACCAGCGGGTCGCTGCCCGGCTGGTAGGCGCCGATCTCGATGAGCTCGCGGACGTCGCGCAGGGCGCCCATCATCCGGCGGACCTCGCGCGCGTCGGCCATCTGCTGCGGCGGCACCACGGCGGAGGCCACGCGGGAGATCGACTCGAGGACGTCGATCGCCGGGAAGTGGCCGGTGGTGGCCAGCTTCCGGGTCAGCACGATGTGCCCGTCCAGGATGGATCGTGCGGTGTCGGCGATCGGCTCGTTGTGGTCGTCGCCCTCGACGAGGACGGTGTACAGCCCGGTGATGGAGCCGGTGACGCCGGTGCCGGCCTTCTCCAGCAGCGTCGGCATCATCGCGAACACGCTCGGCGGGTAGCCGCGGGTGGCCGGCGGTTCCCCGGCCGACAGCCCGACCTCGCGCTGGGCCATGGCGGTCCGGGTGATCGAGTCCATGAGCAGGAGGACGTCGCGGCCCTGGTCGCGGAAGGCCTCGGCGATGCGGGTCGCCACGAAGGCGGCCTTGAGCCGGACCAATGGCGGCTCGTCGGAGGTCGCGACGACGACGACGGTGCGGGCCATGCCCTCGGGGCCGAGGTTCTCCTCGAGGAACTCGCGGACCTCGCGGCCGCGCTCGCCGATGAGGCCGATGACCCGGACGTCGGCGTCGGTGCCGCGCGTGATCTGGGCCAGCAGGCTGGACTTGCCGACGCCGGAGCCGGCGAAGATGCCCAGGCGCTGGCCCTTGCCGCAGGGGACGAGGGTGTCCAGCGCGCGGACGCCGAAGGTCAGCGGCTGCTCGACCCGGGCACGGGAGAGGGCGTGCGGCGTCTCGCTGGCCAGGTCGACGAAGGAGACCATGGAGCCGAGGGCGGGGCCGCCGTCCACCGGGCGGCCGAGCCCGTCGAGCACCCGGCCGAGCAGCGCCTCGCCGACCGGGACCTGCAGGGGCATGCCGGTCGCACGGACGGGCGCGCCGGCGTGCACGCCGGACAGGTTGCCCAGTGGCATGCAGGTGAGCCGGTCGCGGCCGACCGCGACGACCTCGGCGAGCAGACCCCGGTCGCCGGGGTTGACCTCCACCAGGTCGCCCACCGCGGCGGAGATGCCGTCGACGGTCAGGGTGAGGCCCATCGCGCCGGTGACGGAGCCGGTGACCTGGGGGCGGGCGGCCGCCCGGGCACGGTTCAGCAGCGGGAGGGGGATGGTCACGTGACCTCCTCGCTGGCGCTCGTCGGACACGTGACCACTGGTGCTGTGTCTTTGCGTGACCTCGCAAGCTCGGTCACGTCGCCAGCACCGCCTGGACCCGCTCGAGCGCGGCCCGCAGCTGGGCGTCGATCCGCTGGGCGCCGGCCTCGGCGACCGCTCCGGTCCGCTCGATCGAGGGGTCGCCGACGACCCGGACGGTGTCGGGGAGCGCCGCGAGGGCCTCTGCGGGGACCTCGGCGAGGTCGTCCGGGTGGACCCGGACCACGGTCGGCGCGTCGGCGGGGCAGAGGGTCAGCGCCCGGCGGATGGCGTCGAGGACGGGGGAGTCGGCCAGTTCCAGCTCTCGGCCGAGGAGGTCCTCGACCAGGGTCAGGACCGTCCCGATGATGGTCTCGCGGATCTCGTCGGCCACCGGCGTCGCGGCGTCGTCGAACCGTGTAGCCGCCGCACCGAGGGCCGCGGTCGCGGAGGCGACCCGCCGCTCCCACCGCGCCTGGACGTCGAGCAGCCGCTCCGCCGCCACCCGCTCGGCCTCGGCGACGACGGAGGCCGCGGCGGTCATGCCCTCCGCGTGGCCGGCCGCGAAGCCCTCGGCGTGCGCGTGGTGGCGCAGCCGGGTCAGCTCCTCGGCGTAGACGTCGCCCAGGCGGAAGGACGTCCCGCCGTTGACGGCGACCGGCAGGTCCGCCGCGCGCCGGATCGTCGTCCGCCGCTCGCCGGTGTGCTGCTGCTGGATCGGGCCCTGGTCGCGGTAGGGGACCGCCCGCTCCGCGCCCGAGCCGCGGAGCAGGACGCCCTCACGCGCCGTCATCGGTCCCACTCAGCGTCACGCAACGAACTCATCGTCCTGTCCACGGGTCAGCGTCAGGACGCCCGATTCCTCGAGCGTGCGGATGATCCCGACGACCTTGGCCTGGGCCTCCTCGACCGTGCGGGTGCGGACCGGGCCGAGCAGCTCGATCTCCTCGGAGAGGTTCTCGGCGGCGCGCTCGGAGAGGTTCCGGACGACCTTGTCGCGGACGTCGGGCCGGACCCCCTTGAGGGCGGTGGCCAGGTCGTTCGCCTCGACCTCGCGCAGCACCTGCTGCAGCGACCGGTCGTCGATGGTGACGATGTCCTCGAAGACGAACATCTGCGAGCGGACCTGCTCGGCGAGCTCCGGGTCGGTGTTGTCCAGCCACTCGAGGATCGAGCGCTCGGTCGGCCGCGGGGAGCGGTTGATGATCTCGACGAGGGTCTCGACGCCGCCGACGGTGGTCATGTCCTGGTGCGCGAGCAGCGAGCCCATCCGGCGGCCCAGCTCCTCCTCGACGAGGCGGACCATCTCCGGTGAGGTGCGGTCCATCATGGCGATCCGGTGGGCGACCTCGGCCTGCTGCTCGGGGGCGAACCCGGAGAGCACCTCGGCCGACTGCGCGGCGGTGAGGTGGGCGAGGACGAGCGCGATGATCTGCGCGTGCTCGTCCTTGAGGAAGGTCACGAGCTGGCGGACGTCGGCATTGCGCAGGGAGGCGAACGGCACCTCGGTGTAGACGACGTTGAGCCGCGACAGGATGTCCCCGGCCTTGTCCTCGCCCAGGCCGGCGGCGAGGATCTCGCGGGCGAAGTCGACGCCGCCCCGCCCGATGAAGTGCTGCGCGGTCATCAGGCCGTGGAACTCGTTCATGACGCCGTCGACGTCCTCGGACTCCACCGAGCCCAGGCGCATCAGCTCGCGGGTCAGCGCCTCGACCTCGCGCGGCCGGAGCTTGGACAGCAGGACGCCGGCCTCCTCCTTGCTCATCTGGGCGAGGAAGACCGCCGCCTTGCGCAGGCCCGGCATCTCCGGGCGCGGCGGGGGCGGGGCGATGGGCGCGGGCAGGTTCCCGCCCACCCCCAGGAGGGCCTCGACACTGGCGATGCTCATGCCGCCTCCTCGCTGGTCGTCGTCGGTGCGCCCGCGGTCCGGGTGCTGCGTGGTCCGGTGGTCACGACTTGTTCTCGCTCAGCCAGCCGCGGAGCATCGCCGCGACCTCGTCGGGCTTCTCGCTGACCATCGTGGAGATCTCGCCGCGGACCTTCTGGCGCTCCGCGGCCTCGAGCTCCATCTGGCGGGTGTCGATCGTCGGAGCCGCCTCGCGGGTGCTCTGGATGCGGAGCCGGTCGAGCTCGAGCAGCATGTCGTCGCTGAGCTCGAGGGGCTCGTAGTCCTCCTCGTCGTCCCGCATCCGGCGGGAGCGCAGCCACACGAGCAGGACGACGAGCGCGATGCCGGCCGCGATGCCGCCGGAGCGGATCATCGACCACATCGCCTCGCCGGCCTCCGCCTCGCGGGCGGCCTCCATCTCGGCGGCGGCGTTGTCGGCGGCGGTCGTGTCGAAGGGCAGGGACGCCACCGTGATGTCGTCGCCGCGGGCGTCGTCCAGGCCGACGGCGGTGATCATGAGATCGCGCATCTGCTGCTGGTTGAGGTTGGCGGCCACGGCGTCGTCCATGACCACGGAGACGGTGAGCCGCCGGATGTCACCGGGCGCGCCCTCGACGACCTCGGTGGTCTTGCCGACGGCGTTGTTCGAGGTCGTCGACTCCTTCTCGTAGCTGGAGTCGCCGGCGCCGGCGTTGGCCGCCGCGTCGGGCATGTTCTCCGGCCCGAGGACGCCGCCGACCGGCACCCCGGCCCCGTTGTAGTTCTCGGTGGTCGTGCTCTCCGAGATCGGGGGCGTGCCGTTGTCGTAGGTGTAGGTCTCCGACGTGGTGTCCCGCTGGGAGAGGTCGACGTCCGCGCGGACGGAGACGACCGACCGGCCCGGGCCCACGACGGAGTCGAGGATCTTCTGCGCGCTGGCCGACAGCCGGCTCTCGTAGTCCTGCTCGACCTGCGAGCGGGCATCACCGGCGGCCGCGGTCACACCGGTCCCGGCGGCCGAGAGCACCTGCCCGGTGGAGTCGGCGACCGTCACCTGGTCGGGCTCCATGTCCTGGACGCTGGAGGAGACCAGGTTGGTGACGGCCTGGATCTGCTCGCCGGAGAGGGCCGTGCCCGGCGCCAGGTCGAGCAGCACCGAGGCCGTCGGCTTGGCCTCCTCGGTCACGAAGACCTCGTCCTCGGGCAGCGCCACGTGCACGACCGCCGAACGCACGCCCTCGAGGGCCTCGAGGGTCTTCGACAGCTCGCCCTCCAGCGCCCGCTGGTAGGTCACCTGCTGCTGGAACTCGCTGGTCGTGATGCCCGCCTCGTCCAGGAGGGCGTACCCGGTGTCCTGGCCGGCCGGCAGGCCCTTGCCGCTCATGGACAGGCGCAGGTCGTAGACCGAGTCCTTCGCGACCATGATCGTCTGGCCGCCGTCGGTGAGCTCGTAGGCCACACCGGCCGCGGCGAGCTCGTCGACGATCGCCGACGCGTCCGCGGACGCCAGGTTGGAGAACAGCGGTGCCTGGGTGGGGGCGGTGACCCAGCGGAGGAAGAAGAACCCGCCGAGAAGCAGCCCGACGAGCAGCAGGCCGATGACGACCTTCTGCCCCAGGCTGATCGTGGAGAGAGTGGAACGGGCGCGCTCCACCGTCCCGGCGAGTGCCGACTTCATCAGACAGGCATCCTCATGATCTCGTTGAAGGCCTCAACGGCCTTGTTCTTGAAGGTCACGACCATCTCGGTCGCGAGGGACGCCTCGTTCCTGGCGATCATGTAGTCGTGGACGTCCTTCAGGTCGCCGGTCGCAGCCTGCGCCGCGAGCTGGTCGGACGCCGCTTGGGTGCCCTGCAGCTTGTCGAAGGTCGCGGACAGCACCGCGGAGAAGCCGTCGGCGCGCTGCGCCTGGGCGACCCCCTCGGTGGCGCCGGCGACGCCGGTGACGGCGCCCATGCCGACGGGCATGATCCCGCCGATCGGGAACGACATGATCAGCCCTTCCCGAGCTGGAGGGCAGCCTGGTACATGCTGGTGGCGCGCTCCACGACGGCGAGGTTGGCCTGGTAGCCCCGCTGGGCCATCATCAGCTGGGTCATCTGGTCCCCGAGGTCGACGTCGGGGTACTTGACGTAGCCCTCGGCGTCGGCGAGCGGGTGGTCCGGCTCGTGGACCATGCGCCCCTCGCCGGTTCCGAACTCGGTGCGCGCGACGCGAACGCCACCCCCGCCCGAGCCGTAGTCCACCGACTGGGCCACGATGAACCGCTCCTGGAACGCGTCCTCGTTCGTGCGCCGGACCGTGTTGATGTTCGAGATGTTGTCCGAGACGGCGTCGAGCCACTTGCGGTGGGTCATGAGCCCGGACCCGGAGATCCCGAGCGAATCGAAGATGGCCATCTCACTGCGTCCTGAGGGCGGTGCGCAGCGAGTTGTACTTGCCGTCCAGCGCGTTGAGGGCCAACTGGTAGCGCAGGCCCGTCTCCGACTGGATCAGCGTCTCGGCGTCGAGATTGACGTTGTTCCCGTTGGTGTTCGTCGGCTCCAGCGAGCGCACCGTCATGCCACCGTTGATCTGCGGGGTATCGCCGTTGCGCAGTGCTCCGCGCAGGGACGACTCGAAGTCGACCCGGCCGGCGAGGAAGCCGGGCGTGTTGACGTTCGCGATGTTGTCAGCGGTGACGCGCTGCCGCTGGGCCAGCCCGGACAGGCTGGCATGCAGCGCGGCGGGCGTGATCTCGCCGATCACGACACTTCTCGCCGGCAGTAGGGGCAGGACACGATCGGCCTCCGGGTACGCGGAAGGCACTCGCGAGCGAGTGCGGGGTCCGCCGATCCGTGGCGAAGTGGTGCTGTCCGTGCTCTTGCCTCATCGGCACCCGGCACTTCACGGTTGACCACATGTCGCCCGCGGGAGGGAAGCGAGTGGTCAGAAGATGTTCACGGGGCCCGTGTGACGAACGGTGTTCCGGGAGGCCTCGAGCGGCGGAAGGGGTCCACGAGTTGGCGGATTCCGTGCACGATCCCGCTCACGGGTGGCTCGCTACCGCGACATGTCACAACGACCGGGGGCGAGTGGGCCGGGCCGGGACCCTGCCGGCGCACGGCAATGAGCCCGGCCGTCACGCGCCCCGGAGAGGGCACGCGACGCCGGGCTCGGAGGACGCGGAACGCGCGGGTCTAGAGGGCGCGGTCGATGTAGGACGGCACCGGGCGCAGCGGCCCGTAGGACATCCGCGCCGCGACGTCGCGCTGGCGCTGCGACTGGGTGATGCGCTCGATCAGGGCCTCCGCGACGGCCAGCTGGTGCTGCAGCAGTCGCGCGGCGCGCTCGCGCAGGTCGGCCGGCAGGACGCCGAGGCTCGACGGGGGGAGCCACTCGTCGGCTCGACGGCCCCAGGTGGCGATCTCCTCGGCCCGGCCCTGCGCTAACGTCTCCTCGGCCGCCAGGACCTCTCCCTCGAGGTGGTCCAGGACGACCGCCCAGTTCACCGGAGCGGGCGGCCGGCTCCCGGCGCCCGCGCCGTCGAACGGACGGGGGTCGGTCATGACGGACTGCCGGCCAGCGAGGCTGCGGCCTGCCGCCACGCGTCACGCAGCGGCTCGACCACCTGACGGCAGGCGGAGATGCGGTTGGTGTCCAGCTTGATGTTGGCCTGGACCAGCTCGCTGATCAGCCAGTTGTAGAGCGCGGCCAGCCGGGGTCCGCCTTCCCAGGCGTCGACCTGCAGGCTCGACAGCAGCTCCAGCACGATGTCCTGCGCGTGCAGCAGCTGGTCGCTCGCGCTCTCCCGCTCGCCGGCCGCCGCGGCCTTCTGCGCGCGCTCCAGGTCGAGGGCCAGCCGGTCGTAGAGCATGACCAGGACCTGCTGCGGCGAGCTCGTGGCGACTGCGTCGCCGAGGTAGCGGGCGCGGAGGGAAGCGGCACTCATCGGGAGAACTCCTGGAGCTGAGAGAGGGTGTGCTGGGCCTGTGGGGGAGGCGTGGCCCGGGTCAGCCGGTCGGCAGCGAGTTGATCTGCCCGGCCAGCCACGTGGACTGGTTCTTCAGTGAGCTCAGCGCCGTCTCCATGGCGGAGAACTGGCGGTTCAGCATCTCCTTGCGCTTGGCGAGGCGGAGATCCCAGGAGTCGATGCGACCCTGGAGGTCCTTGACGAGTGAGTCCTTGCCGTTGGCGAGAGCCACGAGCGACCCGGTGGTGCTGTCCGAGGCGGCCTTGGCGACGTCGAAGAGCCGGGTCGCGACGCCGGGGACGGCGGCCACGGCCGGCGGGCCGGTAACGGCCGGCGTGCCGCCGATCATGCGCTGCGCCAGTTCGGGCGTGGCCTCCAGCGCCGCGGTGAACTTCGCCTTGTCGAAGGTGATCTTCCCGTCCTTGGTCAACTGGAAGCCGACCTTGGCGGGCGACCCGTCCGCCCCGACGGCGCTCGACACGGCCTGGAGCATCTCGCCGGCCAGGCTGCTCAGGGAGAAGTCGCCCTTCAGTGTGGCCGTGCTGCCGGGGGCGTTGGAGCTGTAGGTCTTCACGTTGGTCAGCGCGGAGTTGACCGCGTCCACGAGTGCCTGCACCTTGGTCGCGACCCCGGCGGGGTCGCTGCCCACCGTCACGGTGGCCGGCTTGGTGTCCGCCGTGGAGACGGTGACCGACAGGCCGGTGAGGAGCTCGGCGAAGGTGTTGGTGCCCGACTTCGCGATCTGACCGCCGCCGAGGTCGAGGGTCGCGTCCTTCGCGGGCGACGTCTCCAGGAAGTGCGCCCCCCCGGTGAGCGGGTCCTCGTCCGCGCCGACGATCCGCAGGGCGCCGGCCTCGCCGCCCTTGGCGCTGGTGAGCTGGAGCTTGTACCCGTCGGAGGTGCTGAGCACCGCGGCGCTCACCCCGAGGTTGGCGGTGTTGATCGCCTTCGCCGCGTCCGCGAGGCTGGTGACGGCGGGGGCGGCGGGGAGGGAGACCGTGCCGAGGGCCACGTTCTTCGCGGCGTCGTAGATCGTGATGGGCCAGTCCGGGCCGTGCAGGGTCACGTCGTCGCCGGGAGCGGTCCACGCGGCTGACGTGGCGAGGGTGTGCGTGCTGGCCAGGGCCGTCACCGTGAAGGTGACCTTGCTGCCCTTCGTGGCCGCAGCCGACGCGCTCGCGGTGACGTTCGGGTTGGAGCTGGCGGCGGTCCGCGCGCTCGTGATGCTCGTGGCGGTGAGCGATTCGGCGGCGGCGCGGACGGCGGCCATCGTGGTGTTGACGGTGCGGTAGGCCGACGCCGCCGTCTGGGTCTTGGTCAGCCGGCTCTTGAGGGCCGTCTGCGGAGCCGCCTCGGCCTGGAGCAGCTGGCTGACGAGGGAGCTGGTGTCCATACCCGAGATCAGGCCGCCGACGCTCATCGTCATGGGTTCTGCCTCCGGTACTGGGGTGGGTGGGGCCGGGTGTGAGTGAGGGGGGAGGCCCGAGGGCCTCCCCCCTCACCCGGGGTACTGCTGAGTTGCCTCAGCCGTTCCGTGACATCAGGCCGCTAGGCGGCCGGGGGTCAGCGGAGCAGCGACAGGACACCCTGCGAGGCCTGGTTGGCCTGCGCGAGCATCGCGGTACCGGCCTGGGACAGGATCTGGTTCCGGGTGAACTGGACCATCTCCTGCGCCATGTCGGCGTCGCGGATGCGGCTCTCCGACGCGGTGAGGTTCTCCACCGTGACGTTGAGGTTGTTGATGGTGTGGTCGAACCGGTTCTGCACGGCACCGAGGTTGGCGCGCGTGGTGGAGACCGTCTTGATCGCGAGGTCGATCGCGCCGATGGCGCTCTCGGCACCGCTCGAGCCGCCGGCCGCTGCGTAGGTCGTGGTCAGCGTGCCGGTCACCTCGCCGTCCGCCATGCCGACCGGCCCGTTGATGACCACGCCACCGAAGGAGTTGACCTTGGCGTTGAGACCGGTGCCGCTCAGCTTCGTGTCGAACTGCTTCTGGATGAGCGCCTGGTTCTTCTCCGCCGACACAGCCGTGGCGCCGGTGTCCCAGCCGGTCGTGTCGATGGTGTGGGTGCTGCCCTTGTAGATGACGGTGAGAGCCGTCGGCGCAGCGCCCGCGTCGAAGTCGTACGTGCCGGTGGCAGCGGTCTCCGAGGCTCCGAAGGCCGTGACATCGACGGTGTTGACGGCCAGACCGGTCGAGGACATCGAGGTGCCGACAGCGACACTGATGTTCTCGCCGGCGTTGGCGCCGACCTGGAACTTCGCGGAGAAGGTGCCGTCGAGCAGCGCCTTGCCGTTGAAGGTGGTCTTGGTGGCGATCCGGTCCAGCTCGGACTTGAGCTGGGTGATCTCCGACTGGATGTTGGTCTTGGCATCGCCGTTCAGGCCACCGTCGTTCGACGCCTGGACCGACAGGTCACGCATGCGCTGGAGGATGGAGGTGGTCTCCGTGAGTGCACCTTCAGCGGTCTGCACGACCGAGATGCCGTCCTGGGTGTTGCGGACGGCGACCTTCAGACCACCGATCTGAGAGCGGAGGCCCTCAGAGATGGCCAGACCGGCTGCGTCATCGGCAGCGCGGTTGATGCGGAAGCCGGAGGAGAGCTTCTCCAGCGACTTGCCCATCTGGCCGTCGGTGACGGACAGGTTGCGGTAAGCGTTGAGCGCCGCGATGTTGGTGTTGACGCGCAGACCCATGATGTTCCTCCTTGGAAGGGGTCTTACTGGGATTCCCGCTGCATCCGTGCTGCGGGCCGTGCTGGTGTCGCACTGCTGATTACGGCGTGGGGCGGCTGTGACTTGAGGCGAATCGAAGCTCTTTTTCGCCGGCCGTCACTCAAGCGGGTTGCGAGGTCGCTCTCCGGCCGGGTGTCGGCCAGTTCGTGCGTTGCCGGGGGACGCCGCCGGGCATGGGGGAGCGGCCGGCGACCCGGTCGACGTAGCTGCGCTGCTGGTTCCGGGCGCGGACACCACCGTCGGCCGGCACCGCCGTGCCCTCCCACACCTCGCTCATCGCGGCGTGCAGGAGCGTGAGGGCACGCGCGCGCATCTGCGAGACCCGCGAGAGGGTGACGCCGAGGTCCTCCGCGATGTCGGTCAGTGATTCGTCACCGAAGAAATTGCGCTCGACCACCTCGTCCAGACGGTCCGGCAGTGCCCGGATGGCCTCGAGCAGGTAGCGGGCCCGTTCGCCCCGGAGGACGGCGCGCTCGGGGGACTCCCCGGTGTCCGGGAGGTCCAGCGACGTCCCGTCGGCACCGGACTCGGCGTCGATGCTGATCATGACGGCGCGGTGGACGTCGACCTGGAGGCTGTCGAGGTCGCTGCGGGGGACGCCGAG
Source organism: Blastococcus sp. CT_GayMR19 (assembly GCF_004570385.1). Lineage (GTDB taxonomy): Bacteria > Actinomycetota > Actinomycetes > Mycobacteriales > Geodermatophilaceae > Blastococcus_B. The sequence continues at coordinate 459,226 of NZ_SPQL01000002.1, read as the reverse complement.
GCTCGCGGCGAGCTCCTCCCGCGTCGGTGGGCGGCCGAGGGAGATCGTCAGCGCATCGGCGGCCGCGTCGGTGCGGCGGGCGGCGGCCCGCACCGAGCGGCTGGCCCAGTCGCCGGACCGGAGCTCGTCGAGCACCGCGCCCTGCAGCCGGGCGAGGGCATAGGTGGCGAACGAGGCGCCGGCCGTCGGGTCGAACCGCTTCGCCACCTCGACGAGCGCCACGTGGGCGCAGGAGAGCAGGTCCTCGCGACTGACGTGGCTGGGCAGGGAGATGCGGGCGGCGACGGCGTTGACCGCGAAGGAGGCGAGCGGGAGATGCTCGGTCACCAGCGCGTCGATCTGCTGCTGCGACCGGCCGCGCGGGGAGTGCCGGCCGGATTGCGACCGTTCGCGCGGCGTCTGCTCGGCCGCTGAGGGCTTCCGCAGGGGGCGCGCATTCACGAGGGCGCTGGCTGGGCTCACGTTCCTTCTTCTCGGCGGGCCCAGGCGCGCGTCGCACCACGCTTGCGCACATTTCCTCCCCAACTTGAGGGCCGAGTTGAGGGCTTCGGCTTGAGGCCTCGCCGCGCGGTGCCGATGGCAGCTCGACGAAGAATCTCCCCTGAGCAGGGAAGACCTGCCGGCGAGATCACGGAGCGAGACGACGGAAGGCGGTGGACACGTGGACTACCAGCACCTGTCGACGTTGCTGTGGCGGGAGCAGGAGCTCCTTGACCTGCTGCTGTTCAAGGCCGAGGAGAAGCAGTACCTGATCCTCACGGGGAAGACCCGCTGGCTGGCCCGCATCGCCCACGAGATCGAGGTGGTCCTCGACCAGCTCCGCACGCTCGAGGTGGAGCGCGCGGCAGCGACCGAGGCCCTCGCCGTCCGGCTGGGTGTCGGCGCCAACCCCTCCCTGCGTCAGCTCGCCGAGGCCGCGCCGTCCCCGTGGAACGACCTGCTCGCCAAGCACCACGAGGCGCTGCTCGTCCTGGTCACCGACCTGCGCAGCCTGTCCGACGCCAACCGTGAGCTGATCGAGGGCGGCCTGGCCGCGATCGGGGACGCACTGCTCTCCGTGCGATCCCCCTCGGCCGGCACCTACGGCGCCACCGGCCGTAACACCGATGACGGCTCGCACCGCGCCGTCACCCTGGACGGGGCGCTGTGAACGAGCGTGCGAGTTCACCGATGGACGACGGAGCCCTGCGAACGCAGCTGACGAGCGCTAGCGAGGAAAGCAAGTGAGCACCTTCTCCGGCCTCAACGCGGCGACGACCGCGCTCTGGTCGCAGCGCCGGGCACTCGACGTGACGGGGCAGAACATCGCCAACGTCAACACCGAGGGCTACTCCCGGCAGCGCGCGGACCTGCAGGCCATCGGCGGCAGCCCGGTGCCCGCCTTCTACTCGACCAGCCCCGGCATCGGGGCGGGGGTGAGCGCGGAGGGGGTCACCCGCATCCGCGACGCCTTCCTGGAGGGCCGCGGCCACACCGAGCACGCCAACATCGCCCGGCTGACCGCCGAGGCCGATGCCTATGTCCAGGTCGAGTCGGCCTTCCGCGAGCCGGGGGACACCGGCATCCAGAGCCTCATGTCCGAGATGTGGAGCGCCTGGGGCGACGTCGACAACGGTCCGCACGAGCTCGCCAGCCGCGGGCAGGTGCTGGAGACCCTGAAGACGCTGGTCGGCGGGCTCCAGTTCAGTCACGCCTCCATGGGCACACAGTGGAAGCAGACGCGCGAGAACCTGCAGGTCCTGGTCTCCGACGCGAACAAGGCCGCGGAGTCGGTGGCCCTGCTGAACGGGGCGATCCAGCGCGCGACCCAGGCGGGCACGCCGGCCAACGACCTGACCGACCAGCGTGACGTGCTGATCATGAAGCTGGCCGAACAGCTGGGCGCCGTCGTCCGTCCCGCCGACGACGGGATGCTCGACGTCGTGGTCGGCGGGATGGCGCTGGTCACGGGGAACACGGCGAGCGCACTCAAGGTCGCCGGCTCCCTGAACCCCGACACCGTCGCGGCCGACCCGCCCCGCCTCATCACGGACGCCGGTGGCTTCGGGGTCCGGACGGGCGGGACGGCGGCCGGTCAGCTGCACGCGCTGAACGTGATCATCCCGGGCTCCCGGGCGGAGCTCGACACCTTCGCGAACAACCTGGCGACGGCGCTGAACACCGCCCACGGCGACGGCTACGACCTGGACGGGAACCCGGGAGTCGACATCCTCGGGCCCTCTGCCGGGCCGCTCACCGCGGGTTCGATCAGCGTGCTCATCACCGACAAGCGCCTGGTGGCGGCCTCCGCGGTGGCCCCGTCCGGCGTCCCGCCCAAGCCCGCTCTCGACAGCGGCAACGCCGACGCCATCGGCCAGCTCCGGCTCTCGACCACCGGCCCGGACGCCAAGTACCGCGCGATGATCGTCGAGCTGGGCGTCCAGGGGGCGGTGACCGGGCGGAATCTCGGCATCCAGCAGGTGATCACGACGCAGGTCGACGCGGCCCGCGAGTCCGTGGCCGGCGTCAACATCGACGAGGAGATGACCAACATGCTGTCGTTCCAGCACGCGTACGCGGCGGCCGGCCGGCTCGTCACCGCGATCGACCAGACGCTCGACGTCCTGATCAACCGCACCGGGCTCGTGGGGCGCTGAGCTGAATGAGGATCACTCAGCGCGCCGTCGCGCTCACCAGCCTCCAGGGGCTCAACCGCAACCTCGACGCCGTCGGCAAGCTGCAGCAGCAGCTCACCTCCGGCCGGCTCATCAGTGCGCCGTCCGACTCGCCGACCGGCACCAACCGGGCGATGCAGACCCGCGGCGACCAGGCGGCCGTCGCCCAGCAGTCGCGGAACATCACCGATGCCCGCAGCTGGCTGGAGCAGACCGACTCGGCGCTGCAGACCATGCTCAACGCCACCCGGCGGGTGCGCGACCTGACGGTCCAGGGGCTGAACGAGGGCGCGCAGCCGGGCGTCGCCCAGGAGGCCCTGGCCACCGAGGTCGCGTCGCTGCGGGAGGGGCTCCTCTCGACCGCGAACCTGCAGATCCAGGGGCGGCCGCTGTTCGGGGGGATCACCTCCGGTGGGAAGGCCTACGACCCCGCCACCGGCGACTGGGCCGGTCAGGACGGCACCCCGGTGACCCGGCGGGTCTCCGACACCGAGAAGATCCGGGTGGACCTCACCGGCCCGGAGGCCTTCGGCCCGCCGGCCAAGGACCTGTTCAAGATCGTCGACAGCATCGCCAAGGACCTGGTCCTCGGCACCCCGGGGGCCCTCGACGCGCACCTGGCGGACCTCGACGCGATCATGAACCAGATGGGGGCGGCGGTCGCGGACGTCGGCACCCGCGCCTCCCGCGTCGAGACGCTCGACCAGGTCAACTTCGACCGCGGCATCGCGCTGAGCTCGCAGCTCGCCGAGACCGAGGACATCGACCTGCCGAACACGATCATGCGGCTCCAGATGCAGCAGGTGGGTTACGAGGCCGCGCTCGCGGCTACTGCCAAGGCGATCCAGCCGTCGCTCCTGGACTACCTGCGCTGATGTCCCACCGACCCGTCCCCCTGTCCCGTCGGCCGAGGAGGCTGCCCGCATGACGCCGTCCCCGACCGCGACCCTGCCCGACCGGCCGGCCGCGCCCACGGCGACGCCGGCCCCGGTACGCGCCCTCGCGCTGGCCGAGCCGCTGCCCGGTTTCCCGGGGCACCGCGCCTACGTCCTCGTGGCCGCGGACCCTTCCGGCCGTGTCTTCTGGCTCCAGTCCGTGGCGCCGGACGGCCCACGGTTCCTCGCCGTGCCGGCGGCGCCCTACTTCCCCGACTACGCGCCGGCCGTGCCCCCCGGGGCCTGCGCGGAGCTGGGCATGAGCGAGGTGGGCGAGGCGGAGCTCTACTGCCTCGTCACGGTGCCGGACGGCGACATCACCGCGGCGACCGCCAACCTCCGCGCCCCGGTGGTGGTCAACCCCGTCACGTCCCAGGCCCGACAGGTCGTCCTCGCGGACGGCAGGCATCCCATCAGGAGGCCGCTCCGCCGATAACCACTCCGGCGGCGCTGCCACACGGGCAGCCGCCGCCCGCCCGCTCGCTCGGGCACGCCACGGATGGCCATCACGAAACCCATGGAGGGGTAACCCATGCTCACGCTCACCCGCAGCGTCGGCGAGACGATCCGCATCGGTGACGACATCGAGGTCCACGTCGTCGAGGTCCGGGGCGGCACCGTCCGGCTGGGCTTCAAGGCCCCCCGGGAAGTCGCGATCCACCGGGAAGAGGTCTACCGGCAGATCGCCGAGGCCAACCTGCTGGCCGCCCAGGTGACCGCCGACAGCCTCGGCGCGCTGGCGGCGTTCGCACCGTCCGCCGCCGCGGAGGAGGCGGCCGCGCCGGAGTCGGCGCAGCCGGCGGGTGACGCTCCGACGACGCCACCCGAGGCGTGACGAGCGGCCGCACCGGCACGGGTTCCGACCGATGACGGGGCCGGCGCGGGGCTCCGCCTGACAGTGCTGACCAGTGGGGCGCGGCGCGCTTTGGCAGAGATTGCCTCGCGCGCGGGCTCCGTGTCGGCTGGCGAAGCGACACGGGCAACAAGTGCCTAAGTAAGTGCCCATACCTGCGTATGACACGGCGAGTCTTGTGCCCCTCGTTGCCGATGGATGAGGCAGATTTCCCCTCAAGCAAGTGACAGGGGGCGATCAACATGCAACGCAGTGCATCCAACGCACAGGCTGCCGTCGAACTCGGCAGCGAGCAGGAGTCCGTGGTGGTCCACGTCCAGCTCCGGCCGCGTCGTGGCGCCACCCGGAAGTGCCTCACCGCGCTCGCGGCCCTGGCCGCCGAGCACGAGGAGGTCTCCTTCGCCGTGACGGGCCTGAGCAAGGACGACCGGGTGGTCCGCGTGACCGTCGGTGTCGACCTCGGCCCGCGCACCGCCGTCGCCAAGTTCTCCCCCCAGGCGCAGGCGGCCTACGCCTTCGTCAGTGCCGTCTTCACCAGCCTGTACGACCACATGCCCGTCTACACCGCCGAGCCCAGCGGGGCGGAGCGCGCTGCGGCGGCGGTCCTCCTGGAGCAGGCCGCGAACGGCGCGAGTGCCGCCGACGTCCTCGAGGGCATCCCCGCGGACCCCGCGTCGATCCCCGCGCCCCGCGTTCCCTCGCCCGACGAGCGCATCTCGGCCTGACGGCCTCCCGACACTTCCGGGCCTCCTTCCCCGAGGCCCTCCTTCCCCGTAGTGCCCAGGAGTACCGGTGTCCGATTCCTTTTCTTCGTCGACCTCTACCGTCATCGATGACCGTCCCCGCGTCCGTCAGCCGCTCGTGTTCGGCGGCATCCCCGAGGCGGAGGGGTGGGTGCTCGCGCCCATCACCCCGCGGGACCGCGTGCACTTCCGGGTGGACCACGAACTCCCGCTGGCGGAGTTCCGGGCCGAGCTCCCGGACGGCGTCACGGTCAGCTACGACCAGGGCGACGGTCTCTACCGGGTGGACGGCGTGTGCGGTTCGGCGGCGGTGCTGGCCGACTGGGTGAAGGCCTGGGCCGCGCGGCACGGGAGCTCGACCATCGGGCTGCGGGCCGAGACCGACGTCCGGCGTCGCGCCCCGCGGGACCTGCCCGCGGACTTCCTGGGCGACCTGTGCCGGCACTACGGCCCGATCAGCCTCAAGCGGCTGCAGCGCAACATGAGCACGATCCGGCTGCACCTGCCCGACCCGGACGATCTGGGCCAGCAGGTGTACGAGTGGGTGCTCAAGGCGGTCAGCACATACGACGAGACGAAGTCGGTCCCGTTCGGCGCCTTCCTGGCGACGCAGTTGTCCAAGTGGGTGCACGACCTGGGCCGCAATGCCCACGGGCGCACCGCCGCCGACACCGAGCACAAGCAGCAGAAGGCGATCGCGGCCTTCATCGCCGAGCACCAGCGCCGGCCGAGCGAGAAGGAGCTCGCGGCCTACATGGGGCAGAGCGTGGCCACGCTGCGCCGCAACTCCCAGACCGTGGCGACCCTCAACGGGCTGCGCAACCTGCAGTCCCTCGACGGCGGCCCGGACGCGACCGAGATCCTCCTCCCGGACTCCTCGGAGGCGCCGGACGAGATCATGGGTGAGGCCGAGCAGACCCTGCTCTCCCACGCCCTCACCGCTGCCTGCGCGCCCGACCCGTCGGCGCGGCCGGACCAGCGGGCCGGCCAGCCGAACGTCCTGGGCTGGGCCACCTGGTACCTGACGACCTGGGGCGGGCAGACGAAGACGCAGCTGTCGGCCGACCTCAACACGTCGGTCCGGAACATGAACGTCTACGCCGACCGGGTCGAGCAGGCCCTCAAGACCAGGCTCGCCGAGCTGGCCGACTAGCGGCCGCAGGTTCCTCGCACGTCCCGGGCGACGACGCCCGCGTCCCGTTCCTGACGGGACCTTTCCGTGGACCAGCAGCGCTGCCGGCGTCGACCGCGGGCGTGGCCGGGGGCCCGCGTCGCGGTGTGCTCCGGCATGGTGCCGGCGCCCGGAGCTGTCCGCGTCGCTGTTCCGGGCGATCGGAGGGGCCGTGCGCCCCTTCGCGGTGTCCGCGCGGCTGGCTGGGTCGATCGACCCGACCGATGCTCGGGTCGGTCGAGACCTGTACGTCCTGCGCGGTGTGCCGGCCATCACCCGCGATGCGCGTCGGGGCCCTTCTGCCTGTCACCGGCCCGATGACCTTCAGCGGCCCGGGCGCCTGGGCGCCTCAGCGGCGCCCCGGCGCCACGCCGGTGTGCCGGGTGCGGGTGCCGGGTGCGGGTGGCTAATTCTGGCCGGACGGGTCCATCGGGGTCCCGCGCTGCCGATATCCACCTCGTGACGCCCCGCCCGTGCAGCCGCCGCTCCGCAGGAGCCGTGGCACGTGGAGCAGGGGAGCGGGCCATGTCGGTCGTCCACCTGGGTCGCCCGTGACCGCGGCTCCGGCCGGCGCGTCCGGCCCCGAGGTCCTCGTTCCGCACTGGCTCGCCGGGACCGACCGCGAGCAACTGGCGGAGGCGGTCCGCGAGGCTCTCGCCGGACGCATGGTGCACCCGCTGGCCGCGTTCCATCTCGAGGACGTCCTGACCGAGCTGCACGTGGCGGCCGCGCGGGACGCGGTCTGGCCCGCGTCGGCGGCCCGGGTGCGCCTCGCGACGGGCTGGGGTCAGGACGTGCTGCCCGTGCGGCTGAGCGCCGCGGAGCTGACGAGTGTGCTGGACCTGCCCACGTTGCCGGCCGCGCTGCGCGCCCTGCTCGGTGGGGCGGGGGCCTGATGGACAACCGGTTCGGGGGATCGTCGGCCGGCCTGCTGCAACGACTGCGCCCGGCCCGGATCGGCGTCGCCGACCTCCGCGAGGTCGCCTCCGCCGTCCTGCCCGTCCTGTCCACCCCGGGACTGCGACTGGACATGGTGCAGCGGTCCGGCTCGGCGTCGGTCGTCGTCCTCGAGGAGGACGAGCGACGCGTGCGCGTGCACCTCGACGAGCTGGCCGACGACATGACCCGCGCGGGCGTCGTCCCGACCCGCGCGGGCATCTCCGCGGCGCTGTCGTCCTGGGTGGCCCATCGCCCGGTGACCGATGCCGCCGCGGCGGCTTCCGGGATCGCCGTCCTCGACTGGCGGGATCGCGATCAGACCGCGGTCGGCTGGCGCGTCGTCGTCCGCCGGGGCGAGCTGGCGCTGCCCTGGACGCCCCTGGCCGCCTCGGGTGCGCCGGTCGTCCACCGGACCCGGTCGAGCGCGACCGGTCGGGCACACGACGTCGTCCTGGAGCTGCGGGTCGAGGGGCCGGTGGCGCTCTGGACCCACCCCGACCTACCGGTGCTGGCGACCGCCGCGCTGGTGGCTCCCGAGCGGATGCTCGACCGGATCGGGGTCGCGGGCCTGGACCTGCCGGACATGCACGTCGTGGTGACGCCGCACCGTCCGGTGGCGTGCGCGGGGCCGGGGATCGCCGCCCGGCTGGCGGGGGAGACGACCGAGGCCAGCGTGACGCTGCCCTGGCGTGCCCTCGCCGACCTCCCCTGGATCTGATCGCAGCACCCGCTTCCGGTACCGAAAGCGCGGACCCGGGCCGCCGCTTTCGGTACCGAAAGCGGGGAACCTCGGTCAGGAGATGTAGCCGTACTCCCAGTGCCACGGCTCCGGCTTCTCGCCGGTGGGGCCGGCCCAGTCCGGCTGCACGAACCCGAAGCGACCGGCGTTGATCGTCATCCAGGTCCACTGCGCGGAGCCGGCGATGTTGATGCCTCCGCAGAGGTCGACCGCCAGCGCCCAGCCGTGGTTGGACGTGCCGGGAACGGCGGCCAGTGCCGGCTTCAGCGAGAAGGCCGCCTTCTGCCCGCCGAGGGACCGGTAGGAGTCGGTGATGCACAGCGGGGCGCCGAAGGTCGCCTCGTAGGCGGTGTTCAGCTGGGCGTAGGACGCCGCGGCGTCGCACCGCAGCGCGTGGCGGTTCACGCCGAGCGCGCACAGGGTCTCCACCGGGATCTGGCCGTTCGCCCAGCCGCCCCACGCCGGGCTGGCCTTCCCCGGGACGGGCAGGTCGGCGCCGCACGCCCCCCTGTCGCCACCGGGGGGAAGGGCGGCGTTGGGCTCCGCAGGTGCAGGCAGGACGACGCGCGTGGCCGACGAACCGGCCGCCAGTGTGCCGACCCCCACCTGGTACGAGCGGGCGGAGGCGCCGAGGACGTCGCCCTCACCGAGATAGATGCCGACGTCCTGCCCGCCGGGCGCGAAGACCAGGTCACCGATCTGCACGTCCGCCAGCGGCACCGGGGTCCCGGTGGCCCACTGGTCCTGCGGGGTCGTGGGCACCGCGTGGCCGGCCAGGAGCCACGCCGCCGCAGTGAAGCCGCCGCAGTCGTAGGTCTCCGGCCCGCTGGTGCCGGGCACGAAGGGCTTGCCCAGCTGGGACAGCGCCGCGCTGACCGCCGCCACCGTCTCGGCCGGCAGCACGGTCACCGGCGTGCTGCCGATGACCGCCCAGGCGACCCCAGGCACCGTGGACCCTGCGGCGTCGAGCGCGGGGGACAGGCCGGAGGGGAGGTCGGCGGGGTCGCTGAGCTCCGCGGCCGGCGGCGGCTCGATGCCCGCCGCCGTCAGCTGACCGAGGTAGGACTGCCAGCGCGTCATGGCCTGGGTGTTGCGCTCCTGCTGGGCGTTCGCGGCCGGGAGAACGCCCAGTCCGGCGAGTCGGCTGGTCACGTCGGTGTCGAGCTCCCCGACCCGCTCGCGGACGGCGGCCAGGACGCTCGCGGCCTCTCGGGTCGCGGCGTCGACGGCGGCCTGCGCCTCCGCCACCCGGCCGGCTGCGGCCTCGAGGCTGGTTCCGGCGCGCTCGGCGCGGACCACCGCGCCCTCGACCAGCCGGCCGGAGCGCTCCGCGAGCGCCTGCCGGTAGAGGGCCGCGGACGTGGCGGCGCCGTCGTGGACCGTGACGCCGAGCAGGGGATAGCGGACGTCGGCCGCGGCCCGGTACAGGCCGGCTGCGCTCTGCCCGACGACCTGCTGGTCGGCGGCGACCTGGGCCACCGCTGCCCGATGGGCCGCCCGGGCCTGCTCGAGTTCGGTGCCCCGCGTCGCGGCCTCCTGCTCGAGTCGGCGGTACTCGCCGGCGGATTCGAGCAGCGAGCTCTGCGTGGTGAGCGCGAGGGCGGTGACGTCGAGCGGGCCGCCGCCCGGAGCGCCGTCCTCAGCGCCGGGGAGTGCCAGGGTGGCGACGGCGGGCAGCAGCACGGTGCTCAGGGCGATCACGCGCAGGCGGGTCGACCACCGACCGCCGGTGCGGGGCGTCGCCGCGCGCTCGGCCTTGGCGGCCCGGCGTGCCTTGGTGGCGGACTTCCGCGCGGGCGTGCGCCGAGCGGCCCGGCGAGCGGTGTCCGTGCCGGCCGGGCGCGTGCGCGTCGCAGCGGCGGTGGCGACCCGGAGGGCGGCCGACTGCTCGGGCGTGAGGGTCTGGCCCGCGGCGAGCGTCTGTCGGAGGGCGAGCGCCTCGCGCAGCGCCTGCAGCTCGGCGGCGCTGAGGACGGGCCGGCCGGGCTTCCGACCACGGCCGGTGGCCGAGGTCCGGCTCCCGGACGTGGTCGAGCGCGAGGGAGTGCGTGTAGCTGGCACTGCAGCGTCCCCCGGCGGTCTCGTCGGCCTACGTGGCGGGCTCCGGCTGCGGGTGCAGCGGAGCGTTCGACCTCGTATCGACGCGCTGAGGGGGGTGTCTGAAAGCCTCATGGGCGGACCTCACCCCTCCGGGTGAGGATGAATTTCGCCGGGCGGATCCGGACCGGCTTCTAGGGCGCCCACCAGGCACCGTGGCGGTGGACCAGGGGGATGCGCAGCTGCTCGCCGTCCTCCGTGGAGATGACCAGCTCGAGGGCGGTGACCCGCACCGGAGGGCCGTCGTCCTCGGGCTCCAGCAGCCGCCCCGTCGCCAGCGGGATCGGTGGCACGACGAGGACGTCCTCGCCGGGCGGCTCGACCATCGGTGGACCTCCAGGTATGCGCGGGCGCATCCACCGTAGGGGGCCGGGCGGGAGACGCGGACGGGCCGGGTGGCTCTCCTCGAACGGAAGAGCTACCCGGCCCGGCTCGGCGGTGCGGTCAGCGAGCGGAGAGGTCGACGTAGTTCCGCTCGGTCGCCCCCGTGTAGAGCTGCCGCGGACGGCCGATCTTGGTGCTCGGGTCGGCGATCATCTCGCGCCACTGGGCGATCCAGCCGGGGAGCCGGCCGATGGCGAACAGGACCGTGAACATCCGGGTCGGGAAGCCCATGGCCCGGTAGATGAGGCCGGTGTAGAAGTCCACGTTCGGATAGAGCTTGCGCTGGATGAAGTAGTCGTCCTTGAGAGCGATCTCCTCCAGCTGGCGGGCCAGGTCGAGCAGCTGGTTGTTGCCGCCGAGCTTGTCGAGGACGGCGTCCGCCGTCGATTTCACGATCGCCGCGCGCGGGTCGTAGTTCTTGTAGACACGGTGTCCGAAGCCCATCAGCTTGACGCCGGGCTCCTTGTTCTTCACCCGTTCGACGAAGCGCGGGATGTCGCCGCCGTCGGCCTGGATCGACTCGAGCATCTCGAGCACCGACTGGTTCGCACCGCCGTGCAGGGGACCGAACAGCGCGTTGATCCCTGCCGACACGGAGGCGAAGAGGTTGGCGTGCGATGAGCCGACGAGCCGGACGGTGGACGTCGAGCAGTTCTGCTCGTGGTCCGCGTGGAGGATGAAGAGCATGTCCAGGGCCTTGACCAGGTCCGGGTCCTGCTCGTACGGCTCGGCGGGGAAACCGAACGTCATCCGCAGGAAGTTCTCGACCAGGCCGCACGAGTTGTCCGGGTACAGGAACGGCTGCCCGACCGACTTCTTGTAGGCGTAGGCGGCGATCGTGGGCAACTTCGCGAGCAGGCGGAGGGTGGAGATCTCCACCTGCTGCTCGTCGAAGGGATCCAGGGAGTCCTGGTAGAAGGTCGAGAGGGCGCTGACCGCCGAGGAGAGCACCGGCATCGGGTGCGCGTCGCGCGGGAACCCGTTGAAGAACATCTTCAGGTCCTCGTGCAGCAGCGTGTGCCGGCGGATGCGCTGGTCGAACTCTCCCAGCTGGTCGGCCGTCGGCAGTTCGCCGTAGATCAGCAGGTAGGTGACCTCGAGGAAGCTGGACTTCTCGGCCAGCTGGTCGATCGGATAGCCGCGGTAGCGCAGGATCCCGGCGTCACCGTCGATGTAGGTGATCTCCGAGGTGCACGACGCAGTGTTGACGAAGCCGATGTCGAGGGCGACCTTGCCGGTCGTGGACAGCAGCTTGCTCGTGTCGAAGCCGTCGGCTCCCTCCGTTGCCTTGACGACGGGCAGGGGCAGTTCTCCACCGGGGTAGCGCAGGGCTATGTCTGTCTCGCTCACGGAGGGGCACGCTACTGTGCCCGGCCCGGCGATGCTCCCCCAGGCGGTACGGCCGGAGGCCGGGGAGCCCGTTCCACTGCTCCCCGGCCTCCGGCGGCGTCAGGGGTGGGTCATCGAGAGGACGTCGAGAGCCTCGTCGAGCTGCTGCTCGGTGAGCTTCCCGTCGGCGACGTAGCCGCGCTCCACGACCACCTGGCGGATCGTCTTCTGCTCCTTGAGCGACTGCTTGGCCACGATCGCCGCCTCCTCGTAGCCGATGTACTTGTTCAGCGGCGTGACGATGGACGGCGAGGACTCGGCCAGCTCCCGGCAGCGCTCCACGTTGGCGGTGATCCCGTCGACCGTGCGGTCGGCCAGGATCCGGCTGACGTTGGCCAGCAGCCGGATGGACTCCAGCACGTTGCGGGCCATCAGGGGCAGGGTCACGTTGAGCTCGAAGTTGCCCGTCGTCCCGGCGAAGGTGACGGCGGCGTCGTTGCCGATGACCTGCGCGGCCACCTGGATCGTCGCCTCCGGGATGACCGGGTTGACCTTGCCCGGCATGATCGAGCTGCCGGGCTGGAGGTCGGGCAGGAAGATCTCGCCCAGTCCGGTGCGCGGGCCCGAGCCCATCCAGCGCAGGTCGTTGGCGATCTTCACTAGGCCGACGGCGATCGTCTTCAGCTGGCCCGACGCCTCGACCAGGCCGTCGCGGGAGCTCTGCGCCTCGAAGTGGTCGCGGGCTTCGCTGAGCGGGAGGTCGAGGTCGGCGGCCAGCCTCTCGATGATCGCGGCGGCGAACCCGGGCGGGGTGTTGATGCCGGTGCCCACCGCCGTCCCGCCGAGCGGGAGCTCGCCGATGCGGGGGAGCGAGGCCTGGAGCCGCTCGACCCCGTAGCGGATCGCGGCGGCGTAGCCGCCGAACTCCTGGCCCAGGGTGACCGGGGTGGCGTCCATGAGGTGCGTGCGCCCGCTCTTGACGACGGTCGCGAACTCCTCGGCCTTGCGTGAGAGCGAGGCCTCGAGGTGCCGCAGCGCGGGGATCAGGTCGCGGACGATGGCCCCGGTGGCCGCGACGTGGATCGCCGACGGGAAGACGTCGTTGGACGACTGCGAGGCGTTCACGTGGTCGTTCGGGTGCACCGGCTTGCCGAGCGCCTCGGTCGCCAGCGTGGCGATGACCTCGTTGGTGTTCATGTTGCTCGACGTCCCGGACCCGGTCTGGAAGACGTCGATCGGGAAGTGCTCGTCCCAGTCGCCGCGGGCCACGGTGGCGGCGGCGTCGGTGACGGCGCGGGCGATGTCTGCGTCGAGGACGCCGAGATCGGCGTTGACCGCCGCTGCCGCGCCCTTGATCGAGGCGAGCGCGCCGATGAGCTCACGCTCGATGGGTGTGCCGGAGATCGGGAAGTTCTCGACGGCGCGCTGCGTCTGGGCCCGCCACTTCGCCCAGGCCGGCACGCGGACCTCGCCCATGGAGTCGTGCTCGATGCGGTACTGATCGCCGTCCTGCCGTGCGCCGTCCTGCTGTGCGGCCACGCTGCGCTCCCGGTGGTGTGAAAGGTGACAGTGCTTCGGGAGCGACCCTAGATCGCGGGTTGCGAGGGCACGGACCCCTCCCCGTGGACCGGCGACTACGGGAATCGGGGGAAGCGGCACGGGCCCTTGCCTGGTGCAGTCGGGCCGGTGCGTAGCGCAGCCGTCCGGGGCTTCCGGTCGACTACGGTCCGAGACGTGCCCGACGACCAGGACAACGCCCCGGCCGTCCGCGCCTCCGATGCCGACCGCGAGGCGATCGTCACGCGTCTGCAGACAGCGGTGGGTGAGGGGCGGATCGACCTCGACGAGTTCGGCCAGCGCGCCGACGCGGCCTACGCCGCCGTCACCCGCGCCGAGCTCGACCTGCTCGTCGCCGACCTGCCCGCGAACGCACCGCGGCCGGTGGAGATCGTCGGTCAGCGGCCGGCGGAGGAGGTGTCGAGCGTCTTCGGCGACATCAGGCTGGCGGTCGCGACCACGCCTCCGCAGCGGGCGGGCACCGTCTTCGGCGACATCCGGATCGACCTGCGCGGCCTGCGCACGGGAGCCGACCGGATCGACCTCCACCTCAGCACCGTCTTCGGCGACATCGACGTGATCGTCGCCGAGGGGGTCGACGCCGAGCTGCACGGCCGCACGGTGTTCGGCGATCGCAAGGTGCAGCTGGCCCCCGTGCAGCGACTGGCGGGCACGCCGCTGGTCGTCGTCCACGCGAGGGCGATCTTCGGCGACCTCCGGCTCCGCAGCCTGGCACCGGGGGAGTCGGCGAGCCGCTGGGCGGCGCTGCTCGAGCGCCTGGCCCAGCGGCGGCCGGAGGTGCGGTGAAGGCCGCGCAGTGTCGCGCCGAGTGGGGCCCGGAGGGTCCCGGGCAGGCGTGACGCAGCGGCTCAGCTAGGCCGGGACGGCACGTGGCCGCGGTGCGATCCGGAGGATCGCAGTGTTATTGCTCGTTGCGGTCGAAGGGGACGGCCGAGTAGGCGCGCAGCTTCTCCAGGGAGTGCAGGCTGTCGATCGACCGGATGGTGCCCGACTTCGACCGCATGACCAGCGACTGCGTGGTGCACCCGCCGGACCGGTACTGCACCCCGCGCAGCAGCTCGCCGTCGGTGATGCCGGTGGCGACGAAGAAGACGTCGCCGCGGACGAGGTCGTCGATGTGCAGCACGCGCTCGAGGTCGTGGCCGGCGTCGAGGGCCTTCTGCCGCTCCTCGTCGTCCTTCGGCCAGAGCTTGCCCTGCAGCGCACCGCCCATGCACTTGAGGGCGCAGGCGGCGATGATCCCCTCCGGGGTGCCGCCGATCCCGAGCAGCAGATCGACGCCGGTGCCCTCGCGCGCGGCGGCGATCGCGCCGGCGACGTCGCCGTCGGTGATGAACTTGATGCGGGCGCCGGCCTCGCGGACCTCCTGCACCAGCTGCTCGTGGCGCGGGCGGTCGAGGATGCAGACCGTCACGTCACCGACGGAGCTCTTCTTCGCCTTGGCGATGCGCCGGATGTTCTCGCCGGCGGGGGCGGTGATGTCGACGACGTCGGCGGCGGCGGGGCCGGTCGCCAGCTTCTCCATGTAGAAGACGGCCGACGGGTCGTACATCGCGCCGCGGTCGGCCACGGCCATGACGGCGATCGCGTTGGGCATGCCCTTGGCCATCAGGGTGGTGCCGTCGACGGGGTCGACGGCGACGTCGCACTCCGGGCCGTGGCCGTCGCCCACCTGTTCACCGTTGTAGAGCATGGGCGCTTCGTCCTTCTCGCCCTCGCCGATGACGACGACGCCCTTCATGCTCACGGTGCCGATGAGCGCTCGCATCGCGTCGACCGCGGCGCCGTCGCCGCCGTTCTTGTCACCGCGGCCGACCCAGCGGCCCGCGGCCATGGCGCCCGCCTCGGTGACCCGCACCAGGTCGAGGGCGAGGTTGCGGTCGGGCGCCGGGCGATCGGCGCGGAAGCCGCTGGACCGGAGCGGGCCTTCAGGAACGGGCAGCGACACGGGACCTCCTGGTGGGGCCAGCCCCGGCGACCGGCCGCTGCCGCCGGCGGGGCCGGCGGGGTGGCCGCGCAGGCGCTGGGCGGCGGGGTGCGAGAGCTCTCCTGCGATCCTAGGTGCATGACCGGAGTCGGCCCGACGAGTCAGCGACCGCACAGCCCGGAAGACGGCGCGCCCCCACCGGTGGTCAACCCCGCGATCGAGCGGGCCAACCGGCTCAACGCCGCGAACATGCTGCGGTCGATGCTGCCGCTGGTGCTGATCTGCCTGGTCATCGTCTGGTGGACGACGTTCCGGCAGAGCGGGGACGCGGGCGTGCGGACGGTCGACCCGTCCAGCACCGTGCAGCTCGCCGCCGCGCGCGCCGGATACCCGCTCCTCCTGCCGGCCGGGCTGGACGAGGACTACCTGGTCACCAGCGCGCGCACGGACGCGGGGAACGCGGGGGAGGGCGACCCGGTCACGCTCCAGATCGGCTACCTGACGCCCTCGGAGGAGTACGCCGGCTTCGTCGTCAGCGACGACCCGCGGGCCGATCCGCTGGCCACCGTGCTGGACGGCGCGGAGGAGCAGGGCACCCTGGACGTCGGCGGGCAGACGTGGACGCGGTCGACCACCGAGAAGGAGGAGACCGCTCTCTCCCGCGAGGCCGACGGGATCACCGTCGTGGTGACCGGGTCGGCGTCGGACGAGGAGCTCGCGGCCGTCGCGGCCGCGGTGGAGCCGTACACCGGCTGACCGTCTTGCGCACGGGCTGTCGCCGCTGTTACAAATGTGTGACTACGTGACGAGCTGATCACATTCCGTTGCGGCGCGCGTGTCCACGCGCGGACGGGACACTGGCTCCCACCAGTTCCGCGAGCCGCTCACGCACCTCCCAGGAGCCCCCATGCCTCCTCGCGTTCTCTGCCCCGGGCGGGGACCACCGGCCCCCCGCCACCGGCGGTCCGTGTGCCTGCGGGATGGTGACCCGGGTGCCGTCGCGACCGGCGCCCGTGCGCCCGGGGTCGCGGGTGCGGCCCGAGGTCCGCGACGCCCTCGCGCGCTGCCTCTACGACGGCCCGGGTGACCCGCTCGCGCCCGACGTCAACAACCACCGGCTCGCCGACATGCAGATCTCCCGCCTGCTGCGCCTCCGGGCCGACCGGGTTCTCGCCCTGCTGTCGGACGCGGGTCTCGTGGTCACGTCCGACGGGGAGATGCGGCAGGCCGCCTGACGCCGCCGACGGCGCTGGGTCAGTCCCGCCCGGCGCCGTCGGCCGGAGCGGCGGCGGCCAGCCGCTCGCGTGCCCGGTCGAGCCAGTGCTGGCACAGGTTCGCGAGCTCCTCGCCGCGCTCCCACAGGGTGAGCGACTCCTCCAGCGTCAGGCCACCGGACTCCAGCCGGCGGACGACGTCGGCCAGCTCCTCCCGCGCCTGCTCGTAGGTGGTCGTCGGTTCGGCGTTCTCGCTGCTCACGATGTCCTCGGTTCGCTTCCGCGGAGCGCTCCGCTCCTCGCTTCGGGTCGTCGGCCGCTTCCGCGGTCGGTCCGCTCCTCGCTCGTTCCTCGCCGCGATGCTCCCGCTCTGTCAGCGGCCGCCTCGCTGCGATGCCCACGCGCCTGTCGGCTCACGGCTGGTCATCCTGCCGGTCGGCAGCACGGTCCACGCGCACCGGCAGCCGGCCGCCCGCCACCCGTACCTGCAGGCGTTCCTCGTCGCCGACCTCGGCCGGGTCCCGGACGAGCGAGCCGTCGGCCCGCTGGACGACGGCGTACCCCCGCTCCAGGGTGGCGGCGGGGGACAGGGCGGCGACCCGGGCGCGGGCATGCTCGAGATCGCGCCCGGCGACGTCGACGCGGTGCACGAGCGTGCGCCGCGCGCGGCTGCGCAGGGCGTGGACGTCCTCCTCGCGGCCGTGCAGCAGGCGGTCGGGCGAGGCGAGCACCGGCCGGGTACGCACCGAGTCCAACCACCGGACCTGCTGGTCGATCCGGCCGGTCAGCAGGGCTCGGGCGCGGGCGCGCATCCCGTCCACGAGCCGCCGCTGCTCACCGATCTCCGGGACGATGCGGTGCGCCGCGTCGGTGGGGGTGGCCGCCCGCACGTCGGCCACGTGGTCGACCAGGGTGGTGTCGGTCTCGTGGCCGACGGCGGTGACCACCGGCGTCCGGCAGGCGGCGATGGCCCGCACCAGCCCCTCGTCGGAGAAGGGCAGCAGGTCCTCGACGGAGCCGCCGCCGCGGGCCACCACGATGACCTCGACCGACGGGTCGGCGTCCAGGCGCCGCAGGCCCTCGATCACCGAGACCGCCGCCATGGGGCCCTGCACGGCGCAGTTGTGCATCTCGAACCGGACCGCGGGCCACCGCCGGCGGGCCGTGACCACGACGTCCCGCTCGGCGGCGCTGTCCCGGCCGGTGATCACCCCGACGACGGCGGGGGCGAAGGGCAGCGGCCGTTTGCGGACGGCGTCGAAGAGGCCCTCCGCGGCCAGCAGCTGCCGGATGCGCTCGATGCGGGCCAGCAGCTCGCCGAGGCCGACCGCCCGGATCTCGGTGGCGCGCAGCGAGAAGGAGCCCCGGGCGACGTAGTAGTCGGGCCGCGCGCGGACGACGACGCGGGCGCCCTCGGTCAGCTCCAGCCCGGGTCGCTCGGCGACGTCACGGTGGCACGTGACGGGGATCGACATGTCCGCCGCCGGGTCCCGCAGCGTCAGGAAGACCGTCGCCGCCCCGCCGCGCCGGGAGAGCTGAGCGACCTGCCCCTCCACCCACACCTCACCGAGGCGGCCGATCCAGTCGGCGACCTTGCGGGCCACCGTGCGCACCGGCCACGGCGCCTCGGGGGAGGAAGGGGACGTCACGGGCCCGAGCGTGCCACGAGCCCCCGACGGGTCGGATCAGCCCGCTGCTCAGGCGCCGCGCGGGGCCAGCGGGCTGGCCGCGACCGCCTGCTCCTCGAGCTTCTCCAGCCGGTTCCGGAGCATCTTCAGGTAGGGCTGCCGGCCCCGCGTGGCCTCCTCGTACGCCACGAGGTCCTGGACGGTGCTCAGCGCGTACCCGCGCAGCCGGCCCCGCAGCTGGGCGATCGAGAAGCTGTCGTACCCGTCGATGGGAGCGGTACCGGCGGCCTGCGAACCGGAGAGCTCGCTGCCGCCCGCGGCGTCGTCGGTCGGCGCGGACGACGAGGTCTCGCCGACCGCGTCGACCGCCGCCCCCTCGGCGATGGCGGCGTCCTCCTCGGCGGTGTCGGTCTCGCCGACGTCGGTGCGGACGCCGGTCGCGGCGGCGACGGGTGAGCCGCTCTCGTCGGTGGCGGTGGCGCTCCCGGTGGCATCGGCGGTGGTGGCCGGCGCTTGCGGCGCGGCGATGCCCTCGTCGGTATCCGGCGCTTCCGGCGCGGCGATGCCCTCGTCGGTGACCGTGGCTTCGACCGCGGCGACATCGCCCTCGGCGGTGAGCACGTCCACGGTGGTGGCGACGTCCGCCGTCGGCTCGGCGTCGAGGGTGTCCTCGGCGGTGGGAGCCGTCTCGTCGAGCGACGGCGCCTGGTCGACGAGGTCGTCGATGGCGATCTCGTCGAGGATCTCCGCGATCGCGGGGGCCTCGTCGACGAGCTCCTCGATCGACTGCCTGCCGGTCTCGACCTGATCGGCGAGGTCGTCGACGACGGCGGTGACCGCATCGGCGGCCGGATCGTCCGGGAGCTCGTCCGCTTCGGCGTCGGTGACCGGGTAGGTCGCGGCGTCGGAAGCGGAGGTCTCGCCGGCCCGGTCGAAGGGTGAGTCCCGGAATCCGGGAGGGGTCACGACGACGGGCTCGATGTCGTCGTCGAAGGTGGCCAGGCCCGGCTCGTCCTCGCCGCGGAGGCCGGTGAAGAGCTCGTCCCCGCGAGCCACCAGTCCGGCGTACTGCTGCTGGACCTTCATGGCCTGCTGCATGGCCACCCCGATGACCCGGACCGGCAGGCCGGGCAGCGTCTCGGGCAGCTTGCGTGCCTCGTCCAGAACGGTTGCGGCCAGCCCTGCGGCGGCGCGGACGATCTCAGGTAGTTCTCGAGCCATGACGACAGCGTGCCTCACGAGCTCCACCGCGGCAGCGTGGCCCCGGGAGATCCACCCGTGCGGAGGTGGTGTCCTGTCCCACCCGCCGGGACGGGGATTCCCGCCGCCGGCGCACCTACCATGGGTGCATGGCTGATCAGCGCGGACGTGTCCTGCTGGCCGATCCCCGGGGCTACTGCGCCGGTGTGGACCGGGCGGTGGTGGCCGTGGAGCGGGCCCTGGAGATCCACGGCGCCCCCGTGTACGTCCGCAAGCAGATCGTCCACAACAAGTACGTGGTGGCCACCCTCGAGCGGCGGGGCGCGATCTTCGTCGAGGAGACCGACGAGGTGCCGGAGGGCGCGGTCGTCGTCTTCAGCGCCCACGGCGTCTCGCCGGCGGTGCACGAGGAGGCCGCCGCACGGCAGCTGCGCACGATCGACGCGACCTGCCCGCTGGTGACGAAGGTGCATCACGAGGCCAAGCGCTTCGCCCGCGACGACTTCGACATCCTGCTGATCGGCCACCGCGGCCACGAGGAGGTCGAGGGGACCGCCGGTGAGGCGCCCTCGCACATCCAGCTCGTCGACGGCGCCGAGGACGTCGCCAACGTGCAGGTGCGCGACCCGGAGAAGGTGGTCTGGTTGTCGCAGACCACCTTGTCGGTCGACGAGACCCTCGCGACGGTGGACCAGCTCAAGGGCCGCTTCCCCGCGCTGCAGGCGCCGCCGAGCGACGACATCTGCTACGCCACGCAGAACCGCCAGCAGGCCGTGAAGCAGATGGCCGGCGAGTGCGACCTGGTGCTGGTCGTCGGCTCCACCAACTCGTCGAACTCGGTGCGCCTGGTGGAGGTGGCGCTGGAGGCCGGCGCCCGCGCGTCCTACCTCGTCGACTTCGCCGCCGAGATCGACCCGGCGTGGCTGGACGGCGTGAGCACCGTGGGCGTCACGAGCGGGGCGTCCGTGCCCGAGATCCTGGTCAGCGAGGTGCTGGACCTGCTCGCCGAGCGCGGCTACCCCGACGTGGAGACGGTCAAGGCCGCGGAGGAGCGCCTGGTCTTCGCCCTGCCGCACGAGCTCCGCCGCGCCGAGAAGGCCGCGCAGTCCGCCGACGACGGCAGCTGAGGGCAGCGCCGGGCGTCGCCGCCCGGCGGCAACGCCCCGGCGTCGGCGCCCCGACGTCAGCGCCGGCCGCAGTGCCCCGGCGTCAGCGCCGGGCAGCCACGCGGATGAGGCCGAGCACGACGGCGACGCCGGTGGCGATGGCCATCGTGGGAAAGCCGCGGACCAGCAGGGTCGCGATCGTGGCGAGGTTGAAGCTCGCCGAGGGTGCCAGGGCGATGTTGACGGCGGCGACTGCCACGAAGATCAGCGGCGGCGCGACGATCACGGAGAGCAGGTCGCGGCGGCGCACCACCAGCACGGCGAGCGCGGTGACGGCGACCAGCGAGACGAGGGTGACCAGACCGAGGCCGATGCCCACGAAGGAGTCGACTCCCGCGCCGGCCAGGGTGACCAGGAACATGCCGAGGACGGCGACGACCCCGCGGATACGGCCACCGTCGGCGGCGGGCTTCGCCGGACGCGGGCGGGCGGACACCGACGCGACTCGCGGCTCGGCCGGCCGGCGCTCGTCGGGGCGGGGCCGGTCGACCGGACGCCGCCCTTCGGGACGCCGCGCTTCGGGACGCCGCTCCTCCGGACGTTCGGGACGCCGCTCCTCGGAACGGCGGCCCTCGAACCGGCCGCGCTCGGGTCGGCCGGTGGACCGGACCGCCTCGGGTCCGCGGCGGGGTGCGGGGGAGCGCCCGAAGTCGGCGTCGCGGTTGCGGGCCTCGACCGCGCGCAGGCGGTCGGCCGGCCGCGCGGGCCGGGCGGGGCCGGTGCGGACCGGACGTGACGATCGCTCGGCACCCATGCCGCGGTCGGGCCACGGGGCTCGCGAGGCGGCGGACGACCGGTCGGGGTAGCCCCCGTCCTGTCGCCATGCATCGGCAGTGTTCGCCGTGGCCATGGCGCACCTCCGTCCCGTTCCACCGTGGCGGCCGAGCGGCCGGACCATCGGAACTCACGGTAGCGACGATTTCCGCAACCCACCGGGAGACGCCGCCGATCGCGGGCCACACGTGGGGCTCGGCGTCCCTGCGTGATGCATGGGACTGGCGGGGCGACCTGGGAGAAGCCGGTCACCCGTGCGTGCCGTCGCGGCTCTCCTCCTCGTCGAGCGGATCGGCCGGACGGAGAGCGCGCACGGTGGCCTCGAGCGGGGTGGGCACGGGGACAGGGCTCTCCGCCACGCCGAGGTCGTCGAAGCGGCGCGACGCGGCCAGGACCGACCGCTCGTAGGAGCCGATCGTCTCGTTGTAGCGGGTCATCGTGCTCCCGAGGGCGGCGCCGAGCCGGATGAGGTGGCCCGACAGTGTGCTGAGCCGGGCGTGCAGGCGGCGGCCCACCTCCAGCACCTCCTCGGCGTCCTGCGCCAGCCGCTCCTGTCGCCACGAGTACGCGACGGTGCGCAGCAGGGCGAGCAGGGTGCTCGGCGTCGCCAGGACCACGTCGCGCGAGAAGCCGTACTCGAGCAGGCCGGGTTCTGCCTCCAGAGCGGTGGTGAGGAAGCCGTCGGAGGGGACGAACAGCACCGTGAACGGAGCCGCGGGGCGGAAGGCGGTGGGGTACCGGCGGGCGGCGAGGGTGTCGACGTGCGTCCGGAGCTGGCGCGCGTGCATCGCCACCCGCTGGTCCCGCACAGCCTGGTCGGTGGCCTGCACCGCCTCGATGTAGCCGGTGAACGGCACCTTGGCGTCCACGACGATCTGCTTCCCGTCGGCCAGGGTGACCATGAGGTCCGGGCGCACGCCCGCCCCGGCGTCGTTGGTGCCGGTGGGCTGCTCGACGAAGTCGCAGTGCTCCAGCAGTCCGGCCACCTCGACCACGCGGCGCAGCTGCACCTCACCCCAGCGCCCCCGGACGTGCGGCGTCCGCAGTGCGGTGACCAGGGCGGCCGTCTCGTGCTTGAGCTGCGCGGAGGTCTGGCCGACGGTGCCCATCTGCTCGCGCAGCTCGCCGTGCGCGGTGGCACGGGCGCGCTCCATGCCGGCGAGCAGCCGGTGCAGGTGGTCCAGCGACTCGTGCACCGGCTCGAGCCCGGTCTCCTCGGGCTTGCGCCGCGCGAACAGCGCGACGATCCCGAGCGTGACGGCGGTGGCCAGCAGCGCGCCGAGGAGGAGCCCGGTCAAGAGGGAAGCGGCGTCCATGTACGGCAGGGTGCCGGAGGGGTCCGACAGTTCCGCACGCTCCGTCTCTGAGTGCACCGGCACTCAGAGACGGAGCGTCCGCGGGTCAGGCCGCCACGGGCGCGTGCGCGGCCTCGTGGTCGAGCAGCCAGCGCTTGACCGGCGTCCCCCAGCGGAAGCCGCCGAGGCCGCCGTCGGAACCGAGCACGCGGTGGCAGGGCACGAACAGTGCTGCGGCGTTCCGGGCACAGGCGTTGGCCGCCGCTCGGACGGCCGCGGGCCGGCCACAGCGTGCGGCGAAGGCGGCGTAGCTGTCCGGCCGGCCGGCGGGGACGGTCCGCAGGACCTCCCACGCCTCCTGGAGGAACGGGCCGGACCGCTGGCGCACCACGACCTCGTCGATGGCGGTCACGTCCCCGGCGAAGAATTTCTCGACCACGTCGAGGACGGCGAGGTCGTCGACCCGCTCGCTCCCGGCCGGCCGCAGCGAGGCGTGCACGACCTGCAGCAGATCGGCGGTGTCGTCGGTCCAGCCGCTCGCGAGGACGACGTCGCGTCCGTCGGAGTCGCTCTGCACGAGAACCGTGAACGGGCCGGGCGGCGTCGGGATCGTGGCATGGCGGGCGAGGGTGGGCAGGGACATCAGGCGCTCCTCGGGAGGGCGGGTGCTGGGGTCAGCGGGGTGGCGTGCGTGCGGGTGGAGGGTGTGGTCGGGCGGGTGAAGAGCGACGGCACGGCGAGCGCCCACAGGTGCAGGACGGCGTAGGACCGCCACGGCCGCCAGCGGGTCGCGGCGTCGGTGTCGGAGCTGCCGAGCGCGGCGAGCGACTTCCGGAGGGCGAGGTCGCCGGGCAGCCAGACGTCGGGGTCGGCCAGCCCGCGCAGGCCGACCAGCGCCGCCGTCCACGGGCCGATGCCGGGGACGGCGAGCAGTGCACGCCGGGCCTCGTCCCGGTCGGCGCCCGGGTCGAGGGGGATCGACCCGCCGGCGAGCGCGGCCGTGAGTGCGTGCACCGTGCGGCGGCGGGCGCCGGTCAGCCCGACCGCGGTGAGGTCGGCGTCGGCCAGGGCGTCCGGCCGCGGGAAGGCGTGGGTCAGGGTGCCGACCGGCTCCGGCAGGGGCGTGCCGGCCGCGGTGAGCACCCGCGCGGTGAGGGTGCGCGCGCCGGCCACGGACACCTGCTGGCCGAGCACCGCCCGCACCGCCAGCTCGGGGGCGTCGGGCGAGGCCGGGACGCGACGGCCGGGTGCGGTGGTGACGAGAGGGGCGAGCGCGGGGTCCGTGCCGAGGACGTCGTCGACGGCGGCCGGGTCGGCGTCGAGGTCGAGCATCCGCCGGCAGCGCGTGACCGCGGCGCCGAGATCGCGGAGCTCGGCCAGCCGGAGGCGCGCGGTCACGCCCGTACCGCCGCCGGGGGCGGGGGAGAGCTGGACGACGGCGGGACCGTGCGGCAGGTCGAGGACCCGGGAGAACGTCGTCCCGTCCCACTCCTCGAGGCCGGGCACCGCGTGCGCGCCGAGGAAGAGGAGCACCTCGGCCGCCTCGTAGGGCGCGCGGGCGGCGAGCCGGAGCGTCAGCCAGCCGGGTGCGGCCTGATTCGCCCCCGAACCGGTTCGGCGCAGCCCGGTCGGCGTCGTCGCGAAGACCTCGCGGACGGTGTCGTTGAACTGGCGGATGCTCGCGAACCCGGCCGCGAAGGCGATGTCGGCCATCGGCAGGTCGGTCGTCTCGACCAGCAGCCGCGCCGTCTGGGCGCGCTGGGCCCGCGCGAGGGCCAGGGCGCCGACGCCGAGCTCGCCGACCAGCTGCCGGTGCAGCTGCCGCTCGGAGTACCCGAGACGGGCGGCCAGCCCGGGGACGCCGGCCCGCTCCACCTCGCCGTCCGCGATCAGCCGCATGGCGCGGGCGACGACGTCGGCCCGCACGTCCCACTCCGGCGACCCGGGTGCCGCGTCGGGCCGGCAGCGGCGGCACGCGCGGAAGCCGGCGCCCTGGGCGGCGGCGGCGGTCGTGAAGAAGGAGACGTTGCGGGCCAGGGGAGTGCGGGCCGGGCAGGACGGGCGGCAGTAGATGCCGGTGGTGTGCACGGCGGTGAAGAACCAGCCGTCGAAGCGGGCGTCCCGTCCGGCGACGGCCCGGTAGCACCGCTCGACGTCCAGGGATTCGCTCACGGAGACGAGCATGCCAGCCGCGACCGACGCCGACTGGCGGTTTTCGGACGTCGCCGTTGGGGACTTTCGGCGCTGAGAGTCCGGCCGGACGGAGGGACTTTCCGCGCGGAAAGTCCCCGGAGGGTCAACGGGACGGGTTGAGGATCAGGACACCGATCCCGTCGAGCAGCCGCTCCAGGCCGAACTCGAAGGACCGCTCGGGGGCGACGGCGCCCTGCAGTTCCTCGCCGGCGAGGGGGCCGACCCGGGCCGCGGTGGGGAAGCGCTCGGGGTCGAAGACCTGCGCGACGTAGGGGGCGGTGGCCTCCCACCACTGCTGCTCGGTGATGCCGGTGGCCCGCTCGGCGGCCGCCTTCTCGTGCACGCCGCTGACCGTGCCGCGGACGAACCCGTTCACCAGGGTGACGAGCAGGTCCATCTGCACCTCCGACAGGCCCAGCCCGTCGACGGCGCGGAGCTCGAGCTCGTACTTGCGCATGATGTTCGGGCCCAGCGGCGGCCGGCCGGTCGCGACGTGCAGTGCCCACTGGTGTCGCACGAAGAAGTCCCAGTTGGCCCGCGCCACGGACTCCACGCGCGCCCGCCAGGTGCCGGACGTCGGCACCCGCTCGTCCGGGTAGAGCTCGCCGAGGACGGAGTCGAGCATCAGGTCGACGAGCTCGCCCTTGCCGGGCACGTGGCCGTACAGGGTCATCGGCGGCACGCCGACCTCCACCGCGACCCGGCGCATGGTGACGGCCGACAGACCCTCGGCGTCCGCGAGCCGCACCGCCGCGGCCACGATCCGGTCGACGTCCAGCGACGGCTTCGGCCCCGGCCGGGAGTCCGCGGTGGGCGAGGTGCGCCAGAGCAGCGCCATGCTGCGCGCGGGGTCGCCGGTGCCCGTGAACTCGGTGGCCATGCCCTCACTCTCCCGCATCTCGCTGGCCGCTGGCGGAACATCTCCGTACGGCGTACGTTGACGCTCGCGTGAACTACGTACAGCGTACGGAGGCGGCGGTGGAAAGTGCGATCTCGGTGACGGGACTCATCAAGAGGTATGGGGGCAAGGCGGTGCTCGACGGCGTCGACCTGCAGGTGGCGCGCGGGTCGGTATGCGCCCTTCTCGGGCCCAACGGAGCGGCCAAGACGACGGCGGTACGGATCCTGACGACGCTGACCCGGCCGGACGGCGGACGGGTGGAGGTGGCCGGGATCGACGTCGTCCGGCGGCCGCGGGAGGTGCGCCGGCGGATCGGCCTGATCGGGCAGCAACCGGCGGTCGACGACGTCCTCGGGGCCCGGCAGAACCTCGTGCTGTTCGCCCGGCTGCACCACCTCGGCCGCCGGGCCGCGGGCATCCGGGCCGATGACCTGCTCGAGCAGGTGGGCCTGGCCGACACGGGGACGACGCCGGTCCGGCAGTTCTCGGGCGGCATGCGGCGACGGCTGGACATCGCGGCGGGCCTGGTGCTCGCCCCGGAGGTGCTCTTCCTCGACGAGCCGACGATCGGGCTCGACCCGGCCGGTCGGCGCGACGTCTGGGAGGCCATCCGGGCGCTGGTCGCCTCGGGCACCACGGTGCTGCTCACCACCCAGTACCTCGAGGAGGCCGAGCAGCTGGCCGACGACGTGTGCGTGCTGGACGGCGGGCGCGTGGTCGCCCGCGGCACCCCTCGCGAGCTGACCGCCGCGATCGGCGGTGACCGGCTGGAGCTCGTCGTCACCGATCCCGCCCGCGCCCGGGAGGCGGCACTGCTGGCCGAGCAGGTCGCGGCCCCGGGGCCGGTGGCGGACGCCGTCGGCTCCGGGGAGCGGGTGGTGGTGCCACTGGCCCGGCGGCGGGGCGTCGTCGGGGACGTGGTGCGCGCCCTGGACGAGGCCGGCATCGCGGTCGACGACGTGGTCCTCCGGCCGACCACCCTCGACGAGGCCTACCTGAAGATCACCGGCGCGGACGACGCGCGGACGGAGGTGCCGGCATGACCACCCGGACCGACGACGAGTCGACCGCCGTGCGGCTCCGCTGGGCGGTGACGGACGCCTGGACGGTGGCCGGCCGCGACGTCGCGCACTGGCGCAGGCAGCCCGCCGCCGTGCTCGTGGGCGCGCTGTTCCCGGTGCTGTTGCTGCTGATGTTCGTCTACCTCCTGGGTGGCGGCATGGTGGTTCCCGGCGGGGGCGACTACCGCGACTTCCTCGTCCCCGGGATGCTCGCGCTCGCCATGGTCTTCGGTGTGGAGGCGACGATGACCGCCGTCGTCACGGACACCGCGCGCGGCATCACCGACCGGTTCCGGTCGCTGCCGATGGCGCCGTCGGCGGTCGTCGCGGGCCGCTGCCTGGCCGACATGGCCGCTTCCGTCGTGGGCCTGGTCGTCCTCGTCGGAGCCGCCCTCGCCATCGGCTGGCGACCGGCCGGTGTGGGTCGGGCGCTCGTCGCGGTGGGCCTGCTCCTGCTGCTGCGCCTGGCGTTCCTGTGGATCGGGATCTACCTGGGGTTGCTCACCCGCGACCCGGCCACGGTCACCGCCGTCCAGATCCTGGTCTGGCCCTTCGCGTTCCTGTCCAACGCGTTCGTCGCCGCATCCTCCATGCCGGGGTGGCTGGCGACGGTCGCCGAGTGGAACCCGGTCGCGGGCACGGTGACCGCCGTCCGGGAGCTCCTCGGCGCTCCCGTGGGCACGGGAGGTGGCTGGGCGACCGAGCACGCGCTGCTGCTCTCCGTGGCCTGGCCCGTGGTGCTCACGGTCGTGTTCGCCGTGCTCGGCGTCCGCCGGTTCCAGGGCCTGTCCCGGTGAGCCGCTCGGTCCTGGCCGGACTCCGCTGAGCCGCAGGTGTCCGTGGCGCGCTGCTTCTGGCTGATCGGCGTCGTACCGTTTGGTCACCACGCCGCTGGCGTGCCCCGTCCAGATCCCGCGGGCCTTCTTCCCGTGGGCTGGAGCGACCGTGGTTGACGAAGACACGCTGTCGTCGGTGCTGAGCGATTTCGCCCGCACCCTGATCACCGACTTCCCGATCCAGGGGATCCTCGATCACCTCGTGGAACGGATCGTCGACGTCCTGGCGGTGACCGCGGCGGGCGTGACGCTGATCTCGCCGGGGATGGCTCCGCATTACGTCGCGGCGTCGGACGCCGACGCTCTGGATTTCGAGCGGCTGCAGACCCAACTCGGACAGGGGCCCTGCCTGGTCGCTTACCAGACGGGGGAGGCGGTGTCGGTGCCCGACATGCGGCGCGACGACCGCTTTCCCGAGTTCGCTCCAGCGGCGTTGGCGGCGGGCATGGGTGCGGTCTTCGCGTTCCCGCTGCGGCACGGTGACGGCCGGCTCGGCGCGCTGGATCTGTACCGCGACACCCCTGGGGTGCTGGATCCGAGGGACATGGCGGCGGCGCAGACCCTTGCCGACGTCGCGGCGGCGTACCTGCTCAACGCGCAGGCGCGCCAGGAAGCCCTGGAGATCTCCGACCGGTTCCGGACCAGCGCGCTGCACGACGCGCTGACCGGATTGCCGAATCGCGTGCTGCTGCAGCAGCGGCTCGAGCACGCTGCCCAGCGGGCCCACCGATCGCACAGCCAGGCTGCGGTGCTCTTTGCCGACCTCGACCGGTTCAAGTGGGTCAATGACACCTACGGCCATCCGTTCGGTGACGAGTTGCTGATCGCGGTGGCCCGCCGCCTGTCCGCCGTCGTCCGTCCGGGCGACACCCTGGCCCGGGTGTCGGGAGACGAGTTCGTCATCCTGTGCGAGGACCTGGCGCACGTCAGCGACGTCGTCAGCCTGGCGAGGCGGGTGGACGAGGCGTTCGCGCAGCCGTTCGACCTGGCCGGCACCCAGGTGGCGATGACCGTGAGCGTGGGCATCGCCTACTCGGGTCCGGGTGAGACCGTCACCGACCAGCTGATCACCCATGCCGATCTCGCGATGTACCAGGCCAAGCGCCTCGGCGGGGCCACTCATCACGTGATCGACCTGCGCGGCGCGAGCAGTGCCGGCGACCGCAACCGCCTCGACCGGGACCTGCGCTCGGCAATGGCCGGTGGTCATCTGGACCTGGCATACCAGCCCATCGTGCGCACTGCCGACGGTGCTCTGGTCGGTGCCGAGGCACTGCTGCGCTGGACCCACCCGACACACGGTGCGGTCCCGGCCCTGACCACCGTCAGCATCGCTGAGCAGAACGGCCTGATCAGCGGCATCGGCGCCTGGGTCCTGGAGCGCAGCTGTCGCGACCGGGGCCGCTGGCTGGCCGCGCATCCCGGTCAGCCGCTCGACGTGTCGGTGAACATCTCGGTCCGCCAGCTCATGAGTGCAGGTTTCGCCACGACCGTGGCGAAGATCCTCGATGCGACCCGGATGGATCCGGCCGCCCTGGTGCTGGAGCTGACGGAGGGCGTCTTCATCGAGGACGGCAACCGGGCCACCAGCGTCCTGGCCGACCTGAAGGGGATGGGTGTGCGGCTGGCGTTGGACGATTTCGGGTCGGGCTACTGCTCCCTGGGCTACCTGCGGCGCTTCCCCGTGGACACGATCAAGATCGACCAGGGTTTCGTCGCCGACATCGGGCACGACCCCTCGGGGGCGGCCATCGTGGCGGCGGTCAGCAACCTCGCACACGTCCTGGGCCTGACGGTCACCGCGGAGGGCATCGAGACCGAGCAGCAGCACGACGCGGTCGCCGGCATCGGCTGCGAGCACGCCCAGGGATTCCTCTACAGCCACCCGGTGCCGGCTTCGAGCATCCTGGCGCTCCTTCGCACCGGCCTCGACTTCTCGGTGCCTCGTCCGGGGCTGACGGGCGAGCATGCGCCGCAGGGCACCGGGCAGCAGCGCGCAGCTGTCGAGGAAGACCTGGGTGCGGCCTGAACGCCCGCGGTGCGGAGCAGCCCCGTCGCACTCCGCGGTCGCCGGACCGGACAGAAATGGGTAGGCCGAGGTACGGCGACAGATCCGTGGCATCGTCGTAGCCTCGAATCACCGCCGCATCGTCGGCGCTGTCGCTCCGGACCCTGGTGACGTCCACCTCGTGTGGTGTCCCTGAAGGAGCCGGTCATGGTCAGCAGCCCGCCGCTCGAACGCCGGACCCCGGAGCTGTGCGTGTCACCCGTCGCCGCTGGGCCACGTCTGGTCGTGGTCGTGGCCGGTGAGGCTGATTGGGTGACGGCTCCGCGGTTGCGGGAACAGCTGACCGCGGCCCTCGCCTACGGTCCCCGATTGCTGATCCTGGATCTCACCGACCTGGAGTTCTGCAACTCGGCCGGCGTTCGTGCGCTGCTCGCGGCTGTCGACGTCGCGTTGCAGGCAGGTGTACAAGTGGAGATGCGCGGGATGTCGCCGCTGCTCTCCCGCCTGCACAGCAGATTGACGACACGCCGCGGCGCGGCGGCCATGTCGATCGGCCCCCGTCCGGGACGTCCTGGCTGCGGGCGTGCTCGGACGCCGTGAGAGGTTCGTCGTCCGCATGAGTGTCGTGGGACAGTGCTCCGCAGGGCAGGGAGGCAGCGATCGGGGACGACGAACGACTGCGGGCGACGCTGGCCGAGGCCATGTCCGGTGCCGAGAACGCGCTCGGGGCCGCGGATCGGCTCTGTACTGCCTGCGTCGAGCTGCTCGAGGTGGACGGGGCGTCGGTCTCGCTCGCCCATGACGGGAGCACCCAGGGGACGTTCGGCTCCAGCGGGGCGATGAGCCGACAGCTGGATGAGCTGCAGTTCACCTTCGGCGAGGGACCGTGCCTGGATGCGGTCCGGCAAGGAGGCCCTGTGCTGGTCGCGGATCTGGACGATCCTTCCGAGGACCGTTGGCCGGCGTTCACCGGAGCGCTCCTGAAGTCGGGCGTGAATGCCGTGTTCGCGCTGCCGGTGACGATCGCCTCGCAGCAGATCGGGGCACTGGACCTCTTCCGGCGGCGCCGGGGTCAGCTCAGCGCTGCCGCACTGACCGGCGGGCTGCTCGCTGCCGAGCTCGCGGCGCTGCCGCTGCTGGACCTGATGGGTTCCGATCTCGAGTGGGACGTCGCAGCCCGAGGCGGCGACGGATGGGAGCAGCTCGCGTCGCTCTCCCGGGTGGAGGTCTACCAGGCGACGGGGATGCTGATCGGCGCGTTGGACATCGGCCCGGCGGAGGCACTCGTGCGGCTGCGGGCGTACGCGTTCTCGCACGGCATGACCGCAGCCGAAACGGCCTGGGGGATCGTGGAGGGCCGCGTATCCCTGGAACCCGGCGACTGGCTGGGACCGGACGGTAGGACGGAACGATCCCGATGAGCGTGTCACGCGAGCGCGACGTCACCCGGGCGTTCGTCGACCTCGCCAGCAGTCTCGTCAATGGTTACGACGTCGTCGATCTGCTCAGCAACCTGACTGCGGACTGTGCGCTCCTGCTCGACGTCGCCTCGGCCGGGCTGCTGCTCGCCGACGGCCGTGGGGTGCTGCACGTGATGGCCGCGTCGTCGGAGCGCACCAGGCAGCTGGAGCTGTTCCAGGTGCAGCGGTCCGACGGCCCTTGTCGGGACTGCTACCTCGACGGGGCACCCGTGAGTGCGCCGGACCTGCGCGAGGAGATCGATCGCTGGCCGCTGTTCACGCCTGCGGCGCTGGAGGCCGGCTTCGTCAGTGTTCACGCCGTGCCGATGCGCCTGCGCGACACGGTGCTCGGCGCATTGGGTCTGTTCGGGACGAGCGCCGGCCCCCTGGATCCCGATGACCTGTCGCTGGGGCAGGCGCTCGCCGACGTCGCGAGCGTCGCACTCGTTCAGGACAAGGCGACGACGGACCAGAGAAGTGTGAACGAACAGCTCCAGACCGCCCTGACCAGCCGGATCGTCTTGGAACAGGCCAAGGGTGTCCTTGCGCAGCAGGGTTTGCTGCCGATGGAGGACGCCTTCGCGGCCCTCCGGCGCTACGCCCGTGATCACAACCTGCGTCTCACCGCCGTGGCCGAGGCGGTCGTGGCCCGTCGGCTGTCCGCCGGCCTCGTGCTCGAGCGGTCCGGGGGCACCAGCAACCGCTGAGCATCGCTCACCCCAGGGCAGGTGATCCACCGTCCACCGGTCGGTGGACGGCGGACCAACGGGTCGGTGGTCCCGGAGAGTGCTGTCGGCGCAGCAGGGTCGTCCCATGACGACAACAGCAACGCCCGGTCCGGTGGCGACGGCGACCCGGACGGAACCGGCCGTGCACGTGCGCGGACTGGTCAAGAGATACGGAGGCAGGGCCGTCGTCGACGGCCTGGACCTCGACGTGGGCCGCGGCGAGGTCTTCGCGCTGCTGGGGCCCAACGGCGCCGGCAAGACGACGACGATCGAGATCCTGGAGGGGGTCCGGCAGCGGGACGACGGCGAGGTCCGCGTGCTCGGCGTCGACCCCGCCCGGGCCGGCCGCGAGTGGCGGGCGCGGATCGGCGTGGTCAGCCAGGCGGAGGGCGCCGCCCAGGAGCTCACCGTGCGCGAGATCCTCGACCACTTCGCGGGCTACCACGCGACACCCCGGCCGACCGGGGAGCTGGTCGCCGCCGTCGGGCTCGAGGAGAAGGTGGGCACCCGGATCGGCCGCCTCTCCGGCGGTCAGCGCCGCCGGCTCGCCGTCGCCCTCGGCGTGCAGGGCCGGCCCGAGGTGGTCTTCCTCGACGAGCCGACCACCGGGATGGACCCGGTGGCCCGCCGTCAGTTCTGGGAGCTGATCCGCGGCCTGCGCTCCGACGGGACGACCGTGCTGCTCACCACCCACTACCTCGACGAGGCCGCCGAGCTGGCCGACCGGGTCGGCGTCGTCGCCGAGGGCCGGCTGGTCGAGGTGGCGCCGCCCGGCGAGCTCGGCGCCGAGCTGCGCCGGCTGGCCACCGTCCACTGGATCGAGGACGGCGTGGCCCGCGGCGTGCGCACCGAGTCGCCCGGGCCCGTCCTGCGCGACCTGCTCGCCGCGAGCGTCCACGGGGACGTCCCCGGCCTGACCGTCACCCGCCCGACCCTGGAGGACGTCTACCTCCAGCTCGTCGGGGCCGTCCCCGCCGCATCCGAGGGAGCACTCCGATGACCGCCGTCCTGACCGACCGTCCCGCCCCGCCGTCCGCCGCCCGGATCGCGCTCGCCCGGGTGCGGCTGGAGCTGCGGCTCTTCTTCCGGGCGCGGCAGCAGGTGGTGTTCTCCTTCGCCTATCCGGTGGTCATGCTGGTGATCTTCGCGGCCATCCTGGGCGGCGACGAGCGGCCCGGCGACATCCCGTTCACCCAGTACTTCCTGGCCGGGATCGCGGCCACGGGCATGATGCTCACCAGCTTCCAGGCGGTCGGGATCTCGATCGCCGAGGAGCGCGAGACCGGCCAGCTGGAGCGGCTGCAGCTGCTCGGTACGCCGGCAGTGGCCTACTTCGCGGGCAAGGCCGGCCAGGTGCTGGTCACCACCGCCGCGCAGCTCGCGCTGCTGCTGCCCGTGGCCCGCTACGGCTACGACGTCCCGCTGCCGGTCGATCTCTCCCACTGGGTCACGTTCGGATGGGTGGCGGCGCTGGGGGCGCTGGCCGGCACGGTGCTCGGTGTCGCGGTCTCGGCGCTGCCCGGCAGCGCCGCGTCCGTCGGCACCGGGGTGTCCGCGTTCGCGCTCGTGCTGCAGTTCTTCTCGGGGGTCTTCTTCGGCTTCCTCGAGCTGCCGGGCTGGATGCAGCAGTTCGCTGCCCTCTTCCCGCTGAAGTGGCTGACCCAGGGGATGCGCTCAGCGTTCCTTCCCGATCAGGCCGGTGCCTTCGAGATCGCCGGGGGATGGGAACACGGCAGGACGGCCCTGGTCCTTGCCGCATGGGTGATCATCGGTGCCGTGGTGTGCGTGCGGACGTTCCGCTGGCGTCGGGCCGACGGGTGACCGTGACCCCTGCCGCCGCCGTCGACCCCTCGTGCGAGGACGTCGGCGGCGGTCGGCCGCTGTCCGCGCGCGGCTGGCGCGTCACCGTCGTCGGACTGCACGTCGTCTTCGTCGTGCTCATGGGCATCGCGGTGGCGACCATCGTGCTCGCCCCGGTCGACGGCTCCCGGGCGCTCCTCCTGACGGCGTCAGGCGTGCTCGCGCTGGCCTATCTCCTCCTCGGTGCCCCGGCTCTCAGCAGCCGGGACGGCCGGCGGGCGAACGCCTACCTGGTCGTCCTGGTCCTCGTGTTCGGCGTGCTCGCCTGGGAGGAGCCGTCGCTGCTGTTCCTGCTCTTCCTGGGCTACACGCACGTCTGGTTCCTGGCCGAGTCCCTGCGGCGGGGGGTGCTCTGGACGGTGGCGCTGGCGCTCGCCAGCACGCTCGGGCCGGTGATCGACTGGACCCAGGGGGAGGAGCCGCTGTCCGGGCCGGGGGGAACCCTCGTCGGGCTCACCTTCAGCATCGCGATGGGCATCTGGGTGTTCCGGGTGCTCGAGCAGAGTCATCAGCGGGCGGAGCTGATCCAGGAGCTGGAGAGGACCCGGGCCGAGCTCGCCGCCGCACACCACGCGCAGGGCATCGTCGCGGAGCGGGAGCGGCTCGCCCGCGAGGTGCACGACACCCTCGCGCAGGGCTACACGAGCATCGTCGTCCTGGCGCAGACGGCGGCGGCCGGCCTGCCGGCCGGCGCGGAGGCCGCGGCGGAGCGACTCGCGCTGATCGAGGAGGTCGCGCGGGAGAACCTGGCGGAGGCCCGCGCGATGGTGGCCGCGTTCTCGCCGGTCGCACTCGACTCGTCCACCCTCGTGGAGGCCCTGGGCCGGTTGGTCGAGCGGTTCGGACGGGAGACCGGCCTGGATACACGGCTGGACACGGCGGCGCTCGGGGACGGCGTCGACCTGAGCCGCAGCGAGGAGGTCGTGCTGCTGCGCGGGGCGCAGGAAGCCCTGACCAACGTGCGCCGGCACGCGTCGGCGACCGCGGTGGTGCTGCGGGTCAGCCGGGTGGGGGCGGGGGAGTCGGCACAGGTGTCGGTGCACGTGGAGGACGACGGGATCGGCTTCGACCCGGCCGGCGCGCCCGGCGTCGGGCTGGCGGGCCTGCGGGACCGGGCCGAGGAGGTGGGCGGGGCGCTGGACGTCGTCTCCGCCCCGGGTCAGGGCACGCGGGTGACCGTGCGGGTGCCGGCGCGGTGAGCAGCGTGCGGGTGCTGGTGGTGGACGACCATCCGGTGGTGCGGGGCGGGGTCGTCGGGTGGCTGGCCGCGCAGCCCGACATCGACGTCGTGGCGGAGGCCGCCGACGGGCTCGAGGCGCTCGCGGCGGTGGCCGAGCACGCGCCGGACGTCGTCCTCATGGATCTGCGGATGCCGCGCATGGACGGCGTCGCGGCGACCGAGCGGATCGCGGCGGCGCACCCCGCCGTCCGGGTGCTGGTGCTGACGACCTACGACACCGATGCCGACATCGTGCGGGCGGTGGAGGCGGGTGCGACCGGCTACCTGCTGAAGGACACCCCGCTGCCCCAGCTCGCCGACGCGGTGCGCGCGGCGGCGCGCGGGGAGACGGTGCTGGCGCCTCCGGTGGCGGCACGGCTGGTGTCCCGGATGCGGGCGCCGGCGATCGAGGCGCCCACGCCGCGGGAGCTGGAGGTGCTCGCGGGAGTGGCGCGGGGGCTGACCAACGCCGAGATCGGCCGGGAGCTGTTCATCGGGGAGGCGACGGTGAAGACCCACCTGCTGCGGGTCTTCGCCAAGCTCGGCGTCGATGACCGGACCCGAGCCGTGATGGTCGCCGTCGAGCGCGGACTGCTGCCGAACCCCGGCACGTAGCTCACCGTCTCGCGCGAGGGTGTGCGCCGATCGGCAGTCCTGCGCCAGATTCGTGCCGACCAGCGCACACTGCTGCTGTCCGTCGCGCCAAGGCGGGCGTCACCGCCCACGTAGCCTGAGTACCCGTGAGCCTCACCATCGGGATCGTCGGCCTGCCCAACGTCGGCAAGTCGACCCTCTTCAACGCCCTGACCAAGAACGACGTCCTCGCGGCGAACTACCCGTTCGCCACCATCGAGCCGAACGTCGGCGTGGTCGGCGTGCCCGACCCGCGGCTGGAGAAGCTCGCCGAGGTGTTCGGCTCGCAGAAGATCATCCCGGCGACGGTGTCGTTCGTCGACATCGCCGGCATCGTCCGCGGTGCGAGCGAGGGCGCGGGGCTGGGCAACAAGTTCTTGGCCAACATCCGCGAGAGCGACGCCATCTGCCAGGTGATCCGGGTCTTCACCGACCCCGACGTCGTGCACGTCGACGGGAAGGTCAGCCCGGCCGACGACATCGAGACGATCAACACCGAGCTGCTCCTGGCCGACCTGCAGACGCTGGAGAAGGCGATCCCGCGGCTGGAGAAGGAGATGCGCAAGGACAAGGAGCGCGCGACCCTGCACGCGGCCGCCGTCGAGGCGCAGCAGGTGCTGGACTCCGGGCGCACCCTCTTCTCCGCCGGCATCGACCCCGCGCCGCTGCGCGAGCTCGGGCTGATGACCACCAAGCCCTTCCTCTACGTCTTCAACGTCGACGAGGAGGAGCTGGCCAACGAGGAGCTCATCGCCGAGCTGCGGGGTCTCGTCGCGCCGGCCGAGGCGATCCTGATGGACGCGAAGATCGAGTCCGAGCTGGCCGAGCTGCCCGCCGAGGAGGCCGCTGAGCTGCTGGCCGGGATCGGCCAGGACGAGCCGGGCCTCGACCAGCTGGCCCGGGTCGGCTTCGCGACCCTCGGGCTGCAGACCTACCTGACGGCCGGGCCCAAGGAGGCGCGCGCCTGGACGATCCCGGTCGGTGCCACCGCGCCGCAGGCCGCCGGCGTCATCCACACCGATTTCCAGCGCGGCTTCATCAAGGCCGAGATCGTGTCCTACGACCACCTGATCGAGGCCGGCTCGATGGCCGAGGCGAAGTCGAAGGGCTGGGTGCGCATGGAGGGCAAGGAGTACGTCATGCAGGACGGCGACGTCGTGGAGTTCCGCTTCAACGTGTAAGCGGCCCTGTTTGCGCAGGTCAGCGGCCTGCATTATGTCTCCAGTCAACACCCAGTCAACAGGATTCTGCGAGCAAGGCCTGAGCGGCCGCCCGCGTGCGGTCCTCGGCGGTCGGCCACAGGTGTGAGTAGGTCGAGAGAGTCGTGGTGGCCGAGGCGTGCCCGAGGGCGCGCTGCACGGTGACGACGTCGCATCCGGAAGCGATCAGGCCCGAGGCGTAGAAGTGCCGGAGGTCGTGCATCCGCAGACCGGGGACCCCGGCAGCCGCCGTGGCGGTGCGCCAGCGGTGGCCGACGGTGTTCTGGTGCGGTGGCTGGTCGCCTTCTCCGGTGAAGATCCAGTCGTTCTCCAGTCGGTGAGCAGCGATGTGCGCGGCAAGCATGTCGACGAGCCCTGGCGCCAGGAAGACGACCCGCTCGCTGCCGTACTTGGGGGCTCGGATCTCGACCTGACCTCGTCCGGCCCGCTGGACCTGCCGGGTAACGGTGAGAGTGCGACGGAGGAAGTCGATGTCCTCGACCCGAAGGCCGGCGGCCTCGCCGAGCCGGAGGCCGGCGAACGCACACAGCGCGACGAACGGTCGGAAGCGTTCGTCGGCCGCCGTCAGAACGGCCCCGACCTGCGCTGCAGTAGGCAGCGTCATCGCTGCTTGCGCGCGCCGGCGCCGGGGGAGTGTGACCCCGATGCTCGGGTCGCTGGAGATGAGCCGGTCCGCGACGGCGCCGCGCAGGACAGCGCGCACGTTGTTGGTCCGGGTGTGGACAGTGCCGGGGGCGAGTCCGCGGTTGACCATGCCCTTGATCCAGCCCTCGATGTGCGAGCGGCGCAGTGAGCGCAGCGGAACGTCCGCGAACGGCACCGAACCGGCGGCCAGCTTCATCGCCAGAACCGTCCCGGGCGCCCACACCTGCCGGCTGGACCAGTCGACGTAGAACTCGCGGAAGGTGATGCGTCCTGCGCCCGGGTCGACGTAGGTGCCCCGCGTGACGTGCGCCGTCTGGTCGTCGAGCCAGCGCTGGGCGTCCCGCTTCAGGGCAAAGGACTTCGCCACCTGACGTCCCGACGGATCGCGGAACTGAGGTCGGTAGCGCAGGCCTTGCCCGTCCTGGGCTGTTGGCACCAGCCGGCCCGTGATCGGGTCCTTGCGTCGCCACCGGTCCTGAATGCTCGCCACGGTGACCTCCAGGTCAATCGCGCTGTGACGTGCAGATGCCTGGCCAACGTAGACCGAGGCCCCGACCCCTCAGGACGCGTCAGACCGTTGGCGTTCACCGATCCACCGGTCGACGTCTTCGCGTCGGTACACGACTCGGCGTCCGAGGCGGAAGCCGGCCGGTCCTTCGCCGAGATGTCTCCAGTACCGGAGTGTGGCGACGGGTGTCCGTAGATAGGCGGCGGTCTCGGCGAGGGTCATGAGGTCGGTTGTGCTGGTCGACGGGTTGATGTGAGTCACGCGGCTCTCCGGGGGCTGGATGTTGGCTGGTGGCTGGCGGAGTGGCCGCAACTGCTGTCAGCACCGGTCGACCACCTCACGCATCAGTCAGCGTGCGGGCGCTTCTCCAGTTGTCCTGCAGTCCCAGGAGCGCGGTCGTCGCTCAGCCGTTTCGGTTGCGACGGGCTCGCTGTCGCGCCTGCGCCTGGCGCTGGTGGTCGACAGATCCACTGCGCACATATGGGTGGCGGCGGTATGCCTCGAGGACGGTGCTGAGGGCATCGGACAGGTCCAATAGGTCGCGGTTGTAGACCCGGCCGTCCTCGATCTGGCGAGCGAGCTCCTCGAGCAGGCCCGGCCAGTCGCGGCGTGCCGGTGAGACAGGGACGGCAACCTTGACGCGCCGCTCGACTACCTCCACGGCGGACCGGCCCGACGCTGCGGCCCTGGTCTGCTCCCACGCGCGGTGCCGGCAGGTGGCCGAACACCATTTCGGGATCGGGCCACGGCTGCGTCGGGTGATCGGCCCGCCGCACCAAGCGCAGTCGGTGGCCGCGGCGGCTCGTCGTTCCGGTGAGCGCCCTTCGCTATCGACGGCCGTTGAAAGCGTGGGCTCGAACGCCGTCCGGTCAGCCTTCACTCGACGTCGGCGCTCGGCCTCCACGCGCCGCCTTCGGTAGTCCGCCGTCCCCTTGCTGCCCATGTCGCTGAGGGTGCTGACAAGCCTCCAGTTACTCGCCACCACGAATTGTCCGACCCCGAGATGCAAGAGGTGTATCCCTTTGCGATCTTGATCGCAGTCTCTGGCGATGAGAATGGTCCTGTCGTCCGGCGACGTCGGCACACACTGGTGCGGGAGAGCCCGCCTAGGTGTATGGCGCGGGGTCCTCGGGTGCCTCTGATTGCTGCCGTGAGCGCGCGGGTCTGTGTCCTTGGGTTGAGGACCCTCCGGACGACGCCCTGCAGGTCGTCGACCGGAGGAGGGATCGGAGATGGAAGTTCTGTACGAACGCGTCGCCGGGCTGGACATCGGCAAGAAGACGCTGACGGTCTGTGTGCGCACACCCGCGCCGGGCGGTGGGCGGCGGACGCAGACGCGGACGTTCTCGACGATGACCCGCTCACTTCAGGTGATGCGGGACTGGCTGCTGGAGTCGGGGGTGACGAACGCGGCGATGGAGTCGACCTCGACCTACTGGAAGGGCGCGTTCTACTGCCTCGAGGAGGTCCTGGAGGTCTGGCTGATCAACGCCGCGCACATTAAGGCGATCTCGCGGCGCAAGACCGACGTCAAGGACTCCGAGTGGATCGCCCAGCTGCTGGAGTGCGGGCTGCTGCGACCGTCGTTCGTGCCGCCGCCGGACATCCGGCGGCTGCGGATGCTGACCCGCTACCGGGTGCAGTTGATGGCCGACCGGACGCGGGAGATCACCCGGCTGGAGCTGATGCTGGAGGACGCCTCGATCAAGGTCTCCTCCGTCGCGGCGAGCCTGACCAGCGTCTCCGCCCGGGCCATGCTCGCTGCGCTCATCAGTGGGGAGGACGATCCGCGGGTGCTGGCGGAGCTGGCCAAGGGCAAGATGCGCCGCAAGATCCCGGCCCTGACCGAGGCGTTGACCGGTCACTTCGACGCCGGGCACGCCCAGCTGGCGCGCAGCATGCTGTCCCGCATCTCCTCGGTCGAGGCGGCGCTGGCCGAGCTGAATGTCGTCCTCGCCCAGGCGTTCGCGCCATTCGCGCACCAGCTCGAGCTGCTGCAGACCATCCCGGGGGTGGGGGAGAAGGTCGCCCAGGTGATCATCGCCGAGACCGGCGGGGACATGTCCCGCTTCCCGACTCCGGACCATCTGGCCTCGTGGGCGGGGGTCTCGCCCGGCACCCGGGAGTCGGCCGGCAAGCGCTATCCGGTGCGGCCGCCACACGGCAACAAGTGGCTGGCCGCGATGCTGGTTGAGGCCGCCGGCTCGGTGGGGCGGATGAAGGGCGCGAACTACCTCGCCGCCCAGCACGCGAGGCTGACTAGCCGCCGGGGCATGGCCCGGGCCCAGGTGGCGGTCGGCCATTCGATCCTGGTCTCGGCCTACTGGATGCTGACCCGTGACGAGCCCTACCGCGACCTCGGCCCGGAATGGCTGGCCCGCCGCAACGACGAGGGCCATGCCCGTCGACTGATCGCCGAGCTGGAGCGCCTCGGCCACACCGTGGTCCTCGACCCGGTCGCCTGACCAACTGCAGAAGAACTGGAGGACGGGCTTCGCCCGTCCCGCGCTGACGCGCGCCTGCAACACCGTTATTCACGGGTCTGTGTGGCCTCGTGATCTTGCAGTTCTCCAGTGTCGGGAGGCGGCCCGTTCCTGCGTGATGAGACACCGCGAATCAGGCGTGACGGCGAGTGGGGCGTGGTGGGCGCGGTGTCTCTGAAGGCGGCTAATCCGAAAATGAACGTGACCAGGGCAGGGGGCGGCCTCCCAGCAGAGCGGGGGGAGTTCTGCCGAGGTTAATCAGGCGGGGTTGAGCGTCACCGCGTAGCCCAAGGCCTGAAGCTCACGGATGTGCTGGCGCACCTTGCGCTCGGGGTTGGTGCGGGCGGTGTAGAAGTCTGGGCCGAGGTCGACGAACTGGGCCTCGTCGTCGGAGAGCAGCGCCCAGACGATGACCAGAATGGAGCGGCCGACCGCGACGATCGCTCGCTTCTTGCCGCGTCGTCGGGCGATCCGTCGATATCGCTCGCCGAGGAAGGTGTCGGTGCGGGCGGCGCTGACCGCGGCTTCGCCGACCACCCGGGCCAGGTAGCGGTTGCCCTTTCCGGTGCCGGAGTTGCCCGTCGGACGGCCGGCGGACTCACTTACTCCGGGCGCGAAACGCGCCCACGAGGTCAGGTGCCCCGGCGTGGGAAACCGGCCCATGTCGGTGCCGATCTCGGCGAGGATCATCTGCGCGGCGACCGGCCCGATCCCGGGAATGGCGTCGAGGCGGGCGACCGCCGGCCCCAGCTCGCCGATCCGGGCCTCGATCCGGGCCTGCACGGTGGCGATGTCGGCGGTGGCCGCGTCCACCCGCTGCAGCATCTGGGTCAGCAGAAAGGCGTGATGCTCGGTGAACCGCCCGGTCAGCGATTCGGTGAGCCGGGCGGTTTTGGAGCGCATGCTGCCGCGGGCCATCTCGGCGAGCACGGCCGGGTCACGCTCGCCGGCGATCAGCGCGGCCATCATGGCCCGCCCGGAGATCCCGAACGGGTCGCTGACCACGACCGAGAGTTTGATTAGCGCGTCCTCGAGCAGCTTCTCCACCCGCTGCTTCTCCGCGGTGCGCACGGCCAGCAGGTCCACCCGGTAGCGGGTCAGATCGCGCAGCTGCCGGATTGCCGGCGGGGGCACGAAGCTGGGCCGCAGCATCTGCCGCTCGGCCACCTTGCACAGCCACACCGCGTCCAGCCGGTCGGTCTTGGGCCGGCCGGGCAGGTGCTTGACGTCGTGGGCGTTGACCAGCCACGTCTCGAAGCGGTCCTCCAGTAGATAGAACGGCGCGCGCCAGTAGTCGCTGGTCGCCTCCATCACCACCCGGGTCACTCCGAGGCCGGCCAACCAGTCACCCAGACCCAGCAGCGCCGCCGTCATCGTGGAGACGGTGCGGACCTCCTGCATCCGCTGCCGGCCGGGGCCGGGCACCCGGGCGCAGCACACCACCTCGGCCTTGCTCACATCCAGCGCGGCGACCCGTTCGATGATCTCGGGCTCGTCGGTCTCGACCTGCATCTCGCCTCCTCCGAGCTGATCTGGAGGCGGTCACCCGTAGGAGCTGCAGGGATCGGCGAATCTAATCCTCGTGCTCGAAGCACACGAAACGGCCCACAGCACAGCTCCCGGCGCCCGACTTCAGAACGGCCTCGAACGACCAGGCGACTACGACGTCAACGGGCGGCCGCACACCATTTTCAGCCCGGAACGGCGCTCCCCAACAGGGGCCAACGGGACTTCAGGGACAGGGCGGAGTTCCCGCTCAGTCTGCTTCTACGAGGTCGTCAAGAGCTGTAACGACGTCCAGTCCCCAGCGGGGGTCGACTTCAGCCAGGGCGGCCTCAAGCTCCGAGAGACTCCCGACGACGCGATCGAACAAGCCGATGGGCGGGGTCGAGTCAACGAACGGCGCTTCGGCTTCTCCATCGACCGGTTGGTCGTCCCAGTACTCAACAACGGCCAGCTCACGGCGCTCCACCAGCT
Organism: Blastococcus sp. CT_GayMR19; assembly: GCF_004570385.1. Classification (GTDB taxonomy): domain Bacteria; phylum Actinomycetota; class Actinomycetes; order Mycobacteriales; family Geodermatophilaceae; genus Blastococcus_B. The sequence goes on along the minus strand of NZ_SPQL01000002.1, from coordinate 416,868 downwards.
CGGCGATGTCCTCCGACTTCGCTTGAGCTAGCACCTGCTCGATGGCCGCCAAGGCTGGCTCTGTGAACACCTCGCCGGGATCAGGCAGAGCGACCGTGTGAAACCGTCCATCGTCCCCTCGCCACATGACCTCAAGATCGCACGCCCTGCCTTTGACGACCTTGGACACGCCCCCGCTTCACGCGCAGCTGTCCCTACGTGGGCCGCTCAGAGACAGCGCAGTCGCCCTAGAGACACCCGGCTGCCTAAGTCGCTTGAGCCAGGACGCGGAGCGCCGCGGCTACCCGCGCAGCGTCGGCGCCAGTGCCACCCTTCTCCACGAGGGCACGCGTCTCGTTCAGAGCCTGTTTGTCCACACGGCCGGGCGCAAGTGCAGTGCTGATCAGGCCGGCGAGTGCCGACTCCGCCTCCTTTCGGTCCATCCAGGCATCTTGGTCTGCGTCGCTGGCGGTTTCCGGGTATGGATCCGGCTGCGACAGGTCCTCGTAGACGGACCGAAGCAGCTCGCGCGATTCTGGCGTCAGCATGGCTCGCTGACCATCTCACGGTCCGCCGGGGTGGAGGGCCGGTCCGGCGTCAACAGGTGTCCCTAGGTGGGCCGCTCTGGGACACAGGGCCGGCATAGCCCAGGAACCCGACCTGTCTAGGCATGTTGTGTTTGCTGCGCAACAGTCCGATCAAGGTCCAGTAGGTGACGCCACGCAACCCATAGGCTCCGCGCGTGCGCCGACTGCTACTGATCGTCGCGACGCTTATCGCGCCAATGCTGACCTCTGCCTGCTCAGTACCCGGCGCAGCCGTCGCAGGAGTAGGCGTTGACAAGCTGGGTCGGCTCGTCGGGTATCTGCGTGTCTGCCACGACAGCATCCACGGGGCGACGATTTACCACGACGAGAACGACGACTTGGGCTCTTGGACGGCTTCGGATCCGGTAACGCAGTTCGCCAAGTGGTCGCTGGCTGATCCGCCATCCGACTGGGAGGCAGCACCGCCTCTCGGTGAGTTGCAGCCTGGTATCGACTACACGCTCTACGGGTGGACCAGCGACAACTCCTGGTCCGCGAACTCCGTCACCTTCACCCTGGCGGAACTTGCGACCGTCGAGCCGGGCCGGGTCGTCTACTGGGCCGGCGACAATGACGCCTCCGGGGACGTCAACGTTGTCGTCAGCGAAGTGGATTTCAACCGCGACGCCTGCGAGATGGTCAGCTGATCGCGCGGCACAGCAGCACGTCCCCATACTTGGACCCGACTCTGCCAGTCGCCGACTGGGGGAAGTCAGGCCGCTCGAGGCGGCCCGCGTGTCCACTGAGGCCAGATCGATTGGCACCACCGCCGAACTAGGGTTCCGGCGTGCGCATCCGCCTTGGCCGCCTGGTGCTACGCAGCTATCGCTCCCATGTCATGTGGCTGCCCTCGGGGTACAAGGATCCGTTCGTCGTCCACATGGTGGAGAAAATCAACGAGCAGGACGGTAGCTCCTACCAGCTGGGCGCGTTCATGACCGAAGGAGAAGCTGCGGCATGCATCACGAGGCTGGAGTCGGAGGGGTGGCGCGACCTCTACATCAACACCGTGCCGGTACATGAGCGGCTAACTGACTGGCATTGGGAGCGCGATCACGGAGGTGCCCCGTAGATGACGTTCCCGCCTGCCGACCCATGGGTGGCCCGTCTCGAGCGCTTTCTCGCCGAGGGGATGCCGGCCCCGCCTCCCCGGATGCCGGTCGCTGTCGACGAGATCGTCGAGGTCCCGCTGGCGGTCTGGCAGCAGGGAGATGTGGCTGCGGTGCTGTGGGTCGAACGCGAACGGAACAGTGACGAGGTGGACGCGCGGGTCGACACGTTCGTCAACGCGGGTCGCTGGCAGCTCGCGAGCTCCGGGGGTGGCTCGTGGCTGGGAGACCTGGACGCCCCGATCCCCTCCGGTGTTGTGGCAATCATGGGCCTCACCAGTGAGCTGCGATCCCCGTCGACTGGTGGCTGCTACGGACTCGTCGGTGGTCGGGTCGGGCGGGACGTGACAGCGGTCGGCTACCGCGGACCGGACCGCCGGGGCATTGTGCCCGTGGTATCACCGATCGGCGCGTTCTTGGTCGGTATCGAGATCCCTGCAGCCTTCGGTATCGGCCCAATCCGCTCGCTTGACGGACCGACTGACAGTGTCCTTGACGCCATGCCGATCCAGTGGCCGCTTGTATGGGGACTGACCCCCGAAACCGGCCCCTTTCCAAAGCGACCGGACTGTCCCTAAGTGGGCCGCTCTGGGAGACGGGGCGGCTTTACGAGGCACGGGCGAAAGCCATGGCCCTGGACGCCAGGAGCCCACACTGTCGGATCTCCGGGAGACCTCACCAAAGCGGTGGCTCGCACGCTCAAGCAACACCATCGTCCGTCCCTGCGGGAGGGAGGGCTCGAGGCTTCAGCGCCCGAATCCGAGACCGTCCTTTACCTCCACCTTGAGCCACGCCCTCAGCTCGCTGGCGCGCTCTGCTCGGGTGTACTCCACCGGGACCCGACGAACTTGGACTCCGCAACGTCGCCATTGCGCGTCTCGCATGTCGTCGTCGGCTCTGCGTTGCGCCTGGGAGTGGTGCGGTCCGTCGACCTCGATCAGCATGGCTCGCCCGTTCCCAATCAAAAGGAAGTCCGGCGTCCAGACGTTGCCCGCCCGGATACGGGTGCCGGGTAGCGGCGAGATTGCGAACGTTCGGTCCTCGAGCGTCGCAGCCTGCAAGCGGACCAGCGCGTCGTAGACCGCCAATTCCTCGGCGTTGGTGAAAGTGAGGCCATCGGCAACTGGCGACTGAGGGTCCAGCCTCTCTTTGCGCGCCGAGTTGGTGACGTCCGCGCTGGCGTACTGGTGGCGCAGCGACTCTCGCCAGGTCTTGGTGTCGATGCTGGGCAGCGCGAGGCGGGTATCGAGGAACTCGGGCTCGGGGAGGTACGTCCGCTTGGCGAGGCTCCGCATCACGGGAAAGATGCGCTCCAGCACTTGCGGGGTGAACCGAGGCTTGAGGTACGGCTCGACGTCGAAGTAGTAGACGCTGGAGCTTTTTGGCGACAAAGAGTCATCTCCGGCCCACGGGTTCTTCTCCATCAACCCGCGTTGCTCGAACTCGATGTCGAGTCGTTCTACGTCCTCAAGGAGCAGAGCTGCCTGCTGATCGCCCATCTGGGCAAGCAGGTGGGCGGTTGCGCCGAGCACGTACTCCACCGACTCCTGACGGTCGGGGTCGTCGTCCCACATGGGCGTAGTCCCTTCCGGTTTCCGGCCGAGGCAGGACCGTAACCGAGACCACCGACAGAAGTTGGCCGGCCGGTGGACCCAGTCGGGATCACCCCCAGGAACGGGAAGAGGTTCGGCGACGTACGAGGGCGAAACCGTTGTGCCGTGACGGGTCTCGTCAAAGCCGCCGGCTGGTCTGATTGGCGCTTGCGAGCTAGACGCCGGGCTGTCCCAAGGCGGGCCGCTGAGAGACGTCAGTACTGCCAAGAGGAGGGGCCCGGGTGCTTACCCATACGTAGCGCCTTGGACGACGGTTCGGCTTGGCCGCGAATAGCCTGGCGACGTGGGGTCGACTGGAAGTGATCGTTGGGTTCAAATGCAGGCACCCTGGCACGGTCGCCTTGCCTGGCACCGGCTCCGTGAAGACGGCCAGAATACACTTTGCGGTGGGCGACCCATTGGGGCGGGCTGGTCGACGAGGGATGGCGTGCTTTCGGACATCGCTTCGAATCGCACAAGCGTCTGCGGCCGCTGCGAAAAGGCCGCAGAGCACCAAGTTCCTAGCCCACAGGCTCGGCGACCATCTGCGGCGACCTCACCTCGCGACGAATACCGAACGGCAATGGCAGCTGAGCGTCGTATCCGGGAGCAGCGCCGTGCCGCCGAAGAAGCCGACAAGGGCAGCAGGCAGCCAAGCTCGTCGGTACGAGCCGTCAGCGGCGGACTCCCTGAACTCGGTCGGCGACGCTAGGTCCCCCTGGGCCGCAAGGGTGGCAGCGCCATCGCCACCTCGGCGCGCACGCTGCGGGCCCGTCTCGACTTCACCTGGGAGGACTGAGCTCCCGGCGGGCTCCTGAGCACCCCGATCGGGGCCTTTGTCTACTTTTGGGGTATCAGTTCTCGAGCCGCTGACCTGGGACTTCGTCGTTCGGCGGACATGACACGCCGGTCGGACCCCCCGGAGTTGTCCACGCGGCATGTCAAGATTCACCCGGAGATACGTCACACCCCGGTCCGTATGGCCGGGGGCCGCGAACCGGGGTGCGTCTACGTGGGGTAGATCGCCGAACGCTAGCAACATGTGCCGCTCTCCACCATGCCGGGGGTTACCCGGACGAAGGAGAACACACCCAGATGGCGCAATGCACAGCTCCGCGTGAAGGCCACCGCACCGCGAGTGGGGCGGCGAACTGCCCGGTGTGTAGGTACGGGCGGTCGCGCCGCTCGTCCTACTCGCCCTACCCGCCTCGGTCGTCCTACGGCTACGGCGGGTCGAGCTACCGCAGCTCGTCCGGCGGGTCGTCTGGCGGTGGAGGCTCGCGCCGGACCAGAGCTGGCCGGGTGGTCTCGTACACCCCGACGGAGTGGCAGAAGTTTCAGCCCTTCGCCGAGAAGGCGGCGGAGCAGGCCCGCGTCAATCCGGACCGTCGGGACCTCTTCCTCTGCCACGCATGGCCCGACCGGCAGGGCAGCGCGGCCGAGCTCCACGGCCACCTGAAGACGAACGGCGCGACGGTGTGGTTCTCCGAGGAGGACATCCCCCTCGGGTCGCTGATGACCCGCGAGATCGACAAGGGGCTCCGCAACTCCCGCGTCGGCATCGTGTTGGTGACGCCCGCGCTGCTGGAGAGCATTAAGAACGAGGGCATCGCCGAGAAGGAACTCGCCGTGCTGCTCGGCAGCAACCGCGTCATCCCGGTGACGCACGGGGTCACCTTCGACCAGCTCTACGACGTCAGCCCCATGCTCGCCTCGCACGCGGGTCTGAGCACCGCCGAGTCCTCGCTGGACGCCGTGGCCGCCAAGATCGCTGCGGCTGCCGCTGCCCTGCCCCCCGCCTGGGAGAACTGAGCCCACCAACACGACAGCCCCGCCCCCTGGGGTCACCGGGAGGCGGGGCTGTCGTGCGTCCTCACTGGAACACCCACCGGTGGGGCTGCCTGGCCGGCTCGCCGCCCCACCTGAACTCTGCGCACTCAATCGGTGTCCGATCTTGGTTCGACCGAGCGGCAACCGGAGCTGGCGACGCGCCCGACCGCGTAGACGTCAGTCAACAACCAGTCAACAAGACTTCCATTCGAGGCTGCTGTCGACCAACGCCGTCCAACAACGAATGCGCTGGTCAACCGCGAGTCTCCACGGCTGTCAACGACTGTCGAGCACGCTCAGAACGTTCCGCTTCAACGTCTGATGACGCACGACGAGCGGCCGCCCATCTCCTGCTACTCCTCGTCGGGGAGTCGTGCGTCCATGTCGTCGTTCCAGAAGGACAGTTCGTACGTCCGGATGATCGCCCACTTGCGGAACGTCGCCGACTGGTAGAGGCATCCCGCAGCGACGAGTACGAGGAAGAGGCCGGTCAGTCCCGCGAACAGTGGAAGCGTGCCGGTGAAGATCTCCGCGAGAGCGATCGCGGCGCCCAGGGCGAGCGCGGGGACCGAACGACTGAGCATCAGGCCGACGGATCTCAGGCGGAAGACGTCGGCAGCGGCTTCCTTGTCGTCCACCGCGAGAGCGGCGAGCAGTGTGAACGGATCCAGCTGCAGGAACTTTCGCGGGGTGGCGATGGCATTGCGGCGAAGGAATTCCTCCCTCGCCTCCTCCGACAGCCGCATCGAACCGAACGGGTTGAATCGATCGACCAGGTTTCCGAGCGGGTGAGACGCCTGCCCGGTCAGGAACGCCGCGACGGCCATGGCGATGACCAGCAGCAGCGAGGGAAGCCCCAGCAGGCTCGGGACGTCGATCCAGCCGGCTCGGTGGGACACGTACGCGAACGTGGTCAGGTAGAGCGATCCCGGTACCGCATACGCGAGCAGGTCGAAGATGCCGAGGATGATCGCCATGTCTCGCTCCCGGTGTCCGGCCTGGACGGGACGTCGGTGATCCCCTCACCGACGTCGCCCGTGTGGGGTCCCTCGTCGACGTGCGCGCTGCATCATGGCTGTTGGCGCGGCCTGACGGGGAGCGCGGACCCCGGGACCGGCCACGTGCAGGACGACGACGTGTCGGCGTTCCGCCCCGACGTCCCACCCCGCCCGCATCGCGGCGCCGTCGACGACGTCGTCCAATGGACCTCGCGACCGGATGGAGGTCCCGATGGGCAACGACGCGGAAGAGCGCCGGCGCGAGCTGACCGAACGCGCCGCGTACCACGTGGAGGTGCAGCGTCGGCGGAGCGAGGCGGAGTCGGCGAAGGCGCAGGTCCTTCTCGATCGGTTCGTCGCGCAGGCGAAGCAGCAGGGCGTGCCGACCGAGGAGCTGACGGCTCGGCCCTGGTCCGGGTCCGGTCGCTACCGCACCGGCGTCGTCGGGTGGTACCTGCGCACCAACCGATCGGTCGGCGTGGACGTCGACGGCCGCTTCTACGTCCTCACCGTGCCGCCGGTGCGGTTCGGCAGGTGGCGCACCGTCCGGGTCGACCCGGCCCCTCCGCCCCTCGTGGTCGGGAAGGGCGCAGGGGACGGCGAGGTCTTCGACCTCGACGTCCTGCTGCAGAAGCGGCTGCGGTGGACGGAGGCCCCACCGGGCTGAGATCCGAGAACCCGGCCAACCCCGGGAGAAGGCCTCGGCTCCCGTCGCCGAGGTGTCTCGCGCGTCGCCCTCCCGTCAGCCGGCGGACGGCGGGATGTTCTGGTTGTGCCGGAAGACGTTGGCCGGGTCGAGCCGGGTCTTCAGCGCCGTCAGCCGCTCGAACGTGGCGACCGGGTAGGCCTCCCGTACCCGCGCGGCGCCCTCGTCCTCCAGGTGGTTGACGTACGTGCCGCACGCGAGCCGCCGGGTCGAGGCCCAGGTCCGCCGCGCCCAGTCGATCTCGGACGCCGGGTCGCTGCCCGGGTCCCACACGCCCACGATCGTCGTCATGTGCGCGGCCCGCCGGTGCGCGAAGGCCGTGGCATCGGAGGACACGTCGGCGATCGCCCCGCCCAGCCGACGGACCAGTACGTGGGACGCCGGGTGGCTGCGCTGCGCGGCGTGCTCGGCGAGCGTGTCGAGGGCGGCGTCGTCGAGCTCGTCGAGGAAGTCGCTCTTCACGTGGGCGGCCATGCCCCACGGCGCGCTGGCGTCGACCGACTGCTGCAGGGCGCAGTACGGCAGCACCCCGAGCAGGTCGATCGCCGGCCGACCGAGGGCGGCCCGGAGCGGGGACAGCACCCGCTCGCCCTCGTCGGGGTCGCCGAACCACGCCGCGGACAGTCCGGCCACCGGCCGTCCGCGCAGGTCCTCCGGCACGAACGGCGCCGGCGGCGCGGTCACCTGAACCGCGACCAGGGACAGCTCCCGGGGCGCGACGGCGCCGAGGTCCCGGTAGAGGCGCAGCACCTCGGGCGCCCGCTCGCCGGGGAAGAACACCACTCCGCCGGGTACGGGACCGACCTCGTGCAGCCGGTAGGTGAACGAGGTGACGACGCCGAAGTTGCCGCCCCCGCCCCGCAGGCCCCACATCAGGTCCGGGTCCGTGGCGTCGTCGACGCCGACGATCTCGCCGTCGGCGGTGACGACCTCGGCGGCGATCAGGTTGTCGCAGGCCAGGCCGTGCATGCGGCTGAGCCAGCCGATGCCGCCGCCGAGGGTCAGCCCCGCGATCCCGGTGTGCGAGATCTCCCCGCCGGGGGTGGCCAGGCCGTGCTGCTGGGCGGCCGCGTCGAACTCGCCCCAGTTCACGCCGGGCTGCACCACCGCGGTCCGGGACGACGGGTCGACGCGGACCTCCTTCATGGCCGTCAGGTCCACGACCAGCCCGCCGTCGCAGACCGACCAGCCGGGGATGCTGTGCCCGCCGCCCCGCACGGCGACGGCGAGGTCGTGCCGGCGGGCGAACCCGAGCGCGGCGGCGACGTCGTCGGCGTGCCGGCAGCGGGCGATGAAGGCGGGACGGCGGTCGATCGCACCGTTCCAGACCCGGCGGGCGTCGTCGTAGCCGGGCGCCCCGGGCGTGAGCAGGGTGCCGGTGAACGTCGGCATGCGAGTGGTGGTCATCGCGGTCTCCTCGGCATCGGTGTGTGGAACCGACCGTCGAGGAGGGCAGGGGCGGCGAACCATCCCTAGCGCTAGGTGTCGTGACCAGGGACGTTGTTGACGGTCGGCGTGGCGGCTTGATCACGTAGGAGACCTCCGGAAGGAGTGGCGGTGCTTGACGTCGCCGTTCCAAACCGGAGGTCTTAGTGGGTCACGCTAATGCCCGCACAACGGTCTATGCCCGCAGGCTGCTCGTCGATCGTGTCCTGGCCGGTCACCGGCCCGGCGAGGTCGCCAAGCAGCTGGGCGTCAGCCGCCAGACGGTCTACAAGTGGGTGCGCCGCTACCGAGCCGAGGGTCTGGCTGGGCTGGCTGACCGGTCCTCCCGACCGCACCGGCTGGCCCGCCTGACCTCGGCGGAGACCACCGCGGCGATCGTGGCCGCGCGGGTGGCGGAGCACGCCGGCCCTGTGCGCCTGGCCGCGCTGCTGGACCTGCCGGCCTCCACGATCGGGGCGGTGATCACCCGCGCCGGGCTGCCCCGGCTGACCGAGGTCGACCGGCTCACCGGCGAGCTGCTGCGCGGCCGGCGGCACAGCGACCGCCGCTACGAGCACCCCTGCGCCGGGGACCTGCTGCACGTGGACGTGAAGAAGCTGGGGCGGGTGCCCGACGGCGGCGGCTGGCGGATCCACGGCCGCAGCGAGCAGGTGCGCGGCCGGGGCAACGGCTGGGACTACGTCCACGTCGCCGTCGACGACCACACCCGGCTGGCCTACGCAGAAGTGCTGCCCGACGAGCGAGTCGGCAGCTGCGCGGCGTTTCTGCGCCGCGCGGTCGCCTGGCTCGCCGCCCACGGCGTCACCGTGCGGCGAGTCCTCACCGACAACGCCCGCTGCTACCGGGTCGGTGCGGCCTGGATCTCCGCCTGCGACGAGCTCGGCATCGGCCGCCGGTTCATCCGGCCCGGCCGGCCCTGGACGAACGGAAAGGCCGAGCGGTTCAACCGCACCCTGCAGACCGAATGGGCCTACGCCCGGCCCTGGACCAGCAACGACGCACGCACCCTGGCGCTGGACGCCTGGCTCCACCTCTATAACACTGCCCGCAGCCACTCAGCACTCGGAGGCCGATCACCGATCAGCCGACTCGCCGCGTGAACAACGTGTCAGGTCACGACAGCTAGGGGTTCCGTCAGGGGCACGTCCGGCCGGACACTTCCTGCCATGGACCAGCGACGGGTTCGCCAGGTGACGGCGGAGGTCGAGCGCTCCTGCCGGACGGCGACCGACGCCACCGAACTGCACCGGGCGGTCGCCGGGGCGGTGGCCACCGCGGTGCCGTTCGACCGCTGGTGCGCGATGAGCTTCGACCCGTCGACGGCGCTGCCGACCGGTGGCTTCCACGTCGAGGGCCTGCCCATGTCCCTGGTCCCGCGCCTGCTCGAACTCGAGTACGGGGACGAGGCCGACGTGGGCCGCCTGGCAGACATCGCCCGGGCCGACCCGCCGGTGTCCCGGCTGTCGGAGGAGACCGGCCGCCACCCGTTCCGCAGCGCACGGTTCCGCGAGGTGCTGCAGCCGGCCGGACTCCCGCACGAGGTCCGGGCCGTCCACCGCGAGGGCCGGACCCCCTGGGGCGCCATGATCCTTTTCCGCGGCACCGACGTCCCCGACTTCACGACGGTGGAGGCCGCGCTCCTCGGCACGCTGAGCGCGCGGGTCGCCGACGCGCTGCGCCGCGTGCAGCTCGCGGCGCGCGCGGCCGAGCAGACCGCGGACGGGCCCGGCGTCGTCCTGGTGGACGTGACCGATCTCGGCGTCGCCGTCCTCACCGGATCGCCGACCGCGCTGGAGCGGCTGGCCGAGGTCGAGGACAGCGACGTCGACGGACTGCCCTTCGCCGTCACCTCGCTCGTCCGGTCCGCGCACAGCCGGCGGGGCAGCTCCCGCTGCCGGCTGCGCACCCGGACCGGCCGCTGGCTCACCCTGCACGCCGAGCGGTTGGCCGGGTCGACGGTGAGCCTGGTCGTCGAGCCCTCGCGGCCGGCCGACATCGCGGCGCTGCTGACCGACGCCTACCGGTTGACCGAGCGGGAGGTCGAGGTCGTCGGGCTCGTCGTCCGCGGGCACAGCAACGCCGAGATCGCCCGGGCCCTGTGGCTGTCGCCGTACACGGTCGCCGACCACGTCAAGAACGTCTTCGAGAAGACGGGTGTCCGGAGCCGCGGCGAGCTGACCGGTCGGCTGTTCTTCGACCACTACCTGCCGCGCGTCTGACCGGTCACCGCCGGAGCTCGGCCACCTCGTCGAGCCGGCCCAGCTTGTGCGGGTTGCGCATCGCGTACATGCGGGTGATCCGGCCGTCCTCGACGACGAAGGTGATCGCCGTGTCGTACTCGCCGCCCGGGTCGATCCGCGCGCCGACCGTGCCGTTGACCAGCGGCGTGGTGATCTCCACCCGGGGCGCGAACTCCGCGAAGCGCGACAGCGCGTTGGCCACCCGCTCCCGGCCCACGACCGGGCGCCGGGCGGCGGGCGCCAGGCCCCCGCTGTCGGCGACCGCGACGACGTCGGGTGCCAGCACGTCCAGAAGCCCCTCCAGGTCACCCGCGGTGACCGCGGCGAGGAACCGCTCCACCACCTGCTGCTGCTCGGCACGGCTCACCGCCATCCGCGGGCGCCGGGCGGCCACGTGCTCACGTGCCCGGTGCGCGATCTGCCGGACCGCGGCGCTCGTCTTGCCGACGGCCTCGGCGATCTCGTCGTAGGGCACGTCGAACACCTCGTGCAGCACCAGGACCGCGCGCTCGGTCGGCCCGAGCGTCTCCAGCACGGTGAGCATCGCGATCGAGACGCTCTCGGCCAGCTCGACGTCCTCGGCGACGTCGGGGCTGGTCAGCAGCGGCTCGGGCAGCCACTCGCCGACGTAGTCCTCGCGGCGGCGGGACACGGTGCGCAGCCGGTTGAGCGCCTGACGGGTGACGATCCGCACCAGGTAGGCCCGCGGGTCGCGCACCGTCGTCCGGTCCACCTCCGCCCACCGCAGCCAGGTCTCCTGCACCACGTCGTCGGCGTCGGCGGCAGAGCCGAGCATCTCGTAGGCGACGGTGAACAGCAGGCTGCGGTGGGCGATGAAGGGGTCGTCGGTCATGCCGAGGCGACGCCGTCCGCCGACGGGACCGCCATGGGCGGCAGCCCGCAGGACGCCGAGAACTCCGCCGAGCGGATCCCCAGTGCGACGTTGCCCCGGGCGGTCATGTTCATCACGCCGATCCGGGCAGTCAGCTCCAGGAGCGCGGCCGCCCCCAGGTCGTCGAGCAACGCGGCCGACATCTCGTCGGTGACGGTGAGCGGCGTCCGGCACATCGCCTCGGCGTACTCCATGACCCGCCGCTCCAGGGGAGCGAAGGCAGTGGACTCCCGCCAGCGCGGCACCTCCCGCGCCTTCGTCTCGTCGAGGCCGCGGTTGTGCGTCATGAAGTAGTGGAGGTCGAGGCAGAAGCTGCAGCCGATCGATGCGGCCGCGGCCATGGTCGCGAGCGACGCCAGGTTCGGATCGAGCCGGTTCCACGACTCGGTCCGGCGACCGAACTTCATCTGGTCCTTCAGCAGGGCCGGGTAGTGCCACATCACGCCGACGGCGTCCGGCACCTGGCCGAGCATCCTGCGGCTGATCGTCTTGATCAGAGCCCCGTAGATGCCGGTGATCTCGGTCGCGGGGATCCGGGTGGTGCTCGTCATGTCTCCTCCTGTGTCTGCTCCCGTCGACATGGAGACACCGGCCACGAGCCGGACGTGACACCGCGACGCGTTCCGCCGGGCGAAGGCTCGAGCCACCGCAGCGCGCGGACGGCCGCGCTGCGGCTGGGCCGGCCGTCGCAGTCCTCAAGAGCCGTCTTCCTGGCCTCGTTGCTCTGCGTCCGGCGTGGGGAGATGGGCTCCCTTCCCCGTGCGGCCTTCCGATGAGCGAGAACCCGGGACCTTGGGCATGCTGTGGCCGGGCACCGACGGAGAGGCGGGACACGATGGCGCTGGCACGGTCCTCCGTGGACGCCGCCGGTTCCCGATCGCCGCCGAACGCGCCGGTGAGGCACGCACCATCAGCCGCTGCCCGAGGGACGGCCTCCGGCTGACCGGGTGCCCCTCCGGCGCCGGACCGCTCGCCTCTCATCCGGTCGTTTCGTCGCTGCCGCGCCACACCGCACCAGCGCGGGGCGCGTCGAACCGAGCCCGGATCGACGGAGGCGGCCGACGGTCGCCGGGCGAGCATCGCCAATGGGTTTAGAGCCTTCTGCCGAAGACACAGGAATCGTCGACCGCCCTGCACACGTGAAAGGGAATGAGCCTTGTCCAGGTCCCACCAGGAAGCCGCCGTGCCGCCCGAGTCGCGCACGTCCATCGTCAAGGTCGTCGGTGCCAGCCTCGTCGGGACCACCGTGGAGTGGTACGACTTCTTCCTCTACGGCTCGGCCGCCGCGCTGGTCTTCAACAAGCTGTTCTTCCCCGACTTCGACCCGCTCGTCGGCACGCTGCTCGCGTTCGCCACGTACGCGGTGGGCTTCGCGGCCCGGCCGATCGGTGGCGTGATCTTCGGGCACTTCGGCGACAAGATCGGCCGCAAGCAGATGCTGGTCATCACGCTGATGCTGATGGGCGGCGCGACGTTCCTGATCGGCCTGCTGCCGACGTACGGGGCGATCGGCGTCTGGGCACCGATCCTGCTGATCGTGCTCCGCCTGGTGCAGGGCTTCGCCCTCGGAGGCGAGTGGGGCGGCGCCGTCCTGATGGCCGCCGAGTACGGCACGCCGGAGCGACGCGGGTACTGGGCCTCCTGGCCGCAGGCCGGCGCGCCGGCGGGCAACCTGCTCGCCGTCGCCGTCCTCGCGGTGGTCTCGGCGATGACCGACGACCAGCAGTTCGAGTCCTGGGGCTGGCGCATCCCGTTCCTGCTGAGCGCGGTGCTCGTGGGCGTGGGTCTCTGGATCCGGGTCTCGATCGAGGAGTCGCCGGTCTTCCGCGCCGCCAAGGAGCACGCCGCCACGGCGGAGGAAGCGCCCAAGCTGCCCGTCGTCCAGGTGCTGCGCGAGTACCCGCGGGAGATCATCCTGGCCATCGGCGCCCGCCTGGGCGAGAACATCGGCTACTACATCTTCACCGCGTTCGCGCTGGCCTACGCCACCACCGAGGTGGGTATCTCGCGGGGGACGGCGCTCAACGCGGCGCTCATCGCGTCGGCGATCCACTTCGTGGCCATCCCCGCGATGGGCGCCCTGTCCGACAAGTTCGGCCGACGGCCGGTCTACCTGGTCGGCGCCGTGGGCGTCGGGGTGTGGGGCTTCGTCTTCTTCACCATGTACGACTCGGGGTCGTTCCTGCTGCTGGCGCTCGCCGGCACGATCGGACTGGTCCTCCACGGAGCGATGTACGGGCCCCAGGCGGCCTTCTTCTCCGAGATGTTCTCCACCCAGGTGCGGTACAGCGGTCTGTCGGTGGCCGGTCAGGTGTCCTCGATCGTGGCGGGCAGCCTGGCCCCGATCATCGCCACGGCGCTGCTGCTGGAGTACGGCAACTCCCTCCCGATCTCGCTGTACCTCGCCGGCGCCGCGGTGCTCACCGTGCTCGCCGTCGTGCTCAGCCGGGAGACGGCGCACAGCGACCTGACGCGGGATCCCGCCGCCGATCGGGCCACGGCCGGCGCCGGCCGGCGCTGAGTCCCGTCGTCCCGTGCAGCGCAACAAGGTCATCTCGGCCGACGCCGCGGCGCAGATCGTCCACGACGGCGACACCGTCGCGACCGGAGGTTTCGTCGGCGTCGGGTTCGCCGAGGAGCTGGCGCTCGCGCTGGAACGGCGGTTCGAGGCCACTGGCTCGCCGCGGGACCTGACCCTGGTCTACGCGGCGGGCCAGGGCGACGGCGGCACGCGGGGGCTGAACCACTTCGGGGCCGACGGCATGGTGCGCCGCGTCATCGGCGGGCACTGGGGGCTCGTGCCGAGCCTCGGCGTGCTCGCGCTCGACGACCGGATCGAGGCGTACTGCTGGCCGCAGGGGGTCATCAGCCACCTGTTCCGGGAGATCGCCGGCGGCCGCCCCGGCGTGGTGACGAAGGTCGGGCTCGGCACGTTCGTCGATCCGCGCCACGGGGGCGGCCGGATGAACGAGTGCACCACGGAGGAGTTGGTCGAACTGGTGACGCTGCGCGGGGAGGAGCACCTGTTCTTCCCCGCGCAGCCGGTGCACGTGGCCCTGCTGCGCGGGACGACCGCCGACCCCGAGGGCAACATCACGATGGAGCGGGAGGCGCTCACCCTCGAGGTGCTGTCGATGGCGCAGGCCGCGAAGAACTCCGGTGGCGTGGTCATCGTGCAGGTCGAGCGGGTGACCGAGCGCCGGACGCTGAGCCCGCGCGAGGTGAAGATCCCCGGCATCCTGGTCGACGCGGTCGTCGTCGCGGAGCCCGCGAATCACGGCCAGACGTTCGCCGAGGCCTACAACCCCGCCTACACCGGCGAGATCACCGCGCCCAGCACCGGACTGGCGCCGATGCCCCTGGATGCGCGCAAGGTGATCGCCCGCCGCGCCGCGATGTTCCTGTCGCCCAACGCGGTGGTGAACCTCGGGATCGGGATCCCCGAGGGGGTCGCGGCGGTGGCCGCCGAGGAGCGGATCCTCGACCTGATCACCCTGACCGTCGAGCCCGGCGGTGTCGGCGGCATCCCGGCCGGCGGGCTGAGCTTCGGCGCCGTCACCAATCCTCAGGCGATCATCGACCAGCAGTACCAGTTCGACTTCTACGACGGCGGCGGCCTCGACCAGGCGTTCCTGGGCATGGCCGAAGCCGACGCCGAGGGCAACGTCAACGTCAGCCGGTTCGGACGCCGGGTCGCCGGTGCGGGCGGCTTCATCAACATCAGCCAGAACGCCAAGGCGGTCTTCTTCCTCGGCACGTTCACGGCGCGCTCGCGGGTGGCGGTGCGCGACGGCGCGCTGGTCGTCGACGACACCGGCGCGATACCGAAGTTCCGCGACCAGGTCGGGCAGGTGACCTTCAACGGGCGCCTGGCCGTCGAACGCGGGCAGTCCGTCCACTACGTCACGGAGCGCTGCGTCCTGCGGCTCACCGACCACGGTCTCGCACTGGTCGAGGTCGCTCCGGGCATCGACGTGGAACGGGACGTGCTGGCGCACATGGCGGTCCGTCCCGCCGTCAGCGACGACCTGTGCACGATGGAGGCGGTCATCTTCCGCGACCGGCCGATGGGACTGCGTGACCGGCCACCGGTCGGCATGGACGAGCGCTTCCGGTTCGATCGGGCCACCGACACGGTCTACGTCAACTTCGAGGGCCTGCGGCTGGTCACCGCGCAGGACGCCGTCGACCTGGCCGCCGAGCTCGACCGCCGGTTCGCCGAACTCGGTCAGCGGGTGCACGTCGTCGTCAACTACGACAACTTCGACCTGGGCCCGGACGCGGCGGACACCTTCTTCGCGATGGTCAAGCGGAACGAGGAACGCTTCTTCCTCTCCTCGACCCGGTACTCGACCAGCGCCTTCTTCCGGCGACAGTTCGGCCGTGAGTTCAACGAGCGCGACATCTACGCCAACTTCAGCGAGGACCGTCGCTGAGGGAGGCCCGACGTCAGCCGGCCGATGCCGCCCGCTCGTCGCGAAGGGCCTGGAACACCCTGCGGCGGAGCAGGTCGCCGGCCTTCTCCGACACGTCGTGGAACTTCATGGCCAGCAGCCACTGGGCTCCGCGGATCGACGTCCAGACGATCTCGCCGTGCAGGAGCAGGGGGACGTCGTCCAGCATGAGGCTGACCTGGGAGAGGGTTCCGGAGTCGGGCGGAAGCCCCCAGCCGTCCATCAGCGCCCGCATCCCGCCCTCGCTGAGGTCCACGGTCGTGCCGGACATCTGCGCGCCGGCCCACGGGATCAGCACCTCGAGCTCGACCCGCGCCCGGACCGCCTTCCGCCGCTGACTGCGTTCGGCCTGCCCCGAGACCGCGACGTGCCACCGCGCCTCACCGCCCTCGACCTGCGAGACCGTGCCGGCCAGCGTCCGCTCCTCCTGACCGCCGATCCAGTACAGCTCGACGGGATCACCCACCTGGATCTCGGCGCTCTCCCAGCCGGGCCCGCCACCGGTCGGCCGGACCACGACGACGTAGGTGTCCGACACCTCGACGTGCGCCGTGAGGGTGACCCCGCGCGAGATCAGCGTGACGTCGGCCGAGGCGCTCTCCTCGGGGCGGTCGACGAATTGATCGAGATCGGGGTCGGTCATGAGGTGCCCTTCGCTGTGTGTCGCCATTCAGCGTCGGCTTCCCGCCGCCCGGCGCAAGGTAAGGCACGCCGAGCGGAAGGAGGGACAACCGACGGCGTGTCCGGCGCAAATCGCCGCGGGAGACCCGGGCTCAGACCTCGGTGCAGCCGCCCGGGTACGACGGGTGCCCGAAGACGACGTACGTGGAGCCGTCGGCCTCCATCACGCTGACGTCGGGATCGCCGGCCCCCTGGGCCTGCAGCCACTGCACGGCAGCGCTGCAGATGTCGATCGCCGGTTGGCCCATCTCGGGTGAGCCGGCCGCGCGCGGGTCGACGACGGTCGTCCGGACCTCGAGTCGATCGTCCTCGGTCCGGGTGGCCTCGGTGATCAGCTGTGCCCACGGCTCGCCCCCGGCCGCCGCCTGCAGGTCCTCGGTGACGTCGACGTCGTCCGCAGATGACGGCGGGTACTCGACCGCGGAGCCCGACGAGCAGCCGGCCGTCAGGACTGCGGCAAGAGCCAGGGTGGTGGCGAGCGTGCGCATGGAGTCCTCATGTCGTCGTGTCCGGCAGCACGGCAGCAGGCGGCGAGCGCCACGCGCTCGCACGGCTGAGCCCGACGCGTGGTCGGTCCACCTCGGTTATCGGCGTCCGACGAACCGCGACGGGGCTGCTTCAGGAAGGGGAGCGGGAGACGACGGCGCTGTGCTCGGCGAACCTGCGCTGGGCGTCCTCCAGCGCCTGGATCCCTTCCTTCCGGCGCTCCCACCCGCGGGTGCCGGCCAACGACTTGCCGGGCTCGAGCGCCTCGTAGATCTCGAAGAAGTGCCAGATCTCGGCGATCAGGTGCATCGGCACGTCGCCCAGGTCCTGCAGGTGCGCCTTCCGCGGGTCGTTGGCCGAGACGCACAGCAGCTTGGCGTCGGCCTTCTCCTCGTCGCGCATCCAGAACACGGCGATGACCCGCGCGCGGATGATGCAGCCGGGGAAGGTCGGCTCGTCGAGCAGCACGACGACGTCGATCGGGTCGCCGTCCTCGGCGAGCGTGTCCGGCACGAACCCGTAGTCGCCCGGGTAGCCGGTCGAGGTGAACAGCATCCGGTCCAGCCGGATCCGGTCCAGCTTGTGGTCGTACTCGTACTTGTTCCGCGACCCCTTGGGGATCTCGATGATCACGTCGACGTCCACGGACACGCTCCCTCTGCACCGGCCAGGCGACCTTCGCCCGGTGCCCGGCCCCGCGTCAAGCCGAAGGATCGGCTCCGCGGCGCCGCCACGGACCCGGACGGTGCGGATCCGGCTCGGCGGGGTGCGGAGCAGCCCGTTCGCCTAGGGTCCCGAGGCGTGCCCCTCGACGGTGAGTACGAGCCCAGTCCGCTGGAGAAGGTCCGCAACCAGGTGGCCCTCTACGAGCGCACCGGAGGTCGGGAGGGCAACACCAGCAACACCGGACCGTTCCCGGTCGTCGTCCTCAGCACGCGGGGTTCCCGGACCGGCAAGGTCCGCAAGAACCCGCTCGTGCGCGTCGAGCGCGACGGGGTCTACGCCGTGGTCGCCTCCCACGGCGGGGCCGACGAGCACCCCACCTGGTACTACAACCTCAAGGCCCATCCCGGTCAGGTCACCGTGCAGGACGGCCCAGAACCCTGGGACGGCGTCGCCCGGGAGCTCGTCGGTGCGGAGCGGGCGCTGTGGTGGGAGCGGGCCGTCGCCGCCTTTCCCCGCTACGCCGATCACCAGCGGCGCACCGACCGGGAGATCCCGGTCTTCGTCGTCGAACGCCGCGACTGAGGGCGGTTCGCTCTCGGTGCGGGAACCCGTTGCGCGCGCCGACGAGCCGGAGCAAATTCTGGGAACCGGCGTACCTGCCCGGATCGGCCGCGGCCAGGGCCGGTTCTCAGGAGAGTGGGATGGCCACAGCACGCGACATCATGACCGGCGGCGCCGAGTGCGTAGGTGAGAACGAGACGCTGGTCGATGCGGCCCGCAAGATGCGGGACCTGGACGTCGGATCACTGCCGATCTGCGGCGAGGACAACCGCCTCAAGGGCATGCTCACCGACCGCGACATCGTGGTGAAGTGCCTGGCCGACGGCGGCGACCCGTCCTCCACGAAGGCGGGGGCGCTGGCACAGGGCGAGCCGGTCACGATCGGGGCCGACGACCCGGTCGAGGAGATCCTCCGGACCATGACCCAGTACAAGGTGCGCCGGCTGCCGGTCATCGACGGGCACGACCTCGTCGGCGTCGTCAGCCAGGGCGACGTCGCACGCAACGTGCCCGAGGAGAAGGTCGGCGACCTCGTCGAGGCGATCTCGAGCTGAGGGGTGGACGTCCCGTTCGGGCTCACGGGGCGGCGGTGCCTTCCGGCGTGACCACCAGCCAGCGCCCGCCGAAGTCCACGACGTCATGGCAGAGGACCTGGCCGGGGCCCTCGTGCGCGTAGTAGTAGAGCGGATGGCCGGCGTAGGTGACCTGCATCGAGCCGTCGTCCCGTGCGACCGTCCCCAGCAGCTCGGCCCGCACTGCACCCATCGGCTGCGGCGTCCCGGTCGTGAGGACGGGCGGCCAGGCGGTCGCACACTCCCCGTAGCAGTCGGGGCGGCCGGACGACTCCTTGTCGAACAGGTAGATGGCCTGCCCCGGCTGGTCGAACAGCATCTCGCCGAACTCGCTGTCCGCCGTCGTGATGGCGGTGCCGGCGACGGGCGTGGGACTGGACGACGGAGCGGTCGCGCTGGGCGCGGTGGAGGTCGCCTCGGACGACGTCGCCGGCCGCGATGCGGCGTCCCCGCCGGTGTCCGAGGGCCCGCCGCAGGCTGTCGTGATCAGCACTGCGGCGACGGCGGTGGCTCTGGCCCTGCCCGTCATCGGTTCGCCGGTCTCGTCACGGACGCCTCCTCGCCGAACAGTGTGCGCCGATCGGCAGCTCGGGTCGCGGAACCGCGCATCAGCGCACACCCTGGCCCGATGAGCACGGAGCCTGATCCGAGACCCCAGGAGGCCGACGTCGACCCCGACGACGCCCAGGCGCTGTCCCGCGCCACCGGTGGCGGCCCGAGCGACGAGCCGGACGCGGGGAGCACGACCGGCACGGGCGAGTCCGAGGCGTTCGTCGGCCGGGTCGCCGGCCAGGACGTCGGATACGCGGGGGAGACCGGCGCCGAACGACGCGCGGCCGCCCAGCGGGACGACTGAGGAGTTCCTCCTCGATACGCCCGGCGCGGGACGCCGCCCGACGCCTCCGGGTGGTGCGCGCGGGCTCCGTGTGGCGCCAGCGACTGTGGTGGTCGCCACGCGGCCGCGGGGTGCGGAACAACGGATCTGCGTGGTTCCGCTCGCCTACCTTCGCCCGTGCCGCCGGACAGACCGGCGCATTCGATCGGGGGTCTCCATGTCCACTCTGGACCAGCCGGCCGGCCAGGCGTACGCGCCCGGCCCGCACGCTCAGGCGCAGTACGCACAGCACGTCCCGGTCGGCTACGGGCAGCCGATGTCGCCGGCGCACCACGGCCGCCCTCTGGGCCCGGTGGGCAAGGTCCGGAGCACCTGGGCCGTCATCGGCCTCAGCATCATCACCTTCGGCATCTACTCCCTGTACTACTACTTCGCCACGCACGAGGAGATGAAGCGGCACTCGGGCGAGGGCGTCGGCGGAGCGCTCGGGCTGGTCCTCGCGATCTTCACCTTCGGACTGGTCACGCCCTTCCTGCTCCCGAACGAGGTCGGCAACCTGTACGCGCGCCAGGGCCGTCCCCGTCCGGTCACCGCGACGACCGGCCTCTGGGTCCTCCTGGGCTCGATCATCCTGATCGGCCCCCTGGTGTGGCTGATCAAGACCAACGGCGCGCTGAACGCCTACTGGCGGAGCCTCGGCGCCGCCTGACCGCTCTCAGCCGACGGGCCCGTTCTCGCTGGTGCGAGAGCGGGCCCGTCGGCTCGTGACGTGGGCATCCGGGCGGAGCGTCCGGGGCGGCCCCGGTGGGACGCCGTCCGTCAGTCCTTGGGGCGGCGGCGGATCTTCGACCCGAGGAACGTGAGCGGGTCGAACTTGCGGTCCACCACGCGCTCCTTCAGCGGGATGATCCCGTTGTCGGTCAGGTGGATGCCCTCGGGACAGACCTCGCTGCAGCACTTGGTGATGTTGCAGTAGCCGAGGCCGAACTCGTCCTGCGCCGCGTCCTTGCGGTCGGTCACGTCGAGCGGATGCATGTCCAGCTCCGCCAGCCGGATCAGGAACCGCGGCCCGGCGAAGGCCTTCTTGTTCTCCTCGTGGTCACGGATGACGTGGCAGGTGTCCTGGCAGAGGAAGCACTCGATGCACTTGCGGAACTCCTGCGAGCGCTCGACGTCGATCTGCTGCATCCGGTGGTTGCCGTCCGCGTCCCGCTGCCGGGGATTGAACGCGGGGATCTGCGCGGCCTTGTCGTAGTTGTAGGACACGTCGGTGACCAGGTCCCGGACCACGGGGAACGCGCGCATCGGCGTCACGGTCACCGTCTCGTCCTCGCCGAACGTGCTCATCCGCGTCATGCACATCAGCCGCGGACGGCCGTTGATCTCGGCGCTGCAGGATCCGCACTTGCCCGCCTTGCAGTTCCACCGGACGGCGAGGTCGCCGGCCTGGGTCGCCTGCAACCGGTGGATGACGTCGAGGACCACCTCGCCCTCGTTCACCTCGACGGTGAAGGTCTGCAGGTCACCGCCGTCGGCGTTCCCGCGCCACACCCGGAACGTCGCGTCGTAGCTCACGCGTCCTCCTTCCCGGCGCTCGTCGGCCGCGTCCGCGGGACTGCTCTGTCCATTCGTGACCTCGCCGGCTCGGTCACGCTGTCTCCTCGAAGATCCCGGCGAGGTCCGACGGCATCTGCGGCAGCGGTTGCCGGGTCAGCGCCACCGAGCCGTCGGCGGCCTGCGTGCAGATCAGATTGGTCTTCGCCCACTCGGCGTCGGTCGCCGGGAAGTCGTCGCGGGTGTGCCCGCCGCGGCTCTCCTGCCGCTCCAGCGCGGCGCGGGCGATGCACTCGCTGACCACGAGCATGTGCGGCAGGTCGAGGGCCAGATGCCAGCCGGGGTTGTACTGCCGGTGCCCCTCCACCGACAGGTTGGCCACCCGCTCCTTCAGCGCGGCGATCCGCTCCAGCGCCTGTTCCATCTCCGGCGCGGTGCGGATGATCCCGACCAGGTCGTGCATCGTCTGCTGCAGGTCGTGCTGCACGGTGTACGGGTTCTCGCCGCCCTCCCGGTCGAACGGCGCCAGCGCCGCCCGGGCGGCGTCGGCCAGTGCCTCGTCCGGAAGCTCGAGCCCGTGCCGGCCGCGTGCGTGCTCCGCCGCGGCCGCCCCGGCGCGCCGGCCGAACACCAGCAGGTCCGACAGGGAGTTGCCGCCCAGCCGGTTGGAGCCGTGCATGCCGCCGGCGACCTCACCGGCCGCGAACAGGCCGGACACCCGCGCGGCCTCGGTGTCGGGATCGACCTCCACCCCGCCCATCACGTAGTGACAGGTGGGCCCGACCTCCATCGGCTCGGCGGTGATGTCGACCTCGGCCAGCTCCTTGAACTGGTGGTACATCGACGGCAGCCGCTTGCGGATGTACTCCGCCGAGCGGCGCGAGGCGATGTCCAGGAAGACGCCGCCGTGCGGCGTCCCGCGGCCGGCCTTCACCTCGCTGTTGATCGCCCGGGCGACCTCGTCGCGGGGGAGCAGCTCGGGCGGCCGCCGGTTGTTCTTCTTGTCGTCGTACCAGCGGTCGGCCTCGGCCTCGGTCTCCGCCGTCTCCTTGCGGAAGAAGTCGGGGATGTAGTCGAACATGAACCGGTTGCCGGCCGAGTTCTTCAGGATGCCGCCGTCGCCGCGCACGCTCTCCGTGACGAGGATCCCGCGGACCGAGGGCGGCCAGACCATGCCGGTCGGGTGGAACTGGACGAACTCCATGTTCACCAGCGAGGCGCCCGCCTGCAGCGCCAGCGAGTGCCCGTCGCCGGTGTACTCCCACGAGTTCGACGTGACCTTGTAGGACTTCCCGATGCCGCCGGTGGCCAGCACGACCGACGGCGCCTGCCAGGCGACGAAGCGCCCCGACTCGCGCCAGTAGCCGAACGCGCCGGTGATCCCGCCCTCGTCGGTCAGCAGGCGGGTGACCGTGCACTCCATGTAGACGTCGATGCCGAGGGCGACGGTGCGCTGCTGCAGGGTCCGGATCAGCTCGAGGCCGGTGCGGTCACCGACGTGGGCGAGCCGCGCGTAGCGGTGCCCGCCGAAGTCGCGCTGGCTGATCAGGCCGTCGGGGGTGCGGTCGAACAGCGCACCCCAGTCCTCGAGCTCGCGGACCCGGTCCGGCGCCTCCTGCGCGTGGAGCTGGGCCATCCGCCAGTGGTTGAGCATCTTCCCGCCGCGCATGGTGTCGCGGAAGTGCACCCGCCAGTTGTCCTCGGGATAGAGGTTCGCCATCGCCGCGGCGATGCCGCCCTCGGCCATCACCGTGTGCGCCTTGCCCAGCAGGGACTTGCAGACGACGGCGGTGCGCGCGCCGGACTCGTGGGCTTCGATCGCGGCCCGCAGGCCCGCACCCCCCGCCCCGACAACGACGACGTCGTAGGTGTGCCGCTCCAGCTCCATCAGAAGAACCTCAGGTCCGTGATCGTGTCCGTGGCGAGGAGGAGGACGTAGAAGTCGGCGAAGGCGACGCTGAACAGCGAGGCCCAGGCGAACTGCATGTGCCGGCCGTTGAGCTGCGACACCAGCCCCCACGCCTTGTAGCGCAGCGGGTGCTTCGAGAAGTTGTTGATGCGGCCGCCGACGATGTGCCGGCACGAGTGGCACGACAGCGAGTAGAGGAAGAGCAGCACCGCGTTGACGAGCAGTACTACGGTGCCGAGGCCCATGTGGCCCCACTCGCCGGTCTCGTCGCGGAACGCCAGGACGACGTCGTAGAAGAGGATGACGTTGATGACCAGCGCCGCGTAGAGCGCGTACCGGTGGATGTTCTGGCCGATCAGCGGCAGCCGGGTCTCACCGGTGTAGCGCTTGTGCGGCTCGGCCACCGCGCACGCCGGAGGCGACAGCCAGAACGACCGGTAGTAGGCCTTGCGGTAGTAGTAGCAGGTCAGCCGGATGCCCAGCGGGAAGATCAGGATGTACAGGGCCGGGGAGATCCAGGCCGGGCCGGTGAACAGCTCCGGGAAGGTGTCGCCCTCGCACTGCGTCGTGATGCACGGCGAGTAGAAGGGCGAGATGTAGGGCTCGGAGAGGTAGTGGGCGTTCTGGAACGCCCGGAACGTCGCGTAGATGATGAACAGCACCAGCACGACGACGGTGATCAGCGGCTGGACCCACCACCTGTCGGTGCGCAGCGTTCGCTCGGTGATGGTCGCGCGGCGCGGCGCCGGCATCCCGTTCCCGTGCCCGGGGGAGACCGCCCCGGTCCCGCGTGGCGCGGTGGCGGTCACCGCGCAATCCCGCGCGGCACGCGCTTGCTCTCGTCGGTCGCCCCGTCCTGACCCAACGACATCCCTGCCTCCAGATGCTGCGACGCCGTCGGCGCGGCGGAGGAGCGCAGTCGATCACGGAGATCGGCCGGAGGGAAAGAGCCTGGACGGCGTTTCTGTGCGGCGGGTCACACGGCGTGCGCTCCCCGGCCCGCGGTCAGTCGGCCGCCAGGCTCCGTGTCCGGCCGAGCACGAGGGTCAGCACCAGCGCACCGGCGGTCATCGAGCCGGTCAGCAGCACCACCGCAGGCCAGCCCCCGGCGTCCCACGCCCGGCCGGCGACGGTCCCGCCGACCGAGGAGCCGGCGTAGTACCAGAACGAGTAGAGCGACGCGGCCTGACCGACGGGGCGGCCCCCGAGCGCCGCCCGGGTCGCGACCCAGCCGCTGGCGACGCCGTGGGCGGCGAAGAAGCCGACGGTGACCACGGCGACCCCCGCCACGAACAGACCCAGCGATGCGGCGAGGGTGAGCGCCAGCCCGGCCCCCATGACGGCCACGGAGACCGGGACGACGACCCGCGGACTGCTGCGGCCGGCCAGCCAGCCCGCGGCGGGGGAGGCGCCCGAGCCGAGCAGGTAGCTGAGGAAGACCAGGCTCGCCAGCGAGGTCGGCAGTCCGTACGGTCCCTCGAGCCGGAACGTGGCCGCGTTGTACACCGCCACGAAACTGCCCATCAGCAGGGCCGCGAGACCGTAGATGCCCAGCAGGACCGGGTCGGTCACCGCCTGCGACAGCTGCCGGAGCAGCGGCGCGCCGCGCGGGACGGGGACGAACCGGCGCGAGGGCGGCAGCAGCAGGCGCACCGCCACGGTGCAGGCCACCCCCAGGACGGCGATCGCGGCGCACGCCGTCCGCCAGCCGCCGACGTCGACGAGGAGCCCGCCCAGCAACCGTCCGGTCAGCCCGCCGATGGCGTTGCCCCCGATGAACAGTCCGATGGCGCGACCGCTGATCGACGGGTGCAGCTCCTCGCGCAGGTAGGCGACCCCCACGGCCGGGAGGCCCGCGAGGGCGACCCCCTGCAGGGCGCGCACCACGAGCAGGAACTCCCAGCTGGGGGAGAGGGGGACCGCGACGGCCAGCGCGGCCGAGACGACCAGCCCGGCGTGCACGATCGCCGTCCGCCCGCGCCGGTCCGACAGCGGGCCGAGCACGAGCAGGCCCAGGGCGAGGCCGGCGGTGGACACGGAGATGGCGAGGGTGGAGGCGACCGGGGAGACGCCGAAGGCGCGGGTCAGCTCGGGCAGCAGCGCCTGCGGCTCGTACAACATGGCGAAGACGGCGACGCCGGCGAGGAAGATCGCCAGGGAGGCCCGTCGCGATTCGCGGGCACCGGCCCGGTGTCCCTCCGGCAGTCCGCCCCCCGGTATTAGGCGGGCATCACGGTCCGTGGGCGCCACGAGAGCACTCTGCCCGCTCGCGGTTCGGCGACACGCCGCGCCACATGTTGTGCCACGTCACGAGAGCGTTGCCACATATGGTGGTCCCGCAGCTGGTCCGGGTCGCTCTGCACGAGCGGCCCGGGGCAAGAGGGAACCCGGTGCGAATCCGGGACTGTCCCGCAGCGGTGAGTGGGAACGACCGCCGTCATCACGCACTGGGTGTCACCGGCACCCGGGAAGCGACGGCCAGTAGGAGCCGACCCGGTCGGCGTGCCCACGAGTCCGAAGACCTGCCAGCCGCACCGCGCACGCCCGTGCGCGGTCGTCCGGGACCTCGGGGATCGGGTCCGTCGGACAGCTCCGGGCTTCCCGGGGCTGGCGGCTCGTCCTCGCCCGGACCTCGGAGTCCGGCTCACGAGGAGCGAGCAGATGACCCTCACCGAACACGCCCCACCGGCCGTCGGCCGCGCCACCATGCAGGTGCGCAAGCGCAGCGGCGATCTGGAGCCCGTCGACGTCAACAAGATCGTCCGAGCCGTCGATCGCTGGTGCGACGACCTCTCGTCGGTGGACCCCCTGCGGGTCGCCACACGCACGATCAGCGGTCTCTACGACGGCGCCACCAGCGCCGAGCTGGACCGCCTGTCGATCCAGACCGCGGCCGAGATGACCGGAGAGGAGCCGGAGTACTCCCGGCTCGCCGCCCGGCTCCTGGCCAACTACGTGCGCAAGGAGGTCACCGGTCAGGGGATCGCGTCCTTCAGTCAGAGCGTCGCGCTCGGCCATGCGGAAGGACTGATCGGTGACGAGACCGCGGCCTTCGTGGCCCGGCACGCCCGCAAGCTCGACGACGCGATCGACCCGGCCGCCGACCGGCGGTTCGAGTACTTCGGGCTGCGCACGGTCGCCGATCGGTACCTCCTTCGGCATCCGGCGACCCGACTCGTGGTGGAGACGCCGCAGTACTGGTTGCTCCGCGTGGCCTGCGGCCTGTCACGGACACCGGCCGAGGCGATCGGCTTCTACCGGCTGATGAGCTCCCTGGCCTATCTGCCGAGCTCGCCGACGCTCTTCAACTCGGGCACGCGGCACACCCAGATGAGCTCCTGCTACCTGGTCGACTCGCCGCGTGACGAGCTCGGCTCGATCTACGAGCGGTACGCGCAGGTCGCAGCCCTGTCCAAGTTCGCCGGTGGCATCGGCATCTCGTGGTCCCGTGTGCGTTCCCGGGGCGCACTCATCCGCGGCACGAACGGCCGGTCGAACGGGATCGTCCCGTGGCTCCGGACGCTCAACGCGTCGGTCGCCGCGGTGAACCAGGGTGGCCGGCGCAAGGGGGCGGCCTGTGTCTACCTCGAGCCGTGGCATCCCGACATCGAGGAATTCCTGGAGCTGCGGGACAACACAGGTGAGGACGCCCGCCGTACCCACGATCTGAACCTGGCCAACTGGATCCCGGATGAGTTCATGCGGCGGGTCGAAGCCGACGAACAGTGGTCGCTCATCGACCCCGACGAGGTCCCGGAGTTGCCCGACCTGTGGGGCGAGGACTTCGACGCCGCCTACCGGGCGGCCGAGGCGGCGGGACGCTACGTCCGCCAGGTGCCGGCGCGGGAGCTCTACGGGCGGATGATGCGGACGCTCGCCCAGACCGGCAACGGCTGGATGACGTTCAAGGACGCCGCCAACCGAACCTGCAACCAGACCGGCCGACCGGGCAACGTCGTGCATCTGTCGAACCTGTGCACCGAGATCATCGAGGTGTCCGGCGACGGCGAGACGGCGGTCTGCAACCTCGGTTCGGTGAATCTCGCCGCCCACCTGTTGCGGACCCCGGACGGCCAGGCCTCGGGGATGGACTGGACGCGGCTGCGGGCCACCGTCCGTACCGCGGTCCGGTTCCTGGACCGCGTGATCGACATCAACTACTACCCGAGCGCGCAGTCCGCCGCGAGCAACCCCCGGTGGCGTCCGGTGGGCCTCGGGCTGATGGGCCTGCAGGACGTCTTCTTCGCCCTGGGCTTGCCCTTCGACAGCGCCGAGGCTCAGGAGCTCTCCACCCGCATCTCGGAGGAGATGTACCTGACCGCCCTGGAGGTCTCGGCCGGTCTGGCCGCTGAGCACGGTGCCCATCCGGCGTTCCCGGAGACCCGGGCGGCGAGCGGGCAGTTGCAGCCCGATCTGTGGGACGTGACCCCCACCCAGACCGCACGCTGGGACCGCCTCCGTGCGGCTGTGGCCGAGCACGGGCTGCGCAATTCCCTGCTGGTCGCGATCGCGCCGACGGCCACCATCGCCTCGATCGCCGGCTGCTACGAGTGCATCGAGCCGCAGGTGTCCAACCTGTTCAAGCGCGAGACGCTCTCCGGCGAGTTCCTCCAGGTCAACGGCGCGCTGGTGGCTGAGCTGAAGCGGCTGGGCAGGTGGGACGACGACGTCCGGCAGGCGCTCAAGCGGGCCGAGGGCTCCGTGCAGGGGATCGACGGCCTACCGGAGGAGACCCGCCGGCTGTTCCGCACGGCCTGGGAACTGCCGCAGAAGGCGCTCATCGACCTGGCCGCCGCGCGGGCGCCCTACGTCGACCAGAGCCAGTCGCTCAACCTGTTCCTGGCCAGCCCGACGATCGGGAAGCTGAGCTCGATGTACCGCTACGCCTGGGCCAGCGGACTGAAGAGCACCTACTACCTGCGGTCGCGGCCGGCCACGCGCATCCAGCAGGCCACCGTCGGGATCACGGCACGACCTGCTGACGACGACGCCGTCGCCTGCTCCCTGGAGAACCCCGAGAGCTGCGAGGCGTGCCAGTGACCGCCGTCCCGAAGCCTTCCATCGACGTCCCCACCGCCCAGGAGAACCCGATGCTGCTCGACCCAGGCATGGAGCTGACCCTCCGGCCGATGCGCTACCCGCACTTCTACGACCGTTTCCGCGACGCGATCAAGAACACCTGGACCGTGGAGGAGGTGGACCTGCACTCGGATCTCGCCGACCTGCAACGGCTGACCCCGGCCGAGCGGCATCTGGTCGGCCGACTGGTGGCCTTCTTCGCGACCGGCGACACCATCGTCGCGAACAATCTGGTGCTC
This sequence comes from Blastococcus sp. CT_GayMR19, assembly GCF_004570385.1. Classification (GTDB taxonomy): domain Bacteria; phylum Actinomycetota; class Actinomycetes; order Mycobacteriales; family Geodermatophilaceae; genus Blastococcus_B. The sequence continues at coordinate 388,453 of NZ_SPQL01000002.1, read as the reverse complement.
AACCTCTACGAGCACGTGAACTCACCAGAGGGACGGCTCTATCTCTCCCGGCAACTGTTCGAGGAGGCGGTGCACGTCCAGTTCTATCTGACGCTGCTCGACACGTACGTACCCGATGAGGCCGAGCGGGCCGAGGCCTTCACGGCGGTCGACAGCATTCCGTCCATCAAGCGGAAAGCTGACTTCTGCTTCCGCTGGATCGACTCGCTCGGCGAGCTCGACCAGTTGCGCACGCGTCAGGACAGGCGGGCCTTCCTGCTCAACCTCATCTGCTTCGCCGCCTGCATCGAGGGATTGTTCTTCTACGGCGCCTTCGCCTACGTGTATTTCCTACGTTCGCGGGGCCTGCTCAACGGGCTGGCCAGCGGTACCAACTGGGTGTTCCGGGACGAGTCCATGCACATGGCCTTCGCGTTCGACGTGGTCGACACCGTCCGGCGCGAGGAACCGGAGCTCTGGGACGACGAGCTCGCCGGCCAGGTCAGCGACATGGTCGCCGAAGCGGTCGAGTGCGAGGTCCAGTTCGCCGAGGACCTGCTCGGGGGTGGCGTGTCCGGCATGAGCCTGACCGACATGCGCGCCTATCTGGAGCACGTGGCGGACCGGCGTCTGGAACTGCTCGGCATTCCCGCCCGGTACGGCTCGGCCAATCCGTTCGCCTTCATGGAGCTGCAGGACGTGCAGGAGCTGTCGAACTTCTTCGAACGACGCGTGTCGGCCTATCAGCTGGGGGTGAGTGGGCAGGTCTCCTTCGACGACGACGACTTCTAGTCGCGGCGCCCGCGGCTCCGGTGTGTGGATGCGTGTCAACCGCACACCGGCGCCGTGGCCGCGGGTCCGCGCCGTTGCGATCAGCGAGCCGTCGGACCGGTCGTGGCCGGCAGGCTGTCGATCCCGAGGACGCGATCCAGCAGCCGGAGGCGGTAGGCGGCACTCAGCGCCCCGAACCACAGGACCAGCGCCGGGAGCACGGTCGTGAACACCGGCGGCGCCGGCCCGGTGAGGCCGAAGTAGTCCGACAGGGCCGGCGTGAACAGCACCGCCGCGAAGACGAGAACCAGGACGCCGACCAGGATGGCGGGGCGCTTGTCCGGGCTCGGCCGGGTCCAGGAGGCGAAGAACCGGGTGGGCGGCTCGAGGAACAGGACCAGCACGAACGAGGCGAGCGAGACGAACGTGGACAGCCCGGTCTGGGCGCCGATCGTGGCGGCCGCCTCGGTGAAGCCGGCGTCCGCCGAGGAGATCCCCGTGTAGCCCTCGAAGTCCGCGATGACACCGGCAGGGATGTCGGAGGCGCTCAGACCCGAGGACACCAGCGTGTACAGGTAGGCGTACACCCCGACCCCGCCCGCGGCGGTCACCAGGGCAGCGGGAACGACGAACCGGGCCAGCGACGCGAGCAGGTGCGGATCCGGCGGGGACGGCCGGGCCCACGCGGTCAGGAAGAGCGTGGGGACGCCGACCGTGAGCAGCGTGAGGCCGACCTGCGTGGGGGAGTAGGGGAAGCCCAGTCCGAGCATGGTGACCGTGAGGATGACCAGGCCCTGCGTCGCGACCCGGACCAGGAAGACCTGCATCGACGTCGCGATGCCGTTGATGATCCGCCGGCCCTCCTGCTGCGCCGGCAGCAGCGCGGCGAACGAGTCGTCGGTCAGGATGATGTCCGCGACGTCGCGGGTCACCGCGCTCCCGCTGCGCATCGCCACCCCGACCTGGGCGGTCTTGAGGGCGCGCGCGTCGTTGACGCCGTCGCCGATCATCGCGACGTAGCGGCCCTGCCGGCGCAGCGAGCCGACGATGCGTTCCTTCTGCTCGGGCGCGATGCGGCCGAAGACGGAGGCGCCGTCCACCACCTCGTCCAGCTCCGCGTCGGACAGCGCGTCGAGGTCGGCGCCGTGCACGGGTGGCCCGCCGTCGAGTCCGGCCTGCCGGGCCAGCGCGGCGACGGTGCCGGGGTCGTCGCCGGAGAGCACCTTGAGCGCCACACCCTCGCGAGCCAGCCGCTCGACGGTCTCCGGCACCTGCGGACGCAGCTCGTCGGCGAGCGCGACCACGGCCAGCGGCTCGAGAGCGGGCAGCTGCGCCCGGCCGTCGCCGTTCCGCAGGGGGGCGGACGCGTCGACGGCGCGGGCCAGGACGAGGACCCGCAGGCCGCGCCTCGTCCGGTCGGCCACCGCGTCGGCCAGGGACGCGCCGGTCAGCCGGGGTGCGAGCGCCTCCGGTGCGCCGAGCACCCACACGCCCCCGTCGGTGCGCAGCGCGCTCCAGCGGAGCGCCGAGCTGAAAGGGATCTCCTCGTGCACCGTCCACGGCTGCCCGGGCAGTGCCGCAGCCAGCGCGGTCGTGGTCAGGTTCGGGGCGGCCGCGCTGCGGGCCATGGAGCCGAGCTGCTCCTCGACGGTCGCCGCCTCGGCGCCGTCCGCGGGTCGTACCTCCGCCAGGGCCAGCCGGCCGGTGGTCAGGGTGCCGGTCTTGTCCGTGCAGACGACGTCGACGTTGCTGACCGATTCGACGGCATTGACCCGCTGGACCAGCGCGCCCCGGCCGGCGCACTTCACGGCACCGACGGTGTAGGCGACCGCGATCAGCAGGAACAGTCCGTACGGCACCAGCCCCGACAGCACCGCGGACGTCTGCACCACCCGGAGCAGGGAGAAGCCCTCGAGCGCAGCCTGGAGCAGGATCGCCCCGCTCATCAGCGCCACCAGCACCATCACCAGCCGGACGACGAACGCTATCCGTCGCTGCAGCGGCGTGACGTCGGTCGAGTCCAGTCGGGCCTCGGCGGTGAGCCGGTTGGCGTAGCTCGACGCGCCGACGTCGCGGGCCAGCTGCCGGCCGTCCCCGCCGACGCAGAAGCTGCCCGACAGGAGGTCGTCCCCCGGGCCCTTGACCAGGGGATCGGCCTCGCCGGTGAGCAGCGACTCGTCGACCTCGAGCCGGCCGCCGTCCAGCACCGGCCCGTCGACGACGATCTGCTCGCCCGGCCGGACGCGCACGACGTCACCGCGGACGACGTCCTCGGGTGCGACCGGCATCTCGCGGCCGTCCCGCACCACGTGGACGACGGTGCGGCTGAGCAGCTGCAGCCGGTCCAGCTGTCGTTTCGCGCGGATCTCCTGGATCGCGCTGATCGCGGCGTTGACCAGGCCGAGCCCGACGCTGACGATCGCGTCGTTGTACCGGCCGAGCGCGAGCAGGGCCGCGCCGATGACGAAGAGGATCGTGTTGTAGAACGAGAAGACGTTGGTCCGGAGGATCGTCGCGTACGTGCGCGAGGTGCCGGTGACGGCGACGTTGGCCTCGCCACGCCGCTTACGGGCGGCGGCCTCGGCGTCGGTCAGGCCCTCGGTCAGCGGTTCCGGGCCGGTGGCCTGCACGACCGCGTCTGGTGCCACGTCCCGCAGTCTGTCCGGCCCGGTCCGGTCCCGCTCGTCCGCGAACGGGACCGGACCGCACCCATCAGCTGCCGCCGGACCCGTCGGTGCTGTCCGGGGCCTCGGTGGACGGGGTCCCGGTGGGCGGGGTCCCGGTGGACGGGGTCCCGGTGCCGGGGCTCTCCGACGTGCCGCGCTCCTCTGTCGTGGACGCGTCGTCCTCGGGGCAGTCGCCACCCCCGGGACCCCGGCCGCCGCGCCCGCCGGTCTCGGTGCCGGTGACCGCGAAGTCCTCGTCGACCAGCACGGTGAGCCGCTCGCCGTCAGCGGTCACGATGTGCGACTCGTAGACGCCGCCGGAGTCCGACTCCGTGCGCTCGATCGTGGCGTCCGGGTACTCGGCCAGCACCGCGTCCTCGACCTGGGTCTTCGTGTCGCCGGTCAGCAGTTCCTCGCCGGCCGCCTGGCTGGTCGAGCTCCCGGTCCCGGCGGTCGTGTCCTCGGCCGCATTGGCGGTGAGCGTGCCGGCGAGGACGCCCCCGGCGATCAGACCGCTCGCGACAAGGCCGGCCGCACCCCCGTACCGCAGCCATGGCTTCCTGCTGGTCATCGTGAACCTCCTCGGCGTGGGCCCGCGGTGGGCCGTGTGCAGCCCACTGTTCGGGCGGCTGCTGGGAGGGGGCTGGGACCGGCGTCCGGGAGTCCTGTGGGTGCCACGCCCGGAACCGCCGCGACCGGTCCTGCGATGGGCCAGGATGGGCGTCTCCAGCCGACGACCAGGGGAGCCCAGCCGTGACCGATCCCCCCGGATACCAGCCACCGCCACCCCCCGGATACCAGCCGCCGCCGCCTCCCGGATACCAGCCGCCGCCTCCTCCCGGCCAGCAGCCGCCGCCTCCTCCCGGCCAGCAGCCCTCGCCCGGCTACCAGCCGCCGGCCGCCATGGTCGTGCCCGCCTTCTTCGTCAAGCAGCGGATCACGATGATGGTCAACCGGTACGAGGTCCTCGCCGCGAACCCGGACGGCACCGAGGGGCAGTTGCTGGCACTGGCCGAGCAGAAGCGGATGAAGCTCAAGGAGGAGGTGATCTTCTACGCCGACGAGTCCAAGAGCCGCCGGGTCTTCTCCTTCAAGGCGCGCCAGCGGCTCGATGTCGGCGCCCAGCACGACGTCTACGACGAGTACGGCACCGCGCTCGGCATGTTCAGCAAGCAGTTCGGCGCCAGCCTGCTGCGCTCGACCTGGAACCTGTCGGTGCCGGGACTGAACGCCGTCGGTCAGGAGCGGCGCCCGGTGATCGCGATCCTCCGCCGGGTCTGGGACTTCCTCCCCGTGGTGGGCGACATCTGGGTGCCGTTCATCTTCCACTTCGACTTCGTCGACACCGCCACGGGAGCCGTGGTGCTGGTCAGCGAACGGCAGAAGGCCATCCGGGACCGGTACACCGTGACCGTGCCCGACCCGCGCCTGGACTTCCGCGTCGCGGCGTCCATGGCCGTCGCCCTGGACGCGCTGCAGAGCCGCTGACCCGCCGGCCCCGGCAGAACTCCGGCCCGCCCGCGCAGTGCGCGGACGGGCCGGGATCGGGCGATCTACTGCTCGCCGGTACCTGTCAGGACGCGAAGACCTGCAGCCCGGCCTTGTCCGCGTTCGCCAGCGTGCCCTTCATCGAGGTCACGGTGAGCCGGAGCGTGGTCGTCGAGCGGGGCGGGAAGACCAGGGCCAGCGTCTTCCCGTCGATCGCCTGGACCGGAACGGTCGCCGTCGTGCCGTCGGAGAAGGTGACCGTCGCCCCCGTGAGCCCCAGGGTGCCGGTCGGGTCGGTGATGACGATCCGTCCGGTGGTCACCGCCTGCCGCCAGTTCAGCTGGATCCAGGAACCCACGCCGTTCCACTGGGTGCCGACGCCACCCGTCAAGGTCGACGTCGGCGCCAGGTCGACGGTCGACGGGACCGTCGTCGTCGGCGCAGGCGCAGGCGCAGGCGCAGGCGCCTGCACCGTCACGGGGGCGGCAGGTACCGCGGTCCATGCCTGGAGCTCTGCCAGGCCGACGTTGCTGGTGGTCGGGCTGACGCCGGTGACCGTGAGCCGGACGCTGGTCGTCGAGCGGGCGGGGAAGCTCACCGTGGTGGCCGAGCCGTCGTTGGCCAGCTCGGGCACGGCGACGGTGGTGCCGTCGGCGAAGGTGAGGGTGCCGCCGGTGACCTGGTCGTTGGCGTTGGGCCGGTCGTGCAGCACGATCCGGTCCAGGGTGACCGCGGTGGGCCAGGTCAGCTGCAGCCAGGTGCCGGCGGTGCAGCCCTGGGCCGCCCATTCGGCGGTCCAGTCGCCGGGGTAGCCGTCCACGGTGCCGTCCACGGCCTTGGCCGCGGTCTGGCCGTCGGCGGCGTTCTCCGAGGAGGCGGTGACCGAGGCGGCGGCCGCGAGGTCGGTCGAGACCGCCGGCATCGTGCTGGGGGTCGGCACGGTCGCGGTGGTCGGCGACGTCGGCGTCCCGCAGACGACCGGCACGACCGGCGGCGCCGCCGGGGCGGGTACCGCCGTCCAGGCCTGGACCTCCGCCAGGCCGACGTTGCTGGTGGTCGCGCTGACGCCGGTGACCGTGAGCCGGACGCTGGTCGTCGAGCGGGCGGGGAAGCTCACCGTGGTGGCCGAGCCGTCGTTGGCCAGCTCGGGCACGGCGACGGTGGTGCCGTCGGCGAAGGTGAGGGTGCCGCCGGTGACCTGGTCGTTGGCGTTGGGCCGGTCGTGCAGCACGATCCGGTCCAGGGTGACCGCGGTGGGCCAGGTCAGCTGCAGCCAGGTGCCGGCGGTGCAGCCCTGGGCCGCCCATTCGGCGGTCCAGTCGCCGGGGTAGCCGTCCACGGTGCCGTCCACGGCCTTGGCCGCGGTCTGGCCGTCGGCGGCGTTCTCCGAGGAGGCGGTGACCGAGGCGGCGGCCGCGAGGTCGGTCGAGACCGCCGGCATCGTGCTGGGGGTCGGCACGGTCGCGGTGGTCGGCGACGTCGGCGTCCCGCAGACGACCGGCTCGACCGGGGGCGGCACGGGCGCGGTCGGCGTGATCGGCGGCGGCACCGGGGCGGGGGAGTACGTCGGGGTCGACCCGGACGTCCAGGCCTGGAACTCGGCCAGTCCCACGCTGCCGGTGGCCGGGCCCACGGTCGTGATCGTCAGGCGGAGGCTCGAGACCACCCGGGCCTTGAACGTCACCGTCACGGGACCGCCGGCGTTGTCCAGCTTGGGCACGGCCACGGTCGACCCGTCCGAGAAGGTGAGCTTCCCGCCGGTCACCCAGTCGCTGGTGTTCGGCCGGTCGTAGAGAACGACCTTGTCCATCTGGATCGGCTCCAGCCAGTTGAGCTGCAGCCAGCTGCCGGCGCCGCCGCCGTTGGTCGCCCACTCGGCGGTCGCCTTGCCCGGGAAGCCGTCGACGATCCCGTCGATGGCCTTCTTCGCCGTCTGCCCGGTGGCCGTGTTCTGGGACGAGGCGCTGACGGTCGCCACCGGCGCGACGTTGCCGGGGGTCACCGGCCGGGCCGGGTGCAGCGCGGTGGCCAGGTGCTGCCGGGCGACCCAGGGGTTGGCCGTGCACGCCTGCAGGGTCTGGCACGTCGACGGGTCGTAGGGCACGTAGGCCATGAGGGCCGCCAGCTTGGCCGTGTGCTCGGCTCCGGTGACGTTGGCGCTCAGTGATTCCCCGGGGTAACCGAGGTACCCGACCAGGGCCGCGGAGGGCATGTACGTCGCACGGGCGAGCGCGGCGAGCCGGGCCACCGTGTAGTGGTCGCTGTGGTCGCCCTCGTCGTAGTCGCCGAGGTGGTCCAGCGTGCGGACCGTGGTGGCGTTCAGCGTGGTGAGGACCTTGCCCACGGTCTTGACCAGGCCGGCCCAGGTGTAGGTCTGGACGGGCGAGTCCACGGTCTTCAGGGACGCGATCTCGCCCAGGTGGAGCTGCTGGAGGCTGGTGAACGCCGAGGCGCTGGTCCCGCTGCCGTCCGGATTGCCGTCCGGCAGGCGCAGGAAGGTCAGGCTGATCTGCGGCGCCGTGAGCAGCGTGCTCGTGGTGACGGTCTGGCCGCTGCTGGCGACCGTCTTGGTCTGCCACTTGTTGGAGACGCCGGCCATCTTCGCGTAGGCGGCCTGCACGCCCTTCTCCCGGTTCCGCGAGTACGCGGCGCCCTGTCCGGCGTCACCCGAGGTGACGTAGACGGTGCCCACGCACTTGCGGGCGACGATGTCGTTGCGCACCGCCGGGTTCTGGAAGAAGAGGTCGTCGTCCGGGTGCGCGACGACGTTCACGGTGCAGCCCGCAGCCGCCGAGGCGGGTGTGGCCGTCAGGCCGGCGCCGGCGGCGACACCCAGGACGGTGAGGACGGCGACGGCGGTGGCGGATCGGACCACCCGCGCGAGGCGGCCTTCCGGTCGCTCGGTCATCGTGGTGCGGTCGGACGTCCGGCCAGGCCAGTACAGCTTCGTCACAGTGCTTCCCCCATGGTCTGACCGCGCCTGCGGTCATCACGCACGGTAATCGGCGCGGGGGCTCGGGCGTAGCCTCCTCAACCCGGAGGGGTGAAGCGGCCGTTCAGCGATCCGCAGGCCGAGGGCGCAGGCCGTTCGTCGTGACTGGGGGTGACCATTTTCGGCGCGGGAGGTCGGTGTGGACAGGCGCCCGTCAGCTGCTCAGTGCGGCGAAGACGACGATGTTGTCGCTGTAGCTGCGCGCCTGTCGGTCGAAGGATCCGCCGCAGGTGATCAATCGAAGGCCGGCGTGGTCGAGGTCGGCATAGACCGCGTCGGTGGGGAAGTCGCCCTTCGGGAACTGCGCCACCGACTCCACCCGGAACACCGCCGTGCTGCCGTCCTCCCGCTCGACGGCGATCTCCGACCCCGGGGTCAGGTCGCGGAGTGCGAAGAAGACCCCGGGGGAGCCGTCCCAGTCGACGTGCCCTGCGATGATTGCCGGGCCGAGCTCGCCCGGCGTCGGCGCCTCGGTGTACCAGCCGGCCGGGAAGCCCTCCGGGGGCACCTCGAGCGAACCGTCGGACTGCAACCCGAGCGCCATGAGCCCGGAGTCCACGCCGATCGCCGGGATCCGGATGCGGACCGGCGGGGACGCCCCCATCACCACAGGGTCGGGAACGGCCGGCTCCGCCTCTGGCGAACCGGCGGTGGTGCCCGCAGCGACGGGCGTCGCTTCGGCAGCCGGCTCGCTGGAACAACCGGCCGTGACAACGACCAGCGCGACGGCCAGCGCGGCGATGCCCGCCGTCCATCGAGGGTGGGAAGCCTGGAGTGTCCTCCAGCGCCGGGAAGCGGGCGCCGGAGGGAAGGTGGTCAGCGTGCTGTGACCGGACGGAACCGGGGGGCGACGGCCGCGAGACCGCCTCCGGCGTCGACCGAGCCGACCGGTACCCGGGTGACCTGGCCGCCGGTGCCGCCGGTGCCGCCGGTGCCGCCCGTGCCTCCGCCGCTGTATGTCGCCGTCACGTCTGACGCGCACTCCGGCCGCACGATGGTGTTCTGGTCCAGCGTCACGGCGCCGTTGCGGGAGAACACCGAGCCTTCAAGGGTCGCGCCGGTGTTGAGCGAGCTGTTCGTCAGCGTCAGGATGGTGCCCACGAAGGCGGAGTTCACGCCCAGTGTGGCGGAGCTGGTGACCTGCCAGAAGACGTTGCACGCCAGGGCGCCATCCACCAGCTCGACCCGGGTGTTCGGCATCGTGGTGAGATGCGAGCCGGACTGGAAGACCCACACTGCGCTCGCGTCTCCGTTGGCGTCCAGCGTCAGCGGCAACGGGCCGTTGATCTCCAGCCCGTCGCTCTTGAAATAGACCCCGGGTGTCAGCGTCTGGCCCGCGAGGTCGGCGCTGACGGTGGTGTCGGGTGACTGCCCGGCCGCAGCGAGGTACGCGGCGGTGAGATCGCTCTTGGCGGTCTGGGTGACGCCGTCGCCCGCGTGGTCGGTGCCGTTGAGGATGAGCGGTCCGGATACCACCATCGCGGGGTTCGGGTAGGTCCCGATGTCGCCGTTCACAGTGGTCGGTCCGGTGCTGGTGATCCCCAGCCCGGACAGCACGGCGAAGGGCTCGGCGGTGCCCAGCGGGACCGATGTCGCGACCGCCTGGGCGCTGCCCGCGGTGGCCAGGAGGCCGGCGGAGAGGGCGAGCAGGACCGCGGTTCCGGCCGCGCCGTGGCGCGCAGCGGCTCGGCCGCGTGGTCGGGCGGTGGGGCTGCGGTGGTTGTAGCGAACCGACGTCACGTCGGCGCTCCCGTCTCCGACACTCGACTGGTCGGATGTGGTGGTGCGCTGAAGACGACGCCGGCGTGAGTGCCGGTGCACGAGGTGCCCTCGGTGGGACGAATCTATCACTTTGAGTGATGATGCATGTGCGACCCGTACTGGTCCACACCGGCTAACTTTCATCACAGGCACCGCAACCGACGCGCCCGCCACTAGCCTCGTCAGCCATGGCCCCGCCCTACGGACCCGACGAGCGGGGTGCGCTCGACGGTCAGGGAGACGGCGTCCCGGCGTTGCCGACTGCCGAACTGCACGTGCACCTCGAGGGCACGCTGGAGCCGGAACTCGCCGTGGCCCTGGCTGCCCGCAACCGGACTCCGCTCCGATACGCCGGTCTCGACGAGCTGCGGCAGGCCTACGCGTTCTCCGACCTGCAGTCCTTCCTCGACCTGTACTACGAGCTGAGCGCCGTGCTCCGGACGCCGGAGGACTTCGCCGACCTGGCGCACGCCTACTTCGCGCGGGCGGCGGCGCAGGGCGTCCGGCACGCCGAGGTCTTCGTCGACCCGCAGGCGCACACCAGCCGGGGGGTGCCGCTCGAGGTCGTCATGGCGGGTCTGGGCGAGGCGTTCCGGACGGCGGAGCAGCGGCACGGGCTCACGGCGCGCGCGATCGTCTGCTTCCTGCGCGACCGCGACCCCGCCGAGGCCGAGGCGCTGGTCCCGCAACTGCTGCCGTACCGCGACGTGATCGTCGGCGTGGGCCTGGACAGCGCCGAGGTCGGCCGGCCGCCGGAGCTGTTCGAGCGCGCCTACGCCCTCGCCGCCGACGCGGGGCTGCACCGGGTGGCGCACGCGGGGGAGGAGGGGCCGCCCGCCTACGTGGAGTCGGCCCTCGACGGGCTCGGCGCGGAGCGGATCGACCACGGCATCCGCAGCCTGGAGGACGCCTCGCTCGTCGCCCGGCTGCGGGAGGAGCAGGTGCCGCTGACGGTGTGCCCGCTGTCGAACGTGGCGCTGCGCTGCGTGGACCGGATGGCGGACCACCCGTTGCGCCGCATGCTCGACGCCGGCCTCCTCGTGTCGGTCCACTCCGACGACCCGGCGTACTTCGGCGGGTACCTGCACGACAACGTGACGGCGGTGACCCGCGCGCTCGGGCTGACCGCCGGGCAGCGGCGCACCCTGGCGGAGAACAGCTTCCGGGCGAGCTTCCTGCCCGAGGCCGAGAAGCAGCGCCATCTCAAGGCGGTCGCGGCCGCCGCGGGTGCCCCCGCCTGACGTCCGCGGCCGGGCCCGGCTACTCCGGCTCGTTGTGCGCTGCTCCGCCGATGCGGAAGGGCTCGGTGACCCCGGCGTAGGCCAGGTGGGCGATCAGGCCGTCGCGGGCGTGGTCGAGATGGTGGCAGTGGTCCATCCAGATGCCCGGGTTGTCGGCGACGAAGGCGATCTCGTAGCTCTCGCCGTCCTCGACGTTCAGCGAGTCGACCCACCACTGGCTGCCGGAGGCCGGAACCCCGTCGCGGGACAGGACGACGGCGTGATGGCCGTGCAGGTGCATCGGGTGCACGTCGCCGCTGTCGTTCGTGATCGTCATCCGCACGACGTCGCCCTCCTCGACGTGGAACATCGGGATGTCGGGGTAGAGGCGGCCGTTGACCGTCCACCAGAAGCCGGGCTTGCCGTCCAGGAGGCCGATCCGGCGCCCGATCTCGTAGCCGAACCGGCGGTCCGCGGACGCGGGGTCGAAGGGGAGCGCCACCGGGCTGCCGTACTCCAGCAGGTCGACCTGGCGGTCGGGGGCCGGACGGGCCGGTACCTCAGAGCCCTCGGGGCCCACCACCAGCGCCGACCCCCCGCCGGTGTCGATCCGCGCCGGCGCGGTGACCAGGAGGTCCACGCGGCCGCCGGCGGTCACGACGACACCCTCCTCGCGGAGCTCGGCCGGCCCGGTGACGTCGGTGCCGTCCACGGCGACGACCCGGAACGGCGAGCCACTGACCCAGGCCCGCAGCGGGCTGTTGTCGGTGTTGACCACGCGCACGCGGACCGGTTCCCCGGCCTCGGCGTCCACCTGGCTGACGCCGGTGCGCCCGCCGATCGTGCGCCGGCCGTCGTAGGTGTGCACCGCCGCGACGACGTCCTGCTCGTCGGGCACACGGGGCGGCCGCACCACCAGCGTGCCGAACAGTCCGCCGCGCACCTGGACGTGCGACACCTGGTGGGAGTGGTACCAGTACGTCCCGGCGTCCTCGGCGAGGAAGCGGTAGACGTGGTCCTCGCCGGGCTGGACCGCGTCCTGGGTCACCCCGGCGACGCCGTCCTCGGCGTTCGGCACGTCGACCCCGTGCCAGTGCAGGGTGACGCCGTCCGGCACGTCGACGTTGGTGAGGGTGACCTGCACCAGGTCACCCTGCCGGGCCTCGATCGCGGGCCCGGGCGAGGTGCCGTTGAGCGTGTAGCCCTCGATCCGCTCCCCGCCGGCCAGCTCGACGGACTCCTGGCGGGCGGCCAGCTCCACGGCGACGTCCGGCTCGCCGCTCGCCGGGCCGGTCAGCTCGGCGACGCTGCGGCCCGCCCCGTGCGCGTGCGTGGGGCCCCCGCCGTAGTCCATGTGGCCCATGTCCATGACGGAGTACGTCGATGGCACCAGGCTCGCCGACCAGTACCAGCCGGCGAGACCCAGGCCCACGACGAGCAGGAGGAGCGAGGTGAGAAGCCGCCAGCGGCGACGGATCCGGTCAGGCAGGGAGGGAGGATCCCGTCGCACTCGTCCCGGTCCGCTGGCTCGGGACGGCACCCGCGGGGGCGCCGTGACCGCCGGCACCGGCGGCCCGCGTCAGGGCGCCCGCCCGCGCCGCGGCGCCGAAGAGGACCAGGGCGTTGATCCCGTGGAGCGCCCCGATGATCGGCGCGCTGAAGGCGGCGAACGCCAGGGCCACCTGGAGCACGATGAGGCCGAACACGATCCCGGCCCACTTCCGGGCCTGCGGGATGGACTTCGCGGCCACGAAGGACAGGATCAGGAGGATCAGCCCGAGCAGCGGCATGACCATCATGCCGATCATGCCGTGCAGCATGTGGCCGGCGTTGCCCTCGTAGTTCCCGTCGATGACCGTGCCCGCGTCGACGGCGGAGATGGCGTCGAACCAGCCGTAGGCGACGGACCCCGCCTGCACGAGCACCCCCAGCGCGATCAGTCCGGCCAGGACACGGTAGGTCTGCTTCAAGGGGGTACCTCCCACTGCTCTTCCGGGCCGCCGTGACCCGATGACGCTGGAGGTTGTACACCGCGTGGCCTTCGGGGACCAGGGCTTTACCGACGGTGGAACTGATGTTGCGGACAGCAAGCAGGCTTGTGCCCGGGAGGAGGGGCAGGTAGGCCTGCCGGGTGACCTACTCGATCGTCGCCCGCGACGCCGCGACCGGGGAGATGGGGGTCGCCACCCAGTCCCAGGCGTTCGCCGTCGGCAGCAGCGTGCCCTTCGCCCTGCCCGGCCACGGCGTCATCGCCACCCAGTCGATGGCCGAGCCGATGTACGGCTCCGTCGGGCTCGAGCTGCTGCAGGGAGGGTTCACCGCGCAGGAGGTGCTGACGGCACTGAGCAGCGTCGACCCGCAGCCGCAACGGCGGCAGGTCGCCGTCCTGGGGGTGAACGGCGACCTGGCCGCGTACACCGGGGACCAGTGCGTCGAGTCCGCCGGCCACCTCGTCGGGGACACCTCCGTCGCCCTGGCCAACATGGCCGCCTCCCCGGCGGTGTGGGAGTCGATGGTCGAGCGATTCGAGGGCTCGGGCGGCCCGCTGGCACAGCGGCTGCTCAACGCTCTGCTGGCGGCGGAGGAGGCCGGCGGCGACTTCCGGGGACGGCGGTCCGCGGCCATCCTGGTGATCCGGTCCTCCACCACGGGCCGACCGTGGCACGACACCGTCGTGGACCTCCGGGTCGACGACTCGCCCGATCCGGTGGCCGCCCTCGCCGCCCTGCTCGTCACCCGCGCCCGGTACCAGGACGTCGTGCGCGCCTTCCAGCAGGCCATCGACGGCGACCCGGTCACCGCCGACCGGGAGCTCGAGCTGCTGCGGCCGATGGACCCGGTGACGGAGCCCGATCAGCTGATGTGGCGCGCGGTCGTCGCGGCGCTGGCCGGACGGGAGGACGCCGCCCGCGAGATGCTCGGGGAGCTCGCGGCCAGCGCCCCGCAGTTCCTGGAGGCGGCCCGCCGCTTCGGCAAGGCCGGCCTGATGCCCGCGGACGTCATCGAGCGGATCGTGCCCGCTCCCTAGTCGGGCCGGACGGGATGCTCCGCGAGCAGCCGCCGGGGTGCGCGGCAGGCCCACGCCTCGGCGGCCAGCTCGGTGAGCGACTGCTCGTCGATCTCCTCCAGTCGGCACAGCACCGCGGGGTAGCCGTCGAAGTGCGACGTCGTGAAGTAGACGTCGGGCTCCTCGGCGATCAGCGCGTGCTTCGCACCCTCGTCGGGGACGTGGGCCGCGACGACCGGACCGGTGGGCGCCGCGTCGCCGAGCTCGGTCACGTCCTTCTTGCCCAGCGGGCGCTCCCAGACGAACGCCTTGTCGCGGACCTGCCACTGGCGCCAGCCCCGCGAGGTCCCCTCGGTGGCCGCCGGCAGGGCCAGGCAGATGCGCGCCACGTCGTCCCAGGTCGCCATCGCCCGAGTTCCCTTCCTCGGAACCGTCGTCCGCCGGGCTCGTCGTACCACGGCGCGGGGTCGCCGCGGGGCCCAGCCGGCGCGGGGGCCGCCGCGGGGATCAGACGGCGCGGAGGCCGCCGCGGGACCGTGCGCTGTCCCGGGTCCGGAGCCAGGGCTGCAGCTCCTCGCTGGGCATCGGCCGGCCGAGGTGCCAGCCCTGCCCGAGGTCGCAGCCCATCGACGCGAGCAGGTCCCACGTCTCCTGGTCCTCGATGCCCTCGGCGACGACCTCCAGCTGCAGGTGCCGGCCGAGGTCGACGATCGCCCGGACGATCGCGACGTCCTCGCTGCCCTCGCGCAGCGACGTGATGAAGCTGCGGTCGATCTTGACCTCCTGCACCGGCAGGCGCTTGAGGTAGGACAGCGAGGAGTAGCCGGTGCCGAAGTCGTCCACCGAGAGGCGGACGCCGAGATCGCGCAGCCGGTGCAGCAGCGCGACCGCGCGGGCGGGGTCGGCCATGACCGAGCCCTCCGTGACCTCCAGCGTCAGCCGGTGCGCGGGCACGCCGTGCCGCCGGAGCAGCCGGTCCACCTCCTCGACGAGGTCGGCGTCGTGCAGGCTGCGCGTGGACAGGTTGACCGCCACGCCGATGTCGTGACCGTTCGCGCGCCACTGCGCGCAGGCGGCCAGCGAGGAGTCGAGCACGTAGGTCGTCAGCGGGCCGATGAGACCGCTGCGCTCGGCGATGGGGATGAACTCGTCGGGGGCGATGTTGCCGAGCTCGGGGTGGCGCCAGCGGGCCAGCGCCTCCACCTGGACGACCTGGCCGCCGGACAGCCGGCCCTGCGGCTGCACGTGGACCTGGATCCCGCCGCTCTGCAGTGCCGTGCGCAGCTCCGAGACGAGCGTCAGCCGGCGGGGGTTGTTCGTGTCGAGCTCGGGCTCGTAGAGCCGCAGGCCACGGGTGGACGTCTTGGCGTCGTACATCGCCATGTCGGCCCGCTTGAGCAGGGCGGCCGGGTCGTCGGCGTGGGCGGGGGCCAGGGCGATGCCCATGGAGCCGCCGACCTCCACCTCGAGACCGTCCAGCGACACCGGCTGCTCGAGGGCACGGAGCACCCGGCGGCCGACGCGGAGCACCCGGTTCTCGTCCGCGCTGTCCGGCACGAGGATCGCGAACTCGTCGCCGCCGAGCCGCGCGACCGAGCCGGCCGCGCCGACCGCCGCGGTCAGGCGGGCGGCCACCTCGACCAGGAGCAGATCACCCTGCTGGTGCCCCAGGGTGTCGTTGACCTCCTTGAAGTCGTCGAGGTCGAGGATCATCACCGCCGCGCCGGTCGTGCGACCGGTCCGGACGTCGTCCAGCGCGGAGCCCAGGCGCCGCTGCAGGTTGGTCCGGTTCGGCAGCCCCGTGAGGGCGTCGTGCAGGGCCTCGTGACGCAGCTGCCCGATCAGCTCGCCGTTGCGCAGTGCCACACCGGCCTGGTTGGCGACGGTCTCCAGCAGGAGGACGTCGTTCTGCTCGAACGTCCGGACCTCGCCCTGCCGGTCGGCGACGACGAGCACGCCGACGACGCCGGTCCCGCCCTTGAGGGGGACCGCCACCGCCTCGCGCATGCCGTAGGTGGCGAGCCAGCGCCGGGCGTCGGGGTCACGCGTGGTCCGCGGCATGAGCAGCGGCTGCCCACCCGCGACGACGTGCTGGAGCACCCAGTCGTCCTCGGGGGTGGAGGGCTCCTCCGAGCGTGCGAGCCGGCCGCTGGCACCGAGGCGCACGCGGGCGATCAGCCCGCCGTCGGGGCCGACGAACGCCGCCGACGCGCGGTCGGACCGCAACAGCTCACGCGCCTCCCCGAGGACGGTGCTCATGACCTGGTCGATCTCGGGTGACGTGCTCACGAGCTGGCTGAACCGGTAGAGCCGCTCCAGGTTGAGGTGCCGGTCCGCGAGCGAGGCGTAGGCCCGGTAGGCGAGCAGCAGCAGCAGGCCGAACCCGGCGAGCAGCCACGCGCTCTCCGCCGAGGCGTCCAGGCTGGTGACGGCGACGAGGCCGACCGTGACGACCATCGGCACCGCGGCCTGGCCGCCGAACGCTTCCTCCAGCAGCGCCCGCGGGCGCAGGCGGCCGTCGTGCACCGCGATGACCAGACCGATGGCGCAGCCGCCGAGCACGTTGGCCGCGAAGGCGGCCGCGTACGCGCCGGCCCACGTCAGGACGATGTGCCCGCCACCCCAGGAGCTCACGGTGGAGAACACGGCGAGCGACACGGCCGTCTCGGCGGTGAAGAGGGCGAGGTTGAAGAAGGTCTTGAGCGGGGCAGCGCGGCGCAGGCCCACCAGGGTGGCCGCGCACCCGAGGAGCCGCCCCGCGAAGAGGGCGACCGGTGAGGCGAAGAAGAGACCGAGGACCAGCGGCAGCTCGCTCATCGAGACCGAGCGGGCCTCGCGGCTCCGCTGGATGTGCAGGACGCAGGTCTCGGTCACCGCGAAGGCGATGGCGAGCACCCACCAGGGGAGGGTCGCGGAGGGGAGGAACGGGCCCTGGTGCAGGAACGGGAGGCCCAGGACGACGCCGATCGCCAGGAGGACGGCGATGACCGCGAGGACGATGAGCGTCTGCCCGGACGGCCGGATGCGACGCGCGATCCCGCGCACGGGGCGCGCAGCGTCGTGCTCTTCTCCCTCGGGTACCGGTGGTGCCGGCACTGCGACGGCGGACGTCGTACGTTCGATGCTCGGTGTGGACATGACTCACCTCCCTCCGGAACTGCATCGGCCCGAAGGGGGCATCGGTTCACCGGATCGTGGCTGACCTCCCCCGACGGGGTGAGGTGCCGTCCGCCCGCGTTCTCGCTGGGTTGCCTCCCGGGCTCAGGCGGCCGGTACCGGGAAGACGAGCAGGGAACTCGACGCCGTCGCCACCGTGCGCCCGGCGCCGTCCAGGACCGTCCCCTCGGCGAAGGCGACCCGGCGTCCCGGCTTCACCACGGTGCCGATGGCGGTGAGCGGACCACTGGAGGCGTGCACGGGCCGCAGGTAGCTCACCTTCAGCTCGATCGAGGTGTACGCCAGGCCCGCGGGGAGCGTGGTGTGCACCGCGCACCCGGCGACCGTGTCGAGCAGCGTGCAGACGAGCCCACCGTGGACGACGCCGATCGGGTTGTAGACCGACTCGTCGAGCACGCAACCGAACTCCACGCGGCCCTCCTCGAGGGAGCGGATGTCGAACTGCATCAGCATGGCGATGGGGGCCGGTGGCAGCAGACCGTCGCGGATCGCCTGCATCGTCTCCAGGCCGGACCGCTGCAGCGCCCCGGCGGCGGTGAGCAGCGGGTCGTGCCACGTCACCGTCCGGGACCGGGGCTCACCCCAGGCATCCGGTGCGGCGTCGGTCGACGTGGGCGGGGAGGCGGGCGAAGCGGCGTCGGTGGTCACGGCTCTAGGTTCACATACTGAACCGACGTCCGCCAACCCGGCGACCGTGCTCGGGTTGATCGGTGTCCGTCGGGCCCGGCATCTGCACAGTCGCAGGCCCCGGACGCACGAGAGGACCCGCCCCGACGGGGACGGGTCCTCTCGTGGACGACTCAGCTCTTCGGTCGCGCTCCGGCCCGGAGCGCACCGAGCAGGTCGTGGTTGAGCCGCGAGATGTTCTCCATCGAGATGCCCTTGGGGCACGCGGCGGAGCACTCACCGATGTTGGTGCAGCCGCCGAAGCCCTCGCGGTCCTGCTGGGCGACCATGTTGACCACGCGGTCGTTGCGCTCGGGCTGGCCCTGCGGCATGAGGCCGAGGTGGGTGACCTTCGCCGCGGTGAACAGCATCGACGACGCGTTCGGGCAGGCCGCCACGCAGGCGCCGCAGCCGATGCAGGTGGCCGCGTCGAAGGCGGCGTCGGAGTCCTTCTTGGGCACCGGTACCGCGTGCGCGTCGGGCGCCGTCCCGGTCGGGACGCTGATGTAGCCGCCGGACTGGATGATCCGGTCGAGGGCGCTGCGGTCGACGGCGAGGTCCTTGATCACCGGGAACGCGCTGGCCCGCCACGGCTCGACGTCGATCGTGTCGCCGTCCTTGAACTTGCGCATGTGCAGCTGGCACGTGGTGGTCTGCTGCGGGCCGTGCGCCATCCCGTTGATCATGACGCCGCACATGCCGCAGATGCCCTCGCGGCAGTCGTGGTCGAAGGCGACCGGGTCGTCGCCGTCGAGGATGAGCCGCTCGTTGAGCACGTCGAGCATCTCGAGGAACGACATGTCGGGGGAGACGTCGGAGACCTTGTAGGTCACCATCTTGCCCTTGACCGTCGGGTCCTTCTGCCGCCAGATCCGCAGGGTCAGGTTCATGCCGCGCCGCTCCGAGGCAGCGCCGGCCGTCGACCGCGAGCCGTCCTGGGTGATCGTCACTTGTAGCTCCGCTGGGCGAGGTGGACGTACTCGTACTCGAGGTTCTCCTTGTGGAGCACCGGCGGGGCGCCCTCCGGCGTCCACTCCCAGGCGGCGACGTAGGCGTAGTTCTCGTCGTCGCGCAGGGCCTCGCCCTCGGGGGTCTGGCTCTCGGCCCGGAAGTGGCCGCCGCAGCTCTCGTTGCGGTGCAGGGCGTCGATGCACATCAGCTCGGCGAGCTCGATGAAGTCGGCCACCCGGCCGGCGTGCTCCAGGGTCTGGTTGAAGGAATGCCAGTCACCGGAGACCTTCACGTTCGTCCAGAACTCCTGGCGGATCTCCGGGATGCGGTCGAGTGCCTTGCGCAGGCTCTCCTCGGACCGCTCCATGCCGCACATGTCCCACATCAGCTTGCCCAGCTCCCGGTGGAAGGAGGCGACGCTCCGGGTGCCGTTGACGCTGAGCAGCTTCTGCACCTGCGACTGCACGCCCTGCATCGCCTCGGCGGCGGCCGGGTGGCTCTCGCCGACCTTCTCGAAGGGGCCGTCGGCGAGGTAGTCGTTGATCGTGTTCGGCAGGACGAAGTACCCGTCGGCCAGGCCCTGCATCAGCGCGCTGGCGCCGAGCCGGTTGGCCCCGTGGTCGGAGAAGTTGGCCTCCCCGATGACGAACATGCCGGGGATCGTCGACTGCAGGTCGTAGTCGACCCACAGCCCGCCCATCGTGTAGTGCACCGCGGGGTAGATCCGCATCGGCGTCTCGTACGGGTCCTCGCCGGTGATCTGGGCGTACATGTCGAAGAGGTTGCCGTACTTCGCCTCGATGGCCTTGCGGCCCAGGCGCTGCATGGCCTCGCCGAAGTCGAGGTAGACGCCCAGCCCGCCGGGGCCGACGCCCCGGCCCTCGTCGCACACGTTCTTGGCCTGACGGGAGGCGATGTCGCGGGGGACCAGGTTCCCGAAGGCGGGGTAGATCCGCTCCAGGTAGTAGTCGCGGTCGTCCTCGGGGATCTCCCGCGGGTCACGGTCGTCGCCGCGCTCCTTGGGCACCCAGACGCGGCCGTCGTTGCGCAGCGACTCGCTCATCAGCGTGAGCTTGGACTGGTAGTCGCCCTTGACCGGGATGCAGGTCGGGTGGATCTGGGTGTAGCAGGGGTTGGCGAACAGGGCGCCCTTCTTGTGCGCCCGCCAGATCGCGGTCGCGTTGGAGCCCTTGGCGTTCGTCGAGAGGTAGAAGACGTTGCCGTAGCCACCGGTCGCGAGGACGACGGCGTCCGCGAAGTGCGTGCTGACCTCGCCGGTCACCAGGTCGCGGGCGACGATGCCGCGGGCCCGGCCGTCGACGACGATCAGGTCGAGCATCTCGGTGCGGGCGTGCTGCTCGACGGTGCCGGCCGCGATCTGCCGCTCGAGGGCCTGGTAGGCGCCGTAGAGCAGCTGCTGCCCCGTCTGGCCGCGGGCGTAGAAGGTGCGGGAGACCTGCGCGCCACCGAAGGAACGGTTGTCCAGCAGGCCGCCGTACTCGCGGGCGAAGGGCACGCCCTGGGCCACGCACTGGTCGATGATGTTGACGCTGACCTCGGCGAGGCGGTGCACGTTGTCCTCGCGCGAGCGGAAGTCGCCGCCCTTGACCGTGTCGTAGAACAGCCGGTGCACGCTGTCGCCGTCGTTGCGGTAGTTCTTGGCGGCGTTGATCCCGCCCTGCGCGGCGACGCTGTGCGCACGGCGCGGGCTGTCCTGGTACCAGAACGACTTGACCTTGTAGCCGGCCTCGCCCAGGGTCGCGGCCGCCGAGCCGCCGGCCAGGCCGGTGCCGACGACGATGACGGTCAGCTTGCGGCGGTTGGCCGGGTTGACCAGGCGGGCGCGGAAGCGCCGGGTGCTCCAGCGCTCACCGATGGGGACGTCGGTGGGGGCCTTGGTGTCGGCGATCGGGTCGCCTTCGGTGAAGAGGTCGAGAGGCATGGAGGTGAATACCTGTCCTTAGTCCACGAGCCCGAAGAGGACGCTGAAGGGCACGAGCAGGAAGCCTGCGATCAGTACCGTCGAGAAGGCGATCGCGAAGGCGTTGACCGTCCGCTCCCGCCGCTTGTTGCTCTGGCCCAGGGTCTGCGTGGCGCTCCAGATCCCGTGCCGCAGGTGCATGCCGAGCAGGATCAGGGCGAGGACGTAGAACGCGGTGCTGAACGGGTTGGAGAAGCTCGCGACCAGCCGGTCGTAGGGCGAGGCGTCGCCGTCGGGGTTCACCGTGCCGGTGGTGAGGTCGAGGATGTGCCACACGATGAAGAGCAGCACGATGACGCCGCCCCAGCGCATGGTCCGCGAGGCGTAGCTCTGGGCCACCGCCTTCTTGGTCACGTACCGGTCGGGGCGGGCGCGCTTGGCCTGCCGCCAGAGCGAGACCGCGGCCCAGAAGTGCGCCACCACGGCGACGATGAGCACGATGCGGACGACAGTGAGGACGGTGTAGCTGGGGACGGCGGGCTCGCCGACCGTCCGGATCCACTCCGAGTAGGAGTTGAACGACTCCCGGCCGGCGAAGACCTTGAGGTTCCCCACCACGTGGGCGACCAGGTACAGCAGCATCACGATGCCGCTGACCGCCATCACGACCTTCTTGAAGACCGAGTTGGTCTTCGCCGCCTTCGGGGTCCTGCGCTGGCCCGAGTCCGTCACCGTCACCACAGGGGTAAAGCTAGATCTCAGCGGGGGTTGCGGCCACGTAAACACGGGGTGACACAGCTCTCGTAAGGATGCCCTTACCTGCGGTCGGGCCGGCCCGGTCAGCGCGGTGGAGATCGCCGGCCGGACCCTGACCGGACTGCGCTGCGCCACGGGACGGTCGACGCCGCTGCCGCGACTCGGGCGCGGTCTGCCGATCGTGGGAGAGGGGGTGCGGTGACCGCCGGCCGAGCCATCTCGCAGGGCGCGAGCCCCCCGTTGCGGCTGCCGGCGCCGCTACGCTTCGGCCAGCGTGCACGCCCACGCCTGGGGGATCTGCTGATGGCCGACGACCAGCTTCGCCGCGACCTGCTCACGCGAATCGAGATGCGCCGCGCTGCGGTTCAGGCCTTCCTGCGGGCGAACCGGCCGCGCACCCGGCGCCGCGCCAACCTCATCATCCTGCTCACCTCGGTGTCCGCGCTCGCCACCGCGGGGCCGGCGCTGGGCGGTGAGCCGTTCGCCCAGAACATCCAGAACCTGCTGGCACTGCAGAGCGACTCCTACGTCTGGCGGATCCTCTGCCTGCTGGCGCTCCTGGTGTCGGTGGGCGGGGCGGTGCTGACCAACCTCAGCAAGTCCCAGGACGACGTCGGCCGGCTGGGCGCCGCAGAGGCGGTCAACGCCGATCTGGAGGGCCTGTCGAGCCTGCTCCAGTTCGGCAATCTGTCGGTGGACGACGGGGTGAAGCTCTACCAGCAGTACATCGCCAAGATCCCATTCATCGAAGACCTGCCCGGCGAGGACCGCGGTCACCGGGGCCCGCCTCCGCAGGGGCCCGGCTACTACACGCCGGCCCCACCGGGACCCGGCCGCTACGCGCAGCCTCCCCCGGGGCCGGCCTACCGCCCGCCGCCGCCGCCCCCGCGACGCTGAGCTGACGCGGGGACGGGGCGGCCACGCACGGCCGCCGACGCCGGCTCGCCGATCGCGTCGAGCCGGGTCGGTCGGGTCGGTCGGGTCGGTGCGGTCGGGCGGTCGGTCAGACCGTGGGGGGCACGGCCGAGGCCGCCACCAGGGGCATCCGGTCCCAGGCCCGATGCAGGCCCAGCGCGGCGACCGTGGCGGCCGCCAGCTTGGCGTTCGCCTTCTTCCCGGTGAGCACGCCGGGCGCCTGCGGGGCGATGCCGGCGGCGCGGAGCACCTCCACGCCGTCGCCCCACGCGCCGACGGCCTTCAGGTGCCGGAACGCCTCCTGCAGCATGACCAGCGCGCGGAAGTCGCCGTCCTTCGGTGCGCCGTCGGCGACGACGATCGCGTCGAACTCGATCGACCGCCCGGTCGCGAAGGTCCGTTCGACGATCTCGACCTGGCGGCCCTTCTTCAGCTGACCCCCGTGCGGGGCGATCACCCGGAGCAGCGCGCCCTCGGCCTCCAGGGCCTTGCGCAGCGTGGCGATCCCGTCGAGGTCCGCGCCCGGCCCGGCGACGACGCCGACGATGCGCCCGGCGATCGGGAACGGCGTCGGCTTGATCTGGCGCAGCGCCGGCGACTGCACCCGCGGCTTCTCCGGCTTGATCTTCTTGGGCACCGGCAGACCGAGGCCGGCGGCCACCTGCGCGCACAGGTTCGCGTCGATCCGGGCCAGTACGGTGAGCCCGCGCTCCTTGATGCCCTGCTCGTAGCACTTGCCCAGCTCGAAGGTGTACGCGTCGATCACGTGCTGCTGCTCGACGCTGGTCAGGCTCGCGTAGAACAGCGCCGGCTGGGAGTAGTGGTCGTCGAACGAGGCGGGCGCGGCGCGGACGACGTCCCCCTCCACGTGCCGCGGGACGTTGACGTAGCCGCCCTCGGCCCAGTCCGCCGGGAACGCGACGCCGTCGTCGACGCTGTTCGGCGTGTAGGGCGCCTGCCCGGTGTGCACGGCGTGCTGGTGGAAGCCGTCGCGGGTGTTGTCGTTGACCGGGGCGTGCGGCCGGTTGATCGGGATCTGGGTGAAGTTCGGCCCGCCGAGCCGGGTCAGCTGGGTGTCGAGGTAGGAGAAGTTCCGGCCGGCCAGCAGCGGGTCGTTGGTGGGCTCGATCCCGGGCACCAGGTGCCCGGTGTGGAAGGCCACCTGCTCGGTCTCGGCGAAGAAGTTGGTCGGGTTGCCGTTCAGGACCAGCGTCCCGATGACCTGCACCGGCGCGAACTCCTCCGGGACGATCTTGGTGGGATCGAGCAGGTCGATGCCCTCGAAGGTCTCGTCCGGGGTGTCGGGGAAGACCTGGATGCCGAGGTCCCACTCGGGGAAGGCGCCGTTCTCGATGGCGTCGTAGAGGTCCCGGCGGTGGAAGTCGGGGTCCACGCCCGCGGCGATCTGCGCCTCCTCCCAGGTCAGCGAGTGCACGCCGAGCCGCGGCTTCCAGTGGAACTTCACCAGCGCCGTCTCCCGCTGGGCGTTCACCAGCCGGAACGTGTGGACGCCGAAGCCCTCCATCATCCGGTAGCTGCGCGGGATGCCCCGGTCGCTCATGTTCCAGATCGTGTGGTGGGTCGCCTCGGTGTGGAGGGTGACGAAGTCCCAGAAGGTGTCGTGCGCCGACTGGGCCTGGGGGATCTCCCGGTCGGGGTGCGGCTTGCCCGCGTGGATGACGTCGGGGAACTTGATCGCGTCCTGGATGAAGAAGACCGGGATGTTGTTGCCGACGAGGTCCCAGGTCCCTTCCTTCGTGTAGAACTTCGTCGCGAACCCGCGGGTGTCGCGCACCGTGTCGGCCGAGCCGCGCGAGCCCAGCACGGTGGAGAACCGCACGAAGACCTTCGTCTCCAGGCCCTTCTCCGCCAGCACGGCGGCGCGGGTCACGGTCGCGGCGGCGCCGTTGGCCGTGAAGACCCCGTGCGCTCCGGCGCCGCGGGCGTGCACCACGCGCTCCGGGATCCGCTCGTGGTCGAAGTGCATGATCTTCTCGCGCAGGTGGAAGTCGTCGGCGAGGAGGACCGGGCCCCGCGGGCCCGCCTTCAGCGAGTGGTCGCTGTCCGGGATGCGCACGCCGTTCGGCGAGGTCAGCGTGTCGCCGGCCTGAGCCCGTGGGTCACGGCCGCCCTTCGGGCCCTCGTGGAGAACTCCGGTCGGGCTGACGGTCGTCGGGGCAAACTGGTCGGGTCGGCGCGCGGGAGGCATGCGACGCCGCTACCCGCGCCTCGCCGAGGGCGAAACCGCGTACGGGGATCGAGCCGAGTGAACGGTGGGGCGGGCGGGGCGGCGGCGGGGCGCGCCTCCTCCGGCGGCGCCGCGGCCCTGGCCATGCTGGACACGTGATCGAGATCGACGGCCTGACCAAGCAGTACGGCGCGCGCGTCGCCGTCGACGATCTCACCGTGACCATCGAGCCGGGCCGCGTCACCGGATTCCTCGGCCCCAACGGCTCGGGCAAGACGACGACGATGCGCTGCATCCTCGGTCTCACCCGGCCCACGGCCGGACGGGTGATGGTCCTCGGCCGGCCGTACCGGGAACTCTCCCGGCCGATGCAGCGGGTGGGGGCACTGATCGACCCCCGGGCCCGGCACCCCGGCCGGACGGCGTACGCACACCTGCTCGCCCTCGCGCAGAGCAACGATCTTCCCCGCGAGCGGGTGGACGAGGTGATCGAGCTGGTCGGCATCGACAGTGTCGCCCACGAGCGCGTCCGCGGTTTCTCCCTCGGCATGGGCCAGCGCCTCGGCGTCGCGGGGGCCCTGCTCGGCGACCCCGACGTCCTCGTGCTGGACGAGCCGGTGAACGGCCTGGACCCCGAGGGCATCCGGTGGGTCCGGGAGCTGCTGCGCGACCTCGCCGACGAGGGGCGCACCGTCCTGGTCTCCAGCCACCTGATGAGCGAGATGGAGGAGACCGCCGACCACCTCGTCGTGCTGGGCCACGGCCGCCTGCTCGCCGACCTGCCGATGGCCGACCTGCTGGGGCAGCACTCCGCCGTCCGGGTGCGCAGCCCCATGGCCTCGTTGCTGGCACGGGCGCTCGAGCGGGCCGGCGCCCGCATCGACGTCCTGACCGATGGCGCGCTCTGGGTCGAGGGCCTGGACGTCGTCGAGGTCGGCGACGTGGCGTTCCTCTCCGGCCTGCGCGTGCACGAGCTCACCCAGGTGAACGAGTCACTGGAGGAGGCCTACCTCGCGCTGACCGAGGACGAGGTCGAGTTCCGGGCGGTGTCGGCATGAGGGGGGCCGTGCCCTTCCGGGCCCTGCTGCGCAGCGAGTGGACCAAGCTGCGGTCGATCCGCTCGACCTGGTGGTGCACCGCGCTGTATCTCCTCGTGGTCGGCGGCACCGGGTGGCTGGCGGCGGCGAGCACCAACTCGGCCCCGCGGTCCGACGTCGCGCTGGGTGTCGCGCTCACCGGCTTCGGCATCGGTCAGCTCGTCGTCCTCGTGCTCGGCGTGCTGGCCGTGACCACCGAGTTCGCGTCCGGCATGGCACTGGTCTCGCTGACCGTCGCGCCCCGGCGCACGCGGCTGCTGACGGCCAAGACGCTCGTCGTCACCCTGTACTGCGCCCTGCTCACCGCCGTCCTCGTCGTGGTCTGTGCCGCGGCGGCGTTCACCCTCACCGACGTTCCGGGCGGCCTGGCACTGACCAGCCCGGAGGTGCTCCGGCCCATGGGGCTGCAGGTGGTCAACGGTGCGCTCGTGGCGGTCCTCGCCGTCGCGCTGGGCACGGTGCTCCGGTCGACCGCGGGGGCGGTGGGCATCGGGGTGGCGCTGGTCTTCGTCCTGCCGCCGGCCCTGGCGCTCTGGGGGAAGGAGCTCGCGATGCGTGCCTCCCAGGCGCTGCCGGCGCTGCGGGTGGGGGAGGACGCCTTCGCCGCGGTCGCCACGAGCTGGCCGGTGGGCCTGGCGATCGTCGCGGGCTGGGCGGTCGTCGCCTGGCTGCTCGGCGCGATGCTGCTAGGACGCCGCGACGTGTAGCTCAGCGGCCGCCGACGTTTGGCCGTAACCGGCCCTACTTCAAGGACACGGAGCAGGTGAACACGCTTCCGCGGAAGAAGGTCAAGGTGTGCGACTTGACGACGCTTCCGCGGGAACTCCTGAGCTTGAAGCGGGTGTCCCCAAGCGGCCCACTCAGGACAGTGGCTACCGAGAACCGGATTGGTTCTGCCGGCGGGCCTAGACGGTGTTTGCAAGCGTCATCACGAACAGCACCAGCAATCCGGCGGACCGCGGCGGTACCAGGTCGGCCTGGGCAGGTTAGTGCCGTTGCGGTTGGGCAGCGGCTGGAGCTGCCTCCTTGTGGGATGGAGACAGCTCAGTCCTCAGCGTCTGCTCGACGTGGCCAGAAGACGGTCAATACCCGCTGCTGATCGGCTGAGAAGATGACACGCACGTCCCCCTCGGTGAACTCCACCAAGTTGTCTCTGCGGACAACCCCGGGCTGGGAGGCGAACTTCTCGACTATGAAGCGACGGAAGGCGACTTCCAGCTGACCTCCAGCCAGGTGCTCGAGGTCCGTTCGCACCGCGAACGCTCGCAGGTGCCGCGGCTTGAGTTCCACCGTCTGCGGATCGCAGGTCAACGACTGGAACTCGGCCGGCTTCTTCAATGGCTCGCCCGGCGACCCCTTAGAGCCACCGCCGGGGAAGCGGGAGGTCACGCCGGCCTGCAGTTGCGCCCACGTCCGCTCGCGGTGCACGGTGAAGTAGCTCGTCAACACGTCGAGATCAGCGTTCAGAATGAGCTTGTAGCCGTCACGCAGCAGACTGATGTAGCCCTGCGACGATCGAACCGCCGCCGTAGGGGCGAAGGCTTCGAGCATGTCCCGCAGCTCCCCGCGGGCCGACTCCATGGAGCCCCCATGGTGGTAGCGGTAGCTGTCAATTGCCGCCGTGGTGATGTGCACGGTGCCCGGCTCGAAGTATGGAAGCGCCGCGGCATCACCGTCTGCCTGGCGCGCACGCGGCAGTCCGCCCGTCGCGGTGTCCGGCGTCGGCGGTGGTGCCGACGCCGTGCCAGCTCGGCGGAAGCCATCGCAGCCGGGTCGTCGGCACCAGGCGTCGACATGGTGGGTGTCGTTACTGCAGCGACTGCCATCGCGGTTGAACCGCTCGCATGGCTTGAAGGCTGGCGGCCGACTCGGCCCACCGTATGTCAGCGACACTGCGCTCTCCGCATTCTCGATCACCGACGCCTCGTGGCGCCCGGTCTGCAGGAGCGATCGGCATCTGTCGTCGACACTTTCACCTGGACGACGTAATTTCCCAGTCCGTAGACCAACGGCCGCCGAGGTCGTCCGCTCGCGTGAGAGCGTCCTGCCATGACCGACCTGGCGCCCACCGGTTCGTGCTTCTGCGGATGCGGTGGAGCTACGAAGCGGGGCCGCTTCTTCGTGCAAACGCATGACCGTGTCGCCGAAACGGCGGTGATCCGTGAGAAGTACGGGTCGATCGCGGCCTTCGTTGTTGCCCACGGGTACGGCCCAGATACGGCAGTCCCGCGGTCCGCTTCGGGCCTCTAGGCCAGTACCTCACCCGCTCGTCAGACGCGAAGGCGACGAGCGCCCCTCACGGGCTTGATCTGCGCCTCCGATGCCGCTCGCGGTGCTTCGACGAACGGCCGGAGGGTAGCCCTGAAGCCGCCATCAGGGCGACGGTTGCCCGTGGCCGGCCGGGGCCAATGGGCGCGCGAAACCTTCTTGGGCCGGAACCGGCAGGGATCTAGCGTGCGGGGACGACCGGCCTGTTAGCGCCGTTCCCGGAGGCTCGCCATGTCCGACAGCCCGGCCGTCGAGGTGCACGGCCTGAGGAAGTCCTTCGGCACGGTGACGGCCCTGGACGGCCTGGAGCTCACCGTCCCGGTGGGTTCGGTGGTGGGTTTCCTGGGTCCGAACGGCTCGGGCAAGTCGACGACGATCCGCGTACTGCTGGGGCTGCTGCGCACGGACGCGGGCTCGGTGCGGCTGCTCGGCGGCGACCCGTGGGACGACGCCGTCGCGCTGCACCGGCGGCTGGCCTACGTCCCCGGTGACGTGAACCTGTGGCCGAACCTCACCGGGGGCGAGGCCATCGACCTGCTCGGGCGGCTGCGCGGCGGGCTCGACCCACGCCGCCGGGCCGAGCTGCTCGAGCGGTTCGAGCTGGACCCGACCAAGAAGGCGCGCACGTACTCGAAGGGCAACCGGCAGAAGGTGGCGCTGGTGGCGGCGCTCGCCGCGGAGGTGGAACTGCTCGTCCTGGACGAGCCCACCTCCGGACTGGACCCGCTCATGGAGGCGGTGTTCACCGAGTACGTCCACGAGGCGCGGCTGGCCGGCCGGTCGGTGCTGCTGTCGAGCCACATCCTCGCCGAGGTCGAGAAGCTCTGCGACACCGTGACGATCATCCGGAGCGGCCGCACCGTGGAGTCCGGCACGCTCGCCGACCTGCGCCATCTCACCCGCAGCACGGTGACGGTGGTGACCGACGCCGACCCGACCGTGCTCGCCGGGCTGCCGGGGGTGCACGACCTCGCCGTCCACGGCGGGCGGGTCACCTTCCTCGTGGACGACGCGCACCTGGACGGCGTCGTGCGCGCGCTCGGCACGCTCGGGGTGCGCGGCCTGACGGCTGCCCCGCCGTCCCTGGAGGAGCTGTTCCTGCGGCACTACGGGGACGAGCCGGCCGCCGCCGGGGTACCCGCGCCGTGACCACGCCGACGGTTCCGGCGACGGCACCGGCGGCCGGGCCGCGGCTGTTCGCCGGATCCGGCGTCCTGCTCCGGTTCGCGCTGCGACGCGACCGCGTGCGGCTGGCGGTGTGGGTGCTGTCGCTCGCTGCCCTGACGGTCTACGGAGCCGTCGTCCTGGACGCCACCTACCCGACCGCGGCCGACCGGCAGGGGCGCGCCGCGGTGCAGGCCAACCCGGCCGCGGTGCTGCTCAGCGGCCCCGGGTACGGCCTGGGCGATTACACGCTCGGCGCGATCATCGCCAACGAGGTGGCGCTCGCGGTCATGGTGGCGGCCGCGATCATGTCGATCCAGCTCGTCGTCCGGAACACCCGTGCCGAGGAGGAGTCCGGCCGCGCCGAGCTCGTCCGCGCGGGCGTCGTGGGCCGGCGTGCCGCGCTCACCGCCACCCTCCTGGAGACGGCCCTGGCGAACGCGGCGGTGGCCGCAGGGATGACGGCCGGGCTCGCGGTCGCGGGCCTCGCCGTCGTCGACTCCCTCGCACTGGCGGCCGGGATCGGGGTCACCGGGCTGACGTTCGGCGCCGTCGCGGCGGTAACGGCGCAGCTGACCGAGCATTCGAGGGCGGCCTCGGGCGCGGCCCTCGCCGTCCTGGCGGCGGCGGTGCTGCTCCGCGGCGTGGGTGACGTGATGGAACGCGGCGGCTCGCTGCTGTCCTGGCTGTCCCCCGTCGGCTGGGCCCAGCAGACCCGCGCGTTCGTCGACCTGCGGTGGTGGCCGCTGCTGCTGCCGGTCGCGCTCGCCGTCGTCCTCACCGCTGTGGCCTACCGCCTGGTGGGGATGCGGGACGTCGGCGCCGGCCTGCTCCCGGACCGGCCGGGCCCGGCCGGTGCGTCCCCCCTGCTGTCCGGACCGGGCTCGCTGGCCTTCCGGCTGCAGCGGGCCGCGGTCCTCTCCTGGGCGACGGCTCTGCTGCTGATGGGCATGGTGTTCGGCTCGCTGGCCGACGAGGTCGCCGCCATGGTGGCCGGCAACGCCCGGCTGCAGGAGGCGTTCGCGGCGCTGGGCGCGAGCGATCCGACGGACGCCTTCCTCGGGGCGACGGCGCTCTACCTCGCGCTGGGGGTGGGGGCGTTCGCGGTCGGCTCCGTGCTGCGCCTGCGGACGGAGGAGGCGGCGGGCCGGACGGAGCTGCTGCTGGCCACGTCCCTGGACCGCCGGCGCTACCTGGCCGCCGTCCTCGGCGTGACCGCCGTCGCCTCGCTCCTCCTGCTGGTCGCCGCCGGACTCGGCACCGGAACGGCCGCAGCGGCCGTCCGCGGGGATGCCGCCCTGGTGGCCACGCAGCTGGGCGCGCAGCTGGTGCACCTGCCGGCTGTGCTGGTGCTGGCCGGGGTGGCCGCGCTGCTGGTCGGCCTGGTGCCGGGCGGCGCGGCGCTCGCCTGGCCGGCGGTCACCTGGACGCTGGTGCTGGGACTCTTCGGAGGGCTGCTCGGCCTGCCGGAGGCGGTGCTGAGGACGTCGCCGTTCGGGTGGACGCCGGTGATCCCGGCGGAGGCGTTCGAGCCGGCCCCGGTCGCCGTCCTGACGCTGGTGGCCGGGCTGCTCGCCGTCGCGGCCGTCGGTGCCTTCCGGCGACGGGACGTCCCGACCACGTAGGTTGACCGGCACTGTGCTGACCGCCGTCACCGCCACCCGGTACGTCACCCCGCTGCGCGAGGGTGGCTCGCTGCCCGGGCTCATGGAGGCCGACGACCTGGGCACGTACGTGGTCAAGTGGCGGGCCGCCGGCCAGGGAGTGAACGTGCTGGTCGCCGAGGTCGTCTGCGCCGAGCTGGCCCGCGCCCTGGAGCTGCCGGTGCCGCGGCTGGTGACCGTCGACGTCGCACCCGAGCTGGCGGTCGGGGAGCCGGACGTCGAGGTGCAGGAGCTGCTCAAGCGCTCCGCCGGACGCAACCTGGGCCTGGACTACCTGCCGGGCGCACTCGACTTCGAGGCCGGGGCGGACGGCGTGGACCCCGACCTCGCCGGCCGCGTGCTGTGGTTCGACGCCCTGGTGGGCAACGTCGACCGCTCCTGGCGCAACCCGAACATGCTCTTCTGGCACGGCCGGCTCCAGCTGATCGACCACGGCGCGGCGCTGACCTTCCACCACTCCTGGCCGGGTGCGGCGGCCGCCGTCGACCGGCCCTACGACGCGGCGGCGCACGCGCTGATCGAGTGCGAGCCGGACGTGCCGGCCGCCGACGCCGCGCTGGCGCCGCGGGTGACCCGGCGGCTGCTCGAGGAGGTGCTGGCGCAGGTGCCCGACGACTGGCTCGAGGACGGCGTCGCGGATGCGAGCCGGGAGCGCTACGTCGCGCAGCTGCTCGCCCGGCTGGCGGCGCGGGAGGCCTGGCTGCCGGGGTTGGTCGCCGCGGCCGCGACCGGGGGGAAGGGCCGCCGACGGGCGCCCCGCGGGGAGAACCGGCCCGCCTGGCTGGGCCCGCCACCGCCCGAGGGGGTCACGCAGCGATGACGAAGGAGACCTTCGAGTACGCGGTGCTGCGGGTGGTTCCGCGGGTCGAGCGGGGCGAGGCGCTGAACGCCGGGGTGCTGGTCTACTGCCGGCAGCGCGACTACCTCGGCTCGCGGGTGCACCTCGACGTACAGCGACTGTATGCATTGGACCCGACCGCCGACGCCGACGCGATCGGGCGGGCGCTGCGGGCCGCGGCCGACGTCTGCGCGGCAGACCCGGCTGCGGGTGCGGCAGGGCGGGAGGCGCTGGGCTCGCGCTTCCGCTGGCTCACCGCGCCGCGGAGCACCGTCGTCCAGCCGGGGGCGGTGCACACCGGACTCACCGACGACCCGGACGCCGAGGCCGACCGCCTGCTGCGCCTGCTCGTCCTCCCTGTCGAGGCCTGAACCGGACTTCCGCGCCGAGAGGCCGGCCTCGCCCCAGGACGTTCCGCGCGGAAAGTCCGTTACAGCGGCTGTATCAACCGGGGAGCAGGGCGTCGATGCGGCGGGCGAGTTCCAGGTCGAGCTCGCTGACCCCGCCGGCCGAGTGACTGACCAGGGTCAGGTGCAGCGTGCGCCAGCGGAGGTCGACGTCGGGGTGGTGGTCCAAGTCCTCGGCGACGTCCGCGATCGCGGCGATGGCGGCCACGGCGTCCCGGAAGCTCGGCAGCTCCACGGTCCGGCGCAGGCCGTCCCCGTCGCCGGACCACAGCGGCAGCCCATGCAGTGCGGCGGCGATCTCGTCGGGGGACAGGCGCGGCGGGCGGGGCATGAGCTCATCCTGCCCCTCGTCAGGACGGCTGCACGGCGGAGCCGCTCGGGTTCCCCAGCGGAGCTGTGATCAGGTGTGGATGCCGCACTCGATCTTGTTCTTGCCCGCCCAGCGGCCGGCGCGCGGGTCCTCGCCCGGGGCGACCGGACGCGTGCAGGGAGCGCAGCCGATCGAGCCGTAGCCGAGTTCGAACAGCGGGTTGACCGGCACCTGGTGCTCGGTGACGTACGCGTCGACGACGTCCTGGGTCCAGGCAGCCATGGGATTGACCTTGACCATCCCGCGCTTGGCGTCCCAGTCGACCAGCCGCGTGCCGGCGCGCGTCGGCGACTCGTCCCGGCGGACGCCCGAACCCCAGGCCAGGTACCCGGCAAGCGTCGTGGCCAGCGGCTGGACCTTGCGCAGCGAGCAGCAGAGATCGGGGTCCCGCTCGTAGAGCTTCGGGCCGAACTCGGCGTCCTGCTCCGCCACGGTGGTCGGCGGCTGCACGTCGACCAGGGTGATCGGCAGGGCGGACGTGATCCAGTCCCGCGTGCCGATGGTCTCGGCGAAGTGGTAGCCGGTGTTCAGGAAGACGACGTTGACCCCGGGGATCACGCGACTGGCCAGGTGAGCCAGCAGGCCGTCGGCCATGGACGACGTGATCGCGAAGGTCGGGCCGAAGGTGTCCCCGGCCCAGCGGAGGACGGCGAGGGCCTGCTCGACCGGGTCGGAGATGCCCTCGAACCGGGCGTCGGCATCGGCAGCCAGTTCAGGCGTCGGCGTCGGCCGGATGGCGATCGTCACTCCGTCACTCCCGTCGCGATCAGGCGGACCGAGAAGGCCCGCAGGCAGGCGCCGCAGCGCCAGGCGTCGGAGCTCTCCCCGTGCGGGGTCAGCTCCTCGTCGCCGCAGTACGGGCAGTGGAACACCGGCAGCTGCCGGCGCCTTCCCGCGGGCTGGTCCTCGCTCACGTCAGAGCAGCCAGGCTTCCTCGGCGCGGCCGACATAGGCGGCGAAGGACTCGCCGGGCGTCCGGCGCTCCTGGAAGCCGCGTAGCACGCGCTCGCAGTAGTCCGCGGTCTCGGCCTTGGTCACCTTGTGCCCGCGGAACTTGCGGCCGAAGGTGGCCTCGACGCCGAGGTGCCCGCCCAGGTGCACCTGGAAGCCCTCGACCATCTCGCCGTTCGCGTCGCGGACCATCGAGCCCTTGAACCCGATGTCGGCGGTCTGGAACCGGGCGCAGCTGTTCGGGCAGCCGTTGACGTTGATGCCGATCGGCACGTCGAAGTCGGGCAGGCGCTTCTCCAGCTCCGCGTAGAGGTCCTGCGCGTGCTGCTTGGTCTCGACGATCGCCAGCTTGCAGAACTCCAGGCCGGTGCAGGCCATCGTTCCGCGGCGGAACGCGCTCGGCCGGACCTGCAGGTCGTGCTCGGCGAGCGCGGTGACGAGGTCCTCGACCTTCTCGTCCGGCACGTCGAGGATGACCAGCTTCTGCTGCGTCGTCGTCCGGATGCGGCCGGCGCCGAACTCGTCGGCGAGGTGGGCGATGCGGGTGAGCAGGCTGCCGCTGATCCGGCCGCTGCGCAGCGCGAACCCGACCGCGTTGGCGCCGTCCTTCTGCTTCGCGACGCCGACGTGGTCGCGCTGGTCGTGCTTGGCCGGCGCGGGGGCGGGGCCGTCGGGCAGCGCCTCGTGGAGGTATTCGACCTGCATCACCTGACGGAACTTCTCCGGACCCCAGTCGGCCATGAGGAACTTCATCCGCGCGTGGTTGCGCTGCCGGCGGTAGCCGTAGTCGCGGAAGATCGACGTGACGGCCGCCCAGACGTCGGTGACCTGGTCGGGCCGCACGAAGACGCCGATCCGGTGGGCGAACATCGGGTTGGTCGACAGCCCGCCGCCGACCCAGAGGTCGTAGCCGGCCTCGCCCGCCTCGTTCACGACACCGACGAAGGAGACGTCGTCGATCTCCGGCTCCGTGCAGTGGTCCACGCAGCCGGACATCGACGTCTTCCACTTGCGGGGCAGGTTGCTGAACTCGGGGCTGCCCACGTACTTCGCGACGGTGTCGGCGAGGACGTCGGTGGCGTCGACGACCTCGTCCTCGAGGATCCCGGCGAGCGGGCAGCCGAGCATCACGCGGGGCACGTCGCCACAGGCCTCGGTGGTCGACAGGCCGACCGACTCCAGCCGCCGCCAGATCTCGGGCACGTCCTCGATGCGGATCCAGTGCAGCTGCACGTTCTGCCGGTCGGTGACGTCGGCGACGTCCCGGCCGAACTCCGTACTGATGCCGCCGATGACCCGCAGCGCCTCGCTGGTCAGCTGCCCGCCGTCGATGCGGACCCGCATCATGAAGTAGGAGTCCTCGAGCTCCTCCGGCTCCAGCAGCGCGGTCTTGCCGCCGGGGATGCCCTGCGCGCGCTGGGTGTAGAGGCCCATCCAGCGCATCCGGCCGCGGAGGTCACCGGCGTCGATGCCGTCGAAGCCGGTCCTCGAGTAGATGTCGAGGATCCGTTGACGGACGGTGAGCCCGTCGGCGTCCTTCTTCATCCGTTCGTTGGGATTGAGCGGCTCGCGGTAGCCCAGGGCCCACTGACCCTGTCCACGCGGTGCTGCGTCGCGACGCGGGGGCCGGGTGCTGGTGCGGGGGGAGGTCACGGGGGGACTTCTTCCTGCGCTCGCCGCCCGCTCGGCAGCCGGCCGGGCGGAGGGGGCGCTGCAGATCGGGGGCGCGGCGGCGACCGCGCGGGGGACCGGGCTCAGCGCTGAGCGCGACAGGCGGCGCTGGAGACGAGCGCCAGGTCGATGTGCAGACGCGCGACGAGGAGGCTGCCGCGGTCGGTCACGTGGTCTATGGTGCCACACCCGCCCGCCGGGCCGGATTTCTCCGGAGGAGGGCTCAGGCGTCCATCGCCGCACGGATCCGCGCCACCGACTCCGGCAGCGGGGTGACCGACGTGTCGATCACGACCTCGGCGCGGGCGGGCGGCTCGTACGGGTCGCTCACGCCGGTGAACTCCGGTATCACCCCGGACCGGGCCTTGGCGTAGAGGCCCTTGACGTCGCGCTGCTCGCACACCTCGAGCGGGGTGGCCAGGTGCACCAGGACGAACCGGCCGTGCTTCTCCACCAGTCGCCGGGCCTCCTCGCGGGCGGCCTCGTACGGCGCGATGGCGGCGACGACGACCGTGCCGCCGTGCCGCACCACCTCGCCGGCGACCCAGCCGATCCGCCGGATGTTGAGGTCGCGGTGCTCGCGGGAGAAGGTCAGCTCGCTGGAGAGGTGGGTGCGGACGACGTCCCCGTCGAGAACCGTGACCGGCCGGCCCTCCGCCTCCAGCCCGGCGACGAGTGCGTCGGCGATCGTGGACTTGCCCGCACCCGAGAGGCCGGTCAGGAACACGGTGACGCCGGGGGGCTGCACAGCTGACATGACGGCCAGTGTCCCGGAGCGCTGCGCTCAGCCGGCGGGCACGTTCCCGAACGACCGCCAGGCGCTGTCCATGGCCACGAGATCCGCCACGGGTGCGGGCAGCGAGCCGGAGACGACGTCGGCGAGGGTGACCTGCTCCAGCACCCGGCGGTAGGCCTCACGGGCGGCCACCCAGACGCTCGCCAGTTCGGCGGCGGCGGCCGGATAGGCGACGTCCTCGGGACGCTGGCCGTGCACCTCGGCGAGGAAGCCCTGCTCGATGCGCATGACGCGCGCGATCGACACCTCCGAGGCCGGGATCGCCAACCGGTACCCGCCGTCGCGACCGCGCTGACTGGTCACGAGGTGGGCGCGCTGGAGGTCGCCGAGGATCGCCTGGAGGAAGCGCGCGGGGATGCCCTGCGCCGTGGCGATCCGGTCGGCGGTCAGGGTGTCCGGCGCTGCCGCCGCGAGTTCGATGGCCGCACGGACGGCGTAGTCGACCCGGGCTGTGATGCGCACGGACCCATCCTGCCTGCGTCTGGGAGGCTCGCACCGTGTTCCGGCTGCGTTTCACCACGTTGGTGGAGGCGCCGCTGACCGTGGCGTTCGACGTGGCGAGGACTCTGGGCCGGCCCTGGGGGGCGCCGCTGGAGGAGATCGTCTCGACCCGCCCGGTGCGCGACGTCTACGCCGTCGGCCCAGGGACCGGCTGGCGCTGGCTGACCCACTCCCGGCGGTTCTCCGCCACGGGCGAGGGCACGCTCGTCGACGAGCAGGTCGACTGGGACACGGGCCTGCCCGGTGTGCTGGGCCGCCTGTTCGACCAGCTGGTGCTGCGCCGGCGCATCCTCCGTGCGATGCAGGCGCACCTCGACGCCTACGCCGCGGCCGCCGCGCGTCGGGCGCTGGACGTGGTGCAGGTCGTCGGTGCCGCGATCGTCGACGGAGAGCGCGTGCTCGTGGCGCAGCGTTCGGGCGGTCCCTACGACGGCTGCTGGGAGTTCCCCGGAGGCAAGGTGGAGCCGGGGGAGTCCGACCTGACCGCCCTGACGCGCGAGATCGAGGAAGAGCTCGGGGTGGCGATCGTGCCGCAGTCGTTCCTCGGCGAGGTGCTCCTGGACGGCGTGGTCGGTGGCGGCGCACCGGGGGTCTCGACGCTGCGCCTGTGGAGTGCCCGGATCGCGGCCGGCCGGCCGGTCGCGCACGAGCACGGGGAGATCCGCTGGCTCGGGGCCGGCGAGCTGGAGGGCCTCGACTGGATCGCGGCGGACCGCCCCCTCCTTCCCGCCGTCCGCACCCTCCTCGCCCGCCCCTGACCCCCACTTCCCGCTTTCGGTACCGAAAGCGCGGGCTGAGGCGCCCGCTCTCGGTACCGAAAGCGGGGGAGGGGCGTCCGACGGTGCGGGCCTGTGGACAGCGGCCCGGGCCGAGGCCGGCCGTGCCCCACCCTTGCGGCGTGAACTCATCGAGGCGGGGACTTCATGGCGTCTTCGTCGGCTCTCACGCCGTTGCGGAGGGTGCGGTCACCCGGCATCAACTGCAGTCGGGTCTGTACCGGCGCCTCCTCCACAACGTCTACGCCGATCCGCGGCTCCCGGCTGACCATCGGCTGTATGCGCGAGGAGCGCTGCTGGTGATGCCGGCGACTGCCGTGCTCGGGGGCAGATCAGCCGCCGCCTGGTTCGGTGCTCCGTTCGCGGGACCGACCGAGCCTGTTCTCGCGGTGGTCCCTCCTGACACCGCCTGGCGCGGTCCCAGGGGTGTGCGCGTCCACCGGAGGCACGTGGCTCGGTCCGAAACGGTGGTCATGGAGGACGACGGCGGCGCGGTCCGATTGACGACGCCGCTGCGGACAGCGTGGGAGATCTGCGCGATCGAACCGATGGCCACGGCCGTCGCCCTGCTCGACGGCATGGTGCGTGCCGGCCACCTCAGCGCCCCTGCTCTGGGCCGTCTCGTCGAATCCACGAAGGGACGGTGGGGGTCACGGCGGGTGGCGAAGGTGCTCCCTCTCGTCGACGGGCGCAGCGAGAGTCCGCCCGAGTCGTGGGTCCGGGTCGCGTGCGCCCGGGCGGGACTGCCTGCGCCGGTGCCGCAGTACGACGTCCAGGAGGCCGGTCAGTTCCTGGGCCGCGTCGACCTCGCCTGGCCCGAGAGCCGCCTCGTCGTCGAGTACGAGGGTGCCTACCACTTCGACGATCTGCAGATCCGCCGGGACGATCGACGCTACGACCGCCTGATCGCGGCGGGATGGCGAGTCATCCGGCTCAGCGGCCCTGACCTCCGCGACCTGGATGCGGTCGTCGCGCGGATCGCCCGCGAGCTCGGACTGCCCTTCCTGGCCGGCTGACCCGCTTTCGGTACCGGAAGCGGCGACGGCGGCTCCCGCTTTCGGTACCGAAAGCGGGAAGGTCCCGGACGCGACGACGGACGCCGTCCCGGGGGAGCGGCGTCCGTCGTGGTCGAGGACGGAGCGGCCTACTTGAAGACGTCCTTGATCTTCTCGCCGGCCTGCTTGATGTTGCCCGAGGCCTGGTCCGCCTGGCCCTCGGCCTGCAGGTCGCGGTCGCCCGTGGCGTCGCCGACGGCTTCCTTGCCCTTGCCGGAGAGCTCCTCGGCCTTGTTCTTCATCTTGTCGATGCCGCTCATGTGGCGCTCTCCTCTGCTGACGGTGACGTGTGCTGAGCGCCCATACCCGGAAGATCACCGATTGACACGCGCCTCATCCACCCCACCGGAAACCATCCGGCGGTTTCGGCTCAACAGCGGAAAGACGGCGGTTCTGCGGGGCCAGGTGGGGACGAAGTTGCGCCTGATCACAGATGGCGCTGGTGCAGGTCACAACTCGATGACGAGGTTGGACACCCCTCCGGCAGGGTGCCTAGGGTCCACTCGTCGTAGCAGGGAGACGGCTGTCTTCCCGGTGCGCTCAGATCGTGACCAATCAGTCGTCCGCCAGCCCTGTCATGGGCGCGGATCGACCTGTCCGTTCCCCCCGCGAACGCGGGTTGAGGGAGGCCTTGCACGTGAAGTTCAGCAAGCGCAACAGTTCGCTCGTCGCGACGGCCGTCGCCGCCGCACTGCTGATGACCGCCTGTGGCGGCAGCGACGAGGAGGGGAGCGGCGAGGGCGAAGCCGCCGAACAGGCCGGTGGCACGTTCAGCATGTACATCGGCCAGCCGGAGAACCCGCTGGTCCCGGGCAACACGAACGAGACCGAGGGTGGGCAGGTCCTCGACTCGCTGTTCACCGGTCTCGTCCAGTACGACGCCGAGACCAACGAGGCCGTCTTCAGCGGCGTGGCCGCGTCGATCGAGTCCGACGACAAGCAGACCTGGACCGTCACCCTCAACGAGGGCTGGACCTTCCACGACGGCACCGACGTCACCGCGCAGTCGTTCGTCGACGCCTGGAACTACACGGCGTACAGCCCGAACGCGCAGGGCAACTCCTACTTCTTCGCCAACGTGGCCGGCTACGGCGACCTGCAGGCGGAGACCGACGACAACGACGTCGTCATCGCGCCGCCGGTCGCCGAGCAGATGAGCGGCCTGCGGGTCGTCGACGACCTCACCTTCGAGGTCGAACTGACCTCCCCGTACGCCCAGTGGCCGACCACCGTCGGGTACACCGCGTTCTTCCCGCTGCCCGAGGCCTTCTTCGCGGACCCCGAGGGCTTCGGCGAGCAGCCGATCGGCAACGGCCCCTTCCAGGCGGACGAGCCCTTCGTTCCCGACGAGGGCATCACGCTGACCAAGTACGAGGAGTACGCCGGCGACGAGCCGGCCAACGCCGACTCGGTCAAGTACGTGGTCTACGCCGAGCAGGAGACCGCCTACACCGACCTGCAGGGCGGTCAGGTCGACATCATGGACACGCTGCCGCCGGACGCCATCGCCTCGGCGCCCGACGAGTTCGGTGACCGCTACATCGAGACGGCGCAGGGTGACATCACCTCGCTCGGCTTCCCGACCTACGACCAGCGGTTCGCCGACCCGAACGTGCGCAAGGCGTTCTCGATGGCGATCGACCGGCAGGCGATCAGCGACGCCATCTTCAACGGCACCCGCACCCCGGCGACGTCGTTCATCAGCCCGGTCGTCAAGGGTCACCGCGACGACGCCTGCGAGGTGTGCGAGCTCAACGTGGAGGAGGCCAACAGCCTGCTCGACGAGGCCGGCTTCGACCGCAGCCAGCCGGTGGACCTCTGGTTCAACGCCGGTGCCGGCCACGAGGGCTGGATGGAGGCGGTCGGCAACCAGATCCGCGAGAACCTGGACGTGGAGTTCCAGCTCCGCGGCGATCTGCAGCAGTCCGAGTTCCTGCCCCTCAAGGACGCCAAGGGCATGACCGGTCCGTTCCGCGACGCGTGGGTCATGGACTACCCGGTGGCCGAGAACTTCCTCGGCCCGCTGTACTCCTCCGCCGCGCTCCCGCCGGCCGGGTCGAACTACACCTTCTACAGCAACCCGGAGTTCGACGCGCTGCTCGTGGAGGGCAACTCGGCCTCGAACGACGAGGACGCCATCGCGGCCTACCAGGCAGCGGAGGACATCCTCCTCGAGGACTTCCCCTCGGCCCCGCTGTTCTACCGCCTGAACCAGGGGGCACACTCGGAGAACGTCGAGAACGTGATCATCGACGCCTTCGGTCGCATCGACGCCGCGGCCGTCCGGGTCGTCGGCTGACGCACTAGCAGCACCCGCACCACACCGCCGGGGGCGCCGTCCTTACCAGGACGGTCGCCCCCGGCGGCACGCGTGCCCCGCACCGGGCACGATGGAACCGGCGTCGGCCCACAAGGCCGGCGCACACACCCGAGGGGGGACATGGGCCGCTACGTAGCGCGCCGCCTGCTGCTCGCCATCCCGGTCATGATCGGCGCTTCGTTCCTCATCTTCGCGATGGTCTACGCACTCCCCGGCGACCCGATCCGGGCCCTGGGCGGAGATCGCCCGCTGTCGCCCGGGGTGGTGGCCGAGCTGCGGGCCCAGTACAACCTCAACGACCCGCTGGTCGTGCAGTACGGGAAGTACGTCGGCAACCTGCTGCAGGGCGACCTGGGCACCGACTTCCGTGGCCGCCAGGTGATCGACACGATCAGTCAGCGCCTGCCGGTCACGGCGCAGCTCACCCTGGTCGCCATCCTGTTCGAGGCCGTCATCGGGATCATCGCCGGCGTCCTCGCCGGGATCCGGCGCAACGGCTTCCTCGACAACCTCGTGCTCGTGTCGAGCACCCTCATCGTGTCCATCCCGATCCTGGTGCTCGCCTTCGTCGCGCAGTACGTCTTCGGGCTGCAGCTGGGCCTGTTCCCGATCTCGGGGCTCGGTGAGGGGTGGTACAGCTTCCTGCTGCCGGGCCTGGTGCTCGCCTCCGGCTCGCTGGCCTACGTCGCCCGCCTGACCCGCACCTCCGTGGCCGAGAACATGCGCGCGGACTACGTCCGGACGGCGAGGGCGAAGGGTCTGCCGAACCGCACCGTCGTCGTGCGGCACACGCTGCGCAACAGCCTCATCCCGGTGGTCACCTTCATCGGCGCCGACATCGGCAACCTGATGGGCGGCGCGATCGTCACCGAGTCGGTCTTCAACCTGCCCGGGGTCGGCCGGGCGATCTTCGACTCCGTGCGCCAGCAGGAGGGTGCCGTCGTCGTCGGCATCGTCACGCTGATGGTCTTCTTCTTCATCTTCTTCAACCTGGTCGTGGACGTGCTCTACGCCGTCCTCGACCCGAGGATCCGCTATGACTGACCAGCAGCAGGCCGACCGACGCCATGACGAGGTCGAGGCCGGGACGACGACCGGCCTCGCGGCGCCCTCGGTGGACGTCACCGACGCCCGGCAGAACAGCCTGTGGAGCGACGCGTGGCGCGACCTCAAGCGGAACCGGCTGTTCTGGATCGGCGCCGTCCTCGGCGTCCTCTTCCTGCTGATGGCGACGTTCCCGAGCGTCTTCGCGCGAGGAGCGGATCCGCGGGCCTGCAACCTTGCCAACAGCAAGCAGAAGCCGTCGGGCGAGCACTGGTTCGGCTTCGACCAGCAGGGCTGCGACTACCTGGCCAACGTGGTCTTCGGCGCACGGAACTCGCTCATCATCGGTGCGCTGGCCGTGCTGGTCATCCTCGTGCTGGGCGTCATCGTGGGCGCCGTCTCCGGCTTCTTCGGGGGCGTCATCGACAGCCTGCTGTCCCGGGTCACCGACATCTTCTACGCGCTGCCGCTGGTACTGGGTGCGCTGGTGATCCTGCGGACCGGCAGCCTCGGCCGCGGCGTCGTGGCGGTGGCGATCGCGCTCGCTGCGTTCGGCTGGATGACCGCGATGCGCCTGGTCCGCTCCCAGGTGATCGCGGTGAAGAGCTCGGACTACGTCGCGGCCGCCCGGGCGATGGGGGCGTCGAACGGGCGCATCCTCGTCCGGCACATCCTCCC
Organism: Blastococcus sp. CT_GayMR19; assembly: GCF_004570385.1. Classification (GTDB taxonomy): domain Bacteria; phylum Actinomycetota; class Actinomycetes; order Mycobacteriales; family Geodermatophilaceae; genus Blastococcus_B. The sequence continues at coordinate 346,395 of NZ_SPQL01000002.1, read as the reverse complement.
GAACGCCGTGGCGCCGGTGCTGGTCTACGCGACCATCACCGTCGGAGTGCTCATCGCTGCCGAGGCGACGCTGACGTTCCTCGGCGTGGGACTGCAGCGCCCGGCCATCTCCTGGGGCCTGCAGATCGACGCGGGCCAGTCCCTGCTCCGGACGGCCCCGCACCTGGTGTTCTTCCCCAGCATCATCCTGACCCTGACCGTGATGGCCTTCATCATGATGGGCGACGCCCTGCGCGACGCTCTCGACCCGAGGCAGCGCTCGTGACCGCACCTGATCTCTCGTCCTACCCCGAGTCCACCGCCGTGGCCGGCGCCCCGGTGCTGCACGTCGACGACCTGCACGTCGAGTTCCGCACCCGGGAGAACGTCGTCAACGCCGTCAACGGCGTCAGCTACACCGTCTCCCACGGCGAGACCCTGGCCATCCTGGGCGAGTCCGGATCGGGCAAGTCCGTCACGGCGCAGGCGATCATGGGCATCCTCGACACGCCGCCGGCCGTGATCGGCGGCGGGGGGATCCTGTTCGAGGGCAGGAACATGCTGGCGATGTCCGACGAGGACCGGCGCCGGATCCGCGGTCCCGGCATCTCGATGATCTTCCAGGACGCGCTGTCCTCCCTGAACCCCGTGTACAGCGTCGGATTCCAGATCGGTGAGATGTTCCGCGCGCACCGGGGGACCTCCCGCAAGGAGGCCAAGCGCCTGGCCGCCGAGCTCATGGACCGGGTGCGGATCCCGGCGGCCGCGCAGCGGGTGAACGACTACCCCCACCAGTTCTCCGGCGGTATGCGGCAGCGCGTGATGATCGCGATGGCGATCGCGCTCGACCCGAAGATCCTCATCGCCGACGAGCCCACGACGGCCCTCGACGTGACCGTCCAGGCGCAGGTGATGGACCTGCTCAAGGACCTGCAGCGGGAGACCGGGATGGGCCTGGTGCTCATCACCCACGACCTCGGCGTCGTCAACGAGGTGGCCGACAACGTGGCGGTCATGTACGCGGGCCGGATCGTCGAGCGGGGCACCGTCGACGACGTCTTCACCCGGCCGGCGCACCCGTACACCGAGGGCTTGATGAAGTCCGTGCCGCAGGTCGAGGTGAAGGGTGGTCGGCTCCAGCCGATCACCGGCCAGCCACCGAACCTGGCGAAGATCCCCTCCGGCTGCCCCTTCCACCCGCGCTGCGCGCGGCGCCGGCTCGGCGCAGCGGCGCTGCCTGGTCGGGACTGCGCCGTCGACCGCCCGCCGCTGCGCCTGGTCGTCCCCGGCCGCGAGGCAGCGTGCCACTACAGCGAGGAGGTGCTCGGTGTCTGAGTTCACCGGAGCCACCGCGGCGTCCGAGGCCTCGGACGTCGGCTCCGCCCTGCCGCCGGCGCCCCCGCCCGGCGAGCCGCTGCTGGAGATCCGGGGCCTGAAGAAGCACTTCCCGCTCACGCAGGGAATCGTCTTCCGGCGCACCGTCGGTCACGTCCAGGCCGTGGACGGCGTGGACCTGACCCTGCGCCGCGGCGAGACCCTCGGCCTGGTGGGCGAGTCCGGGTGCGGGAAGTCCACCGTCTCGAAGTTGCTGGTGGCGCTGGAGAAGCCCACCGACGGATCGATCCTCTACAAGGGCCGGGACGTCGCGAAGATGGGCGGCCGCGCGCTCAAGCAGTACCGCCGCGAGGTCCAGATCATCTTCCAGGACCCGTACGCCTCGCTGAACCCGCGGATGACCGTCGGCGACATCGTCGCGGAGGGCTGGTCGGTGCACGCCGACATCGCCCCGCGCAAGGGACGGCTCAAGCGCACCCAGGAGCTGATGGACCGGGTCGGGCTCAACCCCGACTTCGTCAACCGGTACCCGCACCAGTTCTCCGGTGGCCAGCGCCAGCGCATCGGCATAGCACGGGCGCTCGCACTCCAGCCGGAGATCATCATCTGCGACGAGCCGGTGTCGGCGCTCGACGTCTCGGTCCAGGCGCAGGTGGTCAACCTGCTCGAGGACCTGCAGGACGACTTCGGCCTCTCCTACCTCTTCATCGCCCACGACCTGTCCGTGGTCCGCCACATCTCCGACCGCGTGGCTGTCATGTACCTCGGCCGCGTCGTCGAGGAGGGCACCGACGACGAGGTGTACGGCGCACCGTCCCACCCCTACACCCAGGCGCTGCTGTCCTCCGTTCCCCTCCACGAGCCGGCGCTGCGGGGGCAGAAGGACCGGATCCTCCTGCAGGGCGACGTGCCCAGCCCCGCGAACCCGCCCTCGGGCTGCCGGTTCCGCACGCGGTGCTGGAAGGCGCAGGACGTCTGCGCCGTCGAGATCCCCGCGCTGATCGACCGCGGCCAGGGTCACCCCGCCGCCTGCCACTTCGCCGAGGCGCGCCAGGTCGTCCCGGTGGAAGCCGAATAGGGGAGCCAGCCTGTTCTGTCGCGCCGAGTGGAGCCCGGAGGGCTCCGCGCAGGCGCGACGCAGCCGCTCCGCATGACAGGGGGACGGCTCCTGGCCGCGGTGCGAGCCGGAGGATCGCAGTGTCATGGCCGAGACCCTCCGGGCCGCCACTCGGCGCGACAGAGCCGTCCCCCCGTAGGGGAAGATCACTTCCGTGACTCCCTCCCGCCGCCTGCTCCTGGTCCACGCTCACCCGGACGACGAGACGATCAACAGCGGGGCGACGATGGCCCGGTACGTCGCCGAGGGCGCCTCGGTCACCCTGCTCACCTGCACGCTCGGGGAGGAGGGCGAGGTGCTCGTCCCGGAACTGGCGCAGCTGGCCGCGGACCAGGCCGACCAGCTCGGCGGCTACCGGATCTGGGAGCTGCGGGGAGCGATGGACGCCCTGGGCGTGACCGACTCCCGCTTCCTGGGTGGGCCGGGCCGCTACCGGGACTCGGGGATGATCGGGACGCCGGCGAACGAGAACCCTCGCGCGTTCTGGAACGCCGACCTCGACGAGGCGGTGGCGCACGCCGTCGACGTCGTCCGCGAGGTGCGGCCGCAGGTGCTGGTCACCTACGACGAGAACGGCGGCTACGGCCACCCCGACCACATCCAGGCCCACCGCGTCGCGATGGCGGCCGTCGAGGCCGCCGCGGACGCCGCCTACCGCCCCGAGCTCGGGAAGCCGTGGGAGGTGGCCAAGGTCTACTGGTGCTGCGTGCCGCGCACGGTCCTGCAGCACGGCATCGACGCGCTGGCCGAGGTCGGGGAGTCCTTCTTCGAGGGGGTCACCGACGCAGCCGACCTTCCCTTCGCGGTGGACGACGAGGACGTCACGGCCGCCGTGGACGGCAAGGCCCACGTCGCGCAGAAGCACGCCGCGATGCGGGCCCATCCGACCCAGATCCTCGTGGACGGCCCCTTCTTCGCGCTGTCCAACAGGCTCGGCCAGGAGGTCCTGGCGGTGGAGCACTTCCGCCTGGTCAAGGGGCAGCGCGGCCCGGCCGGGAGCAGCCCGCAGGGGTGGGAGGACGACCTGTTCGCCGGCCTGGTGCCGTGAGCGGACTCCGCGCGCGGCTGGTCCGCGGCCTGGCCGTCGCCGGGAGCGCCGTCGCCGTGGTCGTCGTCGCGGCCTGGCTGGCCGTGGTGGAGGTGTTCTGGCTGCCGCTGCGCGTCGCCGGCGTGCTGGTGCCGATCTCGGTCGTCGCGGCCGTCGTCGGCAATCTCCTGCTCGTCCGGCTGGCGCTCCGGCTGACCGGGTCGCGGCTGGTCGCGGCCCTGCCGGCCCTCACCTGGGGAGGAGTGGTGCTCGCCGCGATGGGACGCCGGCCCGAGGGTGACCTGATCCTCAGCGGCAGCGGGGCGCTCGGCGTCGTAGGCCTCGCCTTCCTGCTGCTGGGGGTGACGGCCGCGGCCGTCGCGGTCGGCGGGGCGCTCGGCAGCCCGCCGCGGCGGACGGCGGTCAGCGCGGGGCCGCCCCGGAAGCCCGCTCCGCACCCAGCCGGTAGTGGTAGCGGTGGTGCTCGGTGAACCCGAGCTGCGCGTAGAGGGCCAGCGCAGCAGCGTTGCCGCCGGCGACCTGCAGGACGCAGGAGCGCCCGCCCCGTTCCCGGGCCCAGGCGCCGAGTCCCGCCATCACCGCCGTGGCCAGTCCCCGCCTGCGGTACCGCTCGTCGACGGTGACCGCCGTGACGCAGAGCCAGCCCTCGACCAGCACGCCCCGGGCAACGGCCGCCAGGGGCCCGGGGCCGCACCGGATGGCGGCGAACACCGGGTCCTCGGCGTTGACGAGCACGTCGTGGGCCTCCGGGGGCAGCGGCGTCCCGCGGTAGCGGTAGCCGGCCAGCCAGGCGTCGTCGGGTCGCGGCGCGAGGTCGACGTCCACCGTCGGTGCCTCCCAATCGGACAGTGCCGCCGTCAGGACGAGGTTGTCGTCGTCGCGGGCCCAACCCGCGGCGGCGAACGCGCCGTCCGCCGCCTCGCTCCCGGGCAGCGGAACCTGGGCGCGGGGCCGGAGACCGCGCTCGGCGTACCAGCGCGTGACGGTGCGGACGGCGGTCGCGAGGTCCTCCGGCGGCTCACCCACGACCAGCACGGAGTTGGCGCGGCCGGTGAACCCGCCCCCGGCCCGCAGCACCCAGTCGCCGTAGGGCTCCTCCTCGAGTCCCCGCCAGCTGCGCGCGGTGAGGCGCTCGAGGTGCGCGACCCCGGGCGGGGGATGGGGTCCGGCCATGCGGGAGATCCTCGCAAGGCGCGAACGGCGCCCAGGAGACGGCGGGGGCTACGAGCGGGCGGGACGCAGCACGGATCGCTCCTGGGACGCCAGCCAGCCGAGCACGTCGTCCCCCGGCATGGGCCGGGCGATGAAGTACCCCTGGGCGTACTCACAGCCCCATCCGCGCAGGGCGTCGAGCGTCGCGGCGTCCTCCACGCCCTCCACCACCATGGTCATACCCAGGTCGCGGCTGAGCTGCAGGGTGCTGCGCACGATGGCCGCGGCCCGCTCGTCGGACGTCAGCTGCCCGACGAAGCTGCGGTCCAGCTTGAGCTCGTCGACGGGGAGCGCGCGCAGGTAGGAGAGCGAGGAGTAGCCGGTGCCGTAGTCGTCGATGGAGAGGAGGACACCGAGGGCGCGCAGCCCGGTCATGACCTGTGAACTGCGTGCCGCGTCGGCCATCAGGAGGTCCTCGGTGATCTCGAGGATGAGTGCCTCGGCCGGCACGGCGAACGCCTCGAGGAGCATCTCGACCTGCTCGGGCAGGGCGACGTCCTGGAGGTTGGAGACCGAGAGGTTCACCGCGACGGACAGGTCGTGTCCGGCCGCGCGCCAGGCCTGCAGGTCGCGCAGCGACCGCTCCAGCACCCCGAGGGCGAGGCGGCGCATCAGTCCGGCCTGCTCGGCGAGCGGCAGGAAGACGTCGGGGTAGAGGAGACCGCGCGACGGGTGGTCCCAGCGCACGAGCGCCTCGACGCCGATGACCGCGCCGGTCCGGAGGTCCAGCTTGGGCTGGTAGTGGTTGACCAGCTGGTCGGAGTCCAGGGCGTCCCGCAGCTGCTCGAGAGTCTCCAGCCGGTCGCGCGAGTCGGGAGTGCCGTCGGGCGCCCAGACCTCGAACTCGTGGCGGCCGCGCTTGGCGGCGTACATCGCGGTGTCGGCACGGGCGAGCAGCAGGGAACGGTCCCGGCCGTGGTCGGGGCAGACGGCGATGCCGATGCTGGCGTCGACGTGCAGGGACGTCCCGTCCAGGACGAAGGCGTCCCGGAGTGCGTTCCCGAGACGCGTGGCGACCTGCTGTGCGCGCGTCGTGTCGGCGTCGGGCAGCAGGACGGCGAACTCGTCGCCGCCCATCCGGGCGAGCAGGTCGCCGTCGGAGAGCGCGCCCTGGAGGCGCGGTCCGACCAGGCACAGCAGGTCGTCGCCGACGCTGTGCCCGAAGCTGTCGTTGACCTCCTTGAACCGGTCGAGGTCGATCATGAGGACGGCGCACGGCCGGTCCCCGTCGCCGTAGACCGTGGCCTCCAGGTCCTCGATGAAGCGGCGGCGGTTGGCCAGGCCGGTCAGCGGGTCCTGGTGCGCCTCGGTGGCCAGCTGGGTGAGGCGGAGCTGCTCGACCGCGCGCAGCTCCGCGTTCTGGACCACGAGGGCGCCCTCGAGGGTCACCTGGCGCACGGCCTCCCGGACCGACGGCGACCAGTGCCGGGACTCGCTGGTCGAACCGGTGACGATCAGCCCGAGGATCCGGTCGCCGGAGAGCAGCGGCACGCTGATGTAGGACTCGAGGGCCAGGTCGGCGACCAGTCGGGGATCGAGGAGATCGCTGGCCGAGGCGTCCCGGACGAAGACGGGGAGCATCTCCGCCGCTGTTCGCCGCCACAGCGGGACGTCGCTCGCCGGGCGGCCGAGGAGCTGCGCCCGGATCACCTGCTTGTGCGCCTCGGGCCAGTCCACGTGGCGGACGTCGCCGATCGTGCCGTCGTCGCCGATGAGGTAGGCAGCGCTGCGGTCGGTGCGGGCGAGCCGCTGCACCGCACGGGCCACGACCTCGGCGGCCTCCGCGACGCCGGTGGCGCCGGCACCGTCGACGAGCAGCTGCCGCACGGTCTGCGCGGTCTTGAGGGAGGTCTCGCGCGCCTGACTGGCCCGGGCCTGCTCGATCACGCCGCCGAGGTGGGCGCCGGCCGCGACGGCCAGCCGCCGCACGTCCTCGGAGAACGGCCGCACCTGGCTGCTGTCCAGGGTGAGCACCCCGGTCAGGTGCGGGGCGCGGCCGAGCGGGACGGCCAGGACCGAGACGGCGCCGAAGTTCTCGACCCACCAGGCGGACAGCAGGCCGGAGTCGCGGTCCGCGGCCATGGGCTCGCCGGTGCGGAGGACCGTCTCGGTGATGCCGAGCGGCACGGGCGCGCTGCGGAACCGCTTCAGGGTGGCCGGGTCCCGTCGTCCGTCGGCATAGGCGGCCATCCGGGGTACGAGATTGCCTGCGTCGTCGAGCAGGAAGATGCTGGCGCGCTCCACCTCGCCGAGCTCCGCGAGCTGCCGGCAGGCCGCCCCCAGGAGCTGGCGCATGGACTCCGCCTTGGCCGCGGACTCGATCAGGCCCAGCAGGACCGCCGCCTGCTCCAGACGGCGCCGGTCCGATCGCCGGGCCCAGGCCTCGGCCACCGCCGCGGCGAGCTGGGGAGCGACCGTACGGAGCAGGTGCGGGGATGCGGCCGCCGCGGGCTCGACGGTCAGGACGCCGATGACCTCGCCGTCCCGGATCAGTGGTTCGCCGTGACCGGACCGGATGCCCAGCGCGGCGCACTCCTTGTCCACCGCGCGTCGGCCGTCCGCCCGGGCGATGACGGGCCGCCGGTCGCGGATGACGGTGGACAGGAGGAAGGACTGGTCGAGGGTGATCGGCATCGTCAGCCGGGAGTGCACGGGGGGTGGTTCGCCCGACGCGCAGACCACGCGGTGGAAGGGCACCACCATCTCGGTCGAGGCCTCGTGCACCCACACCGAGATGCGGGTTGCGCCGGTGGATGCCCTCAGCCGGGTGAGCAGGTCCTCCATTGCCGCCTGGGCGTCGAAGGGCGATGGGTGGGCGCGACGTCCCGCAGCGCCAGGCCGTGCTCGTCCCTCGGACACGCGACCGAGATCGGCCCGTCAGCGGCAGTGCTTGAGCCGGGCCCCTCCGACCACCCACCCCCACCGAGGGGGAGCGGTGTCCCGAAGGCGGGGAACCCGTCGCGCCCGCCCCGTGGGGGCGCGGCATACTGGAGGCGCGAAAAATCGCCGCTGGCCAGGCGTCTCTCCGGGCCGGCGGCCACTACCCCGTCCCCGGGAGGGAACCACCGTGACCTACGTGATCACACAGGCCTGCGTCGACGTCCTCGACAAGGCGTGCATCGACGAGTGCCCGGTGGACTGCATCTACGAGGGCGACCGGATGCTCTACATCCACCCCGACGAGTGCGTCGACTGCGGTGCGTGCGAGCCGGTCTGCCCGGTGGAGGCCATCTACTACGAGGACGACGTCCCGGACAAGTGGAAGGACTTCTACAACGCCAACGTGGAGTTCTTCTCCGACCTGGGCAGCCCCGGTGGTGCCGCCAAGACCGGGAAGATCGGCAAGGACCACCCGCTGGTCGCCGCCCTGCCGCCGCAGGCGGAAGGCTCCTGACGGCTCGACCCCCGGGGGGCGCGGGTTCCGGGACCGCGCACGCGCTGCCGGACTTCCCCTGGGACTCGCTGGCCGGGGCGCGCGCCCGCGCCGCGCAGCACCCCGGCGGGGTCGTCGACCTCTCGATCGGCACGCCGGTCGACGACACTCCCGATGTCCTCAGCAGGGCGCTCGCCGCGGCAGGCAACGCACCGGGTTATCCCACCGCCCTGGGCACGCCGGCCCTCCGGACCGCGGCCGCCGCCTGGCTGCGCCGCCGCCTCGGGGTCGAGGTGGCCGATCCGCTGGGTGGTGCCGACCTGTCGCTGATCCCCACGGTGGGGTCCAAGGAACTGGTCGCGCTCCTGCCCACCCTCCTCGGCCTGTCCGGCGGCGGCACGGTGATCGTCCCCGAGGTCGCGTACCCGACCTACGAGGTGGGTGCGGTCCTGGCCGGGCTCGGGGTGCGGCGTACCGACACCCCGCCGGCCGACGCCGTGGGGGTCGTGCTCGTCTGGCTGAACTCGCCCGGGAACCCGCACGGCCGGGTGCTCTCCCACGACGAGCTGCGGGCGTGGGTGGGGTGGGGCCGGGCGCACGGCGTCCCGGTCGTCGCCGACGAGTGCTACGTGACGCTCGGCTGGGAGGCGGAGCCGCGCTCGCTGCTGCACCCGTCGATCGCGGGGGAGGACCACACGGGCCTGCTCGCGGTGCACTCGCTGTCCAAGCAGTCCACGGCTGCGGGGTACCGCGCCGGGCTCATCTCGGGCGACCCCGCTCTCGTGCGCCGCATCTGGGAGGTCCGGCGGCACCTGGGCTTGCTGGTGCCCGGTCCGGTGCAGGCGGCGATGGTGGCGGCGCTGGAGGACGACGCGCACGTGGACGCCCAGCGGGAGCGCTACCGCGCCCGCCGCGACCTGCTGGCGCCCGCGGTGCGGGCCACCGGGGCGCGGATCGACCACTCCGAGGCCGGGCTCTACCTCTGGGTCACCCGCGACGAGGACTGCTGGACGACGATCGACTGGCTGGCCGGCCTGGGGATCGTGGCTGCGCCCGGAATCTTCTACGGGCCGGCCGGGGCGCGGCACGTGCGCCTGGCGCTGACCGCGACCGACGAGCGGATCGCCGCCGCCGTGGAGCGGCTCGCCCCCTGAGCCGTCAGTAGGGCAGGCGGTGCTGGACGACCGTGCCGCAGCCCACGCGCCGGGCGGCGGTCAGGCTGACGGTCGCGCGGCGCAACGCCTCCCCGGCGGTGAGGTCGGGGGTCAGCGGGGCGAGTCCCGCCGCGGCGGACAGGCCGGGGACGCCGAGCCCCTCGACGGCGGCGACCAGTCGCTGGGCCGCGATCTCGGCGCCGGTGGCCGCGCCGGACATGACGATCACGAACTCGGCCGGTCCGGACCCGCCGAGCCAGTCCTCACCCCGCAGCGAGCGTGCGAGCAGCGCGGTCACCCGCGCGACGGTGCTCCCCGCGACGGGCCGCCCGTCGTCACGGCGCATCAGCCCGAGGACCACCAGCGTGGCGGTCGTCCCGCTCGTGGCGGGCAGCTGCTCGGCCAGGCGGACGAGCACGGCCTCGCGCGGCGGCAGCAGCGAGGGGACCTCGCCGACGGGCACGCCGGTCGCATCGGGCAGGGCCGCGACGGCGGCGGCTTCGGGGGCAGGCACCATGCCTCCCTCTTCGGCCGCTCCGGGACCCGCATTGAGCGGCGGCGCCCCGATGTCCCTCCGCCGGGGGAACGGAAGCGGGGAACGCCGCTGCTCTGCCCGGTCCGGCGACGGAGGGCGCCGCCGGTGTCGAGACCCCCGAACGACGATGCCCAGGAACGACGATGCCCCGGCCGCCTGGGCGGTCGGGGCATCGTCGGGACGGAGCCGATCAGCAGGCGTTCGCGCGCTCCTGGGCGGTGCTGGGGTTCTTGACGCACTTCTGTCCGGTGGACCGGGTGGTGCTGGTCACGATCGGCGCGCCCGGCGCCGGCGTGCTGGTGACGACGGGCTCGGCCGCCTCCCGGGTGATGCTCACGTCGGGGTCCGCCGGCGTGGTGGCCGTGGTGACGACGGAGTCGGCAGCCTCCCGGCTGGTCGTGACCTCCGGCTCGGTGGGGAGCTCCACGACGGTCACCTCGTCCGCGACGTCCTCACGGGTGACGGTCACGACCGGCTCGGCGGGGGTGACCACGACGATCGCCTCCGTCGTGGTCTCCCCACGCGTGATGGTGATGACCGGGTCGGCCGGCGTCCGCACCTCGGTCACCACGGGCGTCCCGGCGGCGGTGCTGGTGGTGACGACCGGCTCGCCCGGAAGCGTCGTCGTCGTGACGATCGGGTCGCCCGGGCGAGTGCTCGTGCTGTTCGTCGGGGAGCCGACGGGCACGAGCGCGTTGCCGGGCCGGCTGAAGGAGAACACGGCCGTGGTCGTGGTCGTCGTGATCGTCGTCTGCTGCGTGACGGTCCGCTCGAACGTCGTGGGCTGCGTCGTCGTCGTGAGCACGGTCGTGGGCTGCGTGGTCGTGGTGACCGTCTCGCGCTGCTGAGTGCTCGTGGTGATCGGCGTGACGTCGGTGCTCGTCGTGGTGACGGTCTCCCGCGGCTGGGTCGTGGTCGTCACCCGCTCGCGGGGCTGGGTGGTCGTGACCACGATCACCCGGGGCTGTGTCGTCGTGGTGACGGTCTCCCGCTGCTGGGTCGTGGTCGTCGTCGTCTCACGCCGCTGTGTGGTCGTCGTGACCGTCTGCCGGGGCTGGGTGACGGTGGTGACGACCGTGGTCGGTGTGGTCGTGGTCGTGATCTCCGAGCGCTCGCACTTCTGGACCTTGCTGCTCTTGCCGGCCGACTGGCAGTTCACCGGCGGGCCCGCCGCGCGGGTGGTCGTAGGAGTGCCGCGCCGGGTCTCGGTGGTGATGACCGGCGCGCCGTCGTTCACGGTCTCGGAGGTGCTGGTGGGCTCTCCCACGTCGTTCGTCTCGGAGGAGAACGTCGGGGTGCCGTTGTTGACCGTCTGCGACGTCACGACGGCCTCGCCGCTGTTCACGGTCTCCCGCGTGACCGTCGGCGTGCCCTTGTTCACCGTCTCGGAGGTGGCGGTCGGGTCGCCGCTGTTCCGCTCGTCCGTCTCGATCCGGGGCGTGCCGCGCTCATCGGTGACGACGACGACGGGCTCCCCCTTGTCGACCGTCTCGACGGAGTCGGTCGGTGCTCCCTCGGGAACGGGCGGCGAGTCCACGCTGGTGGACGAGCCGGACGGGGACGCCGGTCCGTCGGTGGTCTGCGGGCTGCCGGAGGGCACTGCCGGCCCGTCGGCGGTCGTGGTGACGGTGCACCGCTGGTTGTCCTGCTGGGACGTGTTGGGGGTGGTGGTACCCGGCCCGGAGAAGGTCCCTCCGGCCGCCGTGCAGATCTGCTGCCGGGTGTGCGTGATGTTGTGATCGGCGGACGCGGGCGTCACGGCGGCGACCAGCAGGAGCACCCCGGAGGAGGCGCCGACGACCAGCGAACGCCGGATGGCCCGTCCGGTCCGCGAGGCGGAACCCGTGGCCGTCAGGGGCGCCGGTAGGGCGCGCGAACGAGTGCGAGTGCGCATGAAAAGACTCCCCGTGGTGAGCTCGCAAGCGAGCCCTTCACCGCGCGGTTTCGCTACTCGCTCCCCGGGGCCCAAGCGACCAGATGGAGGCCCCGGATCAGTGCGTCACGGTCTGACGGACGGACCTTACGACCTGCAATCCGTCGCCCACAATGGGTGAAAGGGGCTGCTCGGCGTTGAGATTCCTCAACGGTTCCGGATCGCAGTCGTTCGGAACGGCCCCTGGCCGGGCGGACGTCTGCCTGACTGCGCCCCCGGCGCGCGGGCTGCGGCACTGTCGTCCGGCGCCGTCTGCGTTCCTGAGGTTCATGCGGTGAGCCGTCCACGGCGGCCGGCGATCGGCTGCACGGGGATGACGACCGGCCGGGGGCGGACGGCGCCGGTGAACGAGCGGGCAGCCCGCCGCCGCGAGGGCGACGGGCTGCTCGAGCGAGGTCTCGGGACTCCGGGCCCGAGGGCCGACAGGTCACGGGGTCGGGTAGGCGTGCTCCCGGTCGCTGCTGCTGCTCTTGTTCTCTTTCAGTCGGTCGGCGTGGTCGCGGTTCTGTTCTCCGTGACCGTCTCCCTGGTGGTTGCTCAACGCGACGGCAGGTCCGGTGAATCCCTGGTGCCCTGCGCCAGCCGCACGGCCGCGTTCCTGTCCTTGACCCGGAGCTTGCGCAGGATCGCGGCGATGTGACTCCGCACGGTCACCTGGGCGACGAAGAGCCGGCCGGCGATGTCCTCGGTGGAGAGCCCGTTCGCCATCAGGTCCAGGATCTCGGCCTCGCGCTCGGTCAGCTGCGCCGTGGCCTTCCGATTCGGCAGTGCGATCCGCCGCCGCGGGGTGGCCCGGAGCTGTTCCACGACCTTGAGGACGAGCCACCGGGGGAGGACCGCCTCACCGGCCAGGACACCGCGCAGAGCGGAACCGATCCGGGTCGGGTCCATGTCCTTGAGCAGGTAGCCCGACGCTCCTGCCCGGAGAGCGGCGAAGAGGTCCTCGTCATCGCGGGATGCGGTGAGCATCACCACGGCGATGTCGGGCATGGTGTGCGTGATCTCGGCCGCCGCGGCGATCCCGCTGCCGGGCATGTTGATGTCGAGCACGCAGACATCGGGCGCGTGCTCTCGTGCGGCGGCGATCGCCTCCTCGGCCGTTGCGGCCTCGGCCACGACGGCACAGGACTGCTTCTCCAGTGCCTCGCGCACCCCGACGCGGGTGGGCGGATGGTCGTCGGCGATGACGACGCGCAGGACATCGGTCATCGCGTGGTCACCAGCACGGTGGTCCCTTCCCCCGGACGGGAGGAGATGGAGAACTCCGCGCCGATCCCCCGGGCGCGTTCACGCATGCTGGTGAGGCCGAACCCGCCGGCGGGCCCCGCGACGCCCAGCGTCCCGGCAAAGCCCCGTCCGTCGTCGGTGATGGAGAGGCACAGTGGATCCGCGGCGAGCACGAGGTCGATCTGCTCGGCCTTTCCGTGCCGCACCGCGTTGCGCACGGCTTCGGCAGCGATCCGCACGAGCGCTTCGCCCTGCTCAGCGCTGACCTCCACCTCCGGATCGACCGTCGCGACGATCTTCACGTCGTACCGGCTGCCCAGGTCGTCGGCCACCTGCTGCAGGACGCGGGCGAACGGCTCGTCGAGCGGGCGGGTCAACGCGGCGATCGCCCGCCGAGCCTCGTCGAGCGCCCGGGAAGCCGCCCCGCCGATGCGCTCGACAGCTGCGCTGTCCGGGGGACCGCTGGCCAGGGCCCGGGACTGGCTCCACAGGAACGCCAGCTCCTGAGCCAGGCCGTCGTGGAGATCACGTGCCATCCGCCGACGGGCCTCCAGCACCGCGGTGCGGGTCCTGAGTTCCCAGTACGACTTGATCTCCCGGGCGGCACCCACCAGCAACAGGAGGTAGAAGCCCAGCCGCAGCACGTCCCCGGTGTAGACGTACTCGGAGTACAGGGAGGGGAAGAGGAGGTAGTGCACGCGGCCCACGGCGGCGAGGACGCACGCGGCCCCGACCCAGCGGAGGAGTTCGTCGCCGCGTCGTGCGGACTGGCGGGTGAACGCGACCGCCGCGACGGAGTAGAGCAGCACGCCGACGGCATGGGCGACCAGCACGAGGGGATGCGCCGCGAGCCGGGGCCGCGTCGCGTCGCCGAGTTCGACGGCGGGGTCCACGGTGGGCGGAAGGTCCCCACCCCAGACCAGGCCCGCCGTTCCGACGGCCACCACGACTACCCCGAGAGCCAGGATCACGGCCCGCGCGCGCCGCTGATCGAGCCGGATACCGACCGGGGAGAGCGCTGCAGTGGCCAGCAGGGCCGTGCCGAGGAAGCGGATGGCGACCGCCGCCCACCGGCTGAACTCGTCGTCGCTCCCGATGGTCACCGCCGTGGGGAGCGCCGTCAGCAGCAGATTGGCGATCGCGACCGTTCCGAGTGCGAGCACCAGCAGGAGTTCCTGCAGTCGCCGGCTCTGCTGGTACCGGCCGTACACCAGGTAGCCGACCAGCAGGGCGATGAGGGCGTTGGCCGTCTCCAGCGCGACGTGCAGAGCCGGTGCCCGGTAGGCGAAACCGACGAAGGGCAACGCGACGACGGCCACGGTGGCCGCGGAAGCGATTCCGGCGACCCACCCGGCCAGCGCAGCGGGATGCTGACGAGAGCCCGAACCCCCCGTGGTGGACATCGGGGGCCAGGCTAGGGCGGATCTCGCATCACCGAGACTCGGGGAACCGGAATCTCGCCCGAAAGTGGCGCGGGCCCGAACCCGATCAGCTGCAGGCGAGTTCGCCGCCGCCGGCGCGTAGTGCAGCTGTGAGATCGATCGCCATCGCCTCGTGCTTCTGGTACGCCTCCGGGAAACCGCTGCGCTGCACGGCCTGGGCGACCTCGGTGAGCCGCCCGCTGTCCCAGCCGGGGACGCCGACGAGCCGGTCGAAGAACATGCCGGCGGCGTACTCAGGGTCGGTGACCTGGGCCTCGGTGCCCCAGCCCTGGGAGGGGCGCTGCTGGAACAGGCCCAGCGAGTCCCGGTCGCCGTAGTCGATGTTGCGCAGCCCCGACTCCTGCTGGGCGGTGGCCAGCGCGATGACGACGGCCCGGTCGGGCAGACCGCGCTCCCAGCCCACCTCGGCGATGACCGCCGCGTTCCCGGCCTGCTCGGACGTGATCGTGATCGCCGAGCCCGGGAGGGGACAGGTCGGAACGGTCGACTCGGGCCCATCGTCCCTGCTCCAGGCCACCGCAACGAGGACCGCCACGGCGACCAGGACGACGGACCACCAGTTCCCCTTGGCCCGAGCTGGCGACCGCCGCCGGGGCCCCGTGGTCGAGGACCGACGGCGACCCGCCACCCGCGTCGGGCGCCGCCGCCGCACCGGCCGTCGCGAGGCGGACCGACGGGTGCCCGACGGGTGCACGGCGGTCTGCGGGCTGGACATCGGCCCGACTGTAGGTCGGGTTCCTGGCAGTTCCGGGGTGCCCGCGGTCACGTCGGCGGGTCCGGGGCGCTGTCGCGGAGGGCCGTCCGTCGCTTAGCGTGTGCGGGCCCCGTCGGCCGAGCCCAGGAGACGACATGCCCGAACTGCTGCTGCCCGGCATCGCCGCCACGCGGGTGGAGACGCCACGGCTGACCCAGCAGGTCCTGCACGCGGACGGCGTCGAGCCCGCCGGCCCGGGGGAGGCCGTGCTGTTCGTGCACGGCAACGTGAGCTCCTCGCTCTTCTGGCAGCAGCCCCTTCTCGCCCTCGCGGAGACCGGGCGGATGCGGGCGCTCGCGGTGGACCTCCGCGGCTACGGCGACACCGACCCGCTCCCGATCGACGCGACGCGCGGGATGCGCGACTGGGCCGAGGACCTCGCCGCGCTGATCGAGGTCCTCCGGCTGGACCGGGTCCACCTGGTCGGCTGGAGCATGGGCGGCGGCGTCGTCCTCCAGTACCTGCTGGATGCGCCCGACCGGGTCGCGTCCGTCGCGCTGGTCGCGCCCGTCTCGCCGTACGGATTCGGGGGGACGGCCGGCCCCGACGGCGTGCCGCTGTCCGAGGACGGCGCGGGCTCCGGCGGCGGGGCGGCCAATCCGGAGTTCGTCGCGGCGCTGGCCGCCGGCGACACCACCGCGGACAGCCCGACCAGCCCTCGGTCGGTCCTGCGCGCGTTCTACGTGGCCCCCGGGTCGCTGCCGCTCGACCCCCACCTCGAGGACGTCTTCGTCGCGTCCATGAACAGCACCCGCACCGGCGTCGACCACTACCCGGGCGACGCGGTCGCCGTCGAGACCTGGCCCGGCACGGCCCCGGGGCGCCGTGGGGTGCTCAACACGTTCGCGCCGACCGTCTTCGACGTCTCGGGCATCGTGGACCTGCCGGTCAAGCCGCCGGTGCTCTGGATCCGGGGCGACGCCGACCAGATCATCTCCGACACCTCGGTGTTCGACCTCGCCTTCCTCGGGTCCGTCGGTGCGGTGCCGGGCTGGCCGGGTGCGGAGACCTGCCCGCCGCAGCCGATGGTCACCCAGACGCGGGCGGTGCTGGACCGCTACGCCGCCACCGGGGGCGCCTACCGGGAGGTCGTGCTGCCCGGCGTCGGCCACTCCCCGCACGTGGAACGGCCGCAGGAGTTCGCCGTCGCCCTGCTGGAGCACCTCGACGTCCCAGCCGAGGCGCCCGCCAACCTCACCTGACCCGCTTTCGGTACCGAGAGCGGGGCGGAGGGGTCGCGCTTTCGGTACCGAAAGCGCGCTGGATGGCCCGCCGCGAACGTGCGAGGCGGTCCCTGCTCAGGCGCCGGCGGGCACCTGCGGCAGGTCGGTGAGCGCCTCGGCGAACCGCTCGTCGGACACGTCCTCGTTCACCATCGCGCCGGCGAGGTAGGACTCGTAGGCGGCCAGGTCGAAGTGCCCGTGCCCGCACAGTGCCGTCAGGATCACTTTCTCCTCACCGGACTCCTTGCAGGCCAGCGCCTCCCGGATGCACGCGGCCACGGCGTGCGTCGGCTCCGGGGCGGGCACGATTCCCTCGGTCCGGGCGAACCGGAGCGCGGCCTCGAAGCACTCGGTCTGCGGTAGCGCGATCGCCTCGATCAGGCCCAGCTCGTAGACGTGCGAGAGCAGCGGGGACATCCCGTGGTAGCGCAGGCCGCCGGCGTGGATGGGGTCGGGGATGAACCGGTGGCCCAGCGTGTGCATCTTCATCAGCGGGGTCATGCCGGCGGTGTCGCCGAAGTCGTAGGCGTACACGCCCCGGGTGAGCGAGGGACAGGACGCCGGCTCGACCGCCCGGAGCGTCGGGGAGATCCGGCCGGCCAGCTTCTCGCGCAGGAACGGGAAGGTGAGCCCGCCGAAGTTCGAGCCGCCGCCGGTGCACCCCACGATCAGGTCTGGAGTCTCGTCGATCGCGGCGAACTGCAGCAGGGCCTCCTCGCCGATGACCGTCTGGTGCAGCAGCACGTGGTTGAGCACGCTCCCGAGGGCGTAGCGCGTCTCCGGGTCCGCGGCGGCGACCTCCACCGCCTCGCTGATGGCGATGCCGAGGGAGCCCGGGTGATCGGGGTTGTCCGCGCGGATGGCCCGGCCGGCCGCGGTGAGGTCCGACGGCGAGCGGTGCACGGTGGCGCCGTAGGTCTCCATCATGATCCGCCGGTAGGGCTTCTGGTCGTAGGAGGCGCCGACCTGCCAGACCTCGCACTCGAGCCCGAAGAGCGTGGCGGCGAAGGCCAGGGCGGTGCCCCACTGACCGGCGCCGGTCTCCGTCGTCAGCTTCCGCACCCCGGCCTTGGCGTTGTAGTACGCCTGCGGGACGGCGGTGTTCGGCTTGTGCGAGCCGGCCGGTGAGACGCCCTCGTACTTGTAGTAGATCCGGGCGGGCGTCCCGAGTGCCTTCTCCAGCCGGTGCGCCCGGTACAGCGGGGAGGGCCGCCAGAGCTTGTAGACGTCGAGGACCTCGCCGGGGATGTCCACGTACCGCTCGGTGGTCACCTCCTGGGCGATGAGGTCCATGGGGAACAGCGGCGCGAGGTCGTCCGGGCCGACCGGCCGCAGGGTGCCCGGGTGCAGCGGTGGTGGCGGCGGGCTGGGCAGGTCGGGCACGACGTTGTACCACTGCGTCGGCATCTGCGATTCGTCGAGCAGGACCTTGTGCTGCTGGTTCCGGACCCCGGTCACCGGCGTCTCCCTCGACTCGTCGCGCCCCGAAGTGCGGGCGATCCTAGTGCCGGTCCAGGGGCCGTCGTCCACCTTCAGGCGGCGCTTTCGGTACCGAAAGCGACGTCGGCGGGCCCCGCTCTCGGTACCGAAAGCGGGATGGGGTCAGTTCTTGTGGAGCTCCGCGTTGAGGGCGCCCCAGTCGCCGTCGCGGGGGAGTGCCTCGAGCGCCCCGCTCACGCTGTTGCGGCGGAACAGCAGCCCGTCGCGGCCGGACAGCTCGCGCGCCTTGACCACCGAGCCGTCGGGCAGGCTGACGCGGGACCCACCGGTGACGTAGCAGCCGGCCTCGACGACGCAGCCGTTGCCGAGCGAGATGCCGATGCCGGCGTTGGCCCCGAGCAGGCAGCCGCTGCCGATGGAGATGACCTCGGTGCCGCCCCCGGACAGGGTGCCCATGATCGAGGCCCCGCCCCCGATGTCGCTGTCCGGCCCGACGACGACGCCGGCGCTGATCCGGCCCTCCACCATGGACGGCCCGAGCGTGCCGGCGTTGAAGTTCACGAAACCCTCGTGCATGACCGTGGTGCCCTCGGCCAGGTGCGCGCCCAGCCGCACCCGGTCACCGTCGGCGATCCGCACTCCCGAGGGGATGACGTAGTCGACCATCCGCGGGAACTTGTCGACGCCGAAGACGGTCACGTGACCGACCGCGGCCCGCAGCCGGTGCACGTTGAACCCGGCCGCCTCGACCGGGCCCGCGCTGGTCCACGCCACGTTGGTCAGCAGTCCGAAGACGCCGGTCATGTTCGCCCCGTGCGGCTGGATCAGCCGGTGGCTGAGCAGGTGCAGCCGCAGCCAGACGTCGTGCGTGTCGGCCGGCGGCTGCGACAGGTCGGGGATCACCGTGCGGACGGCGATGATCTCCACCCCCCGCGCCTCGTCCCGCCGCACCAGGCCGCCGTAGTCGGGGCCGAGCTCACCCGACAGCTCGAGCGCGCCGAGCCGCGTCGTCCCCGGCCTGGCGCCGTCCGCTGCCCCGAGCCGTGGCTCGGGGTACCAGGTGTCGAGGACGGTGCCGGACGGGCTGAGGGTGGCCAGACCCGCGGCTACGGCGGACATGGCTGCGGCGGAAGTCACGGCAAGGACGCTACCGAGCTGTCGGCCCGTCCGGACGGCCGGTGCAGGGGGCGCCGCCTAGGCTCGGTCCCCGTGAGGAACCTGCCGCCGCTCGATCTCTCCGCCGACGTCCTCACCCTCACCCGAGCGCTGGTCGACGCGCCGTCGGTGTCCGGCACCGAGGCGGCGCTCGCCGACGCGGTCGAGGCGGCGCTGCGGGGTATGGGCGGGCTCGAGGTCGAGCGGGTCGGCGACACCGTCCTCGCCCGCACCACTCTCGACCGGCCGACCCGGGTGGTGCTCGCCGGGCACCTGGACACCGTGCCGATCGCCGACAACGTGCCGTCGGAGCTCCGGCAGGTCGACGGGGCACAACGGCTGTACGGATGCGGCACGAGCGACATGAAGTCCGGCGACGCGGTGATGCTGCGCCTGGCCGGGCGCTTCGGCGTCCCCGGCGCGGAGCCCGGCTGCGACCTCACCTTCGTGTTCTACGACAACGAAGAGGTCGAGTCGGCCCGCAACGGGCTCGGCCGGGTCGCCCGCGAGCGGCGCGGCTGGCTCTACGGCGACCTGGCGGTCCTGCTCGAGCCGACGGACGGCGAGATCGAGGCCGGCTGCCAGGGCACCCTGCGCGCCGTGATCGAGGTGCCGGGACGACGGGCGCACAGCGCGCGCAGCTGGCTCGGCGTCAACGCGATCCACGGTGCCGCGGACGTCCTCGCCACGCTGGCCGCGTACCGCGCCCGCGAGGTGGACATCGACGGCTGCACCTACCGCGAGGGCCTCAACGCCGTGCGGATCCAGGGGGGTAACGCGGGCAACGTGATCCCCGACGACTGCCGGATCGAGGTCAACTTCCGCTACGCCCCCGACCGGGACGAGGACGCCGCCGAGGCGCACGTCCGCGAGGTGTTCGCCGACGTCCTTCCCGAGGGGGCCACCCTGACCGTCGTCGACAACGCCGGCGGAGCCCTTCCCGGCCTCGCGGAACCCGCGGCGGCGGCGTTCATCGCCGCCGTCGGCCGGCCCGCGCGCGCGAAGCTGGGCTGGACCGACGTCGCCCGGTTCGCCGCCTTCGGCATCCCGGCGGTCAACTACGGCCCCGGGGACCCGCAGCTGGCCCACACCCGTGAGGAACACGTCCTCGTCGACCGGCTGCAGCCGGCCGAGGACGCCCTGATCGCCTACCTGTCCGGGAGCCGTGCATGACCACCCCGCCGAACCCGCCCCCGGCGCTGCCGGACCCGCCCCCACCCACCCCGCCGGACGGCCGCCGTCCCCGGCCCACCCGGCACCGCGGCCCGGTCGTGCTGCGCGGCGGTGAGCCCGCGCAGTCCCAGGGCTCGACCACCGACCAGCGGCTGCTCGACCGGCGCGGGCCGACGGACTGGGTGCACACCGACCCGTGGCGCGTGCTTCGGATCCAGAGCGAGTTCGTCGAGGGCTTCGGGCTGCTGGCCGAGCTGCCGCGAGCGGTCAGCGTCTTCGGCAGCGCCCGAACCCCGCGCGACCACCCGCACTACGCCGCGGGCGTGCAGATCGGCGCGGCCCTCGCCCAGGCGGGCTACGCGGTCATCACCGGCGGCGGCCCGGGTGCGATGGAGGCGGCCAACCGGGGCGCGTCGGAGGCCGGCGGGCTGTCGGTCGGGCTGGGCATCGAGCTGCCGTTCGAGCAGGACCTCAACGAATGGGTCGACGTCGGCATCGCCTTCCGCTACTTCTTCGTCCGCAAGACGATGTTCGTGAAGTACGCCGAGGCGTTCGTGATCCTCCCCGGCGGGTTCGGCACTCTCGACGAGCTGTTCGAGGCGCTCACCCTGGTGCAGACGCGCAAGGTGACCCGCTTCCCGGTGATCCTCTTCGGCACCGCCTACTGGGCGGGGCTGATCGACTGGATCCGCAGCACCATGGGCGGGACGGGCACCATCAGCCCGACCGACCTCGACCTGTTCACGGTGACCGACGACATCGCCGAGGTCGTCTCCGTCATCCAGGCCGCCGACGACGCGCGCAAGCAGGGGAACGGCGGCGGTGGCATGCGGGCGCCGGTGAACCCGGGACCGCTCGACTGACGTGTTGGACTTCTTCGTCTTCGTCGTCGGTGTCCTGGTCGTCGGCGGACTGCTCTTCCTCGGCGCCTCCCTGCTGCTGGGACGCGGGGAGACGCAGCCGCCGGCCGAGCTGACCCGCTCGCCGGTGGAGCTCCCCGACGACCGCCCGGTGGTCGGCGACGACGTGCGCTCGCTGCGGCTCTCGCCGGCCTTCCGCGGCTACCGCATGTCCGAGGTCGACTGGCTGATCGACCAGTTCGCCCAGCTCCTCGACGAGCGGGACGCCGAGCTGGCCGCCCTCCGCGGCCCGGCGCATCCGCAGGCCGCCGGCGCGACGAAGCAGGGGGAGGACCCCGCCACCGTGGACGAGGCCCGCGACCCCGACGAGGAGCGTCCACATGCCTGAGCTGGTCGAACGGATCGACGTCGACGCCCCACCGGACCAGGTCTGGGCGGCGCTGACCGACTGGGAGAGCCAGGGCGAGTGGATGCTCGCGACCGACGTCCGCACCGTCGGCGGCCCCGCCCAGGGCCTGCACGGCCGGCTGGTCGCACGGACGGGACTGCCCCTGCCCGGTGGCCGGCACGTCGGCGTCCTCGACACCATGATCATCACGAAGTGGGAGCCGCCGCGGCTGGTGGAGGTGCAGCACACGGGCCGGCTCATCCGCGGCCCGGGAATCTTCGAGATCGAGCCGCGCGGACCGCACTCGACGTTCGTGTGGACCGAGCGTCTGTACCTGCCCTACGGCTACCTGGGCGAGCTCGGCTGGTTCCTGGTGCGGCCGTTCGCCCTGCTCGGCATCCGCCGGTCGCTGAAGCGCTTCGCCGCGGTCGCAGCCTCCCGCGGAAGTATCTGACCCGTCGGCGAGAATGAGCCGGTGACGCACGGGAGCCGGACAGGGGAGCAGCCGTGAGCCGGCGCGGCTGGGTGCTGTTCCTGAGCATGTCGGTCATCTGGGGCGTTCCGTACCTGTTGATCAAGGTCGCCGTCGGGGAGGTCTCGCCGGTCGTCCTGGTCTTCGTGCGGTGCGTCATCGGTGCGGCGCTGCTCCTGCCCTGGACGATCGCGAAGGGGCACCTGCGGCCGGCGTTGCGGCACTGGCGGGCGCTGCTGCTGTTCACGGTCCTGGAGATGGCCGGCCCCTGGCTGCTGATCGCCTACGCCGAGGAATCGCTGTCGAGCTCGCTGACCGGGCTGCTGATCGCGGGCGTCCCGTTCGTCGCCGCCCTGGCCGCCGTGCTCCTCGGTGAGGAGGAGCGGCTGACCCCGATCCGGATCGTGGGCATGGTGATCGGCGTCGTCGGCATCGCCGTCCTCCTGGGCCTGGACCTCGAGGGCGCCCAGCTGCTGCCCCTCCTGGCCATCGGCCTGGTGCTCATCGGCTACGCCACCGGGCCGCTGGTCGTGACCCGCGCGCTGCCCGGCGTCTCCGGCGTGGCGGCGAGCTCCATCGCGCTGTTCGTCACGGCCGTCGTCTACACGCCCTTCGCGGTGCCGCAGCTGGGCACGCTCGCCGACGCATCGGTTCCCGCCTGGCTCGCCCTGGCGGCTCTCGGCGCCCTCTGCACCGCGCTGGCCTTGGCGCTGTTCTTCGCCCTCATCCGTGAGGTCGGCCCCCAGCGGGCGCTGGTGATCACCTTCGTCAACCCGGCGGTGGCGGTGCTCCTCGGCGTCCTGCTGCTCGACGAACCCTTCACCCTCGGCATCGCACTCGGGCTGCCGCTGGTCCTGGCCGGCTGCGTGCTGGCCACCCGGCCCAGCCCCGCGCGGACGCCCGTGCCGGAGGCCGAGGGGGTCGACGCCGTCTGCCGCTGAGTGGCACCCGGTCCGGCGTAGGCCGCCACGGCGACCTCGTGGACAGGTCAACTCCCCGGCTCGGGGTGCCGAGAACCGGTACGGCAGTCCGATGGCTCGCGGGTGCCCGGATCGGAGGCACCCGTGCGCGACCAGGACGTCGGAGCCCGCCCTGCGCGGCACCGGCACCGCTCGTGGGTCCTGCGGGCGACGGCCGTCCTCGCGGTACTCGCCATGACGGGCATCCCCGGCGGTGCGCCGACGCCGCTGCCGTCCACGCACCTGCGCCTGGCCAGCACGGCCAACCCGACCCCGCCGACCGCCGTCACCGCGGTGGCGGCCGACCGGGCGTTGAACGTCTCGTGGACCGCCTCCACCGAGGGGTTCATCAGCGGCTACCGGGTGTACCTCGACGGCACGCTGGCCGCCAGCCCCTCGTCGACGTCGGCGACGGTCACCGGACTCGTCAACGGCCGGGGCTATGTCGTCACCGTCACGACCGTCACCACGTTCATCGGCACCAACGAGGGGACGACGGCGAGCACGCCGGTCACCGGCACGCCGCGCGACGCCGTCCCCCCGGCCGCACCCACCGGCGTGACCGCGGTTCGCGGCGACGGCCAGGTCGCCCTGTCCTGGGTGGTGAACAGCGGTGACTACGACGCCGACGGCTACCGGGTGCTGCGCGACGGGGCGCCGCTGACCGCGCTCCTCGCCGGTCGGGGCACCACCGGCTGGACGGACGCGACGGTGGTCAACGACACCACCTACGCCTACACCGTCCAGACCCACGACACATCGGGCAACTGGTCGGGCTCCTCCTCGCCGGCGGCGACCGCGACGCCGACCGACCTGACCCCGCCCGCAGCGCCCTCGGGCGTCGTCGGCGGCCGGGGCGACGAACGCGCCGGTCTGTCGTGGGATGCCAACGCGGAGCCGGACCTGGCCTCCTACCGGGTGCTGCGCAACGGCGTGGAGGTCGCCTCCGTCACCGCCACCAGCCACCTCGATCTGGGGCTGACCAACGACACGACCTACAGCTACACGGTCGTCGCGGTGGACACCCACGGGAACCGGTCGGCACCCTCGGCCGCGGTGCTGGTCGCGCCGACCGATCTGACACCGCCGGACGCACCGGCCGGGCTGGCCGCCATCCGGGGCGACGGGCAGGTGGGCCTGTCCTGGACGGCGAACGGCGAGCCCGATCTCGCCGATTACCGCGTACTGAGGGACGGCGTGGAGGTCGCCACCGTCACGGGGACCACCTACGTGGATACCGGCCTGATCAACGACACGACCTATGGCTACACGCTCGTCGCCGTCGACACGCACGGCAACCGTTCGGTGTCCTCCAGCCCGGTGGTGCCGGCGACGCCCACGGACCTGGGAGCTCCGGCGGTACCCACGGGACTGGCGGCCGTGCGGGGGGATCAGCAGGTCACCCTGTCGTGGACGGCGAACTCCGAGCCGGACCTGGCGAACTACCGGGTGCTGCGGAACGGCCTGGAGGTCGCCGTCGTGACGGGGACGACCGGCTACGTCGACACCGGGCTGACCAACGACGTGGCCTACAGCTACCGGTTGGCCGCGATCGACACCCACGGCAACCGGTCGGCCGACTCGGCACCGGTGATCGCCACCCCGACCGACCTGACCGCGCCTGCCGCGCCCACCGGGCTGATCGCAACCAAGGGCAGCGGGCAAGTGTCCCTGTCGTGGACGCCGAACTCCGAGCTTGACCTGGCCACTTACCGCGTTCTCCGGGACGGGGTGGAGATCGCCGCGGTCACCGGCACGTCCTACACCGACACCCAGGCCAACGGCGTCAACCGCACCTACACGCTGGTTGCGGTGGACACGCACGGCAACCGCTCGGCGCCGTCCGCAGGGATCACGTCCAGCGCCGATGTCACTCCGCCCGCCGTGCCGACCGGGCTGACCGCCACCCGCGGGGACGGCCGGGTGACCCTCGCCTGGACGGCGAACTCCGAGAACGACCTGGCGAGTTACCGGGTGCTGCGGGGCGGCGTCGAGATCGCCACCGTCACCGGCACCGCCGCCTACGTCGACACCGGGCGCACCAACGACGTCACCTACTCCTACACGCTGGTCGCCGTCGACACGAGCGGCAACCGGTCGGCGGCCTCGGGCCCCGTCTCCGCGACGCCCACCGACCTCACCCCACCGTCGGCGCCGACCGGGCTGGTTTCGGCTGCCGGGGAGAACCGGGTCGGCCTGTCGTGGACGGCGAACGCCGAGCCGGACCTGGCGAGCTACCGGGTGCTGCGGGGCGGGGTGGAGATCGCCACGGTCACCGGGACCACGTACACCGACACCGGCCTGACCAACGACGTGACCTACACCTACACGCTCGTCGCCGTCGACACCCACGGGAACCGGTCGACCGCATCGGCACCGGCTCCCGCGACGCCGCGGGACGGGCCGCCGGCGGCCCCGACGGGCCCGACGGCCGCCCCCGGCGACCGACGCGCGGTGATCAGCTGGACGGCGTCGCCCGATCCCGACGTCGTCGGCTACCGGGTGCTGGCCGAGGACGGCAGCATCGCGGCGACCGCGACGGCGCCGGCCACCCAGGCGACCGTCTCCCTCCTCACCAACGGGACCACCCACCGGTTCACGGTGGTGGCGGTCGACGCCGGGGGCCACGTCTCGGCCGGCTCGGTGCAGGTCTCGGTGGTGCCCGTCTCGCCGACCGTCCCGGCGACGGGGGCCGGGGAGCGAGGCGGCGCGGCCGTCAGCGGCGACGGACGGTTCGTCGTCGTCGGCACGCGCGCCCAGCGGGAGGCCTCCGACACCAACTCCGCCTACGAGCTGTACCTGCTCGACCGGACCGCCGGCACCGCCCGGCGGATCGCCCCGCTGTCGGCGTCGGCTACCGGTGACACCGACCCGACCAACTCCGCCGCGCCGGCGATCAGCGACGACGGCCGGTACGTCGTCCTCGTCACGACGGCCGCCCTGCTGCCCGCCGACACCAACGGCCTGGCCGACATCTACCGCCTGGACATGACCGCCGGCACCCGCACCCTCGTCAGCGTCCCGCTCGCCGGGTCGGTGCACCCCTCGACCGCGGGCACGGTCCTGCAGCCTGGTTCGTCGGTCTACGCCATCACCCCGTCGGTGGCGGTCTCCGCGGACGGCGACCTCGTGCTCTTCTACTCGGAGCGGGCCGACCTGGTCGCCGGTGACACCAACGGTGCCGTGGACCTGTTCGCGAAGCGGCTCTCGACCGGCGTGGTCACCCGGGTCTCGACGACGAGCGCCGGGGCGAACCTCCCGGGGGAGGCGGTCGGTCCCGCCCTGGCACTGACCGCGGACGGCCGGTTCGCGCTCTTCCCGGCAGCCACCGGCACCAACGGGGCGATCCTGCTGCACCGCAAGACGCTGGCCGGCGCCGGCGCGGGCGAACTCGTCGTGGTCTCCTCGGTCGTGGTGTCCGGCAGCACCACGCAGTTCGCCGTCTACCGGGACGCCGGTGACATCGCGATCAGCGACGACGGCCGGTACGTGGCGTTCGTGACGGCGGCCCGGATCATGACGGCGACCCCCGGCTCGATCGGCGGCACCGGACTGGCCTACCGCAAGGACCTCGTCACCGGGAGCGTCGTCGCGATGGGCAACGGCCAGCAGAGCGTCTGGGAGCACCGGGTGGAGCTCGACCCGACCGGCCGCTACGGGTTCTTCTCGACGGCCGCCGGCCAGCTGGCGGGGGACACCAACCTGCATAGCGACTTCTACCGGCGGGATCTCGACGCCGGTGGGGGCGCACCCCTCGTCCTGGTCACCGCCGACGCCGGCGGGGCGGCGACCACCGGACCGGCGGGCTCGGTCGCGCCCGCCGAGTACGGCCGCCTCTTCGCCGCCACCGGCGACCGGGTGCTGGTCCTGACCTCCCAGGCGCTCGCGTCCGGGGACACCAACCGGCTGCGTGACCTGTACACCAAGGACCTGCTCAGCGGCGTGGCCGGATCACCGATCGGCTGACCGGTGGAACTGTCGGTGGGCGGCACTAGCGTCGCGGCGTGCTGATCGACCAGTCCGTGCAGACCGACCTCCCTCCGGTGACGAGGTGCGCCTGGGGCGACAGCTCTCCGGAGTACGTCGTCTACCACGACGAGGAGTGGGGGACGCCGCTGCGCGGGGACGACGCCCTGTTCGAGCGGCTCTGCCTGGAGGCGTTCCAGTCGGGGCTGTCCTGGATCACGATCCTGCGGAAACGGCCGGCCTTCCGGTCGGCGTTCGCGGGCTTCGCGATCGACGCGGTCGCGGGGTTCACCGACGAGGACGAGGCGCGCCTCATGGCCGATGCGGGGATCGTCCGCAACCGGGCGAAGATCTCCGCCGCCATCCGCAACGCCCGGGCCGCGCAGGGTCTGCCGGAGGGCCTGTCGGAGCTGCTCTGGTCCTTCGCCCCGGACGGCCCGCGTGGCCGGCCGGCGACCCTGGCCGACGTCCCGGCGACGAGTCCGGAGTCCGTCGCGATGGCCAAGGAGCTCAAGCGCCGTGGCTTCGTGTTCGTCGGGCCCACGACCGCCTACGCGCTCATGCAGGCCACCGGGATGGTGGACGACCACGTCGCCGACTGCTTCCGTGCGAGCGCGGGAGGGTGACCGTCAGGGGGCTCATGTTGGACGACGGCGTCTCATACGGGATCATTGACCCGGAGCGCACAGCATCGACGGACGCCGCATTCCTTCCGCCCCAGGTGGGAGGGGTGTGGCCGTGAAGGAGGCACGCATGGCGGCCATGAAGCCGCGCACGGGTGAAGGTCCCCTCGAGGTCACCAAGGAGGGGCGAGGCCTGGTCATGCGCGTACCGCTCGAGGGGGGCGGTCGCCTCGTGGTCGAGCTGTCGCCCGACGAGGCGGCGGCGCTCTCGGAGGCCCTGAAGGGCGCGACCAGCTGAACACCGCCGCGAACCTGCCCCCGGGCAGCGCCGCGACCGACGACACGGCCCCGGCCGCCGGCAGCACGCCGGCGACCGGGGCCGCGCCGTTGCCTCGGGTGGACGTCCTGGCCGACCTGCCCGTCCTCGGTCCGGACGACGTGCTGGCGGTGCCGGTCGGCAGCGGTGCCGCGCTGCCGGGCTGGCTGAGCGACCCGGCGCCGCCGGTCAGTCCCGAGCTCCTCACCGGAGCCCTGGCCGACACCGGGAACAGGGGGAAGCCCGGCACGGTCACCGCTATCCCCATCGCCGGCCGTCGCCCCCGGAGCGTCCTCGCCGTCGGCGTCGGCGAGGCAACCGTGCCCGACATGCGCGGCTACGTCGCAGCCGCCGTCCGGCGCGCCCAGTCGCTGGCCGAGTTCGGCGCGAAGCGCCTGGTCGTGCCGCTGGACAGCGCCGCGTCCCCGGCCGGGGCGGACGAGGTGCGGGCGGCGGTCGAGGCCGCGCTCCTGGCCGGCTACCGCTTCCGCGACACCTCGGCCGATCACCCGAAGCGGCTGGCCGAGGTCAGCCTGGTCGCGGCCGACGGCGCCGATCCCGCCGTCGTCACCGGCGGGCGGCGCGGACAGGTCTCGGGCGAGGCCGTCGCGTGGGCCCGCGACCTGATCAACACCCCGAGCAACACGAAGAACCCGGCCTGGCTGGCCGAGCAGGTCACCGCGCGCTTCGCCGGTCTCCCGCACACCACCGTCACGGTGCTCGGCCCCGACGAGCTCCGCGCCGGCGGCTTCGGGGGCGTGCTCGCGGTCGGCGGCGGGTCCGCGACCCCGCCCCGGGTCGTCGTCGTGAGCTACCGCCCGCCGTCCGCCGGGCCCGCGCATCCCGTCCTGGTCGGCAAGGGCATCACGTTCGACACCGGTGGTCTCTCCATCAAGCCCAACGCCGGGATGCGGGAGATGAAGACCGACATGGCGGGCGGCGCCGCCGTGCTGGCCACGCTGGACGCCGTTGCGCGCCTGGAGCTGCCGGTGGCCGTGACGGCGGTCGTGCCGGCCGCGGAGAACGCCGTCTCCGGGTCGTCCTACCGTCCGGCCGACGTCGTCCGCCACGTCGGCGGGCGGACGACGGAGGTGCTCAACACCGACGCCGAGGGCCGCATGGTGCTGGCCGACGGGCTGGCCTACGCCCGCCTGGAGCTCGGGGCCACCGTGCTGGTCGACGTCGCCACCCTGACCGGCGCCATGAAGGTGGCCCTCGGCACCAAGACCGCCGGGCTGTACGCCACCTCCGACGGGCTCGCCGATGCGCTGCTCACGGCCGGCGCCCACGCGGGGGAGCCGCTGTGGCGGATGCCGCTGGCCGAGGAGTACACCGACCTGCTCGACAGCACCGTCGCCGACGCCAACAACGCGCCGGGCGGTCCGGGCGGGACGACGGCCGCGCTGTTCCTCCGGCCCTTCGCCGGCACTCTCGCGTGGGCGCACCTGGACGTCGCGGGGCCGGCCCGCGCCGGCGCCGACGACGGCGAGATCGTCAAGGGCGGCACCGGTTTCGGAGCACGCACGCTGCTGCGCTGGCTCGAGGCCGGCGCGCCCGTGGACGGTCCGGAGACGGTCCTGGACTGAGAACCTGACGCCCGCGGGCAGCGCGCCGCCGGAGCGCACCCGCCGGAGGAGGGACCGCTCATGCCGGGGCTGATCAACCCGGGCGCGCTGTGGAAGATCGTGCGGGCGGGGCACCCACGCGCGAGGCTGCGCGCCACCCGCGACGGGCTCACCGCCGTCCGCCTGCACCTGGGTGCGGCCGCGGTCGAGACGGGCCTGCTCGACTCGCTCGCCACCGGGGACGCCACCACGGCCGAGCTCGCGCGGCGGCTGGGCGCGGTCGACGAGGAGCTGCTGACCGCGTTCCTCCGGGTGGCGGCGTCGGTGGGGCTGATCGGCGGGGGAGAGGGCCGGCCCTGGCGTCTCACCGCCCGCGGCCGGGCGATCGTGGAGGACGACCTGGTCCGGGCCGGGTACGAGGCCTTCTCCGGGCTGCACAGCGCCGTCTACCGGGAGATGGCGACGCTGCTGAGGGGCGGAGAGCGGCGCCGGGACATGGCCGAGCACGGCGCGCTGATCGCGCGGATCTCCCAGGGGTTCGAGTCGCTGGTCATGGACGCGCTGGCGCGGACCGTCGCCGAGCGTCGTCCCCGCCGCGTGCTCGACGTCGGGTGCGGCGCCGGTCTCGAGCTCGCCGTGATGCTCGAGGCGGCGCCCGCGGCCCACGGCGTGGGGATCGACCTCGACGCCGAGGCCGCCGACCTGGCGGAGCGGACGCTGCGCGAGCGGGGGCTCTCCGGCCGCGCCTCCGTCGTCCGGTCCGACATCCGCGATCCCTCGGCCCGGGCGTCGGGACCGCTGGCCGAGCCGTTCGACGTCGCGCTGCTCGCAAACGTCATCTACTACCTGCCGATGGCCGAGCGGGTCCCCCTCCTCCGCGACATCGCCGGCCTGCTGAACCCGGGGGGACTGCTGTTCCTCGTGGCCACCGTGGCGACCCCGCAGTTCTTCAGCCGGCACTTCGACCTGCTGCTCCGCGCCCAGGAGGGCCGGATGGAGCTCACGGACGCCGACGGGCTCGTGAGCCAGCTGACCGAGGCCGGTTTCGTCGTGGACCGACCGCGCCCGATCGCGCCGGGCGCCCCGGCCGTGACCGTGACGGCGACGCTGCCCGGCTGACGGAGCTCAGGAGTCCAGCGCGCGGAGGGCGTCGGCCGCCGCCCGGTCGGGCGGGAAGACCGGGTAGAGCACCCGCTGGATGGTGCCGTCGTGCACGAGGAGGGTCAGCCGGCGGAGCAGGCGAAGGCCTCCGGCGGTGAACGTGGGCAGCCGGAGAGGGATCGCGAACGCCGACCCGGCGTCGCTGAGCAGGGCGTACGGGAGGCGTAGCCGCGTGGCCGCTTCCTGCTGGTCGGCCGCGCTCTGGGTGGAGAGCCCATAGACCTCGGCGCCCCGTTCGGCGAACTCCGGCGCGAGGTCGCGGAAGGAACAGGCCTCGGGGGTGCAGCCGCGTGCACCGGGGATGTCGTCCCAGCCGGGGAGCGGGTCCTGGCCCGGGCGCCCGGTCCGCGGATACGCGAACAGCACGACCCGCCGGCCGCGGCTCCGTTCGGCGAGGTCGACCGTGCCGCCACCCGTGGCTGGAAGGGCCACGGAGGGGACGGGCAGCCCGGGCAGGTGTGCGGCGGCGCCGTCGTCCTCGGGCACGGGCAGACCGGGCGGGAGCACGGCCGGGTCGTGGGTCATGCGGGCACGCTAACCCCGCGCATTCCGTCAGGCCGGCCCGATGAGCCCGGACACGATCTCCGCCGACAGGGCGACCAGGGGCAGTCCGCCGCCGGGATGCGCGGAACCGCCGACGAGGAACAGCCCGGGCAGCGGCGAGGTGTTGCCCGGCCGGAGGAACGCCGCGCGGGCGCCGTTGCTCGACGTCCCGTAGATGGAACCGCCGACGCTGCCCGTGTCCCGTTCGAGATCGGCCGGCGTCCGCACGACCCGCCACGTCACTCGGTCCCGGACGTCGAGGCCGCGCTCCGCCAGCACGTCGAGCACCCGGTCGGCATACCGCTCGGACAGCCCGGCTTCGTCCCAGTCGACTCCGCGACCCGGGTCGTGCCGCGGCGCGTTGACCAGGACGAACCAGGACTCGCCGGCGTCGTCGGGGCGCAGCGCGGGGTCGTCCGGCGCGCTGATGTAGACCGTCGGGTCGGCCACCGGGCGAGGCGCCCCGCGGAAGCGGCCGGTGCCGAAGACGGCGTCGAACTCGGCGTCGTAGTCCGCGGGGAAGAGGACCGTGTGATGCGCCAGGCCCGGGGTCCGGCCGTGCAGTGCGAGCAGCAGGACGAATCCCGAGAGCGAGGGGGTGGCCCGCCCCAGGTCCCGCCGCACGCCGCGGGTCCGCCGGTCCTCCGGGAGCAGGCCGCCGTAGAGCGCCGCGGCGTCCGCGCCGGAGACGACCACGTCCGCCGGCACCCGCTCGCCGTCCGCCAGCTCGACCCCGGCGGCCCGGCCGCCGTCGACCACGATGCGGCGCACCGCGCAGCCGGTCCGGACGACGGCCCCGTGCGCGGTCGCGCGGTCCGCCACCGCCAGGGCCAGCCGGTGCAGGCCGCCGCGGACGTACCAGGATCCGAACGCCTGCTCCGCGTAGGGCACCGTCGCCAGGACGGCGGGCGCGCGCCGGGGGTCGGAGCCCGAATAGGTCGCATAGCGGTCGAGCAGCGTCCGCAGGCGAGGGTCGCGGAGGTAGCGCCGTCCCAGGCCCCGCAGGGTCTGCCAGGGTGCGATCGCGGCGACGTCCGCCGGGTCGCGGGCCAGCCGGGCCAGCGTCGCGGCACCCTGCAGCGGCGTCCGCAGGAAGGGCGCCTCGCTGATCCGCCACATCCGCGCCGCCCGCTCCTGCAGGGCTCCCCACTGCGCGCCGGCGCTCCCGCCGAAAGCGGCGTCCAGAGCGGCCGGGACCGCCTCGGCGGTGCCGGGCATGGTCAGCCGCGTCCCGTCGGCGAACCGGTAGGCCACGGCCGGGTCGAGCCGGACGAGATCGACCGCGTCCTCGAGGCGCCCGCCGGTCGCCGCGAAGAGGTCCCGGTACACCTGCGGCAGCGTGAGCAGGCTGGGCCCGGTGTCGAACACGTGGCCGTCCCGGGTGAACCGGCCGAGCTTGCCCCCCACGGTGTCCGCCCGCTCGAACACGGTGACCGCGTGGCCTGTCGACGCGAGCCGCGCCGCGGCCGCGAGCCCCCCGAGCCCGGCACCCACGACTGCAACCCGAGCCACGCCCGCACCGTAGTCGCGAGGGGACGGCGAGGCGGGCGTCGTCCGGGCGGGTGACGATCGTTCGTCCGCCGCTCGGGCCCGGGTAGCGACCCGTCGAATGGGCCTTCGGTTCCGTCGTCCGACCCGGGAGGAGGTGCCATGAACCGCTCAGGTGCCTGGTCGAGGGCCCGTGCCCTGCCGGTGGCACTGGCGACCGCGGGGATGCTGCTGACCGGGTGCTCGAGCATGCAGCAGCCCGAGGTGCAGGGCGTGGCCGTGACGTTCGAGGACCCCGGCGCCGATCCCGGGGCCCGGTGCGACCTGCTGGCTCCCGCGACGCTGGCCGAGTTCGAGAAGAGCGAGTCCGCGGCGTGCACCGAGGCGATCGAGCAGGTGCCGCTGGAGGGCGGCGAGGTGGAGTCGGTGGAGATCTGGGGCGGCAACGCGCAGGTCCGGCTCGCCGGCGACACGCTCTTCCTGACGGAGACCCGCGCCGGGTGGCGCGTGAGCGCGGCCGCCTGCGAGTCGCGGGGCGAGGCGCCGTACGACTGCGAGGTGGACGGACCGTGAAGACCGTCCGGGCAGTGTTCGCCCTCTACCTGGCCGTGATCGTGGTCGGCATCGTGTACGTCACTGCCCTGGGGCTGATGGGCCGATGACCGAGCATTCGCGCGGCTTCGTCCGCGACAACGCGCTCAGCCTCGCCTTCGGGGGGCTGTTCCTCGCGACCCTCGTCGGCCAGGCCCTCTCCGGCGCGGCCGACTACAACGCCCAGCAGATCGCCGACGGGCTGGAGCCGGTGTCTCTGCTCGACTACGTCACGTCGTCGTCGTTCGGCGTCGACGTCATGGAGAACTGGCAGTCGGAGTACCTCCAGTTCTTCCTGTACATCTTCGGCACCGTGTGGCTGATCCAGCGCGGCTCGGCCGAGTCCAAGAAGCCCGGGGAGGAGGGCCCGGAGTCCGACGAGGAACAGCGCATCGGGCGGCATGCGACCGAGGACTCGCCGGAGTGGGCCCGCGCGGGAGGCTGGCGCACGACGCTGTTCTCGCGATCGCTCGGGCTCCTGATGGGCGGGCTGTTCCTGCTGACCTGGGCCGCCTCCTCGATCGCGGGCTGGGCCGCGTTCAACAGCGAGCAGCTCGGCCGGCGACAGGACCCCGTCAGCTGGCTCGGCTACCTCGCGGAGGCCGATTTCTGGAACAGGTCCTTCCAGAACTGGCAGTCGGAGATGCTCGCCGT
Source organism: Blastococcus sp. CT_GayMR19 (assembly GCF_004570385.1). Classification (GTDB taxonomy): domain Bacteria; phylum Actinomycetota; class Actinomycetes; order Mycobacteriales; family Geodermatophilaceae; genus Blastococcus_B. Next base: position 312,709 of record NZ_SPQL01000002.1, on the reverse strand, counting down.
GGGCTCGATGGCGGTGTTCTCCGTCTATCTGCGCCAGCGGGGATCCCCGGAGTCCAAGCCCGTCGGCGTCGCGCACGCCGAGACCGGCCAGACCGGCTGAGCCGGCGGGCGGTCAGCAACCCAGGGCGAGCACGGCCTGGTCGTCCGCGCCGTACCGCGACCCCCGCAGCTGCCGTTCCACCGCCGCGGAGACGGCTTCCACGGTGACGGCGGCCGGCCGTCCCGCCGTCTCCCGCAGGACGGTGATCAGCCCGGCCTCCCCGAACTGGACGCCGTCGTCGTCCCGGGCCTCGGTGACCCCGTCGGTGTAGAGGACCAGCATCGAACCGCGGCACAGCGGAACGCTCACCTCCGCGTAGGCGACGTCCACGTCGATGCCGAGCGGCAGCCCGACGGCGCCGATCTCCGCGACGGTGCCGTCGACGTCCCGGAGCATCGGCCGCGGGTGCCCGGCGAGCGCCACCCGCGCGGTCGCGCTCCCGGACCCGAGCTCGAGCACCAGGCAGCAGGCCGTCACGAACCGGAGCGGGCCCGCCCCCTGTTCGTGGAGGAGGGCCGTGTTGACCGCGGACAGCACGTCCGCGGGGTTCCCGGAGGCCGACGCCGCCCGTGCGGTGTGCCGGGTCAGGGCGGTCATCCCCGCGGCCTCGGCCCCGGTCCCGCAGACGTCGGCGATCAGCACCATCCAGCGGCCGTCCGGCAGCGGCGCCACGTCGTAGGTGTCGCCGCCGACGAAGACGCCCTCGGCGCCCGCCCGGTAGCGGGCGGCGAGCTGGACCCCCGGGATCGCGGGCAGGTGGGAGGGCAGCAGGCTGCGCTGCAGCGTGTCGGCGAGCTCGCGGACCTCGGACTCGGCACGGAGCCGGGCCAGGAACTGGCCGATCTGCCGGCCGGCGCTCGCCAGCACGTCGACGAGCTCCTGCGGGACCGGACGCGGCTCGCGGGAGAACAACTCGCACACGGCCAGCAGGTCGTCGCCGCGGAGGACGGGGAAGGCGATGCCGGTGCGCAGGGCGTCGGCCCGGGCGGCGTCGGTGCGGAGGAAGTCCGGATCTGCCCAGAGGTCCTCCATCACCACGGGCGCACCGCGCTGCCAGGCCAGGCCCGGCAGCCCCTCTCCGCGGGCGAACGACCGGCGGCGGACGTCGTCGTGCAGGGCGGGCACGGGCGCTCCGGGCGGGGTCCACGCGCCGGTGCGGACGAGCGGGCCGCCGAACCCGTCCGGCTGCCACAGCGTCGCGGCGTCCCAGTCGAGCTCGGCGCACAGGGTGGGCAGGAGCTGCCGGAAGGCGACCTCGGCGTCCCGCGCCTCCGTCAGCGCGGCGGTCACCCGGAGGGTCGCCGCGAGGTAGCGGCCGACCTCCAGCTGACGCTCCAGCCGGATCAGGGTGCTGGCGTCCCGGAGGACGGCGACGACGACGCCACCGGACGCCGCCTGCTCGGGCGCGGGAACCGTGCCGTCGGCGACGCCGTCCAGGCGCGAGAGGGTCAGCTCGACCGCGACCTCGGAACCGTCCGCGTGCAGGGCCGGCACCTGGGTCGTCGCACCGACCAGCCGTCCGACACCGGTGGCCAGGAAGCGGTGGAACCCCTGCACGTGGGCGGAGCGGAAGCGCTCGGGCACGAGCACGGTCAGCGGCTCGCCGCGCAGCGCGGCGGGGTCCCGGCCCAGGAGCGAGCGGACCGCCGGATTGGTGTAGACGATGCAGCCGTGGGCGTCGGCGACGACCACGACGTCGGGCAGCGCCTCCAGGAGGGCGGTGGCGGCGACTCCTGACGTCGGCATCCGCACCCCCTGTCCCCCCGGCAGGCCCGTCCTGCCGCTGCTCAACGATCGCATGCGGAAAGTGTTACTGCGGCCACGGATTGTCGACATGTCGCCAAGTCGAGACCTCGATCCGTCGTCTCCGTTCGTCGTTCAGGTCCCCGGCCCCGGGTGCGAGACTGCCCCGGTGAGCGCGCCAGTAACCCGCCGGATCGACCTGAACGCCGACCTCGGCGAGGGCTTCGGGGTCTGGCGGCTCGGCGACGACGACGCCCTGCTCGGCATCGTGAGCAGCGCGAACGTGGCCTGCGGCTTCCACGCGGGGGATCCCTCCACCATGCGCCGGGTCTGCGCCCGCGCCGCGGCCGGGGGCGTCGCGGTCGGCGCGCAGGTGTCCTACCGCGACCTGGCCGGGTTCGGCCGCCGCTTCCTGGACGTCGAGCCCGCCGAGCTGGCCGACGACCTGCTCTACCAACTGGCCGCGCTGGACGGGATCGCGCGGACCACCGGCGGCCGGGTGTCCTACGTCAAGCCGCACGGGGCGCTGTACAACGCGGCGGTCACCCACGAGGGCCACGCGCGGGCGGTCGTCGACGCCGTCCTCGCCTTCGACCGCAGGCTGCCGGTGCTCGGGCTGCCCGGATCGGCGCTGCTGCGGGCCGCGGAGGCGGCCGGGATGCGCCCCGTCGCCGAGGGGTTCGCCGACCGTGGATACACGGCGGAGGGCACCCTGGTGCCCCGCACGCAGCCCGGCGCCCTGGTGCACGAGCCCGCCGTGGTCGCCGCGCGCGCGGTGCGGATGGCGGCCGACGGCGTCGTCGAGACGGTGGACGGGACGGCCCTGCTCATGCCGGTCGAGTCGATCTGCGTGCACGGCGACACCCCCGGTGCCGTCGAGCTGGCGCGGACGGTGCGGACGGCGCTCGAGTCCGCGGGGCTGACCGTCACCGCGCTCGGCGGCTGAGCCGGTCAGGTGTCCGGATCCCGCAGCTGGTCAGGGCGCAGCCGGCCGGCGAGGAGGTCTGCCGCGACGTCGTCCACGGAGCGGCCGCTGCCGTAGGCCTGCGCCCGCATCAGGGCGAGCGCGGCGGGTGCGGTGAGATCGAGGTCGACACCGAGCGTGGCAATGGCCGTCCACACCGCGGCGCGCCGTCGGGGCACGGGGCCGTGCAGCCACTCCGGGCCGGCATCGGGCGACCAGGTCGACCAGACGGCGGCATCGCTCAGGGTGGTCGTGACCAGCTCGCCGACCGCCATGGCCTCGAAGATGTCGAGGTCGGTCACCTCGTCCGGGCGGATGAAGAAGAGGTCCATCGCGCCGTCGCCGGGCAGCGCCGGCAGCAGGGGCAGCGCGACGACCGCGCGGAACGGGGTCGCCCCGAGCAGCAGGTCGGCGAAGGCCGGCCACCGGCGCATGAGGTCCTCTTCGATGGCGAACACCGGCTGGCGCGTCTCCTGGGCGGTCGTACAGGGGCCCTCACCGGTGGTGAACTGGAGCCGCTCCGCGGTCGACGCCTGCTCCGAGCTGGCGCCCAGGGGGACGCGCCTGCCCGTGCCGTCGAGCAGGCTGAGGCCGGCGCCGTCCACCCTCAGCATCCGGGCGGCTGCCCCGGCCAGCCGGACGGGCAGCAGCTCGGGGCCGCCGAGTCCGGGCTCGTCCGCCTCGAGCAGGGCCTCCTGGAAGCGCCCGGCGATGGTCACAGGACACCCGTGCCCCCGGATGTCCCTCCCGAACCGGGCCGGAGGTCCTGAACGCGCCGCGCTCCGGGCGCTGCGACGATGAGGACATGCCCGGCCGCGAGACGCAGCGCGAGCCGGTGCGCGTCCTGCCGTACGGCGACCGCGCGTTGCTGGTCGAGGTGCCCGACCTCGCGACCGTCGCGGCCGTGCGGCTGGCGCTGGAGCGCTCGCCGCTGCCCGGTCAGCGGGATCTGGTCGCGGCAGCGCGGACGGTGCTCGTCGTCCTGGACCGACCGCCGTCGGAGACCGATGTCGCAAGCCTGCGCCGGATGCGCGTGGACGCGGACGCCGCGGCGGGATCGGCACGGGTGGTCGACCTGGGCGTGGTGTTCGACGGACCCGACCTCGCCCAGGTCGCCGGCCTGACCGGCCGGTCGGTGCCGGCGCTGGTGGAGGCCCTCACGACGCCCGAGCTCACGGTCGCGTTCGTCGGCTTCGCCCCCGGCTTCGCCTACCTCACCGGGCTACCGCCGGAGCTGCACGTGCCGCGGCGGGAGACCCCCCGCACCCGCGTCCCGGCGGGGGCGGTCGGCCTGGCCGGACCCTTCGCCGGCGCGTACCCGCGCGCCTCGCCCGGCGGCTGGCAGCTCGTCGGCCGCACCGACGCGGTGCTGTTCGACGTGGACCGGGATCCCCCGGCGCTGCTGGCCCCCGGCATCCGCGTGCGGTTCCGGCAGGTGAGCTGAGTGCTGACGGTGCTGGCCTCCGGCCCGCTGGCGACGGTGCAGGACCGTGGCCGTCCGGGATGGGCGTCGATCGGGGTGACCCGCTCGGGCGCGGCCGACCGCGCCGCCGCCGCCCTGGCCAACCGGCTGGTCGGCAACGGCCCGTCGGCCGCGGTGATCGAAGGAACGGCGGGTGGCCTCCGGGTGCGCGCGGAACGCACCGTGCTGGTGGCGGTCACCGGGGCACCGGCGCCGCTGGCGGTCGACGGCCGTCCCGCACCGCTGAACTCCCCCGTGACGCTGCGCCCGGGTGCGGAGCTGGCGCTCGGCCTGCCGGCGGTGGGGCTGCGCAGCTACCTCGCCGTCCGCGGTGGCATCGACGTGCCGGAGGTCCTCGGCTCGCGCAGCACCGACACCCTGTCCGGCCTGGGGCCGGAGCCGCTGCGCGCGGGCACCGTCCTCCGGATCGGCTCGCTGGGCGCCGCCGAGCCGGTCGTGGACGTCGCGGCGGTGCGCCCCCCGTCGGCGGACCCGGTCGTCCGCGTCCTGCCCGGTCCCCGCCGCGACTGGCTGCTGCCGGCCGCCTGGTCGACGCTGACCTCCACGGCGTGGACCGTCTCGGCCGACAGCGACCGGGTCGGTCTGCGGTTGACCGGCCCCCGGCTGGATCGGGCACGGACCGACGAGCTGCCCAGCGAGGGCCTGCTGCCCGGGGCGATCCAGGTGCCGCCCGACGGTGCCCCGGTGCTGTTCCTCGCCGATCATCCGGTGACCGGCGGCTACCCCGTGCCGGCCGTCGTGGTCACCGCCGACCTGCCGGCGGTCGCCCAGCTCCGGCCCGGCGACACCGTGAGGTTCAGGATCGCGCGCTGAGCATGATCGTCCCGAGTGGGCCCCCGAACGGCGACGTGTCGTGAGGAGTGGGGCGCGGAGCGTCCCGCGATCGAGCGACGAAACGGCTCAGCGCACCCGAGGATGGCAATTGACCGCGGTGCGATCCGGAGGATCGCAGTGTCACGGCCGCGGTGCGATCCGGAGGATCGCAGTGTCACCGCACCGGGAGGACGGCGGGCCCGTCCGGACCGCGGACCACCTCCGCCCGGGCGCCGTAGTGGGTCCGCAGAGCCGCCGCGGTGAGGACCTCGTCCGGCGGGCCCTCCGCCGCGACCCGGCCCGCCGAGAGCAGGGCGAGCCGGTCGGCGTACTGCCCGGCCAGCGTCAGGTCGTGCAGGGAGCTGAGCACGGTCAGCCCGTCTTGGCGCCGGAGCCCGTCGACGAGGTCGAGGACCTGCTGGGCGTGCCCGAGGTCCAGGGCGGCCGTCGGCTCGTCGAGCAGCAGCACCCGCGGCTGCTGGGCCAGCGCCCGGGCCAGGACGGCGCGCTGCTGCTCGCCGCCGGAGAGGGTGCGCAGCTGCCGGTCGGCCAGGTCGCCGATCTCCAGCCGCTCCATGACGTCGGCGACGACCCGCCGGTCCGACGCGCGGGGAGCGGCGAGCAGCGCCCGGTGCGGGGTGCGCCCCAGCAGCACGTAGTCACGGGTGGACACCGCCTCCGGGAGGACCGGCGACTGCGGGGCGTAGGCCACCTGGCGGGCCCGTTCCCGGCGGGGCATCCCGGCGGCCGGGACGCCGTCGATGCGCACCATCCCGTCGTGGGTGTGCAGGCCGAGCGCGCAGCGCAGCAGGGTGGACTTGCCCGAGCCGTTCGGACCGATGACCGCCAGCCAGCCGCCCGGCTCGACGGTCAGCCGGACGCCGTCGAGCACGCGGGTCCGGCCGTAGGAGGCCGAGAGGTCGATGATCTCGACGCGGGCGCCGGTCGTGGTGGCCGTCGTCATCGTCGTCGCGCCCCCACCCACAGCAGGCCCGCGAAGAAGGGGGCGCCGATGAACGCCGTCACCACCCCGATGGGCAGCTCGGCGGGGGAGAGGACGACCCGCGCCACGAGGTCGCAGAGCACGAGGAATGCGCCGCCGATGAGCAGGGAGGCCGGCAGCACGAGGTGGTACGAGCTGCCGATCAGCCGGCGGGCGATGTGCGGAACGACCAGCCCGACGAAGCCGATCAGGCCGCTGACCGCGACGGCGCTGGCCGTGGCGAGCGAGGCGGCGAGGATGACGAGGAGCCGCACCCGGCCGGGGTGCACGCCCAGGGACGACGCCTCGTCGTCGCCGACGGCGAGCACGTCGAGCGCGCGGCCGCAGAGCAGCAGGACGACGACGGCCGCCCCCAGGTAGGGCAGCACCATGCCGACGTCGGACCACTGCGAGCGCCCGAGCTGGCCGAGCAGCCAGCCGTAGACCTCCCGCAGGTCCTCGGTGTTCTGCTGCTGGACCAGCGTCTGCCCGGCGGCGAGGAACGAGGCGACGGCGATGCCGGCGAGCAGCAGCGTCGCGCTCTGGGAGCCGCCGGCCGCGGTGCCCAGCGCCAGTGCGCAGCCGACGCCGACCAGGGCGCCGGCGAACGCGGCGAGCGGGACGATCCCGAACGGTCCGATCTCCTGCGCCGGCGAGTACGCGATCACCAGGGTGGCACCGAGGCCCGCGCCCGCGGCAGCGCCCAGGAGGTACGGGTCGGCCAGCGGGTTGCGGAAGACGCCCTGGAAGGCCGCGCCGGAGACGGCCAGGCCGGCCCCGACGAGGACCGCGAGCAGCACCCGGGGGAGGCGGAGCTGGAGCAGCACCGCCGTCCCGGTCGCGTCCAGGCCGCCGGACACGTGCCCCCCGCCGAGGGCCGTCGCCACCCGGTCGACCAGGGTGAGGACGACGGCCCCCGGCGGGAGCGGGAACGCACCGACCCAGATGCCGGCGAGGACGGCGGCCACCAGCGCCAGCAGCGCGCCGCCCAGCACCAGGGCGGGACGGCGCCGCGACCGGACGCGGACGCGGTCGACATGCGCCTCGCCCGCCCGCGTGCTGCCGGTGGTCACCGTCATCGTCCGGACGTCGTCAGCCGGCCAGCGTCCCGGCGACCGACTCGGCGAAGTCGGCCACGCGCGGGCCCCAGCGGGACGCGATGTCGTCGCTCGCCTCGAGCACCCGGCCCTCCTGGACGGCGGGGAGGGTGTCGAACGCCGGCCGCTGGGCGAGGGTCTCGGCGGACTGCTCGCAGCACAGGGTGTCCGCGAGCACCACGAGGTCGGGTGCCTGGCCGACGACGTACTCGGCCGACAGCTGCGGGTAGCCGCCGGAGGCGTCCTCGGCGCCGTCGGCGATGTTCTCCAGGCCGAAGAGCTCGTAGACGCTGCCGATGAACGTCGAGCTGGCCGCGGAGTAGAAGGTGGGGTCGAGCTCGTGGTAGACGCGCAGGCCCTGGCCGCTGTCCCCGGCCGACTCCACGGCCGCCTCGATCCGGTCCTGCATGTCGGTGATGACCTTCGCGGCGTCGTCGGCGTGCCCGGTGGCGGTGCCGAGGGTCTCCAGCTGCTCGTAGCTGTCGTCCAGGGTCTGGGCGGCGGTCAGCTGCAGCACGGGGATCTCGAGGGCGCCGAGGGCGTCGACGACCCCGTTCATGTCGTCGCTGAGCACGACCAGGTCGGGGTTGTAGCCGGCGATCGCCTCCGCGTTCGGCGTGAACGCGGACAGGTCCGTGACCGGGGCGTCCTCGGGGTAGTTCGAGGTGTCGTCGACGGCCTCGACCTGCGGGCCGGCGCCGATGGCGAACAGCATCTCGGTCGCGGTGGCCGAGAGCGAGACGATGGCCTCGGGCTGTTCGTCCAGGGTGAGCTCGCCGTTGTCCCCGGTGACGGTGACCGGCCAGCCCCCGGCGTCGGCGCCGGTGGTGCTCGAGGCACTGCTGCCGCCGGCGTCGGACGATCCGCCGCAGGCGGTCAGCACCAGAAGGACGGAGAGGAGAAGGGCGCCCAGCGCGGCCAGGCGCAGCTTCGGGGGCGTCGGCCGTGCCGGCCGGGGGATGGAGTGGAACACGAGGCCTCCGTGGTGGAGGCGGCGAAATCGCTCATGAGCGGACCCAGCGCTCGATGCGCGACCCTTGCCGCGAGGGTCGGTGACATGACGCAGGGCAGGCGATCTGGCTCAGGTCGCGAGCGACCCTCACAGTTGCGGGACAGCGCCGGGGTTCCACCGGACTTCGCTGCCGTTGCGTCACCGGCGCACGGGCCGGCGACGGGAAAGTACCAGGGAGGCGGCGGGCCGCCGTCAGCCGCGGGCGGCGAGGATCGCCGAGTAGACCTCGACGGTCTGCTGGGCGATCGCGGGCCAGCCGAACTCCGCCAGCACGCGCTCGCGGCCGGCGGCCCCCATGGCGGCGGCCCGCGCCGGGTCGGCCAGCAGCTCCGCGATCCGCGCGGCCAGCCCTGACTCGAAGGCCGCGGTGTCGTCGGCGTCGTAGTGCACCAGCAGGCCGGTCCGCCCGTCGGCCACGACCTCCGGGATGCCCCCGACGTCGCTGGCGACGACCGCGGTGCCGCAGGCGGCGGCCTCGAGGTTGACGATGCCCAGCGGCTCGTACACCGACGGGACGACGAACACGGTCGCCCCGGTGATCAACGGGACCAGCCTGTCGCGGGGCAGCATCTCCTCGATCCAGACCACGCCGCTGCGCCGGGCCTGCAGTTCGGCAACCGCGTCCGCCACCTGCTGCCGCTCGCCGGGGGTGTCGGCGGCGCCCGCGCAGAGGACCAGGCCCGCCTCGGGCGGCAGTTGCTCCGCCGCGGCCAGCAGGTGGACCACGCCCTTCTGCCGGGTGATCCGGCCGACGAACAGTGCGTAGGGCCGGTCGGGGTCCACGCCGAGCCCGCGGACGACGTCCGGGGCCTCGATCGGCCGGTAGGCCTCGGCGTCGACGCCGTTGCCGACGACGTGCACCCGCACGGGGTCCAGCTCGGGATAGGCGTCGAGCACGTCGGCCCGCATGCCGTGGCTGACCGCGATCACCGCGTCCGCGGCGAGGTACGCCGTCCGCTCCACCCAGGAGGACAGCCGGTAGCCGCCGCCCAGCTGCTCGGCCTTCCACGGCCGGCGCGGTTCCAGGGAGTGCGCGGTGACCACGTGCGGCGCGCCGTGCACGATCGAGGCCAGGAGGCCGGCGGCGTTGGCGTACCAGGTGTGGGTGTGCACGAGATCGGCGTCGCCCAGCGCGGCGGCCATCGCGACGTCGACCCCCAACGCCTGCAGGGCGCCGTTCGCACCGCGCAGCTCCTCCGGGACGCCGTGCGCGGTGGCGTCGTCGCGCGGCCCGCCGAAGCAGTGGACGTCGATCTCCGGCCCCGCCGGCAGCGACCGGAGCGCCGCCACGAGGTGTTCCACATGGACTCCCGCGCCGCCGTAGACGTCCGGCGGCCACTCCCGTGTTGCTATGCCGATGCGCACGATCGTCACCCTAGGGGGCGCATCAGGACGCGGCAGGGCGCGGAAGCGCAGCCCACCGGCTAGTTTCTGGACATGCGCGGCGGCCCACGAGTACTCGGCATCGTCCTGGCGGGTGGAGCCGGCAAGCGGCTGGCGCCGCTCACCGATGACCGCGCGAAACCGGCCGTTCCCTTCGGCGGCAACTACCGCCTGATCGATTTCGTGCTCTCCAACCTGGTCAACGCCGAGATCCGGCAGATCGCCGTCCTGACGCAGTACAAGAGCCACAGCCTGGACCGGCACATCACCCAGACCTGGCGGATGTCCTCGCTCCTCGGCAACTACGTCACCCCGGTACCGGCGCAGCAGCGGCTCGGCCCCCGCTGGTACACCGGCAGCGCCGACGCGATCTTCCAGAGCCTGAACCTCATCTACGACGAGCGGCCCGAGATCGTCGTCGTCTTCGGGGCCGACCACGTCTACCGGATGGACCCGGGCCAGATGGTCGACCAGCACCTGCAGACCGGTGCCGGCGTGACCATCGCGGGCCTGCGCGTGCCCCGCCGGGAGGCGACGGAGTTCGGCGTCATCGACGCCACCGCCGAGGGCAAGGTGCGCGGTTTCCTCGAGAAGCCGGCCGACCCGCCGGGGCTCCCGGACTCCCCGGAGGAGAGCTTCGCCTCCATGGGGAACTACGTCTTCACCACCGAGGCCCTGCTCGAGGCGCTGCGCAAGGACGCCGAGGACGAGGAATCGGTGCACGACATGGGCGGCTCGATCATGCCGATGCTCGCGGACGCCGGGGACGCGTGGGTCTACGACTTCTCGACCAACGTCGTCCCGGGGGCCTCCGAGCGCGACCACGGCTACTGGCGCGACGTGGGGACGATCGACGCCTACTTCGACGCGCACATGGACCTCGTGTCGGTGACCCCGGTGTTCAACCTCTACAACGACCGCTGGCCGATCTACTCGCTGCCGCCTCAGCAGCCGCCGGCGAAGTTCGTGCTCGGCGGCCGGGCGGAGGAGTCGATGGTCAGCGCCGGCGCGATCATCGGCGGCGGGTCGGTGCACAACTCGGTCATCTCGCCGGGGGTCCGCGTCGAGCGCGGCGCCCGGGTGGAGGACAGCGTGCTCATGGACGGCGTGGTCATCGGCGAGGGCGCCTACGTCCGGCGGGCGATCCTCGACAAGAACGCCGTCGTCCCGCCATGGGCTCGCGTCGGGGTGGAACTCGCGTCCGACAAGGAGCGGTACCACGTCAGCGCGGGTGGAGTGACCGTCCTCGGCAAGGGCGCCCGCGCCCTCATCTGAGGCCCTGACCGGCCAAAACGTGCTCTTGGGCCTTGGGGTCAGGCGCGTTTCGTCGCGACCAGGAGACCGGCGCCGATGGGCAGGACGGCGGGGAGCAGCGTCTCGTCGTCCCTGATCGTGCGGGCCATCTCCCGCCAGGCGACGGTCTGCGGGTCCCGGGCCGTGCGGTCGGCGACCCGGCCGGCCTCGAGCACCCCGTGGCAGGCCAGCGTGCCGCCCACCCGCACCAGCCCGAGCAGCTCCTGCAGGTGGGGGGAGTACTCGCGCGGCGGACCCGCGCAGACGACCAGGTCGTAGGCGCCGGGGGAGAACCGGGGGAGCACCTCGCCGGGCGTGCCGAAGATCAGCCGGGTCCGGCTCGGGGCGATGCCGGCGTCGGCGAAGGCCTTCTTCGCGGCCCGGAGCTGCTCGGGATCGCCGTCGAGCGCGGTGAGGACGCCGTCGGTCCGCATGCCGCGCAGCAGCCACAGCCCGACGAGACCTCCGCCGCTGCCGATCGAGACGACCGAGCGGGCAGCCGATCCGGCGGCGAGCACGGCGAGCAGGGCACCCACGGCCGGCTCGACGGGAGGCGGGCCGGGCAGCTGGACGGCGCGGGCCCGGGCCGCCGCCATCTCCGGGGTCTCCACGGCGAAGCGGTCGGCGTAGGCGGCACCCTCGGCGCCGCCCCGCGACGGCGGTTGCTCGGCGCTCATCAACACACCTCCGGTGGCGGAGCGGAACGGCTGCGCCGTGCTCCGAAGGTCATCACCGGCCGAGGGTAGTGGCCGGCGGCGCCGCCCCCGGATCGCGCGGAGCGCGGCCGGGGTGTCGGGTGGCGGCTGCGGCCGATGGGTTCCCTGTGGGTTCCCTGGGAGCCGTGCCGGACGGGAACACCGCCCGGGTTCCCGGCCGTTGATCACGATGTGCGCCTGAAGCGAGCCGCCTCCGCCCACCCCGTCGACGCCGGGGAGGTCACGGGGGCTGCTGTCTGCGATCCTGTTGACGTGTCCGAGCCCGCCGTCCGCCCCGCCCTCGAGGGCTGGGTCGCGCCCACGTGGGAGCAGGTCGTGCGCGACCACTCCGCGCGGGTGTACCGGCTGGCCTACCGCCTCTCCGGCAACCCGCAGGACGCCGAGGACCTGACCCAGGAGACCTTCGTCCGGGTCTTCCGCTCGCTGGCCGACTTCTCGCCCGGCACCTTCGAGGGCTGGCTGCACCGGATCACGACCAACCTGTTCCTCGACATGGTCCGGCGCCGCGCGCGGATCCGGTTCGACGCGCTGCCCGAGGACACCGAGCGGCTGCCCGGCACCTCGCCCAGCCCCGAGCAGGTGTACGCCGACACCCACCTCGATCCCCAGATCCAGGCCGCGCTCGACGCGCTCTCCCCGGAGTTCCGCGTCGCGGTCGTCCTCTGCGACATCGAGGGCCTGACCTACGAGGAGATCGCGGCGACCCTCGGCATCAAGCTGGGCACCGTCCGCAGCCGCATCCACCGGGGCCGCGTGCAGCTGCGGCAGGCCCTCGCGCACCTGGCGCCCGGCCGCGTCGGTGCGCTCCCGGCCATCGCGGGCGAGGCCGGCGCATGAGCCTGAGCATCCCCGCCACCCACCTCGCCCAGGAGGCGATCGCCGCCCTCGTCGACGGCGAACTGCCCGCCGGGCCGGCCGGCCGCGCCGCCCGCCACCTCGCCGGCTGCCTGCAGTGCCGGCTGGCGGTCGAGGCCCAGCGGGAGGCCAAGGAGGCGCTGCACGCATCCCAGGACGTCGTCGTCCCCGGTGACCTGCTGTCGCGGCTGTGTGCGATCCCGTTCACGGCCGAGGTGCCCGGCGCGGGCGGTCCGGGATCCGGCACGCTGTCCGCCGGGCCCGGGGAGCTCACCGTCACCGGCGCCTCGGGTTCGTGGTCGGTCGACCTGTCCCCGGAGGACCGGCCCGACACGTCCGAGCACACGGCACGCTGGCTGCGGCGCGGCCTGGTCGGCACGCTCGTCGGCCTGGGCATGGGCGTCACCGCGCTGGCCCTGAACCTTCCCCCGGACACGGCGGTTCCCCGGACTCCCGTGGGCGGCCCCGTCGCGGGCGCCACGGTGTCCGACCGGCACACCGAGGTCGTGCCCCCCGTCGTCCGCACCCTCAGCGTCGGCACGACCAACCGTCAGGACGGGACGCCCTGAGCAGCCCGGGCGGGCCGCCCGGCGACGAGACGATCTCCTCGGGACCCGGGCCGGACGGGCCCGCCGCGGCCGGTCCGCCCGACGGTCTGTTCGCACGGCCGGCGGGCAGGACGGGGCCGTTCGCGGACGTCCCCGACCGGCTGGCGCCGCGTCCGGTAACTGCGCCTCGACCCTCACCGGGACAGCAGGCCGCCTTCGGGCGCCCGGCGACCGTCGACGCCGGGTTCGCCGGCGGCCGCCCGACAGTGCCGTCCCCGCCCGCACCGCCGCCGCCCCCCGAGGCGGTGCTCCGGGCCTTCCGGCCGACCGCCGCCGGGCTGTCCGGGCTGCAGGACCCTCCCGGCGGCCGCCCCGGCCGGCGGCGCACCGCCACGGGACCGTGGTGGAAGTCCGACGCCCGCAGCGATCCCTGGCGCGATCCCGACGCCCCCGTGGCGCTGGGCGGACCCGCGGTCTACGACGAGGAGACCCAGCCGGGTCCGGTGATCGTCGACGCCCGCGGCCGGAAGAAGCTGCGGCTGCGCGACCTCTCGGTGCGGGTCTCCGCGCTGGTGCTGCTCGCCGTCCTGCTGGTCGGCGCCGTGGGCGGAGGCCTCGGCTGGTTCTTCACCCGCACGGCGTCGGAGTCGCCGCTGCTCGCACCCGGGACGGAGCTGTCCGAGGTCGACGCGGCCATCGACCGGGAGCCGGGCTCGGTGTCCGACATCGCCGCCCGGGTCACCCCGGCGGTGGTCTCCATCGAGGTGCGCGTCGGTCAGTCGGGGGCGACCGGCTCCGGCGTCGTCATCGAGGCCGACGACGGTTACATCGTGACCAACAACCACGTGGTCTCCGGCGCCGACGGGATCGACGGCGCCGAGATCCGGGCGGTGTTCTCCGACGGCAGCGGCTCGGCGGCCCGCATCGTCGGGCGCGACCCGGCCAGCGACATCGCCGTCCTCAAGGTCGAGAAGCCCGGGCTGGTGCCCGCCGCGCTCGGCAAGTCCGAGAACGTCGTCGTCGGCGACCCCGTCGTCGCCATCGGCTCCCCGCTCGGCCTGGCCGGCACGGTCACCACCGGCATCGTCAGCGCCCTGGAGCGCCCGGTGCGGCTGGCCGGGGAGGGCAGCGACACCAACGCCGTGATCAGCGCGGTGCAGACCGACGCGCCGATCAACCCGGGCAACTCCGGCGGAGCGCTGGTCGACGCCACCGGCGCCGTCATCGGCATCAACACCGCCATCGCGTCGGTCGGCGGGGGCAGCGTGGGTCTCGGGTTCGCCATCTCGATCGACACCGTGCGCGACATCGCCGAGCAGCTCATCTCCACCGGGACGGCGGTGCACGCGTCGCTCGGGGTCAGCGCCCGCTCGGTGACCGACGTCGTCCGCAACGGGGCGCTGGTGCTCAACGTCGAGCCGGGCAGCGCCGCGGCCGAGGCCGGCATCCGTGAGCAGGACATCGTCATCGCCGTCGAGGGCAAGCAGGTCCGCAGCTCGGAGGAGCTCGTCGTCGCGGTCGACGCCTACGACCCCGGCGAGACGGTGACCATCGAGATCGTGCGTGGCGGGGGTACCTCCCAGGAGCTCGAGGTCACGCTCGACGCCGCCTGATCAACCGCCCACCTACGCTGGGAGGCCGGTCGCGCGCGCGGCCACGCAGGGATGAGGAGGGGCGGTGTTCGACTCGATCGGCTGGGGCGAGATCGTCGTCCTCGCCCTGATCGCCATGTTCATCTTCGGCCCGGAGCGGCTGCCGGACCTCGCGAAGGAGGCGGCCGCCGGGCTCAAGCGGGTCAGGACGGCGATCACCGGCGTGCGCGAGCAGGTGAACGAGTCCTTCGGTGACGAACTGCCGGAGCTGCGCGACCTGGACCTGCGCAAGTACCACCCGAGGACCTTCATCCGCAGCCAGCTGCTCGACGACGACGCCCCTACGGTGCACCGGGGCAGTGCCACGGCAGCCGGTGCGACCGCTGCCGCGCCGGTGGTGGCCAGGTCCCGCGACCGCGGCACCCCACCGCCGTTCGATCCCGACGCGACGTAAGGAGTCTTGTCACGCCGAGTGGGCCCCCGGAGGGGTCCCGCAGGTGGGCGCCGGCGCGCTCAACGCTCCGGGGGACGGCAGTTGGCCGCGGTGTCGTCCGGAGGACGACAGAGTCATCGACGGATCATGTGGCATCCGCCTCGGCGGCCTGCTTCAAGCGCTGCAGCGTGTCGGCGATGCCCTGCCGGTTGCGCTCCGGGAACTCCGCCCAGCGGACGACGGCGTCGGTGACCCCGTTGGCGCGCGATCTGTCGAAGGTCTCGGTGACCGTCGTGCCGCCGTCCGCCGTGGGGGACAGCTCGTAGCGCCACCGGTTGGCGGTGAAGTGCCGCCACGCGATCCGCCGCTCCGGCTCGAACTCGACGACGCGGTTGCGGATCAGGTACGGCACCCCGAAGAGCTTCATCCGCACGGTGAACGTCTGGCCCGTGGCGGTGAGCCGCTCGGGGCCGGCGAGCACCGAGCCGACCGAGCCCGACCCGTCGATGCGGGAGTGCTGCCGGGGGTCGGCCAGGATGTCGAACACGACGGCCGGCGGGGCGGCGACCGTGATCGTCTCGGAGACCGCCTGCCCACTCACCTCTTGACCGGGGTGAGCCCCAGCGACATGCCCGCGAGGCCGCGCGACCGGACGGCGAGGCCGTCGGCGATCTTCTCCAGCGCCTGCGCGGCGGGGGAGTCGGGCTCGGCCAGGACGATCGGCGCGCCGGCGTCCCCGGCCTCGCGCAGGCGGGTGTCCAGCGGGATCTGCCCGAGCAGCGGGACCCGGGCGCCGAGGGTCGTGGTCAGCGCGTCGGAGACCGCCTGACCACCGCCGGAGCCGAAGATCTCCATGCGGGAGCCGTCCGGCAGCTCGAGCCAGGACATGTTCTCGATGACGCCGACCACCTGCTGGTGGGTCTGCGTCGCGATCGCGCCGGCCCGCTCCGCCACCTCGGCGGCGGCGAGCTGAGGCGTCGTCACGACGAGAATCTCGGCGTTGGGCACCAGCTGGGCCACCGAGATCGCGACGTCACCCGTGCCCGGGGGGAGGTCCAGGAGCAGGACGTCGAGGTCGCCCCACCAGACGTCGGCGAGGAACTGCTGCAGCGCGCGGTGCAGCATCGGCCCGCGCCACACGACCGGGGTGTTGCCCGGGGTGAACATGCCGATGGAGATGACCTTCACGCCGTAGGACTGCGGCGGCATGATCATGTTGTCGACCTGGGTCGGCTTGTCGTCGACACCGAGCATGCGCGGCACGGAGTGCCCGTAGATGTCGGCGTCCACGACGCCGACCGACAGGCCGCGCCTCGAGAGCGACGCGGCGAGGTTCACGGTGACGCTGGACTTGCCGACGCCGCCCTTGCCGGAGGCGACGGCGTAGACGCGCGTCATCGAGCCGGGCTGCGCGAACGGGATCACCGGCTCCGCGGTGTCGCTGCCGCGGACGGTGCGCCGCAGCTCGGCGCGCTGCTCGTCGCTCATCACGTCGAGGACGACCGACACCGAGGTGACACCGGGGACGGCGGAGACCGCCTGCGTGACCCGATTGGTGATCGTCTCGCGCATCGGGCAGCCCGAGACGGTGAGGTAGACGTCGACGCGGACGGAGCCGTCGGCGGCGATCTGCACGTCCTTGACCATGCCCAGCTCGGTCAGCGGGCGGTTGATCTCGGGGTCCTGGACGGTGGCCAGAGCGGCATTGATGGCGTCGAGCGCCGGGGAGCCGGTCAGGGTGTCGGACATCGTGTGCGTCTGTCTCCTTCGACGGTGGACCCCGGGCGCAGGGGCTTGGACCTGCGCGATCGGGTCGCCTGCCACTGTACGGCGGACAACGGCCCGGTCCGGCCGCCGAGGGTCGTTCAATGCGCAACGGAGGCGTGATTAGGGTCGCGGGAGTGTCCTCTCCCGTCCGTTCCCGGGTGCTCCGCGACGCCGTCGGGCTGGGCCTGGCCGTCGGCCTCTACGGGGCGGCCTTCGGTGCCGCGGCCGTCGCGGCCGGACTCGACGTCTGGCAGGCCTCGGCGATGTCACTGCTGATGTTCACCGGCGCTTCCCAGTTCGCCCTGGTCGGCGTCCTCGGGGCCGGGGGAAGCGCGCTGGCCGCGGTCGGCAGCGCGCTGCTGCTGGGCACGCGCAACACCGTCTACGGCGTCCGGCTGGTGCAGCTGCTGCCGACGCGCGGGATCCTGCGCCGGCTGGGGTCGGCGCACTGGGTCATCGACGAGACGACCGCGCTGTCCATCGCCGCGCCCGACCGCGCGCTGGCCCGGCTGGCCTTCCTCGCCGGCGGCGCCTCGATCTTCGTCGTCTGGAACGCCACCACGGTGCTCGGTGCCCTCGGGGCGGGAGCCCTCGGCGGTCCGGCCCAGGCGGCGCTCGACGCCGTCGTCCCCGCTGCGTTCCTCGCCCTGTTGTGGCCGCGCCTGCAGCGGGCCTTCCCCGAGGCGGCGGTCCAGCGCCGGGTCGCCGTCGGCGGCGCGGTCGTGGCGCTGGCGCTGACCCCGTTCGTGCCGCCGGGCGTGCAGGTGATCGCCGCCGTCGTCGCGGTGGCACTGGCCGGCCGGCCCCGGCGCACGGCGGTCGCGCCGTGAGCGGGACGGCGCTGTGGGCGACGGTGATCGCCGGGTCGCTGGGCTGCTACCTGCTCAAACTGGCCGGGCTGTCGGTGCCCGCCACGTGGGTGGAGCAGCCGTGGGTGGCCCGGGTCGTCGACTTCGTCCCTGCCGCTCTGCTGGCCGCGCTGGTCGCGGTGCAGGCCGTCACCAGCGGGCACGAACTGGTGGTCGACGGCCAGCTGGCCGGGCTCGCTGTGGCCGCGGTCGCGCTGGCCTTGCGGGCGCCGTTCATCGTCGTCCTGCTGCTGGCCGGCGCTGCCGGTGCCCTGGCGCACGTCGTCACCGGCTGAACGGGCGCGTCCGCGCTACGCAAGGCCCGACCTTCCGCCACCATCGGGGTTCCGATGACCACCGACACCCGTACGCGCGGGCGCCCGCCGCAGATCGTGCTCCTCTGCGGGTTCGCCGCGCTCGGCGTGCTCGCCGGCATCGCGGCGAAGGCCGCGGACGAGTCGGGCCTGACCTGGGCGGCCGAGCTGGGCACTCTCCCGGCGGCCTGGGTGCTGGCGGTCGCGCTGATCGGCCGCTGCTCGCCCACGCTGCCGCTCGCCGCCGGTCGTGCGGCGACCTTCTTCGCCGCGATGACCCTCGCCTACTACGCGTGGGCGGTGTGGGTGCTGGGCTTCGGCTACGAACCCGGCCTGGTCGTCACCTGGCTCGCCCTGTCGGCCACCGCCGTCGCCGCCGTCGCCGCGGCGACCTGGTGGGCGACGCGGCGCCCGGGGCTGGTCGCCGGCGGGCTGGTGGCCCTGGTCGCCGGGACCGCACTGGTCGGCGGCGCGCTGCGCGGGCTGTACCTGTGGTGGGCCGACTCGTACCCCGCGACGGCGCTGCAGCCCGTTCAGGCGGTGGTTGAGGTGGTCGCCGTGCTGGTCCTCACCCTGCTGCTGCCGCGGCACCGGAGCACCCGGGTCTGGGGGCTGGCGCTGGTCCTGCCCATGTGGTGGCTGGCCGACCGGCTGATCGCCGTCGCGCTCTACGGGACGGGCATCCTCCGCTGACGCTGGTCAGAGCCCGCCGGACACACGGAGGACGGCGCCCGTGACGTAGGCGGCCTCGGGGCCCAGGAGCCAGGCGATGGCGGGCGTCACCTCATCGACCTCCCCTGCCCGCCCGGCGGGGACCCTGCCGGCGACGCGGTCCGGCCGACCGGGGTCGCCCGCGTCGGCGTGGATGCCGGTGCGGATGATCCCGGGCGCGACCGCGTTCACCCGGATCCCCTGGCCACCGAGCTCCCTGGCCAGCCCGACGGTGAGGGCGTCCACCCCGGCTTTGGCCGCGGCGTAGTGCACGTACTCGTGCGCGGAACCCAGCGTCGCCGCGGCGGAGGAGACGTTCACGATCGCGCCACCGGCACCGCCGCGGGAGGTGGACATCTGGCGCGCGGCCTGCCGGGCGCAGAGGACGGTGCCGAGAAGATTGACGTCGAGGACCTGGCGCACGATCGCGACCGGCGTGTCCGCGAGGTCGCCGATGTGCAGCGTGGCGCCGGCGTTGTTCACGAGGCCGGTGACGGGCCCCAGCTGCTCGCCGACCTCAGCGAAGAGCCGTTCGACATCGGCCTCCTGGGTCACGTCCGCCGTGACCGCGAGGAACCGGGCACCGGCGGCATCCGCCAGCTCCCCGACGCGCTGCGCCTCGGTCCCGCCGGTCCGCGAGCTGATCGCCACGTCGTGACCCGCCCGGGCCAGCCGCACCGCGGTCGCCGCCCCGATCCCGCGGCTTCCGCCGGTGACGATCGTGACCGGTCGCCGGCTGGTCAGCTGATGTCCCCGGCGGTTGCCTCGCGGCGCTTCTTGGCCTTCTTCTCCCGTTTCTCGCCGTCGTCGCCGCCGTCGTCGGTCAGCCGGTTGAGCTCGCCGCGGATGAAGTCGCGCGTGGCCAGCTCGCCGATCGCCACCCGCAGGGCGGCCAGCTCGCGGGCCAGGTACTCGGTGTCGGCCCGCGTGGACGCCGCCCGGGCGCGGTCCTCCTCGGCCTGGACGCGGTCGCGGTCGGCCTGCCGGTTCTGCGCCAGCAGGATCAGCGGCGCCGCGTAGGCGGCCTGGGTCGAGAAGGCCAGGTTGAGCAGGATGAAGGGGTACGGGTCCCAGCGCAGCCGCACGGCGAAGACGTTCAGCGCGATCCAGGCGATCACCAGGATCGTCTGCACGGCCAGGAACCGGCCCGTCCCCAGGAAGCGCGCGATGCCCTCGGCGAACCGGCCGACGGCGTCGTTGTTCAGCCGGAGGTAGCTCGCGAGGCCACGGGTCCGCCCACGGGGGACGTCGAGCCGCTGCCGGTCAGCCACGACGCGACCGCTCGCGCCAGTCGTCCGGCAGCAGGTGGTCGAGGACGTCGTCCACGCTGACCGCGCCCACCAGCCGGCCCTGCACGTCCACCACGGGCGCGGCGACCAGGTTGTAGGTAGCGAAGTAGCGGGTGACCTCGGCGAGCGGCGCCTCGGGCTTGAGCGGCTCGAGGTCGTCCAGCACGCCGCTGACCAGGGTGGACGGCGGCTCGCGCAGCAGCCGCTGGATGTGGGCGAGGCCGAGATAGCGCCCCGTCGGCGTGGCCGACGGCGGCCGGCAGACGTAGACCTGGCTGGCCAGCGCCGGGGTCAGCTCGGGGTCACGGACCCGGGCCAGCGCCTCGGCGATGGTGGCGTCCGGGGTGAGGATGACCGGCTCGCTGGTCATCATGCCGCCGGCGGTGTCCTCGGAGTACTTGAGCAGCTGCCGGACCGGCTCGGCCTCGTCGGGTTCCATCAGCTCGAGCAGCCGGTTCCGGTCGACGTTCGACAGCTCGGCGAGCAGGTCAGCGGCGTCGTCGGGGTCCATGGCCTCGAGGACGTCGGCGGCCCGGCGCTCCTCCAGGGTCCCGAGGATCACGATCTGCTCGGCTTCGGGCAGCTCTCCGAGCACGTCGGCCAGCCGCTCGTCGTCCATCGCCTCGGCGACCTCGTGCCGCCGCTTGATCGGCAGCTCCTGCAGCGCGTGGGCGACGTCGGCCGCGTTCAGCTCGCGATAGGTGGCGATCAGCGTCTCCGCGCCCTGACCGACCTGCGGCAGGGCCAGGCCCTCCACCTCGGCCCAGGAGAGCTGGTGCAGCTGCCCGCGACGGCCGATCCGGCCCGGCTCCTGGACGGCGAGGCGGGAGAGCACCCAGTCGCCGGTGCGGGTCTGCTCGATCCCTGCGTCGACGACGTGCGCGGGCTTGCCCGACTCGAGGATCCGCACCGTGCGGTCGAGCAGCTCGCCGAGGACGAGCGTCTCGCCGGCCCGCTGCTCGAAGCGCTTGAGGTTGAGCGTGCCCGAGGCCAGCATCACCGCGCCCGGGTCGACCGCGGTCACGCGGCCCATCGGCACGAAGATGCGGCGGCGGGCGACCACCTCGACGACGATGCCCAGCACGCGCGGCGGCGCCGTCCCGACGCGCAGGGCGACCACGACGTCCCGGACCTTCCCGACGCGGTCGCCGTTGGGGTCGAACACGGTCAATCCGGCGAGCCGGGAGACGTACGCCCTGCTCGCCGTGGTCACGGGGACCCTCCTCGCTGACGCTCGTCGGTCCCCGTGACCCGGGGTGCCCTGTCTCTGGGCGACCTCGCAAGCTCGGTCGCCGGCGTGAACGTTACCGTCGGAGCCGTGGGGTCCCCGGAATCTCTTGACTACGAGGTCGTCGACGTGTTCGCCCCGCGGGCCTTCGCGGGCAATCCGCTGGCCGTGGTGTTCGACGCCGACGCCCTGAGCACGGAGCAGTGCCAGGCCCTGGCATTCGAGTTCCACCTCTCCGAGACCTCGTTCCTCTCGGCGCCCACCGAGCCCGGCGCCGATTACCGCGTGCGGATCTTCACGCCGTTCGCCGAGCTGCCGTTCGCCGGGCACCCGAGCGTCGGGGCCGCGCACACGCTGGTCCGCACCGGTCGGCTGGCCGCGGGCACGCTCCACCAGGAGTGCGGCGCCGGCGTCCTGGAGCTGGCGGTGGACGACGACGGCGCGACGCTGACGGGCGGCCCGCCGACGCTGGAGTCCGGGCCCGACGACGCCGCCCTCGCCGCCGCCGTCGGGCTCACCACGGCCGACGCGATCGGTCCGCCGTCCCGGCTCGCCGGGTGCGGGCTGCCCTTCGCGTACCTGTCGGTGCCACGCTCCGTCGTGGACCGAGCCACGCCCGTCCAGCCGGCGCTCGACGGGCTCGGGGTGGGGGAGGGCGTCTCCGTCCTGTCCTGGGACGCGGCGACCTCGACCGCCTACGCCCGCGTCTTCGCCGGCGATCTGCGCTGGGGTGAGGACCCCGCGACCGGCGCGGCCGCCCTCGGCCTCGGCGTCTGGCTCGTCGCCGGCCGCCTGCTGCCGGGGGAGGGGACGTCGTCCTACACCGTGCGGCAGGGCGAGCGGCTTGGCCGGCCCTCGGTGCTGTCCTGCACGGTCACCGCGGCCGGCGGGACGGCCGTGTCGGTGACCGTGGGAGGTGCGGTCGTGCCGATCGCGAGCGGCCGCATCCGCGTCCCGGCGTGACGACCGCCTCTGCCGAGGCGTGGGCGCTGCACCGCCCCGGCACGCGCGACGTCGGCCTGCTCTCCCTCGCCGTCGTGGGCGTCTCGCTCTCCGCACCGCTGACGGCGATGGTGACCGCGCCGATGCTGGCGCTCGCGTTCTGGCGCAACGCCGCGGGCGCCGCCGCCCTCCTGCCGGTGCTGCTCACCCGCGAGCGCGCCACGCTGGCCGGGCTGCGCTGGCGGGACCTGCGCAGCTCCGTCGTGGCGGGCCTCTTCCTGGCGGCCCACTTCGCCACCTGGCTGCCGAGCATCTCCATGACCAGCGTCGCGGCCTCCATCGCACTGGTCACGACGACGCCGATCTGGACGGCGCTGGCCGCGCGGATCTCCGGGGTGCGGCTGCCGGCCGCCGTCTGGTGGGGGCTGCTGCTCGCGGTCGTCGGCGTCGCGCTGATCGTCGGGGTGGACATCCAGGTCAGCGAAGAGGCGCTGAAGGGGGACGGGCTGGCCCTGCTCGGCGCCATCTGCGCCGGCGGCTACGTGCTGGCCGGTGCCCGTGCGCGGCAGCGGCTGGCCACGTCGGCCTACGCCGTCATCTGCTACTCCGTCTGCGCGGCGATGATCGCGGTCTCGGCGGTGGTCGTCGATGCCCCGCTCGGCGGGTTCACGGCCCGCAACTGGTGGCTGATCGCGGCCATCACCGTGGCGGCCCAGTTGTTCGGGCACACGCTGCTCAACCTGGTGCTCTCGACCGTCGGGCCGACCGTGGTGAGCCTCGCCGTCCTGCTCGAGGTGCCCGGCGCGCTGCTGTTCGCCCTGGTGCTGCTCGGGCAGGTCCCGCCGCTGCTGGCGCTGCCGGGCGTGGCCCTCGTCGTCGTCGGCGTCGCGCTCGTGGTGCGGGCCAGCCGCCCCACAACGCTGGTCGAGCCCGGCACCTGACGGCCGACGTCCCGGTTGATCATCGAGTTGTTGCCGCAGACACGCGAGGACATGCCGCACCGGGCGGCATCAACCCGGTGATCAACGCGGCGAAGCAGCGGGAAACGGTCGTCGCTACCCTCCGGTAACCGACCTTCCCGATCGATCCCCCAGCGGAGGCACCGTGGCCGAGCTCCGATCCCGTCGTTCCAACCTCGCCGTCCCGGGCAGCAACCCGCGGTTCCTCGAGAAGGCGAAGGGCCTGCCCGCCGACCAGGTCTTCCTCGACCTCGAGGACGCCTGCGCGCCGCTGGCCAAGCCCGGTGCGCGCAAGAACATCGTGGCGGCGCTGAACGAGGGCGGCTGGGGCGACAAGATCCGCACCGTCCGCGTCAACGACTGGACGACGGAGTGGACCTTCCAGGACGTCGTCGAGGTCGTCGGCGGCGCGGGTGCCGAGCTCGACGCCATCATGCTGCCGAAGGTGCAGGACGCCGCCCAGGTCAAGGCGCTGGATCTGCTGCTCACCCAGATCGAGAAGGCCAACGGTCTGGAGGTCGGCCGGATCGGCATCGAGGCGCAGATCGAGACGGCGCAGGGCCTGATCAACGTCAACGACATCGCGTTCGCCAGCGACCGCATCGAGACGATCATCTTCGGGCCGGCCGACTTCATGGCCAGCATCAACATGAAGTCGCTGGTCGTGGGCGCGCTGCACCCGGACTACCCGGGCGACCCGTTCCACTACATCCTCATGCAGATCCTCATGGCCGCCCGCGCCCGCGGCGTGCAGGCCATCGACGGCCCCTTCCTGCAGGTGCGCGACGTCCCGGCCTTCGAGGAGGTCGCCAAGCGCTCGGCGATGCTCGGTTTCGACGGCAAGTGGGTGCTGCACCCGGGTCAGGTCGACGCTGCCAACGAGATCTACTCGCCGTCGCAGGAGGACTACGACCACGCCGAGCTGATCCTCGACGCCTACGACTGGGCGACGTCGGAGGCCGGTGGCAAGAAGGGCTCGGCGATGCTGGGCGACGAGATGATCGACGAGGCCAGCCGCAAGATGGCGCTGGTCATCGCCGGCAAGGGCCGCGCCGCGGGCATGGAGCGGTCGTCGTCGTTCACGCCGCCGGAGGAGTGAGCCTGGTCTGAACGCGGACGCGGCGGCTCCCCGGGGATCCGGGGAGCCGCCGCGTCGTCCGTCCGCGCCTGCGACGTCGAGCAGGCCTAGTACGTCGAGTAGCTCGACATCCCGGCGAACGCGATGATCATGAAAATGATCATGACGACGAAGAACGCGGTGATCAGGCCGCCGACGATGATCCCGGCCAGCGCCAGGCCGTCACCGTCCTCGCCCGTCCGCGCGATCTGCTTGCGGGCGATGATGCCCAGGATCAGACCGGCGGGAGCGAAGACGAACGCCATCACCAGCGCCAGGATCGCCATCGTGTTGGTCGGCCGGCCGTACTGCGGGGGCGCGTAGCCGACCGGCGGCCCGTAGCCCGGCATCTGCTGTCCGTACGCGGGCTGTCCGTAGGGCTGCTGCCCGTATGCGGGCTGGCCGTAGTGCTGCCCGTATCCCTGCTGGCCGTAGGACTGCTGCCCGTAGCCCTGCCCGGACGGCTGCTGGCCGTAGGACTGCTGATCGTGGCCCTGCCCGGACGGCTGTTCGCCGTAGGGCTGCTGTCCGTAGCCCTGCCCGGACGGCTCCTGGCCGTACGGCTGCTGTCCGTAGCCCTGCCCGGACGGCTCCTGGCCGTAGGGCTGCTGCCCGTAGCCGGGCTGTTCCTGGTTCGGGTCGTACCCGCCGCCGGACGGCGTCGGCGCCGCGGAGCTCCCGGAGAGCGGCTGCGTCCCCTCGGCGTCCTTGTCCGAAGTGCTCATCGAGGCCTCCCTGTCCAGCGGCCGTTCGCACGGCCCACGCGATACCGGGACTTCCCGGTCCGGGGTACTCCATCACGGGCGAGCGGCCGTGCGGTCATCATCGGCCATTCCGGCGCGCCGATCGCCCCGGACGGCTGCGGGAGCAGGGACACGCCGGACGCGCGAGCGGGGTGGCCCATACTCCCCGGTAACCACGGACGCCGGAGTCCCCTGAGGAGAGTTGCGCCGATGCCCCGTCTCGCCCAGACCGCCGACCTGACCGACATCCAGCGGGAGATCCTGTCGACCGTCCGGAGCTTCGTGGACCGGGAGATCATCCCGAACGCGCAGGAGCTCGAGCACGGCGACATCTATCCCCAGAAGATCGTCGACGGGCTCAAGGAGCTCGGGATCTTCGGCCTCACCATCCCCGAGGAGTTCGGCGGCCTCGGTGAGTCGCTGCTGACCTACGCGCTCGTGGTCGAGGAGATCGCCCGCGGCTGGATGAGCGTCTCGGGCGTCATCAACACCCACTTCATCGTCGCCTACATGATCATCCAGCACGGCACCCAGGAGCAGAAGGAACGCCTCCTGCCGCGCATGGCGACCGGTGAGGTGCGCGGGGCGTTCTCGATGTCGGAGCCCGGGCTCGGGTCCGACGTCGCCGGCATCCGCACCAAGGCCACCAAGGGCGCGGACGGGAACTACACGATCGACGGCCAGAAGATGTGGCTGACCAACGGCGGCAGCTCCACGCTCGTGGCCGCGCTGGTGCGCACCGACGAGGGCGCCGAGAAGGCCCACCAGAACCTCACGACGTTCCTGATCGAGAAGCCCGCCGGCTTCGGCGAGGTGCTTCCCGGCCTCACCATCCCCGGGAAGATCGACAAGATGGGCTACAAGGGCGTCGACACCACCGAGCTGGTGTTCGACGGCTACTCCGCCGACGCCGGCGACATCCTCGGTGGGGCGCCGGGCCGCGGCTTCTCGCAGATGATGGACGGCGTCGAGGTGGGGCGGGTCAACGTCGCCGCCCGGGCCTGCGGGATCTCGATCCGTGCCTTCGAGCTCGCGATCGCCTACGCCCAGCAGCGGGAGACCTTCGGCAAGCCGATCGCCCAGCACCAGGCGATCGCCTTCCAGCTCGCCGAGATGGCCACCAAGGTCGAGGCCGCCCACACGATGATGGTCCGCGCCGCCCGGATGAAGGACTCCGGTGAGCGCAACGACGTCGAGTCCGGCATGGCCAAGCTGATCGCCAGCGAGTTCTGCGCGGAGGTAACCACCCAGTCCTTCCGGATCCACGGCGGCTACGGCTACTCGAAGGAGTACGAGATCGAGCGGCTCATGCGCGAGGCGCCGTTCCTGCTGATCGGCGAGGGCACGAGCGAGATCCAGAAGACGATCATCAGCCGCGGCCTGCTCAAGGAGTACGCGCTCAAGCGCTGACGATCAGCCGGCGTTCCCGGTGGGCTCGGCGAAGCGGACCTCGACCTCGTCCACGCCGAGCGACCCGGCGAGACCGGTCAGCATGGCCCGGGTGTTGGTCTCGGCGCGGTCCCGCAGGTCGCTCTCCGCGGCGGCCGCGGCGAGCCGGTCCTCGGCCAGGGCGTAGAGCTCGCTGTCGTCGACCGGGTTGTCGCCCAGGGCGTCGCCGATCCGCTCGACCAGGCCCCGGTCGCGGTCGAGGACGTGGCTCTGCTCGGGGTCGATCCGGACCTCGTCCACGCGCGGCGCGGGCAACGCGATCGTCGCCGACGTGCCGTCGGCGGAGAGGGTGACCCGGCCGGCGTCCAGGCCCGCGAAGTCGACGTAGGCGTCGGCGGTCCCGGTGGCGAGGAACTCGACGCGCTCACCGCTGATGACCGACGGCACGTAGCGGGTGTCCACCTCACGCTCGACGACGATCTGGAAGGTGCCGGTCGCCGCGTGGTACTCGTGCAGGTCCTGCAGGGCGAGCACCAGGGGGGTCGTGCTCCGGTCGACGACGTCCTGGGCGAACGGCTCGTCGGGCAGCCAGCCCGCCACCGTCACGCCGACCGGCACGAGCACGGCCAGGCCGGCGCCCGCCGCCAGGAGCCGGAAGGGGACCCGCCGCCGGCGACGCGGGGCCGACTCGACGACGGGGGCGGGGCGGGAGAACAGCAGCGTGGGCATGCGCGACCTCTCGTGCCGGGAAAGGGGGAGGGGCGGTGCTCACCGGTTACAGCGGCGGAGGAGCCGCGGTCATTCCCGACACGCGGGGAACACGACGGGCCGTGTAGGCAGGAGCCATGCGCGCGGTCGGAGTCACCGAATTCAGCGGGCCGGAGGCCCTGCACGTGGTGGATGTGCCCGAGGAGCCGCTGGGCCCCGGGCAGGTGCGGCTGCGGGTGGCCGCGGCCGCGGTGAGCCCGACCGACACCCACCTGGTCCTGGGGGCCTACGCCGCGCGCGACACGGTGAAGCAGCCGCCGTGGGTCCCGGGGATGGACGTCGCCGGGGTGGTCGCCGAGGTGGGGGACGGCGTCGACCACCTGCGCGTCGGTGATCCCGCGATGGGCATCGTCGTCCCGACGGGTGCGCACGGGGCGTACCGGGAGGATCTCGTCCTCCCCGGGGGCTCGGTCGTGCGTGCGCCGGCCGGATCGGACGCCGCGGCGGCCTCGACCCTCCCGATGAACGGCCTCACCGCCCGGATGGCACTCGACCGGATGGGCCTGGACCCGGGGCAGGTGGTCGCGGTGACGGGCGCCGCCGGGGCCTTCGGGGGCTACGTCGTCCAGCTGGCCAAGGCCGACGGGCTGACCGTCGTCGCCGATGCCTCCGAGGCCGACGAGCAGCTGGTGCGGGAGCTGGGTGCCGACGTCGTCGTCCCCCGCGGGGACGACGTGGCCGACCGGATCCGCGAGCACTTCCCGGCTGGTGTGGACGGGCTGGCCGACGGCTCGGTGCAGGAGGCGCTCGTGCTGCCGGCGGTGCGCGACGGGGGAGCGGTCGCGACGGTGCGGGGCTACCGCGGGGACGGACAGCGGGGCTTGCGGGTGCTCCCCACGCGGGTGAGCCGGGCGGCGGAGGACCGGGCCGCCCTGGACCGGCTGCGGCAGCAGGTCGAGGACTGCGTGCTCACCCTGCGGGTCGCGCAGACGTTCCCGGCGGAGGAGGCGGCCTCGGCACACCGGTCGCTCGCGCGCGGCGGGGTCCGGGGCCGCCTGGTGCTCACCTTCTGAACTCGCGCCGGGCCGCCGGCACCTGATTGGGTAGGACGCACGGCGTGGGACAGCGGAGTTCCGGCGCCCGTCGGGAGGTTCTTCCATGGTGCATCGACTCGTCGTCAACTACGGCCGGCCCGAGGATCCCGAGGCGTTCGACGCCTACTACCGGGACACCCACACCCCCCTGGCGCTGAAGCAGCCGGGCCTCCTCCGGCTGACCTTCGGGCACCCCCAGGTGATGGGCACGGCGGAGTCGCCGCCCTACCTCGTCGCCGAGCTCGACTTCGAGTCGGAGCAGGCCATGGGCGAGTCGCTCGCGTCACCGGAGGGCAAGGCCGCGGGCGGCGATCTCGCCAACTTCGCCACCGGCGGCTTCACGTTGCTGCACTTCGACGTGCACGAGGCGACGTGACCGTTCGGGGCGCGGACGGCTGCCGGTGAACGGGGCGCAGGCGCTGATCCGGACGCTCGTCGGCGCGGGCGTGGACGTGTGCTTCGCCAACCCCGGCACCTCGGAGATGCACTTCGTCGCCGCGCTGGACGACGTCGCCGACATGCGGGCTGTCCTGACCCTCTTCGAGGGCGTGGCCACCGGCGCGGCCGACGGGTACGCCCGGATGGCCGGCCGCCCGGCGGCGACGCTGCTGCACCTCGGGCCGGGCATGGGCAACGGCCTCGCCAACCTGCACAACGCGCGCCGCGGCCGGACACCGATGGTCAACGTCGTCGGCGACCACTCCCGGTCGCACAAGCGGCTGGACGCGCCGCTGGAGTCCGACATCGACGCCGTGGCCGGCACGGTCTCGGGGTGGGTCCGGCGGTCGCTGACCCCCGCCGACGTGGCGGCCGACGCGGCCGAGGCGGTCGCCGCCGCCGCGGCGTCGCCCGGGACGATCGCGACGCTGATCCTGCCCGCGGACGTGTCCTGGGAGGACGGCGCCGCGGTCGCCGACGCGCTGCCCGGCCGCCCCGCGCCCCGGGTGGCGCCGTCGGTCATCGAGGACGTCGCGGCGGTGCTCGGGGCCGGTGAGCCGACGGTCCTGTTCCTCGGCGGCGACGTCGTCGTGGGGGAGGAGGGCCAGCTCGCGGCCGGGCAGATCGCGGCGGGCACCGGGGCGCGCCTGATGACCGAGACCTTCCCGGCGCGGACGGCCCGCGGCGCCGGGCTGCCCGACCTCACCCGCCTGCCCTACCCGCCGGAGACGGCGATCGCCGCGCTCGCCGGCACCAAGCACCTGGTCCTCGCCGGAGCCCAGGCGCCGGTGCACTTCTTCGGGTACCCGGACGTGCCCGGTTCCCCCGTTCCCGAGGACTGCACGGTGCACGTCCTGAGCGCACCGGGGGAGGACGGCGTCGCCGCACTGCGCGCGCTGGCCGACCTCGCCGCCCCCGACGCCGTCCCCGAGCTGCTGGAGGCGTCGCGGCCCGAGCTGCCGTCGGGCGAGCTGACCCCCCGGACGATGGCGGCCGTCATCGGGGCGCTGCTGCCCGAGGACGCGATCGTGGTGGACGAGGCGCTGACGTCGGGCGTCGGTCTGAACGAGCTGACCTCGGGTGCGCCGCGGCACGACTGGCTCACCCTCACCGGCGGTGCGATCGGGGCCGGGCTGCCCATGGCGCTGGGCGCGGCGGTCGCCTGCCCCGACCGGCCGGTGATCGGCATCCAGGCCGACGGCAGCGCGATGTACACGATCTCGGCACTGTGGAGCTACGCGCGCGAGCGGTGCGACGTCACCACGATCGTCTGCGACAACGGCTCGTACGCGATCCTCGAGCACGAACTGTCGCGCGTCGGGGCGCAGGGCGACGGCGAGCGTGCGGGCCGGCTGCTCGACCTGGGGGCGCCGGACCTGGACTTCGTGGCGCTCGCAACCGGGATGGGTGTGCCGGCCACCCGGGCGACGACGGCGGACGAGCTGGCCGACCAGCTGCGGACGGCGCTGGCCGAGCCCGGCCCGCACCTCGTCGTCGCGGTGCTTCGCTGATGGACGCCGAGCTGCGCCCGACGGAGGTGTCGCAGGCGGTCGACACCGCCGTCGGCCGCGTCCCGGTGCTTCCATGACCCCCATGGACGCCACCGCGCTGCGTGAGCTGCAGGCCCCGCTGAAGCAGAGGTACCGCGACGACCCGGAGTCCGCTCGGGCGAAGCTGCACGCGAAGGCCGACTTCTCCGACGCCGGGATCACCTGCACCGTGGGCACCTGGGCAGGCCCGGCGCGCGCCGGCTTCCACCCGTTCACCGGGGGCGACGGCAGCGATGCCTGTTCCGGCGACATGCTGCTCCAGGCGCTGCTGGCCTGTGCGGGCGTGACGATGCGCAGCGTGGCGACGGCCATGGGCATCGAGATCCGCGGCGGCCGGCTGCGCGCCGACACCGAGATGGACGCCCGCGGCACGCTCGGCGTCGCCCGCGAGGCACGGGTCGGCCTGGGCGAGATCGACGTCGTCGCGGAGCTGGACACCGACGCGGACGATGCGACGCTCGCCAAGCTGGCGGAGCTGACCGAGCGCTACTGCGTCGTCGCCCAGACCCTCGCCCGCCCGCCGCACCTCACGATCCGGCGGGCAGCGAGGGCCTAGCGGGCGGCTACTTCCTGCCGTGGGTCAGGTTGTCCATCTGGGAGCTGGTGTCGGCCTTCGACTTCTTCTCCAGCCGCTTCTCCTTGATCGACTTCCCGTGCGGCTTCTTGGCGTTCGTCTGTTTCGGGGACTTGTCACCCATGGTGTGCGCTCCCTCGTCGGGAGCCCGAACGGCTCCGTGGCGCGGACGCTACGCCGAGGAGGTCCGTTTCCGGCGTGTCCGGAGGACCGTCGCACCGCGGCCGGGGATGGCAGCATGTGCGCCCGTCGTCGAAGGGGTTCGCCGTGCTCGGCTGGATCGATGGTCAGCTCCCGTGGTGGATCACCGGGCCGGGGGTCGGCCTCTGCGTCGTCGCCCTGTACGGGCTGGTCAACGCGCGCCTGGGGGTGTCCGGCGCATGGCTGGCGACGATCGCGCCGATGGAGGGCTGGCGGCCCGAGCCGTGGCGGAAGACCTTCCTCCTCGCCCTGGTCGGCGGCTCGATCGTCGCGGCGCTGCTCGGCCCGCCGGTCGTGGTCCACGGGTACGGCCGGCTGTCGGAGCTCCTGCCGCCGGTCGCTCTGATCCCGGTCCTGCTGCTGGTGGGAGGAGCGCTGGGCTACGGCGCCCGCTGGGCGGGTGGGTGCACGTCCGGGCACGGGATGTCGGGCTGTGCGGCCGGTTCCCCGGACAGTCTCGTCATGACGGCGACGTTCTTCACCGTCGCGGTCGTCGTGACGCTGGCGCTGAACGCCGTCACCGGCGGGGCCCTGTGAGCCGGGGGGCCCGCTGGTCGGTGCTCGCCGTCGGCGCCGCCTTCGGGTTCCTGCTCACGGTCAGCGGCCTGGGCGACTACGACACCATCCACGACGGGCTGCTGCTGGAGAACCCCTACATCTTCGGAATGATGGCCAGCGCGATGGCCGTCGCGTTCGCCGGCCTCGCCGTTCTCCGCCGGCTCGGCCGGACGCGTTTCGCCGGCCCGCTGGCGTTGCCGCACGCGCGCATCGAGCGCCGGCACGTCTACGGCGGTGCGGTGTTCGGGGTCGGCTTCGGGGTCGGCGCCACGTGCCCTGGCATGACGGTCGTGATGACGACGACCGGCGGGCTCTACGGCCTCGTCGTCCTCGTCGGTCTGCTCGGGGGACTGTGGCTCCGTGGCCGCGTCGAGCGGCGGCAGCGGCAGCCGCTGAGCATCGAGCCGCTCGTGCCCGTGGTCCGTGACCTCGCACGTGAGTGACACTTGTTCTCTACCTAGGGGGCTAGGTAGAGTACGACTGTTGTCAGGCCAAGGAGGACGCCATGACCCGTCCTGCGATCCGTGTCCCGTTCTGGCGGTGCCGGGTGTTCCAGTGGCACGACTTCGTGTCCCGCAGCACCGCCGACGGGGGCCGATTCCAGATCTGCGCCCGCTGCGGGCTGGACCGTCCGCCGGCGGCGCGCGGCCTGATGACGACGCCGCCGTGGCCCGGAGGGGCCTGACCCGTCCCGACCGAGGGAGACCCCGACATGCCCGAACCGCGGATGACCATCCCGACGCAGCGTGTGCTCGAGGCGCTGCTGGACGATCCGCAGCGGGAGCTCTACGGCCTGGAGATCGGCGAGGCTGCGGGGCTGCGCAGCGGCACGGTGCACCCGATCCTTGCCCGGCTCGAGGGCTACGGGTGGCTGGCCTCGAGGTGGGAGGACATCGACACCGGTGCCCAAGGCAGGCCTGCCCGTCGGTACTACGCGCTGACGGCGGACGGCGTCCAGGCCGCACGCGCCGCGCTCGCCCGTGCCTACCGGCCCGCGCCGTCGCGCCGGCTCCGGCCGCAGCTGGGCGAGGCATGACCGGCCCGCGCGCCCCAATGCGGGTGGCGCGCGCCGGGATCGCCCTCGCCACGTGGCCGCTGCCGACCCCCGCGGACCGGATCCGCTACCGGGCCGAGTTCCTCGCCGACCTGCACGATCTCCCCCCTCTCGGCCAGCTGCGGTTCACCGCCGGGGTGCTGTCCCGGACGATTGCCCTGCGCGCCGCGCAGGGCGCTTCCCCGCGGCGCGCCGAGGAGGACGCGATGACCCTCACCTCGACCCCGGTGCCCTTCTGGCGGTGCCGGGTCTTCCACTGGCACGACTGGGTCGGCCGCAGCACGGAGGACGGCGGTCGGTACCAGGCATGCGCCCGCTGCAGCCTCGACCGCGGCCCGATCTCCGCAGGCCCGGCGTCCACCCCGCCGTGGCCAGGAGACATCTGATCAGGCTCGACCCAGGCTGACGGGGCCGACGGCTTCCCGATCGTGCGCTCCGTCGCCCGTGCCGCAGAGGACCGGCCCGCATGACCACTGCACGAGCTCCGCACCCGGTCGCGCGCCTCGGCGTGGGCCTGGCCGCGCGCGCACTGCGAAGGCCCGGTGACCGGGCGCGGTACCGGGCCGAGTTCCTCGCCGAGCTGCACGACCTCCCGCCGGCCGGTCAGCTCCGGTTCACGGCGGGCGTGCTGTCGCAGACCTTCGCCCTGCGCGCCGCGCTGGGCTCCTCGCCCACTCGCGCCGAGGAGGACGCGATGACGCTCACCAGGACGACCTTCTACTGGCGCTGCCGCGTGTTCCGCACGCACGCCTGGGTGTCGCGCAGCACCGAGGACGGTGGCCGCTACCTCGTCTGCCGACGCTGTGGTCGGGACAAAGGCGAGGCCTCCTGGGGTCCCGGCTGGCTGTCGGGCTAGCCGCTCGGGCGTCCATCGCCCCGCAGGCGGAGCGCGGTGGAGCTGATCAGCTGCTGCGTCTGTGGTCCGCGGTCAGCCGGGCCATCGCCGACGGCGCCATCTGTGACAGCGTCCGCTCGTCCTTCGCCTTGCGTTCGGCCCTCTTCTCCTTGATCGACTTGGCCGACTTCTGTGAGTGGTGCGCGTCGTGCGGGGACTTGTCACCCATGGCGAACTCCCTCGACAGGGGCCGATCGGATGAGCGGACGCTACGCGCATCCGGCCGGCAGATCGAGCGGTGTTCCCGGGGCCCCGCCGGTCTCGGGACAGGCCGAGATCCCCCGGGAAGCGACCGGTCGAGCTCGGGGCCGGTGCGCCTGCTTGGCCACCGTCGGACGGGCATCCTTCGCCTCGACAGGGGGGCCCCGGCTGGGTTTACTGCACGAGGCAGTGCGAGGCCGGGACGGGGCCGCCGGCACCTGGGTCTGGGCACTCCCGGAAGGGCCGCGCCATGTGGTCTCGTCGATCTGGCTGCCGCGCCGCTCTGCGGGCGCTCGGAGTTCTCGTCGGGACCACGGCGGTGGTCGCCGCGTCGGCCACGGCGACCCGGGCGGCGGAGGACTCCGTCTCCGCGGAGTACGTCGTCTCGTTCAGCGGCAGCCCCGAGGCGGCGGCTGCCGCGATCCAGGCGGCGGGCGGCAGCGTGGTCGACGTGACGGAGCAGGTCGGCCTCGCGCTGGTCGTCTCCGCTGACGGCGCGTTCCTCGACAGCGTGCGCGCACAGGACGAGATCAGCGGCGCGGCCCGGAACCACTCGGTCGGCATCGCCCGACCGGGCATGCCGCACCGCTTCGCCGAGGAGCGGCTGTTCCGGACAGAAACCGACGGCGCGGCCCGGACGGCTCAGGGGAACGGCTCCTCCGGGGCCACCATCGCCGCCGAGCCCCTGGCGGACCTCCAGTGGGACATGGAGATGATCGGAGCGACGGCCGACGGCGCCCACCAGGAGGCCACCGGCGAGGGCGTCGACGTCGGGATCATCGACTCCGGCATCGACGCCGAGCACCCGGACCTCGCGCCGAACTTCGACGCGGAGCGGTCCCGCAACTTCACGACCGACATCCCGGCGATCGACGGCCCGTGCGAGGTCGAGAGCTGTGTCGATCCGGCCGACGTGGACGACAACGGGCACGGCACGCACGTGGCCGGCACCGTCGCGGCCGCGAGCAACGACTTCGGGATCGCCGGCGTGGCCCCGGAGGCGACCCTGGTCAACGTGCGCGCGGGACAGGACTCCGGCTACTTCTTCTTGTACGAGACGGTGCGGGCACTCGTCTACGCGGGCGACCTCCGCCTCGACGTCGTCAACATGAGCTTCTTCACCGACCCGTGGCGCTTCAACTGCACCTCGCGTGACGAGTACGTCGACGGCACCGTGACCGACGAGGAGCTCACGCAGCAGCGGCTCGTCCACGACCTGGTGCTGGGCGCTGTCTCCTATGCCCACGACCGGGGCGTCACGCTCGTGGGCGCCGCCGGCAACGAGCACCAGGACCTGGCCGCAGCGACGCGCGTCGACGGAACGAGCCCGAACTACCCGGTGGGGATCGCCCGGCCGAGGACGGTCCAGAACACCTGCCTGAACCTGCCGAGCGAGGCACCGGAGGTCATCTCGGTGTCGGCCGTCGGCCCGTCGGGGACGAAGGCGGACTACTCCAACTACGGGCTCGGCGACGTCGAGGTCTCCGCCCCGGGCGGCTGGGCCCGCGACTTCGTCGGCACGCCGGAGTTCCAGACGCCGGCGAACCTCGTGCTGTCGTCGTACCCGGTGCAGGCGGCGATCGACGCGGGTCTGGCCGACCCCAACGGCGACCCGGTGGACGCCCGCTCCGTGAAGTTCTGCGACGGCGACGTCTGCGGTTTCTACACCTACCTCCAGGGCACCTCGATGGCCTCCCCCCACGCCGCCGGGGTTGCCGCGCTGATCGTCGAGGCGGACGGCGAGGAGAGCGACGGCGGACGCGCGCTGGCCCCCGAGGACGTGGCCGGCGTCCTCCTGGGCTCCGCCGTGGACCACGCCTGTCCGGCGGGTGGCGTCGAGGTCTACACCGACGAGGGCCGGACCCCGGACTTCGATGCGCCGTGCGAGGGCACGACCGATGTCAACGGCCTGTACGGCGAGGGCATCGTCAGCGCATCGGCGGCAGTGGGGGACTGACCGGATCGGGGTCCGGTCCCG
This sequence comes from Blastococcus sp. CT_GayMR19, assembly GCF_004570385.1. GTDB lineage: Bacteria > Actinomycetota > Actinomycetes > Mycobacteriales > Geodermatophilaceae > Blastococcus_B. The sequence continues at coordinate 277,197 of NZ_SPQL01000002.1, read as the reverse complement.
CCGAACATACGAATACCGGTACACGTGGGGACTCCGGAGACTCTGCGTAGCCGTCACTGTCGGCTAATCGTGCCCTCGCGCGAGGGCCATGCGCGTGCTCCGGGCGCCCCGGTCGAGGGGATGGGTCCCGACTGCCCGAGGGCTGTGCGCCTCGCCCCACGACCGCGGAACGGTCGACCAGAACGCCTGCCACCGTGAGGGCGCGGGCGGGCTGCCGACGGCCTGAGGCCGCAGCGGGCGATACGTCAGGCTCGCGCTGCAGAGGTGTACACCGGATCGGTCGTCGAGCGCTTGACGAGGCTGGTGGCGAAGACCTGCTCGCGCGCCCAGGGCCGATGTCCCCGGCGCACTCGATCCGCTCGGCGAGCTTGCGGGCCGCTGCCCTGGCGATCTCGCTCAGGGGCTGGCGCACCGTGGTCAGCTGGAACACCTCCCAGGAGGCCCTCGGGACGTCGTCGAAGCCGAGGACGGAGACCGCCTCCGGCACGGCGACGCCCAGCGACTGGGCGGCGTCGATCGCCCCGAGGCCGATGACGTCGTTGCCTAGCCCGGGGCCTTCACGGCAGAGCAGCGTGACCGGGTGTTGATCAACCGAAAAGTGCTCTTGACCAGCAGGGATGGGTCTTGTCTAGGGACCAGTCCGAGCCAATCGAGGAGCACCTTCCAGGTGAAGAAGCGTGGCCGGTTCTATCCCCGCGTCCAGGTCGACACGGCCGACGTCCCGGCGGTCGGCCAGGCCGGCGGGGTACTGCTGACCGACACGATCGCGGCCGCCGGGCTGGACGCCGCGCTCTCGTCGGCGTTGGCGTCGTGGCGCAAGCCGCTCGCGGTCCACGATCCGGGCAAGGTCGTCTGGCACTGACCCTGGCGTTGGGTGGGGACTGCCTGGCCGACATTGCGCTGCTGCGCGCCGAGTCCGGCGTCTACGGCCGGGTGGCGTCGGATCCGACGGTCTCCCGCACGATCGACGCCCTGGCCGCCGACGCCTCCGCCGCGCTCAAGGCCATCAACACCGCCCGGGCGACGGCCCGGGCCGCGGTGTGGGCGCTGGCCGGTGAGCACGCTCCCGACCACGCCGCCGACGCTGCGGCACCGCTGACCATCGACATCGATGCCACCCTGATCACCGCACACTCGGAGAAGGAGCAGGCCGCGCCGACGTTCAAGCGCGGGTTCGGCCACCATCCGCTGTGCGCGTTCGTCGACCACGGGCCCGAGGGCGGCGGCGAGCCGCTGGCGGTGCTGCTGCGGGCGGGTAACGCCGGCTCCAACACCGCCGCCGACCACATCACCGTTGCCCGCGCCGCGCTGGCCCAGCTGCCCGGTCACCGGCCGGGCGGCCGACCGGGCCGGAAGATCCTGATCCGCACCGACGGAGCCGGGGCCACCCACGCCTTCGTGGCCTGGTGCCACGGGCAGCGGTTGTCCTACTCGATCGGCTTCGGCCTGCCCGACAACACCCCGCAGCTGCTGAAGCAGGTCCCCGCCGAGGCGTGGACGCCGGCCTACGACGCTCACGACCAGGTCCGCGACGGAGCCTGGGTCGCCGAACTCACCGGCCTGCTCGACCTCACCGGCTGGCCGCCGGTAATGCGGGTTATCGCCCGCAAGGAACGGCCCCATCCCGCGGCGCAGCTGCGGATCACCGACGCCGATGGGCTGCGAGTCACCGCGTTCGCCACCGACAGCACCCGCGGCCAGCTGCCCGACCTCGAGCTCCGGCACCGCCGCCGAGCCCGCGCCGAGGACCGGATCCGCTGCGCCAAGGACACCGGGCTGACCAACCTGCCGCTGCACGACTTCGCCCAGAACCAGATCTCGTGCGCCATCGTCGCGCTCGCCTGCGAGCTCACCGCCTGGATGCAGATGCTCGCCCTCACCGACACCGACGCCCGACGGTGGGAGCCCAACGGCTGCGGACCAGGCTGTTCACCGTCCCGGCCACCCTCGCTCGCAGCGGACGCCGCCGGCTGCTGCACCTCGCCGAGCACCACCCGTGGGCGGCCGTCGTCCGCGACGCCGTCGTCCGGCTACGCGCCTTGATCGCCGGCCCGGCACCGGCTCCCGGCTGACCCACACGTCCTCGTCCCGACGACCTGCACCACCCCGGACCGTGGCACCGGCGCCCACCCGAGCGACCTCGGCCGGACCGTCACACCCCAATGCCAGAATCACGCACCGGCGGCCCACGAAGTCGTGTTCCGACGATCACCGACGGGCGGACGAAAGATCCGGGCTCGTAGTGGGCATCGGTACGAGTTCAAATTGCAGGCACCCGATGCCGACCAGAACCCGGTCCTGTTCGCCCTGGTCTTGTAGTCATCCGCCCGACCACATCCGTCATTGCAGCGACTACACATGGGGCGGCGCTGGCATTGCCGGACAGCAGGCCGAGGAGCAGCGCTCCGGCCAACGGATCCGAGGATGCTCTTACCGAGAGCGCGAGAGGGCTAGCGGCGGACCTCAGTACTTGCCGAGGACGAGCCCGGCGTCCACGTACTTGAAGTTCGATGCGGAGCCGCCGGTGTTGTTGGTGTCGTGCACGACCAAGAGACCGTTCGGGTACAGCGGCCCCAGGTTGGCGCGCGTCACGTCCAGACCGTCGGTGCCGGTGGCGGCGTCCACGGAGCCGCTGGCGGCGACGTTGAAGGTCTTCCTGAACGTGAACGGGGTCGCGGTGTCATACACCTTCTCGTTGTTGCTCCCCTGGCTGGACACGATGAGGTACGCGGCGCCTGTGGTGCGGTCACGGGCGATGGCCAGGCCCTCGGCGTCGGCGGTCAGCCCGTTGGTGCCCACCCTGGCGACGGTGCTACGGGAGGTCCCGCCGGTCGGCTCGGCGCTGTATAGGTACACACCCTTGTCCTCTTCGCTGAGGAAGACGCTCTGGCCGACGGGGTCGCTGGCCACGCACCCCTCGGACAGGGTCGAGGTCTGCATGTCGCGGACCTTGGTGCCGCTGACGGTGGATCCGGAGGCGCTCAGCCGGTACTGGTCGAAGTCATAGGGGCTGTTGCGGTTCGTGACGAAGGCGTACATCTGGCCGTCGGTGACGCTGACGTACAGGCAGCCGCCGTAGGGCTCGAAGCCGACGGGGGTCGACCCGGCGGTGGTCAGCGTGCGGGTAGCCGGGTCAAGGAAGAAGAACTGCAGGCTGTTGTTTGTGCGGTTGGTGGCGGTCAAGAAAACCTTGCCGCCGAACACGTTGCTGCGAATGTCGACGTTGTTCAGCTCACCGGCGGACAGAAACTGGATCTGATCGCCGGCCAGGTCGTAGACCGCTAGCCCACCATCGGAGGAAGCCTTCTTGCTGCCGATGACCACGGACCGCGCCGGGTCGGCAGTGTTCACCCAAATGGCGGCATCGTCAGCGATGTCGCCGCTGCCGCTGGAAAACGCCTGCGTCTCATAATTGGCGGGGACGGGGCCGCTACCGGGCAGGACGGGGACCGCCGACGCAGGACCGGCCAGGGTCACCACCGCGGTCAGCAGAGTGACCACCGCGATGGGTAGCCGTGCGAGAGTCTTTCGATACATGGTGCAGCTCCCTAACCGCTAGATGGGGTAAAACAGGTGGGAAAGGGCTCGATCCCGAAAGATGAGGGGCATTCTTCGCGAAACCCCACCACTTCCGCCGTCATCGCCGCGGGACAACCGAATCCTGGTCCGGCGGGTCTGTCACTTCGCGAACACAGCTGGGCTGGGCATAGATAGTTGCCGGGAATAACGGCACAGATTTCGGTAGGGGGCTATCGCCGGTCTAGAATCCGCCGCCAGCAAATAAGTCTGCACCCTGCGCAACTCTCGGCCGCCAGAGGCTTAGGTCCCTGTTCCCGGCGTGAAATAGCCTGATCCATGTCGTCGCTGGTCAGAGCGGGCGATCACCGTCTCCTCCCAGCGCTGGAATGAGAGTCAACGGTCCCGTCCGGTGTTCGCCGCCTAGGACGAGGACCGTTGCATAAGAACAGGGAGCCATGACGCTTTTGGTGCCGGTCGTCTTCCTGGTGCTCCCGGTCACCGTTCTCTTCGCCCTGTTCCTGGGGTTGATCAGCATCGTCTCGCTGTCGCGATGAGCGCAGCCGGCGATCGACTGGAAGGACGACGATGCGCGCATACGCCTTCGTGACCTCGGCGCTGGCCGCTCTGACGGCCCGGGTGCGGGGCGAGGATCCCGAGCGGGGCGACGTCCCGGGCTGGGTGATGATCACGGTGATGACGGCGGCTCTGGTGCTGGCCATCCTCATCCCGTTCCGGGCGGCGATCCTCGACGCCGTGACCGCGGCCCTCGCCTCCGTCACGAATGCGCCCTGAGCGGCCCCTCGCGTCGGGTGAGGACAGCGAGCGCGGCAGCGCCGTCGTCGACTTCGTGCTGGTCTCGATCCTGATCGTGACGCTGCTGCTGGCGGTTCTGCAGGTGGCGGTGTACGTGCACGTGCGCAACGTGGTGACGGCGAGCGCGCAGGCGGGCGCGCGGTACGCGGCCAACGCCGACGTCGACTCCTCCTCCGGGGCTGCCCGGACCGTCGAGGTCGTGGCGCGGGCGACGACGGCGCAGACCGCCAGGGGCCTGGCGTGCACGTCAGCCGAGGGGATGAATCACCGGAGAGAGACCAGCTCGCGTGAGGTGGGTTGTCGCAGCCCGTCAGGCTTCCGCACCGCACCGCACCGCACCGCACCGCACCGCACCGCACCGCACCGCACCGGGCTGGAGCGTGGCCCGGCGCCCGGGATTGGAATTGATGCGCGCGCGTTCACCCGGGTGGGTGGTAGTGGCCCCGCACGACGTCGGGTTGTCCACAGAAGGACCGCTGCGCGGCCCACGGACTGTTTCGTTCCCTTACAGTCCGGGCGATTTGCCGACTGATCGCCAGCTCAAAGGGGTGCCGTGCCGACCGCTCTGGACGTCGTGGACGGCGAGGTCCGTGAGCTCATCCGGCGTCGCGGCCTCGACCCCTTCACCGATCCGGGCCCGGTCCGCGTGCTCGTGCGCGACGTCATCGCCGAGTACTCCGAACGGTCGCTGAACTCGGCGCTGCCGCCGATCGGGGACGCCGAGTCGATCGTCCGTGACGTGCTGGACCGGGTGGCCGGGTTCGGGCCGCTGCAGCGCTACCTCGACGACCCCGACGTCGAGGAGATCTGGGTCAACGAGCCCGGGCGGGTGTTCGTCGCCCGGCGCGGCCGCAGCGAGCTCACCACGACGATCCTGGGCCCGGGCGAGCTGGCCGAGCTGGTCGAGCGGATGCTCCGCACGTCGGGACGCCGGATCGACATGAGCACACCGTTCGTCGACGCGACCATGCCCGACGGCTCCCGGCTGCACGTCGTCATCCCCGACATCACCCGCCGCCATATGGCGATCAACATCCGGAAGTTCGTGCTGCAGGCCCACCACCTCGACGAACTGGTCGCGCTCGGCACCCTCACCGCGCAGGCGGCCCGCTTCCTGGAGGCCGCCGTCGCCTCCGGGCTCAACATCCTGGTCTCCGGCGGCACCCAGGCGGGTAGTCAACAGCTACGTTAGTTGTCCATGCCCACCCGCCGTGCAGTGATCTACGCCCGCATCAGCGTCGCCCAAGAGGCCTCAGTCAGCATCGACCGCCAGCGAGAAGCAGCGGAGCAGTACGCCGCTGCCCGGGGGTGGCAGGTGGTCGGCACCTTCACCGACGACGGCGTCTCGGCCAGCCACAACAAGCCCGTGGACCGTGCCGGGTGGCGCGAGCTGCTTGCCTCGCCGCTTCAGTTCGAGGCCGTCATCATCTGGAAGCTGGACCGGCTGGCCCGCCGTGTCCTCGACTTCCACCTGGCGAACGAGGCTCTGCGCGGGCGAGGCGCGGGGCTGGTCGCAGTGGAGAACTCGCTGGACCTGACGACCGGCGACGGTCGGTTCGTTGCCAACGTTCTCGCCAGTTTCGCCGAGTACGAGGCCGACGCCATCAGCGCTCGCGTCGCGGCTGCCCGGACCCACCTGCTGACTGCGGGGCGCGTGGTCGGCGGCACGGTGCCCTATGGCTGGCAGAGCGTGCGCAACCCCGACGGTCCAGGGCTGGTGCTCGCTCACAACCCTGACCGCATCGACTACGTGCGGGGCATGGCCGAGCGGGTGCGGCGCGGCAACTCCATCTACAGCGTCGTCCAGTGGCTGGACGAGGTCGGCGCGCCGACGCCGACTGGGCGCGGCGGCTGGGCCTACAACTCCGTGGAGCGCATCCTGCGGCACCCGATCCTCGCCGGCATGACTCCCTTCAACCCCGGCAATACGACCAAGGAGCGCGGCACCAACGTCCTGCGCGACAGCGACGGCCTGCCCGTGGTGGTCGAGTCGGTGGCGATCCTGCCGGTGGCGGACTGGCGCGCCCTGGTGGCGAAGCTAGACGACAACGACAGCGCGCAGTCCAAGCCGCGTGCACTGCGGTCGAAGACCTCGGCGCTCCTGTCGGGCCTGCTGTGGTGCGGCGAGCATGGGGCCGACGGGGTGCGGATGCACCGGTGCACGGTGAACGGACGGCCGGGCTACACCTGCCCCGAGTGCTCGCAGTCGATCTCGAACTTCGAGCCCCTCGTGGTTGAAGAGTTCCTGCGGCAGAAGGGCGAGCGGGTGCGGTGGACGCGCGTCGAGAAGGTCTACGAGGGAGGCGCGGCCCTCCTGCCCGAGATCGAGCACCGGCTGGACGAGCTCGACCAGCTCATCCGTCAGGTTACCGACCGCGAGCAGCGGCGCGAGCTTCAAGAGCAGCAGAGCACCCTCCTTGACCTGCGGGACGCCAAGCGCGAGGAGGCGCCGATCGTGTCGCTCCGGTACGAGGACGCCGGGTGGTTCGAAGACGACTGGGCGAGCGCGGGGGAGGACGTCGAGCAGCAGCGGGCGGTGCTGGACGACGCCATGGAGCGCATCTGGGTGCGGCGCGGCGGCACCGGCCGACGCACACCCGCGCAGGTGCTCGCCCGGCTGACGTTCGACTGGAAGGTGCCCGAGGATCTGGGCCCGATCGACGCGGACCAGCAGGCGGCGGACTTCCAAGGGGTGTAGCCCCTGAAGGCGGCTTCAGGGACGCATCAATCCGAACAAGAGCGTGGAGATCACGAACGCACCTAGACCCGAGAACAGCAGCACATCGAGGATGTTCGCTGGGATCGAGTCCGTCGCCCCGCCCACGAAGAGAACCGGCAGGATGACCACCGTTCCGACGGCCAAGGCCGCGGCCACGGAGAGCGTGGCCTTCGCCTTCCGTCTGGAGGGCCACCCGGCCCCCGCCGCCGTTGTGCGTAGAGAGCTGAGCAGGACTAGCGACGCGGCCACCGAGAGCGGCACCGCAACGATGTAGAAGAAACCGGCCCCAATGGGGACCCCTTCCGCAGGCTCGGTCGTGATGATCGCCACCACGACAACTGCCCAGCAGGCAATCGCCACGACTGCCAGCCGAAGCCCTGTCCAGCGGAGGGAACTCACCTGCGCATCGTCACTCCGGTCGGCCTGGACCCACATCCCCCGGATGGAGTAGATCAGGGGGATGTCCCTAGGTGGGCCGCTAAGGGGCCTGGTCAGGGGCCACTCCACGGCCACCCGATGTCCGGGTGAGCTATCGTTCATCGCAATGCGGAAGTAGCGCTTTGGGGAGGTCTGATCCGGACCTCGGCACGACCACGGCGGGAACGTAGCAGGGACGCGCTCGGCACCACGGGGTCGGACTTCGACTTGGCCGTGGGGGTACACCACCCTGACTGACCGGAGAACCGGATTGGTCAGCAGGGAGGAGCCGTACCAGGACTTCACTGTTCTGGAGGCTCCCCTTGTCCCAGCCGTCGACGGTCGACCCCGTCCGTAATGCAGTCAGCCGAGTCGGTGTCGCTGCCCGCTGCGGAACGCCCGACCAGCTCGCCGCCGCTAAGCGGGAGCTGACCGCAGCCAACTGCGAGCGCGCCATCCAGAAGGCGCTCGACGCTGCCCCGCCCCTCACCACAGCCCAGCGCAAGCGGCTGGCCGTTCTGCTGCTCTCGGGCACCGCCCGATGAGCGGCATCGGCGACGCCAAGTGCGCCACAACCTCTGTGGCCGTCCTGCCCGGCAACCTCGCCGCTGCGACCAGGGCTGGTGTCTACCGGCTCGCGGCCGACCTGGCGCTCCACAACAACGTCACCATCGTGATCGTTGGGCAGTCGGCCAGGAACGAGCTGGTTCTGTGCGGCAACTACTGCTGCATCCGTCGGCCGGGCGCCATCGCGGTGGTGCCGGACGTCGATGCGCTGTCGCTGTGGGAGGAGCCTCCCCGGGCTGCCCGCATGGAGCGCAACGACGGCCGGGTCGTCTACCTGATGGCAGGCCCGGGACCGGCCCCGACTTGCATGCCCACGACCTACCCCGACCTCGCCCGGCGCACCTGGCCCGAGGCGCTGTGGATCCGTGGCGAGGGCCGGTACGCCACCGTGCGGGGCTGTGGCGGCATCACCGTCCTGCTGCACCCCACGGAGGCGGAGGCTCGGGCAGCCCTGGGACGGATGCACCCGTTCGGCGCCAACGGCACGTGCGAGAGCTACCACGACCTCGTCGTGCTCGGGGACCTCACCGGGGAGCCGAGTGATGGCTGACAACGAACGAACGGGCCCCCACAAGGAGAGCCCGTCTGAGGTCCGAACCGCTGCCAGGCAGGACAAGACCGAGGCTCAGGATACCCCGTACGCGCACGCGGCCCAGGAGTACATCGACGCCGGGTGGTCGCCGATCCCGCTCCCGCACAAGGAGAAGGCCCCGCCGCCCACCGGGTGGACCGGCTACTCCGGCCGCTGGGTCACGGCGGAGGACGCCGCTCGGTGGTCCGCCGGTGGCGCCCACAACATCGCTGTCCGGGCGGGGGAGACCGTGCTCGGCATCGACGTCGACTCCTACAAGGACGCCGGGGCGGAGACCATCGCCGAGGCGCAGGCCCGGCTGGGCGAGCTGCCCGCCACCTTCCGGTCGTCGGCTCGCGAGGACGGCTCCGGCATCCTGTGGTTCCGGGTTCCGGCCGGTCGGAAGTGGAAGGGCCAGCTCGGTGCTGGGGTCGAGATCGTGCACCACGGCCACCGCTACGCCGTCGTGGGCCCGTCCGTGCACCCCGAGGGCATGGTCTACGGCTGGACCGACGATGTCGGCCTACCGATGGGTGGCCCGCCGCACATCGACGAGCTGCCTGCACTGCCCGAGGCGTGGGTCGCCGAGCTGGACAACGGCTCCGCGGATGACGTGGACGCCAAGGCCAGCGTCACCGCCAGCAAGGCCCACGCGTGGATCGCTGAGCTGCCCGGCGGGGAGCCCTGCCGTGCCATGCAGCGGTCGCTCGACCGGGTGCTCGGGAACCTGGGCGAGCCGGGCGGTCGTCACGAGGTCGCCAGCAAGGCCCAGCTGAACCTCATCCGCATGGGGGAGCAGGGGCACGACGGGGCCGGCCAGGCCCTCGAGATGCTGGAGAACGCCTTCGTCAAGGCCGTGGCACCCGAGCGGCCGGGTGGCGTGGACGACGCGCAGAGGGAATGGGAGAGGGGCCTCACGGGGGCTGTGGGCATCGCCAGCGCCACGATCACCCCCGAGGCCGACCGGGGCTGCTGTGGGGACCGGCCGAGCGCGGCCGACGACTTCAGCGACCCGGGCACGCCCTCCACGTGGACGGGGCTCGACCTCAGCGGCTTCATCGACGGCACCCACAAGCCAGTGGAGCCCGAGCTGCTGCTGCGGGACGACGGCGTGGCCCTGCTGTACCCGGGCCTCACCCACTCGATCCACGGCGAGTCGGAGTCCGGCAAGTCGATGGTGGCGCAGTACGAGTGCGTGCAGCGGCTCCGGGCGGGCGAGGCGGTGCTGTACCTCGACTTCGAGTCGGACCCGGCGAGCATCGTCGAGCGGCTGCGTGTGCTGGGCGCGGACATGGCGGCTGCGGCTGAGCGCTTCGTCTACCTCCAGCCCGCCAGCGACCCGCACGTGGGCAAGGCCGAGCACGCAGCGTTCCTGGCCACGCTGGACCGCCACCCGTACTCCCTGGTGGTGATCGACGGGGTGTCCGAGTCGATGGACGCGCTGGGCATGGACGTCAAGGATCCCAACGCCTCCGCAACCGAGTGGGCGCGCAAGCTGCCCCGGTTCGTGGCCGACCGGACCGGCGCGGCGGTGGTGCAGATCGACCACGTCACCAAGAACGCCGAGAGCCGTGGCCGGTTCGCCATCGGCGGTCAGGCCAAGATGTCCGTCCTGACGGGCGCGGCCTACGCCCTGGACGTGCGCTCCCCGGTAGGGCGTGGTCTCCGGGGAGAGCTCGTGATGCGGGTCGCCAAGGACCGGCCGGGCTTCGTCCGTGGCAAGTCGGGCGCGGCGGGTGCCGACCGCACCCAGGAGGCCGCGCGCATCGTCGTGGACTCGACGGGCGACTGGCTGCAGTTCTCGGTGCTGGCTCCGGCTCCTGTCACCGCCCCCGACGAGAAGGCCGAGCGGATGAAGGAGCGGGTCGCCGAGTTCCTCGGTGAGCTCGGGCCTGACCACGACGGGGCGAGCGCCACGCTGGTGCGTAAGGGAGTCACCGGCAAGAACGACGACATCGACGCGGCCCTCAACGCCCTGGTGGCGGACGGCTGGGTGTCCCGTTCCACGAAGGGCCAGGCTCTGCTTCACAAGCTGGTCCGTCCGTACGTCGTGGAGTTCGGGGACGACGGTGACTGACCACGCCCCCACGCCCTACCACGCCCCGACCACGCCCCGGCTTGGTCGCTCCAACCACGCCCCGCGCCCCCTCCCTTCAGGGGGGCGCGGGCGGGGCGGGCCCGGAGGGCTGCCCGCTACAGAAAGTCCGGGGGCGGGGTTGCGACCCCTTCTCCCTCAACCCACAGACCGGCCCACCCGCCGACCCAACAAGGAGCTCCGATGCCCGACAACCTGACCCCGGTCTTCAGCGACCCCCTCGCCGCAGCCGTCTGCCCCGAGTGCGGCGGGGAGCAGTTGGTGCCCCACCCGGCTGGCCTGGTGTTCCGACACCACACCTTGGGCGGCTGCTCGCTCCAGGACGCCGAGGACACCCGGCTGGTGGCTGACCGGTCCCTGGCCGACGTCCGGGGCTGGCCGTTCGAGCGCCCCACCACCCCCACCGAGCGGACCCTCCTCGCGACTGCCGGCATCACGGTGGACGAGGACGCAACCTGCCTCGTGGACTACCTGTCGCCGGGCATCCGCCGTCGCACCTGGCTGGCGGCGTGAGCCCGCGCGCACCGAAGAAGTGCGGCAAGCCGGAATGCGAGGAGCGGGTGCGAGCGCGCAAGTACTGCGACGCGCACACGCGAGCGTGGCAGGGCAGCGCACGAGCAGGCGCGACGAGGTCGCGTGCGGACAAGCAGCTCCGTGCACAGGTCCTCGCCGAGGAGCCGACCTGCCGGGACTGCGGAGCTCCTGCCACCGAGGCCGGACACATCGTGTCGTTCGCCCGTGGTGGCGCCTACGTCCGCGACAACCTGAAGGGCCAGTGCAGGTCCTGCAACCTCAACCAGATGTTCGCCGACCGTGGTGTAGGTGGTGAGCATCCCCGCAGCTGAGGGGTGGGGGTGACCCCTCCCCCCGGGTCGTGAAGGCCCCCGCGCCGTTCTGGCGAATCCATTCCTTACGGCTTCCGAGATCACGCCCCACTGAGATGACCGACCTCACCGATCCACTCGAACTGACCCAGGAGGACCCGCATGACCACGACCGACACCACCGCGACCAGCACCACCGACGCCACCCAGGAGGGCACTGAGATCACCGACGCCAGCCAGACCGACACGACCGCAGCCGACGGCACGACCCCGCCTGAGGGGACGGGAGAGGGGCAGGAGTCGACGGGCGTGGCCGCCCTCCAGGCGGAGAACTTCAAGCAGCGGGAGAAGCGGCGCGAGGTCGAGGCCGAGCGGGACGCGCTGGTCGGGACCGTGGCCACCTACCAGCGCCGTGAGGCCGAGGCCCTGGTGGGGGAGAGGCTGCTGTCCGCCTCCGACCTGTGGGTCGCCGGAGCGGAGCTGAAGGACCTGCTGGCCGACGACGGCACCGTGGACTCCGCCAAGGTGGCCGACGCCGTCACGAAGGTGCTGGCCGACCACCCGCACTGGGGCCAGGCCCGGGTGCGGGTGCCCCGCGACATGGGCCAGGGCGGGCGCGGCGAGCCCGTCAGAGGCGTGCGGAGCTTCCAGCAGATCCTCAGGGACGCGTAGCCGAGCTATCGTCTCGTCGCCAGGTCCGGCCGGTTGCCCAGGGGGCACCTCCCACCGGACCTGGCGACGAGCCCCAGGGGGGCACCGGCACGCGAGGCAGGGCCCGCGACGCCATCCCAACCGATGCCCTCCTGAAGGAGCCCTGCCATGACCACCACTGTCACCGGCTCGTCCATCCTGACCCCGGACGAGATCAACACCTACCTGCTCGACCCCTTCGAGGCGGAGGCGCTGGCCACTCAGGTCGCCACCGTCGTCCGGACCGACTCGCACTCCTACCGCATCCCGGTGCCCGGCTCCGAGCCGTCGGCCGACTGGGTCGCGGAGGGCGAGGAGGTCGTCCTCTCTGACATGACCTTCGACGAGGTGACCGTCACCCCGACCAAGGTCATGGGCGTCGTGCCCATCACCCGTGAGCTGTCCGAGGACTCCGGTCCCGACGCCGCCGACGTGATCGGCAACGGGCTGGCCCGCGACATCGCCCGCAAGGTGGACGCGGCGTTCTTCGGCAACCTCGCCAACCCGAACGCCCAGAAGGGCCTCGGCTCGCTGGCCGTCAACGCCAACGCCGACGACGTGCAGGGCCTGACCGTCACGGCGTTCGACTCGCTCGACGTCTTCGCCGAGGCGCAGTCGCTCGCCGAGGGCGTCGGCGCTGCCATCACGAGCTTCGTCGCCAACCCGGCGGACGCGCTGACCCTGGCGCTGCTCAAGGAGTCCACCGGGTCCAACCGGCCGCTCCTCGGAGCCGACCCGACGCAGCCGACCCGTCGGCTCATCGGCGGCGTGCCGCTGCTGCGCAGCTCGGCGGTGCCCGCTGGCACCATCTGGGGCATCCCGAGGGAGCGGGTCGTCGTGGTCATCCGCAAGGACGTGACCATGGAGACCGACAAGTCGGTGTTCTTCACCTCGGACCGGATCGCCGTCAAGGCGGTCATGCGCGTCGGCTTCGGGTACCCGCAGCCCTCCGCCCTGGTCAAGATCACGACCACGGTCTGACCGAGCTACGCCCCTGTCGGGACTCCAGGCCCGGCAGGAGCTCGCGTGCGGTGCCCACTTCGAGGTGCAGCGAGCGCCCCTCTCCAGCCCTGCGGGCGGTGACCTTGGAGCAGGGCCAAGCCCGCCGCCGAGTCACGCCGGGGTGGGGTCCGCTCCGGCCTTGCAGCCCTCGATCGAGCAACGCTCGTGGCGCATGCCCTTGTTGGGACTGTGCGCCGACCTCACCGCCTCGGCGTTGCCGGCCTTGATGACCTCTCGCATCGGAGCGAAGGCCCGATCCGAGTACTTGCGGAGGACGGAGTTGTTGTACGTGATGTCCCGGTAGCAACGGGGGTCCTGGTCGACGGCGAGGTGGTCCCTGAGCGCGGTCGCGATGTGCTGCTTGACCCCGAGCGCGTCGGCCAGCTCTGCCTTCGTGCGGGAGAAGCGAGCGTTGAGGTCGACCTCGCGGATCGCGGCCGACTCGACGTCGGCGTCCTCGGCGACGAAGTGCACGGCAGCACCCTCGCCCTTCTTGTTGAAGTGCACCGACACGTTGGGCCCATCACCGGTCACGTCCGTGGCCAGGTTCTCCAGCCGGGGGAAGACCTCGGCTCGGGTCTTGCCCGCCCGAATCCCCTTGACGACTCGTTTGACGTCTTTGTCGGAGACGCGGGTCTCCGGCTCCTCGTGAGCCTCCATCGCGAGCAGAGTGCGGATCCTGGCCTTCGCGGGCTCGGTCATCCGGCGCCTCGGCTTGAGTAGGTCGGCGATGGCGCTGTACTCCTCGTCGAGGAGGAGGTGGAGGTCGCGCGGAGGGTCCGTCGAGAGGGGGAGGACCCGAAGGGGCAGATAGGTGGCCAGTCGCTGCCCGAACACACGGTCCAGCAACTCGTCGAAGAGGGTGATCCCGGCGCGGGCGTGCAGGTAGAGGATCTGCTCCGACACCTCGGCGAACCAATGCTGCTCGTCGTCCCGCATCGCGTCGATGGTGCGGAGAGTGCCCGCCTCGTCGTCGGTCAGCTTGATGACGGTGTTGTTCTGCGCCTGGTTGATGCACTTGTCCATCCCGATGGACCGGCCCGAGTCCTTGTCGAAGACCCGCACTCGCTGTTGCACGAGGGCGGCCTTGAGCAGCATTTCGAACGAGTGCTGAAGGGCCAGGAGCACCTGCGTCACCCGGCCGACGTCATCCGGTGAGTTGAACGCCGCGGTGGCTACCCGCATCGAGGCGATGGCCTTGCTGTGGAGAACCTGTGCGTCTCGCTTCACCGAGGCATCGTGTCCCATCAACCGTCTTCACGGCGAGCGCGTTGCTGGGCCCTGGTGACCCCACGACGCACGCCAGCCCCGCCGGTGATCCCGGCGGGGCTGGTTGTGTAGTGGAGCTCAGGCGTTCCAGGCGGCGTCGAGGCGAGCGCGGAGGGTGCGACCCGACAGGGCCATCATGCCGCCCTGGTTCTCGACCTCCGTGGCCAGCGCGGCGAGCGCCTCGCTCTCGGCCTTGTTGAGCCGGACCGTGTGGTCGCCCGCCTTGCTGGGGGTGACCGCCCGGAACTTGGCCCCAAGGGAGCCCCGCTTCTGGGCCTTGGCCATCTCGGCGATCTTGCGGCCGACCCACACGCTGACGGTCGGCTCGTCCGCCTTCTTCGCCGGAGCCTTGGTCGCGGCCTTCGCCGGGGTGGCCTTCGCCTGAGCCTTGGTGGCCGGAGCCTTCTTCGCGGCCGGAGCCGCCTTGGCAACGGTGATGCCGGCAGACTCCATGGCGTCGGCGACCTCGGCGTCGTCCGCAGCAGCGGAGGCGTCGGGCAGCATCTCGGCAGGGACCTCGTCGACGGTGGCGGGGGTGGCGGTGGTCTTCTTGGCGGCGGTCATGGCTGGCTCCTTATGTGGTGCGGACCCCTTTGGCCCGGCTGATCTCGAGACCTAGCCCACGGATGCGGACCGCGCTACCAAACGTGCCCGGTAACTACCGGCTTGTACGCAGGCAGGGAAGACGACGCTGCTCAACTGCCTCACCGCGGCCATCCCCGCCCGGGAGCGGGTGATCACCTGCGAGGAGGTGTTCGAACTCCGGGTACCGCTTCCCGACGTCGTCTCCATGCAGACCCGCCAAGCCAACCTCGAGGGGACGGGCGAGATCCCGCTGCGCCGCCTGGTCAAGGAGGCGCTGCGGATGCGGCCCTCCCGGATCATCGTCGGCGAGGTGCGGCAGGAGGAGTGCCTCGACCTGCTCATCGCGCTGAACTCCGGGCTGCCGGGCATGTGCACGCTGCACGCCAACAGTGCCCGCGAGGCCGTGGTGAAGATGTGCACCCTGCCGCTGCTGGCCGGCGAGAACATCGGGACGGCGTTCGTCGTCCCCACCGTGGCGTCCAGCGTTGACCTCGTCGTGCACGTCGGTACCGACGCCTCGGGCCACCGGCGCGTGCGCGAGATCGTGGCCCTGCCGGGCCGTGCCGAGGGCGGCGTGATCGAGACCGCCGACGTCTTCACCACCCGGGACGGCCGCCTCGTGCGCGCCGACGGCTATCCCCCGCACCCCGACCGGTTCGCCGCACTCGGCCTCGACCTCCCGACCCTGCTCGGGGACGGGCCGGGACGCTTCACGTGACCGAGCTTGCAAGGTCACGCAGAGGCACAGCATCGTCGAGCACGAGGGTGACGAGCGCCAGCGAGGAGACCGAGTGATCGAGTCCGGAGCGCTGCTCGGGCTGCTCCTCGGTGTGGGCCTGCTGCTCATCTGGCGAAGTGGCCCGCGGGCGCCGCAGCCAGGCACCGGCCCGCGCCGGCTCGGGCGCCGGCAGCAGGCGCTGTCCGCGGCGGGTCTGACCGGGATCAACGGCGCCCAGTTGCTGGCCCTGCAGGTCGGCCTCGGCCTCGTCGCGACGGTGGTCGTCCTGCTCACGACGAGCACGGTTACGGTCAGCCTGGTGTTCGGGCTCTTCGGGTTCGCGCTGCCCTATCTGCAGGTGCGTCGGCTGGCCGGTCGGCGGCAGGCCGATCTGCGCGAGGTGTGGCCGGAGGTCGTCGACAATCTCGCGTCGGCCGTGCGGGCCGGGCTCTCGCTGCCCGAGGGCCTGTCGGCACTGTCGACGCGCGGCCCCGAGGTGCTGCGGCCCGCGTTCTCCCGGTTCGGCGCGGAGTACCGCTCGACCGGTCGTTTCAGCACCTGCCTGGACCGGCTGAAGGACGACCTTGCCGATCCGGTGGGTGACCGCATCGTGGAGACGTTGCGGGTGGCGCGCGAGGTCGGCGGCAGCGACCTCGGCCGCGTGCTGCGCACGCTGGCCACGTTCCTCCGCGAGGACGCCCGGGCCCGTGCGGAGCTGGAGACCCGCCAGGGCTGGGTGGTGTCGGCGGCCCGGCTGGCCGTGGCGGCGCCCTGGGCCGTGCTCCTGCTGCTGGCGACCCAGTCGACGACGCTGGCCGCGTACGACTCCCCGCTCGGAACGGCGATCCTGCTCGGGGGCGGCGCCGTCTGCGTGGTCGCCTACCGGCTGATGCTGCGGATCGGGCGGCTGCCCCAGGACGTGCGGGTGCTGCAGTGAACGCCGGGCTGACCGGGATGCTCCTCGGTCTCGGCGTGGCTCTCGGGCTCGTGCTGGTGCTCCGGTACGCGCCGCCGTTCCGGTCGGTGCGGCTGGTCGACCGGCTGGCCCCGTACGTCCACGACACCCCGCCGCCGTCGCGGCTGCTGGGCACCGCCACCGAGGCCGGGCTGCTCACCGCCGTCCGCCGGGTCTTCGGGCCGGTCGTCGGCGACGGCGCCCGCCTGATCGACCGGATGCTCGGCGGGCGGGCCGCGGTGCGCCGGCGGCTGGACGCGCTGGCCACCGACACGACCGTCGAGGACTTCCGCGTCGAGCAGGTGATCTGGGGCGGGCTCGGCCTGGCCGGAGGGGCGTTGGTCGCGACGATCGGGTCGATCGCGGCCGGCAGCCTCAACGTGCTGTCCGGGGGCCTGCTGTGCCTGGCCGGCCTCGTCGGCGGCGTCCTCGGCCGGGACTGGTGGCTGACCCAGCAGGTGCAGCAGCGCGAGGAGCTGCTGCTGGCCGAGTTCCCCGTCGTGGCCGAGTTGCTGGCGCTGGCGGTGACGGCGGGGGAGAGCCCGACCGCTGCGATCGCCCGGGTCACCCGGCTCTCCGGCGGGGAGCTGGCCCGCGAGCTCGGGGCGGCTCTCGGCCGTGCCCGCGCCGGGACCCCGCTGGTGGACGCGCTGCAGCAGGTGGCCGACCGGACGTCGCTCGACCCGCTGGCCCGGTTCATCGACGGGCTGCTCGTCGCGATCGAGCGGGGCACGCCGCTGGCCGAGGTGCTGCGCGCCCAGGCGGCCGACGTCCGGGAGGCCGGCAAGCGCCGGCTGCTCGAGGCCGGCGGGCGGAAGGAGATCGGGATGATGGTGCCGGTCGTCTTCCTGGTGCTCCCGGTCACCGTTCTCTTCGCCCTGTTCCCGGGGTTGATCAGCATCGTCTCGCTGTCGCAATGAGCGCAGCCGGCGATCGACAGGAAGGACGACGATGCGCGCATACGCGTTCGTGACCTCGGCGCTGGCCGCTCTGACGGCCCGGGTGCGGGGCGAGGATCCCGAGCGGGGCGACGTCCCGGGCTGGGTGATGATCACGGTGATGACGGCGGCTCTGGTGCTGGCCATCCTCATCCCGTTCCGGGCGGCGATCCTCGACGCCGTGACCGCGGCCCTCGCCTCCGTCACGAATGCGCCCTGAGCGGCCCCTCGCGTCGGGTGAGGACAGCGAGCGCGGCAGCGCCGTCGTCGACTTCGTGCTGGTCTCGATCCTGATCGTGACGCTGCTGCTGGCGGTTCTGCAGGTGGCGGTGTACGTGCACGTGCGCAACGTGGTGACGGCGAGCGCGCAGGCGGGCGCGCGGTACGCGGCCAACGCCGACGTCGACTCCTCCTCCGGGGCTGCCCGGACCGTCGAGGTCGTGGCGCGGGCGACGACGGCGCAGACCGCCAGGGGGCTGGCCTGCACGTCGGCCGAGGAGGTGGACGGCACGGGCCTCCCGCTGGTGGTGGTGCGCTGCTCCGGGTCGGTGCCCTCGCTGCTGGCCGTGCTGGGCAACCTGCTGCCGCTGGAGGTCACCGGGCGCGCGGTGAAGGAGGGCGCGTGAGGCGGCTGCGCCGGCGGCTGGGCATGCTCGCCGACGAGAGCGGCTCGGCGCTGGTGGAGTTCGTCTTCATCGCCCTGGTCGTCTTCGTGCCGTTGATCTACATCCTCGCCGGCTTCTCGGCCGTGCAGCGCGGGGTGTTCGCCTCCACGGCCGCGGCCCGTGAGGCCGGCCGGGCGATCGGCACGGCTCCCGACCCCGCCACGGGTCTGGCCCGCGCGGCACGGGCGGCGCAGCTCGCGGTCGAGGACCAGTCGGTGGCGGCCAGCGACGTGCGGGTGGCCTACGCGGCCGCCGGGGTGGACTGCGCGGACGCGGGCGGCTTCACACCCACGTTGGCGCCGGGCGAGGAGTTCTCCGTCTGCGTGACCGTGACGGTGCGGATCCCGTTCCTGCCGGAGTTCGTCGACGCCAACACCGCCACCGGCCAGTTCGTCGTCGAGCGCGACCGCTACATCGACGGCTGAGATTATTGATCAGGTCACGGCACGAGTAGTGGCTCGTCGGCGGCCGTGATGACGGCTCCTTCTGTGTGGACCGAGAGCAGGGAGAGCAGCACGGCGCAGGTCTCCGAGTCGGCTCGTCTGGTCGGCACACGGCCGGGATCACGGGATCGCGACCCAGGACTTCGCACCGCGGTGATCTCCGCCAGCAGGAAGCGCACCCTGCGCCCCGCCGGCTCAGTGCGCGGGGTCCGTGCGGCGGAACGTCTCGCACTGGTGCCCAGGCGGGAGCATGATGCGTCGATGGGACAGCGCGACGTGCGCGGCCGGTCGCCAGGCTCGAGCAGGTGCAGGGTCGCACTGGCTGTCGGGCTCATCCTGTGCGGCAGCGTGGCGCTGACCTCCTGCGCGACCGGTGCCACAGCGCACAGTCAGGGCGCGCCCACCTCGCGTCTCACGGCTTCCTCAGGGGCTCCGGCAGACCCCGCTACCGCTTCGCTGACCAGCCCGGTCCATCCGGTCACCACCGTGGTGATCACCGACGACCCCGCCGTGGCGGCCGCCGGACCGTCGGCCGAAGGGAGCTGGCCCGGTCTTCTGGCGGCGAGCCTGGGCAGTGCCGGCAGTCCGCTCGCCCTCACGCCGGTGGCTGTCGAGGGCGCCGGATTCGCCGCGGAGGCACCCAACGGTCCGGCCTTCACCGATCTGGTCGTCGACACCGTCAGCCACGACATCCAACTGGTGGTCTTCTACGACAGCCGATGGGGCCTCGCCGGGGCCTCGGAGGTGTCCCGCAGCGCCGAACAGGCCTTCAGCGCGGTCGAGGAGGCGGCGCCGGACGCGCTGGTCGTGGTGGTAGCCCCCTGGCAGCCGGCTCCGGAGGCGCCCCAACCCGACTCGCGGGCCCGGAGCGCTGTTCAGGCGGCGGTGGACGCCTCGGTGGTTGCCGTCACCTACGTGGACCCGGTCGCGGAGGGCTGGCCGGGCGGGGCGAGTCAGCAGCAGATCGCCGACCTGCTGTTCCCGCACGTGACGGACCTCGTCACTGCGCTGGGAAGGTCGGGCGCGTTCGACTGACCAGGTCGTGTCCTATGAGAGTCCGCGATCGTGGACCGACGGTCACGACCTGCCGGGGGGATTCCGAGACGCAGAACCGCGAGCCGGTTCGGGTCAGACGGACCATATGGTCGGTCACGCCCTTCCGGTCCATGTTCGGCTGTGTCAACCCAACAAGAGGTCTTCATGCTCTTGATTTTGGCTCGGTCCCCATTCACTCGTAGTCGTTCGATCGCTCTGATTGGGGCGCTGCTCGCCGGTGTGCTGGCGTTGCAGACGGTGGTGGCCGCGGAGGCCCGGGCCGACTCGGCCCCCCGGATGTATCAGGGGCAAACTTTCGCGGCCGGTACGTCACCCACTGAGGACAAGCCGCAGAGCAAGCTGTGGTTCAACGACGGCATCTGGTGGGCGCTGATGCGCACCAACAGCAACGGTGCCGACGGCAACCCGGACATCACGATTCACCGTCTCCAGAGCAATCACACATGGCTGAACACCGGGACCCTTGTGGACGGGCGCGCCGCGAGCACGGGCGACGCGCTGTGGACGGGCAGCAAGCTCTACGTGGCCAGTCGCGTGACCAGCGGGCCCATCAATGCGGCTCGGATGTCCTACAACGCGACGACCGACAGGTACACGATGGATAGCGGCTTCCCGAAGTCAGTCACCTCGGGCAGCATCGAGTCGGTCACCATCACTCGGGACAGCCTGGGACGGCTGTGGATCACGTTCACGAAGCCGCATCCGACCGACAGCACGCTGGACCAGGTCTGGGTCGCCCACTCGACGACCAGCGACACCGTGTGGACCGCACCCTTCCTCGTTCCGGTCTCTGACAATGTCATCAGAGCAGACGACATCTCCTCGATGGTGGCCTTCGGAGGCAAGGTCGGGGTGATGTGGTCCGACCAGCAGAACCAGGTCGTGCGTTTCGCGGTGCACCCTGACAGCGCCGCGGACAACACCGGCTGGACGATGGAGACCGCGCTCAGCGGCACGCGAAGCGCGGACGACCACATCAATCTGAAATCCCTGCTGCCGGACCCTTCCGGGAGGGTCTATGCCGCCATCAAGACGTCGCGAGGCGACGGCGCGAGCGATCTCCCCTCCGATCCCAGCATCCGGGTGCTGTCCCGTTCCTCGGCCGGTGCCTGGACGGCCAGCACGGCAGCCACCGTGTCCGAGGGCCTCACGCGGCCCCAACTTGCCTTGGATGCCACGTTCAAGCGTCTGTACGTGGTGATGTCCACGGAGAGCGGCGGTCAGGTGTACTTCAGGAGGTCCCCGCTGGGCGCGACCATGTCGTTCACCCCTCGGGCAACCCTGCTGGCTTTCAGCGGTGCGCTGATCAACAACGCCACGACCGCCAAGGCCCCGATCACGTCGGCCAGTGGTCTGGTGGTAGTGGCCAGCGACGAGAAGAACACCAGGCGCTATTACCACGCGGAAATCACTCTAGGTGCCTGACCGGCGCCGGACTGGTCGACCGTGTCCGCATCTGACTGCCTACGGGCGTTCGATCGCCGGATGCCAGGCCGCAGTGGGTTCGACGTGACGTCAGGACGCGCCCAGCCTCGAGCATCGCGCAGCGTCGGGTCTCTCGGTCGCGGCGCCGAATCAGAAGATCGCGGTCCACCTGCTCGCACTGCCAGCGACGCCACGTTTCGCGAGGCGGCACGTGCGGTGAACGCCCAGGTCGTCGTCATGCTACGGCCCGCGGACCGGGTGGCGCGGACGTCGTCGCCGTGGAGCGGTACCGCCGAGGCCGCGCGTCCGCCAAGGCTGGCTTGCTGCGCTGGGTGTTGAAGCAGGCACGTTGGGTGGCCTCGGGCGTGCGTCGCCGGATGGGCCGCCACTGGCAACGCCTCGGCGACACGCTGCCGCGCCGCCTGCCAACGTGGCAGGAACCCACCGTTGACGCCGTGGGCGACGATCTCACCGTGGCGACCTCGGCTGCGCTCCGGCGCCGGCTAGACGAGACCACAGCCACCGGCTGAACCGGGGCCGGTGCGCGTGCTCGTGCCCCTGCAGCGCCACCTCGACGGCCCGACGTCGAGGAGACCCTCAGCGTTCCGGAGGAATCCTGGACGGCGGCCGCCCGCTTCCCGGCCGAGAATCCCCGGCACGTGCGCAACCTACGACGCAGGAACGGTTGTCGAATTCTGGATGACCCCTCGCGCACGGGCTGGTGGATTCGTCCGCTCGGCGACGCCATAGTGAGCCGACTCGCGAGCCACACGCCACGAGCACCCCCCGAGGGACGTCATCCCGATCCCTCGTGCGCAGGTCAGGGAGGGCACCATGTCGTCCGTCGGTAGGTCCACGGAGCTGGACTTCGAGCCCCCCGGGAAGGGGCCGTGGGAGCTCGAGAGCACTCACTTCTCCCGGCCCGTCACCTCCTTCGCCCAGGCCTCGTTCGCGGAGGGGTTCGTCAGGGGCTTCACTGAAGGAACCGCCCGCTACGGCCTCCTGCTCGATCACTTCGAGCCGGGCTACGCCGCGGCCTTCCTCTACGTCCAGCCGGTGGCGTTCGGGGCGCCACCAGGAGCCATGGGCCCACCTCCCAAGCCGGTGCTCCAGCTGCTGACCCGGCTGCACCCCGCGATGCGGAAGCGGATCGCCAGGTCCGCGGAGGCGATCGAGAGAAAGTTGTGGCGGGAGGACCTGGCGCGGTGGGACGAGGTGGACAAGCCGGCCGCGGTCACCGAGCACCGGGCCGTCCAGGACGTCGACGTGGCGGCGCTGTCCGACGAGGACCTGGGGCAGCACCTGGTCATGCGCGCGAGGCACATGACGTCGAGCGTCTACCTGCACCACAAGTACACGGTTCCCGCCGCCTTGCCTGTGGGCGACTTCCTGGCGGGTGCCACGGCCTGGACCGGCCTGACCAGCGGAGAGCTGCTCGGGCTGCTCCGCGGGCGTTCGGCGATCTCGAGGGGGTTCGCGGCCGTCGAGCTCGAGGACGCCGGCAAGGCGATCGCCTCCTCCGACCCTGCCCGCGCGATCGTGGCCGCTCCGGCCGCCGCCCGCGAGAAGCTGGCAGCCCTCGCCGCCGACCCCGTCGCCGGACCCGCCGTGTCGGTGTACCTGGACGCCGTCCGCTGGCGCAGTGTCGGGTACGACGTCGCGGACAAGACGGCCGGGGAGATGCCGGACATGCTCGTCGGGGCGCTCGGAGCCGCCGTGGGTGGCCTCAGCAGCTCCCCGGACGAGGACACCGGTCTGGAGACCATCCGTGAACTGGTGCCCGAGGAGCACCGGGAAGACTTCGACGACCGGCTCGGCGAGGTCCGCCTCATGTATCGGCTGCGCGACGAGCGCGGCGTCTACTCCGACGGCTGGGCGACCGGGCTGGCCCGTCGGGCCCTGCTGGAGGCCGGCCGCAGGCTCACGGCCTCGGGTCGACTGAACCATCCGGAGCACGCCGTGCAGTTGACCGCCGACGAGGCGGTCGCCCTGCTGCGCGCTCAGCCCGGTCCCGGTCCGGAAGAGGTGGCTGAGCGCCATCAGTGGTGGGAGTCGCACACCATCGACGACGCACCGAAGTTCCTCCGCGCTCTTCCTGCGCCGCCCCCGCCGGTGCAGTGGCTGCCGAAGCGAGCCCACCGCAGCGCTCGTGCCATGGACATCTTCGTCGACAACTTGTTCAAGGTGCCGGACACCGCCAACACCGAGACGGTCCTGAGCGGTCTGCCGGTGAACACCGGCATCTACGAGGGCCCGGCTCGTCTCGTGAGTTCCGCGGCCGAGTTCGACCGCGTCCAGCCGGGCGACGTGCTCGTCACGCGGATGACCTCGCCCTACTTCAACGTCGTGCTGCCCCTGTTGGGCGCGATCGTGACCGACCGGGGTGGGCAGTTGAGCCATGCGGCGATCGTCGCCCGGGAGTACGGCATCCCCGGGGTCGTCGGCACGCGCGAGGCGACCGCGAGGATTCCCGATGGCGCACGGGTACGGGTGGACGGCACGACGGGCGAAGTCCGGCTCCTGGCGTGAGCGTCCTGTCCCGCGTGAGCCCGCTCTCGGCCGCCGGCGATGCCGGACGTTTCGGAGGCAAGGCCGCCCAGCTGGCCTCGGCACGCCGAGCCGGACTGCCCGTGCCGGACGGGTGGGCCCTGGGGTGGGACGAGGTCGAGGCGCTCGTCCGGCGGGACAGGGACGGACCGGAAGTGGAGGCTGCGCTTCGCGCGACGGTCGCCGGCTCCGGCCCTGTCGCGGTGCGCTCGAGCGCGGTCGGCGAGGACTCGCACGACGCCTCCTTCGCCGGCGCCCACCTCACGGTCCTGGGACTGGTAGGTGGGGACGCGGTCGTCCACGGAGTCCGCGAGGTCCACGCCTCGGCCGTGCATCCGGGCGCTCTCGCCTACCGGGACAGGCTCGCGGTCGACGGGGCCATCCGCATGGGTGTCGTGGTGCAGGAGATGGTCGACGCCGACATGGCAGGGGTCCTGTTCACCCGCAATCCCCTCACCGGAGCCGACGAGTTGGTCATCGAGGCCAGCTGGGGTCTCGGGGAGGCCGTCGTGTCGGGCCTCGTCACTCCCGACCACATCCGAGCGAGCCCCGACGGGAGGATCCTGGAGACCGTCATCGGCGAGAAGGACGTCGCGATCCGGCTGACCCGCGACGGCGTCGCGCGGGAGACGGCTGTGCCGTCGGACCTCGCGGGGATGCCCTGCCTCGGCCATGAGCAGGTGCGGAAGCTCCACGGGCTCGTGCGCGCCTGCAACGAGGTCTATGCCGACACCGCGCACGACATCGAGTTCGCTTTCGTGGGTGACACCCTGTTCCTGCTGCAGCGACGGCCGATCACGCATGGCTGACCACCCCGGTCACGGGGTGGCGCGGAGGCTGTTCGCGGCGCGGCTGACGGCGAGCCTGATGCCGCTGAACTCCACCATGATCGCGGTCGCGGTGCCTGCCGTCGCAGCGGAGTTCGGTTACTCCGTCACGACGGTCACGCAGGCCCTCGTGGCGACGTACCTCATCACGGCGATCGCCCTGCAGAGCCCTGGCGGAAAGCTGGCGGACCGGTTCGGCCAGTGGCGGGTCGTCTCGTTCGGACAGGCGGCGATCGCCACGGGATCCCTGCTGGGCCTGGTGGCGCCCAACCTCGCCGCTCTCACCGTCGCTCGCGTGCTGATGGCCTGCGGCGGGGCGCTGGTCGTTCCGGCCACGGTCTCCCTCATGCGCCTCGAACTGCCGCCCGAGCGCCGCGGTCGGGCGTTCGGCACCTTCGGGGCGATCATGGGCCTGGCAGCGGCCGTCGGCCCCGTCCTCGGCGGCGTGCTGGTCGAGGCGTTCTCGTGGGAGGCCGTCTTCCTCGCCAACGTGCCCGTGCTCGCCGTGTCGGCCCTCGTCGCCGCGAACGTGCCCCTCGCCGTCCCACCGTCGACGGCGACCCGGTTCGACTGGTGGGGATCCGCGCTGCTCACGTCCGGACTCGTACTCGTGGTCGTGGGAACGCAGGGAGGGCGCGCCTCATCCGTCCTGGTGCTCGCCGTGGGGGTGGCAGCGCTCATCTCGTTCGGCTGGTGGGAGACCCGTACCCGGGACCCCGTCGTCGACTTCCGGCTGTTCCGGTCGGTGCCCTTCGCCGCCGGATCGCTGCTGATCGCCCTGCAGAACCTCGTCATGTACGCGCTCCTCTTCGAGCTGCCGCTGGTGCTGGGCGACCTCTTCGAGCTGAACGCCCAGGTGATCGGGCAGCTGCTGAGCTTCCTCATGGGAGCGATGGTCGCGATGTCCCTGCTCGCCGGACGGCTCACCGACCGGTTGGGTCCGCGCTCCGTGGCCCTTGCAGGAGCACTTCTCTGCCTGGTGGGACTGCTGGCCCTGGACCGGTCGGGCCTCTCCGCTCCGGGCGACGTCCGGATCCCCCTCGTACTGCTCGGTGCGGGGCTCGGGCTGTCCTCCCCTGCAGCTCAGAGCGCGTCACTGTCCGCCGTCGCTCCCGGGCAGAGCGGGATGGCTGCTGGTGTCGCGTCCACGATGCGCTACCTGGGCGCGGTCGTCGGGATCGCCCTGCTGGGGCGGTTGCTCGACCTGGACGGCAGCCGCGCGCAGGTCCTCGCCGAGCACCGGGCGGTGCTGGCCGTCTTCGCCGTGACGCTCGTCGGGAGCCTCGTCTGCGCCGCCGTCCTCCCGCGGCGAGAGGGAATGGCGGTCCTGGCCAAGAGGAGCGGCTGACGCGATGGCGCTGGTCGCGGAACGTGCGATCACCAGCCCGAACCGCCCAGAACGAGGCGCCACCGGACCGCTCGCCCACCGGCAGGAACGACCGCAACTGCCATGGCCGATCACGGCGCGGCGCGTCCTGCACGGGACTTTCGACGCGCCGGCTGGGGCACCGCTGTCACGGCCGAAGGTCTGGTGCGCAAGCAGGCGCTGCGGGTGCGGCCCTCCCGGATCAACCTCGGGGAGGTGCGGCAGGAGGAGTGCCTGGACCTGCTCATCGCGCTGAACTCCGGGTGGCGGCAACGCCAGATGACGGTGATGCGTCGCCACTGTGGCGCCGCGTGGTGTCGACCGACTCAGGCGGCGGCTGTCCCCGGTTCGCTGCTCGCCTGCACCTCACGGATCTCCGCCATGGCGGCCGCCCAGTGGTCGTGCAGGGCTTCCAGCCTCGCCAGGCCGGCCTCGTACATGTGCTCGACCGACCGCTCGCTGGCGATCTCGCCGTCGGGTGCCGAAGCGGCGGCCTCGGCGTCGGGTGCAGGACCGGCGACGGGGGCGTTGCCTACGGCGGCGACGGCCGCCGTAACCCGGGCAATCGCTTGCGTCTGGGGGTCAGTGCTCATAGACATGGTCATCGGCAGCTCGGCGGCCTGATGTGACCCTCCCACGATGTTTCCCCGAGCGGTCAATCCGAGCGCCGCAGGTGCTCCTGGTCTCCGGGAACCGGGGACGTGCTCCAGACCAGCGACGCGGCGTGCTCCCGTCCATCGGGCAGGGTCACGCGCAGCAGTCCCTGGTGCATGTCCTCGGCCGGGCCGTGTCCGGCCCGGTGCGTGCAGTGGACGTCCCGGCCCGGAGAAACGGTGACGAAGGCAGGGCATGCGCGGCGGCTCACCCGGACTCCGCCAGGACGTGACCGGGTGGCGGAACTCCGGTAAGGCCGTCGAACGGCCGGCGGCTCTCCACGGTCGCCCGGTACTCGTACCAGGTGCGCGGGCGCAGGTCGGTGAACGTTGCAGTGCCCGTGACGTCCAGCATCTCCCGCGTCGACACCTCGTGGATGTCCGCAACGAGCAGTAGCCGCCGCAGTTCCGCCCGCCGTCCAGCGTTCGCACGCACGGGGTGCTCGTACGGCAGCGCGGCCATGGCCGGGAACGTGGACACGAGGGTCAGGGTCGCCCACCGAGCGAGTGAGGACACGGGCTCGTCTCGGAATGTCACACGACCGGGCGAGCCCATCGCACCCGCCAGGGGCTCAGACGTCGGAACCCATCCGGGCAGGTGGCGTACGCATATCGCAGGGCGCCTTCCTCCGGGCCCCGACCATGGAGGGAAGGAGTATCGGCGTGGCCGCCGACAACCGGGATGAGCTAAGTGGCCTACGCCCTGGTGACAAGGTCACCATCGAGTCGACCCCGGCCGCCCTCGGCCTTGTTGTCCGCGTCGCCGGATCGCACATGATCGTGTCCTGCCAAAGCCCCCGCCGCGTCCGCCACGTGACTCACTTCGCCCGCCGTGACGGCGTCAGGATCGGCGGCAGTCACCGGGCCGAACTCGAGAACATCCGCTCCGCCGACGCCGTTCCGGCTGAGCAACGGCGGCAGATGCGCCGGATCGACGCCCCATGTCGTGAGTGAATGCGGCGCCGGACGGACGTCGATGGACTCCACTGGCTGAGCGACGCCATCAGTGAGTGCCTGGAGAAGAGCCTCTTCGACCCACTGAGCCTCACCTGTCCCAGCGAACCCAAAGCCGACCAGAAATGTAACGAAAGAGTATCGACAGGCGGATGCGCGCCACGAAGCATGGGCGAGGTGCTCCCCCACGATGCAGCGAACCTCTGGACACCTGACGAAGAGTTCTCCGGCAGGAGAGCTTTCGACGGGTGGCGCTTCACGCAGGCCGACCGGATCATCCCGTGGGATTGGGCGGACATGGGGGCCGTCGAGAAGCGACACTGGATCGACCTAGGCAAACAGTTGCGAGCCGCGTAGAGCGGCGCTGGAGCCTCCGGCGTTCACGGGGGTGGCCTCAATCCGACCGGCGCCTGCTCGCGTCGTGAGGTCCCGGGCATACCTCCGGGGTGCACAGCACTGAGCCCCGCCATCGTGCTGATCGGCCTGGCTCAGAAGATCGAAGGCCCGGCATGCTCGAGCTGCTCCCCGGGTAGTTGCCACGTATGCGCACCCGTGGAAGAAGCAGGACTGGCAGCATCGGAGCGGTCCTGCTGCTGATCTGGCTGGTGATCGGCGCATTGGCCGCCTTCCAGCGCGGATACTTCACGAGCGGGGACACCAGTTGCGCGACCGCGACCACGGTGATCGTCACGGTGGTGGCTGGGCCGCTGAACTACCTCGGCCTCAATCCGCAGGTCGAGTGCCCCCAACTCCCACAGCCGAGTCAGTAAGCACCTTTCCTCGGTCGAGACCGCCACCGGTGAGTTCGTCGTCGACCGCGACCGCTCGATGGACGGCTGGATGACTGCGTGCAGAGGCGTTCGTGTCAGAGCGCCGAATGGCCAGGCACCTCACACAGGTGTCGAGTTGTCGGCACCTACCGCATCGCCCCTCGGCGGGACGTCCGCTGCCCGGCTCAGACGGTCGCGTCGAGACTGTCGCTGTAGCCGTCGTAGGCCAGGGTCGTGGTCGCTACCGTCTCGCCGGCCACGACACGGTTGATCCGGAAGGCGGCCGCATCGGCCTTGCGCACGACCGTGTCGCCGGCGCCCGTGCACACCTCGTTGAAGATCACCGAGGACGCGGCGCCGATAGCGAGGCAGTTCGTGATCCAGGCGCCGTCCCTGGTCTGCACGTCGAGCGAATACGTGCTGTCACCTGTCGCGCTCCACCGCAGGGCGACGGTGTTGAGGGTGTTCAGCAAGCCGTCGCCCCTGAAGGTCAGCGGCTGGACGTAGACGTCACGGCCGGCGAAGACCCCCGCCGAGGTGAACCTGCCGACGTGGTACAGCGTGTAGAGCTGGCCGCCACGATCGGTGACGGTGTTGTGTCCATGATTCTCGATCATCCGACCGTCGTGCGCCCTGAGCGGCGAGGAGAAGGACCAGTGCTGCGGGTGCTGCCAGGTCAGCTCGCTCACCTGGGCGCCCATCATGTACGTCATCCCGTACTCGCCCCGATAGTGGCCCGTGCTGTAGACGAGGTAGTGCCGGCCGTCGCGGCTGAAGAGGGTGGGGGCCTCGTTGATCCGGTGCTCGGCCGGCGCCGTCGGCCGAGCCACCTGGATCACGTCCGCCGGGTCGTCGAGTGGAAAGGCGGAGACCACGGAGCCGGCCACCGGGTCGAACCAGGTGTAGTGCATCCACCGCCGGGACCCGTCGGAGTACACCGACGGGTCGAGCCGCAACGCCCGGTCGCATCCGTCGGACGGGCAGCCCTTCGTCACGTAGGTGCGGGGGTGCTCGGTGTCCGCGTTGATCTCGCGAGGCGTGCCGAACTGCATGTCGTTGTTCGCGTCCGACGCCGTCGCGTAGAAGATCGTCTGCTCGCTGTTGCTCGCCGGGCAGGGCGTCCCCTTGTCCACCCGAGCGGCCACGAAGTACAGCACGTACTCGTCGTTCCGCCTGTCCAGTTCCGGCGCCCACTGGTTGCAGTAGTCGTAGCGGTCGTCGTACTCGCTCGGGTCGTAGCGGCGCAGCAAGCTGAACGTCACCAGGTCGGTCGAGGTGTAGATGGGCAGGAAGTTCTGGGACGACGTCCCGGACAGGAAGTACAGGTTGTCGTCGACCTTGTAGATGTCGGGGTCGGCGAGTCCCTCGACCGCGAGTGTCCGGCCGTACGGCGAGGGGTCCGCGTGCGCGGTGCCGGCCCCGAGGCCCACCACCGGGGGCAGGAGTAGGGCGAGCAGGCCGAGCAACATGGGTATCCGGCGCCGGCGGGGCCGGCGCCTGGGAACGTGGACGCTGAGGCTGCTCGCTTCCGACACGGTGTTTCCCCCTGGTGCGGTACTGCCCCTCGGACGACGTCGAGCGCAGACGTCCCCACGTGCCGCCGTGCGGCTCGGCGGTCCGGTCGGTCGGACAGACGGACGGAATATGGCACGGCGGTCGGGCCGGTGGGGGAGCCGCGAGCGCGGTCGGGCGCTTGATCGCTTTCGCCTCTCGGCGGCACCCTCGCCGGCTTCTCGCGGTGCGTTGTGGCGTGTTCGCCTCCACGGCTGCGGTCCGCGAGGCCGGCCGGGCGACGGCACCGCACCCGACCCCGCCACCGGCCAGGTCGTCGTCCAGCGAGACCGATACGTCGACGGCTGACCCGGGGGGCAGGGCTCGTCCGGCCTGCGATGATGCGGCGGTGGGCAGGGGCGCACACGGGTGGGGCTCCAAGCGCCGTACCGGCGGACTGGTGCTTGGCCTCCTGCTGGTCGCCGTCCTCGGCGTGGTGCTGGCGTCGGGCGAGCCATCCGGCGACTCGCCGGATCAGCGGTCCGAGGCCGCCGACGTCGTCGTTCCGTCCGACCAGTCGGACGGAACGGACCCGGGCCGGCCAGAGGTCGGCTCCTCGCCGTACGCGGGCGTCGGCACGTGGCTGTCGAGGTACCGGATCACCCGCGAGTTCGCCGGCGCGGCGCCACCGGTGGCGCCGGCGGCCGTCGACGACATGGCCGACGCGGGGGTTCGCACGATCTACCTGCAGCCGGCCGCCGACGACCCCCGGTACCCCGGGCTGCTGAGCACCGACCTCCTCGGTGACTTCCTCGAGCGGGCGCACGCACGAGGCATGCAGGTCGTCGCCTGGTACCTGCCGCGCTTCGGCGACATCGCCGGTGACCTGCGGCGGCTGCAGCAGATCGCGGCCTTCCGCGCCGACGGGCGCGGGTTCGACGCGATCGCCGTCGACATCGAGTTCACCGATGCGGTCGAGCTCGCGCCGCGGAACGCGGCGCTGATCGACCTGTCGAAGCAGCTGCGGGCCGCCCTGCCCGACGTCGAACTCGGCGCCATCGTGCTGCCGCCGGTCGTCACCGACGTCCTGAACACCGCGTACTGGCCGCAGTTCCCGTGGCAGGAGCTGCGCGGGCTCTACGACGTCTGGCTGCCGATGGCCTACTGGTCGAACCGGTCGGAGGAGGGATTCACCGACCCGCACTGGTACGTCACCGAGAACATCGAGCGGGTGCGCCGGCACCTCGCCGACCCGTGTGCCGTGGTCTCGGTGATCGGTGGCTACGACTTCCAGGAGAGCGCCGAGGACTACACGGCCATGGCGCGTGCCGCCACCGAGCAGCGGGCCATCGGCATCTCCATCTGGGACTGGCCGACGACGCCACCGTCGGCCTGGCCGGCCGTGCAGGGCTACGACGTCGCCGGTTGCTGACAGTCGGGCCCGACGCCAGACGAGCGGTCGCTACGGGCGGCCCGACACGGGCGTACCGACGCAGCCCGCGACGACGTCTCGCCGCAACCCCTGCGTCGGCTTCTCGGCAGGTGGCCCCCGTCGATCAGCGGCGCGGGTCGGGGTCGCGGTCGGTGGACCGGCCCA
The DNA here is from genome assembly GCF_004570385.1 of Blastococcus sp. CT_GayMR19. Classification (GTDB taxonomy): domain Bacteria; phylum Actinomycetota; class Actinomycetes; order Mycobacteriales; family Geodermatophilaceae; genus Blastococcus_B. The sequence continues at coordinate 245,721 of NZ_SPQL01000002.1, read as the reverse complement.
GCGGGCCGGCTCCGTCGTCCCGAGCTCGGGCGCCGTCCTGCACGGTCCCCGGCGGGAGCGGCTCCTCCTCCATCATGCCCACCTCCCGGAGCACCTCCGGGTTCCGGACGCGGACGCTGAAGTACCACGCCAGACCGAGGACGAGGACTGCCAGGAAGATCCACGGCAGCAGGTTGTACGGCGAGGGCGGCACGGGCCACACGTTCTTGAAGAACACGTACAGCAGGGCGACCACGACCACGACGGCGAGGACCGTCGACAGGGGGTTCGCCTCGCCGCGTCGGCGCAGGAAGAACGGCAACGAGGCGGCCATCAGCAGGTAGGCCAGCATGTAGCCGAAGGTGCCCAGCGTGCCGGCGTATCCGATGACGTTGAATGCTGCCGTCCCCGTGGCGACGAGGAGGACCGGCACCAGTCCGACCACCGGCGCGATCACCGCGATCGCCACGTGCGGGGTCTTGTGCGTGCGGTGGGCCTGCCCCAGCGCCGCGGGCAGGACGTCCTCCTCGCCCATCGTGTAGAGCACCCGGGCCGCGGCGTTGATGCTGGCGATGATCACCGCGAAGAAGGACGCAGTGACCCCGAGGTCGACGATCCACGTGAGGCCACCGAGGCCGTTCTGCTCGGCGAGGTCGCTGATCGGCGCCGTACTGGCGCTGAGGTTCTCGGGGCCGTCGAAGCCGAGGACCGAGGTGTAGGTGGCGAAGACGTAGAGCCCACCGACGATCAGCGCGCTGCCCACGACCGCCCGGGGGATCGTGCGGTGCGGGTCGCGGGCCTCGGCGCCGAGGCTGGCCGCGCTCTCGAAGCCGACGAAGCCCAGCACGGCGAGGACGATGCCGAACGTCACGCCGTCGAAGGACGCGCCCTCGAAGGAGAACTGGGAGGGGCCGGCGGCGATGCCGTTCCGGGCCAGGACGACGACCAGCACGACGAGCACGGCCGTCACGGAGATGATCTCCAGGACCAGACCGAGCCGGGTCGAGATCTTGATGCCGATGATCGCGAAGGCGGCCGCGCCCACCGCCGCGATCACGAACAGGACGACGTATCCGATGGTGGAGGTAGCGGGGAGGCCGAGGGTCTCGAGGAAGTTCCCGAGATAGAGGCCGGTGCCGATCACGCCGACCATCGCGATGCAGGTGTAACCGATCACCAGACCCCAGCCGGCAGCGAAGGCCCCGGTGGGGCCGAGGCCCCGGGCGACGTAGCTGTACAGCGAGCCGGAGGAGGCGAACCGTCGCGCGAACTGCGCCACGCACAGGCCGACGAGCACGACGACGACGATCGCGGCCACGAACGACATCCACGCGGCCGGTCCGGCGTAGAGGGCGATCAGCACCGGCAGGCTGGCCATCACCGCGCTGGGGGCGATGGCCGCCACCGACTGGGCCATGACCTCCAGCTGGGTCATCGAGTCGTGCGCCAGTCCGCGGTCGGACCGGACGGGCTGTTCTTCGCCGGGCTGCCGGCCGGTCTCCTGGGTGCTCACTGCGCGGCCGGTCCGGCGGTGCCGTGCCCGGCGTCGTGGTGGGCGGCGGCCTGTCCGGTGGCTCCGTGCCCGTTGCCGTGGCCGTGCTCGTGGCCGTCGCCCGGGTGGCAGGCGGGTGTCGACCGCGGCATGTCCAGGGCCGGGTTCCCGTCGAAGAAGCCGACCGGCTTGAGGTGGAACCCGACGTAGGAGACCGGCATGACCGGCCAGTCCTCCGGGCGGACCACGTGATGCGCGCCGAAGGAGTACCAGACGACGAGGTCCTGATCCTCGAGCGGGCGGTCGGCCTTCTGGTACTCGACCAGCCCACCGGGCGACCCGTGCTGGTTGGGGTAGTCGCCGGCGGCGTACCGCTGGTTGTCGTCGAACGCCGTCACCCACAGGTGCTTGTAGGCGAACTGGGCCCGGGAGAAGGCCTGCGAGCCCTCCTGCTGGAGCGGCAGGACGTTGTCCCCCGGCATGAGCTTGTAGCCGACCGGCTGGCCGAGCTCGTTGACCTGCGAGGGGTTGACGACGTACCAGGTCCGGGCGACGAACGGGTCGATCAGCCGCTGCGCCTCGCTCTCGCGGGCCAGCAACGTCTTGTTCGTCACCCAGGCGTTGTCGTACGGGTTGTCCGGGCCGGGCGGCAGGGCGGCGGCGTCGACCTCGTAGACCGAGTTCCGCTCGCCGTCGACCTGCATGTCCAGCCGGACGTTGAAGAAGTGCTGGTGGTGCGGTCCGTACAGCCCCGGAGCCACGAGGTTGCCGAACCGCGGCTCCTCACCGATCGGGATCGCGCCGGTCGAGAGGACGCCGCTGAGCTTCACCTCGAACTGGATCGAACCGTCGGTGTAGAGGTACCAGAAGAAGCCGTACTCGTAGTTGCCGACGGTGGCGAAGCAGGAGATGACCAGGCGGCGGGAGCGGCGCACCTCCACCTTCTCGGTACGGAAATCGGTGTGCTTCCAGCCGACGCCGAAGTCCTCCTCGTGCATGCAGATGGCGTTGGGGATGACGACCGGCTGGCCGTCCTGGTCGTTGGCCACCGCGTCGAAGTAGTGGATCTCGCCGAGGCAGTCGCAGCCGAGCTCGAGCGGATTGAGCAGCAGCCCGACCCCGTACTCGCCCTCGTCGAAGACGTTCTTGATCCGGTGCGTCGGGGCCGGGTCGGCATAGGGGATGTACATCTCCGACAGCGAGGCGCGGTAGATGACCGGCCGCAGCCGGCCGCGGTCCTCGTACCCGATCTGGTGCAGCACGAGGCCCTCGCGGGGGCTGTACCCGACCCGCAGCCGCCACTTCTGCCAGCTGACCGCGTGGCCGTCCACCGTGAAGCTCGGGCCGTCGGGCTGGGTGATCTCGATCGGCCGCACGTCCTCGCGCAGGCGGGTGTGCGCGGGCCGGTTGTCGTCGTCGAACATCAGCTCCGGCACGTAGTTGCCGGCCGTCGGCGGCAGCGGCACGACCCCGTGGTCGCGCACGTCGATGACCTCCATGAGGTCGAGGTCGACGAGCACGATCAGCCCCTCGACCGGCCGGGCGTAGCCGTTGTCGTCCTCCCGGGAGCGGACGAACGTCAGCGGGCGGATCAGGCGCCGGCCCTGCGGGTCCTCGATGTCGTAGCCCGCGGCCCACGGGTCGATCATCGCCAGCGAGAAGTCGGTGACCCCGCGCTTGCGCATCGCTTCCTGCCAGCGTGGATCGGCGCGCGTGATCTCCTCCGTGCTGAAGAACTCCTCCAGCATCACGCTCGGCTGGACGTCCTCGATGACCTGCCAGGAGGTCACCATCCCGCTGGACAGGGAGACGACGGCCTCGACCGTCTGCTGGTGCCCGCGGTCGTAGAGGACGACGAACGCCCCCCGGTCGAGCGCCTGCCCGCCGTTGCGGTCGTGGTCGAGGACCTCCTGCTTCGGAGGCTCGTGCAGGGCGACGGTGACGAACCGGACCGTCGGGCCGAGGTCCCGTTGCTCGCGCAGGATCTCGGACGCTCGCCGGATCTCGTCCGCGTTGAGCGGCTCGAGCGGGTTGCGTGTCGTGGTGCCGACGTCAGGCAGCTGAACGGCCACGAAGACTCCTCGGTGGGGCCGGGCTGGGGGCGCGAAGGCGCGGCCAGATGCGGCGGACCGTAGCGGGGTTCCCGCAGGTCGGACAAGGACTGTCGACCCCGTTCGCAAACCTCCGGCGCCGTGACCGTGGCGCTCGCCTCCGCCGCCGATCGGCTGGCCCGGCTGGCCGACGGCTACCTGGTCACCCAGCTGCTGCACGTCGCGATCGCCCTCGGCGTGCCGGAGGCGCTCGCCGGCGGGCCGCGGACCGCCGAGGATCTGGCCGCCGAGGTGGGCGCCGTCCCCGGGCCGCTGCGCCGGGTGCTCCGCGGTCTGGCCGCCGAGGAGGTGCTCGAGGAGGACGGCGACGGCCGGTTCTCCCTCGGCGGTCCAGGGCGACTGCTCCTACCCGACGTCCCGTCGTCGCTCCGCGCGGCGGTCACTGCCCGGGCCGACATCTACTACCGCGCGGCCGTCGGCCTGCTCGACGCCGTCCGATCCGGCGGCACCCCGTTCGAGCTGGTGCACGGGCAGGCCTTCTTCGCGCGTTCCTGTCCGCAGCGCCCGAGCGGCTGGCCGCCTTCCGGGGGTCGATGGCGGACCGCTCCGCCCGCGAGGCCGGGGCGGTCGTGGACGTCTACGACGTGTCCCGCTTCGCGTCCGTGGTCGACGTCGGCGGCGGCAGCGGCACCCTGCTGCGGGCGGTGCGCGACCGGGCGCCGCACGCCGAGCTCACGTTGTTCGACCTTCCGGAAGTCGTCGACGGCAGCGACCTGCCGGCGGTGGGCGGGGACTTCTTCACCCGCGTGCCCGGCGGCGCCGACGCCTACCTGCTCTCCCGCGTGCTGCACGACTGGGACGACGCCGACGCGCTGCGGGTGCTGCGCACGTGCCGCGCGGCGATGCGGCCGGACTCGCTGCTGCTCGTCGTCGAGGCGGTCGTCCCGGAACGGGCGGTCGACGACCCCGCCGCGGTGCGCATGGACCTCCACATGCTGGTGCTCCTGCACGGTCGCGAGCGGACCGTGGCGGAGTACGCCACCCTGCTCGACGCCGCGGGGCTGCACCTCACCGCCGACGTCCCGACCGGCGCCGGGGTGCACGTGCTGGAGGCCCGGCCCCGCTAGCTGTTGTCACCCGAGACGTTGGTCGCGGCTGCCCACCGGGTTCACAGGGCGTCGACCGGCGGAAAGTGATATCTCCTGAGCCATGAGCAGCGAGTACGTGGTCGGAAGGCGTGCCGGCGCGGACGGTTCACCCGTCGGCGAGCGGCACGCGGTGGTAGCCACAGCCACCCGCAAGGAGCCACCGTTCCGAGCGGAGTGCGGGGCGAAGGTGGACGTGACGGACGGCGACTGGCCACCGGACGGCGGGGAGGACCGCGCCTGCCCGGTGTGTGCCCGGGACACCAGCGCGCCCTGGACCTGACGCCGTAGGGCTCAGCGGCGCCGTCGGCGGTTGCCGAACAGGCCGCGGGTGAGCTCGCGTCCCAGTGCCGAGGCGGCTGACCGGGCGAACGACCGGAACGCCGCCGAGCCGAGCACGGTCTCGACGACGCCGTCCTCCGGTGGAGCCTGCGCGCGACCGCGACGACGAGGGGCCTCGGGCTCGGGGATCTCCGGCCACGGGTTCGGCAGCTCGGGCTCGGGCGCGGCGTCCGGCGCGGCCACCGGCGGGGGAGCGAGCCGGGCGGCGAGCCGCTCGTAGGCGGAGTCGCGATCCACGGGTTGGCCGTACTTGACCGTGAGCGGCGAGGCGGCGACCGCCTGCTCCAGCACCGCGGGCTCGACCGGCGCCATGAGCGAGCGGGGCGCGCGCAGCATCGTCCACGCGACCGGGGTGGGGGACCCCCGCTCCGACAGCACCGTCACGGCGGCCTCTCCGGTGCCGAGCGAGGTCAGCATCTCCGCGATGTCGTAGTCGTCGGACTCCGGGAACGTCGACACCGTCTTCCGGAGGGCCTTGGCGTCCTCGGGGGTGAAGGTCCGCAGCGCGTGCTGCACCCGGTTGCCGAGCTGGCCGAGCACCCCGCTCGGGACGTCGGTCGGGTTCTGCGTCACGAAGAAGATGCCGACGCCCTTCGACCGGATCAGCCGCACCGTCTGGGTCACCGACTCGAGGAACGCCTTGCTCGCCCCGGTGAAGAGCAGGTGGGCCTCGTCGAAGAAGAAGACGAGCTTCGGCTTGTCCAGGTCGCCGACCTCGGGCAGGTCCTCGAACAGCTCCGCGAGCAGCCACATGAGGAAGGTGGAGAACAGGGCGGGCCGGTCCTGGACCGCGGCCAGTTCCACCGCGCTGATCACCCCGCGGCCGTCGGGGGTGGTCCGCAGGATGTCGGCGGCCTCCCACTCCGGTTCGCCGAAGAAGACGTCGCCGCCGAGATCCTCCAGGCCGATGAGCTCGCGGAGGATGACGCCCGCGGTGGCCGGTGAGAGCCCGCCCAGGCCCTTCAGCTGCGGTTTGCCCTCGTCGCTGACCAGCCAGCTGACGACCGACCGCAGGTCCTTCAGGTCCAGCAGCGGCAGCCCGGCGTCGTCGGCGTAGTGGAAGATCAGCCCGAGCGAGCTCTCCTGGGTGGGGTTCAGATCCAGGACCTTGGACAGCAGCACCGGGCCGAACCCGGTGACCGTGGCCCGCACCGGAACGCCGGGCCCGAGGCCGCCCAGCGACAGGAACTCCACCGGATACCCGGCCGGCGTCCACGCGTCCCCGGTCTGCGCGGCGCGTTCGGTGACGCGCTCACCCGGGGCGCCGGGCCGGGCCAGCCCGCTGAGGTCGCCCTTGACGTCGGCCAGCACGACCGGCACCCCCGCGTCCGAGAGCTGCTCCGCGATGAGTTGCAGGGTCTTCGTCTTGCCGGTGCCGGTCGCGCCGGCGATGAGCCCGTGCCGGTTGAGCATCGCGAGCGGGAGCCGCACCTGGGCCGCGGCATGGGCCCGGTTCCCGTGCATCACCGCGCCCAGATGCAGGGCGGGCCCCTCGAAGGCGTACCCGGCGGCGATGCGCGCGGCTGCCGCCTGACCGGGGTCGTCGGCCGCTGGGAGCGGGCTGTTCTGGGTCACGGCTCCGGACGGTAACGGCCCACGCGGCATCCGGCAGGGTCCGGGCGACCCGCTCCCGGGGCGTTGACCGTGCTCCTCGACTCCTGCCGCACCCGGAGCGCGCCCAACGCTCCAGGAGTGAGTGACCTACGCGTCCTCGCCGATGTCCTCGTTCCACATGGCCGGGTGGGCGGCGATGAAGTGGGTGGTGCAACCGGCCGCCGGGTCGTTCGCGAACTCGCGGCGGCTCAGCACCACGTCACCGCCGGCACACGAACGGTCAGGGGCGCGACCTCCTCCCTGTACGTCCGATGTCAGCGGAGAGATCCTTCCCGTGCCCGGAACCGGGCGAGTGCCGGCGGGCGCCCCGCGCGGGTCGGGGCCGACCAGGGAGTGGCGGATGACGCAACGGAGGACGAAGCCGGCGAGGAGGACGGCGCAACGCGCCGTCGCCGTGGGCACCGGCGGGATGCTCGTGGCGCTCCTGCTGCCCGGATCCGCTGCGACCGCCGGCGGCGGGTGCGGCGACCGCGCCAACGACACGTACGAGGAACTCCTCGACTGCGTCACCCTCGAGGGCGTTCGGCAGCACCAGGAGGCGTTGCAGGAGATCGCCACCAAGAGCGAGGACCCGGTCTACCCGGGCACCCGCGCCGCCGGCACGGAGGGCTACCGGACGAGCGTCGAGTACGTCGCCGAGCGGCTCGAGGCGGCCGGCTACGAGGTGACGCTCGACGAGGTCGAATTCGAGTTCGAGTTCCCCGCCGCGCTCCGCCAGCTGGAGCCGGTGGACGTGGAGTACGAGACCGGCGTCCTCACCGGCAGCGGCTCGGCCACCGTCGAGGGCCCGGTGATCCCCGTCGACATCAACCTGGCAGGCGACCGCGCCTCCACCAGCGGCTGCGAGGCGGAGGACTTCGCGGGACTCGACTTCAGCGGCCCGGCCGACATCGCGCTGATCCAGCGCGGCACGTGCACGTTCGGGACGAAGGCGCAGAACGCCGACACAGCGGGCGCCGAAGCGGTCATCACCTTCAACCAGGGCAATGCGCCCGACCGCATGGCACTGGTCATCGGGTCCGCCACGTCTCTCGACATCGAGGGCACGATCCCGGCCGTCTACGACATCCCCGTCGTGGGCGCCAGCTTCGACGACGGCGTGGCCCTGGCCCAGGAGGGCTCCGTCGCCTCCGTGGAGGTGCAGCCCTCGGAGATCCGCACCGACCACAACGTGATCGCCGAGCTGCCGGGCAGGAACACCGACAACGTCGTCATGGCCGGCGCCCACCTCGACAGCGTCACCGAGGGGCCGGGGATCAACGACAACGGCTCCGGTTCGGCGGCTCTGCTCGAGACGGCGCTGATGATGGCCGAGTCGGAGCCGGAGAACACGCTGCGGTTCGGCTGGTGGGCGGCCGAGGAACTCGGTCTGCTCGGCTCCGCGGACTACGTCGAGGGGCTGTCGCAGGAGGAACGCGACCGCATCGCGCTCTATCTGAACTACGACATGGTCGGCTCGCCGAACCACGTGCTCATGGTCTACGACTCCGACCAGTCGACGTACGAGGTGCCGGCGGAGGCGCCGTTCGAGATCCCGGAGGGATCGGTCGCCATCGAGGACCTCTTCGAGTCGTACTACACGGCGATCGGGGAGCCCTACGACGACACCGCGTTCTCCGGGCGGAGCGACTACGAGGCCTTCATCCTCGCCGGCATTCCCTCGGGGGGCCTTTTCACGGGTGCCGAGCAGATCAAGACCGAGGAGCAGGCGGCGATCTGGGGCGGCACCGCGGATGAGCAGTTCGACCCGTGCTACCACCTGGAGTGCGACACCTTCGAGAACAACGACGACCACGCCCTCGAGGTGAACGGCGACCTGATCGCGTTCGCGATGCTCACGTACGCCTACTCCACGGAGACCGTGAACGGGGTGCCGGGCGAGGAGGTCCCGGGGGAGCCTGTCGAGCTGCCCGAGCCGGCCGGTCCCGAAGGCACGTTCGCAGTCGCAACGCCGTAGGCACGGCCGGAGAAGGACGGGCAGGGGGCGGGTCGTCGACCCGCCCCCGTCCCGTCGGTTCGGCCCGGCCCTACTCCGCGAGGTGGATGTCGGCCTCGTACAGGGTGGTGGTGGCGGCGTCGGGGTCGTCGACGTCGGTGATGTCGAGGAGGTTCACCACTCCGGTGGCGCCGAAGAAGTCGCCGCTTCCGCCGGTCACCGCGATGTCCAGCTGGAAGGCCTCGGTGGGCTCCTCGGCGCCGAAGTCGACGACGACGGTGCCGTGCAGCTGGGAGCCGGAGTCGAAGGCGAAGGTGGCGTCACACGAGAAGATCAGCTCGGCGGCCTGCGCGGTGCACTCGATGTGACTGCGGCCCACTTCGCTGCCGGCCGTCTCGCCGTCCTCCGTCTCGTGCAGCACCTCGCTGATGAACAGGCGGCTCCCGACCGGAGGAAGCTCCTCCTCGGGCATGCCTTCCTCGTCCTCGGTGAACGTCGTCCCGTCGGGCAGGACGATGGCGAAGTGGTCCTCCACGGCGATCCAGCGGTTCTCGTTGTCCTCCGCGGCCAGTGCACTGCTCGGGCCGACCAGGCCGCCGGTCAGGACGAGAGCGGACAGCACAGCGATACGGCGCATCAGGTTCTCCCTTGAACGGTGATGTGAGATCGGTGCCATCGCGTTCACAGCGTCCGTGCGGCCGCGGTGGTGCACGCGGACGGCCTCGTCTCAGCCGGATCTCGGCGCACACGATGTCACCGTCGTCGCAGCGACGGAAGGTGAGCGCTTCCGGGAAAACAGCGCGAGAGATCCGGTGCTCGCACCTGACCGGCGCCGTCGAAGGACGGCGCCAGGCCGTCACCCGTCCCGATCCGGGTCCGGGAACCGGGTGCCGGCGGCGATCTCGGAGTCCGGCTCCACTTTCGCCCGACGCCCCACCAGCGTGATGTCGCCGTCCCCGCCCACCGTGGCGCCCCGGCCCACGTCGACGCCGTCGTCCAGCACCGCGCGGGTCACCGTCGCCCCGGACCGCACCCGGACGCCGGGCAGCAGGACGGAGTCCACGACGGTCGCCCCCGGCTCGACGACCACGCCCGGCGAGAGAACCGAGCCGCGCACCTCGCCGGCCACGCGGGTGCCGCCGGAGAGCAGGCTCCCGTCGACGACGGCGCCGGACAGGACCCGCGCCGCGCTGCGCCGGCCGCCGCGGGTGTGCACCGGCCAGGCCGGGTCGTCCAGGTCGATCGGGGGCTCCGCCGACAGGAAGTCGCGGTGCGCTTCCCAGTAGGCCGGGATGGTGCCGACGTCCCGCCAGTAGCTCTCGAGCGGATACGCGCGGGCCAGGCCGTCCTTGGTCTGGGCCGGCAGCAGCTGGCTGCCGAGGTCGTCGAGGCCGTCGTCGCCGGCGTCGTCCGCGAGCGCCTCCAGCCGATCCAGCGTCGGCGTCGGCGTGAACACGAAGACCTCGTTGGTGGCGGTGGTCGTCGCCGGCTCCTCCGGCTTGTAGGCGTAGTCGTCGACCTTCCCGTTCGTACCGACCCGGACGATGCCGTAGCGGGACGCATCGTCCTCGGCGACCTCCGTGGTCACCATCGTCACCTCCGCGCCGGAACCCAGGTGGGCGTCCACCACGTCGCGATAGTCCAGCTTGTAGACGGCGTCCGAGCTGACGACGACGAGCGCGTCCGGGTCGAAGTCGCGGACCAGCTCGGCCTGCCGCCACAGCGAGTCCGCCGTACCCGTGGCCCAGCCGCCGCGGTCGGTGCCCAGGAACGGCGGGAGTGTCATGAGGCCGCCGGAGGTGCGGTCCAGGTCCCAGGGCCGTCCGTTGGACAGGTGCTCCGACAGGGACGTCGGGTGGAACTGCACCGAGACCCACACGTCGGCGATCTGCGAGTGCTCGCAGTTGCTCAGCGCGAAATCGATCAGCCGGTATACCCCGCCGAAGGGGACCGCCGGCTTGGCGCGGTTCTCGGTGAGCAGTTCCAGCCGGCCGCCGGCACCGCCGGCGAGCACGAGGACGAGGATCCGGGGAAGAGCCATGTCGACCGCGCTACCCCGTGCCGGGGACGCGAACCCGTCGCGGCCGACGCTGCATCATCGGCCCATGGTCCGTTCGGCGCTGGTGGGGGCGGGCATCGTCGTCCTCGTGCTCGCCCTGCTGACCGGACTGCTCTGGGCCTTCCAGCGGTCGTTGATCTACCTGCCCGACGCCGGTCCGGTGCCGGCCGCGGCGGCGGGCCTGCCCGGCGCCCGGGACGTCGTGCTTCCCACCGCCGACGGGCTCGAGCTCGGCGGCTGGTTCCTCCCCGCGGACGACGGTGCCCCCGCCGTCCTGGTGGCGAGCGGCAACGCCGGCCACCGGGGCTACCGCGCACCGCTGGCCGAGGCGCTGCACGAGGCCGGGCTGTCGGTGCTGCTCTTCGACTACCGCGGCTACGGCGGCAATCCGGGCAGTCCCAGCGAGGCGGGGCTGGCCCTCGACGTGCGGGCGGCCCGCGCGTTCCTGGTCGACGTCGTCGGCGTGCCACCGGAGCGGCTCGTCTACTTCGGGGAGAGCCTCGGCGCCGCGGTGGTCACCGAGCTCGCGACCGAGCATCCGCCCGCCGCACTGGTCCTGCGCTCACCGTTCGTGGACCTCGCCGCGGTCGCGGCCGTGCACTATCCGTTCCTGCCCGCGCGGGCGCTGCTGCGCGACCGGTTCCCGGTGGCCGAGCAGCTCGCCCGGGTCGAGGCGCCGACGACCGTCGTCTACGGCGCCGACGATTCGATCGTGCCGGCGAGTCAGAGCCGCGCGGTGGCGGCGGCGGCGGGGCGACTGCACCGGTCGGTCGAGGTCGACGGCGCCGACCACAACGACCGCTCGCTCCTCGACGGGCACCAGCTGGTGGACGCCGTCGTCGAGCTCGCCCCGCTGGACTGACGGCCCCGAGACGGCACCGGGCCCCGCTGTCAGCGCTGACAGCGGGGCCCGGGAGCCGTCCCTCGGAGCCGCGCGAGGCGACGCCGGGTGGATCAGAAGAAGTGCTTGCGTCCGCCCACCGCGCGCCCGGTCGAGCCGAGCAGCACGAGGACGAGCCCGATGACCAGCACGATGATGCCGATCGTCGTCAGGATGGAGATGTCGGCGAGGAGGCCGATGAGGAGCAGGATGAGACCGAGGATGATCACGAGTACCTCCGGAGGTTGACAGGGCGATCGATCACCCAAGATCATCTGCCCACCCCTGAGCGGACGCACCCCTCGTACGGGCAGGTACACCCGAACGTGGCCGTCAGCCGCCGCGCTCGACCTCGGCCTGGGCCACCCCCCGCAGCGCGGTCAGCAGCGCCTCGTCGGAGGCGTCCCCGCGGTCGAGGGCCTCCCGGGCCGGCGCCGGGAGCAGGTCGAGGTCCACGGTCTCCAGCCAGGTCAGCTCCTCGCCGACCCGGCGCCCGAGCCGGAGGCCGGCACCCTCCCGGCGCACCACGTACTCGTCGCTGTCGAGCTGGATCGTCATGTCGTCGGTCATGCCGCTCGCACTACCCGCGGGGACAGTGGTTGCACGCTGGGCGTCCCCGGCCGAGGGGCGACAGGATGGTCGGGTGGACGAGGAGTTCTGCGAGGTCGTCGTGACGGCCGCGGACGACGCGTGGCTGGCCGGCTTCACGCGCACCCTCGTGGAGGAGCGGCTGGCCGCCTGCGGGCACCGGGTCGGGGCGATCCGGTCGGTGTACCGGTGGGCCGGCGCGATCCACGACGAGGAGGAGGCCCGCGTCGCCCTGCACACCCGGCGGGCCCTCGTGCCGGCGATCGTCGCGCGGGCGGGGGAGCTGCACCCCTACGACGTCCCGTGCGTGATCGCGCTGCCCCTCGTCGGCGGCAACCCCGCCTACCTCCGGTGGATCGCCGAGGAGACCGCGGTCCCCGCCACCGGCTGACGCGCGCGCCGGCACGCGGCTCACCCCTTCGGGCAGCACGACCCACGGCTGCCCTGTGGCTCGGGTCACTCCTGCCGATGGAGAAAGGAGACAGGACGCCGACGTCGGCCGTCCTCGGGCAGCGGGCGGCACTCATGGCGGCACCACAGGGTCGGCACGAACGCCCCGTCGCTGTGCCCGGACGCCGGCTCGCCCCGGCCCACGTCGACCTCATGGAGGCGATGCTCGACGCACTGCCGTCCCCCACGTTGCTGGTCGCCGCAGACGGCACCGTGCTGATCGCCAACTCCGCGTGGGTCGCCGCCGCGGAGCTGCTCGACGACGACCGGGTCCGGGTGGGCGTCGGCGGCAACTACTTCGAGCTCGCCCTGCGTCTCGCGGACGACGACACCAACCGGACGATGATCAGCTCGCTCCAGGAGCTGGCCCGTGGGCAGCGCCGGACGGTCTCCCTGGACTACGCGCTGCCGCACCGTGCGGGGGTCCTCTGGTTCCACCTGCAGGCCACGCGCGTGGGGGAGGACGGGCACGTCGTCGTGACGCACACCGACGTCACGTCGCGAGTCGTCGCGGAGAAGGCGTCGGCCTGGCAGGCCCGGCACGACTCACTGACCGGTCTGCCCAACAGGGCGCACCTGCACGACATCATCGACGCCGAACTGCAGCACCCCGACCACCCGGCCGTGGCCGTGCTGTTCCTCGACGTCGACGGCTTCAAGGACGTCAACGACTCCCTCGGCCACGAGGTGGGCGACGAACTGCTGCGGGAACTGGCCGCGCGGCTGCGGGCCGGCGTCCGCTCGGAGGACACCGTCGGCCGCCTCGGTGGCGACGAGTTCGTCGTGCTCTGCCGCAACTGCGACACCGACGGCGCCGAGCTCCTCGCCCGCCGGTGCCAGAGCGCCTTCGAGCGGCCCTTCGAGGTCGGTGGCCGCGCCCTGCGGCTCAGTGCCAGCATCGGCATCGCGGGGGTCGGCCCGACGGATCGCCCCGGAACCCGATCGCCCGACCTCGTGCGCGATGCCGACCTCGCGATGTATGCGGCCAAGGCCGCGGGTCGCAATCGGTTCCGCGTCTTCACACCGGACCTGCGCGCGGCCGTGCAGCAGCGGCTCCAGCTGGCCGGCGAGCTCCGGGACGCGATCACGAGTGGCCAGATGGTGCTGCACTACCAGCCGGTGATGAACCTGCGCACCGGCGGGATGACCGGCGTCGAGGCCCTCATCCGCTGGCAGCACCCCGAGCGCGGCCTCCTGCCGCCGTCGGAGTTCATCGCGCTCGCCGAGCAGTACGAGCTGATCGCGCCGCTGACCCGCTGGGTGCTGGCCGAGGCCACCCGGCAGGCCGTCGCCTGGGACCTCGCCGGCCTGCCGCTGGTGATGAACGTCAACGTGAGCGCCGATCACTTCGCGACCGGCACCCTGGTCCAGGACGTCGCCGACGCCCTGGCCGCCTCCGGCCTCGCACCCGGGCGGCTCGTCGTCGAACTGACCGAGACGAGCCTCGCGGAGGACCCGCAGCGCGCCGCCGAGCAGCTGGCGGCCCTGCGCGTCTCCGGCGTCGAGGTGTCGATCGACGACTTCGGCAGCGGCTTCTCCTCGCTGAGCCAGCTCGTCGCTCTGCCGGCCGGCGTGCTCAAGATCGACCGGAGCCTGGTCGCGGGCGCCGACGGCCCGAACAGCCAGGCCGCCGCCGCCGTCGCGGCCGTCGTCGCCCTGGCGCGCGCGTTCGGGATGCGGACCGTCGCCGAAGGAGTGGAGACCGCCGCGCAGCTTGCGGTCACGACCGAGCTCGGGTGCACGTTCGCGCAGGGCTACCACCTGGCCCGGCCCATGCCGGCCGAGGAGCTCACCCCGTGGCTGATCGCCCGGGGGCCCGCGTCGTCGGGGAGGGCCGTCCTTCCTGGAGCCGCGGAGCCGGCCCAGGTGTCCGCACCCGCCTGACCCACCGCCTCGTGCGTCCCGACCGGTAGGTCTCAGCCGGGCTCGCCCCGGGCCTTGCGCCGGACGATCACACCGATGTCGACCAGCGCCGTCGCCGCCAGGACGAACAGGATCACGGCCGTCCAGACCGGCAGGCCGGCTGCCAGGAAGCCGATGCCTGCGGCGGCACAGACGACCAGCCCGAAGACGGCGAGCACCAACCGGAGCGTGAGCGCCGACCGTGCGGGAGGAGCGCCCGCGAAGCCCGCCGTCGGGTCGTGGTGGTCGGGCAGACCCTGCTCGTAGTCCGTACGGGAACGGTGCCCGCGAGGCTCCGTCATGCCGTTCCCGGATACCCCGGCGGCGGGCGCACTACCCTCGGAGAACGTGGCTGCTGACTTCTCCGTCGTCCTGGACGAACTGAACACGACCCTGAAGTCGATCGAGGCCGTGCTGAAGGTCGACGACCTGCGCCAGGAGATCGCCGATCTGGAACAGCAGGCCGCCGCGCCGGACCTCTGGAACGACGTCGAGGCCGCCCAGGCCCTGACCTCCCGGCTCTCCTACCTGCAGGGAGACCTGCGGCGGGTGGAGGACCTGCGCAGCCGGCTCGACGACGTCGGCCTCATGCACGAGATGGCCGAGGAGGAGGGCGACGAGGCCACCACGGCCGAGACCGAGCGCGAGCTGACGAGCATCCGGACCGCGATCGAGGAGCTCGAGGTGCGCACCCTGCTCTCCGGCGAGTACGACGCCCGCGAGGCGCTGGTCACCATCCGCTCGGAGGCCGGCGGGGTCGACGCCGCCGACTGGGCCGAGATGCTCATGCGCATGTACCTGCGCTGGGCGGAGCGGCACAAGTACCCGACCGAGGTCTACGACGTCAGCTACGCGGAGGAGGCCGGCATCAAGTCGGCCACGTTCGCCGTCAAGCAGCCCTACGCCTACGGCACGCTTTCGGTCGAGCAGGGCACCCACCGGCTGGTGCGGATCTCGCCGTTCGACAACCAGGGCCGTCGCCAGACGTCCTTCGCCGGGGTCGAGGTGCTGCCGGTGGTCGAGCAGACCGACCACGTCGAGATCCCGGAGAACGAGATCCGGGTCGACGTCTTCCGCTCCTCCGGGCCCGGTGGGCAGAGCGTCAACACCACCGACTCCGCCGTCCGGATGACGCACATCCCGACCGGCATCGTGGTGTCCTGCCAGAACGAGAAGAGCCAGATCCAGAACCGTGCCGCGGCGCTGCGGGTGCTCCAGGCGCGGCTGCTCGTCGTCCGCCAGCAGGAGCAGCGCGCGGAGATGGACGCGCTCAAGGGGGAGGGCAGCAGCTGGGGAAACCAGATGCGCTCCTACGTCCTGCACCCGTACCAGATGGTCAAGGACCTGCGCACCGAGTACGAGACCGGGAACACGACGGCGGTCCTCGACGGCGACATCGACACGTTCATCGAGGCCGGGATCCGGTGGCGCAAGCAGCAGGAGAACGGCGAGGGGAACTGACCGCTCCCAGCCCACGCGCAGGTGGTTGGGGCCCCTGGGAACGAGTCCGGGGAGTTCCGTGGCGGTGCCTCGGTGATGGGGTCCGGTGCAGGTACCGTGGCGCCTCGTGATCGAAATGCAACACGTCACCAAGCTCTATCCGGCCAGCGGCCGGCCGGCCCTCGACGACGTGTCCACCGAGATCGACAAGGGTGAGTTCGTCTTCCTCATCGGGTCCTCCGGTTCGGGCAAGTCGACGTTCCTGCGCCTCCTGCTCAAGGAGGACACCCCGACCTCGGGCACGGTCACGGTGAACGGCCAGACGCTCAACACCCTGAGCAAGTGGAAGGTGCCCAAGCTGCGCCGCACCATGGGGTGCGTCTTCCAGGACTTCCGGCTGCTCCGTGACCGCACCGTCGCGCAGAACGTCGCCTTCGCGCTCGAGGTGATCAACAAGCCGAGCAAGACGATCAAGCGCGTCGTCCCCGAGGTGCTGGAGATGGTCGGCCTGGAGGGCAAGGCCCACCGGCTGCCCGGCGAGCTGTCCGGCGGCGAGCAGCAGCGGGTGGCCATCGCCCGCGCGTTCGTCAACCGGCCGCTCGTGCTGCTGGCCGACGAGCCCACCGGCAACCTCGACCCGGAGACGAGCGAGGGCATCATGCTGCTGCTGGAGCGGATCAACCGCACCGGCACCACGGTGATCATGGCGACGCACGACTACCACATCGTCGACTCCATGCGCCGGCGCGTGATCGAGCTCAACGGGGGAGTCATCACCCGCGACCAGTCGCGTGGTGTCTACGGGGTCGGGCGCTGACGCGCTACTTCCTGACCACGTGCAGCTGACGTCCAGGCGATCGTCTCGCCCCGGGCAGAGATCCAGATAGGGAATCCATGCGCGTCAACTTCGTGCTCTCCGAGGTGGCCACCGGGCTGCGTCGCAACCTGACCATGACGGTCGCGATGATCCTGACCACGGCCATCTCGCTCGGACTCATGGGCACCGGTCTGCTGATCGCCGGGATGATCTCCGACATGAAGGAGATCTACTACGACAAGGTGCAGGTCTCCATCTTCCTGGCCGAGGACGTCACCGACGAGCAGCGCGCCGACATCGAGTCGCGGCTGACCGAGTCGCCGGAGGTCAAGGCCTACCTCTACGAGTCCAAGGAAGAGGCCTACGAGCGCTTCCAGCAGCAGTTCAGCCAGCAGCCGGAGCTCGTCGAGAACACTCCGCCCGACGCCCTGCCGGAGAGCTTCCGCGTCGAGATGGTCAACCCCGAGCGCTACGAGGTCATCGCCGCGGAGTTCCCCAGCGGGCAGAACGGCGTCGACCAGGTGCGCGACGAGGGCGACTTCCTCGACCGGCTGTTCAGCCTGCTCAACGGCGCCCGCAACGCGACGATCGCCGTGGCGGTGGTCCAGGCGCTGGCGGCGCTGCTGCTGATCTCGAACACCATCCAGCTGGCGGCGTTCAACCGGCGCAACGAGACGAACATCATGCGGCTGGTCGGCGCCTCGCGCTGGTACACCCAGCTGCCGTTCATCCTCGAGGCCGCCCTCGCCGGCCTGATCGGCGCGCTGCTGGCCATCGGCGGGCTCATCCTGACGAAGGTGCTCTTCGTCGACCGGACGCTGGCCGGACCGATCAAGGCGGGCATCATCCCGCCGGTCGACTGGGGCGAGATCGCCTTCATCAGCCCGATCATCGCCGCCGCCGGCGTCGGTCTGGCCGGTACCGCCGCCTACGTCACCCTGCGGCTCTACGTCCGGCTGTAGTTCCCCGCGGGCTCTGCACAGTGGCCCCCATCAACGCCTGATGGGGGCCCACTGTGCCGATCCGGCCCGTTCCTGCGGATCAGCCGAACAGCTGCGAGAACTGGTCCCACAGCAGGATCGCCGAGAAGAAGCCGTAGAACAGGACGGCCCAGCCGATGGCGACCAGGCGTCCGCCCCGCAGGCCGATCTCGCGCGGCAGCGTCCGCTTGTTGAGCTGGATCAGCAGGCACGAGTACACGAACATCACCAGCCCGTTCAGGGACGACGCGATGACCAGCAGCACCAGCGGCTGGGTGACACCGGAGAGCAGGATGACCGAGCCGAAGACGATCTCGGCCCACACGGTGGCGAAGTAGAGCCGGCTCTCGGTCCAGGTGGTGCTGTTCGCGAGCGGCCCGGTCTTGAGCACGTCGGCGGTCACCCGCCCCACCATGTCCAGCACGGCGAGGTTCGTGGAGTAGAGGACGACGGTGCCGATCAGCCAGAACGTCGTCCCCAGCCACGCCCCCTCCGACGCCTGCAGCGACTCACCCTGCACGCGGATGAAGTCGAAGCTCTCCGCCGTCGCGCCGGTGCCGACGGTGACGTAGGTCAGCGTCATGAAGGTGAGCAACGCGATCGCGCCGATGACGAAGAACGTGAAGAACTGCTCGCGGTCGGCGACCCGCCACCAGCCGTGCCACCGGCGCAGGTTCGCCTCGTCCCGGCGGAAGAAGAAGCCGGTCGTGGGAGCGGCCATCTCCTCTCCGGTGATCGGCGAGACGATCCGGGGCAGTCGCGCGCCCATCCCCAGGTTCTTGTCGCGCACCCAGTTGGACTGCACGAGGTTGAGCGAGCCGCCCGCGCCCGCGAACGCGATGGCACCCAGCAGCGTTGCCGCACCGATGGAGCCGATCGCGTCGGGTATCTCACCGACGTTCACGAAACCCTCGCCGAGCGCGGCGTACCCGTCGAAGCCGAGCAGGGCGACGATCGCGTAGATCATGAACAGCACGATCAGGCCGACGAAGAAGAACTGGACCTTCTCGACGGTCTGGTACACGACCGGCGACACGGTCAGGACGGCGCCGATGAGCAGCAGCACCCCGATGGTGATGTAGGGGACGGCGCCCTCGCTGAAGCCCATCGCGAAGCTGAGCGTCGTCGTCCCGCCGGTGGCCCAGCCCGGCCACGCCCACGGGACGATGGTCATCACGATGAACAGCGCGCCCCACGGCCTCCACAACCGGGTGAAGCCGGTGACGGCGGTCTCCCCGGTCGCGAGCGTGTACCGCTCGATCTCCATGTTGAGGAAGTACTGCGTCCCGACGCCGACGAGCACGAGCCAGACCAGGGCGAGCCCGACCTGCGAGGTGATGTAGGGCCAGAGCACGTACTCGCCCGAGCCGATCGCGCCGGCGAGCAGGAGCACGCTGGGACCGAGCACCTTCTTCATGGGCAGCGGCTCGGGCAGGTCGGCGTACTCCACCGGCGCCACGTACCTGCTGGGGATCTCGGTGGCGATGTTCGGGCCACCCGCTGTGTCAGGGCGAGATTCGGCCACGGTCATTCTCCTAGCGGACTGGGAGCCCTCCGACTGGGGGCTCCACGAATCGAGGCGTCGAGGATCTCCGCGGCGGGGAGGGCGGTCTCCCGCCGGATCCGCCTGCGGGTCCCGCCTCGGGGGTGAGCGCCTGGTCGACCTGATCGCGCGCGGGACCGGTGACGTCGATGCCGGCGGATGCGGCCATCAGCTTCTCCAGACGGTCCGGAACCGGAAGTCCGTTGTGAAGAGCGATCGTGCGTTCTTGCAGGTCAGGCCCGGTATGGGGGCCGGTAAAGCCTCTCCGGCACCCCCCGGCTGGTCGGGCCGGGCGGGGTCGTACGTCCGGTCGCAGCGCTGCCCGTCGTCGCGCACGCCGCTGCGGCCGGGGCGCCTTCGGCCCGGGAAGTAACCTGGGCACATGCCGCGTGAGACCGGGCGAAAGCTCATCGCCCAGAACAAGAAGGCGCGGCACGACTACTCGATCCTCGACACCTACGAGGTCGGCCTGTCGCTGACCGGTACCGAGGTGAAGAGCCTCCGCGCCGGCCGCGCCTCACTCGTCGACGGCTTCGCCTCCATCGACGACGGCGAGGTGTGGCTGCAGCACGTGCACATCCCCGAGTACACGCAGGGCACCTGGACCAACCACGCCCCGCGCCGGAAGCGCAAGATCCTGATGCACCGCGGCGAGATCGACAAGCTGATCGGGAAGATCAAGGAGGGCGGGCTGACGCTCGTCCCGCTGGACCTGTACTTCAAGGACGGCCGGGTCAAGGCCACCCTCGCGCTCGCCAAGGGCAAGAAGTCCTACGACAAGCGGCACGACATGGCCGAGCGCGACTCCCGCCGCGAGATCCAGAAGGCCTTCGGCCGGCACCTCAAGGGCCGTCGATGAGGGGCATCGCCTACGACCGCTTCGGCGGCGAGGACGTCCTGCAACTGCGGAACGATCTCCCCGATCCGCCGGTCGGCCCGGACACGGTGCTGGTCCGCGTGCACGCGGCCGGGGTCAACCCGGTCGACATGGCGATCCGCGAGGGCTACCTCGCCGGTGCCTATCCGCACTCCTTCCCGATCACGCCGGGCTGGGATGTCGCCGGCGTCGTCGAGGCCTTCGGCTCTGCCGTCGTGCACTTCGCGCCCGGTGACGAGGTGTTCGGCTACGTCCGCCGGGACGACGTCCGGTGGGGGACGACGGCCGAGTTCGTGCCCGCCCCGCAGCGGTGCCTGGCGCACAAGCCGGAGTCGCTGTCCTTCGCCGAGGCCGGCGCCCTGCCGCTGGCCGGGCTGACCGCGTACCAGGCGCTCACCGAGGCGCTCGACGTGGGCGAGGGTGACCGGGTGCTCGTGCACCGGGCCGCCGGCGGCGTGGGCTTCAACGCCGTGCAGATCGCAGTCGCGCTCGGCGCGCACGTCATCGGCACCGCGAGCCCGAGGAACCACGGCTTCCTGCGCGACGCGGGTGCCGCGGAGGTGCTCGACTACTCGGCCGGCCCGACCAGCGAGCAGCTGTCCGAGCCGGTGGACGCCGTCCTCGACCTGGTCGGCGGCGATGTCCTGGCCGACGCGCCCAAGCAGGTGCGCGACGTCTCCCGCATCGTCTCGGTGGTCGATCCGGCCGTGAACGACATGGGTGGCCGCTACGTGTTCGTCCGCCCCGAGCAGCACGACCTGGAGGAACTGGGCCGCATGGCCGACGCCGGCCAGCTGCGCGTGCCGATCGCCAAGGCGTTCCCGCTGGAGCGGACCGCCGAGGCCCAGCGCCTGGTCGCGGGCGGGCACGTGCGCGGCAAGGTCGTCGTCACGCTTCGATGACCCTGGTGCTCCCGCCGGCCGACGACGCCGACGTCCCCCGGTACTGGCGGGAGCTCGGCCTGCCCGGGCTGGTCGACGCGCACGTGCACTTCCTCCCCGACCCGGTGCAGGCCAAGGTCTGGCAGTACTTCGCCGAGGCGGTCACGCACTACGGCGCTCCGTGGCCGGTCGAGTACCCGGTGCCGGTGGAGGACCGGCTCGCCGTCCTCGACCGGCTGGGTGTACGCGCGTTCCCGACGCTGCCGTACCCGCACAAGCCGGGGATGGCCGCGTGGCTGAACGAGTGGTCGGCGGAGTTCGCGCGGGCCCGCCCGCAGGTGCTCTCCTCCGCGACCTTCTACCCCGAACCGGAGGCCGCGGGCTACGTCGGGCAGGCCCTCGACCGCGGCGCTCGGGTTTTCAAGGTGCACGTGCAGGTGGGCCGGTTCGACCCGCGCGACCCGCTCCTCGACGACGTGTGGGCGCAGCTCGAGGACAGCGGGACGCCGGTGGTCATCCACTGCGGATCGGGCCCGCTGGTGGGGGAGCACACCGGGCCGGCGCCGGTGACCGGGCTGCTGCAGCGGTACCCGCGGCTGCAGCTCGTCATCGCCCATCTCGGCATGCCGGAGTACGCCGAGTTCCTGGACCTCGCCGAGCACCACGAGCTCGTGCACCTGGACACCACCATGTTCGCCACCGACTTCATCGAGCGGCTGATGCCCTTCGACCCGGCCCTGCGGCCACGGCTGCGAGCGCTCCGGGACAAGGTCCTCCTCGGCAGCGACTTCCCGAGCATCCCGTACGCCTACGCGCACCAGCTCCAGGCGCTGCACCGGCTGGAGCTGGGGGAGGAGTGGCTGCGCGCCGTCCTGTGGCGCAACGGGGCTCGCCTGTTCGGACTGGAAGCAAGATGACACCGCAGGCTCGGGCCGACCCCCGCGGTGCTGGGCACCCTGACCTCCGCGGGCCCGCGCGCTTCTGACAGCGCCTGCTCGGCCGGCCGCTGGGTTCCGACGACCCCGGCCGGGCGAGCGTGCGCCGGTCGGCTACTGCCGTGGACTGTCGGGCGGCAGGACGCGGAGCACGAGGAGACAGACGTCGTCCTCGTGCTCCTCGCCAGGCAGCAGGCGCTCCATCAGGGCCGCGCAGACGGCCTCGGCGGGCTCGCCGTGGAGGTCCCCCGCTGCTCGGGCGAGGGCGGCGAACCCCTCGTCCAGGTCACGGTCCCGCCGCTCGATCAGGCCGTCCGTGTAGAGCACGAGCAGGTCGTCCGGCTCGACCGCCGCGTGCGCGTCGGCGTAGTGGGCCGCCGGGACGGCGCCCAGCATCACTCCCGCCGGGCAGGACAGGAGGCGGACGCCGGCCGCGCCGATCAGCAGCGGCGGCGGATGCCCCCCGGACGACCACCGGAACATGCGCTGCGCGGGGTCGATGCGCCCGAACAGCGCGGTGGCCAGGCCGTTGTCGCCCAGACCGGTGATCAGCCCGTTGAGCCGCGCGAGGACCCCGGCCGGGGGATCGTCGCTGAACGCGTAGGCCCGCAGGGCGTTGCGTACCTGGCCCATCGTGGCCGCCGCGTCCAGGTCGTGACCGACGACGTCCCCCGTGGCGACGGCCAGGCCGCCGTCCGGCAGGCAGAAGGCGTCGTACCAGTCGCCGCCGACCAGGGACGGCATGTCGGCGGGCAGATACCGCGCGGCGAGTTCCACTCCCGCGACGGAGGGCAGCCGGGCCGGCAGGACCGCGCGCTGCAGCGACTCCTTCACCCGGTGCTCCTCGGCCAGCTCCATCGTCTGGCTCATCAGTGCCGCGCGGGCCTCGAGGACGGCCGTCGCCGCCCGGCGCTGCTCCGTCACGTCCTGCGTCGTGCCACGCATCCCGGCCACCGCGCCGTCGGCATCGGCGACGACCTCCCCCCGGGTCACGGTCTGTCGCACGTCCCCGTCGGCCTGGACGACCCGCTGCTCGATGACGAACGGCCGGCGGTCGGCGAGCGCGCGTTCGCGCGCCGTGGTGGCCAGCGACGCGTCCTCGGGGTGGAAGAAGCCGGCCAGGGTGGGCCGCAGCAAAGTTTCGCTCGGCGTGGGTTCGATGCCGAGGATGCGGAAGATCTGGGTGGAGCAGGTGATCTCGTCGGTGGCCGGATCCCAGAACCAGCTGCCGATCCGGCCGATCCGCTGCGCCTCCTCCAGCTCGTGCGCCGACCGGCTCAGCTCTGCGTAGGCGCCGGCCAGTTGCTCTTCGCCGCGGCGCCGGTCGGTGAGGTCGGCGAGGACGAGGCACCGGACGATGACGCCCTCGATGTCCAGGCCGGTCACCGAGGCGAGCACCGGCACGGCGGAGCCTTCCGCGTGGACGAGCTCGAGCTCCGCCTGGTGGGTGGTGCCGGGGTCGGTGGCGGCCAGCAGGGACGAGAGCGTTCCGGCCGCGGACGCGTCGACGAGCTCGGTGACCTCCCGGCCGAGGAGCGCGGCGCGGTCGGCTCCGACCAGATCGGCCAGCCGCAGGTTGGCGTACAGGATGATCCCGCGCTCGGAGACGGTGACGGCGCCGTCGCCCATCCCCTCGACGATCACCCGGTACGGCCGGTCGGCGCTGACCAGCGTGTACAGCTGGGAACCGTGCGGACCGCCCAGCACCACCGCGTCGACGTCCCCCGCCCGGATCGCGGTGAGCGCCCTGTCCAGGTCCTGGATCTGGGAACGGAGCCGGCCCAGCTCGTCGACGGCGTTCTCCGGCGGGTGGGTCATGGCGCGCCCGGAACGGGTGGCTGCGACGGCGGGGGACCCAGGTCGAGCCCGGCGCGGACCCGGTCGACGTCGGCCAGGTCCCCCACGAGTTGACGCGGCGGCGGGGGCAGCCGCCTGACCAGGGTGGGTACGGCCACGATCCGGTCCCGGGCGGCGAGGTCGGGTTCGTCGGCGACGTCGACCACCTCGAGCTCGACCTGCCCCGCGAGTTCCTCGTCGCAGAGGCGCCGGACCGTCTCGAGGGCCTGCGCGGAGTGGGGGGAGGCGCCGCTGACGTACAGCCTCAGCGACCAGTGGGGGGAGTCGTCGTCCGGGGCCGTCACTGCCGGCCGCCGGCGCTGCGCAGCTGCAAGCCGACCAGCAGCTTCTCGGTGTCCGACAGGTCGCCGATGATCTTGCGGACGGGCTCGGGGAGCTTCCGGACCAGCGTCGGGACGGCGATGATCTCGTCACCACGGGCGAGCTGCGGGTTCTCGAGGAGGTCGACCAGCTCGATCCGGTAGCGCCCCGGGAGGTACTCCTCGCACGTGCGGCGCAGGTTCTCCACCGCCCGCACGGACTTGGGGCTGTGCCCGGCGAGATAGAGGCGCAGTTCGTACATCGGTGACGAGTCGGACCCGTCGTCGTGGGCCGGGCCGTTGGCGTCCATGTCACCCATCCCGAGCTTCGGATCGACCGTCGGCGGGTCCGCTCTCGCGTCGGCGGGCGAGGCGTTCCCGGTCCGCCGCGCGAGCGTCCGCGCCACGGGTCTCCTCGGCCGCCAGCCGATCGAGCTCGGCGCTCTCGGTCGCCAGTTGCGCGTGGAGGGCGGCGACCTGGGCGTCGACCTCGGCGGTGCGCCGCTCGAGTGCCAGGCGTCGCCGCTCCAGTTCGGCGCTCCGGTCGGCCGCGGCCGCGCGCTCCTCGGCGGCCTGTGCCAGCCGGGCCGAGCCGGTCAGGACACCACGGGCGCCGACGGTGACGTCCAGCAGTTCGGCGCCGTGGTCGGTGAGGAGGAACTCGCGCACCTGGTTCGAGTGCGCCGTCCCCCTGCTCTTCATCACGAACAACAGCCGGTTGCGTTCGCCGTCGCTCTCCACGTTGCGCAGCAGCAGCCAGGTGTCGACCACGGACGAGACCGCAACTGAGCTGGACTCCCGCTGCGCGTCGTGGTTCAGGCTGGTCAGGATCGCGGTGACACCGCGCGACTTCATCATGTCCACCTCGCGGACGACGGCCGACGTCACTTCCGCCTCCGCGCCGACGTTGCTGAGACTGCCGACCGCGTCCAGGACGGCGACGGCCGGTTCGGACTCCTCCAGCAGCCGCTCGATCGCCGACAGGTGTGCCTCCAGGCCGAAGGCGGTCGCCCGCTCGCCCCACAACCGCAGCAGCCCGTCGTCCACCCACCGGCCCAGGTCGATCCCGACCGACCTCAGGTTGCGGATGATCTGGTCCGGGGACTCCTCGAAGGACACGAACAGGGCCGATTCCCCGCGGGCACAGGCCGCGTCGACCGCGGACGCCGCCAGCGTCGTCTTCCCCGTGCCGGCGGTGCCGGTGATCAGGACGGTGGAGCCGCGGTAGACGCCGCCGCCCAGCATCTCGTCCAGTTGCGGCACGCCCAGCGACACGCGTTCGGTGGAGACCGCGTAGGTGAGCGCGGTCGAGGTGATGGGCCAGACCCGCAGGCCACGGTCGGTGACCAGGAACGGATACTCGTTCGTGCCGTGCGCCGATCCGCGGTACTTCACCACCCGCAGCCGCCGGGTGGCGATCTCGTCGCGCATCCGGTGATCGAGGACGAGCACACAGTCGGAGGCGTACTCCTCGATGCCGAACCGCGTCAGCTGCCCTTCCGGGCCACGCTCACCGGTGATCACGGTGGTGAGCTCGTGGTCCTTGAGCCACCGCAGCAGCCGGCTGAACTCGTTCCGCACGATCGCCTCGTCGCCCAGCGCGCCGAACAGCACCTCGATCGTGTCCAGGACCACCCGCCGGGCCCCCACCGACTGCACTGCCGCGGCCAAGCGGATGAACAGGCCGTCGAGGTCGAACTCCCCCGTGGTCACGATCTCGGACGCATCGATCCGGACCGCATCGATGACCAGGCGCCCGTCGGCCTCGAGTCCGGCCAGGTCGAAGCCGAGCGAGGCGACGTTCTCCGTCAGGTCGGTGGCCGACTCCTCGAACGCCAGGAGGACGCCCGGCTCGTCGAATTCCTCTGCACCGCGCACCAGGAACTCCAGCCCGAACAACGTCTTGCACGAGCCCGGGCCTCCGGTGACCAGGGTCGCCCGGCCGTGGGGCAGCCCACCGCCGGTGAGCTCGTCGAACCCGCGGATGCCCGTCGGTGCTTTGACCAGCGCGGACCTGGTGGACGGCGCCGTTCTGGGCGGGTGGATCGTCGCCGCCATAGGTCCTCCCGCTTGGCTTCGATCAAGCTAGTCGCGGGAACCGGGGCCGGGGAAGGGATCAACGCCGCCGCCGACGGCGTCCTGCCACGCATCGCTAGGGTGCGGCGCATGGTCAGCGTCGATCGACCCGCGTCCGCTCTCGATCTCGCCGTGGTCGCCCGCGCGCACCGCGCCGTCGAGCCGCTGCACGCGCAGATCTACTTCGCGCCCGAGCTCGATGAGCGGCTGTCCGGGCTGGGTCTGAAGGCCGGCCGCATGTCCTACTTCGCCGGCCGTGCGGCCGCGATGGGTCCGGTGGGCGCCGGCGTCGTGACGGCGACGTTCTACAACTTCTCGCCGTCCCTGGTCGCGCACATGATCCCGCGCGCGTGGACGATCGCCTCGCCCGAGCAGGTGCTCGCGGCCCGCCTGGACGCGGCGCGTGCGTCGCTCACCCGGCTGCTGGGTGGTCCGGATGCGGTCGCGGTGCCGGAGCTGGCCGCGCTGCTCAGGGAGGCGTGCACCGTCCTGACGCCGGAGGGCCGCGCGCTCTACGCCGGGCACGCCGACCTGCCGTGGCCCCACGAGCCGCTCCTGCAGGTGTGGCACGGCGTCACGCTGCTGCGTGAGTACCGCGGTGACGGGCACGTGGCCGCGCTCCTCCGTTCCGGGCTCAGCGGGCTGGAGGCGCTGGTCACCCACACCGCCACCGGCCGGGGCTTCACCGAGGCGGCGGCCAAGGCCAGCCGCGGGTGGCGCGACGAGGAGTGGGCCGCCTGCTGCGCCGCGCTGGCCGAGCGTGGGCTGCTCGATGACGGCGGGCTCTCCGCCGAGGGCGAGGACCTGCGGGCCCGCGTCGAGGCGGAGACCGACGCCCTCTCGGCCGCGCCCTGGGAGCACCTCGGCGCCGAGCGCACCGCACGGGCCACCGAGCTGGGGAAGGGATTCGCCCGCGTGCTGGTCGGCAACGGCGCCTTCGGTACCGGGATCTTCGCCCGCGGCTGACCGCACCGGCGCGGCACGGCCGCCGGTGCCGCCGCCGAGCTCGCGACGTCGCGGGTCGAACGACACGGGCCCGTCCTGAAGGGACCGACCCCGCACGCTCGTCACAGCGCCGAGTACAGGGCCTCCTCGAAGTCGCCGTAGAGCTTCCACGCGCCGTCCTTCTCGATGAACGGCAGCGAGTTGGTGTAGATCGAGGCGCAGATGCCGGTCGTCCGGTCCACGAAGAAGTGGGTGTTGAACAGCCCGGCCCACGCACCGGTGCCGGCCCGCCGGCGGCCGGGGACGTCTCTCGTGTTCAGCAGCAGCCCGTAGCCCCACTTGTAGCCGGGGCCGACGCGCAGGCTGTCGGTGATCGGTGGATCGGCGGTCTCGATCACCTCGGGGAAGTCCAGGTTCCCGATCTGGTTGCTGAAGGCCGCGTCGACCGTCGACGCCTGGAGGATGCGCTGCCCGTCGAGCTCACCGCCGCGGAGCAGGGCGCGCTGGAAGCGGATGTAGTCGCGCGGTGTCGAGTACAGGCCGTGCCCTCCGGGCCACCACTCCGGCGACTCGTTGAGGATGCCGCCGGCCGCCGTCCATGCGCCGTCCTCACCGCGCACGTGGACGTCGACCACGTTCTGCTTGCGACCCTCGTCGAGCGCGAACATCGTGTCGTCCATCGCGAGCGGGCCGGCGATGTGCTCCTTGACGACGACGTCGAGCGTTGTGCCTGCGACGGTCTCGACCACGAGGCCGAGCCAGTCGGTGTTGATCCCGTAGACGTACCGGGTGCCGGGGTCGGCGACGAGCGGCGCCTTGAACGCCTCCATCACGCCGGGCACCACGTTGGGCAGGCCGGTGGCCTCCTCGTACTTCTTGAGGTCGGCGTTCCAGAACCAGTAACCCAGACCCGAGGTGTGGGTGATGAGCTGCCGGACCGTGGCCTTGCTGGCCGGCGCGCGCAGCCGCGGGGTGGCCCCGTCGAACCCGTCGAGCACCTGGACGTCGGCGAACTCGGGGCGGTAGCTCTCCACCGGGGCGTCGATGTCGAGCTCGCCGCGCTCCATCTGCTGCAGCGCCGCCGTCGTCGCCACCATCTTGGTCATGGACATGATCCGGAACTGGGTGGACGTGCCGACCGGATCGTCGCTCTGACCGGCGATGCGCACGCCGGCGCCGCCCTCGTAGACGACGCCGTCGCGGTCTGCCGCGATGGCGGCCACATGAGGCACCGCCCCGCTGTCCACCGCGTCCTGCAGAACCTGGTCGAGTGCCGCGCCGTCGAGTGCCGTGCTCATCCGGATCTCCGTCGATCTCGAAGGGGCGCGCCGGAGCCGCTGCACCACCGCGCTCGCGGCACGAAGGTGGCACCTCCACGGTGGCCCCGATGCCGACGATGCGGGGACGCTAGCGCAGAGCGAGCAGCGTCAGGTCTAGTTGTGCCAGGCCGGAACGGGCTCCGGTCAAGCCACCCTGGCGTTCACCTGTCCGGGGGACTGGACAGGACATGTCACGATGGACGACGGCCCGGCGACCGTCGCGGGGAACGACCGGAAGGGCGGCGAGCGATGCGCACCGAGCCGCCCAGTCCCGATCCCGAGGTCCTCCCCGCCTGATTCCCGGCCGTCGAACGGACGGACGGCGCGCGCGGAGGACCTCCCGGTGTCCGCCGTCGTCCCCGTTCCCGGGAGTCCGTCATGACCGACCGTCGCCTCGCGCCCCTGACCGCACTCAGCACGCTCACCCGTCGTCCGCCGCGGGTGCAGACGGGCACCCCCGCCGCCACTCCCGTGGCCGCCCCTCGCTCGAGGATGGTGGACAACGCCGTCTACTCGGGGGGCCGCCGGGTGGCCACGCCCGCGTCGGCCGCCGAGAGCCGGCAGGAGCTGGCGGAGGGCGAGGGCCGGCTGGCCTGGATCGGGCTCTACCGGCCGGAGGCTCCTGAACTCGGTGAGCTGGCCGAGCTCTACGACCTCCCCGAACTCGCCGTCGAGGACGCGATCAAGGCCCACCAGCGCCCGAAGTTCGAGCGCTACGGCAACACGCTGTTCGTCGTCCTCAAGGCCGCGCGGTACCGGGACGAGGCCGAGGAGGTCGAGTTCGGCGAGCTGCACCTGTTCCTCGGCGCCGACTTCGTCATCACCGTGCGGCACAGCGAGTCGCCCGACCTCTCCCGGGTGCGCCGGCGGCTGGAGAGCGACCCCGCGCTGCTGGCGAAGGGGAGCGAGGCGGTGCTGTACGCGACCCTGGACGCCGTCGTCGACGGGTACCGGCCGGTGGTCGCCGGACTGGCCAACGACATCGACGAGATCGAGACCGAGGTCTTCCGCGGCGACCCGGCGGTGTCGCGCCGCATCTACGAGCTGTCGCAGGAGGTGCTCGACTTCCAGCGGGCCTCAGTGCCTCTGACCGGCATCCTCGCCGCCATCACGGCGGGATTCGACAAGTACGGCGTCGACGAGGAGCTGCGCAGCTACCTGCGGGACGTCGCCGACCACGTCGTCCAGGTCAACGAGCGGGCGGAGGGCTTCCGGCTGCAGCTGCGGGACATCCTCACCGTCAACGCGACCCTCGTCGCGCAGCGGCAGAACGAGGAGATCCGGGAGCTGACCGAGGCCTCGATCGCCCAGGGGGAGGAGGTCAAGAAGATCTCTGCCTGGGCGGCCATCCTGTTCGCCCCCACCCTCGTGGGCACGGTCTACGGGATGAACTTCGCCGTCATGCCGGAGCTGAACTGGGTGTTCGGCTATCCGTTCGCGCTGCTGCTGATGCTCGGGGTCAGCCTGACGCTGTACGCCGTCTTCAAGCGACGCGACTGGATCTGACCCCTCCTCGTCAGTTGATCATCGGATCTGCGCACGACGACACGCCGGTCGACGGCGTGTCGCGCGGCAGGAATCCGATGATCAACACCGCGAGGGGGCCCGAAGAAGGTGGTGCGCGTGGGGGGTGCGCTCTGGGCGGGGGAGCGGGGCGTCGTCCGGCTGCCCGGCGGAACGCTGGTGCGCGGACGGCGGCTCGAGGACGTCGTCCCGCCCGCCGACTTCGCGCTGGTGCTGACGCCGGGGCCGGCGCCCGCGTGGCCGCACCGGCGGGTGCGCTGGCCCGACTTCTGGATCCCGCTCGACGGCGACGACGCACTGGAGGCGCTCCGGGACGCCCACCGGCGGGCGCTCGACGGTGACCGGGTGGAGGTCACCTGCCGGGGCGGCGTCGGCCGTACCGGAACGGCGCTCGCGGCTCTCGCGGTCCTCGACGGGCTGACACCGGAGGAGGCCGTGCGCTGGGTGCGCCGCGAGTACCACCCGCGCGCCGTCGAGACGCCGTGGCAGCGATGGTGGCTCCGCCGGGTCCGCTGACCGCGGGACACCCCCGTCCGGGGGAACACGCCGGGGCCCAGGACCGTTAGGCTGTCCGTACAACTGCACAGGGGGTGATTGGTCTCGACTTCGGTCGTGTGACCAGGGGAAGCGAGCCGAGGAAGGCAACGATGATCTCGTTAACCATCCGTTGCAAACCAACAAGTGCCGCTCCTAAGCAGCACGACTTCGCTCTCGCTGCCTGACAGCAGCTAGGCGAGTCTGTCAGCCCGGGTTCGTCATCGGCCCGGATCCTGGCATCAGCTAGATGACTCACTGCGCGTACCGGTCGCGGGTACGCGTGGGACACCAAACAGCGACTGGGCCCGCCACACCGACTCGTTCGCATGAACGGTGGGGCCGAGTAGAGGCACCGCGAACTGCGCTCGGAGAAGCCCTGGTGATGCATCGAAGGACGCGGGTTCGATTCCCGCCACCTCCACCACGGCGTCCTGGCAAAACGCCGGGACGCCAGTTGGCGAAAAGGCCGGGGGCCACCGCGGACAGCGGTGGCCCCCGGCCTTTCCTCGTTGCCGTCTCCTCAGTCGTGCAGCCGGTGCATCGGAGTGGCGGTCGTCGACACCCTCGACCGGTTCCGAGGCCCGGTCACGCCGTGACCGCCCCCGCGACCGTGTTCGGACGCGCGTCGTGCTCGCCGCACGTTCTTGTCCCGGTACATGGCCGCATCGGCAGTGCGCAGCAGCTGTTCGGCCACGACATCGCCGCCGGCATGCACGGCCACGCCCACACTGCTCCCGATGCGGACGTCGCCCGCCTCGAGCGGGAAGGGCTCGTCGAAGCACCCGAGCAGCCGGCCGGCCAGTGCCGCTGCGTCGTCGTCGCCCGCCACGCCCGGGAGGATGACGGCGAACTCGTCCCCGCTGAGCCGGCCGACGGTGTCGTCGGGGCGGACCGAGGCCCGCAGCCGCTCCGCCACCTGCTGCAACAGCTCGTCGCCCGCCGCGTGTCCCACGGTGTCGTTGACCTCCTTGAACCCGTCGAGGTCGCAGAAGAGGACGGCCACGTGCTCCCCGGCCTCCGTCCTGGCCAGCGCTGCCTCCAGCTGCTCGAGGAACAGCACCCGGTTCGGCAGCCCGGTCAGCGCGTCGTGCGAGGCCTGGTGACGCACGGCCTCGAGCAGTCGTGCCTTCTGCAACGCCGTGGAGGCCTGGTCGGCGACACCACGGAGCCGGGCCAGCACGTCGCCCAGCAGGGCCGGGCTCTCCCCGGCTTCCCAGCTCGCCGTGGCGACGCCGAGGATTCCGCCGTCGGCCACCAGCGGCATGACCACCGCGTCGGCCAACCGCAGGTCGCGCAGGAGGCCCTCCACCGCCGGACTGTTCCCGTGCGAGGCGAGGATGCGTGGCTCGCCGTCGGTGAGGATCCCGGCCAGCTCCGGCACGTCGTCCGGGTCGAACGCGGCGCCCAGCAGGCGCCGGGTGCCGGCCGGGTCCAGCCCGGCGGCCGCCTGTGTCCGCAGCCGGCGTGACGCCGAATCCCACAGCATGAGAGAGGCACTCGTGCAGCCGACCATGCGCGGCAGCGCATCGGTGACCACGTCGCAGACGGTCGCGACGTCGACGGCCGTGGCCAGCTCGTGCGCGAGGTGGAGCGCCGCGCCGACCCGGTCGGCGTCGACCTTCGCGTCCTTGAGGGCGATCAGGAGGTCGAGCGCCGCGGCGGTGTGGTCGGCGTACGCCGCGAGCACGGAGCGCTCGGCACCGACCACTCCGTACCCGGGCGGGTAGATGGCGGCCAGACGGCCGTGCCGGTGACGCGTGGAGGCGACGTCCACCACCACGGCCGGGACATCGAGGTCCTCCCCCGCGAGGAGGGCGGCGGCGAGCCTCTCCGCGTCCTCCGGTGCGAGCCCGACGCTGTGCACGAGCGGTGGACCACCAGCGGGGGCCGAGACGGCCAGGAGGTGGGCGGGCGCGAGGACGGCTTCTCCGGCGCGGGCCACGATCCGCGGGAGGACGGTCTCGAGGTCGTCGCTGGACACGAGCTCGGCGGCCGCCGACTGCAGTGCCCGCAGCTGACCCTGCAGGGAGGCGACGTCCAGGTCCTTGGACGAGCGATCGGTCCGGCGCCGCCCCAGCCAGGACCGTTGCTGCCAGCTGAGGTGGTAGGTGCAGTCCGGGTGCCCCTCGGGCTCGCAGTGGGAATGCTCGATCTGGGCGGGCGGCAGGCCGAAGAGCGTCGGCACCGTGGTCAGCAGTCCCCGGGCGTACTTGCAGTCCATCCGCGAGTGGGTGTGCCCCGGCTGTGCGCGGTAGACGATGGTGGCCGACGTCGCCTCCACGTCCAGGATCTCCATCGTGGACGTGGTGGTGAACTTGGCCATGACCTGCGGAACCCGCCGGTACACCTGCCGCGGTGAACCGACCGCCCGCAGGACGAGGATCAGCGACGGTGCCAGGCCGTTCGTGACGGCCGCGCAGCCGACCTTGAACAGCGTCTCCGGGTCGGCGAGCACCTCGGTCGCTGCCGAGTACAACCGACGGCGGGTCTCGTAGCTCCACCACCTGGAGGGGTTCTCGAGTTCCTCGACGTCGTGCCGCACGTCCGCCCGGCGGAGGACCTCCGTGACGGCGTCCTCGCCACCCTGGGCCCGCACGTAGCGGAGCAGGCTGGAGGTCACGGCGCCGGAGGTCTCCCGGGGCTCGGCCTCGACGCCCTGCCCGGTCACGCTGCAGCCCGGACGACGGTCCGACGCCCTCGACTGCTTGTCATGTACACCACAGTCGGCCGATCCGGGCGGGCGGTTGAGTTGTCTGCCCCCCATCAGGGTGAGGACCGGTCAGCCGGCCCGGCCGGTCCGATGCGAGGACCGCCGCCGGGCCGCACCTCACCCGACCGCCGCCCCTGTTGTTGCCACCCGCCGCGGATCAGGGCGCGCAGCCGGTCGGTGCGGGTGGCCGGCTGCCACCGACCTCCGGCCCGTCGTCCCCAGGCTGTGCCCCACCGTCTACCCGAAAGGGCAGGGCGCCTCCGAGAGGCGGGCCGACACTGGCGGGGTTCGACAACGGAGGCGCCGGTGACCGCTTTCGCCCGGACCCCGGCGCCGGTGGACCGGGCCGGACATCCGCCGCGCACCCGGCCGGACCGCTTCGCGCCGTCCGGCGAGACCGCCCGGCTGCTGCTCCTCCAGCGTTCGGCCGGCAACCGTGCCACGGCCGCGCTGCTCGCCGATCGGCCGTCCCGGTGGGGCTCGGCGCCCGAGCCGCGGTCGCTCCAGCGCTGCCCGGGCGGCGCCTGCGGCGACGGCTGCGTCGACACCGAGGCGGGCACCGAGGAGCAGGCGCCACCCGTCCAGCGCTCGGTCGACGCGGCCATGGGGCAGGCCATCGACGCCGGCCGGTTCCCCGGGACGCCGGCCGCGCACCCCCCGCTGCTCAACGTCGTCGAGGTCTTCGACCGGCTGCCGGAAGGGGACAAGCGGGACACCGTGAGGGCACTCAACCCCGGGCAGCAGCTGGCCTGGGTGCGGTACTGCCTCGACCGCCGCGACGACACCACCTGGCACGTGATCATCCAGACCGTCTCCACCCAGGCGCGCACCTACGCGGTCCGGTCCCTGATGGCCGCCAAGCGGATGAACGAGCCCCGCGGGCCGTGGGGGGCCTACGGCGTCATCAACGGGCTCAGCGACACCGACCAGCTCGCCGTCCTCAACCAGCTCGTCGAGCAGGAGCGCCGCATCCTCCAGCAGGGGCTCGCCTCCGCCCCGATCGACCGGCCGCGCCTCGAGCGCCAGCTGGCCGCGGTCGATCCCGAGAGCGTCCCGGCGGTCCGGCGCGTCGACTTCCCGGTCGTGTGGGTGGCCGACGAGCTTCCCCAACGGACGCTCACGGCGGGTGGACCGGCGTCCTACATGGGCAGCCAGGGCGCGCACTCGGTCGCGCAGACGAACGCGGCGAGCGGGATGCGGATGGTCGGCACCCGGTACTGGCGGGCCTTCATCCCCGAGGCGCGTGCGGTGGAGCTGCAGCGGATCCTGAACGAGCTGCCGCGCGACCTCGACCCGTGGCTGGCCACCCATCTCAAGGGGACCCCTCCGGGGCAGGATCCGAAGTTCCCGTGGGTCAGCCAGCAGGTCGGGCAGATGGACCGGCCGTTCACCGTGGCGGAGCTCCAGTCGATCCCGTCGCTGGTGCGCAAGTTCAACGCCAACCGGAACTCGCTCACGCCGGCCGAGGCCCAGCTCATGAGCCGGACGGTGTCGCTGCACGTCGGCGGGGCGCACCAGGGCGGATCACCCTGGTCCTCGTGGAGCGTGCCGCCCGAGAAGGGGAAGCCGGAGCCGGTCACGTGGTCGGGGGACCGCCGGTTCCGGGTGAAGGCGGACTTCCAGAAGTCCGCCGTCCTCGACAACACGAAGGCGAGCGCCGCGAACACCCTCGCCCCGGCGGACGCCAACTTCGAGGCCGGGCTCAACCCGGACGAGGCCGAGTATCTCGCGACCGCGGAGAGCAAGGCCCGCGTGCTCACCGTGCAACCGCTCAGCGGTGCCGTGAAAGGCGAGCTGGTGGCAGGCAGCACCGCCTGGATGGCCCGTAACGCCACCCAGCTGCGATGGGCCGGGCGGGGGATGATCGTCGTGTCGTTCGCGATCTCCGGCTACCGGATAGCCACGGCCGACGAGGCCGGCCGCGCGAGGGTGGTCGGCGAGGAGGCCGGAGCACAGCTGTTCGGCATCGGCGGGGCCGTCCTCGCCGGTGCGGCCTGCGTCGGTCTCGGCATCGCCACCGGTGGGGTGGGGCTGCTGCTCTGCGGGATGGCCGGCGGGCTGCTCGGCGGGATGGCAGGCTCCGCGATCGGCGGCGCCACGGCCGACCAGCTGGGTAAGCAGCAGGCGCAGAACGACCCGTTCGGCCTCACCACCGGGAACGGTCAGATGGCGACGGCGCAGCCGGCCACCCCCGCACCGCAGGAGGACTGGGCGGTGCTCACGGCGCCCCCGGAGATCCTCGTCTACTGAAGGACGGCGAGCCGGGGGAGGGGCGACCCCGCGGACGACATCCGACCGGGGGACGGCGCTACCGAACCCCGGCGGCCCTCAGTGGTCCTCGTGACAGGTGCAGGCGCAGTCGCTCGCGCAGAAGACGTGGTTCCCGTAGTCGCAGGGTGATTCGTTCATCTACTGCCGTCCCTCGTCATGAGCGTGCGCTCGCCTGTACCGTGCCGACGGTCCGTATACGGAGTGTGTCCAGCGCCACACTCTATGAGTTCAAGAGGCTTCCCACGCGGAGGTCGGCGCGGCGCCGACGGCGTGTCTCCGGCTGAAAGGGCGGGCCGAGCCGGCGCGGGCCAGGCGCTCGGACACGGTGCGCCCCGCGGTGCGATGTGCCGGTGGTGGGGAAACCCGAATGATCGCCGCGGGGCCGCGCAGCGGCAGGTCGGTTGTCGACGCCCCGAGGGCGAAGTTCGCACCGCGCGACCTGCGCGCCCATCACTCCCTCGGGGTCGTCAGTCGACTGTTGTCGTCGGTTGTCGACAGTTAATGCCTACGATGGTCGGCAACGAGGAGGTGGATGGGAATGGTTGAGCCACTGACCAGTCTGGACCGCAGCACGCTGCGGGAACGTGCGTTGGAGTCGCTCCGATCGGCGATCATCTCCGGTCAATACCGCCCCGGAGACCACCTCAGCGAAGTGGAGCTGGCCACTTCCCTCGGGGTCAGCCGTGGCACGGTGCGCGAGGCGTTGCGGCATCTCCAGCAGGAGGGGCTGGTCACCGCCGGCAACCGCGGAATGCTGCGGGTCAGCAGCCTGACGCCGACGGAGGTCCGCGAGCTGTTCCAGGTCCGAGCAGCCCTGGAGGGGATGGCGGTCCGCGAGATCATCGCCTCCCCCCGACGGGAGGCTGCGGTCGGAGCGCTCCGCGCGGCGCTCGAACACCTCAGCGACGAGGGCGAGGATTTTCCCGCCCGGATCGAGGCGGACCTGGCGTTCCATCTGGAGCTGTGTCGACTTGCGGGCAACTCGATGCTCGTCGAGGCGTGGCAGCACCTCGAAGGCAGGATGAGGATCGCGATCCTGAACGGTGCGGCATGGCAGGCGCCGATGATGGCGCGGGACCGGCACGCCCCCATCGTCGATGCCATCGAGCGCGCCGACGTGAGCACGGCCCTGCGGGTCGTCGACGAGCACATGGCCTCAGCCGCGGAGCGCTTCACCGAGGCTCCTCGCCAGGCCTGACCCCCGCGGGGCGATCGACCGCAGCGCTGCCGGCGCGACCCCGCTTCCTCCAGTTGTCGCGGCGGTTGCCGTGGCGTTCTCCTGCCTGCCTGCCTGCCTGCCTGCCTGCCTGCCTGCCTGCCTCGCCGCCGCTCTGCCGCCTGCGGCGCCTGTCGTGGAGCGCCGACGGAGTGACTCTTGACACTGTGACGCGGGCGATTCACACTCGTTGCCAGTTGACTGTCAACAGTCAACCCCCAGCGGCCACTGGAACCTCCTCTCCTCCCGACCCCGGAGACCACCATGACCGAGCGGCCCCCAGCGCTTCGAGACCCGCATCTCGCGGACGTCGCCCAATGGCACCCGATCGACGGCACGCCGACCAAGAAGAAGGTCGCCGTCGGCTGTTCCAT
Source organism: Blastococcus sp. CT_GayMR19 (assembly GCF_004570385.1). Taxonomy (GTDB): domain Bacteria; phylum Actinomycetota; class Actinomycetes; order Mycobacteriales; family Geodermatophilaceae; genus Blastococcus_B. The sequence goes on along the minus strand of NZ_SPQL01000002.1, from coordinate 208,682 downwards.
CGGCGCGACCATCGAGACCTACGACTTCATCGGCTTCGGCACCGCCGCGGCCCTCTACTTCAACGACGCCTTCTTCCCGGCGAACGACCCGCTGTCGGGCACGTTGCTGTCGTTCGCGACGCTGGGCGTCGGCTTCGCGGTGCGCCCGCTGGGCGGCATCATCGGCGGCCACCTCGGTGACCGGATCGGCCGCAAGCCCGTCCTCGTCGGATCCCTGCTGCTCATGGGCATCGCGACCGTCCTCATCGGCCTCCTGCCCACGTACGCGCAGGTCGGTGTCCTGGCTCCCATCCTGCTCGTCGCCGTCCGGGTCGTGCAGGGACTCGCGTTCGGTGCCGAATGGGGCGGCGCGATCCTGATGTGCTTCGAGCACGCCCCCTGGCGCAAGAAGGGCCTGTACACGGGGATCACCCAGGCCGGTTTCCCGGTCGGGCTCCTGCTGGCGAACCTGGCCTTCCTGGCCAGCGTGCCGCTGGGCGGCTCGTGGGCGTGGCGGGTGCCGTTCCTGCTCAGCGCCGTCCTGATCGTCGTCGGCATCCTCATCCGGCTCAAGCTCGAGGAGTCCCCCGAGTTCGAGGAGCTCAAGGAGGAGGGTGAGGTCCTCAAGAACCCGATGCTCGAGGTGCTCCGCACCGACTGGCGCAACGTGCTGCGGGCGTTCTGCCTGCGGATCGCGGAGACCGCCGGCTACGCCGTGTCCGTCACCTTCATGCTGTCCTACCTGGTGAGCGAGGACCTCGCCGAACGTCCGGTCTCCCTGACCGCGCTCATGGTCGCGGCCGGGATCGGCATCTTCGCCACGGTCTTCTTCGGCGCGCTCACCGACCGGATCGGGCGGCGGCCGGTGTACCTGATCGGCACCGCGGTGATGGTGCTGTGGGCGATCCCGCTCTTCCTGCTGATCAACACCGGTGCGGCGACGGCGATCGTGCTCGCCTTCGTCGTCAGCTACGCCGTCTGCCAGAACTCCCTGGCCGGCGTGCAGGGGGCCTGGTTCCCGGAGCTGTTCGCGGCCAAGACCCGCACCAGCGGCGCCTCCCTGGCCTACCAGCTCTCCGCCGTCGTCTCCGGCTTCACCCCGCTGGTCGCCACCGGGCTCTACGCCGGCTTCGGCTGGACCGGCCCGGCGCTGCTCTTCGGCGCGTACGGGCTGCTCGGCCTCGCTGCTGCCCTGGTGACCCCGGAGACCTGGGGCCGGACCGAGCGCGACGAGGTCGAGGCCCTGCAGCGGAACTTCATCGTGCCGACCGAGGCCGGCGCCCCGGCGCCCGCCCCGCGCACCCAGTCCGAGCAGCGGCAGCTGGCCGACTCGGCGAGCGACTGATTCCCACGAACGAGAAGGAGCACGTCATGACTTCGCTCAGCACGCTCGCCGCGGCGGGCACCGTGGACCAGAAGGAACGGATCGAGCGGATCCGCCGGGCCGCCTATCGGATCCGTCGCAATGCACTGGACATGGGGGAGGTGCAGGGGCAGGGCTACATCGGCCAGGCACTCGGTGTCGCCGACGTCCTCGCCGTGGTCTACGCCGACCAGTTGCGCTTCCGGCCGGAGGACCCGCACTGGCCCGACCGCGACCGGTTCCTGCTCTCGATCGGCCACTACGCCATCGCGCTGTACGCAGCGCTCGCCGAAGCCGGGATCATCCCGGTCGACGAGCTGGAGACCTACGGATCCGACGACTCCCGGCTGCCCATGTCCGGGATGGCGTCCTACACCCCGGGCATGGAGATCTCCGGCGGCTCGCTCGGTCACGGGCTCGGCGTGGCGACCGGGATGGCCCTGGGGCTGCGCCACCTCGGCAACCCGGCACGGGTGTTCAACCTGCTCTCCGACGGGGAGCTGGACGAGGGCTCCACGTGGGAGGCGGCGATGTCCTGTGCGCACCACGGCCTGGACAACGTCACCGCGATCGTCGACGTCAACGCCCTGCAGGCCGACGGCCCCACCGCCGGCGTGCTGCGGACCGAGCCGGTCACCGAGAAGTGGCAGGCCTTCGGCTGGCACGCGCTGCGGGTCGACGGCAACGACATCGCTGCTCTCGTCGCCGCCTTCGACGAGCTGCGCCGGCACCGCGGCACGCCGTCGGTGCTGATCTGCGACACCCGGATCGGCTCCGGCGTGCCCCTGCTCGAGAACCGCGAGAAAGCCCACTTCATGCGGGTCGAGGAACAGGAATGGCACCTCGCCCGCACCCAGCTCGAGGAAGGACTGGCCCGATGACCACCACCGCCCCCCGGAAGAGGCTCACCACCTCGGCCATGATCGCCTCGTTCGCCGACCCCGGCCAGCGCACCACCAGTGCCCCGTTCGGCCACGCGCTGGCCCGTCTGGCGCAGGAGCGTCCGGAGATCGTCGGGCTCTCGGCCGACCTGGCCAAGTACACCGACATGCACGTGTTCCGCGAGGCCCACCCGGACCGCTTCTTCCAGATGGGCATGGCCGAGCAGGTGATGCTCGGGGCCGCCGCCGGAATGGCCGAGGTGGGCCTCGTCCCGTTCGCGTCCACCTATTCGGTGTTCGCCACCCGGCGCGCGTACGACTTCCTCTGCCTGGACATCGCCGAACCGAACCTCAACGTCAACGTCGTCGGCGCCCTGCCCGGGCTCACCACCGGGTACGGCCCCAGCCACCAGGCGACCGAGGACCTGGCCATCCTCCGCGGCTGCCCGAACCTGACGATCGTCGACCCCTGCGACTCGGTCGACATCGAGCAGGCCGTGCCCGCACTCGCGGCAGCACCCGGACCCACCTACCTGCGGCTGCTGCGCGGGGCGGTGCCCACTGTGCTCGACGAGTACGACTACCGGTTCGAGCTCGGCAAGGCCGCCGAGCTGCGCACCGGCCGCGACGTCGTCCTCATCTCCACCGGGCTGATGACCATGCGGGCGCTGCAGGCCGCGGCCCGGCTGGAGGCCGACCACGTGGACGTCGCCGTGCTCCACGTGCCCACGATCAAGCCGCTGGACACCGAGGCGATCCTGCGCGCGGCGCGCACCGACCGGCTCGTGGTCACTCTGGAGAACCACACGGTGATCGGCGGGCTGAGCGAGTCGGTCGCATCCACGCTGGCCTACGCCGGCGTGGGCAACCGGGTGGTCCCCATCGCGCTGCCCGACGAGTTCCTCGCCGCCGGCGCCCTGCCCACGCTGCACGACCGCTACGGCCTGTCGACGGACGCCATCGTCGCGAGGGTCAGGACCGAACTCGGGAACGCCGCACCGGCGGAACGTGGCCCCTGGGCCGCCGACCCGGCCCCGGCCACTGCCTGACGCCCCACTCCCACCCGGCACCGGCCATCGGTGACCGATCGGTCGTGGCCCGCTCGACGCCCCGGCCGCACTCCTGAATTTCGCACACCCGACAACAGACACCTCTCGGAGGAACCCCATGTCCGTCTCGGACAAGACCGCCCTCATCACCGGAGCCGGCTCCAAGCGGGGCATCGGCCGCGCCACCGCGCACACCCTGGCCGCGGCCGGCTGGAACATCGCCATCCTCGATCTGGACGAGGCCAGCGCGAAGGACGCCGCCCACGAGATCGAGGAACAGCACGGCGTGCGGGCCGTGGGCATCGGCTGCGACATCACCGACGAGACCTCCGTCGAGTCCGCGCTCGCCGTCCTCGCCGGTGCACTGCCTCCCGTCGGCGCCCTCGTCAACAATGCCGGCATCACCTCGCCCACCCCGTTCCTGGAGGTCACCGGAGAGGAGTGGGACCGCATCTTCGCCGTCAACGTGCGCGGGGCCTTCAACGTCACCCGACGCATCGCGCCCGGTATGGCCGAGCTCGGTTTCGGCCGGATCGTCTTCCTGTCCTCGGTCTCGGCGGAACGGGGCGGCGGCGTCTTCGGCGGCGTCGCGTACTCCGCGGCGAAGGCCGCTGAACTCGGGTTCACCCGCGCGCTGGCCCGCGAGCTGGGGCCCAAGGGTGTGACCGTGAACGCCGTCGCCCCCGGCCTGATCGACACCGACATCACCGGCGGCGCGCTCGAGGGTGAGCGCAAGGTGCAGCTCGTGGCAGGGATCCCCGTGGGCCGCAACGGGAACGTCGCCGACGTGGCCGACCTGATCACCTACCTGTGCCGGGAGGAGTCCGGCTACATCAGCGGAGCCACCTACGACGTCAACGGCGGCGCGCACATCCACTGAGCGTCGCGGCGCTCCGGCGTCGTCGCGATCACGCAATCCCGGACCGACCGCCCGACGTGCGAGCGCGGGCGGTCGGTCCGGGTCACGGTCTGCTCCTGGGCCACTTCCCGCTCCAGGTACCACCGCGGGCGCGCGAGGCGCTTTGCGGTGATCCGGTCGGTCGGAACGAACCGGCGGGCGAGGAGGCAGTGACACGCGGTCGGGCGGGCGGTAGGACGTGGCGGTGGACGCCGCGCCACTGATCGGCCGGGCCGGGCCCTGGGCCGCCCTTCGATCCGCCGTCACCCGCGCCGGGGCGGGGAGCGGCGGGGTGCTGCTGGTCCTCGGTGAGGCCGGGGTCGGGAAGTCCCGGCTGCTCTCCGAGGCGGTCCGGCTGGCGCGCACCGACGGGGTGCCGGTCCTGTGCGGCCGGGCCACGGAGTCCGGGGGTGCCTACCGGCCGCTGGTCGAGGCGCTGGTGCGGGGCGGCGCCGACGACCTCGATCCGGAAACGGTGCCGGCGCCCTACCGGGCGGCGCTCGGCCGCCTCCTGCCCAGCTGGTCGGCCGGCGGTGGCACTGCGACGGAAATCGGCGTCGACCCGGTGCTCGTCCTGGGGGAGGCCGTCGTCCGCGTGCTGGACGCGCTGGTCGGGGGGCCCTGCCTCCTCGTCCTGGAGGACCTGCACTGGGCCGACGCCGACACGATCGCGCTGCTGGAGTACCTCGCCGGCCGCCTGGCCGATCGGCCCGTGCTCGTGGCGGCGTCCGCGCGCGACGACGAGCCGGGGTCTGCCGTGGTGGACCGGCTGGCCGGCAGGCCCGGTGTCCACACGGTGACGCTGTCCCGGTTGAGTCCGGCGGAGGTCGCGGCCCTCGCCGGTTCGCGGGCGACCGGTCGGTTGGGTGCGGACGAGCTCGCTGTACTCGTCGCGCGGGCCGACGGCCTGCCGCTGCTGGCCGAGGAGCTCGTCGACGAAGCGGTGCGCACGGCGACCGCCTCGACGGCGTCCCCCGTCCCCCGGACGATGAGCGCCCTGGTGCGCCGGCGGCTCTCCCTGCTCGACCGCGTCGCGCAGAGCTGCCTGCGCGCGGCCGCTGTGGCGGGGACGGACCCCGACTGGGAGTTGCTCCCGGCGGTGGTCGGTCAGCCGGAGGACGTCGTGCTCGCCGCCGCCCGGGCCGCCGCGGAGGCCCATCTGCTCCGCGAGGACGCCGGTCGGCTGCGGTGGCGGCACGCGCTGATGCGGGAGGCCGTGGTCGCGGACCTGCTCCCGCCCGAGCGAGCGGCCCTGGCGCGGAGGGTTGCCGAGGCGCTGCTGGCTCGCGGCCGGCGGGACGACGTCGCCCGCGCCGCCGAGCTGCTCGCCGCGGGCGACGAGCAGGACCGTGCCGCGGCGCTCTTCCTGGAGCTGGCGCGGCAGGATCGGGCGGCCGGCGCGCTCCGCCGCGCCGAGCAGCTGCTCGACCAGGCGGCACGCACGGGCGCCGCCCCGGCGGCGGTGGCCATCGAGCGGGTCAGCGTGCTGACGGCCACCGGCCGGGTCGGCGACGCCCTGGACGCCGGAACGCTGGCTCTTCCCACTGCGACCGGCGAGCAGCACGCGGAGCTGTGCCTCCGCCTGGCTCGCACGGCGGTGACCGCCCGGCGGTGGAGCGACGTCGCGGCCTATGTCCAGCAGGCCGGCCGCCCCGACGACCCACGCTCCGTGCTGCTGGCGGCCGACGCCGCGTTCGGCGTGGGCGACGTGGAGCGCGCGGCCTCGATGGCCGCCGCGGCGGTGACCGGCGCCGAGCACTGGGGGGATCCGGCCGTGCTGTGCGAGGCCCTGGACGCCGCCGGCCGGGTGGCGCGCCTGAGTAGCCCCAAGGAGGCGCGGGCCGCCTTCGCCCGCGCCGCGCAGGTGGCCGCCGAGCACCGGCTCGTGCCGGAACAGGTCACGGCGCTCATCGGACTGGGGACGGTGGAGCTGCAGGAGACCGAGACCTCCGAAGCGCTGCCCCGGGCCCGGGCGATGGCCGCGGCGGCGGGACTGCTCGGCTCGGCCAGCAACGCCGAGGTGATCCTGTTCGACGCGATCGCCGTGACGGACGGCCCCCGAGCGGTGGAGCCGCGGGCGCGGGTGCTCCTCGAGCGGGCGGCGTGGCTGCACATGCCGGAGGTGCAGGCCGCCAGCGCGTACGGGGTCGCGCTCGCCCGGGCCGCCTCGGGGGACCCGGCCGGCACGGAGGCGGCGCTGGCCGCGCTCGCCGACACCGAGGTGTGGCCGGACGCGGGACCACTCGAGGCGTCCGTCCGCGCCATGCCCCTGCTCCTGGCGCACGACCTTGCCGGTGCCAACGCTGCGCTCGACGCGGGCGTGACCCGTCTCGTGGCACATCGCGTGGCCGCCCCGCTGCACCAGTTCGGGTTGTGGGCGCTGCTCCGCACTGTGGTCGGCGACCGCGGTGCCGAGGCCCGGGAGGTGCTGCGCGGACTGCCCGTGGTGCTGCGTCGGGCCAACCGTGGGGCACTGCACTACGCCGATGCCGTCGCCGCCGGACGCGCGGGCCGGTGCGACGAGGCCGCGGCGCTGTTCGCCGAGGGAGAGGCCGACCTCGACCCGGTGCCCTGGCTGCACCGGTTGCTCCGCCTCCTGGTCCTCGAGGCCGCGGTCGCCGACGGCTGGGGCGACCCGGTGCCGCTGCTGCGCCGCGACCTCGCCGAGCACGAGCGGGCCGGCGACTCCTCGCTGGCCCGCATCTGCCGCGACCTGCTGAAGCGCGCCGGGGCTCCGACGCGGCGCGGCCGTGGCGACTCGCCCGTGCCCGGTGCCCTGCGCGCCGCCGGCGTCACCAGCCGCGAGATGGACGTCCTCGGCCTGGTGTCCGCGGGCCTCACCAACGCCGATATCGCCGGCCGGCTCTACCTCTCGCCGCGCACGGTCGAGACCCACGTGGCGAGCCTGCTGGCCAAGCTGGGTGCCGCCGACCGCGGCCAGCTCCGTAGCCGGGTCGCGGCGCTAACTCCGTAGCCGGTACGGATCCGACGGCGGGTCCCGGCGGCGACCGTGGGAGGACCACATCCCCCCACGGACAGAGAGAGCGATGTCGTGTTCGCACAGCCCGAGAGCTATGACGTCCTCGTCGTCGGCGCCGGCCCGGCCGGCCTCACCACCGCCGCCGGCCTGGCCCGCGCCGGCGTCCGCGTCCTGGTCGTCGAGAAGCACGCCGGGACGTCGATCTTCCCGAAGGCGGCCGGCGTCCGGCCGCGGACCATGGAGATCTTCCGGTCCTGGGGCCTGGACCAGCGCGTGTACGCGGCCGGGCAGGATGTCCGGCTGGAGCTGGGTATTTCCCCCGTGCTGGCCGCTCCCGTGGTCGCCGTGGAGTCGCTGGGCGCGCCCGTCGCCCAGTACGTCTCGAGCATGAGCCCGGCACCGTTCGCGTTCGTCCCGCAGGACCACCTCGAACCGGTGCTGCTCGAGCACGTGCAGGACCGCGGCGGGCAGGTGCGTTTCCGGACCGAGCTGGTGGGCTTCGAGGTCGACGGCGACGGAGTGCGGGCGACGCTCCGCCCGCGGTCGGGGTCGGGGGAGTACGACGTCCGCGCCCGGTACCTCGTCGGCGCGGACGGCCCGCGAAGCACCGTCCGGCGGGCGCTCGGTATCGAGATGGAGCACCTGGGTTCCGAGGGGCGGCACCTGACGTACCTCTTCGGCGCCGACCTCGACCGCGTGGTGTCCGACCCACCGTTCGCCCTGCACTGGGTCACCGCGCCGGGAGCGGAGGCGTTGTTCGTCTCGTCGGGACGGCACCGATGGGGATACGGCTGGGAGCCGGGGGACGGCGACCCCGCCGTCCCCACGCCCGAGCAGGTGGTCGCGCGCATCCGGGCCTCCGCCGGCCTCCCGGAGCTCGACGTCGAGCTGCAGGGCGAGTTCGAGTGGACGTTCGGCGCCGAGATCGCCGCCCGGTTCCGTCATGGCCCGGTCCTCCTCGTCGGCGACGCGGCCACCCGGACGACGCCGCGACGGGCCACCGGCATGAACACGGGCATCGCGGCGGCGCACAACCTGGCATGGAAGCTCGCGTGGGTCCTGCGCGGGTGGGCCGACGAGGCACTCCTCGACACCTACGAGGAGGAGCGGCGCCCGGTGGGGCTGGCGAACGCGCTGCGGTCGCTGCAGCTGCGCGAGGATCCGCAGGAGGCGTCGGGCCTCGAGGACTTCGGCGTCACCTACGAGTCGGCGGCCATCGCGCCGACGCAGCACGTCGAGCCGCCGGCGACCGTCGGCGAGCGGGCTGCCCCCGGACGCCGCGCACCGCACGCCTGGCTGGACCTGACCGGTCGCCGGGTCTCCACGCTCGACCTGTTCGACGGCCGGCTGACGCTGCTCGCCGGCCGCGAGGGCGGCGACTGGTGCGCGGCCGCGGACCGGCTGAGGGTGGGCGACCTGCCGCTCGCGGTGCTCCGCTTCGGGCTGGACGTGCCCGACCCCGACGGCTCGCTGGCCATCCGGTACGGCGTCGGGCCGCGGGGGGCGGTGCTGGTGCGTCCCGACGGGTTCGTGGCGTGGCAGGCCCAGCGCCCCTCGGGCGATCGGGCGGTGCTGCTCCGGGACGCGGTCGAGCTGGTCACGGGTCGGGCGGAGGCAACCGACCTCGCCGACCTGTCGGCCTGAGTCCGTCCGGCCCTTCAGCCGTCAGCCGGGCTCCACCCATTCGGTGATCATCCGGTCGTGCAGGTGGAGGCACGTCATCCGCAGCGGGCCGCCGGGCGAGGCAGTGAAGCCGTGGACCTCGCCCGCCGGCACGACCACGACCGAACCACCGGCGGCCTCGATGATCTCGTCCCCGGCCAGGAACGAGCCCGATCCCTCGTGCAGGACGAAGACCTCGGCGTACGGCTGGCGGTGCGGCCCCGGTCCGTGTCCCGGCGGGCTGGCCTGGACGAAGAACGAGACCGGCACCCCACCGTGGTCGCGACCGAGGAACGTACGCGAGGCGCCGTCCCCCGGAAGGTCCGTGTTCTGGATGTGCAGGGCCACGCCGCCTCCTCGCCACGGTCCGTGGTGCCGGTCAGCCGGCCTGGCTGCCGCCCTCCGAACGCGTGGACTCCGGACCGGCCCCGGTGGCCCCCTGGTTCACCGCGCCCTCCCGGTCCTTCTGGTCGATCCCCTGATCGCCGAAGTCGCCACGGTCGCCAACCCCGCCCTGGTCCTCGCCGTCGTGCCGGTCCCGCCCCTTCACGTCGTCGCTGCGCGGGTGGTCGACGGCACTCTGTCGTTCCTGCATTCCACACCTGCCTGAGTCGGGGTCCGGACGTGGCGTTTCCTACCCGTTCGAGCCGGAAGACACCCGGTGCGCCGGCGGACCTGGCTAGATCTCCTCCTCGAACACGGCTTCGCGCTTGCGGCGGACCGTCGGCAGCACCGCGACCACGAACGCGATCACCGCCAGGATGAGCAGGCCCAACGAGACCGGTCGTGTCAGGAAGACCGTCGGGTCACCGCGGGAAATGATCAAGGCGCGGCGGAGGTACTCCTCGAGCAGCGGACCCAGGATGAAGCCCAGCAGCAACGGCGCCGGCTCGCAGCCCAGCTTGATCAGGACATAGCCCAGGACCCCGAAGAACGCGATCGCGTACACGTGGAACGCATTGAGGTTCAGCGAAAAGGTGCCGATGGACGCGAAGGCGATGATCGCCGGGAACAGCACCCGGTACGGGATGGTCAGCATCCTCACCCACAGGCCGATGAGCGGAAGATTGAGCATCACCAGGAACAGGTTGCCGATCCACATCGACACGATGAGGCCCCAGACGAGGGCGGGTTCGTCGTTGATGACGTTCGGACCCGGCGTGATCCCCTGGATGATGAAGGCGCCGGCGAGCAGGGCCATGATCGAGTTCGAGGGCAGGCCCAGGGTGAGCAGCGGGATGAACGACGTCTGGGCGGCCGCGTTGTTGGCCGACTCAGGTCCGGCGACGCCTTCGATCGCGCCTTTCCCGAACTCCTCGGGATGCTTCGAGGCGCGCTTCTCGACCGAGTAGGACACGAACGAGGCGAGCACGTGCCCGGCCCCGGGGAGCACGCCCAGTGCCGAGCCGAGCCCGGTACCGCGCAGGACGGGCGGGGTGATCCTTCGGAAGTCCTCCTTGCTGAGCCACAGATTCTTGACCTTCTTCACCATGACCGTTCGCTTCGTCTCGCTCTCGAGATTGCGGAGGATCTCGGCGACGCCGAACAACCCGACGGCCAGGGAGACGAAGTTCAGGCCGCTGTAGAGCTCGCGCTGCCCGAACGTGAAGCGCGGCGTGCCGGAGGTGAGGTCCTGACCGACCGTGCCGAGCAGAAGGCCGAGGACGATCATGGCCAGCGCCTTCAGCGTCGAGCCGCTCGCCAGGGTGATCGAGGCGACGAGGCCCAGGACGACGAGCGAGAAGTACTCCGCGGGCCCGAACTCGAGCGCCAGGCGGGCGAGCGGCATGGCGAAAAGGGCCAGGACGATCGTGCCGACCGTGCCGGCGAAGAACGAGCCGATGGCGGCCGTGGCCAGCGCCGGCCCAGCGCGACCGCGTTTGGCCATCTCGTGTCCGTCGATCGCCGTCACGGCCGCCGACGACTCGCCCGGGAGGTTGATCAGGATCGCGGTGGTCGACCCGCCGTACTGCGCCCCGTAGTAGATGCCCGCCAGCATGATCAGCGACGTGACCGGCTCGAAGCCGAAGGTGATCGGCAGGAGCATGGCGATGGTGGCCGTCGGCCCGATCCCCGGCAGCACGCCCACCGACGTCCCGAGGGCGACGCCGATCAGGCAGAAGAGCAGGTTCGTCGGCGTGAAGGCCGTCTCGAAGCCGAGCGCGAGACTCTCGAACACCCCCATCGGCGCGCTATCCCTGCAGCCAGGGGCCGAAGTACGGCAGCCGGAGCTGTAGCGCGACCACGAAGATCAGCGCGCAGAGCGCGGTGAGGGAGGCGGCGATCACGACAGCGGGGATGACGCGGGCCCGCGTTCCCGCCATCGCGGACAGGAACACCGTCACGAGCAGGGCCGGCACCAGCCCCAGTCCCCGGACCGTGAAGCCGAAGAAGAGGAACGCCACCACGAGCAGCGCGAGCGCCTTCCACGGGACCGGCCCGATCTCGTCACTGTCCGCCGCGACGAAGCCCTTGACGGCGATGAGGATGCCGAGGACGACGAGCAGGCTGCCCAGGACCAGCGGGAAGAACCCCGGCCCCATCCGCAGCGGGGTACCGACCTCGTAGGTCGACGACGTGATGGCGAACGCCAGCCCGAAGCCCACGAACGTCGCGCCCGCGAGCAGGTCCTTGCGGGCATCGTGCAGATTCACCGGTCACGACCCCCACGGTTCGGGCACGACAGTGGGGCGACCCCGCCGCCGCACCGCTGCTGATGGTCAGTTCGGCGCGACGCCGGCGTCCTCGATGATCGGGCGCCAGAGTTCGATCTGCTCCTCGAGCCGCTGGGTGTGCGCCTCCGGCGTCGCGTCGTCCTCGGAGGACGGCGTGCTGCCGAGCTTGGCCAGCTCATCGACCACGTTCTGGTCGGCCAGGGCCACCTTGAGGGCATCCGAGAGCTTCTGCACGATCTCGTCCGGCGTCTCGGCCGGGACGTAGAGGCCGTGCCACACGCCGACCTGGAGGTCGTCCAGACCCTCCTCCGTGGTGGTGGGCAGATCGGGCAGGCTCTCGACCCGCTCCGGGGTGGTCACGGCGTAGGCCTTGATCTCGCCGCCCTGGATCTGCCCGGTGGTGTTCGTGGTCTGGTCGCACATGATGTCGACCTGGCCACCGACGAGGTCGGTCAGGGCGGGGCCGGTTCCCTCGTAGGGCACCTCGGTGAGCTTCACACCGAGGGCCTCCTGGAGGAGCAGCCCGCACAGGTGCGAGGCGGCGCCAATACCCGCGTTGGCCAGGGTGACGGTGTCGGAGTTCTCCGTGACGTAGTCGACGAACTCCGCCATCGTCCCGGGCTCGAAGTCGCTCCGCGCGACGATCGTCATCGGCACCTCGGTGACCAGCCCGACGGTCTTGAAGTCGACCAGCGGGTCGTACGCCAGGTCGGCGTAGAGCGAGGGCGCCGTCGACATGCCGATGTGATGCATCAGCACGGTGTACCCGTCCGGGTTGGCCGCGGAGACCTCTCCGGCCGCGACGGTGCCGCCGGCACCCTCGACGTTCTGGACGACGATCGACGCGCCGAGTTCCTCGCCCATCGGCTCCGCGATGAGCCGGGTCACCGTGTCCGTGGGGCCGCCGGCCGAGAACGGCACGACGAACGTGATGTCGCCGTCCGGATACCCCTCCGCAGCCCCGCCGCCGCCACCCCCACCGCCGCCGCCGTCACCGCCGCACGCGGCCAGGACGAGTGAGGCGGCGGCCAGGCCGGCGCACAGCCGGACACGGCCGACGGGGCCGGCCGGCCGGGCGAGGTCCTCGTTCGCATGGTCCTGTCGCATCTGATGAACCTCCGGAGTCGGGCGCCGGTTCGGATCGTCAGGAACGCTAGCACCGGTGTGACCCCGGTCACTGCCTCCAAGACGCGCCTGAGCAGGGCAGTTGCATCGATGCGCCGCGGCTGAGCGGCATCAGCCGGACGCGACGTCGACCGCGGTAACGCGCAAGCGGCGAGCCGGACTCACAGCATGCGGGCCAGGTGGCGGTTGCGGTGGACGACGGTGTGCTTGAGCACGAGCCCCACGTGGGCCGCGATCGCGACGAGGAAGAGCACCTGAGCCGCGACGTGCACCGGCAGCCAGCCGTCGCTCGTCGCCACGAGCAGCAACCCGGTCGCGGGCACGACGACGAGCAGAGCCAGGAGGAGCTTCTCCAGCCCGCCCTCCAGCCGCCGCTCCCGGTTGCTGAGGTGCTCGGCCCACGGGGGCAGCGGAGTGGTCCGCCGCCAGAGCATCCGGACGACGGCGAGGGCGATGACGAGCAGCCCGAGGCTCACATGGACCTCGGGGAGGGACAGCCCGTCCCCGAACGCGTTCCCGCTGATGACGTCGGAGAAGACGGCGGAGGCCTGGTCGTCCTTCCCGGCGTCCAGCAGGTCCTCGCGCTGCTCGGTCTCGGCCTCGACCCGCTCCTCGGCGGCCTCTCCCTGGCCCTCGGCTTCTTCCTCCAGTCGGTCGGACTCGGCTTTGAGCTGGTCCTCCTGACGGTCGTGCGACGCGTCGAAGTCCATGGCGTAGCCCACGACGAACTGGGCGAGGATGGCGAGGACCGTCAGCCAGTGCAGCGACTTGGTGACGACGCCGTACCCGTGCGCCCCGTTGCGGAGGTGCACCCGTCGTGTCCGTCCAGCCTTCACGTCGACCATTCGGCCGTCCTTCCCCGTCGTAGGTCGAGCCCGCCTCGCAGCCTCGCGGGCGCAGGCATGGCGCGATCCGTCTGCACGGATGGTGTCAGCCCGGGGACCGGATCCTCGGGCCTGGCCGCGACCGTTCGCCGGATCGGGTGTGGGGTCCTCGTCCGGTCCTGATCAGGGAGCAGAATCGCCAGGTGCAGGCGGGAGAGGCATGAGCAGGGACGTCGACGTCGTGACCGAGACGGCGATCCGCCGTCCCCGGACGGAGGTCGCCGCCTACGCGGGCGACCCGACGAACGCCCCCGAGTGGTACGCGAACATCGCCTCCGTCGAGTGGCAGACCCCGCCGCCGATCGCCGTCGGCTCCCGGATGGACTTCGTCGCGAACTTCCTCGGCCGGCGGCTGGCCTACACCTACGAGGTCACCGACCTGGTCCCCGGCGAGCGGCTGGTCATGCGGACGGCGCAGGGTCCGTTCCCCATGGAGACGACGTACACCTGGCAGTCCCTGGACCCGGAGACCACCCGGATGACCCTGCGCAACCGCGGGCGGCCGGCCGGCTTCTCGCGGCTCGTCGCGCCGTTCATGGCGGCAGCGGTCCGGCGGGCGAACCGTGCCGACCTGGCCAGGCTCCGGACCCTGCTCGAACGGCAGTGAACGGCCGGGGCACCGTCGCCCGCCCGGGGGACAGGGACGGCGGGCGCTCGGGCCAACCGCGATCATGAACGGGTGACAGCGCAGCGCACCCCGGCCGTGACCGGCTCGCCGCGGTCGTCGCGGTCGTCGCGGTCGTCGCGCTGAGCGTGGAGACAGGGAGCGGGCCCCGGACGGTTCCCCGCGACGGCGTCCTCGCGTCCTGGGCTCCCAGCGGACGCAGCGCGGTCCCGGCGATCGTCGGCCTGGTCGTCGTCGCCAACCTGGTTGGCGTCATCACCGTCGTCCTCCTGCTGCTCGGTGTCGAGGACGACGGCGGGGACACCGGCCGCGCACCCGTCCTGCTCGCCGTCGCCGCCTACCTCCTCGTCGCGTTCCCCGCCGGGACGGTCGCCGGTCTGCGGCGGCAGCGGGCCACCAACCGGTGGCTGATGACCGGTCGCGAACCCTCGAGCGACGAGGCGGGGCTCGCCCTCCGCCTGCCGGTGGACACCGCCCTCATCGCCGGGCTGATCTGGCTCGTCGGCGCGGTGCTCGTGGGGAGCGTCGCCGCACTCTCCTTCCCCGACCCGAGGGTCGGGCTGCGCACGGGGGTCGCCACGGTGCTCGGCGGCCTCGTCACGGCCGGCGTCACCTACCTGCTCGTCGCGCGGGCCGCGCGGTCCGTCACGGCGATCGCCCTCGCCGCGCACCCCCCGGCCGGGACCCTCACGCTCGGGGTCCGCCCGCGCCTGCTGCTCACCTGGGGCCTGACCAGCGGCGTCCCGATGCTCGGGATCGTCCTGCTCTACCTCGACCCCAGCAATCCCGGCGGGCCGGGCGAGCTTCCCGTCGTCTTCCTCGTGATCGTGGCCCTGCTCGTCGGGGTGCTGGCGACGCTGCTCACCGCCCGGGCCGTGGGTCAGCCGCTACGGGATCTCCGGCGGGCGGTCGCGCGGGTGGGGGAGGGCGACTACGACGTCGCGGTCGTGGTGGACGACGCCGGCGAGATCGGCCTGCTCCAGGAGGGCGTCAACCGGATGGCCGCCGGGTTGGCCGAGCGGGAGCGGCTCCGCGACCTCTTCGGCCGGCACGTCGGGACGACGGTCGCCCAGCGGGCCCTGGTCACCGGGGTGTCGCTGGGCGGTGAGGAGCGCACGGTCGCCGCCCTGTTCGTCGACATCGCCGGCTCCACCTCGCTCGTCCGGCGCACCGGGCCGGAGGAGATGGTGGGCCTGCTCAACCGCTTCTTCCAGGTGGTCGTCGAGACGATCGAGGACGAGGGGGGACTGGTGAACAAGTTCGAGGGCGACGCGGCGCTGTGCGTGTTCGGCGCGCCCACCGACCACGACGATCCGGCCGGTGCCGCGCTGCGGGCGGCGCGGCGCATCTGCGAGGCGGTCGCCGCCGCGGGCGAGGTCGACGTCGGCGTCGGTGTGGCGTGCGGGCGGGCGTGGGCCGGTCAGGTGGGCGCGGCCAGCCGGCTGGAGTACACCGTGATCGGCGACCCGGTGAACGAGGCCGCGCGGCTCACCGACCTCGCCAAGGAGCACCCCGGCCGGGCGCTGGCCAGCGAGCCGACGGTGCTCGCCACGACCCCCGCCGAGCGCGCGCACTGGGCCCGCGACGGGGAGGTCGTCCTGCGCGGCCGCGGCGAGCCCACCGTGACCTGGGTCCGGAGGCCCTAGGGAAGTCCGGAGGACTGTCGTGCCGAGTGGGGCCCGGAGGGTTCCGCGCAGGCAGGACGCAGCGGCTCCCCGGAGCTGGGGAACGGCTCATGGCCGCGGTGTCGGCCGGTAGGCCGACGATGTGCTCAGTGCGAGCGGACGACGACCAGGACGTCCTCGGGCTGCAGCGTGCCGATCAGCGGGTCGTCGAAGCGCAGGGTGCGCCCACCACGGGTGACCGACAGGACGATGTCGCGCAACGAACGGGGGCCGAGCCCCACCTCGCTGGAGGTCACCGTGCGCTGGTGCAGGTCCAGCCCCTGACCGCCGGTCACCAGGTCCTCGACGACGGCCACCACTCGCGGTGCGTCGGTGGACAGACCCAGCAGCCGCCCGGACGTCGCCGACGTGGTGATGACCATGTTGGCGCCCGACTGCCGCAGCAGGTTGGCGTTCTCCTCCTCGCGGACACTGGTGGTGATCGGCACGCTCGGGTTGAGCTGCCGCACCGTGAGGGTGATCAGCACGGCGGCGTCGTCCCGGTTCGCGGCGACGATCACCGCGCGGGCCCGCTCGACGTGGGCCCGGCGGAGCACCTCGGTGCGCCCGGCGTCCCCCACGATGCCGTGCAGTCCGAGCGAGTTCGCCTCCTCGATCGCCCGGGCCTCCGGGTCGACGACGACGATCTGCTCGAGCGGTGTGCCGTTGGCCTGCAGGGAGCGGATGGCGCTGCGCCCCTTGGTGCCGTAGCCGCACACGATGACGTGCTGGCGCACGCGGGACCTCCAGCGACGGATGCGGAACTCCTCCCGCGAGCGCGCGGTGAGCGCCTCGAGGGTGGTCCCGATGAGGATGAGAAGGAAGGTGATGCGCAGCGGCGTGATGAGCAGGATGTTCACCAGGCGCGCGGTCGGGGTGATCGGGGTGATGTCGCCGTAGCCGGTGGTCGAGAGGGTGACGGTGGCGTAGTAGAAGGAGTCGAGCAGCGTCAGCCCGACGTCGTCGCCGTCCCGGTAGCCGTCCCGGTCCAGGTAGATGACCCCGACCGTGAGCAGGAGGACGCCGGCCGCGAAGACGACCCGGCGGTAGACCTGCCGGACCGGTGACTCCTCCACGTGGGCCAGCGCGACGCCGGTGTGCTCGTTCTCCATGCCGGTCCACTCGCTGCCCACCCCGCGGACGATAGTGAGCGAAACCGGCCGCTGCGCGGCGCCGCACCCGTTCGGGTCACCCGCCCGACCTCCGCGATCGGTCCAGGCCGGGGTGTGAGGATGGCCGGATGAGCGACCAGCGCACCGCCCTCGTCCTCGGTGGCGGTGGTATCACCGGCATCGCGTGGGAGATCGGCCTCGTGGCCGGTCTGGCGGAGCTCGGGCTGGACCTCTCCGGCGCCGATCTGGTGGTCGGCACCTCGGCGGGCTCGGTGGTGGGTGCCCAACTGACCTGCGGGGCCGAACTCGGCGCCCTCTACGCGCGCCAGCTGGAGCCGGCGACCGCCGAGAAGGCCGCCCGGCTCAACCGGGCCACCCTGGCCCAGTTCGGCTGGGCGATGCTCCGCAGCCGCGGGAAGGACGTCGAGTTCCGCCGCCGGATCGGTGCGCTCGCCCTCGCCGCGGAGAAGGCCGGCCTCACCCCGCCCGAGCAGGAGCGGCTGGACGTGATCGGCGAGCGGCTGGTCAGCACGGACTGGCCGGAGCGGGCGCTCGTCGTCACGGCCGTCGACGCGCACACCGGCGAGTTCCGCACCTTCGACCGCGACTCCGGCGTCCCCCTCCTCGCGGCTGTGGCGGCGAGCTGCGCGGTACCGGGGGTCTACCCGCCGGTCACCATCGACGGACGCCGCTACGTCGACGGCGGCATGCGGTCGGCCGCCAACGCCGACCTCGCGCAGGGGTACGACCGGCTCGTCGTCCTGGCCCCCATCCCGCGGGGATTCGGCCCGATGGCCAGCGTCGACGCCCAGGTCAGCGGGATGGTCAGCCGGGTCGCCGTCGTCACCCCCGACCAGGGCAGCCGGACGGCGATCGGCCGGAACGTGCTCGACCCCGCCGCGCGTGCCCCGTCGGCGGAGGCCGGCCGCGCGCAGGCCGCCTCGGTCGCGGTGCGCATCGCCGAGGTCTGGACCGCCTGAACGGAGGTCGGGCGCCCAGGGCTTCTGCACGCCCGACCTCCGACGGATCAGACGGCTCGCGCGCCCGTCCGGCTGCGCGGAGCCGACCCGGGAACGGACCGCCGCCTCAGCAGCCTCAGGCCCAGCGCGACCCAGGCGGCGAAGAAGACGAACAGGCCGAGGTCGTGCCACGGGTCGGCCGTGGCGCCCAGGCCGACGAGCACGCCGGCCCCGGCGACCAGGGCGGTGACCCACCAGCCGCCGAGGCCGCCGGCCCGCCGGAGCCCGAGCGCCAGCGGGACGGACGCCACCAGGAACAGGAGCAGGCCGACCGCGAAGAGCAGGAAGGTCCACTCGGCGGGCGCGCCGGCGAGCACGCCGGAGACGAGTCCGGACACGCCGAAGGCGGCCAGCAGGCCCGCTCCGGTGAGGGCGAATCCCCGGCCGATGCGGCCGGCACGAGGTAGTGGACCTGCCGCGGACCGCGATCCGCCGAGGCCGAGCAGTGCCAGGATCAGCGCCCCTGCACCGGCGACCCAGGTGGTCAGGATCAGGGCGAAGGCCGGCAGATCGGTCACGCTCCCGTCGGACGTCTGCACCGACCGGACGAGTTCGGCGGCCACGGACGCAGCCAGCAGAAACCCGGCGGCGACGGCCGCAGCTCCCGTGCGGCGTCGGGCGGCGGTGGTGGGGTCGGTCATGGCGGTCTCCTCGGTCGCGGCGAACTGGGAAGAAGCGTGGTCGACCGGCAGCACGCCGTCGTCCGGCCCGAGAGTGATCCCCACCGTCCACCGTCCGGGGGATTCCAGGGCGAACAGTCCGCCGTGAGGGGGATCCCGGACAGGCGGGAGCTGGCTACGGTTCGGCCATGGACTGGCCGAGGATCGGCGGGACGGCGGCCGCCGTCGTGGTCGCCGTCCTGGTGGTGTCGGGGCAGGTCTCGGTCTGGACGGCGGAGTCGGGCGCCCTCGCCGGGGACCGTCCCGTCCACGCGCTGCTCCTGGCAGTGGCCACGGTGCCGTTGTTCGTGCGGCGGCAGCGCCCCCTCCTCGTGCTGCTGCTCGCGCTCGGCGCCTCCTGGGTGCAGTTCGAGCTGGGCGGGGAGGCGTTCCAGCCGTGGTTCGCCGTCCTCCTGGCGCTCTACGCCGTGGGTGCGCACGCCGACCGCCGGTCGGCCGTGATCGGTGCGGTGGCGACGGCCGTGGCCGTGCTGTCCGGCGACATCCCGAGGCTGCTCGCCGGGGACCGCGTCGAGGACGTGGTGCCGGCCTGGTTCGTGCTCGCCGGAATCTGGGGGCTGGGGCGCTGGATCCGGTCGCGGCGGCGGGAGACCGCCGACCTCGCCGCGCGGGCCGCCCGGGCCGAGCGGGACCGCGCCGCGCACGCCGCGCAGGCCGTGGCGGACGAGCGTGCCCGTATCGCCAGGGAGCTGCACGACCTGGTCGCGCACAGCATGGGCGTGATCGTCATCCAGTCCCAGGCCGGCCGGCGGGCCGTGGACGACGAGCCCGACTCCGCGCGCGCGGCTCTGTCGGCCATCGAGAGCTCCGGCCGACAGGGCCTCGCCGAGATGCGCCGGCTGCTCGGTCTGCTGACCAGCCCGGAGGACGGGTCGGTCACGCCCCAGCCGAGCCTGCGCGGGCTCGACGACCTGGTGTCCGCCGTCCGGTCGGCCGGCCTGCCGGTCGAGCTCGAGACCGTCGGAGAGCTGACCGGCCTGCCGGCTGGGGTCGACCTCGCGGCGTACCGCATCGTGCAGGAGGCGCTGACCAACATCCTCAAGCACGCCGGGCCCGCGACGGCACGGGTGCACGTGCGGCACGCCCGAGGACTGCTGGAGGTGGAGGTCTGCGACGACGGCCGCGGCGCGCGCGATCCGCAGCCGGGACGCGGTCAGGCAGGGATGCGCGAGCGGGTGGCGCTCTACGGCGGCGAGATCGAGACCGGGAACCTGCCCGGCGGCGGGTACCGGGTGCGGGCGCGGCTCGCGGTGGACGGCGTCCCGGTATGACGATCCGCGTGCTGGTGGTGGACGACGAGGAGCTGGTGCGTACCGGCCTGCGCATGATCCTGGACGCCGAACCCGACCTCACCGTCGTCGGCACGGCGGTCGACGGGGTGCAGGCGCTGACGGAGGCCCGGCGGCTGCGGCCCGACGTCGTCCTGATGGACATCCGCATGCCCCGCCTCGACGGATTGGCCGCCACCCGGCAGCTGCTGACCGGGCCCGACCCGGCCGCCTGCAAGGTCGTCATCCTGACCACCTTCGACGTGGACGAGCACGTCTACGAGGCACTCCGCGCGGGAGCCAGCGGCTTCCTGCTCAAGGACGTCCCGGCAGACCAGCTCGCGCACGCCATCCGGGTGGCAGCCGCGGGGGAGGCGCTCCTGGCGCCGTCGGTCACCCGGCGACTGATCGCGGCGTTCACCGGTGCACCGTCGGCGCGACCTCCGCCGCCCGGGGCGGTCCGTCCGGCCGGGCTAGAGGACCTGACCGCGAGGGAGCGCGAGGTCCTCGTCCTGCTCGCCGAGGGCTTGTCGAACGCCGAGATCGCCGGCCGGTTGTTCGTCGGAGAGGCGACGGTCAAGACCCACGTGGCACGGGTGCTCCTGAAGCTCGGCGTCCGCGACCGGGTGCAGGCGGTGATCGTCGCCTTCCGGAGCGGGCTGGTCGCCATGGAACCCCGCGAGTCGGCCTGAGCCGAGGTCAGCGCGGCGGGTCGAGGTGCCGCAGGAGGGTCTCGCCGAGGTCGCGCATGGCCTCGACCTGAGCGGGGGAGAGCTGGTCGAACAGGTGGGTGCGCACGCTCTCCACATGGATCGGCGCCGCCGCCTCCAGTGCCGCGAAGCCGTTGTCGGTCAGGACGGCGAGCTGGCCCCGGCCGTCGTCCTGGCAGAGCTCCCGGACCACCCAGCCGCGCTCCTCCAGCCGGGAGACCGCGTGCGAGAGGCGACTGCGCGAGGAGAGGAGCCGATCGGCCAGCTCGCTCATGCGCAGCTTCCGGCCGGGCGTTTCCGACAGAGCGACAAGGATCTCGTAGTACGCGTGCGAGATCCCCGTCTCGTGCGTCAGGTCCCGGTCGAGCCGGTCCATGAGCAGCTGCGCGCTGTAGAGCCACGCGCGCCACGCCTTCTGCTCGTCGGCGTCGAGCCAGCGCGGCGCACGGGTGGGCTGTGATGCAGACGACACCGGCGAGGACATGCCTCCAGACTACTGGCGGAATAGTTCAGTCTTCAACTACGCTACGGTCGAGCAGAAGGTCAAGCGCTCAACTACTCGGAGGCATTCGACATGACCAGCTCCACCGCTATCCAGATCCCCGGCTACGTCGTCGGCACGTGGGACATCGACGCCACGCACTCGACGGTCGGTTTCTCCGTCCGCCACATGATGGTCAGCAAGGTCCGTGGCTACTTCCGTGACTTCTCCGGCGAGCTCGTGACCGCGGAGGACCCGGCCCAGTCGACCGTCACCGCGCGCATCAACATGGACTCGATCGACACCCGCCAGGAGCAGCGCGACGCGCACATCCGCTCGGCCGACTTCTTCGACGTGGGCAACTACACCGAGATGACGTTCGTCTCCACCGGCGTCCGCACCGATGGTGCCGACTGGACCGTCGAAGGCGACCTCACGATCAAGGGCATCACCAAGCCGGTCACCCTGGCGCTGGAGCTCAACGGCTTCGGTCCCGACGCCTACGGCGGCACGCGCGCCGGCTTCTCGGCCAAGACCGAGATCTCCCGCAACGCGTTCGGTGTCGACATCGCCATGCCGATGGACGGCGGCGGCGTGGTCGTCGGCGACAAGATCAACGTCGAGCTCGAGATCGAGGCCGTGCTCCGCACCGCCTGATCGATCCGCACCTCCGAACGAGGGCCCCGGGCAGTCGCCCGGGGCCCTCGTCGCGTCTTCGGGGTGTGGTCGGTCGCCGAGATCCGCCTCAGCGCGGTGTCCGGGACCCGCGAGACCGCCCTCGGGCGGATCTCGGTGCGCTCGAGCGACATGTCGTCCCGGATCTCGGTGCGCTCGAGCGGCGGTCGGGCGACATGTCGTCGGGGAGACTGGGCGACATGTCGACCGCGACCCTCACCCGCCGCTTCCCGTCGTCCGTCCTCGTCGCTGCCGGGCTCGCCGCCGGCTTCGGCATCGCGCAGGGCACCGGCGTCCGCGCCCTGGGTGGTGCGGTCTTCGCCGTCGCCGGGCTGGCGGCCGCGTGGCTGTGGGTGCAGCGCCGTGGCTGGGCGGTCGCCCTGGGCCTCGGGGCGCTGTACGTCGGCGCCTTCGTCCTCGCCCATGTCCTGGCGATCGGCGTCGGACTGCCGGGCTGGCTCGCGGTGAGTCTGGTCACGATCGCTGCCGCGGCGGCCACCTACGGGGTGGCCGACCGGCCGCGGACGGCGGTGGCCGCGCGCTGAGCGCGTAGCCTGGGAAGGTCGCCGGGCCGGCGACCGTTACCAGATGTCGGCGCACCAGAGCGCCGAATCCCCGAAATCCCTGAGGTGCTCTTTCGTATGCCCACCCGCGACGACCTGCGCAACGTGGCGATCATCGCCCACGTCGACCACGGCAAGACCACTCTGGTCGACGCCCTCCTCCGCCAGGCCGGTGCCCTCGGGCGGGCCAAGGGGGAGGGGACGGACAACGACTCCACGCAGGACCGCGTGATGGACTCGATGGACCTGGAGCGCGAGCGCGGCATCACCATCCTCGCGAAGAACACCGCGATCCACCTGGCCGACGAGAACGGCAACCCCGTCGTCGTCAACATCGTCGACACCCCCGGCCACGCCGACTTCGGTGGTGAGGTCGAGCGCGGCCTGTCCATGGTCGACGGCGTCGTCTTGCTGGTGGACGCCTCCGAGGGGCCGCTGCCGCAGACCCGCTTCGTGCTGCGCAAGGCGCTCGGCAAGGGGCTGCCGGTCATCCTCGTGGTCAACAAGACCGACCGCTCCGACGCCCGCATCGGCGAGGTCGTCGACGAGACCTACGAGCTGTTCATGGAGCTGCTCGAGGACTCCGGGATGAACGTCGACAACCTCGACTTCCCGATCGTCTACTGCAACGGCAAGGCGGGGAAGGCCTCGCTCACCCGGCCGGCCGACGGCGAGACGCCCGACAGCCCGGACCTCGGGCCGCTGGTGAAGACGCTGCTGGACACCGTCCCGGCGCCGGTCTACGACGCGGAGGAGCCGCTGCGCGCGCAGGTCACCAACCTCGACGCCTCGCCCTACCTCGGCCGCCTGGCCCTGCTGCGCATCCACTCCGGCGAGATGAAGAGCGGCCAGCAGGTCGCCTGGTGCCGGGTCGACGGCACGATCAAGAACGTCAAGATCACCGAGCTGCTGGTCACCGAGGGCCTCACCCGGACGCCGGCCGCCAGCGCCGGCCCCGGCGAGCTGGTGGCCATCGCCGGCATCGAGGACGTCATGATCGGCGACACCCTCGCCGACCCGAACGATCCGCGTCCGCTGCCCCCGCTGACCGTGGATGAGCCGTCGATCTCGATCACCATCGGCATCAACACCGCACCGCTGGCAGGCAAGTCGGGCAAGAAGCTCACCGCCCGGCTGATCAAGAACCGGCTGGACCAGGAGCTGGTCGGCAACGTCTCGGTGCGCATGCTGCCCACCGACCGCCCCGACACCTGGGAGATGCAGGGCCGCGGCGAGCTGGCGCTGGCGATCCTCGTCGAGCAGTTGCGTCGCGAGGAGTTCGAGCTCACGGTCGGCCGGCCCACCGTCGTCACCAAGGAGATCGACGGCAAGCTGCACGAGCCGGTCGAGCGGGTCACCATCGACACCCCCGGCGAGTACGTCGGCACCCTGACGCAGGCGCTGGCCGTCCGCCGCGCGCGGCTGGAGAACCTGGTGCACCACGACACCGGCTGGGCGCGGATGGAGTACATCTGCCCGTCCCGTGGCCTCATCGGGTTCCGCACCGAGTTCCTCACCGAGACCCGCGGCACCGGCGTCCTCAACCACAACCTCGAGGGCTACGAGCCGTGGCTGGGCGACATGCGCGCCCGCCCGACCGGCTCCCTGGTGGCCGACCGGCAGGGCGTCGCGACGACGTACTCGATGTTCTCGCTGCAGGAGCGCGGCCAGATGATGGTCCAGCCCGGCACCGAGGTCTACGAGGGCATGATCGTGGGTGAGAACTCCCGTCCGGACGACATGGACGTGAACATCACCAAGGAGAAGAAGCTCACCAACATGCGCAAGTCCACCTCCGAGGAGCTGGAGCGGCTGATCCCGCCGCGCATCCTGAACCTGGAGCAGGCGCTGGAGTTCTGCGCCGAGGACGAGTGCGTCGAGGTCACCCCGGCCACGGTCCGCATCCGCAAGGTGGTCCTGGACCAGACCGAGCGCGGGAAGAGCAAGAACCGCAAGCCCAAGCCCGCCTGACTCGGCTCGCCGCCCGCCGTCGGGCCGTTGATCATCGAGTTGTTGACGCTCGCATGAGCGTGTCGTCGCGTGTCGGCGGCAACAACTCGATGATCACGGCGGCGGGGCTTCGTGGCCGGTCGCGCACGGGCCGTGACGACCGGCCGCAGCGCGCCGACCCGCCCGCCGTCTCTTGGCGTGGACCTGCGCAGATGTCCCCGTAGGTTCCCTTCGGGGTCGTCTGTCGCGGCCCGGAGCGAGCGACGAAAGGCGGCCGAACGCGCATGGCGACGATCACCCGCACGGCTCTGGACGAGGGTTTCCGAGCCGGGATCGACGTCCGGGTGAGTCTCCGAGTGGACGCCGGGTCGGGCGACTCGCCCTTCGACGGCGGCTGGTTCCCGCGGAGCAACGACCTCGCCGTCGAGCTGCCGGAGCTGATCGCCGAGCTCGACCGTCGCGGAGTGCGGGTGGAACGCTTCACCTACGCGCTCGACGCCTGGCTGCCCGTGCCGCGCAAGCTCGCCGTCCTCGGCCGGACCGTGCGGACCGGCGGCTTCCGCAGCATGGACCCGCTCGTGGTCTGCCTGACCTGGGACGGTGGCACGCGCCGCGCCGATCTGCTGGTCGTCCCGCCCGGCACCGACGTCCTCACCGGCGCGCGGGCGCTGCGGCTGGCAACCCGCCGCGGGCTGCCGCGGTCCCCGCAGATGGTGCTGGCCGCGGCGCGGTCCACGCCGCTCCCGCAGGTGCCCGAGTTCCGGCGTCGCCGCGCGGTCTGAGTTTCCGCCGGCCGCGAACCGGCTGGACGATGGGGGAGCCGCTCCGCTGGAGTGACCTGCATGCGGCTCCTCGTCCTCGGTGGCACCTCCTTCCTCGGCCGGCACGTCGCGACGGCGGCGCTCGGACGCGGCCACGACGTCGCCACGTTCACGCGGGGGATCTCCGGCGAGCCCCCGGCGGGCGCCCGAGCCCTGCACGGCGACCGCGACGACCCCGCGGCACTGCCGGCCGCGCTCGACGGCTGGGCGCCCGACCTCGTCGTCGACACGTCGTGCCAGACCCGGGCGGCAGCCCGCAACGCCGCCGCCGCGCTCCCCGACGTCCGCGGGTACGCCTTCGTGAGCAGCCTCAACGCCTACGCGAACTGGCCGCCCGGCCCACTGGGGCCCGAGGAGTCCGAGCCGGTGTGGACCACCGATGACGACGACTACGGCCCGATCAAGGCCGACGCCGAGCGGACTCTCGCGGCGGTCCTCGGCGACCGCTTCCTCACCGTGCGGGCCGGGCTGATCATCGGCCCGCACGACCCCATCCATCGCCTCGGCTGGTGGCTGGGACGCATCGCCCGCGGCGGCCGCGTCGTCGTCCCCGACGCGCTGGACCAGCCGATGGCCGCCGTCGACGCCCGCGATCTGGCCGGGTGGCTGGTCGACATGGCCGAGCGCGGGCAGGGCGGCGCGGTGAACGCGACCGGCCCGGCCGGGATGACCACGTTCGGCGCCGTGCTCGACCTCTGCCGTGAGGTCACCGGCAGCGACGCGGAGTGGGTGCCGGTGAGCGAGGAGCGGCTGCTGGCGGCCGGCGTGGAGCCGTGGCTGCACCTGCCGTTCTGGCTGCCCGCCGAGACCGCCCGAACCGCCTGGGACGTCGACACGACCCGCGCGCGGGAACTGGGCCTGCCGAGCCGCCCGCCGGCCGAGTCCGTGGCCGACACCTGGGCCTGGCAGCGGGCGAACGAGCGGCTCCCGATGCCCGCGAACCGCCCGACACCCGGCCTCCCCGCCGACCTCGAGGCCCGCCTGCTGGCCGCCTCCTGATCCGCTTTCGGTACCGGAAGCGGGGGATCAGTCCCGGGGTGCGCTCGGCCGCCCGGCCGGGATCCGGTCCTGGACGCGCCGGTCGAGGGCGGGGACGTCCTCGGGAGCGGCGACCACGTTCGCCTGGACCTCGGCCTCGGCGGCGACCGCCTCGGCGGACTCGAACGCGCGGTCCTTGCGGTACTGGCGGAACGAGTGGACCACCGCGGCCGCCCAGACGGCGAGGATCAGCGCGTAGACCGTGTAGCGGACCGGGTCGGACGCGTCGATCAGGTCGCTGTTCAGCAGGGTGCGGGTGTTGGTCTGCACGATCATGCCGCCGACCAGCGAGCCGAGCATCCGCGGCGGCACGTGGCGGACCAGCCAGGCGGCCAGCGGGGCGGCGACGAGTCCGCCGGCGAGGAGCCCGAGTGCCCAGACGGCGTCGATGCCCTGCGAACCGAGCGCCAGCAGGAAGCCGAGGCTCGCGGCGACGGCGACCAGGAACTCCGAGGTGTCGATCGAGCCGATCACCTTGCGCGGCTCCATCCGGCCGCTGGCGAGGATCGCGGGCGTGCCGACCGGACCCCAGCCGCCGCCGCCGGTGGCGTCCACGAAGCCGGCGACCAGGCCGAGCGGGCCGAGGAAGCGCTTGCGCATGGGCTTGCCGAGATGCCGGCGGTCGAGCCCGCGGAAGGTGAAGCGCACGAGGAGGTAGACACCGAGCGCGAGGAGGATCAGCGACATGACCGGCGCGGCGACGGCGGTGGACAGACTGGACAGGACGTGAGCCCCCGCGAAGGCGCCCACGGCGCCCGGAAGGCCGATCTTGGCGACGACCTTCCAGTCGACGTTTCCGAACTTCCAGTGCGCCAGGCCCGACATCAGGCTGGTGCCGATCTCGGCGAAGTGCACCGTCGCCGACGCGGCCGCCGGGTTGGTGCCGATGGCGAGCAGCAGGGTGGTGGAGGTGACGCCGTAGGCCATGCCCAGGCTGCCGTCCACGAGCTGGGCGCCCAGGCCGACGAGGGCGAGCAGGACGAGGGTCTTCACGGGGGATGTACTCCGGGTCTCACGGGCTGCGGGGCGCGCGGGGGAGCGCGGCTCATCGCTGGACGAACAGGGGTGCGCCGGTCAGGCGCGGGCGTTCAGCAGCCCGGACAGGTGGCCGTGCAGACGCGCTGCAGGTCGACGTGGATCCGCCCCACCAGGAGCACCGCCGTCGCCGCCACGGGCATATGTCTACCAGACCGATGGAGATATGCCACCGGCCGTCCCACCGTGCGGGATCAGCCCGCCAGGACGTCGTTCCGGATGGTCCACCAGGAGATCGCACCGCCCACGGCGAACGCCACGGCGCACGCCACCATCGCGATCCGGTACCCGGCGGTGAGGGTGAGCGGCTGGGCGTAGTCGTCGCCGGAGAGGCCGACCGCGACCGGCAGCGCCGCGACCGCCAGCAGCTGGGCGGCCCGGGCGGTCGCGTTGTTCACTCCGCTGGCGATGCCCGCGAGGGCGTCGGGCGCAGCGGCCAGCACGGTCGCCGTCAGCGGCGTCACGACGATCGCCATCCCGAGGCCCTGCAGCAGCGAGCCGGGCAGCACCTCGACCACGTAGGACCGGTCGCCGTCGACTCCGGCGAGGAGCAGCGTGCCGGCGGCCACGACGAGCGGTCCGACGGTCATCGGCAGCCGTGGGCCGATGCGCGTCGCCACCGCGCCGGCCGTGGGGGAGAGCAGGGTGATGAGCAGGATGGAGGGCAGCATCGCCGCTCCGGCCCCGGTGGCGTCGTACCCGAGCACGGTCTGGAGCTGCAGCACCAGGAAGAGGCCGCTGCCGCCCAGGGCGCCGTACACCGCGAAGGTGGCCAGGTTGGCCCCGGTGAACTGGCGCTCCGTGAACAGCCGCAGCGGCAGCATCGGGTCGGTGGCCCGCCGCTCCCGCACGACGAAGGCAGCGCCCGCCGTCAGGCCGAGGGCCGCGGAGACGAGGACGTCGGGCCGCGTCAGGCTCTCACCCGCTCCGATCAGGGCGTAGGTGACCCCGCCGAGGGCCAGTGCACCCAGCGCCGCCCCCAGGTGGTCGAACCGGGAGTGGTGGGCGGGATCGCGGCTCTCCGGGACGTGCCGGCCGGCCACCGAGAGGATCAGCACCGCCACCGGCACGTTGAGCAGGAACACCAGGCGCCAGCTGGCGACGTCCACCAGCACCCCGCCGAGGAACGGGCCGATCAGGCCCGCGATGCCGGCCAGCGCCGACCACAGCCCGATGGCCTTGGCCCGGTCGCGGGGCCGGAACGAGGACTGGATGAGGGCCAGGCTGCCGGGGGTCAGCAGCGCACCCCCGACGCCCTGCACGACCCGGGCGGCCACCAGCTGGCCGGTCGTCTGGGCCAGGCCGCAGACCAGGGAGGCCACGGCGAACCAGGCGACGCCGACGAGGAACACGCGGCGCCGTCCGTAGCGGTCGCCCAGCGAGCCCCCGAGGAGGATCAGCGACGCCAGCGCGAGGGTGTAGCCCGAGATCGTCCACTGCAGCCCGGACAGCGACGCGTCCAGCTCGCCGCCGATCGCCGGGAGCGCGACCTGAACGGCGGTGCCGTCGACGAACGCCATGCCCGACGCCAGGACGGTGACGGCGACCAGCCACCGGCCCTGGGCCGTGCCGAGCGCGACCGGCTCGGGACGAGCGCCGGTCACGATCGGATTCCTAGCCGACGACGGCGTCGGTGAGCCAGAACGCCACGGCGGCCACGGCGCCGGCGGCGGGCAGGGTGACCACCCAGGCTCCGACGATGTTGCCGGCGACGCCCCACCGCACCGCGGAGAGCCGGCGGGTTGCGCCGACGCCCATGATCGAGGTGGTGGTGATGTGCGTCGTCGACACGGGGACGGCGAAGACGGTCGCCGTCGTCACCATGACGCTCGAGGCCACGGTCTGGGCCGAGAAGCCGCCGGCGGGCGTGAGCTGGATGATCCGCCGTCCCATGGTGCGCATGATCCGGAAGCCGCCGGCGTAGGTGCCGGCGCTGATCGCCGCGGCAGCGGAGAGGACCACCCAGAACGGCACCTCGAAGGTGTCGATCTCACCGGCGGTGAACAGCGCCAGCGTCATGATGCCCATCGTCTTCTGGGCGTCCTGGATGCCGTGGCCCAGCGCCATCGTGGCCGAACTGGCGATCTGCGCGTACCGGAAGCCGCGGTTGGCCTTCGATACGTTCGCGCTCCGGAAGGCCCACAGGATGGCGAGCATGAACAGGTAGCCCAGCCCGAACCCGACCAGCGGCGAGACGATCATCGGGATGATGACCTTCTCGAACACCCCCATCCACTGCACCGAGTGCGCCGCGGCCAGCGCGGCGCCCACCAGCCCGCCGATGAGGGCGTGCGACGACGACGAGGGCAGCCCGAAGTACCACGTGATCATGTTCCAGGTGATCGCCCCGATCAGGGCGGCGAACACGATCTCCAGCCCGTTCCCGCCTTCGGGCGGATCGATGATCCCCGAACCGACGGTCTTGGCGACCTCGGTCGAGAGGAGTGCCCCGACCAGGTTCATCACCGCCGCCAGGGCCAGCGCCGCCCGGGGGGTCAGCGCCTTGGTGGAGACGGCGACCGCGATGGCGTTGGCCGCGTCGTGGAAGCCGTTGGTGTAGTCGAACGCCAGGGCCACCAGGATGATGACGACCAGACCGATGAAGGCCGCGTCCATACGGGGTCAGGACTCCTTGACGCTGATGGTCTCGACCACGTTGGCCACGTGCTCGAACGCGTCGGCCGCCTCCTCGAGCTGGTCGGCGACCTCCTTCAGCTTGAGGATCTCCAGCGCGTCGAACTCGCCGCTGTAGAGGCGGGAGAGCAGCCGGCGGTAGAGCTTGTCCGCCTCGTTCTCGATGCTGTTGATCTCGATCCAGTAGTCGGAGAGGCCCTTCAGCGAGCGCAGCCGCGGCATCGCCTCGGCGGTCGTCTGCGCCGCGCGCTGGAGGAGCTCCACCTGCTGGTGCATCTCCGCCGGCAGGGTGCCCAGACCGGTGAGGACGACGAGGTCGGCCGCCGCCTCGACGAAGTCCATGACGTCGTCGAGGTTGCTGGCGAGCTTGTAGATGTCCTCGCGGTCGAACGGCGTCACGAAGCTCGTGTTGAGCTGCCGGAAGATCGCGTGCGTCGACTGGTCGCCGGAATGCTCGAGCTCCCGGAGCCGGTCGTTGAGCTCAGCGCGTCGCGCGTGGTCATGGACGAACTGACCGAGGACTTCCGTGGCCGCCACGAGGTTCTCCGCCGAGGCGGTGAACAGCGGGTAGAAGCTCGAGTCCTTGGGGGTCAGGCTGAAGGGCACGCGTGGCTCCGTCTCGGGTCTGGACCGGTCGCCGTCGCCGGGAGGCGGACGCACGGCCGTCGGGGAGCATAGGTGGCGACGGGCGGGCCGGTCCCACGGCAACGCTCAGTTGTGGCGGGCGTCGCTCCGTTCGGCGGGGATTCTCACCCCGCCGAGGGACTCGACGAGGTCCGCGCGGGCACGGGCGACCCGGGATCGGATGGTGCCGACGGGACAGCCGGCCACCTCGGCGGCCTCGGCGTAGGGCAGGCCGAGCAGCTGCGTCAGCACGAAGGCCTCGCGGCGGTCGCCGTCCAGCCGCGCCAGCAGATCGGTGACCGATGCGCCGTCGGCCACCGGGTCCCCGCCGGGAGCGGGAGCAAGGCTCTCGAGCTCACGCTCCTCGCGGACCAGGGTCAGACGCCGCCGTCGGCGCGAGCGGACGGCATCGGCGCAGACCCGCCGCGCGATGGCGAGCAGCCACGTGCGCACCGACGAGCGCCCCTCGAACCGGTGCAGCGAGGCGAAGGCCCGGAGGTAGGTCTCCTGCGTCAGGTCGTCGGCCGACTGGGGGTCGCCGAGCGCCACGCACAGCCGCCAGACGTCCGACTGGGTCGCCCGGACGAGGGCGGCCGCCGCCAGGGGATCGCCGACCGCGGCGTCCGCCGCGATGCCGGCCAGCTCGTCCATGACTCCATCTTCGTTGCCCGATGCAACCCGGCCGGGAACCAGAGGGCGTGGCGGAACGACCAATGCAGCATGGCGTCCTGTTCCTCCGTCCGCGAGGCCCTCTCCGCCCGGCTCGACGGCGAGCCCCTCGGCATGCCCGAGGAGGCGCTGGACCAGCACCTCGCCGCGTGCGCCCCGTGCGTGCAGTGGGCAGAATCCGCCGCCGTGGTGACCCGCCGGGCGCGGTTGGCCGAGGCGCCGCAGGTGCCCGATCTCACGGCCGTCGTCCTCACGGCGCTGCCCCGCGAGCTGCCCGGCGCCGCGGCCGCCGCGCGGTCCCGGCTCGCGGACGCCACCGTGCGCCTGGCCCTGCTGGCCACCGCGGTCGCGCAGGCCGGGCTCGCCTGGCCGGCCCTGTCCTCCGGCGCCGCCGCCATGAGCGCGCCGGTGCACGTGGCGCACGAGACGGGCGCCTGGAACCTCGCGGTCGCGGCCGCCTTCCTGGCGGTGTCGGCCGCCCCGCGCCTCGCGGTCGGCGGGTTGCCGTTCCTCGCCACGTTCGCCGCCCTCCTCGTCCCGGTCACGCTGGCCGACCTGGCCGCCGGACACGTGCACGCCGACCGGGCGGTGGCACACCTGCTCCTCCTGGTCGGGGTGGTGCTGGTGGCGACGGCGGCCTGGCGCGGGCGCCGCCGGGGCGAGGCCCGCCCGGTGCGCGGGCTGAGGGTCCCCGCGTGAGGCGGGCGGGGTTCCCGTCCTGGCTGATCCTGATCACCCTGCTGGCCGGCTGGTTCGCGGCCGGGGTGGGCACGGCACCGCCGGCGGCGGCCCACGCGGAGCTGGTCTCCACGGACCCGGCGGAGGGCGCCCGGCTGGAGGATGCGCCGGAGCGGATCACCCTTCGCTTCAGCGAACCGGTCTCCCTCGGGGCCGGCTACGCCCGCCTCGTGCACTCGGACGGGACGGTGCAGCCGACCACCGCCTCGGTGGACGACGGCATCCTCACGCTCGACCCCGGCGGCGAGCTCCCCGTCGATCGCGGCTACCTCGTCACCTACCGGGTCATCTCGGCCGACTCGCACCCGATCTCCGGGGCCTACTCGTTCGTCGTCGGCGACGCGGATCTGGTGACCGACGCAGCGGCCGACCCCGCCACCGACCCCGGCGTCGCCGCCGCGCTCCCGGCCGCACGGTGGGCCGGCTTCGCCGGCGTCGCCCTCGCCATCGGGGTGCCCGTCCTCGCGCTGGTCTGCTGGCCGGCCGGCTGGGCGTCGCACCGGCTGGGCCGGCTGGCCGGCTGGGGAGCGGGGGCGGTGGCAACCGCCTCGGTCGTGAGCTTCCTCGTGCAGGGCCCGTACGCCGCTGCGAGCAGCCTGGCGACCGCCTTCCAGCCGTCGCTCCTTGCCGCGACGGCCGAGTCGGGTGCCGGCCGGGCGCTCCTGGCTCGCGCGGTGCTGGCTCTCGGCCTGGCGGCGGTCCTGGCCCCGGCGTGGCGCCGCGGTACGTGCCCGTCGGTCGCACGGGCCGTCGTCGCCGGGCTGCTGGCGGCCGGTGTCGTCGTGGGCACGGCGGCCACCGGTCATCCGGTCGCCGGACCCTGGCCGGGCCTGGCGGTCGCGGCCGCCGTCGTCCACGTCGCGGCCATGGCGATCTGGCTGGGTGGTCTGACGGGTCTGCTGCTGGTGGTGCTGCGGCCGCCGACGCCCGGCCGCGAGGTCGCCGCGGTGCTGCCGCCGTGGTCGCGGCTCGCGTTCGCGGCGGTGGCCGCCCTGGTGGTCAGCGGCACGGTGCAGGCGGTCCGGGAGGTGGGCTCGCCGGCGGCGCTGTTCGTCACGACCTACGGCTGGGTGCTCGTCGCCAAGCTGGTCCTGGTCGCGGTGGCGCTCGCGGCGGCCGGTGTGTCCCGGATGTGGGTGCACCAGCGACTCGGGATCCGCCGGGCCCGGCCGCCCGCCCGGCGCAGCGTTCCCGCGAGCGCGTTCGCGGGCGCACCCGGCGCTGCCCGGGCGCCCGTCGACGGTCCCGTCGCCGTTCGCGAGCGGATCCAGACGGCGGGCGCGGTCGAGCACGTGCCCGCCCTGCGCCGGTCGGTGCTCGTCGAGGTGGCCGTCGCGGCCGTGGTGCTGGCGTTGTCGGCCGTGCTCGTCGGCACTCCGCCGGCGCGCTCGGCGGTGGACCGGCCGGTGGACGTCCTGCTGCCCCTCGAGGGGAACGCCGGTCCCTCGGGGAGCGTGCAGATCTCGGTGGACCCCGCCCGCGCCGGCGCCAACACGCTGCACGTGTACCTGTTCGACGACTCCGGCCGGCCCACCCAGCCGGCGGCCATCTCGGTGACCCTCGCCGAGCCGTCCCAGGAACTCGGCCCGCTGGACGTCGACCTCGAGCCAGCCGGGCCAGGGCACTACGTGGGCGACGGCATGAGCATTCCCGGGGCCGGCACCTGGACCCTCGCCGTGACCGTCCGGTTGGACGAGTTCACCGCCACGACCGCCCGAACCGCTTTCCCGGTGCGCTGACGCGTTCCCGGCCCGTCGTCCCAGCAGTCCCGATGAACTGGAGTTCCGTGTCCCTGCCCCGCCCCGTGTCCCGTCTCGCCGTCGTCCTCGCACTGGCGACCGGCGTCGTTGCCGTCGGCGGCGGCGCCGCGTCGGCCCACGTCACGGTCGCATCGTCCGACGCCGCACCCGGCGGCTTCGGCAAGCTGACGTTCCGCGTGCCCAACGAGAGCGACACGGCTAACACCGTCTCGCTCCGCATCCAGATCCCGGAGGAGGCCGCGATGGCCTCCCTGCGCGTCCAGCCGCTGCCGGGCTGGACCGCGACGACGACGACCGCCGAGCTCACCGAGCCCCTCGAGGCGCACGGCGAGGAGATCTCCAGCTACGTCTCGGTGGTCGAGTTCCGGGCCGCGGACGGCGGGGGCATCGCGCCGGGCGAGTTCCAGGAGTTCGCCCTGTCCGGTGGCCCGTTCCCGGACGCCGAGAACCTGGCCTTCCCAACAGTGCAGAGTTACAGCGACGGTAGCGACGCGGCCTGGATCGAGCCGACCGTCGCGGGCCAGGCGGAGCCGGAGCGCCCGGCCCCCGTCCTGACGCTCGCCGCCGGCGCGGCGGCCGCCCCCACCACGGAGCCGGCTGCCGAGGAGCACGGGCACGCCTCCCCGTCGTCCGAGCCGGGCGCCCTGGCGCTGATCGTGGCGTTCCTCGCACTGCTGCTGGCCATCGGCGGCGTGGTCCTGGGGGTGCGGGCGAACCGTCGTACCGTGTCCTCGTGAGATCCGCCGTCCGACGCAGCGTCCGCCCGGCGCTGCCCGCCGCGATCGTGGCGGGTGCCCTGCTGCTGTCCGGCTGCTCGGACCCGGCGGCCGGGACCGAGGGACACGACCACGCCGACGCGCCCGCCGTGGTCGAGGCGCCGGCGGACCGCTACGCGGGGCTCGACCTCGCCGAGCCCTACCGCCGGCCCACCTTCACGCTCACCGACACGACGGGCGCGGCGTACGACTTCAAGGCCGCGACCGCCGGACGGCCGACGCTGCTCTTCTTCGGCTACACCAACTGCCCGGATGTCTGCCCGACCACGATGGCCGACGTCGCCGTCGCGCTGCGGGGGCTGGACCCGGCCGTCGCCGCCCAGGTGCAGGTCGTCTTCGTGACGACAGACCCGGCGTTCGACACCCCGGAGGTGCTCGGCGAGTACCTGGGCCGGTTCGACGCCGACCTCCCCACCCGGTTCGTCGGCCTCACCGGCGAGCAGGACGTCATCGACCAGGCCCAGCTCTCCGCGGGCGTCCCGCTGGCCGAGGACGAGGGCCGGCTGCACTCGTCGTTGCTGCTGCTGTACGGAACCGACGACGAGGCCCAGGTCGCCTTCGACGCGGGGAACACGGCCCGTGACATCGCCGACGACCTCCGCGCGGTGGCGGGCGCGGCATGAGCGGGACCGGCGGCGCGTGAGCCGGGTGACCGGGCGCCTGCTGGTCGTCCTCCTGGCGGTGCTGGGCCTCCTCGCCGTCGCCGGTCCGGCGTCGGCCCACGTGGGCGGCGGGGCGGCGGGCAGCGACTTCGCCGGCCGCGTGCTGTCGGTCCGGCCGGACGTCCCGGGGCTCTCGGTGCGCATCCTGCAGTTCGGGGACGAGCTCGAGCTGGTCAACGGCACCGCCACCGAGGTGCTCGTTCCCGGCTACTCCGGCGAGCCGTACCTGCGGATCGGCCCGGACGGCGTGTGGCGCAACTCCCGCAGTCCCGCGACCTACATCAACCTCGACCGGTACGGGCGCACCTCGCTGCCGGCGGCGGCCGACGTCGCCGCCGAGCCCGCCTGGGAGCAGGTCTCGACGCAGCCGCACTACGTCTGGCACGACCACCGCACGCACTGGATGAGCGAGAACCTGCTGCCACCCGGGGTCGTCGAGGACCCCGGCCGGAGCCAGACGGTCTTCGAGTGGACCGTTCCGCTGGTGCACGGGGACACGGCCGTGGAGGTCACGGGCGAGCTGACCTGGAGCCCCCCGCCGCCGGCGTGGCTGGTCTGGCCGCTCTACGCGGTGCCGGCGCTGCTGGCCGTCGCGGCGGGGCTGCTGGCCCGCACCCCCCGGCCGCTGGGCGTGCTGCTGCTGGTCGGCGCGGCGGCGGCGCTGTGGCACGCGGCGGCCACGCCCGAGCCGCCCGTCAGCATCGCCTCGCACGCCGGCGCGATCCTGTCGGCCCTGCTGCCGGCCGGAACCGCTGTGCTCGTCGCGGTCCTCGGGTTCCGCGCCGCTCTGCGCGGACGCGGCGCGCTGACCGGCCTGCTGGCCGTCGTCCTCGGGTGGCTGCTGCTGGTGCAGGGGCTGCCCGACGTCGACGTGCTGTGGTCGGCGAACGTGGCGTCCGCAGGTCCCGAGCCGGTGGCCCGCGCGGCCGTGGCGGCGCTGGTCGCGCTCGGTGTGGGCCTGGTGCCCGGCGGGATCGCGGCGGTCCGCCGGTTCCGCGAGGCCGAAGCCCGGCCGGGGCGGCTCGCCGCCACCCCGGCCGGATCGCTCAGCTGACCTCGGCCACCGCGTCGAGCGGCAGGACGCTCGGCGAGCCCCAGAACAGCGTGTTGGCCCGCTCGAGATCGCTCTCGAAGTCGACCTCCACCGCCCAGAACGCGGAGATGTCCAGCGGGCGGATGCGGAGGCCGTCGACGGTGATGGCGGTCTCGATCCCTCGCTCGAAGTAGTCCTGGTCGCCGCAGGCCCCCAGGTGCTCGATCAGGACGGCCTTGTCCGCGCTCGACACGTAGTTGATCCCGACGGCCTCGCCGAGACCGCCGACGACTGTCTTGGACAGTTCCCGGATGTATCCGTTCTCGTCCAGGGTGTACTTGACCTCCTCGTCCGCGACCGTCGAGGTGTCGACGCAGACGAAGCTCTCGTCCGCACGTACCCAGGCGAGCACGTGCTCGAGGACCGCGGGGTCGAACACCACGTCGCCGTTGAGCCACAGGACCCCGCCCGTTCCGCTCGTGCGGAGCGCGCGCAGGAGGCTCTTCGAGGTGTTCGTCGTCTCGAAGTTCGGGTTGTAGGCGAACAACAGGTCCGGAGCCGCCCGCATGATCCGCTTGCCGCGGTAACCCACGACGGCGGTGATGGAGACGTCCTCGCCGAAGGCGATACGTAGTCCCTCGAGCTGACGGGACAGGATCGTGTGCCCGTCACCGAGTCGGGTGAGCGGCTTGGGCAGGGCCCGGCCGAGGCGGGTCCCCATGCCGGCCGCGAGAATCACCGCCTGCACGCGGGGATGCAGCGGTCGGGGCACCGCGGTGCGGGCCAGATCTCGCGGAGAGCTCGTCAGGGCTCGGTCGTAGGTCCGCACGTTCATCCCCTTTCCTGGGTGGCGCGTCCGGCGGAGTCGCCGGACGGGAACAGCAGGTCGAGCACGCGTTCGGTGGCGTGCCCGTCCTCGAGTGCACAGAAGGTCTCCCGGAAGCGGTCATAGCGTCCGGCGTGGTCGGCGATGACCCCGTCGATACCTGAGATGGCCGCGACGAGTTCCTCGCCGGTGCGCAGCAGCGGGCCCGGGGCGATCTCGGCGAGATCAACGTAGAACCCGCGCAGATCGTCCCGGTAGTGCTCAAGATCGTATGTGAAGAACACCATCGGCTTGCCCGTGACGGCGAAATCGAACATCGCGGACGAGTAGTCGGTGACCAGCAGGTCGGCTGCGAGGTAGAGCTCCGCGGACTCGGGGCGGGCCGAGACATCGATGACCGGTGAGCCCGGGTCGAGCTCGAGCCGGTCGGAGACGATGCTGTGCAGCCGCAGCAACAGGACGTGGTCGGAGCCCAGCTCGGCGGCGAAGTCGTCGAGGTCGAGCGGCAGCCGGATCTGTGGCGTCCCCGGTCCGGAGAGAACCAGGTCGTCGCGCCAGGTGGGTGCGTACAGGACCGCCGTCGTCCCCTCGGCGATACCCAGCTCGGCCCGCACCCGGGCCCGCACCTCGTCGCGGTCCGGCCGGCTCAGGACGTCATTGCGCGGGTAGCCGGTCTCGGCGATCGGGCCCTCGAAGCGGAACGCGTGGCCCAGCCGGTCGGTGCTGTACGGGTTGGGCGAGAGCAGCACGTCCCACCGTCCGACGTCGCGGTCGGGCTTGAGCAGCCACCCCTCCGGCGCGTTCGGGATGTCGTGGTGGATCCGCTTCAGCGGAGTGCCGTGCCAGGTCTGCAGGTAGGTGGTGCCGGCCTTCTTGGTCCAGTCCAAGGAGATGCAGTCGTTGCCGACCACGAGGTCGGCGGACTCCAGCGCGGCCACCGCCTCCGGGGTGCCGAACAGGACCGGCTCGATGCCCGGGGGGAAGGAGTCCCGGGTCTTCGCGGTGCAGATCCAGCGGTGCCGGTCCACGGGCCCGCGGCGGGCCAGGAGGCCCTCGTAGATCGCGCGCGGATTGTCGGCGAACAGGCCTCGGTAGACGAACCAGACGATGTCCAGGGGCCGGTCCGGCGCCTCCACCGCGACGGAGGGGGTCGGCGCGCTGCTCTGGACCTGCGGCATCGCGTCCCCCCTTGTCTCCGTCGTGCCGGGTCTCGTCTCCGGACAGGCTTGATCGCCGCCGTCCCGGGGATCCGGTCCGGCTCTGGTGCAGTACACGGGTGCGGCGGTCGCCGCGCAATGGCCCGATGCCCGGGTCCGCGACCGGACGCCCCCGACGCTTCACCCGAGGGGGTCCGCCGTCCGTCGGCGTCCCGGCCGTCGGATGGGCAGGCAGGTCCGTCGACTCCACGCTAGCCGGAACAGGCAGTCCGGGGGAATGACATCGGTGTGAGTAACGCCTGTGGTCGGCGTGGTGTGTGAGGCAGGTCGCACGGCGTGTCACGGAACGACGCGCCGCACATGGGGTCACGGAACGGTCACGGAATGTTTCTATAGCGGTCAGACCAATCCAGTCGCCCCCGGGACTTCCCCCCGATCAGGACAGGCAGGTGCATGGCCGCACGATCCGCACAGGAGGCCCCCACGGATCTCCTGCAGACCGTCCGACCGTCCCGTACCGCCGGCGTGAGGTCCCGCCGCCGTGGTCCGGCCACTCCGGTGACCGGACGCCGCCCCGCCCTCCTGCTCAGCGCGCTGCTCTCCGGCGGTCTCGTCGCTGCCGTCCTGGGGATCCCGGGAGCTCCCTCGGCGTCGGCCGAGGCGACGTCCGTGGTCGAGGCTCAGGCGCTGCTCACCGCTGACGCGGGCCTCGAGTTGAAGCCCCAGGCCTCGATCACCGTGGCGGAGGCCCAGGTGCGGCTGCAGGAGGTCGCCGCGTCCCGTGCCGCGCGCGCCGAGGCCGAGGCGGCGGCGGCGGAGGCGGCTCGCCCCAAGGCCGTGCTGCCCGTCAACGGGGCACGTCTCACCAGTGGCTACGGCAGCCGGTGGGGCACGTTCCACTACGGCATCGACCTCGCCGCCCCCATGCGCACGCCCGAGTACGCGGCCGTGGACGGCGTGGTGCTCCGCGCCGGTTCGGCCAGCGGGTTCGGCCTGGCGGTCTACATCCTCCACGACAACGGCGACGTCACCGTCTACGGCCACATGGACTCGATCCTGGTGAAGCCGGGTCAGTACGTGGAGGCCGGCGAGACGATCGCCCTGCTCGGCAACCGGGGCCAGTCCACCGGCCCCCACCTGCACTTCGAGGTGCACAAGGGCGGCGAGGACGGCGAGCGGATCAACCCGGTCGGCTGGCTGAGCGCGCGCGGCGTCCAGGTCTGAGCGCCGGGGGCGCGTGATCTGATCGGCGCGTGTCCAGCGCCGTCGAGGAGTCCAACCGGCGGCTGCTGCGCGCCCGGGATGCCATGGACCGGCGCTACGCCGAGCCGCTCGACGTCCGGACCCTCGCCCGGATCGCGCACGTCTCCGAGGCGCACTTCATCCGCACCTTCCGGGCCACCTTCGGGGAGACGCCGAACCGCTATCTGCAGCGACGGCGGGTCGAGCGGGCGATGTTCCTGCTGCGCTCGGGAGGCCGCAGCGTCACCGACATCTGCATGGACGTCGGTTTCAGCAGTCTCGGCACCTTCAGCCGGGTGTTCCGCGAGATCGTGGGTGAACCGCCGAGCGTCTACCGGCGGCGCGGGCCGCTCGCGCCGGTGCCGTCGTGCTTCGCGATGGCGTGGCTGCGGCCGAGCAGTTTCGGAGAAGCACGGCGGGAGTGAGGGCCCCTAGCGTTCGCGGCATGTTGAACGCCATCACCATCACCCAGATCTACGTTCCCGACCAGGACCAGGCGCTGGCCTTCTACGTCGGCAAGCTCGGGTTCGAGGTCCAGGCCGACATGAACTTCGGCCCCATGCGCTGGCTGACCGTCAACCTGCCGGGGCAGCCCGACCGCGCGATCCTGCTGGAGAAGCCGGGGCCGCCGTCGATGAGCGAGGAGACCGCCGCCCAGGTGCGCGACCTCATCACCAAGGGCGCGGCCGGCGGCCACCTCTTCTTCCAGTGCGACGACGCCTACAAGACCCATGCGGAACTCAAGGCGAACGGCGTGGAGATCACCGAGGAGCCGGTCGACCAGCCCTACGGCATCGACTTCGGGCTCCGCGACCCCTTCGGCAACCACCTGCGCATCGCGCAGATGAAGCAGGGCTGACCGCGCGCGTGCCGTCGGGTGGACGGCGCCTCCTGACCGGGCGCCGTCCACCCTGCGCGGCCCGATCCGCGGTGCCAGGCTCGGGTATGCGCGCACGCCGGCAACTCTTCTTGCCCTCGGTGCTCGTGGCGGTGACGGTGGCGCTGCCCTCGTGCACCGCGGACGACCGGGATCCGGAGGCGGCCTCGTCGTCGGCGGAGCTGAGCGAGCCGCCGGGCGCTGCGCCCGCGGCCTCGGACCCGGCCCCGGCTGCTCCGGATCCGGCACCGGCCGCCCCGGACCCGGCCCCTGCCGCCCCGGATCCGGCCCCGGCCGCCCCGGACCCGGCACCCGCCGCGCCCGCCCCCGCGCCGCGGGGGGAGGCGGCGCTGCCGTTACCGGGCTCCCGGGCGACGGCCGAATCCGTCAGTCCGCTCGCCGCGGCGTGCACCGACGTCCTCGACGCGCTGACCGAGGCGGTGATCCGGTACGAGGTGGTGGCGCTCGCGGAGGCCGCCGGCTCGGGCAGCCGTGCCGCGGCGTCAGCGGACATGCTCACCCACATCGAGCGTGCCCGCACGGCCGCCAGCAGTCAGGGCGGACTGCCGTCGGCCGCGGCTCCGGCGATCAACGCGGTCATCGCTCTACGGGGCGGTCTCGACAGCCGGGCGACGCTGGACGAGGAGGACGCCGCACCCTGGCGCGGAGTGCGTGACGACCTCCAGTCGTGGTGCCAGGCCCAGGACTGACGGCCGCCGGACGCGGCCGGAGCCCTGCGCTGGCCGGATCACCCGGCCCTGTACAGTTGGCAACGGCTCGGACACACCAGACCGGGTCGGCAAGGGGCTGTGGCGCAGCTGGTAGCGCACCACACTGGCAGTGTGGGGGTCAGGGGTTCGAGTCCCCTCAGCTCCACCCATCTGAGCAGGGCTTTCTTCGTCCTGTGCGCTTTCAACCAACTCCGTGGTTGCAGTTCTGGTTGCAGTTTGTATGCCCTTACCTGTCAGCAGCAGGGCGCCCATCCGGTCCGCCGCCTCGCGGGCCAGTGCCGGCATGACGTGGCTGTAGATGTCCATCGTCGTGCGCATCTGGCTGTGGCCGAGCAGCTCCATGACGACACGTGGATGCACGTTCTCGCTGAGCAGCAGTGTCGCGGCCGTGTGACGGCCGTCGTGCAGGCGGACGTGGCGGACGCCCGCCTCCTGCAGGAGCCGCGTCCAGTCGTCGTAGTCGGTCTTCTTGTCGATCGGCCGACCGTTGGCCTGCGCGAAGACCAGGTCCTCGTCCTGCCACTCGGAGCCGGCGAGCATCTGCTCACCGAGCTGGACGGCCTTGTGGCGGTGCAGCTCGGCGACCAGCGGCAGCGGTAGTGCCAGGGTGCGCTGGCTGCGCTTGCTCTTGGGCTCCTCGTAGATCAGGCCACCGCCGCGGACCCGGTGGATGCTGCGCCGGACCGTGAGGGTGTTGTTGAGGAGGTCGATGTCCTTCCACTGCAGCGCGAGCGCCTCGGACTGGCGCAGACCGAGGGCCAGCGCGACCGTCCAGCGGGCCGAGTTGCGCACGGTGGAGGCCGCTTCCAGGACTGCGCGGGCTTCGTCGAGATCCAGAGCCGTGGCCAGGTCGCTCTGCCGCTGGGCTGGCGGGTCGACGAGCGCAGCGACGTTGCGCGGCACGTGCCCGCGCTGGACCGCGACCGTGAGGGCCCGGGACAGGATGCGGTGGTGCCGGAGCACGGAGGCGGGGGAGTAGCCGTCGTCGAGCAGGGCGGTGTAGAGCTGGTCGAGGTGTTCGGGCCGCAGCCGGTCGAGGCGGTGCCGTCCGATGCCGGGGATCAGGTGCCTGCGAACGGCCGACTCATAGCTCTCCAGCGTTCGCTGTCGCACCCGGCGCGGGGCGATGGTGGTCAGCCAGTGCTCGAGCCACCAGGCGACGGTCGGGGTCGACGTCTCGCCGACCGTCCCGGAATCGCGCTTGCGTTCGAGCTCTCGGACCTTCGCCACCACCACGCTGCGGTTCTTGCTGCTGACGTGCCGGCGGTCGAGCGTGCCGCCGAGCGTGAACCCGACGGAGACGTAGCCGTGCCAGCGCCCGTCGGCGCCTTTGTAGATCGTCGACTCACCGTTCGACGCCCGTCCCGCCATCCGCTACCCCTTGTCGCTCTCTCGGAGCCTGAGTGTGCTGGAGCGCTCAGGTAAGGGGCAGGCCCGCTGTGGATTCACGCGGCATCCGGCGAAGGCTGTGGATGGGACCGGGCAGCATCGAGCCGGCGCACGTAGCTCGCGACCTCCGCCTGGGATATCCGGCAGCTGCGGCCGATGTGTACCGCACGCAGCTCCCCGCGCTTCATGAGCGCGTACACCGTCTTGCGACCGATGCCGAGGACCGTCGCGGCCTCTTCGGGCGTGAGCAGGAGACGGTCGGCGGCCATGACGTCCCGAAGCGGCTGCGGATCATCCATGCCGACATCTCCCGGATCAGTCGCGTGCTACGTGGAGGCTTGCGCACGACGGTGGGGGAGCGGCCTGCCGAACATCTCCAGTGCCCTACCAGTCAGGCCATCCGATGGTGACCGTCGCCGACTCGGAGACCGGAGCCGCTGCCTCCTACTACTGCAGAAGTACTGGAGCTCGGGTTCAGTGCAGGTCGGGAGCGCCGGTGAGGTGCGCACGTCGCCGGTAGTTCTCCAGTACGGGCTGCAGGGCCCGCCCCAGAGCGGGCAAGTCGCGGTCGTAGACCCGCCCGTCGTTCAGCTGGCCTGCGAGGTCGCCGAGCACTCTGGGCCAGTCGCGGCGGGTGGGCACGAGAGGCACCTGGACTTCGACGCGCCGCTCTACAAGCTCCACCGCGGACAGACCGGAGGCAGCAGCCCTTCCCTGCTCCCAGGAGCGGTGCCGACAGGTAGCCGAGCAGCACTTCGGGATAGGCCCCCGGCTTCTTGGCGTGATCAGTCCACCGCGCCACCCGCAGGCCGTCGCCGCGGTCCTCCGTTCGGGACGGTGCGCCTCCGCCGCGGCCTGCTCCGAGCGGGCCCTCGGCGTCGTCCGCTCGGCTTGCTGACGGCGCTGCCGCTCGCGCTCCCGCCGCCGGGCTCGGTATCCGTTGCTGCCGCTGATTCCCATGCCGTCAAGGCTCCGGACGAGTCTCCAGAAATCCGTCACCACGAGCTGCAGCACCCTTGGTGAATGACGCGCGTTCATTGATCTTGTTGGATACCGGGTGACTCGGCGTCGGCGGGAGTCGCCGCAGCGGTGGTCTGGCTGGCTGGGCAAGGGTGTCTCTGAAGGCGGCTCGAGGGACACTAGGCGCGTCGCAAGAGGGCCATCTGCGTCGCCCCTAACGTCAATATTTTGGAAACGACACTCGGTCGCGACCGTCTCTGCAAGGCCCGCCTCGTCAGCCTTGGTGATGGGCCTGAACGACGCCTCCACCCAGCACGGTGGATCTCAACCGCACGTGACGGCTTGACTGGACCGCGTTGTACGGATCACCGCCCAATGCCCCCCGCAACGGAAGATCTGACCGGGCGGCTGCTGTGCGAACTAGTCGGAGCTAGACACGGTTTCATGCAACGGCGGAGCGCTAACATCGGTCAATGCGGCGGCTTGCAAGGTCAACCAATCGGATCCGCGCCATAAGGTCAGCCTTGGCCGCATGGCCCAAGAGCGCGATTGCAATGGTCGCGATCCTGATCGGCTTCGTTGCGGTCTTCGTCACGTTATGGGCCGTGGGTCGACGACCCTGGGGTCCGTTGGATATCGACGCGGTCGGCTCTCTCGGAGATTGGGTCTCTGGCCTCGGTGCCGTTGCTGCCGTTTCGGTCACCGTATGGCAGTTCATTCGCACTAGGAGAGCCGAACGTGAGCATGAAGAGCGCGCGGAAGCAATGAGAGTCACAGCATGGGCGAAGTGGACGACAATCGGTGACTCAGTTCACGGTCACGACGGCGACAGTGCGTCCTCAGCGGGTGAAGGGGTTAGAGGGCTGACTGTTCAAAACGGGTCACAGGGCGCTCTTTACGATTGGAACGTCACGATCGTGCCCTCCGAGAGTGGGTGGGTGGACTATGTTCACCTGTCCTCGCGAGTGGGTCAGATTCCACCTGATGGACGCATCACCATCAACGTGCAACACGCGCCGGAAGGGGTTACGGTTCGCCGCTACGGGAAAGAGGACAGGGCAATGGGAATTCCTCGTTTCGTCGTAGTTGCCTTCACGGATGCTTGGGGCAAAGGCTGGATACGAGTAAATGGCGACATACAGAAAGTTCCCCGTGAGAGCCACTTCGTGCCTCGGCTCGTCCACCTGCGGAATCCCGCCATGCCGTGGGCCGGAATCCTCGATCAAGCCGAGTGGTCCGCGTTTCGAGATGCGATCGGGTCCCCCGACAGTCTCCCTGGCCTCTTAAGTGACCTAATCCCGGAGAAGCGTAGGGAATATCCGTGGCTGGGCAGGGAGGTTATAGATGAGCGTTCCAGATCAGTATTGGCGGCAAGACTTCGAGAACGAGGGACGCTTGTATACAGCTACCCTGAGCGCGCTGTGGTCCGAACAGTCGGACGTGCGTCCGCGTATCGAAGGACGCAAGAATTCTTCCGTGCCGTGACGCTAAGCACCAAGGGTGAGTTGCTCTATTTGAGACAGGACTAGGATGCAGGCGCGGAGGAAGGCAGCCCTTTACGCCCGGCAGAGTTGTCCCAGAGTGAGCCGCTCAGGGACGTAGGGTGGCTCAACGGACATGCGCGACGCGAGCTCCGGGCGCACATTGCCCTCCCAGGCGAGATTCGGGGTCAGTGAGTGGCGTTGGCTAGCCACTCGTCCAACGTCTCCGCAAAGCCGGTCATCATGCTCCGCTGCTCTTCGCTCAACGCC
The DNA here is from genome assembly GCF_004570385.1 of Blastococcus sp. CT_GayMR19. Classification (GTDB taxonomy): domain Bacteria; phylum Actinomycetota; class Actinomycetes; order Mycobacteriales; family Geodermatophilaceae; genus Blastococcus_B. Next base: position 163,716 of record NZ_SPQL01000002.1, on the reverse strand, counting down.
TTCGAATCGAGTGCGATGCGCAACCCATCACGCAAAGACTCGGCCATCGCACGGTCGATGTGCGATGTGAATGAGCCGGCCGGATCGACCGCGCTGCCGCCGAGCGCCAGGTTCTCCTGGGCGGACCACGCGATGACGCGCTTCGCGTTGGCTTCAGACAGGCCTGGCAGGTCGACCGACCAGTAGGGCCAAACAAGACCTGGGTCATCGATCTTCAGTCTCTTTCGGCGAAGCACAGCCCCCACCCTATGAGCCGTCCCATGGTGGGCCGCTTGGAGACACGGCGGGCCGTACTTTCCCGGAAGCGCCTGACGCGCACGCCGTGCGCAATTGGGCGGGTCCAAGTCAGTCGGACTACCCGTTCGAACAGGTAGCGCGGCGGCCTGCCTATCGGTCACAACGAGTCTCGTCACCGCAGATGCATGAGGTGTGTCGCCTCGTGATCTTGGAATCTCCAGCTGCGTGAGGAGGGCACCAGCCGGGAGACGGCGTGAGCCTCGCTCGGCGCCAGCGGAAACTGGAAGACTCTTTGGAAGGGCTTAACTCGGGGCGCGTGACGGCGACCGCAGGCCGGTGTCCCACGAGGGATGCTCTGTGGACGGGCGCCTTCAACGGTCGGGTCGCCGAGGATGTCGCCGCGGCTCGGCTCCTCCCGGAACGACCAGCCCGCGCACTTCGTCCCACTGTCGGCGGGATCTGAAACACTCCTGTCACGGAAGTCGGGCAAGGGAGCGGGGGAACGTGGACGCTCAGCAGGTCGTGCAGTCGATTTCGATGGGCTCGCGTGTAGCGGAGGACGAGGCGAAGGAACTCGCCGCCTACTTCGTCGAGACAGAGAACTGGCGCAAGGTCTACGAGGGCGAGGCCGACGTGATCTTCGCGCCCAAGGGAGGCGGCAAGAGCGCGATCTACTCAATGCTCATGTCCCGGGAGAGTGAGTTCTTCGACCGTCGCGTCCTGCTCGCGACCGCCGAGAATCCCAAGGGCGACACCGCTTTCGCCGAGGTTGAGAAGGAGCCGCCTACGACGGAGGCCGAGTTCATCGGCCTCTGGAAGATCTACTTCCTCTCGCTCATCGCGCAGACCCTCGCCGAGTACGAGGTGAAGAACGACCCAGCTGCGAAGTTGCTAGCCAAGCTCCAGGAAGCCGATCTTCTACCGCCGGCCGACGCCCCGCGCCGCCAGCTCGTCCGGATCGCCATGGATTTCGTGAAATCTTTCTTCCGGCCGGTGGCCTCGGTCGAGGCAAGCATGACCGTCGACCCCGCGAGCGGCGTGCCCGTGGTCGTCCCCAAGATCACGTTCGCCGAGCCCAGCTCCGAGCAGAGGAAGGCCGGCGCCCTCTACGTCGACGAGCTGTACGACTTCGCGGAGGACGCGCTTGAGAAGGCCGGCTACACGATGTGGATCCTTCTGGACCGCTTGGACATCGCCTTCGCCGACTCGGCCGACCTGGAGGCCAACGCCCTGCGTGGCCTCTTCCGGGTTTACCGGGACCTCCAGACCCGCAGCTTCGTGGACCTGAAGATCTTCCTGCGGTCGGACATCTGGGAGTCCATCACCGTGACCGGATTCCGGGAGGCCAGCCACATCACGCGAGACCTCCGCATCGAGTGGAACGAGAACACGCTGGTTCGGCTCGCGGTTCAGCGGCTGCTGCGTAGCGAGTCGCTCCGCGAGCACTACGGCGTGGGGCACGACGAGGTCCTCTCGGACGTCGAGAGGCAGAAGGCGTTCTTCTACCAGGTGTTCCCGCAGCAGGTGGACCAGGGCAGCCGGCGACCTGCGACCATCGACTGGTGCCTGACCCGGACCAAGGACGGCACTGGCCAGAACGCTCCACGCGAGCTCATCCACCTGCTGACAGAGACCCGGAACAGTCAGCTGACCCGGTTCGAGACCGGCCAGGCCGCCCCCGAGGCTGGCGCGGTCTTCGTCGGCCAGGCGTTCAAGGACGCGCTGCCCGCGGTCTCCAAGGCGCGCCTGACGCAGACGCTGTATGCCGAGCACCCCAGCCTGCGGCCGTACATCGAGAAGATGGAGGGGCAGAAGTCGCGCCAGAACGACGCGAGCCTCGCTTCGGTGTGGGGCGTGTCGGAGGCTGAGGCGGCGAAGATCGCGGACCAGCTGGTGGTGGTGGGGTTTTTCGAGCCGCGGCTCGGCGACTACTGGGTCCCGTTCATCTACCGACCTGCTCTGGAGATGGTTCAAGGGTCCGCCGAGGGCGTCGCCGCCGCGGCCGACGACGAGTAGGGCGCCTGGCGCGGCACCACGGTGCGCGGGCGGACCGTCACATCTTCCTCATCACCAACGGAGTCAATATGGCCACCAACGACTGTCCACGCTGCGGCCGTCCTACCGCTGACGGGGGCAACTACGCGGATCGCCACGACCAGGCGTACTGCTCCCCGATCACGTCCCCCAACTGCTGGCAGTGGCCCGACCCCGACACCGCCCTCATCCATTACGACGTGGGCAGCTCGGGGACACGAGCTGCGTGCGCGAAGCGCAGCGGCGACGTGTGGACCTCGAACGAGAGCGACGTGAACTGCTCCGACTGCCTCGCGGTCATGTGACTGGGGATCGGCAGTGGGATGGGACGCAGCATGCGCTTGTGCGGTTCGCCCGTCAGCCAAGACCCGCGTAACGCTGGTTACCCATCCTGGCCCGACCTTGCGGCAGGCCGTACCGATAGACGATCGGCTGCCGGACGCTGCAACGCGCTCCAGACCCTGCGGGCGACGAGGAGCCACCCGGGAGGTGGGTAAGCCGTTCAATGGGGCGGCGACACCTCCTCATCTGGCGGTAGCCGGAATTGCAACATCCCACGGTCGATCCGTTGGGGCACGGTTGGCTTCCTTCCTGGTCACGCTCGGGACGGTGAGCGGCGCCCTGCAGGCAACCTGTCACAACGCGTTCCGCCGCCCGAGATGCAAGACGTGTGTCCCTGTTGATCTTGGGGCTTCTCCAGTGATGGAGCGTTGGCTAGGACCCATCGATGAGGGCCCGCTTGGCATGCTGCGAGGTGTCTCTGAAGGCGGCTTTAGGGACACACGATGGCTGCGCCGAAGCCGGGACAGGACGCGATGCAGAGTCGGTACGCCGTCGCGTCCAGCCGAGCGCTGGCGCCTCCACGCCCGACCGCGTGAGCCTTGGACGACGGTGAGCTGAGGGCTCGCTCCCTCGAAACGCGACCGGGGGTCCGAGCCGTTCGGTCGAGCTGGCCGGATCGGCTTGGCAGACTCGGGTGCATGACGGAGGAGACGTGGCGGCCGCTGGGTGTCGGCACCGACGAGGAGATCGCCGAATACGACGCGCTGCACGACGGTGTACCCGAGTGGATGTCCAGCGCGATGTGGGCGTGGGTGCGTCAGGGGATCACCGTTCGCCGCAGGTACCCGGACGGAAGCGGCTCAGTCGCCATGCTCGACAGCGCCCTGGCCGAGCGCATGTGTCAGACACTGCGGATCCCCCTCCCGACGCTGAGGGCAGCCGCAGTCAGTGTGGATACGGGGCACAGACATCTGACGGCCGCGATGACGGCTTTGCACGAGCACCCGCATCCTCTGCAGATCGTTGACTACCTCCTGGCGCACGGCGGACACGCCAAGCCGGACGAGCTCGCCGAGGTGCTTCTCTGCAGCCGCAGTGCGTGGGAAGTGGGTGAGCGGGCAGGACGTCCGGGGTTGGCTCGACGTGTGCCGGCCGGCGTCCAGGTTGCCGCCGACTCGGTGATGCAGCGTGCCGGTCGCGCGGGTGCGCGGTTGGCGAAGGCGTGGGAGGCGCTCTATGGGATAGAGCCGAACTCGAGCGAGGCGTACCGGCTGGCGATCCTCGCGGTGGAAGACGCTGCAGTCTCGGTGGTATCACCGAAGAACGAGAAGGCCACCCTCGGGACGATATTGCGGGACGTTGAGCAGCAGGGGGACTGGCGCCTGCCCATGACCCGAGAGCACGAGGGAGCTCCGTCCCGAGAGGTGCTCGTCGGGATGATCCGCCTTCTGTGGCACGGCCAGCACGACCGACATGGCGGGCAGCCTTCGGCGCCGGGAGACGTGTCCTTCGAGGAGGCAAGCGTCGCCGTCTCCCTGGCCGTAACGCTCGTGCAGTGGTTCGGCGCTGGACTGCTCTCCCGAGAACGGTAAGACGCCGCAGACCGTCCTGGAAGGGTCGTTCAGACGCACTGATGGCAGCGACGCACGCACTTCCGCGGAACGGGTCAAGCGGCCTCGTGGTCGGCGCCAAGTCGATGCAGCCGCACCGTTGGCTCCCGCAATCTGTCAGACCCCCGTGTCAGCCTGGCCGGGTGCGCGGCACCCACGCGGACACTCGGTCTATGAGAGGCGGCAAACGAAAGCACTTCGGATTAAGCGATACGGGCATATAATGGAATGCAACGTGGCATAAGCTGCGAAGGAGATGACGGTTGGCTACTGCTGTCGAACTGCGCAATTGGACTCAGCCGGGGGCTCAGGATGCAGCCCAGGCAACTTATGCCTCGGTGAAAACGGCTTTGGCGCGGTCGGCTGCCGTGCAGGCGTATCAGCCGGAAGTCTTCCTGCAGGGCTCGTACGCAAACCACACCAACACGCGCGGTGACTCCGACGTCGACATCGTCGTCATGATGAAGTCTGCCTACATGCCGGACATCGGACGGCTCACGGTGCCCGAGATCGTGCGGTACAACGCCGTGAGTTCGCCGGCCACGACCTCCGTGGAGGGACTGCGCCAGGCGGTGACCGACGCCTTGAACTCGTACTACGGCTACGAGCGAGTGCATCCGCGGAACAAGTGCATCCGCGTCGACAAGCAAAGTGGCTACGTTGACGCCGACGTGGTTCCTGCCCAGCAGCATCGACTGTACGAATCCTTCCCGGCGTACGGGGAGCCGCGCTTCATCGAGGGCATCTCGATTCAGCCGCTCAGCGGCCGACGCATCGTGAACTATCCAAAGGAGCACATTAAGAACGGTGAAGCAAAGAACCGCAAGTGTTCCAACTTCTACAAGCCGACGGTGCGACAGATCAAGCGCCTGCGCCGGGCGGCGGTGGACGCGGGTCTTGTCGGAAAGAAGGACGCCCCTGGCTACCTGCTGGAGTGTCTGACCTACAACGCTCCGACCAGCTACTTTACGAGCGACGACACACAGCGCGTCATCAAGGTCCTCAGCTGGCTGCAGTCGTTTAGTGCTAGTGAACTGGCAGCCACCATTAAGTCATGTGACGACATCCACTGGCTCTTCAAGACTGATCCGGGCGACCATAACGAGTACTTGGCCCACAAGACAATCAAAACGTTGTGGGACTTCCTCTAATGCATGCCTATAGTTTCGCAGGGGATCGGCTTCGCGCCTTCGGGCTCATTGCCTTCCTGGCAGTCATCTTCGCAATCACCGCGAACACTGTCTCTGACAAGGTGGGGCTGGGTCCACCGTGGCTCGTGAGCGCTCCAACAGTGGCTGCGGTCTTCGGCATCCTGTACGGCGTCGTCGACAAGTGGGCGTGGCGCTGGCCGCTTCTGAGGGTTACTGGCGTGATCAATACACCCGTCGTCAGTGGCCACTACGAGGGTCGACTGCGCAGCTCCTACCAGAACACCGAGCTGCCAATCACCATTGACATTGAACAGACATGGACCCGGTTGATCGTGCGGCTCAAGGTGCTGAGCCCGCAGTCGTCCGACTCGATCTCCTTAGCTGCCGCACTGCGCGACGTTGGGCAGCATCGGGCGCAATTGACGTACGTATACCGCAACACCGTTCGGCCGGGCTTTGCCGAGCCTGACATGAACGATCACGACGGGACGGCCGAGTTGACCATCGATGCTGTTGATCACACTGCCACCGGTCGCTACTACAATTACCGTGGGCGCCAGGGCACCTTGGAGCTGACTCAGTCGTGATGAATAGCGACCGGCGGCCCACGAGGGCGGTGACCAACAGCCCTGCGCATGAGGGGCTCGTGACCGCGCAGAGCCGTGCTGGCAGCACCCGGTCGTGCGGCTGTGGCGGGCCGCTCGTCAACCGCGCCGGGACGAAGTAGTGCCCGCCTTGAGTATCGCGCGCTCCGCGCAGCAGTGACCAGCGTTTGCCATCTTCGGCGGACGTCACCGACCCCCGCCAGAAGTCCCACACCGCTCACGGGTTGCTCTCGATGAGAACTCCTCAGCAAGGCTCAGCAATGGTCGGAGTGGTTGCAGTTGTGGTTGCAGTTGGCCCAGTTCGATCTTGGTTCGCGCTCGTTCGCGGTTGTTCGGTGAAGCGGCGAACCCCTTGCTCACCAGGCATTCCGGACTCCGGCGGACTTGGGTGAACGCCGTCAGGTCGGCCTGGCAGTGTGGGGGTCAGGGGTTCGAGTCCCCTCAGCTCCACCCTTGTGAGCGGGGCTTTCTCGCTTTCGACCAGCTGCGCCATTACAAGTCGGACCGCCGTCGACGACTCGACGTCAGGCGTCCGGGACAGCGGATCGACTGCGTCACCACCGCGACGCGGACGGGTGATGCGGGCACCTGGGACTGTTCGCCGCTCAGCGTCCGCGGACAGTCGTACAGCTCGACACCGGAATGTGCCGCACCTGGCAGGCCGTCGAGACAGCGGTGCAGTGCACGGCCGAGTGGGCGGCGGCGGAAGAGCAACTGCAGGCATGCCCCTCTACGGGGGGGCCATAGTTCCCACCCCCTCGGAACGGCTGACGTGCTGGCTAGGAGTCGCTGTCCTCCTGCTGAATCTCACGCTCGGGGACTTCCTCGACGGTTGCCGGCGTGGGTGCAGCCGGCCCGAAGACCCTCGCCGCGGCGGCGATCGTGCCCCTCAGGACGTACTGCATGTAGTTGGCGGCGGCCATCGGTCCTACGCCGAAAGGCAGCAGCCCGGCCAGGAGTGGCGGCCCGACCGCCAGCGCCCATGCCCGCAGGATCTCCGACTCAGAGGCGGAGATTTCCTGTCGCTCCTTCTCCGTCAGCGCCGCCAGGGCGTCGAAGGATGCGGGCTTACCCACCAGCGAGGCATGGCGTCCCAGGATGGCGTCGGGATGGATCCTCCCGGTCTTGTCGAGCTTGACCGCACCCTCCGTGAGGACCAGGAGGACGGCAATGCGAGTGAGTTCAGGGTCAGTGAGGTCTCTGTCGTGGAGCAGTCCGACCTTGACCGCTGCACTCACCGACTCCTTCAGGACCTCCCGCAACGCGACCGGGAGCGCAGCGGCCGAGATGGCCGTTCCGACACCCGGAAGAATCGACGGCAGGGAGAAGGACACCGCTCGCGCCGCCCTGATCCGGTTTCCCCGCGTCACCTGGCTGACCAGGTCTACCGGTGCGACCAGGGGCTTGCTCGCACGGACCTTGTCAACGGCCTTCTGGGCTTCCTCGAGCGAGGGTTGGAGGGTCCGGTTGATCAGCGCCATCGCCCGCTCGACGGTCGCTTCGACGTCGAACTCCGGCTTCGGAAAGTTGAAGCTGCCGGTCATGTGGTTCTCCTGTCCGTTGGCGACAGCTCGAGGATGTCAGCCGACGTTCCGGAACGGAGGCCGAAGGGTCGACCCGCCGATCCGGCGGCGTGCACCCGGCCCGAGCAGTTGTCGTTGCTCGACTGCCTGTGCGTAGCGATCCGGCCCGGAGCGAGCTGAGGAGAACTGAGAACCAGTCGGCCGGGGTGGCGCGGCGGTTCCTATGACGGCTCGATCGTCGGGCGCAATGGCGGCCGACTTTCCCTTCTCGATCGGGGCGTCGGTGGCTTCCGCTGGGGCCGTCGCTGGCGCCGCGCCGTTCGGGGGCGTCGAGCAGGCGCGGGGTCCGTCGGTCAGTTCAGGCGTCGGGTGCGGGACGAGTGTTGCCTGCGTCACACCGGTCCCCGTACGGTCGAGCTCCTGCGTCCTGAGGAGCACCATGCGTCCCGACCAGTTCCTGGCCCACACCGCCTTGTCCCGCCGCTCAGCTCTCGGGCTCGCCGGGGCGGCCGCTCTCGGCGTCGCTGGGCTGTCCGCCGCGTCGCCGGCCGCTGCGGCCGGACCCGGCGAGACCATGGACGGCGAGGGCTACGACGACGTGATGTTCGACGTGGCTTTCGCCGAGGGCGGCGGCTGGGCGCCGTCCCGCTACGGCCCGACCGACCAGCGCGGCACGTTCAACGAGGTGACGGCCGCCACGACCGCCTCCGCCCTGCAGTTGCTGGCCGACGGCTCTCCGGTGAAGACGTACAACCTCGGCGAGCTGATGACCAACGGCTTTCCGGCCTTCCAGACCACGCCGCCGCGGTTGTACGAGCAGCGGCTCACCGTCCTCGGGTACCAGCCGCCCGCCGGCTTCACCGAGGGCGGCGGGATCCTGCAGAGCCCGGAGCCGCTCGGTCCCAACCGGGTCAGCATCCACGAGGAGCGCTTCCCTCAGGGCTACACCTATCAGATCGTCACCCAGCTCGACGGGCTGAACCACATCGGCGTCGGGCCGACCTTCTACAACGGCTTCCAGGGCCCGGACATCGCGACGCCCAGCGGGACGACCAGTCTCGGCAGCGAGAACATGGGGCCGATCGTCACCCGCGGCATCCTGCTCGACGTGCTGGGCCTGAAGCTCGACGAGGGAGCGAGCGAGGCGCTGGCGCGCAGCAAGGACGGCGACCCGGTGCTGCACGACAACTACCGGATCACCATCTCGGACCTGAAGGCCGCGGCGACCCGGGGTGGCATCCGACGCATCCACCCGGGCGACGTCGTGCTGCTGCGGACCGGCTGGAACAAGATCGCCCGGAGCGAGCCGGAGCGCTACCTGGCCCAGGAGCCGGGCATCTACCTGGCCGAAGCGCGTTACCTGGCTGACCGGCGCCCCGCCATCATCGGCTCGGACTCCTGGGCGCTCGAGGTGCTGGGCAACCCGGTGGTGCAGGCCGCGTTCCCGGTGCACCAGGAACTGCTCGTCAAGAACGGCATCCGGATCGGCGAGGGCATCATCACTGACGAGCTCGCGGCGGACGGCGTCCACGAGTTCGTCTACGTGACGACGCCGCAGTACGCGAAGGGCGCAACCGCGGGCAACGCGCCGCCGGCCGCGCTCGGACAGCCGAGGTAACGCCAGGCAAGTCCCGGGTCAGCAGCGGACGGCGGAACGCGTGCTCAGCGGGACCTTTGCTGGTTCCGCGCGATGAGGACGAGCCCGCCCACCACGACCACGATGGGCACCCACGACGGCAACCCGAACGCTCCGAGCAGCAGGCCGACGACCAGGAGCACGAGCTGAAAGCCGAGGAACAGCCCCACCGCCACCAGCACCCAGAAGATGACCGGCTGCTCGCCCTGCAGTCGGCGCAGGTAGTCCATACGTCTCCTCGGTGGTGTCATCGGGCGCGCGTCGGCGACGCAGCCTGTCAGTAGTGGACGGCGGCTCGAGTCACGGGGCACATCGGCAACGCAAGGTCGGGACTCAAGTCGACTGTCCACTGGGAACGTTCCATGGTGAGGACGGCGTTCCCGCCCCTGTCATCGCCGGGGCCTGTCGGCCGTGTCTCCGAGTGTGACCCGGAGGCAGGTCCCTGGCCAGGTGCGACGCGACGCCCGTGCGCTCGGTGCTGAGGCTGCCACCCGGACGGGTGCGCGCCCGGGCGGCCCGGCGGCGGGTTGACGCACCCTGTTCGGGGAGCATCGTCGACACTTGGGTGAGACCACGGTGCCCCGGGCATCGGAGCCAGGCGTCGGGAGGAGTTCGCTGATGAGGCCGCAGGTGCGCCTTCTCGGCGACCGGTACGAGATGCAGTCCGTCCTCGCCAGCGGCGGCATGGGGCGGGTCTGGCGGGCCCGCGACACCCTCCTCCAGCGGCCGGTCGCGGTGAAGATCCTCCGCAGCGAGTTCACCGGCAACCGGGAATTCCTGGGGCGGTTCCGGGCCGAGGCCCAGCACACCGCCGTCCTCGCCCACCCGAACATCGCCGCCCTCTACGACTACGGCGAGCTCGACCAGGACGGGGAGCACCTCGCCTACCTCGTCATGGAGCTGGTCGAGGGGGAGTCGCTGGCCACGCTGCTCGCCCGCGAGCGGCGCCTGGACGTGCCGCAGACGCTCGGCATCCTGCGGGCGACCGCCGCCGGGCTGGCCGCCGCGCACGCCGCCGGCGTCGTCCACCGCGACGTCAAGCCGGGCAACGTCCTCCTGGGCGTCGGCGGCGAGGTCAAGATCACCGACTTCGGGATCGCCTGGTCGGCCTCCAGCGTGCCGCTGACCAAGACCGGCCAGGTCATCGGGACGGCGCAGTACCTGTCACCGGAGCAGGCGTCCGGAGGCAAGGCCGGGCCGGCGAGCGACGTCTACGCCCTCGGCGCCGTCGCCTACGAGTGTCTGGCCGGCCGCCGGGTCTTCGACGGGGAGAACTCGGTGCAGATCGCGGTCATGCAGATCCGCGACGAGCCCGACCCGCTGCCGCGCGAGCTGCCGGCCAACGTGCGCAGTCTGGTCGAGCGGACCCTGCGCAAGGACCCCGCCGAGCGCTTCCCCGACGGTGCGGCGCTGCTGGCGGCCGTCGAGGACGTGCTGCGCGGGCGGCCGCCGGTCCCGTCCGCCCGGACGACCACCGCGGTGATGCCCGTGCCGTTCGGCGTAGCCGGCACGGCGCCCGCGACGGCAGCGGCCCGGGCCCCCGGAAGGCCGGCGTCGGGCTCCGGGGCGCGAGTGGCGGTCCGCATGCTGGTGGGGGCGCTGGTTGCCCTGGCCCTGCTCGCGGTCGCCGTCCTCGTGGTGCGGGCGAGCGGGCAGAGCCCGGCGGACGCCGGGACCACGGAGGAGACGACTCCGGCGACGGTCGCCGTGGTCGAGCTGGCCGCGGAGGAGTTCGTCGGGCGGCCGGTCCGGGACGTGCAGGCCGAGCTCGTCGCGCGTGGCCTGCAGGTGAGCGTCGCTCCGTTCGAGACCGGGAACGCACCGGCCGGGCAGGTGCTGGCCGTCGAGCCGGTCGGGAGCGTGGCGCCCGACACCATCATCACCGTCTCCTACGCCGTCCCGCCGGTGGTGGTGCCGCCACCGGTCGAGCAGCCGGACAACGCGGGCAACGGAACCGACGGGAACGACGGGAACACCAACAACGGCGGGAACGACGGGAACAACAACAACGGCAATGGCCGGGGGAACGACAAGGACAAGGACGAGGACGACGACTGAGGGAACAGTCGTCGCGGAGCGGGCGCGACGGGTCCGGTCGACGGTCCTACGGCGTGACGACGACCGAGGAGCTGACCGTCAGGGGACGGAAGACCTCGTCGGACGGCGCCTGATCCGGCATCGGACGGCCGAGCGGGCCGGCGATCGCCGTCAGGACGATGGCCAGCAGGAGGAGCCCCCGGCGGAGGCCGGCCGTGCGGCTCCGGTCCCTCAGGGCAGCCGTGCGGCTGCCCTGAGGGGAGACCGGGAGCGTGGTCATCGTCAGCGGGCCGTGCCGGTGCGCTGGACGCCGGTGAAGGTCAGGCTCAGCGACGCGCTCTTGTTCTGGAAGGTGTTGTCCGCGGTGGCGGGCAGCGCGATCGTGAACACGAGGTTGTCCACGCCGCCGGCCGCGAGGCTGGCGGGGTTGACCAGGGTGGCGCTGGTGGCGGCCGGGCCCGAGGCGATGGAGCGCTCGGTGCCGGAGCAGGCGTAGGTGGGCGCGGTGGGGGTGCCGCCCTGGGTCCAGGCCACCGAGCAGCCCTTGATGCTGAGCTGCAGCCCGTTGACGGTGTCGGTGGTGAGCACGCTGGCCGGCGACGTGACCGTCGAGGCGACGGTGACGGAGCCGAGGGCGGAGCCACCGTCGTTGATCAGGTTGACCGCGCGGCTCATCGAGTCGCCGGGCACGAAGCCGGCGGTGCTGACGGGGATGGCGACGACGCCGCCGGGCTGGGCCAGGTTGATCGAGAGGGTGCCGGTGCCCACGGTGGTGTTCATCGGCGTGGTGCTGTCGGTGAAGTTTCCGTAGGTGCCGAGGCCGGCGACGGCGGCAGCCGTGCCGAGGATGGCGAGGGAGCCGACGACCTTGCGGGTCGCGCTGCGCTCGACGAGCCGGGTCGTGGTGCTCATGTCCGTGTCTCCTGAGTTCCTTTTATGTTGCCGGGATGTCCGGCTCCACGGAGAACTCTGGAGGCGTTACCGCAGGTGGGCCGCGAGCGATCCGCAAGACAACCGCAAGAAGCGAGGGCTCAGGCCGCGGTCCTTCGCACCTCGCCCGGCGGCAGCATCGCCTGCAGGCGGATCCGCAGCGCGCGGGGATTCGTGCCGGCCAGGATCTCGGTGACACCCGCGAGGAGCACCTGCATCTCGGCGGCGCGCAGATCGCCGTTCCGGCGGATCTTTACGCTCATCGGCAGCCAGATGAAGTTCGCCGAGAGCACGCCCCACAGGGTGGCCACGAAGGCGGTGGCGACGAGCGGCCCGAGGACGTCGGTGTCCTGGAGGCTCTGCAGCACCTGCACGAGACCGACGACGGTGCCGATGATCCCGATCGTGGGCGCGTAGGCGCCCATCCGGGCGAAGAACCGGGCCGCGACGCGGTCGTCGGTGCGCTGGGCGGTGATCTCGTCCTCGAGGGCCGCGCGCAGCTGGTCCACGGGCACCGCGTCGATCGCCATCTGCAGCCCGCGGCGCAGGAACGGGTCCGCCACGTTCCGGGCCCGCTTCTCCAGCGGCAGCATGCCCTCCCTGCGGGCGTGCGTGGCCAGCTCGACGAGCTGGGTGACCAGGTCCGCGTTCCGCGAGGCCCGCTCCGGGGCGAAGGCCAGCCGGAACCAGGAACCGATCCGCCGGACGTCGGACATCGTCGACCCGGCGATCGCCGCACCGAACGTCCCGCCGAACACGAGGATCAGCGGGGGGAGGAGGACGACCGCCAGCGGGCTGGTGCCCTCCAGCACCATCATGGCCAGCAGCGCGCCGACCGCGAGGGCCATGCCGAGGAGCGTCGCCGGGACCACGGCTCAGGCCTCGTCGCGGCCCGTGGGGACGACGGCCGGCGACGGGCCGGAGCCGGCGCCGTCGCGGCTGAACTGCCGGCGCTCGACGCGGAAGGGCGGCGGCTGCGGGGGCAGGGGGTCGGTCAGGTGCTGGGAGGCGAGCACGGCGACCGCCCGGTGAGCCTGGATCGCGTCCAGGAGGTGGTCGAAGCTCTCGGCGACGACGTACTTCGTGCCGTCGACGAGGTGGACGACCGTGTCGGGATCGGTCTCCACGCGCTCGATGGCGTCCGGGTCGACCGAGAAGTGCTCACCGTTGCGGCAGGTGACAGCGATCACGGGAGCGGTCCTTCCGCTCAGGCGGGGTAGCGGACCCCGGCGGCGCCTGTCAGGCATCCTCCGCATCGGCGCATGGGGGCCGGACCTGTAGCCGAACGCGGGGGAACTCACCCGTCCGGGAGGGGGATCCGCCCTGGTCGGCGGCCGACATGGCCACTGTGGCCGCCGGCCGGGTCAGAAGCCGAAGAGCAGGCCCAGGCCGCCCACGGTGAACAGCACCATGACGATCACCAGCGGCAGCTGGTCGGACGCACGCGCCCGCCGGGCCGAGAGCAGGGCCCGCTCGTGGGCCAGGGTGACGCCCAGGACGTGGCCGAGGACGACGGCGCCCACCTGGACGAGGGCGATCGCGTCCGGGCCGACCTCGGTGAGGTCGACCGTGTTCCCGTAGGTGCCGAACAGGTCGACGCCGGCCAGGCCGAACGGGTTGCTGGCGAGGATCCACGTCCGCTGCCCGTCGAGGACGAGCAGGCTGAAGTAGTGGGCGACCGTGTAGCCGAACACGATCGGAACGATGGAGCCGGCGTACCGCCGCGGCTGGACATCGCCCGGCTGGCCCGCAAGCCGACCGGACAGCCGCGTGCCGGCCGCGTACAGGATGCCCACCAGCGCGATCATCTCCAGCAGGCCGAGAGTGCCGTTCAGTGTGTCGTTCGCTGCTCCGGGGCCGGTCTGCCAGAACTCGGTGCGGGACAGGCCGTCGAACGCGGTCGACCCGAGCAGCACTACGACCACCGCGGCCAGCCCCGGCTCCGACGGCGCCGTCGACGCGTTCGAGAGGGGGTTGCGCAGCACCAGCCTGCCGTCCTCCCGCCGTCCCCAGGGGGAGAGACGCGCGATCAGCGCGGAGTACACCTCGAAGCCGTCACCGCGGGCGAACCATTCCTCGCCGAACCACAGGGCGAGCGCCAGGTGCACCGCGGCGTAGCCGAGCAGGAAGACAGCCACCGTCATCGGCTCGGCCCGGGCGGGGAACACGAGTTCCAGCCAGAGGAAGACGAGCAGCGAGGGAACGGCCGGCCACAGCCCGAGCCGGGGGAGACGGGCTTCGCCGGGCGCCGACGCGAGGAGGCCCCGCAGGCCGCGGTGCAGCAGGCGCAGCGGGTTGACCACCCGCCAGACCGGGCCGAGCAGCAGGCTCGCCGGCACCAGCCCGACCCAGAACGTCACGTACAGCGCCCAGGGCGCCAGGTTCTGCTCGGTCTCCCGCGGTCCGGCCAGCGCCACGGCCGTCATCAGGACGGCGGCGGCGAGCGCGAGCGCCTGCAGGCTCCGCCGGAACACGGGGGAGTCGAGCAGCCGCTGAAGGCCGGCGGGAACCGGCCGCCCGGACGATGCCAAGCCCAGCCGCGGCGTCCGCCAGACCAGGAGAAGCACCGCGAAGGTGATCAGGATCGCGGCGCCGGCCCCGAAGAGAGCCAGGCCGAGAGGGATCGGCAGGTCAGTCCGCGACCCGACGCCGTGGGCGTGGACGTTCACCCGACCTGCAGGGAGAGCAGCACCGTGCCGGCATCGTGCAGCTCCACCTCGAACACCCCCGGGACGGTGGCCTCGAAAGAGAGCTCCGCGGGCGTGCCGGGTGTGAGGGCGGTCCGGAGGTCGTAGCCGTGCAGATGGAGCTCGTCGGCGACGTCGCTGGTCACGACGAGCGTCACCTGCTCGCCCGCGGCGACCGGGACGCGACCGGTGTCCCCGGTCACCTGCCCCCCGGTGACGGTGACCACGATCCGCTGCCCGGCCGGCGTGGTGGGCGCCGCCGAGGTCGAACTCTCCGGGACCGAACTCTCCGTGGCCGACGTTCCCGGGGACGGCGAGGCTGGGGACTCATCGGTCCCGGCGCAGCCGGAGAGGGCCAGGACCACCCCGGCGGTCAGGAGCGAGGTGCGGAGTCGATGCGTCATGCCTGTCCTGTGGCGATGCGCGGGCGATCGTCGGGTGCGTCGGCCGGCGAGTTCGGGAAGGGCTCGCAGCGGCTCGCGCGGCGCGAGTAGCGGCCGACCCCCCACGAGATCGCCGCGATCAGAATCAGCGTGCAGAACAGGACGACAAGGTTCGACGCGGTCCACAGCCAGCCGGGGGAGTCCTCCTTCAGCTCACGCTGCAGGATCTCCTTCTCCGGCACCGCGGACCGCGTGAGTCCGTCCTCAGCCGGCACCTCCTCGGCGCCGATGGCCTCGTCGGCGGGCAGGTAGATCGGCACGGCCGTGAGCGTGCGGCCGTCGTGGATGCGGAGCAGGGTCTTCCACGTGCCGTGCAGCGGCACCGGCTCGGTCGTCCGGTAGGCCCCCGCGCCGGTGCGCTCCAGCGGGGTGACGACGAGACCGTCGCCCTGCCACGAGGTGATCTGCACCCACGAAGGCTCGTCGACGAAGTCGGTCGGGTCCAGCTGCACGGTCACGTTCGCCGTCCGCGGGTCGGCCTGCACCTCCTCGATCCCGAACGTGGCGTCGAGATCGTCGGGCACGGTGGCCAGCAGGCCGTTGCCCACGGCGGCGGCTAGGACGGCGAGCGAGCCGACGACCACGGCCCTGGCGACGGCGGGGGCCGGCAACCGCCGGCGCAGGCCCGAGGCGAGGAGGGCGCCGAGCAGGCCCCCCACCACGCCACCGGCGACGGCCATCAGCGTGCCCTCGACGAGGATGTCGCCGTTCCACGACAGGGTCTGGGTGACGCGGGTCCAGCCCCACTCGGTGGCGTGGCCGACGGTGCCGATCGCGATGCCCGCGACCGCGCCGAACACCAGCGGACGGCGGGACAGCGGGACCACGAGGGCCAGCGCCTCGACCAGGATCGCCGAGCCCAGGTAGAGCGGGAACGTGGGGACGACCTCCCCGAACGCGGGCCCGACGACCAGCGCGATGCCACCCCGGACGACGAGGAAGAACGCGGTCGCCGCGAGCGCGCCGCCGCGGCCCATGAACAGCCGTGCGGACACCAGCGCGACCCCGGCCGCGCCGGCGATCATCAGCGGCTCCAGCGCCAGCCGGAACTGGGGGACGTCGAAGTCGTACTCGCCCTGGAAGACCGACATGCCGAGCAGCAGCCCACCCATGGCGGAGGCCTGGCGGACGAACCGGGCGGTCCTGCCGACCTTGCGGTCGCCGTCGTCGGTCGACAGGCCGCCGTGCCCCTCCTGCTCCAGGACGAGCAGGCCGACGATGGAGAGGCCGGCCCCGCCGATCAGCATCAGGTGGGTCGGGCCCCAGAGGGTCACGTCCTGGCCGAAGAGCCGGTGCCAGATGTCGTCCAGCGGGAAGCCGAGCAGAGCGTAGAAGCCGGCCGCGGTGAGCAGGATGCCGCCGATCGGCACGTCCCAGCCCGTCAGGAACCGCACGGCGGCCGGGCCCGGCTTCTCCTCCAGCGGCATCGAACAGGCCAGCACGCCGGCGGCGAAGACACCGAACAGCCCGAACAGGATGAGGAAGTGGGCCGGGTTGGCCAGCGGGCCCTCGTCGCGGCCCACCCCGATGTGCAGGCTGATGTCCCACAGCATCCCGAGCAGCGCGGTCAGCAGCGAGAGGGTGGCGAGGATCGTCGGCAGCGCCACCCACGCCGGCACACCGGTGGCCGCACCCAGCCGGGTGCCGATCCGGGTGAGCACCGTCGACCTGCGGGTGCGGTGCAGGAACACCAGTCCGAGCAACAACGCGGTCAGGCCGAGACCGATCCCGGTCGCCAGGATCACCTCACCGATCGCGGCGCCTCCGGCGGGACGTGTCTCAGCGGCGAGCAGCACGGGACCTCCTTGGGTCGAAGTGCCTATGGAACACCGGTAACAGCTACATTGACAACTGATACATGGAACGAGTGATGTGCGCCCCGTGGCTGCCGGAAGATCGCCCGGACCTGCATGCAGATGCTCCTGCGCACCGGCGGGAAGGCGTTCGTGGCGGCCGGAGCCCCGCCGGAGCAGCTCGAGCGGGTGCGGACGACGGTCGCGCGGCTCCAGCCCGCTGCGGCGCAGGCGGTGCCGGCCGCGTTCCGGACGGAGATGGCCGCGGCGGTCGAAGGAGCGGTGGAGACGCTGCTCAGTCGGCTCGAGGAGGAGGAATCTGCTCGCCCCCGGGGACCAGGTCCACGTCCTCCCCGCCGGCGGCCGCTTCCTCCCGCGCGCTGAGCCGCCGGTCCCGCACGACCGCGCCGACGACCAGCGCGACCAGGAGCGCCGCGGGCACGAAGAACCCGACCGTCCCCAGGATGCTCAGCCCGTCCATCGCGACGACGTCCATCGCGTGCTGGTCCACGGCGCCGGTCACCGAGTCATGTGACCCCGCCAGCTGACACGGTGTCAACCGAGCTCAGTCCCCGGACCGCCCCTCGCGCCAGTAGCCCATGAACGCGATCGAGCCCCGGTCCAGGCCCAGCTCCCGCACGAGCCGGCGGCGCAGTGCCGTGACGACCCCGGCCTCCCCGGCGAGCCAGGCGTAGAGGCTCGCGTCGGAACTCTCCGCCGGCACGTCCCACAGCACGTCGGCGTCGTCCTCCGGTGGGGCTTCGCCCGGTGCGGACCGTCGGGGGAGATCGCGGACCGCCGCGACGACCGCGGCGGTGAGGAGGGCGCCCCGTGCCGCGGCCGCCGGCCGGCGCGGCAGCCAGGTCACCTCCACGCCGTCCCGTGCCACCAGGGGGAGGACGTCGCCGGCCTCGGGGACCTCCAGCAGCACCCGGGCCGGGCGGCCGGCCGGCAACGCCTCGACGATCGCGCAGACGGCGGGCACCGCGGTCTCGTCCCCGGCGATCAGCAGGCAGGCCGCATCGGCGGGCGGACGCCATTCGAAGCCGCCGGTCGGACCGGGGAAGGCGGCGTTCGGGCCGATCAGCACCACCTCGTCGCCGGTGGCCGCGGACTCCGCCCACGCGGACGCCGGTCCGGTCGCACCGTGCAGCACGAAGTCGACGTCGATCTCCCGGAGCTCCGGGCGGGCCGCGCGCACGGTGTAGGTGCGCATCGGGTTGCGGTGGGCCACCGGCAGTGCGCGCCACTCCGCGTACCAGTCCTCGCCGCGGGGGCAGTCGCACAGGCCGCGCTCCGCGGTGGGCAGCAGCACCTTGATCCGCTGGTCCCAGCCGTTGGGCGCCAGGTCGCCGAACGCCGGTCCGGTGAGGGTGACGCGCAGGAAGCTGGGCGTCAGGCGCTGCACGCGCGTCACCTCGGCCGCGAAGGGGCGGTACGCCGGGATCGGCGGTGCTGCGAGCGTCATGTCGTCTCTCCGGGGACCAGGGGTACTGAAGGTTGCCTTAGTTAGGTTAGCCTTCCCTCGCTTTGTGGGGCATCGGGCTCCGCGCGACGGTCGAGGAGAACCCCATGCGAGTTCGTGCCCCCCTGACGCTGCTGGCGGCGGTCCCGCTCGCCCTGGGGGTGCTGTCCGGCTGCGGTTCGGCGGCGGGTGAGGCGGAGACCGCCTCCGGCGGCGGCGCGACGGACGGCGCGTTCCCCGTCTCCATCGAGCACGCGTTCGGCACCACGACGATCGAGGAGGAGCCCGAACGGGTCGTCGTCCTGGGCTGGTCCGCGCAGGACACCCCTTACGCCCTCGGCGTCACACCGGTGGGGATGCCGTCCTACTCCTACGGCGGCGGCGACGACGGTTTGCTGCCGTGGAACGAGGAGGACTTCGACCCGGCCGCGACCACCCTGCTCGACAACACCGACGGTCCGCCGCTGGAGGCGATCGCCGCACTGCGGCCCGACGTCATCCTGGCGCCGTACGACGGGTTCGAGGCCGCGGTGTACGAGGACCTCAGCGGCATCGCGCCGACGGTCGCCTATCCCGGCGAGCCGTGGACGACGCCGTGGCGGGAGCAGACCCGCATGATCGGCCAGGCGCTGGGGCGCACGGCGGACGCCGAGCGGCTGATCACCGAGACGGACGCGCGGGTGGGCGCGATCGCCGCCGAGCACCCGGAGTTCGAAGGGCTCACCTTCGCCTACACGAGCATGGGCGCCGAGTCCCTGTACCTGTACCTGCCCACGGACCCGCGGGTGCAGCTGATCGAGGACCTCGGCTTCACCGTCGCGCCGAGCGTCGAGGAGCTCGGCGCGGACAGCGGGAGCACCTTCTACGCCCAGCTCTCGCTGGAGCGGGCCGCGGACATCGACTCCGACGTGATCGTCGGCTTCGCCGACGGGCTCTCGGCCGAGGAGGTCGCGGCGCTGCCCGTGTACGCCGGGGTCCCGGCGCTCGAGCGCGACGCCGCGGTGCTCATCGACGACGAGGGCTTCGGCGCCGCGGTCAGCTCGGTCAGCGTCCTGTCCATCCCCTACGTGCTCGAGCAGCTCGTCGACGCACTCGCCGTAGCGGCCCAGAAGGCCTCGTCCTGACCGTGGCGACCCCGCCCGCGCCGATCCGCGCGCGGGCGGGGGAGCCGACCCGGTCCCGGGGGCGGCGCGCCCGTCTCGTCGGAGGCGTGCTCGCCCTGATCGCGGTGCTGGCGGCGGTGGCCGCGCTCGGGCTGGCCGTCGGCGCCCGGGCGATCCCGATCGAGGCGGTGTGGAGCGCGCTGTTCTCGCCCCTGGGCAGCGACGAGGACGTGATCATCCGGACCCTCCGGCTGCCGCGCACACTGCTGGGCGTCGTCGTCGGCACCGCCCTGGGCGTGGCCGGCGCCCTGATGCAGGGGCACACCCGCAACCCCCTGGCCGACCCCGGCCTGCTGGGGGTCAGCGCCGGGGCGGCGTTCGCCGTCTGCCTGGCCGTGTTCGCCTTCGGCATCCAGTCCGTGGCGGGCTCCGTGTGGTTCGCCCTCGCCGGCGCCCTGGTGGCCAGCGTCGTCGTCTTCCTGCTCGGCACGCTCGGGGAGGGCGGTGGCAGCCCGGTCACGCTCGCGCTGGCCGGTGCCGCGGTGACCGCCTTCCTCGGCGCGATGACCAGCGCACTGGTCCTGGCCGACCAGAGCACCCTCGACGTCTTCCGGTTCTGGGCGGTCGGCTCGCTGGTCGGCCGGGGCGAGGGCGCGCTTCTCCAGATCCTGCCGTTCGTGGCCGCCGGTCTGGTCCTCGCGCTGGTGAACGGGCCCGCGCTCAACGGCCTCCAGCTCGGGGAGGACGTCGCCCGCGGCCTGGGCCTGCGCATCGGACTGGCCCGGGCGACCGGGGTGGCCGCCCTGACGCTGCTGACGGGGGCCGCGGTCGCGGTCACCGGGCCGATCGCCTTCGTCGGCCTCGTCGTTCCGCACGTCGCCCGCACGATCACCGGTCCCGACCACCGGTGGCTGCTGCCCTATGCCGGACTGATCGGGGCGATCCTGCTCGTCGGCGCCGACGTCCTCGGCCGGGTCCTCGCCCGCCCGGGAGAGCTGCCGGTGGGTCTCGTCCTGGCCTTCGTGGGCGCCCCGTTCTTCATCGCGCTGGTCCGGCGCCGACGGCTGGTGACCCTGTGAGCGCCGTGGCCGGCCTCTCCGGCCGCAGGGCCCTCCGGGTGGGACCGCTGTCGGCGGTGTGGCGGCCGCGTGCCGTCGTCGTGCCGCTCGTGCTCGTGGGGGCGCTCGTCCTGCTCGTCGCCGTGGACGTGGGCCGCGGCGACTTCCCGCTCAGCCCGCCCGAGGTGCTCCGGATCCTCCTCGGCGGCGGGACCGACGCCGACCGGTTCGTCGTGTGGGAGCTGCGGTTCCCGCGGGCGCTCACCGCCGTCCTCGTGGGCCTGGCGTTCGGCATGGCAGGCGCGATCCTGCAGTCGCTCGCGCGGAACCCGCTGGCCAGCCCGGACATGCTGGGGATCACCGCAGGGGCGAGCGCCGGCGCGGTGGCGCTGCTCGTCCTCGGTGGCGGGGCGCTCGGTGGCCTGCTCGCCCTGGTGGGGCTGCCGATGGCCGCCCTGGCCGGTGGGCTGTCGACCGGGCTCGCGATCCACCTGCTGGCCTGGCGCCGGGGCACGACCGGCTTCCGGCTGGTCCTCGTCGGGGTCGCGATGGCCGCGCTGCTGACCTCGCTCACCTCGTACCTGCTGATCCTCGCGGACATCACCGAGGCGACGCGCGCGACGGTGTGGCTGACCGGCAGCCTCAACGGTCGCGGCTGGGAACACGTCGTCCCCGTTGCACTCGTGGTGGCAGCGGGTGCGGCCGCGACCGTCGTCACCGGCCCCACCCTCGCGGCACTCCGGCTCGGGGAGGACAGCGCTCGGGCCCTCGGAGTCCGCGTGCATCGCGGCCAGGTCCTCCTGCTCGCGACGACGGTGACCCTGGCCTCGGTTGCCGTCGCCGCGGCCGGCCCGATCCCGTTCGTCGCGCTGATCGCTCCCCAGGTCGCGCTGCGGCTGATGCGCTCGGGGGGCCCGCCGGTGCTGGTCGGCGGGCTGACCGGGGCCGTGCTGGTCGTGGGCAGCGATGTCGTCTCCCGGACCGTGCTGCCGGTCGACCTCCCGGTGGGCGTGCTCACAGCGGCCATCGGCGCCCCCTATCTCATCCACCTGCTGATCCGGCGCTCCCGGAGGGACGACGCATGACGACGACATCGGCGACAGCCGCACGACGGGCCCCCGCGGTGCCCCCACCGCCGCCCCCGCCCGCCCGGCTGAGCGCCCGGGACGTGACGCTCGGCTACGGCGACACCGTCGTGGTCGAGCGCCTCGACCTCGACGTGCTCGACGGTGCCGTGACGGCGGTCATCGGACCCAACGGGTGCGGCAAGTCGACCCTGCTGCGCGCGCTCGGCCGCCTGCTGCGTCCCCGCTCCGGCGAGGTGCTCCTGGACGGCCGGCGCATCGACCGGCTGCCCACGCGCGAGGTCGCCCGGGCGCTCGGCCTGCTGCTGCAGACGCCGGTGGCACCCGAGGGGCTGACCGTCGCCGACCTGATCGCACGGGGCCGGCATCCGCACCAGGCCTGGTTCCGGCAGTGGTCCCGGGACGACGAGGCGGTGGTGGTGGAGGCGATGGCGTCGACCGGGGTGCTGGAGCTGGGAGACCGCCCGGTCGACTCCCTGTCCGGCGGGCAGCGGCAGCGCGCCTGGATCGCGATGGCCCTGGCCCAGGGCACCGACCTGCTGCTGCTGGACGAGCCGACGACGCACCTGGACCTGGCCCACGCCGTCGACGTGCTCGACCTCGTCGACCGGCTGAACGCCGAGCGCGGGCAGACCGTCGTGATGGTGCTGCACGACCTGAACCTGGCCGCCCGCTACGCCGACCGGCTGGTCGCGATGAAGGCCGGCCGGATCGTGGCGCAGGGCCCTCCGCGGGACGTGCTCACCCCCGCGCTGCTCGAGGAGGTGTTCGGCCTGCGGGCCGTCGTCCTGCCCGACCCGGTGTCCCGCGGGGTGCTCGTGGTCCCGATCGGGACCCGATCCGGAGCCGGGGCGCAGCCCCGGACCGTTTCCACCAGAGGAGAAGAGTGAGGAACCCCGTCGTCCGCGCCCGCCTGGGCGCGACCACCCTCGTCGCGGCGGTCACGCTGGCGCTGACCGCCTGTGGCGGAGCCGCGGAGCAGGCGGCGCCCAGCGAGGCCGGCGCCTCGTCCGACGCGTCGTTCCCCAGAACGGTCGAGCACGCCATGGGCAGCACCGAGATCCCCGCCCGGCCCGAGCGGATCGTCGTCCTGGACACCGGTGAGCTGGACTCGGCGCTGTCGCTCGGCGTTCCCCCGGCCGGGGCGGTGACCACCGACGTGTCCTCCGGCTTCCTCAGCTACCTCGCCGAGGGTGCCGCCGGTGTCGAGGAGGTCGGCACCATCGGCGAGCCCAACCTCGAGGCGATCGCAGCGCTCGAGCCCGACCTCATCCTCTCCAACAAGGTGCGCCACGAGGACCTGTACGGCACGTTGTCCCGCATCGCGCCGACGGTCTTCGCCGAGAAGGTCGGGGCGGTGTGGAAGGACAACTTCCGGCTCGCCGCCGAGGCGCTCGGGCTCGAGGAGCAGGCGGAATCGGCGCTCGAGGAGTACGGGCGGGACGCCGCGGCGCTGGGGGAGTCGATCGGCGACCCGGCCGGGACGACGGTCAGCGCCCTGCGCTTCGTCGAGGGGTCGATCCGCGTGTACACGCCGGCGTCCTTCATCGGCACGGTGCTCGGCGACATCGGGCTGGACCAGCTGGAGCTGCCCACCGCGGAGGTGCCGACCTTCGCCCAGCTCAGCGCGGAGGAGCTGACGCGCGCGGACGCCGACATCGTCCTGTACTCCTCGTACGGCCCGGTGGCGGAGTCGGGCGAGGCGACGGCGCTCGCCGGTCCGCTGTGGCCGCGGCTCGGAGCCGTGCGGGCCGACCGCGCGTTCGCGGTGGAGGACGACGTGTTCTTCACCGGCATCGGGCTGACCGCCGCGACGCTGATGATCGAGGATCTCCAGGCGCAGCTGGCCGGCTGATCGAGGCCGCAGCGCACGCGAGGGCCGTCTCCCGAATCCGGGAGACGGCCCTCGTCGCGTTCTGCCGGGCTGTGCCCGACCCGTCAGGGAGCCTCGCCCGCGGAGATCTGCGTGGCCAGGTACTGGGGGAGGCCGACCCGCTCGATGGCGCCGAGCTGGGCCTCGAACCAGTCGGCGTGCTTCTCCTCGTCCCGGACCATCTCGTCGAAGACCGAGGCCGTGCCGTGGTCGCCGAGCTCGCGGCACTCACGGGCCGCGGCGTTGAACTGGGCGACGGCGGCCTTCTCGCTGTCGAGCGCGAGCACCAGCATCTCCTCCGCCGTCTCACCGACCCGGATGGCGCCGAGCCGCTGCACGTTGGGGTGGCCGTCGAACAGCAGCACCCGCTGGATCAGGGCGTCGGCGTCCTTCATCTCGTCGATGGAGAGGTCGTAGAAGACCTTGCCGAGCTTCGGCAGCCCCCTCGCGTCGAGCATGCGGGCGTTGAGGAAGTAGCCGTTGGTCACGGTGAGCTCGAAGGTCAACGCCTCGTTGAGGAGTTCGACCACGCGGGGGCTAACGGGTTGCACTGACGACTCCCAGATCTCGCTCGGCCATGACCGGGCAATGCTGGCACACGAGGTCGCGCAGCGAGCTGATGCAGTTTCCGCAGGTACGCCCGGCACCCGTCTGGCGCGCGACGTCGGCGACGCAACGGGCACCGTTGGCGATCGCCTCGAGCACATGGCTGTCGGTCACCACGGCGCAGTGGCACACGTACATCGTCGATCGCCTTTCCCCGGAGCCGGCGGTGCTGCACCAGCCGGACCGCTGGGCACTGGGAGCAGGTTAGCCTGGCCTAAGTCTGGACGCCAGACCGCGGGCAGGAAATCCGGGCCGCACGCCGGGCGGCGTCGTCACCTAGGTTCGGTCCATGTCCGAGCCCACCTCGCCCGACCTCGCCGCCCGCGCCCGCGCCCTCCTGGACCTGCACACCGCACCGGAGATCCTGGTCCTGGCCAATGTCTGGGACGTGGTCTCCGCCCAGGTCGTCGCCGGCACCGACGGCGTGCGCGCGCTGGCCACCGCGAGCCACTCCATCGCCTCGACGTTCGGCTTCGAGGACGGCGAGAACATCCCGCTCAACCTGCACCTGGACATGGTCGGGCTGATCGTGGCGGCCGTGGACCTGCCGGTGACCATGGACTTCGAAGCCGGTTACGGAGATCCGGGGGAGACCGCCCGCCGTGCGATCGACATCGGCGTGGTGGGCGGCAACCTCGAGGACCAGATGAAGCCGCTCGAGGAGGCGGTCGCCGCGGTCGAGGCCGTCCTGCGCGCCGGCCGGGACGCCGGCATCGACTTCGTGCTCAACGCCCGCACCGACGCCTTCGTCCGTGCCGAGCCCGGTACGGACCGGAGTGAGCTCGTCGCCGAGGCGATCCGCCGGGGCCGGGCGTTCGTCGAGGCCGGCGCCCCCGTCGTCTTCGTGCCGGGCGTCGTCGCCCGGGACGAGATCGAGGCGCTCGTGGACGCCCTCGGGCCGCAGAAGCTCAGCGTGATCAGCGTGCCCGGCAAGTCGCTGCCGGCGCGCGAGCTGGAGGCGCTCGGCGTCGCCCGGGTCTCGACCGGACCGTTCACCCAGCGGGTCGCGCTCACCGCGCTCCAGGACGCGACGGCCGAGCTCGTGGCCGGCGGCGTCCTCCCGGAGAGCACCCGCGCCCTGAACTGAACCCACCCCTCCGAGGGAGGAACGAGCTCCCTCCTCGGCTCAAGCTGCGGCCTCCGCCTGCCGATCACCCGTTCAGGTGACGGAAGGACTGCCTTCCGCGCCGTAGCGCGCATGCATGAGGAGGAGAGGACGTTGCCGGGTCAGACCGTGCTCGTCGTCGAGGACACCGACGAGATCCGTGAGCTCGTCGTCACGGTGCTCACCAAGGCCGGGATGGACGTCCGCGCCGTCGCGTCGGGTGCCGCCTGCATGGAGGAGCTGCGCCGTTCGGTCCCCGACGTCGTCGTCCTCGACCTCGGCCTGCCGGACGCCGACGGCACCGAGATCTGCCGCCAGATCCGCGCCGAGACCCAGTGCTACGTGCTCATGCTCACCGCCCGCGCCGAGGAGGTCGACCTCCTGATCGGCCTCGCCGTCGGCGCCGACGGATACATGGCCAAGCCGTTCTCGCCGCGCGAGCTGGTGGCGCGCGTCCAGGCGATGCTGCGCTTCCCGCGACCGGTCTCGGTCACCGCTGCCGTCACCCCCGAGGAGTCGGTCCGCCGGCTCGCCGAGCTGGAGGTCGACGAGGAGAGCCGCGAGGTGCGGGTGGACGGCTCGATCGTCGACCTGACCCGCACCGAGTTCGACCTGCTGGCCGCGCTGGCCTCCCGGCCGGGACGCGTGCTGCAGCGGGAGACGCTCCTGCGCGAGGTCTGGCAGACCGACTGGGAGGGCAACCTCCGGCTGGTCGAGGCCCACATGTCCAACCTGCGCCGCAAGCTCGTGGCGGCCGGGTTGAACTCCCCGGAGATCCGTACCGTGCGCGGGGTCGGCTACCGGCTGGTCGCGGCCTGACCTGTCAGTGAGCGGCGTCCGCCATGGGCGCTCGCACTGAGCGCCACGAGCTGCATCAGGCGCGCGTGGGCCAGGACGCCCCGGTTGGCCTCGGCGGCGATCGTGGTGCAGATCCAGGCGACCTCGGCCTGGCCCACCTCTGAGCTCGCCCCGGCCAGGGCGCGGGCGGCGGTCACGACGGCCGCCGAGTCCCCCTGCTGGGCGCCGGCCGTGATCGCCGACAGACGCAGCGGCAGCTGGCTGACGTACCTCTCCTTCGCCTGGTCCAGGCGCTCGGCGTCGACCCGCAGCGGAGCCGGCTCGACCGGTCGGACCGCCTGAGCGGTGCCCTGCGGGACCCCTCGTCCGGTGACGGCGTGCATGACGTCGAGGAACTCGCGGGGGTCGATCGGTTTGGCCAGGCAGGCCAGCGCACCGGCGGCCGCGGCGTACTCGCGCACCTCACGGGTGACGTGCGTGGCCACGACGACCGAGCGGGCGCGGCAGCCCTCGTTGCGGAGGCGGTGCAGCAGGGCAGCGCCGTTGCCCCCGCGCATCACGATGTCGGTGACCACCAGGTCGGGGTCCACCTCCTCGGCCGTCCTCAGCGCCGCCTCGATGCCGACCGCCTGGTGGACCTCCCAGCCGCCGAGCTTCAGCAGCGTGGCCACGCGCCTCCGCGCGCCGGGCGAGTCGTCGACGACGAGGGCGGTCAGCACGACGTGATCCCGGTGAGAACGGACTGTGCCGTCCACGTCGTGCCGCTCAGCGTCGTCACAGAGATCCGCGGGTTGTTGCCGCGCACGTCGCTGGGGTCCACGAAGATCTCGTCGGTCCGCCCGATGGTGGCCAGCGTGTAGGCCGGCCCGCCGGCCGGGTGGACGGTGATCCGGTAACCGGTGGCGCGCAGGAACGTGCTCTCCTGCCACTCGACCTTGACGTCGGTCACGGTCGACGTGCTGGCCTGGGTCAGCGGGTCGACCGTCGTCGTGCAGATGCTCTTGGCCTCGAGCTGAGTCGGCGGCGTGATCGTGGCGGTGCCGACCGGGGTGGTGACCTTGACGGTCTCGGAGAAGGTGGCCGAGGCAGGGGCGATCGCGCCGATCAGCGCGGCGACGGTGAGCCCGATGAGGGTCAGGGCGCGTCGGGAAGTGCTCATGCTCGGTCTCCTTTCTCCTGGACGTCGGGTCGCGCGGTGCTGGGTCAGGCGTTGGTGAGCTGCCGGAGTTCGGCGAGCCGCGAGTGGGCCACCACGCCCCGGCGGGCGTCCCGGGCGATCGCCTGGCAGAGCGACGCGACCTCCCGGTAGCCGAGCTGGCCGCTGGTGCCGGCGAGGGTGAAGGCGGCCGAGGCCACGGCCACCGGGTCCCCGGACCGCGCACCGGAGGCGATGGCGGTCAGGCGGCCGGGCAGCGTCGCCACGTAGATCTCCTGGAGGCGCTCGTCGAGATCGGCGTCGATGTCCTGCTCGTGCAGGTCGTCGATCTCGCGGATGTCGGCCAGGTTGTGATCCTGCGCAGCCAGCCCCGTGGTCCGGCTGCGCAGGAAGCTGAGGAGGAGCCGGGGGTCGACCGGCTTCGGGAGGCAGGCCAGAGCCCCTGCGGCGGCGGCCTCGGCGCGAAGGACCTCCGAGGGGTCGGTCACGACGAGCAGGAAGCGGGCCCGGGAGCCGACTCCGCGGAGCCGGCGGAAGAGCGAGGGCGCCTGCATGCGCGAGGTCGAGGCGTCGATGACGATCAGGTCGGGCTCGAGGAGCGCCGCCTGGCGGAGCGCGTTCTCGGGGCCGGCGGCCTGGACCACGTCCCAGCCGCCCAGCGTCAGCAGGTCGGTGAGCCGCCAGCGGCCCTCGGGCTCGTCGTCGACGACGAGGGCGGTCAGCACCGGAACTGTCCCGTCTTGGCCGACTCCGTGAACCAGCCGTAGTCGGTCACGGTGGTGACGGAGTACTCGACGGTGAAGGCCGTCACGTAGTACATACCGATCTGAGCGCTCCAGCTCGTTGCGCTCGGGCCGAGCTCGACGGTCTGGACGAAGCCGTCACTGAAGTAGACCTTCACGCGGTACCCGGAGATCCGGGGAGTCGTGCTGGCCTTCCAGGTCGCGCCCATGGTCGCGGTCGTCCCGGTCGGGGCGTTGCACTTGAGGGTGCCGACCACGGACGTGGGGGCCTCGACCCGGGTGGTCTTGATCTCGGTCGCGACGGCGGCGCTGTCGCCGAAGGTCGCGGAGGCGGGGATGACGCTGCCGATCAGCACGGCCATGGTGAGGCCGATGATGACGGGCAGGCGGCGGATGGCGGTCATGCTCGGACCTCCTCTTCCTGCTTGCGGGGGCGCCAGATGGACAGGAGCAGCCAGCCGGCGACGAGCGCCGGGGCTCCGTAGACGAGGGCGGTGGCGACGGCGGGGGTGCGGAGCGCGTGGATCACGTGCCCGATCTCCGGGACGACCGCGCGGACCTCGTAGGCGGTGTCGCCTGCGAGCGTCGCCTTCCAGGGGTCGATCGACTCGTTCGCGTCGCCCTTGGTCTGCACGGTGACGCTGCCGTCCGTGCCCTGCTCCACCGACATGACGCGGTGGGTGACGAGCTGGTGCTCGCCGATCGGGATGTGGTAGGTGATCACCATTCCCTCGGTCACGTCCGTGACCGCCAGCGGCGTCACGATCGTGACGTCGCCCGGGTCGATGGCCGGCGACATGCTCGCGGTGAGCATCGTCATCGTCCGGTAGCCCAGGACGTGCGGGCCGACGGCCAGTCCGGCGAATGCCACGACCGCCACCACCACGATCCCGCGGACGACCCAGGGGAGGGCACGCGCCAGGAACCGGCGGGTGGGGCCTGCCCAGCGGCGGGCCGCGAGAAGGAGGTCGGATCCCGGGGGCAGCTGGGCTGCCCCCGGGCGGACGACCTGCAGGAGGGAGGTCATGACGGATTCTCCGGAGCCTTGTCAGCCGGCGATCAGCGGGCGGTGCCGGTGCGCTGGGCCGCCGTGAAGGTCAGGCTCAGCGACGCGCTCTTGTTCTGGAAGGTGTTGTCCGCGGAGGCGGGCAGCGCGACCGTGAACACGAGGTTGTCGACGCCGCCGGCCGCGAGGCTGGCGGGGTTGACCAGGGCCGCGTTGTTGGCGGCCGGGCCCGAGACGATGGAGCGCTCGGTGCCGGAGCAGGCGTAGGTGGGCGCGGTGGGGGTGCCGCCCTGGGTCCAGGCCACCGAGCAGCCCTTGATGCTCAGCTGCAGGCCGTTGACCACGTCCGTGGTGAGCACGCTGGCCGGCGAGGTGACGGAGGAGGTGACGGTCACGGAGCCGAGGGCGGAGCCGCCGTCGTTGATCAGGTTGACCGCGCGGCTCATCGAGTCGCCGGGCACGAAGCCGGTGGTGGTGACGGGGACGGCGACGGCGCCGCCGGGCTGGGCCAGGTTGATCGAGAGGGTGCCGGTGTCGACCGTGGTGTTCATCAGCGTGGTGCTGTCGGTGAAGTTTCCGTAGGTGCCGAGGCCGGCGACGGCGGCAGCCGTGCCGAGGATGGCGAGGGAACCGACGAGCTTGCGGGTGGTGCTGCGCTCGACGAGCGGGGCGTTGGTGGTCATGTCCTGCGTCTCCTGTGTCCGATCCGGTCATCGGGTGTTCCCGGTGACAAGAACGACTGTGGAGGCGCAACCGCAGGTGACCCGCCAGCGATCCGCAAGGCTTCCGCAAGAACATTGCGGCCCTCCGGACCGCACCGCGGCTGGGTCGTGGCGAGTGGGCCCCGGAGGGGTCCGCGCAGCCGCGACGAAGCGGCTCAGCGCACCAGCGGAAGGCTCGCACGCCCGGCGGATGGGTCGTGGCGAGTCGGCAGCGCCGCGGAGCGTCGTGGACCTGTCGTGGGCCCGAAGGGTCCCGGCAGGGATGCGAGCAGGGGCTCAACGCCCCTGGGACGGCACGTGGCCGCGGTGTCGTCCGGAGGACGACAGTGTCATGGACAGTGTCATCGCGGCAGCGTCAGGGTGAAGGTGGTGCCCTGCCCCTCGGCGCTGACCACGTCGAGCGTGCCGCCGTGCGCGGTGGTGATCGCCTTGGTGATGGTCAACCCCAGGCCCACGCCGGGCACGGCGTTGCGCTGCGCGGTGGACGCGCGGAAGAAGCGGGTGAACAGCTTGCCCTGCTCTCCGGCGGGGATGCCCATGCCGGTGTCCTGCACCGACAGCTGGGCCACGGGCACCGCGCCCGGGCGTTCGGCGGCGGTGACGGCACCGTCCGGCGTCTGCCACACCTCGCGCAGCGCCAGGGTGACCCGGCCGCCGGACGGCGTGAACTTCACCGCGTTGGAGACGAGGTTGTCGCAGGCCTGCCCGAGGCGGACGGCGTCCCCGGCGACGACCAGGCCGCCGGCGGGCACCTCGACGCCGACCTCTACCCCGGCGGCATCCGCGGTGACCCGGATCGTCTCCTCCGCCGCGCGGACCACGCCCGCGAGGTCGACGTCCTCGGGCTGGAGCGTGAACCGGCCCGCCTCGACCTGGGCGGTGAACAGCAGGTCGCCGACGAGCCGCTGCAGCCGGTGGGCGTTGCGCTCGACCGTCGTCAGGTACTTCCGCTGTTCGGCCGACAGCGTCTCGTCCTCGTCGTCCAGGACGAGTTCGAGGTACCCCAGGATGGAGCTCAGCGGGGTGCGCAGCTCGTGGCTGATCAGGCTCACGAACTGGTCCTTCATCTTCTCGTTGGCGCGCGCCTCGGTCATGTCCGTGCCGACGAAGTTCCAGCCGGCGTGGACGCCGCGGTCATCGGTCCGGGGGGTGACCGCCACGGCCACCGTCCGGCGCCCGCCGTCCGCGGCCAGGTAGGTCCAGTCGCGCACGTCGCTGCCCCGCTCCTGGGCGGCGTGCACGAGCGCGGCCAGCCCTGGCGCCGTCCCGACGTCCTCGGCGACGGACTCGAGTTCCTCGGGGACGTGGAACTCCACGATCGAGCGCTTGCGGACGACGTCCACCCGGGGCAGGCCGAGCATCTTCTCCGCGCCCGGGTTCCACACCCGGATCACGCCGTCCTTGTCCGTGCCGATGATCGACTGCTCGGTCACGGCGTCGATGACGCTGGTCATGGTCTGCGCGCGTGCGGCGAGCATGCGGGTGGCGAGGTCGAGCTCGTCGGCACGGGCCTGCACCGCGGTGGCCAGGGCGGTCCGTTCCTCCTGCAGCCGGGCGATGGTGGCGGCCTGGGCGCCGAGACGGCGGGTCGTCTCGTGGACCAGCACGGGCACGGGGGCCAGGAGCATGGTGGCCGGGGCCCCTGTCCCGGCGTACAGCAGTCCGCCCGTCGCGATCATCGTCGCGGCCCACGGGAGCAGGCGTCCGCGGACAGACCCCCGCACGCCGGCCGCGGTCAGCTGCCGGACCCGCTGCCGGGGCGCGGACCGGTCCAGGACGGCGGTGGTCATGCCGGCTGTCCGGTGGTGAGGGCCCGGACCTGCCGGACAAGCGCGGCCACGCCGAACGGCTTGGGCAGATAGGCGTCCGCCCCCGCGGCCAGACCGCGGGCGATGTCCTCGGACGACGCGCCCGCGGAGAGCAGCAGGATGCGGAGACCGGCGGTGGCGGGATCGCTGCGCAGGGCCTCGCAGACCTGGAGCCCGGTGGCCCCGGGCATGGAGACATCGAGGACGACGAGGTCGGGAAGCTCCGCCCGCGCGGCGGCCAGCGCCTCGGCGCCGTCGCCCAGTGAACGGACGACGGTGCAGCCGGCCTTGGCGACGGCGAGGCAGACGAGGTCGCGGATGTCGTCCTCGTCGTCGGCCACCAGGACGCGGACGGTGTCGGGGGTCGACGGATCGACGAGCGCACGCCCGGCGTCGTCCACGGTGACTCCCGTCGATCAGGGGCTCCGGGAACGGGTCCCGGAGCTCTTCCCTGACGACAACGGCCTGGTGGCCGGGCCCCTGCAGCCCATGGCGGGGGCCCTCACCCCAACAGGTGAGGGGGCGGACACAGCACTGCGCCCCGCCGGGAGATCCCGGCGGGGCGCAGTCGAGCGGTGCGGGTCAGCAGACCCGCGGAGTCAGGAGGTGGTCGCCTGGCTCTGGACGTTCGTCTTGGCCTGCTTGGCCTTGCCCTGCACGTCCGCCGCGGCGGACTTGCCCTCTTCGGTCACCGTCGTGACGGCGTCCTGCGCGGTGGCCTTGACCGACTCGGCGGCCTGCTGGGCGGCCGGCTTCAGCTGCTCGCCGACCTCCTGCGCGGCCTGCTTGGCGGGCTCGAGAAGCGCGTCCTTGTTCTCGCGGATCGCGGTCTCGGCCTGCTGGGCGAGCTGCTTCTCCTTCTCCGAGGCCGGCAGGATGCTCGAGACGAGCCAGCCGACACCGAAGGCGATGAGACCGGCGGCCAGGGGGTTGCCCTGGGTCTGCCGGACGATCGTGTCCGGCGCCTGCTGCACCGCGGTGGCCGCCGAGGAGGCCGCGTCCTGCACGGTCCCCGCTGCGCTGGAAGCGGCGCTCTGCACCGATCCCGCTGCGCTCGAAGCGGCGCCCTGCACCGATCCCGCGGCGTTGGAGGCAACGCCCTGGGCGTGGTAGCTGGTGTTCTGAGCGGAACCCATCACCTTCTCCTTGAGGTTGGTCATCCTGCCCTTGGCCGCGGTCACCCGACGGTCCATGACGCGGGCGGGGTTGACCTTCTCGTTGAGGGCGTCGACGTCGTAGCTGAGCTCGCGTCGGGTGTCCTCGATCTGGCGCCGGATGACGTCCGGGTCACTACTGGTCATGTCTGCGACTCCTCGGTCAGTTGGGCTTGAGGGCGTTGGGCACCTGGGAAAGGGTCTCCACGGTGCGCTCGGGCTTCGGGTTGACTTCCTTGAACTTCTTCTTGCCCATCGAGAAGGCGACGGCGCCGACGATCCCCCAGAGGACCGCGACGATCAGCGCCGACCAGCTGTGGCCCACCAGGTGCGAGAGGGCCCACCAGAGCGCGATGGACAGGAACATCAGCACCATGTAGCCGGCGAAGCCGGCGGCGCCGAACAGTCCAGCTCCCGTTCCGGCCTTCTTCGCCTCGGCCTTGACCTCCACCTTGGCCAGCTCGAGCTCCTGGCGCATGAGGGTGGAGAGGTCCTTGGCGACCTCGCCCATCAGCTGACCGACCGAGACGCCCTCGACGTCAGGACGCCCGGCCTCGGTGGTCGGGGTGCCCACGTTGCCGCTGTAGTCAGCCGCGTAGTTCTGCGGGTTCGGGTCGGCGTAGCCCGACGGGTCCGCCCCCGCCGCGGTGGCGCCGGTGTACGGGGAGCTCATCGGTCAGCCCACCCCACCGGGACGGCGAGCCGGGTCGTCCCAGCCGGCGGGGGTGGTCGGCGGGACCACGCTGCCGGCGGGGGGCACGGTGCCGTAGGGAGGCGGGGGGAGCGGGGCGCCACCGGTGGCGGTGCCGGCTGCTCCGTACGACGAGGTGGTCGCCGCGGTGCCCGAGTAGTCGGAGTAGGTCGGCGCCGGGTCGACGTAGTTGTATCCGGTGCCGGTACGGCCCGCCGCTCCGTAGGCCGAGGGGCCCGATTCGGTGTGCGCGGCCTTCACGCCGCTGGTCAGCCGGCCGGCGAGCACGCCCGCGGCCGCCGCGCCGAGCAGGAAGACGCCCGGCTTGCGGCGGGCGAAGCTGCGCACCTCGTCGAGCAGCTCGGCCGGCTCACGGTTCTGCAGCTTGTCGGCGAACTGCTCGATGAAGCTCGACGCCTGCTGGAGCAGGTCGGCGGCGGGGCCGGGCGCGCCCTGGGCGGTGCCGTCGGCCATGCCGCGCAGCTGCTGCGCGAGGCCGGTCAGGCCCTCGGCGGCCTTCTGCTGCTGCGAGACGACCTGACCCTTGACCTGCGTGCGGCTCTGGTCGAGCAGATCCTTGGCCTGACGCTGCGTCTCCTGGGCGACCTGCTTCGCCTGGTCGGTCGCGGTCGCCGCGACCTGGCTGCCGGCCTGAGCGGCGGTCTGGCCGACGTCCTTGGCCTGGTCCTTGGCGACATCGGTCGTGGACGGGGACGTGGTCCCCGTGGTGGTGGACGGGGACGCGGTCCCCGCCGTGGCACCCGTACCCGTGGTGACGGGGGGCGGGAGTGGGGCATCGATGGAGTGAGTCATCGGTCCTCCTCGGCATGGTTCGTGGTCGGATGAGGCGCTACCCCGGAGCCGTTCCACCACACATGCGCGCACGCCACGGGGCGGTCGAGCAGTGCGGTGAGGGACGGGCGCTTCCGGCCGCTGGTTGGACCGGGAGCCGCGGCTGTCCGCCCGGCGCGTCCTTGCGTCACGGGCGGGCGAGGAGGCCGACGTCCACGCGGGGGGAGCCGCGCGGTCCTGCCTCCTGGGGGAGCACCGCAAGGGTCTGGTACCCCGGTCGCGCACGATCCGAAACGGAACGTCCTGTTCAGCCTGCTCGGCCGCAGTCCGGCGGTCGCCGTCCGGCTCAGCCGACGTCGTCGGTGACGAAGGTGTCGCACTGCGCCGGGTCGCCGGTCTCGTACCCGGTGGTGAACCACAGGCGCCGCTGCTCCGACGAGCCGTGCGTGAACGCGTCCGGGTTGACCTGCCCGCCGCCGAGTTCCCGCTGGATGAAGTCGTCGCCGATCCGGCCGGCGGCGTCCAGTGCCCGGTCGATGTCGTCGGCGTTGATCTCCGTGATGAGCGGCGCGCCCGACTCGTCGGGCACGGTCTCGGCGTGGTTCGCCCACGCGCCGGCGTAGCAGTCCGCCTGCAGCTCGAGCCGCACGGTGCCGCTCGTCGGCCCGGCCTCGCCCGGCGTCACCTGCTGGTTGGTGCCGAGCAGGTTCTGCACGTGGTGCGCGTACTCGTGCGCGATCACGTAGGCGTTGACGAAGAGCCCGCCCTGCGCGCCGAACTGCTGCTGGAGCTGGTCGAAGAAGCTGAGGTCGATGTAGACCAGGGAGTCGCCCGGGCAGTAGAAGGGCCCCGACCCGCTGGACGCCCCACCGCAGGCGGTCTGGACCTGGCCCTGGAAGAACACCGTGTCGGTCGGCTGGTAGCGGTCGCCGAGGACACCGGTCCAGTAGTCCTGGATCGACTCGATGTCCGCGGCCACGGCGCAGTCGACCGAGGTGTTGGCGTCGCCGCTGTCCGCGCAGGCCTGCTCGAGCGCGCTGTTGTCGGCCTGCTCGCCCTGGCCCAGGCCGGCGAGCCCGCCGAGGGCCGCACCCCCGTCACCGCCTCCGCCGCCACCCAGCACCTGGATCAGCACGACGACCACGAGGCCGACCAGACCCAGCCCGCCGCCGCCGACGGCCACGCCCCGGCCGCGACCGCCGCCGCCGAGACCGCCGAAGCCGCCTCCGCCGCGCCCACGGCGGTCCTGCACGTTCGACAGGTCGATGTCGCCGCCCTCGCGATACCTCATCCTCGGAAGACCTCCTGGTCGGGTGCCGACATCGTGAACCGAACCTCCACGGAGCCGTGCACCTCCTGTCGGGCCGGCGTGAGGTCGAGGGTGAGCTCGCTGTCCCCGAACGTTCCCACCGCCCCCATCGCCTCCGCGACTCGGAAGCCGCCGCCGGAGAGCCCGGCGTCACTGATCTCCAGCAGGGCGGTCAGCTCCGCGCCGAAGGCCGCGGCGTACTGCCGGGCCCGGTGGACGGCGTCGCGGACGGCGGCCAGCCGGGCCTGCTCGACGGCCGGGCTCTCGGGCCGCAGGCGCCAGGACGGCCCGGAGACGGCGACGTCGTCCAGCCGGCCGAGCGCCACCACCAGGTCGCCGACGGCGTCGAGCCGGGCCACGGTCACCGTCGTGTGCAGCGACGCCACGGGATCCCCGTCCCAGCGGCCGTTCCGTACCTCCCGGTGGACCGACACCCGGGTGGTCTCCACCGTCTCGACGGCGTCGCCGGCCGCCGTCACCACCGCGGTCACCTCGTCCTGACGCGCCCGGCAGCGTTCCAGGGCGGACTGCCGGTCGCGCGCGCGGCCGGTCACGGTCAGTCCGAGCTCGGCGATCTCGGGCTCGACGAGCAGCACCGCCTCGCCGCGGACGACGACCTGCGGCGCGCGGTCCGGCACGTTCATCGGTGGCCTCCTTGCACTCGGCAGGGGACTGTCCCAGACTTCGCGGTCCTCGACGTCCTAGGGTTCTGCGCAACGGACAGAGGGAGAACAAGGCATGGCGGTCTCCAACCGCATCCGCGCCGCTTTCACCACGACGGTGCTCGCCACCGCTGCCACCGGTTTCATGGCCGGCTGCGGCGGGGGTGGCGAGGAGGAGGACGAACAGGTCGCGTACTGCACCGACGAGAACGGCGAGATCGTCGACGACGACTACTGCGACGACAGCTACAGCGGAGGTGGCGGGGGGCTGTTCTTCCTCTACGTCGGCGGCTTCGGCCGCGGGCTCCCCGTGGGCTCCCGGCTGCCCTCCGGCGGTACCCGGATCGACCCCCGCGACTCCTCCGCCCGCCAGGCCGCAGGACTGCCGGGCAGCGGGAAGGTCACCGGCGGCACCCGGGTCAGCGGCGGGATCGGCAGCGGCGTCGGCGGCCGCTCGGGCACCGGCGCCGGTAGCTAGTGGCCCGTTGAGGCGCGTCGAGAGCGGGATCGTCCGGCCGGGCTGGGAAGCCGAGATCGAGTCCCAGGGCCTGGTCTACAACCGCACGGAGGTGCCGGGCGGCGAGGTGCGCAGCTACTGGCGCGAGGGGCCGTTCTACGACTTCTCCATGGCCGAGATCCAGCGGCTGGAGACCTCGGTGGCGCAGCTGTTCTCCATGTGCGAGGCGGCCGGTGACCACATGATCGAGCACGAGCTGTTCGACCGGATGCGCATCCCGCCGATCGCTCGGCCGCAGATCCGCCGCACCTGGGAGGCCGAGCCGCCCAGCGTCTACGGCCGCTTCGACCTGCGCTACGACGGCGAGGGCCCGCCCAAGCTGCTGGAGTTCAACGCCGACACCCCGACCGGACTGGTCGAGTCGGCGGTCACCCAGTGGAACTGGCATCTGTTCACCGGGCAGGGCGCCGACCAGTGGAACGCCCTGCACGACAAGCTCGTGGCCGCGTGGCAGCGCAACCTGCTCAAGTGGGAGCGCCGGACCGGGCTCCGGCCGCGGGTGCACCTGGCGTGGACCAACGAGGAGACCTCCGGCGAGGACCGGATGACCGTCGCCTACCTGATGGACACCGTGGTGCAGGCGGGCTACGAGGCGGTCGAGCTGGTGGTCGAGGACATCGTGCTGGACGACGGCGACGGCCGGTTCTACGACCCGCAGGGCCGCCACCTCGACGTCGTCTTCAAGCTCTATCCCTGGGAGTGGCTGATCGAGGACGAGTTCGGCGCCGCCGTCCTCGCTGACAGTGCACGCCCCGGGGGAACCACCTGGGTGGAGCCCGCCTACAAGATGCTGTGGAGCACCAAGGCGCTGCTGCCCGTGCTCTGGCAGCTGTTCGGCACCGACCCGGTGCTCGGTGAGCTGCTGCTGCCGGCGTACTTCGCGGACGAGGCGCCGTCGAGCTGGCGGGAGTACGTGCGCAAGCCGCTGTGGGGCCGCGAGGGCGCCAACGTGGCGATCGTCCGCGACGGCGCGGTGGCGGTCGAGATGCCCGGCCGCTACGGCACCGAGGGTTTCGTCGTCCAGGAGTTCGCCCCGCTGCCGGACTTCCCCGGGGTCGACGGTCCGCATCATCCGGTGCTGGGCGCGTGGGTGGTGGACGGCGAGCCGGCGGGGCTCGGCATCCGGGAGAGCGACGGGCTGATCACCGACAACCTCAGCTACTTCGTGCCGCACACGATCGACTACGTCGCTCCGCGCGCACCCGGCCGCTGACCCACCTAGGTTCGGTACATGCCGCTGGAGGGTGAGTACGAGCCGAGCTCGGCGCAGTGGGTCCGCGATCAGGTCGAGCGCTACGAGGCGACCGACGGGCGCGAGGCGAACACCCTGCGGGACACGGGCCTGCCCATCATCATCATCAGCACGCGCGGGGCGAAGAGCGGCAAGGTCCGCAAGCAGGGCCTCATGCGCGTGGAGCACGACGGCGTCTACGCGATGGTCGGCTCGCAGGGTGGCGCCCCCACCGACCCCGGCTGGGTGCACAACCTCCGTGCTCATCCGGACCAGGTGACCGTGCAGGACGGCCCGGATCCCTGGGACGGCGCGGCCCGCGAGATCACCGGCGAGGAGAAGGCAGTGTGGTGGGAGCGGGCGGTCGCCGCCTACCCGCCGTACGCCGAGTACCAGGAGAAGACCGACCGCGAGATCCCCGTCTTCCTGGTGGAACGCCGCTAGGTTCTCCGCCCGGGAGCAACCTCCGCCCGCCCTCGCGCGTCTTGCGTGCAGAGGGCGGCACGTGGCCACCCGGTCGCATCGAGGGGCGGACGCGGTGCTCATGGCGCCCAGCGCGGGGAGGACGGGGTTGGTGGACCGGCCGACCGCGGAGTGGGACGGCGCCCTGCTCGGCCTGTACGAGTCGCAGCGGCCCGGGCTGGTGCGCCTCGCCGTCCTCCTCGTCGACGACCGGGCGGCGGCGGAGGACGTGGTGCAGGACGCGTTCCTCGCCCTCCAGCGCCGCTGGCACGCCGTCGACCCGTCGGCCGCCGCCGGATACCTGCGGACGTCGGTGGTCAACGGAGCCCGTTCGGTGCTCCGGCGCCGCGGCGTGGCACGGCGGCACCTGCGGGTGGCCGAGCCCGACGAGGGGCCAGCGGCGGACCTGGCGCTGCTGCTCGACGAGGAGCACCGGGAGGTCGTCGAGGCGCTGCGGACGCTGCCCCGGCGCCAGCGGGAGGTCCTCGTGCTCCGGTACTGGTCGGAGCTGAGCGAGGCGGAGATCGCCACGACGCTCGGGATCGCCCGCGGAACGGTGAAGTCGAGTGCGTCCCGTGGGCTGTCGGCGCTGGAGCAACGCCTCGGGGGTCGGCCATGACGGGGAACCGGGAGCTGCAGGACGTCGAGGCGCGCCTGCGGGCCTCGCTGCACGCCTACGCCGAGGTGGTGGAGACGGCCCCGGGACGGCGTCCTGTGGCGGACCGATCCGCGCGGTCGAGCGCCCGACGGTGGCGGACACCGGCCCTGGTCGCGGCAGCGGTGGCCGCCGTCACCGCCGCTGTGCTCCTCCTGTCCGGCCCGCTGTCCGCCCCGGACCCGATCGCCGCGCCCGCCACGAGCACGGCCGAGGGCGACCTCGAAGCCGCCACGGACGGGCGAGGGTCCTCCGGCGACGACGTGGGGGCGGCGGCGGCCGGGCCGGCGGACGTGCTGACCGTGCCGCAGGACGCGGCGGCCGGGGACTCGTACCCCTTCGACCTGTACACGCACTGCGGGATCCTCGGTGCCGATGTCGGGGGCGTCTGGTTCGCCGCCGATCCCCCGCTCGTCGAGGAGTCCGGCCCGCCGGCGGGCTGGGGCGATCCGTACCAGCGCGGCACGCTGACCCTGGAGTCGGCCGACGAGGCGGTGTTCCGCGACGACGCCGGGCACGAGCTCCGGCTGCGCGCGGCAGGTGAGTCGGAGCGCCCACCGCCCTGCGACTGAGCGCTACGCCAGGCCGGCGGCGAGCTGTGGGACGGCCGCGGCCACCTCCGGGGCGAACTCGGTGAACGGCGTCGCCGTGACGGTCCGCCCGGCGCCTCGTCCGGCCCAGGCCCAGGTCCCGACGATCCGGCCGTCGCTCACCACCGTCGGCCGGAACACGCCGTTGCCGCCCGGGACGATGCGGTCGGCGAAGGCCGGGTCGAGCACGGCGCTGCGGTCGCCGTAGCCCAGCACGAACTCGTCGAAGCCCGGGAGCAGGAAGGTGCCGCGGGCCTCCTCGCGGCAGGCGGCGAGCACGTCGGGGGTCTCCGGATCGAGGAAGTACTCGACGCCGTCGACCTCGAGCCGCGCCAACCCCGGCAGGGCGGCGGCGAGCCCGCTGCGTGCCTCCGTGACGCGCAGGCCGGCCCAGCGCGCCAGATCCTTGACGGTGGCCGGCCCGTGCCCCCGGAAGAAGCGGCCGGCCAGCTCGGCGAGAGCCTCCTCGGCCTCCAGCTGCCTCGGGCCGGGCAGCCACTCGTCCATCAGCACGAAGGACTGCTCGCCGTCCGCCATCGGTCCGAGGCAGAGGGTGGCGGTCTGCGACAGGTACCAGAGCAGGTGGTAGCCGCGCTGTCCGGAGATCTCGACGCCGCCGGCGGCGAGTGCGGCCAGCAGCTCCTTCCGCTGCAGCCGCCTGCCGCCGGTGAGCGCGTCGACGGCGAGCAGCCGGGCCCGCTCGATGCTGTCGTCGGTGATGCCCAGCTGGGCGCGTCGCGCGGGGGCGCCGGCGAGCACCCGCGGACCCAGCAACCCGATCAGCCACGGCAGATCCTCGGCCGCCACGAGGTGCAGGGTGCCGCGCATCGGCCACGACCGGACGACCTCACCGGCGTCGAGCGCGGCTTCGACGTCGGTACGGGTGCCCTCCGCAGTCCGCAGGGCGACCGACAGCAGCGCACCCGGCAGGTCCTGCCCCTGGACGGCGACCAGCCGGCGCACCGCCTCCGCCGGAGTCTTCGGCCGCGGCCCGGCGATCCGCTGCGCCGCCAGCCGCAGCAGGGCCACCTCGTGCAGCGTGCTCATGGGTCCACCGTCCCAGGCGGGTACGACGATCGCGGAACCGCTGCCATGCTGCGGTGCGTGCGCGCTGAGGACTGGGACGAGCGGTACGTCGGGGACCGGCAGTGGTCGGCGGAGCCCAACCGGCTGATCGCCGCGCTCCTGGCGGATCTGCCGCCCGGCGACGCGGTGGACCTG
Organism: Blastococcus sp. CT_GayMR19; assembly: GCF_004570385.1. GTDB lineage: Bacteria > Actinomycetota > Actinomycetes > Mycobacteriales > Geodermatophilaceae > Blastococcus_B. The sequence continues at coordinate 122,936 of NZ_SPQL01000002.1, read as the reverse complement.
GCCGCGGGGGAGGGGCGGCATGCCCTGTGGCTCGCCGGCCTCGGCTGGCGGGTCACGGCGGTCGACTTCTCCGGCGCGGGCCTGGCCCGTGGGCAGGAGCAGCCCGGCGCCGACGCGGTGGAGTGGGTCCGGGCCGACGTCCTCGGCTGGGCCGCACTCCCGGCCAGCCTGGACCTCGTCCTCGTCGCCTACCTCCACGTGCCGCAGGAGGACACCCGGGAACTGCTCCGCCGCGCCGTCGGCTGGCTGCGCCCCGGCGGTCGGCTGCTGGTCCTCGGCCACGACGTCGAGAACGTCCAGTCCGGCGTGGGCGGACCGCAGGACCCGGCGATCCTGCACAGCGTCGAGCGGCTCGCGCCGGTGGCTGCGCTGCTGGACGTCGACCGCCTCGCGCAGGTGCCTCGGGAGACTCCAGCGGGAACGGCCCTGGACACGCTGCTGTGGGGCCGTCGGCCGGCCTCAGGTGTCGGTCCCCGGCGGTAGCGTTCGCCGGGTGATGGGAATGGGTGGAGTGGACGGGCCGGCGGCCGCGCGCCGTCGGCGGCTGATCGCGAGCGTGCTGGTGCTGGCGCTGATCCTCGGCGCGGGTGCCGTCGTCCTCTCCCTGTTCTGAGGAGGCGTGCGGTGAGCGAGTCGAACGAGATCGACGCCTGGTGCGGTCAGGCGGGCGCCCGCGAGGAGGAGCTGCGCCGGACCGATGAGCTGGTCATGGCGGCCGCGCCGGGGATCGACCGGCAGCTCGTACCGATGGGCTCGGGCGCGATGCTCGGCTACGGCCTGATGCCCTACAAGCCGAAGTCCGCCAAAGAGACCACGATGTGGCCGCTGATTGCCCTGGCGGCACAGAAGCGGCACCTCTCGCTGTACGTGTGCGCGGTGGTGGACGGGGAGTACCTGGCCGAGTCGCGGGCCGAACGCCTCGGCACGGTGTCCTGCGGCAAGAGCTGCATCCGCTTCACGTCCCTCGACAGGGTCGACCCCGACGAGCTCAGTGCCCTGGTGCGCGACGCCGTCGCCGTCACGGCGGCGGGGGACAACGGCTACTCAGCGGCCTGATCGGCTGCCGCAAGGGGCCTTGGTCCCTGGCAGTTCTGCGCCGGACGCGTGACGGTATGCGAGCACGGAGCGAGGGGCCGCCGTCCGGCGGCCGCGCGGGGGAACGTCATCAGCGCCGTCGCGGCGGCGCGCGTAGGAGGACCTTCATGGTGTTGGCCGCCCTTCCCACGGTGTCCGACCTGTCCGTCCGTTCCGCGCTGACGCGGCTCTCCGCCGAATTCCCCGAACTGGGACACCGCTCGATCGTCCTGGTGGTCCGCACCTGCCGCGAGGAGCTCAGGGGCTCACCGAACGACGCGCTGCCGGAGCTCGTCGAGCGCCTCGCCCGCCAGCGCCTCCGCGCCCCGGCCGTCTGACCGCACGAAAGCTGCTTGCCTCCGCCCGGGAGGATGTCCGGGTGGGCTACATCGACGTGACCGGAGTGCGGCACACCCTCCCGGACGGGCGGGTGCTGCTGGCCGACGTCTCGTTCCGGATCGGTGACGGCGCCCGCGCGGCCCTGGTCGGTGAGAACGGCGCCGGCAAGACCACGCTCCTGCGGATCATCGCCGCCGACCTGGTGCCCGAGGCCGGCTCGGTCGCCCGCACCGGCGGCCTCGGCGTCATGCGTCAGTTCATCGGCTCGGTCCGCGACGACACCACGGTCCAGCGCCTGCTCGTCGACCTCTCGCCGCCCGCCGTCCGCGAGGCCTGGGACGCCCTGGAGGCCGCCGAGCTCGCGCTCATGGAGACCGACGACGAGCGCGGGCAGATGACGTACGCCCATGCGCTCTCGCACTGGGGCGACGTCGGCGGCTACGACGCGGAGGTCACCTGGGACACGGTGACCGTGGCCGCGCTCGGCGTCCCCTACGACCGGTGCAAGTACCGGGAGCTGTCCACGCTGTCGGGCGGGGAGCAGAAACGCCTGGCGCTCGAGGCGCTGCTGCGCGGCCCCGACCAGGTGCTGCTGCTCGACGAGCCGGACAACTACCTCGACGTCCCCGGCAAGCGCTGGCTCGAGGAGCGGCTGCTGGAGACGCGCAAGACGGTGCTGTTCGTCAGCCACGACCGGGAACTGCTCGCCCGCGTCGCCGACCGCGTGGTCACCGTCGAGGGCGGGACGGCGTGGGTGCACGGCGGCGGCTTCGTCAGCTACCACGAGGCACGGACGGCGCGGCACGAGCGGCTGGCCGAGCTCCGCCGCCGCTGGGACGAGGAGCACCAGCGGCTGGTCGACCTCGTGCGCACCCTCCAGCAGCAGGCGGCGAACTCGCCGGACATGGCCAACCGCTACCACGCGATGCAGACCCGGCTGGCCAAGTTCGAGGCGGCCGGGCCGCCGCCGGAGCGGCCGCCGGAGCAGAAGGTCGCGATGCGGCTGCGCGGGGGCCGCACCGGTGTGCGCGCGGTCATGGCCGAGCAGCTCGAGCTGTCGGGGCTGATGAAGCCGTTCGACGCCGAGATCTGGTACGGCGACCGGGTCGGCGTGCTGGGCGCGAACGGCGCGGGCAAGTCGCACTTCCTGCGGCTGCTCGCCGGCCAGGAGGTCGCGCACACGGGGGAGTGGCGCCTCGGCGCCCGTGTCGTCCCCGGGTTCTTCGCCCAGACCCACGCCCATCCCGAGTGGCAGGACCGGACCCTCGTCGACCTGCTCTGGCACGGCGAACCCGGCCGTCCGGGCGTCGACCGCGGCCGGGCGATGGCCGCCCTGCGCCGCTACGGGCTGGCCGACTCCGGCGACCAGATGTTCCGCACGCTGTCGGGCGGGCAGCAGGCGCGCTTCCAGATCCTGCTGCTGGAGCTGTCCGGCGCGACCCTGCTGCTGCTCGACGAGCCGACGGACAACCTCGACGTCCTGTCGGCCGAGGCTCTCGAGGAGGCGCTGACGGCCTTCGAGGGGACGGTCATGGCGGTCACCCACGACCGCTGGTTCGCGCGCTCCTTCGACCGCTTCCTCGTCTTCGGCGCCGACGGGCGCGTGTACGAGTCGGCCGAGCCGGTGTTCGACGAGACCCGGGTCGCCCGCGCTCGCTGAGGCCGCGGCCCGGTTGATCATCGGATACGTGGACGCCGCCCCGGCGCGTCCGACCGTGTCGCGTGCACGCAGACGATGACCAACTGGCCGCGGCGCTCCGTCAGGGCTGGAGCAGCACCTTGACGGTGCCCTCCTTCTTCTCGCGGAAGTTCATGTAGGCCTCCGGCGCCTCCTCCAGCGGAACCCGGTGGGTGGCGAAGTCGTCGACACCGAGCGGGTCACCCTCGAGCAGCAGCGGCAGGATGTCGGGCACCCAGCGCCAGACGTTGGCCTGCCCCATCCGCAGCTGGATCTGCTTGTCGAACATCCGCATCAGGGGCATGGGGTCGGTCGCGCCGCCGTAGACACCCGACAGCGAGATCGTGCCGCCCCGCCGGACCGCCTCGATCGCGGTGTTGAGGGCCGCCAGCCGGTCGACGCCGGCCACCTGCATGACCTTCTCCATGATCGCGTCCGGCACGACGGCCGTGGCCTTCTGCGCGAACGAGGCGAGCGGCGAGCCGTGCGCCTCCATGCCGACGGCGTCGATGACGGCGTCCGGTCCCCGCCCGCCGGTGGCGTCCCGGACCGCCGAGACGACGTCGTCCTGCTTCGTCGAGTCGATCACCGTGACTCCCCGCGCGCGGGCGCGCGCGAGGCGCTCGGGGACGACGTCCGCGCCGAAGACCTGCTCCACACCCAGGTGCTGGGCGATCCGGGCGGCCATGTCACCGATGGGGCCCAGCCCCAGGACCAGGACGCTCTTCGCCTGCGGGACACCGGCGTACTGCACCGCCTGCCACGCGGTGGGCAGCACGTCGGACAGGTAGACGAACCGGTCGTCCGGAAGCCCGTCGGGCACCTTGATCGGCAGGGTGTTGCCGAACGGCACGCGCAGGTACTCGGCCTGCCCGCCCGGCACCTGCCCGTAGAGCTTGGTGTAGCCGAACAGCGAGGCACCGAAGCCCTGCTCCCGGTTCTGGGTGGTCTCGCACTGGGACTGCAGGCCCTGGGAACACATCCAGCAGGTCCCGCACGAGATGTTGAAGGGGACGACCACCCGGTCCCCGGCCTTCACCGCGGTGACGTCGGAGCCGACCTCCCGGACGATCCCCATCGGCTCGTGACCCATCACGTCGCCCACCGACATGAACGGTGCCATGACCTCGATGAGGTGGAGGTCCGAGCCGCAGATGCCGCTCGACGTCACCTCGATGACGACGTCGGTCGGCTCCTGCAGAACCGGGTCGGGGACGGTGTCCACCCGTACGTCCGCTCGCCCGTGCCAGGTGACTGCGCGCATCTCGACAACTCCCTCGATCGGACTGGAATTCGGCCCCGCCAGGGCCCTTCTGCCCAGCCGTGACCTGGATCGCAAGACTTTCAACGCAGCCCGGCGAGCCCGTCACTCTGCGTATGACAGGGACTACCCAATGCAGAACGACATCCATGGGTCTTGGTGACCCAGGACACAGAACTGCAGGTCAGTACCCCGTTCGACAGATCACGAATCGGTCACGGCATGTTTACATAGGTCCCGTTCCTCTCCCCGGGAGCGCTTCTGCAATGCCCCCCAACGGAAGTCAGGTGCATGAGTTCGCTCCACCAGGACCGCCTTCACCTCGAGGGCTCGGGACCCGCCACCGGGGCCCGCACGACCCTCCCGACCGCTCGCGGAACGTCTCGCCGAGCCGCCGGTTCGACCGAGGAGAAGGCCACCAGCAAGGTTCCGACGCAGCGCCAGGGGACGGCGCAGGGCACCGGGACCATCCAGATCACCACTGACGCTCCGGCCGCCCCGCGTGCGAGGCGCGCGACGGGCGCCAGGGCAGCGGCTCTCAGCGGCACCCTCGCCTCCCGCGCCAAGGCCGCCACGGTCAAGGCCGCGACGGCCAAGGCGGCGACGGCGAAGGCCGCGACCGTCAAGGTGGCCACGGCCAAGGCGGCGACGGCGAAGGCCGCGACGGCCAAGGCCGCGACCGCCGCTCGGGCCGCGGCCGTCACGACCGTCGCCAACCACACCCCCGGGGTGCGCAGTGCCCGGGCGGCGGCCGCCGCGTCCGCGAAGGGTGCCGCGACCCGCAAGCCCGCCACGGCGAAGACCGCACCGAAGCCGGCCGCCGGCGTTCCGGCCGACGCGACGACCCCTGCCGCCAAGGCCGCTCCGGCCGCGAAGCCGGCGCCTGCCGCGAGGGCCACCACCAAGACGGCCCCGGTCACGAGCGCCCCGGCCAGGACGGCCGCGACCACCCCCGTCGTCGTGCCTGCCGCTGCGAAGGCCCTTTCGGCCGAGCCTGCTGCGAAGTCCGCTCCGGTGGCGAAGGCGGTCGTCGCGACGGCTCCGGCCGCGAAGGCTCCGGCCGCGAAGGCTGCAGCCGCGAAGGCCACTGTCGCCACGGCTCCGGTCACCGAGACGTCCGCTGCGAAGGCTCCGGTCGCGAAGGCCGCCGTCGCCAAGGCGTCCGTGACGAAGGCTCCGGCCGTCACGGCCCCCGCCGTCACGGCCCCCGCCGCCACGGCCCTGGATGCCACCTCGTCGCGGGCCACGTCGACGTCGGCCGGCGAGGTCGCCCCCGGAACGGCCCGCGTGCGTCCCACTCCGCACAAGCGTGTCGCTGCCCCCGGGAGCGCCCTGTCCGGGCTGGTTCCGCTCACCGACGTCGCCGCCCTCGGGACCCCCGAGGCCGCGGAGGTCGTCGTCGTCCGCAAGGACCTCCCGGCCGCCCCCGAGCAGACGCCCGGAGGCACGGAGAGCCGGCTGCCGGTCTTCCTGCGTCGCCGGGAGCGGCCGGCCCGCCGTCGCCCCGCCGTGTACGTGACGGCCGCGATCGTGGCCGCGGTCAGCCTCGGCACCTTCTCCGCCGAGGAGCCCACGGCGCAGGCGACCGCGACCGCGACCATGAGCCAGCCCGTGAGCGTCGCGGAGCAGCTCGGCATCGCCGCCGACCCGACCGCTGCCGTCGTCGACGCCGACGTCACGGAGCGCCTGGGCGAACTCGCCGCCAGCCGCAACATCCGGGACGCCGAGCAGGCCGCCGCCGCGCAGGTGCAGGCCGAGGCCGACCGTGTCGCCGCCGCAGCGGCCGCCGAGGCGGCCCGGCCCAAGGCCGTCCTGCCCGTGAACGGCGCCCGTCTGACGAGCGGCTTCGGTGCCCGCTGGGGCACCCTGCACGCCGGCATCGACCTGGCCGCTCCGATGCACACCCCCGAGTACGCCGCGATGGACGGGGTCGTCCTCGAGGCGGGCCCGGCCAGCGGCTACGGGCTGGTCGTCTACATCCAGCACGAGAACGGCGACGTGACCGTCTACGGCCACATGGACGAGATCCTGGTCCAGGCCGGCCAGGTCGTCCGGGCCGGAGACACCATCGCCCTGCTCGGCAACCGCGGTCAGTCGACGGGTCCGCACCTGCACTTCGAGGTGCATGTCGGCGGTATCGACGGTCAGAAGATCGACCCGCTGCCGTGGCTGCGCGACAAGGGCGTCGCTGTCTGAGTTCCCCGTCCGTCCTCGACGCCCCCTGCCGGAAGTTCGCGGCAGGGGGCGTCGGCGTCTGCGGCACACTGCCGAGAAGGACAGCGACGGGCAGGGGAGGAGGGGACGCATGGGGCACGGGCACGTGCACGGCCCGGCGACCGCCGCGGGCGGGCAGCGCCGCCGCCTCGCCCTCGTCCTCGGCCTCACCCTGGCCGTGCTGGTCGCGGAGGTCGTCGGCGCGGCCCTGACCGGCTCGCTGGCCCTGCTGGCCGACGCCGGGCACATGGCCACCGACGCGGCCGGCATCGCCCTGGCCCTCGGCGCGGTGGGTCTGGCCCAGCGCCCTCCGGGGGGACGGCGGACCTTCGGCTGGCAGCGGCTGGAGATCCTGGCCGCGGTGGCCAACGGGCTCCTGCTGATCGCGGTGGCCGTCTTCGTGCTCGTGCAGGCCGTCCGGCGGATCGGGAACCCGCCGGAGGTCGACTCCGGCCCGATGCTCGTCATCGCCGGCGTCGGCCTGGCCGTGAACCTCGTGGCCCTGGCGGTCCTGCACCAGGGTCGGACGACGTCGCTCAACGTCCGAGGGGCCTATCTGGAGGTCCTGGCGGACGCCCTGGGCTCCGTGGCGGTCGTCGTCGCCGCCCTCGTCATCGCGGCCACCGGCTGGACGCCCGCCGACACCGTCGCCTCCTTGCTGATCGGGTGCCTCGTGGTGCCCCGGGCGTGGCACCTCCTCCGGGAGGCGCTCGACGTGCTCCTGGAGGCCGCCCCGCGCGGGGTGGACATGGCCCAGGTCCGGTCGCACATCCTCGGCGTCGACGGCGTCGTCGGGGTGCACGACCTGCACGCCTGGACGATCACCTCCGGCCTGCCGGTCCTGTCGGCGCACGTCGTCGTCACCGACGAGGCGCTCGACGCCGGGCACGGCGGCCGGGTGCTCGACGCGCTCTGCGAGTGCCTGGGGAGCCACTTCGACGTGGCGCACTGCACCTTCCAGCTCGAGTCGGGAGCGCACGCCGGGCACGAGTCCCCCGTCCACGACTGAGTGGGACAGTGAAGGGGCTGGGACAGGGAGCGGAACTGGAGGCGTCGGTGGAGCACGGGCACCACTCGGGCATGTGGGTGCCCGGTGCGCCCCCGACCTGGGGCCGGATGTTCCTGCCGCACCTCGAGCCGTGGTCGGTCCTGGCGGTGCTCAGCGTCGTGGGCGTGCTGGTCTACCTGGCCGCCGTCGTCCGCCTGCGCCGGTCCGGTGCCTCGTGGCCCTGGTGGCGGACGGTGGCCTGGATCGCCGGTTCGGCGTCCCTGTTCGCCGTCACCGGCACCTGGCTGAACGGCTACAGCATGGTGCTGTTCAGCGTGCACATGGCCCAGCACATGGTCCTCTCGCTGATCACGCCGCTGCTGCTGCTCCTCGCCGCGCCCGTCACCCTCGCCCTGCGCACCCTCCCGCGCGGCCGGGGCCCGGCCGGCGCCCCCCGCGCCCTGCTGCTGGAGGCCCTGCACAGCCGGTTCGCGCGATTCGTGACCCACCCGCTGTTCACGGTGCCGTTGTTCATCGCCAGCCTGTACGGCGTCTACTTCACGCCCCTGTTCGACGCCCTCATGGGCAGCCCCCTCGGGCACCAGTTCATGCTCGCCCACTTCGTCGTCACCGGGCTGCTCTTCTTCGGCCCGATCCTGGGCCAGGACCCGTGGCCGCGGACGCTGAGCCACCCCGGCCGCATGCTTGAGCTGTTCCTGCCCGTGCCGTTCCACGCGTTCTTCGGCGTCGCGATCATGATGTCCGCCTCCCTGGTGGTGCGGACCTTCACCGATCCGCCCGCCGGGTGGGGCGTCGACCCGCTGCGAGACCAGGGCGTCGCCGGCGGCATCGTCTGGGCGTTCGGCGAGCTGCCGACCGTTCTCGTGCTCGCCGTCGTCTTCTTCTCGTGGGCCGGCTCCGAGGAGCGCCGCGGCCGGACGCTCGACCGGGCCGCCGACCGCGACGGCGACGCCGAGCTGCAGGCCTACAACGCACGTCTCCGCGACATGGCGGCACGGACGCAGCACTGAAGGCTCGTGCTGGGGGCGGCGTCGGTCACGGGACGTCCTCACGGTGCGGTACTGGCGGGGGCCGGTGGTCGGGCCCGGCTCGCAAGCTGACCGCCTGGGAGCATGGCGTCGTGCCTGTTTCGCTGGTGTTCACCGCGGACACGCACGTTCCCAGGCGCGCACGTGACCTACCTCATGTGCTGTGGGGCGCGATCGATGCCGCGGACGTCGTGGTGCACGCCGGTGACTGGGTGCACATCGCACTGCTCGACCAGTTCGAGGCGCGGTCGCGACGGCTGCTGGCGGTCCGCGGGAACAACGACCACGGCCCGTTCCGCGAGCGGCTGCCGGAGGTCGCCACCGCCGAGATCGAGGGCCTCCGGTTCGCCGTCGTCCACGAGACGGGGGACGCCAAGGGGCGCGAGCTGCGGTGCGCCGCCCGGTTCCCGGACGCCGACGTCCTCGTCTTCGGGCACAGCCACATCCCCTGGGACACCACGGCGTCGACGGGCCTCCGGTTGCTCAACCCCGGCTCGCCGACCGACCGGCGCCGTCAGCCGCACGGCACGTTCGTCACGGCGGTCGCCTCGGACGGCGAGCTGCGGGACGTCGTCTTCCACGCCGTGCCGCCCCGCGCGTGACCGCCCCCTTCCCGGACGCCGTCCTCGACCTCCTCGCCTGTCCGGTCTGCGCGGGGTCGCTTCGACTCGCGCCGGACTCCTCGGCACTGCGGTGCGACGCCGGGCACTCCTTCGACCGGGCACGGCAGGGCTACGTCCCCCTGCTGCCCCCGGGACACCGGGCGCCCTCGGGCGACTCGGCGGAGATGGTCGCCGACCGGGTCGCCTTCCTCGAGGCCGGCCACTACGCGGGCCTCACGCAGGCCCTGGCGGACGCGGTGGTGGCCGACGGACCGCCGGACAGCCTGCTGGACCTCGGTGGCGGCACCGGGCACCACCTCGCCGGCGTGCTGGACCGCCTCCCGAGCGCGGTGGGCGTCGTCCTGGACTCCTCGCGCTACGCGGCGCGCCGGGCCGCCCGGGTACATCCCCGCGCGGCCGCCGTCGTCGCCGACAGCTGGGCCCGCCTGCCGGTCCGGGACGGCGTCCTCGACCGCGTGCTCGTGGTGTTCGCCCCGCGCAACGGACCGGAGATCGCCCGGGTCCTGCGGTCCGGCGGCCGGCTGGTGGTGGTGAGCCCGGCGGCCGACCACCTGGGGGAGATCGTGGGGCCGCTCGGCCTGCTCCGCGTCGACCCGGACAAGGCCGCCCGGCTGGCCACGTCCCTCGAACCGCACCTGCAGCCGGTGCGGACGACGTCCTTCCGCGCCGAGCTGGCTCTCGACCGCGTCGACGTGGCGACGCTCGTCGGCATGGGCCCGCACGCACGGCACATCGGCCGGCAGGCGCTCGCGGACGCCCTCGGCCGCCTGGCGGAGCCGGTGCGGACGACCGTGGCCGTCGACGTCACCACCTACCGCCCCGCCGGCTGAGATCCGGCCCGTCGACCCGGCTCGGCCCGGTCCCGCGCAGGGCGGCCACCCCGGCGAGCTCGCCGGCGAGCGCCCTCGCCATGGGGCATCGCTGAGGGTCGGGGGGCGTTGCCGGTCGGCGGCTCCGGCGCGCCTCCCCTGTCGACCTGAGGACCCCGGCGGCCACCGTCTAAGCTGCGGCCGTGACGATTGCTCCGGCACCCATCGTGAGCCGGCCCAGCCCGGCCCATGCGCCCGTCAAGGGCTCGCGGCTGTCCAACCTCCTGCGCACGACCGACCACAAGACCATCGGTCTGATGTACCTGGTCACGTCGTTCGGCTTCTTCATCGCGGGCGGCCTGATGGCCATGCTCATGCGTGGAGAACTGGCGCGGCCCGGGCTGCAGTTCCTGTCGCCGGAGCAGTACAACCAGCTGTTCACGATGCACGGCACGGTGATGCTGCTGCTGTTCGCGACGCCGCTGTTCTTCGCGTTCGCGAACCTGATCATGCCGCTGCAGATCGGTGCTCCCGACGTCGCCTTCCCGCGGCTGAACGCCTTCTCGTTCTGGCTGTTCCTCTTCGGTGGTCTCATCGCGATGTCGGGCTTCCTGACGCCGGGCGGCGCGGCCGACTTCGGCTGGACCGCCTACACGCCGCTGTCCAACGGCGTGAACACGCCGGGTGCGGGCGGGAACCTGTGGATCGCCGGACTGGCGGTCGGCGGTCTGGGCACGATCCTGGGTGGCGTCAACTTCATCGCCACGATCGTCTGCCTGCGGGCGCCCGGGATGACGCTGTTCCGGATGCCGATCTTCGTCTGGAACGCCCTCGTCACGAGCGTGCTGATCCTGCTGGCGTTCCCCATCCTCACCGCGGCGCTGATGGCGCTGCTGGCGGACCGGAACCTCGGTTCCCTCATCTACTCGGACGAGAACGGTGGGGCCATGCTGTGGCAGCACCTGTTCTGGTTCTTCGGTCACCCCGAGGTCTACATCATCGCGCTGCCGTTCTTCGGCATCATCACGGAGATCATCCCGGTCTTCAGCCGCAAGCCGCTGTTCGGCTACAAGGGCATGGTCTTCGCGACGCTGGCCATCGGTGCTCTCTCGCTGGCCGTGTGGGCGCACCACATGTTCGCCACCGGCGCGGTGCTGCTCCCCTTCTTCGCCTTCCTGACCTACCTCATCGCTGTACCGACCGGGATCAAGTTCTTCAACTGGATCGGCAGCATGTGGCGCGGCCAGATGACCTTCGAGACGCCGATGCTGTGGTCCATCGGCTTCCTGATCACGTTCCTCCTGGGCGGTCTCACCGGCGTGCTGCTGGCCAGCCCGCCCCTGGACTTCCACGTCTCCGACTCGTACTTCGTCGTCGCCCACTTCCACTACGTCGTCTTCGGCACGGTCGTGTTCGCCGCCTACGCCGGGATCTACTTCTGGTTCCCGAAGATGTGCGGCCGGATGATGGACGAGAAGATCGGCAAGCTGCACTTCTGGATGACGTTCATCGGCTTCCACGGCACGTTCCTCGTCCAGCACTGGCTGGGCAACGAGGGCATGCCCCGCCGCTACGTCGACTACCGGGCCACCGACATGTTCACCACCCTGAACACGATCTCCACGATCTTCGCGTTCATCCTCGGTGCCTCGACCATCCCGTTCCTCTACAACGTGGTGAAGTCGTGGAAGTACGGGCAACTCGCACTGCGCGACGACCCCTGGGGCCACGGCAACTCGCTGGAGTGGGCGACGTCCTCGCCGCCGCCCCGGCACAACTTCGTGGAGATCCCGCGCATCCGGTCGGAGCGCCCCGCGTTCGAGGCCCACTACCCGCACCTGCTCCAGCGCCTGCAGGACGAGGCGCATGCCGGCAAGCGGCACGCGCCGTACGCCAGCGAGCTGGGCGGGACCGCCGGCGCTCGGCAGGGTCCGAACGACCCCGACCCGACCTGATCGCGTGCCCTGATCGCACCGCACGACCCCTCGGACGCCCCGCCCGCCCCCCGGCCGGCGGGGCGTCCGTCGTTCCCAAGGCGCGGCGGACGTCGAGATCCGCCTGACGGCGGACACCGACGGGGACGGGAAGCGGCGGGATCCGGATCTCGGTGTCCGGGGGACCGGGACCGGCTCCCGGGCAGGGGACGCCGGTGCGGCACGATGGCGGCGTGCCGCTGGACCCGACTCCCCGCCCGCAGCCGGTTCCGACGCCGCAGTCCCCCCGTGGCCTGCTGACCGTCACGGGCGCCGACCGGCCGGGGGTGACGGCGCGGCTGTTCTCGGCCCTCGCGGAGACCCCGGGGCCGCGGGTGGAGGTCATCGACGTCGAGCAGGTGGTCGTCCACGGCCACCTGGTGCTCGGTGTCGTCGTCGGTGCGCTGCCCGTGGAGGGGGGCGTCGCGGACGAGCCGACGCTGCTGGCGCACCTGTCGCGGGTGGCCGCCGGGGTGACGGCAGCGGTGGGGGTGCGGGTCGACGTGGAGTCGGCCACGGACCCCGGGCCGGCGCCCGCCGACGGCCGGCCGCACCACGTCATCGTGCTGGGCCGGCCGGTTCCGCCCGACGCCGTGGCCGGCGCCGCGCGGGCGATCGCGGGCATCGGCGGCAACATCGACGCGATCCGGCGGCTCTCGGACTACCCGGTCACCAGCTTCGAGCTCACCGTCTCCGGCGCGGAGGCGACGGCGCTGCGCACCGCCCTGGCCGCGGTGGCCGCGGCCACCGGCGCCGACATCGCCGTCGAGCAGGTGGGCCTGGCCCGCCGGAGCAAGCGGCTGATCGTGCTGGACGTCGACTCCACGCTCGTCCGCGGTGAGGTCATCGACGAGCTGGCGGCCCGGGCCGGCCGGGCCGCCGAGGTCGCGCGGATCACCGCCGCGGCCATGAACGGCGAGCTCGACTTCGCCGAGTCGCTGCGCGCGCGGGTCGCCGTCCTGGCGGGGTTGCCCGCGGAGGTGCTGGACGAGGTGCGCGAGGCGCTGGTGCTCACCCCCGGCGCGCGCACGCTGATCCGGACCCTGCAACGGCTCGGCTTCCGCTGCGGCATCGTCAGCGGCGGATTCACCCAGATCGTCGATCCGCTGGCCGAGACCCTCGGGCTCGACTTCGCCGCCGCGAACACCCTGGAGGTCGTCGACGGGAAGCTGACCGGCGGGCTGGTGGGGGAGATCGTCGACCGGCCGGGCAAGGCGCGGGCCCTCGAGCGCTTCGCCGCGGAGTACGGCATCCCGATGGAGCAGACCGTCGCGGTCGGCGACGGCGCCAACGACCTCGACATGCTCAACGCGGCCGGACTCGGGATCGCCTTCAACGCCAAGCCGTTCGTGCGGGAGCAGGCACACACCGCGCTCAACCAGCCCTATCTGGACGCGGTGCTGCAGGTGCTCGGCTTCACCCGCGACGAGGTCCTCGACGCCGTCCCCTGATTGCGTGTCGCGGCCGGCGGGTCCACCTCGAGGGACGAGGCGTGTCACCGAGCCGGGACCTCGCCGGTGCACGCGGTGATGCCTCGCGACGGCCGGCGGCCCGAACGCGCTGGGGGATTGTGGAACAGAGCGGGTGCCTGCCAGCATGCGCGCGCCATGCTCAGCGCCGCTGAGGGAGATGACCGCATGACGCGAACACGCCTGGCGGCTGTGTGGTGTGCACTGGCCCTGCTTCCGTTGGCCGGGTGCGGGGGCGACCCGAGCCCCGCCGCCGGCGGCAGTCAGAGTGGGGCAGAAGCCTTGCCCACGTCGGACGACGTGGGTGCCCCCCCGCCTGTGGAGCCGTGCAGCCTGCTCGGCGACGAGGAGATGGCCGGGATCCTGTCCGAGCAGCTCCCCGCCGACGAGGGCGCGGTCACCGTGACTTCCGAGAGCTCGTCCCTGGGCGGCGGCGGCACCTGCACCTACTCGTGGACCCGGGACACGTGGGGCGAAGGCTCGGGCAAGGAGTTCACGATCACGCTGATGTCGCCGACCGACCTGACCTATTCCGCCGCCATCGGTGAACGCACTCCGATCGAGGGTGTCGGGGACGAGGCATTCGTGACCTCGGAGAACTACTTCGCGCGGGTCGGCGACGTGGTCGTCCATCTCGTGAACCTCCAGGAGACTCCCGAGGCGTCGGTCGCGGTGCTCACTGCGGCCGCCGGGAAGCTCTAGGTCCGGCCGACCTCGCCCTCGAGCTCGACCCCGGCAGTCCGGAGCTGGTCCAGCGCCGCCTCGGTGCTGGCCTCGGCGACGCCCGCGGTGAGGTGCAGCAGCACGCGGGTCGCGAACCCCTGGCCGACGGCGTCGAGCGCCGTCGCACGCACGCAGTGGTCGGTCGCGATGCCCACCACGTCGACCGCGTCGACGCCGCGCTCCCGCAACCAGTCGGCCAGCGGGACGCCATCGGCGCTGCCCTCGAACCCGGAGTAGGCCGCGGCGTGCTCCCCCTTGTCGAAGACCGCCTCGAGCGGGCCGCGGTCCAGCGCCTCGTGCAGCTCCACGCCGCCGGTGCCCACGACGCAGTGCGCGGGCCAGGTGTCGAGGAAGTCCGGCTCCGCGGCGAAGTGCCCGCCGGGGTCGACGTGGTGGTCCCGGGTGGCGACGACGTGCGCGTACTCCTCGCCCGCCGTCCGGATGTGGGTGCTGATCGCGCCCGCGACGGCGGCGCCGCCGGTCACGGCCAGGCTGCCGCCCTCGCAGAAGTCGTTCTGGACATCCACGACGAGCAGGGCGCGGGTCATCCGGCGGTCTCCCTCATGCGGTCACCGTGTCCAACGCCGGTTCACCCCGGGAGAGTGCCCAGGCCTCCTGCGGCAGCGCGGCGCGGGCGCGTTCGTGGTGTGCCCGTGCCTCGGCCAGTGCCTGTACCGGCGAGGCCGTGGAGCACACCTGACCCGCCTCCACCAGGGCGACGACGAGGTCGCGGTCGCCGTCCCGGGGCTGGATCGGCTCGCTGCTGACCACCTCGGCCAGCGCGATGCCGTCGCCGTCGTGCCGGCGGACGGCGTACTTGCGGCCGCCGACCGACCGCTTGCCCTCCGACTTCTTGGCCACCTTCACGCCCGCGCGCTCGACCAGCTTGTAGACCATGCCCGCCGTGGGCGCCCCCGAGCCGGTGACCAGCGAGGTGCCGACGCCGTAGCGGTCGACCGGCGCGGCCATCAGGCCGGCGATGGCGTACTCGTCGAGGTCGCTCGTCACGACGATCCGGGTTCCGGTGGCGCCGAGGGAGTCGAGCAGCTCCCGCGCGTGAGTGGCCAGGGTGGGCAGGTCACCGGAGTCCAGCCGGATGCCGCCGAGCCCGGTGCCGGCGACCTCGACCGCCGTCCGGATGCCCTGGTCCACGTCGTAGGTGTCGACCAGCAGCGTCGTCCCGGGGCCGAGGACGTCCACCTGCGCCCGGAAGGCCGCCTTCTCGTCGTCGTGCAGCAAGGTGAAGGCGTGCGCGCTCGTCCCGGTGGTGGGGACGCCGTAGCGCCGCCCCGCCTCGAGGTTGGACGTCGAGGCGAAGCCGACCATGTGCGCGGCCCGGGCGGCGGCGACGGCGGCATGCTCGTGGGTGCGGCGGGAGCCCATCTCGATGCAGGGGCGTTCGCAGGCCGCGGCGATCATGCGGGCGGCGGCGGAGGCGATCGCGCTGTCGTGGTTGAGGATCGACAGCGCCAGGGTCTCCAGCAGCACGCCCTCGGCGAAGGGTGCTCGCACGGTGAGGACCGGGGAGCCCGGGAAGAACAGGTCGCCCTCCGCGTAGCCCTCGATGTCGCCGCTGAACCGGAAGCCGGCCAGCCAGTCCAGCAGCCGCTCGTCGGTCAGGCCCTGCTCGCGCAGCGCGGTGATCTCCTGGTCGCCGAAGCGGAAGGAGGGGAGCGCCTCCAGGAGACGTCCGGTGCCCGCGAGCACCCCGTAGCGGCGACCGTGCGGCAGGCGGCGGGCGAAGACCTCGAAGACGCAGTCCCGGTCGGCGGTGCCGTCGGCGAGCGCCGCGGCGACCATCGTCAGCTCGTACCGGTCGGTGAACAGGGAGGGAGCCGGCCCAGGGGCTGTATCCATGATCGGAAAGGGTAGGGGGACGGCGTCGGACCGGCGTCCTAAGGTGGTCCGGTGGCCGGACCCCTTGCGCCTGAGCGCACCCCGGACACCACCGTCGACGAGGACCACGACCTCGACCGGCCGTGGGTGACGATCGTCTGGAACGACCCCGTCAACCTCATGACCTACGTGACGTTCGTGCTCCAGGAGCTGTTCGGCTACGACGAGCCGACGGCGACGACGCTGATGCTCCAGGTCCACCACGAAGGGAAGGCGATCGTGAGCTCCGGGCCCCGCGAGCGGATGGAGCACGACACCAGCCGGCTGCACGCCTACGGGCTGTGGGCCAGCTACCAGCGGGACTCGTGAAGCCCTTCCGGGCGCGTGGGGGCGACGTCGTCGCGCGGCTCGACCCCGCCGAGGCGACCGTCGTCGGGCTGCTGCTGGACCAGCTCGAGCAGCTGCTCGCCGCCGACGCCGAGGATGTCGGCGACGACCCCGTGCTGGCCCGGCTGCTGCCCGACGGCCACCGCGGCGACCCGGAGATCGCCGCCGACTACCGCGAGCTGACGGAGTCGGCCCTGCGGAGCGGCAAGGCCGACGACCTGGCGGTGGTGCGGGCGACGCTGCCGGCGGCGGGCGGCGAGGTGCGGCTGGACGCCGATCAGGCGGCCGCGTGGCTGCGCAGCACGAACGACCTGCGGCTCGCGCTGGGGACCCGGCTGGACATCGGCGAGGACACCGAGCCGCCCGAGGAGATCACCGGCGAGGAGGACCAGCAGCTGGCCGTCTACTACTGGCTCACCGCGGTGCAGGGGTCGCTCGTCGACGCACTGGTCGCCGCTCGCGCCGGCCGAAGCTGAGCACGATCACCAGCGCGAGCAGCAGGTCGAGCACGAAGAACACGTAGACCAGCCCGTGCAGCTCCACGCCCCGGATCAGCGCGCCGACCGCCGAGACGAGGGTCACCGCGGACAGCGCGAACACCACCAGCAGGATCAGCCCGCGCAGGAAGACCAGCATCAGGAAGGAGGCCCGGTCGGCGGGCTCGTCGACGCTGAGGCCGGGTCGTTTGAGCAGGTTGCCGGCGCCCAGGTAGAGCGCGGGCAGCGGGAACGCCACCACACCCACGGCGATGAGCAACTTGACCAGCACGAGAACGGACCGTAACGGGTCGCACGACGGAGAGCGTGGCCGCCTCCCTCCCCGGAGCCCGAGCCCGGAGGCCCACGGAGCCGCCGCCTAGACTGGGATCGTGCTGCGCATCGACCGCGCGACCTACGACGCCATCGTGGCCCACGCCCGGGAGGACCACCCGGACGAGGCCTGTGGCGTCGTCGCCGGCCCCGAGGGCAGCGATCGTCCCGAGCGGTTCATCCCGATGCTCAACGCAGCGCGGTCGCCCACGTTCTACGAGTTCGACTCCGGCGACCTGCTCCGGCTGTACCGCGACATGGACGACCGCGACGAGGTGCCCGTGGTCATCTACCACTCGCACACCGCGACCGAGGCCCACCCCTCGCGCACCGACATCGGGCTGGCCGCCGAGCCCGAGGCCCACTACGTCCTGGTGTCCACCCGCGAGCACGGTCCGCAGACCGGCCTGGTGGGCGACGACGTCGAGTTCCGCAGCTTCCGCATCGTCGACGGCGAGGTGAGCGAGGAGGAGGTCGAGGTCGTCGAGTCCTACCTCTTCGGCCACACCCCGACGACCGTCGTCTACGACTGAGGGGAAGTTCCCGCGCCGTCCGGAATCCCGGGCGGCGCCCGGGCGTTGCCCGCTCAGACGCATGAAACGCTGCCGCCGCGCAGCGCCCCCTGACATCCCAGTTCGAGGAGAACCGCACGCCATGGCCATCGAGGTCCGGATCCCGACCATCCTGCGCACCCACACCGGCGGCAACAAGACCGTCGAGGGCAGTGGCGCCACGCTCTCCGCGCTCGTCGACGACCTCGACAGCAAGCACCCCGGGCTGAAGAACCGCCTCGTCACCGAGGAGGGCAAGCTGCACCGCTTCGTCAACGTCTACGTCAACGACGAGGACGTGCGCTTCACCGGCGCCCTGGACACCCAGGTCAAGGACGGCGACTCGGTCACGATCCTCCCGGCCGTCGCCGGCGGCTGACCCCTCTCCCGGAAGAGCACCGATGGCCCGCTTCGCCTCCCTCGTCGACTCCCTCGGCGGCACCCCGCTGGTCGGGCTGCCGTCGCTGTCGCCGACCCCGGACGTCCGCCTCTGGGCCAAGCTCGAGGACCACAACCCGACGGGCTCGATCAAGGACCGCGCCGCGATCGCGATGATCGACGCGGCGGAGAAGGACGGGTCGCTTGCACCGGGCGCCACGATCCTGGAGCCGACCAGCGGGAACACCGGGATCTCGCTGGCGATGGTCGCCCGCCAGCGCGGCTACAAGCTGATCTGCGTCATGCCCGAGAACACCTCGGTCGAGCGCCGTCAGCTGCTGGAGATGTACGGCGCGCAGATCATCTACTCGCCGGCCGCGGGTGGGTCGAACCAGGCCGTCGCCGTCGCCAAGGGGCTCGCGGCGGAGCACGAGGACTGGGTGATGCTGTACCAGTACGGCAACCCGGCGAACGCCCAGGCGCACTACGAGGGCACCGGCCCGGAGATCCTCGCCGACCTGCCGTCGATCACCCACTTCGTCGCGGGCCTCGGGACGACGGGGACGCTGATGGGCGTCTCCCGCTACCTGCGCGAGCACAAGCCCGGCGTCCAGGTGATCGCCGCCGAGCCGCGCTACGGCGAGCTGGTCTACGGGCTCCGCAACATCGACGAGGGGTTCATCCCCGAGCTGTACGACCCGTCGCTGCTGGACTCCCGCTTCTCGGTCGGGCCGGAGGACGCCATCCACCGCACCCGCCAGCTCGTGGAGCGCGAGGGCATCTTCGCCGGCATCTCGACCGGCGCGATCCTGCACGCGGCTCTCGGGATCGCCGACAAGGAGGTCGCGGCCGGACGCCGGGCCGACATCGCCTTCATCGTCTGCGACGGCGGCTGGAAGTACCTCTCCACCGGCGCGTACGCCGGTTCGCTGGAGGAGGCTACCTCCGCGCTGGAGGGCCAGCTCTGGGCCTGACGCCCGTTCACGGCCGTCCTCCCAGTTGATCATCGGGTTGTGGCCGCCCACCGCGGCGTGTTGCGTCGTGTCGGCGGCAACAACTCGATGATCAACGCGGGAGCGCCGGTGCGGGGTGTCAGGGGCGCCGGTTAGCCTGGCGCGCGACATGCGGAGCGGACTGGGCAGGACCGATGCGCCGATCGGCATCTTCGACTCGGGGGTCGGGGGGCTCACGGTCGCCCGGGCCGTGCTCGACCAGCTGCCGCACGAGGCGATCCGCTACATCGGCGACACGGCCAACGGCCCCTACGGCCCGCTGCCGATCGCCGAGGTGCGCCGGCACTCCCTGGCGGTGATGGACGACCTGGTCGCCTCCGGGGTCAAGATGCTGGTCGTCGCCTGCAACTCCGCGAGCGCCGCCTCGCTGCGGGACGCCCGTGAGCGCTACGACGTCCCGGTGGTGGAGGTCGTCCTGCCCGCGGTCCGCCGGGCCACCGCAGCGACCCGCACCGGCCGTGTCGGCGTCATCGGCACCCAGGCCACGATCACCAGCGGCGCCTACGAGGACGCCTTCGCCGCCGCGCCGGACATCACCGTGACCAGCGCGGCCTGCCCGAGCTTCGTCGACTTCGTCGAGCGCGGCGTCACCACCGGGCGGCAGCTCGTGGGGCTGGCGCAGTCCTACCTCGACCCGCTGCTTGGCGCCGGCGTCGACACCGTCGTCCTGGGCTGCACCCACTACCCGATGCTCACCGGCGTGCTCTCGCTCGTCCTGGGCGACGACGTCACGCTGGTGTCCAGCGCGGAGGAGACGGCCAAGGACGTCTACCGGGTGCTCACCCGCGCCGACCTGCTGCGGAACGAGGACGGCCCGCCGCCGGAGCACCGCTTCCTCGCCACCGGCGACCCGGAGCCGTTCGCCCGCCTGGGCAGGCGCTTCCTGGGTCCCGAGGTGGGCTCGGTGCTGCGCGCGGAGACGGTGGGCGCGCCGTGAAGCTCACCATCGTCGGCTGCTCGGGCAGCGGCCCGGGCCCGAAGTCGCCGGCCTCCTCCTACCTCGTCGAGCACGACGGGTTCCGGCTGCTGGTGGACCTCGGCAACGGCTCGTTCGGCGCGCTGCAGGGCCTCGTCGAACCCGACACCATCGACGCGGTCTTCCTGTCGCACCTGCACGCCGACCACTGCCTCGACGTCGTGCCGTTCGTCATCTGGCACCGGTACTCCGGCCGGTCGTCGGGACGGCGGATCCCGCTGTACGCACCCGGTGGCGCGCACGCGCGCCTGGCCGGTGCCGCCGACGGTCAGGACGCCGACCTGACCGACGTCTTCGACTTCGTCGACCTCGCGCCCGGGAGGTCGGCCATCGGGCCGTTCGCGACAGAGACCACTCTCACCGCGCACCCGGTCGAGTGCCACGCGCTCCGGTTGACCGCCGGCGGACGGTCGCTGGTCTACACCGGCGACACCGGGCCGAGCGAAGGCGTGGTCGAGCTGGCCCGGGGCGCCGACGTGCTGCTCGCCGAGGCGGCCCACCCGCCCGGTCCGGACCTGCCTCCCGGGCTGCACCTGACCGCTCGCGAGGCCGGCGAGCACGCCGCGGCCGCCGGCGTGGGGCGGCTGCTGCTCACCCACGTCCCGGCCTGGGTGGACGAGATCGGCCAGCTGTTCGCGGCGAGCGCCGTCTTCCCCGAGACCGAGCTGGTCCGCCCGGGCGCCACCTACGAGATCTGAGGGGCGAGGACATGGCCGAGGACGTTCGGGACGGCGTCCGGCTGACCAGCCTCGACAAGCCGCTGGGCGACGGGCTCGACGTGACCAAGGGCGATCTCCTCGACTACCTCGACGCCTTCTCCGACCGGCTGGTGCCGCAGCTGACCGGGCGGCCGCTGACGATCAAGCGGGTCCGGCCGGGTGCCGAGCCGTTCATGCAGAAGAACGTGATGAAAGGCGCCCCCGACTGGGTGCGCACCGTGACGGTGTGGTCGGAGGCGGCCCACCGCGAGGTGCACCAGGTGCTCTGCGACGACCGGCGAACCCTGCTGTGGCTGGCGAACCAGCGGGCGGTCGAGTTCCACGTGCCGTTCTTCCGCCTCGACGACCCGGTCCATCCCACCGCGCTGGTGCTCGACCTGGACCCGCCCGAGGGCGCGGACTTCGCGGCCGTGGTGGCGGTGGCGCGGCTGGTCCGCGGGGCGCTGGACGGCGCGGGGCTGGCGGGCGCGGTGAAGACCAGCGGGGCCAAGGGGCTGCACGTCGTCGTCCCGGTCCGGGACGCACCGGTCGAGGACGTCGCCGCGGCCACCCGCGCCCTGGCCGCGCGCACCGAAAAGCTGGACCCCGGGATCGCCACGACCGCGTACCTGAAGGAGGAGCGCGGCGGGAAGGTCTTCGTCGACTCCACCCGCGCCGGCCAGGGAACGGTCGTAGCCGCCTACAGCCCACGGGTCCGCCCGGGACTGCCCGTGTCGGCCCCGGTGGCCTGGGACGCGCTCGACGCCGTCCACCCGGGGGACGTCACCGTGACGACGGCGGGGCAGCGGCTGGGGGACGGCGACCCCTGGACGGCCACCCTGCCCGAGCCGCAGCAACTCCCGGCCGACCTGGTCGCCCAGGGGCACACCATCCCGATCGCCCGGGTCGTGGCCATGCACGAGGGCCGGCGCCGGAAGAAGGCCGAGCGGGACGCCGCCGGCTGACCCGTTCATCCCCAGGCATCCCGTCCGTCCACAGACCCGGCTGAGTCGCCCCGTCCTGTCGGTGCCGCGGCAGACGCTGTTCCGCATGACGACAGATCCGCAGACGACGGCCTGGCTCGACCAGGAGGACACCCGGCTCGCCCGGACCGTGCGCACGCACCGGGTGGCGGTGCAGTACGTCATGCGCGGCGAGGAGTCCGACGAGCCGTCGTTCGCCTACACGGTCGGGCTCTTCGGTCTGGACCATCCCGAACTCGTCGCGGTCGGCCTGGATCACGAGACGGCGTGCGGCCTGCTCAACACGGTCGCCGGCATGGTGCTGGAGGGACGTGACCTCGTGCCCGGCGAGGTGATCACGGACGACGACGGCGTGGACGTGCTCACGGTCGAGGTGCTGCCGAACCCGGCCGAGGTGCTGTTCTCGGCCAACCGCTTCTACCGGCGGCCGGACGAGTTCTCCGTGCCCGCCTACCAGCTCACCTGGGCGCTGGAGGGCGGCATCTTCCCCTGGGACCCGCGCTACCCGTGCGAGCCGGAGTGCCAGCCCCGGCCGGGGACGTGGCGGGCATGACGGGGTCAGCCGAGGCCGAGCTCGCGGCGCAGCTTCGCGACGTGACCGGTCGCCTTGACGTTGTAGGCGGCGCTCTCGATCCGGCCCTCGGCGTCCACGATGAAGGTCGACCGGATCACGCCGACGACCTCCTTGCCGTAGAGCTTCTTCGGGCCGTACGCCCCGTAGGCCTTCAGCACCGACTTGTCGGGGTCGGAGACCAGCGTGATGCCGAGCGACTCCTTCTCCCGGAACTTCAGCAGCTTCTCCGGCTCGTCGGGCGAGACCCCGATGATGTCCAGCCCCGCCTGGGCCAGGTCCCCGGCCGCCTCGGTGAAGTCGACGGCCTGCGTCGTGCAACCCGGGGTCAGGGCCGCCGGGTAGCAGTACACGATGACCCGGCGTCCGCGGTAGGACGACAGGGCGACCTCGTTCCCGTCGGCGTCCGGCAGCGTGAAGTCCGGTGCCGGGTCGCCGGGGGAGAGGCGGACGGGAGCGGCGGCGGTCTCGGTCATACGGCCATCCTGCCGCGTACCGCCGTGGTCCGGCGCAGGGGGAGGTCAGCCCGCCAGGAAGGAGAACCGGACGTGCCGCGCGTGGTTGTCGACGTTGGTGTCCACCAGGCAGATCCGCTGCCAGGTGCCCAGCTGCATCAGGCCCTCCAGCACCGGCACGCTCGCGTGCGGCGGGAGGAAGGCGGGCAGCACGTGGTCCCGACCGTGTCCGGCGCTGCCGTGGCGGTGCCGCCAGCGGTCGTCGCGGGGCAGGAGGACGTCGAGCTGGGCGAGCAGGTCGTCGTCGCTGCCCGAGCCGGTCTCGAGGATCGCGATCCCCGCGGTCGCGTGCGGCACGAACACGTGCAGCAGCCCGTCGCGCTCCCCATTCACGAATTCGGCGCACTCGTCGGTCAGGTCCACTACCGACGGGACGCCGCCGGTGCGGACGGAACGGAGCTCGGATCGCATGCAGAGGATCCTGGCCGGGCGTGCCCTCCGGCGCTCGGCGCCGGGCCGGTCGTCCGCGCCAACTACCCTCGGGCTCGGTGACCGAGCTTGCGAGGTCACGCGGAGGTACAGCACCCGGGCACGTGCCCGACGAGCGCTAGCGAGGAGTGCACGTGACCCGCCCCGACGGCCGTACGGCCGACCAGCTCCGCCCCGTGACCATCAGCCGCAACTGGCTCGACCACGCCGAAGGCTCGGTGCTGGTCGAGTTCGGCCGCACCCGTGTGCTCTGCGCGGCGAGCGTGACCGAGGGCGTACCCCGCTGGCGCAAGGGCTCGGGGCTCGGTTGGGTGACCGCAGAGTACGCGATGCTCCCGAGGGCCACCCACACCCGCGGCGACCGGGAATCGGTGAAGGGCCGCATCGGCGGGCGCACGCACGAGATCAGTCGCCTGATCGGCCGCTCGCTGCGCGCCTCGATAGACCTGTCGGCGCTCGGGGAGAACAGCATCGCGATCGACTGCGACGTCCTGCAGGCCGACGGCGGCACCCGGACCGCGGCGATCACCGGCGCCTACGTGGCGCTGGCGGACGCCGTCTCGTGGCTCGGTGAACGCAAGAAGCTCGCCAAGCCGAACGCGATCGCGCAGTCGGTGGCCGCGGTCAGCGTCGGCGTCATCGACGGGGAGCCGCGGCTGGACCTCGCCTACGAGGAGGACGTGACGGCCGGCACCGACATGAACGTCGTCTGCACCGGCGACGGGAGCTTCGTCGAGGTGCAGGGCACCGCGGAGGGGGCAGTCTTCGACCGGAAGACGCTCGACGCGCTGCTGGACCTCGCCGTCGCGGGCTGCGGTGAGCTGACCAGGCTGCAGCGGGAGGCCCTGTCCTCACCCGCCGCGCGCCGATGAGCGGGCCGAAGGCCGCCGGTTCCCCTACGCACCTCCGGTGTGTGATCGGTGCCTTCGGCGCTGACTCCTTCACTGCTGCGGAGCAGCGTTGAGCACCCGGCTGCTGCTGGCCACCCGGAACGCGGGGAAGCTCGCCGAGCTGCAGCGGCTGCTCGAGGCAGCCGTCCCCGGTGTCGAGGTGGTCGGCCTGCGCGACGTGGACGACTACCCGGAGGCTCCGGAGACCGGCGCGACGTTCGCGGAGAACGCTCTGCTCAAGGCGCACGAGGCCGTCCGGTACACGGGACTCCCGGCGGTGGCGGACGACTCCGGGCTGACCGTCGATGCGCTCAACGGGATGCCCGGCGTCCTCTCGGCGCGCTGGTCGGGCCGGCACGGGGACGACGACGGCAACACGGCGCTGCTCCTCGGGCAGCTGGCCGACGTCCCGGACGAGCGGCGCGGCGCCGCGTTCGTCTGCGCCGCCGCGTTCGTCGCCGCCGACGGCACCGAGCACGTGCTCGAGCGGCACTGGCGGGGAACGGTGATCCGGGAGAAGCGCGGATCCAACGGGTTCGGCTACGACCCGGTCTTCGTTCCGCAGGGCATGGACCTCACCTCGGCCGAGCTGGTGCCGGCGGAGAAGGACGCACGGAGTCATCGCGGCCAGGCGTTCGCCGCCCTGGTCCCGGTGATCGCCTCGACCCTCGGATCGAGCTGACCCTCAGGCGCTGAACCCGAGCCACTCGAAGGGATCCTCGTCGCGGCTCGCATCGAAGAGCTCGCGCCTCCACGCCGGCTCGGCATGCCGGCCGGGGACGGCCCGCTCGCCTGCCACGATCTCGACCGGGCCGGGAGCCTCGGGTGCGGCGTGCCGGGCGGGGCGCGGAGAGGTGGCGACCACGGGGACGACCGCGGCGCGGGCGAGGGCAGCCGGGAGCCACGTGGACGGTGGAGCGAGGCTGGTCATGCCCTGGATGTCGGACGGATCCCCGGGCGGCGCGAGCTACGGAGCCGGGGCCCCACCCGGAGGGGTCAGGTCAGGCGGTCGCGCGCCCTTCGTACATGTGGGCGGAAGGCTTGGGCGCCCCCTTCTGGTAGTACGCGGTCAGCGCGGTGACGCTCAAGGGTGACCGGTCGAGCAGGCCGCGGACGTCGTTGTCCAGGACACAGCCGGCGATGACCCGGTTGATCCGGTTGCCCCGCCGTTGCCACCGGACGACCGTCGGCTCCGGGGCGAGCCCGTGCTCCACGAAGTGCAGGGCGGCGCCCGGCTTCAGCACCCGCGCCACCTCGGCGAGGGCGGCACCCGGGTCTGGGATGCCGCAGAGCACCCAGGTGCACAGAGCGGCGTCGAAGCGGTCGTCGGGGAACGGGAGGGTCTGGGCGTCGTCGCCGGCCACCACCACCGGCACCGCTGACGCCGCCCGGCGCGCCTCGCCCAGCCGCAGCGCTGTCGCGGACGGCTCCACCGCCCAGACGCCGCGAACCGTCGATGGCAGGTGCGGCTGGTTGAGGCCCGAGCCGTAGCCGATCTCCAGGACGTCGCCGGTCAGGCCGGAGCAGACGCGATCCCGCACCTCGCCCGTGAGCCGGTCGTTGAGGGCGAACGTGTGCAGCCGAGGCCGGAGGTGCGTGCCGTAGATGCCCATCGGCGCAGGATTCCCCACCCGCTGTCCGAGCGGAAGCCGCGGAACGCGTGGCGGGAGGTCTCCGCGGGCACAGGGGGCCGGTGCGGGTCTACGTGGACGACGTCAGGGCGTTGCGCTTCGACGACGGGACGCCGGTGACTGCGGCCTCCGGCATCGCCCCGCTGGGCGACGGCTTGCTGATCGCGCAGGACGACGCCACCTGCGCCGCCTGGCGCCGCCCCGGTCACGTCACGTCGGTGCGCGTGCTGCCACCCGTCGAGGGCCACGACCGGTTCTCCGAAGCGGCGGGGACCAAGCGACTCAAGCCGGACCTCGAGGCGGCCTGCCCCGTGGAGGTGGGCCGGGAGCCGGCCGTCCTGCTCCTCGGGTCGGGCTCGACGCCGCGGCGGATGCGCGGCGTGCTCGTCCGGCTGGTGGGCGGCGAGCCGGTCGCGCGGGCTGGAGACCTCGGTCCGCTCTACGAACGAGTGGCGGGGTGTCTGGGCCTGCCGCTGGAACACCTCAACCTGGAGGGGGCGAGCCGGCACGGCCGGATGCTCCGCTGGTTCAACCGAGGCAACCTGGCCGCGGGCGTGCGCTCCGGCAGCGTCGACGTCCCGCTGGATGCGATGGTGACCGCCGTCCTCGGGCGGGCCGGTGCCGAGGCGGTGCCGGTCGGGCAGCCGCGCGGCTACGACCTCGGCGAGGTGG
Organism: Blastococcus sp. CT_GayMR19; assembly: GCF_004570385.1. Classification (GTDB taxonomy): domain Bacteria; phylum Actinomycetota; class Actinomycetes; order Mycobacteriales; family Geodermatophilaceae; genus Blastococcus_B. The sequence continues at coordinate 96,397 of NZ_SPQL01000002.1, read as the reverse complement.
AGGGCGTCGGCCTGGAGGTGACCGACGCGATCGCGCTGCCCGACGGACGCCTGCTGCTGAGCGCCGCCGCCGAGGACAGCTCGAACGCCGTCGACGACGGTCCCGTGGTCGCCACCGCACTCGCCCTGGTGGACGGGGAGCAGGTGCTCGCGCGTGCGGCGATCCCCGAGTGGGGCGGACACGTGCACAAGATCGAAGGCCTGGCGCTGCGCGACTGCCGGGGGGACGAGGTGCACCTGCTGGCCGTCGTGGACGACGACGACCCCGGGACGCCGTCGGCCGAGATCGATCTCCGCGTCCATCTGGCCTGAGACCCGGGGCGCTGCCGGGGCCTGCGGGGCGCATGGGGCGCACTCCCGGGCGAGCCCGGCCGGCCGGTGTCCGGCGTCGTGCGATGCTGCCCCGCCGAGTACCGCTCGTGCCCACAGGGGCGGAGACGGCCGGGGGACGCCCGAAGGCCGTGGCCGGCACCCATCGATGGAGGATTGCGTGTCAGAGGGAAGCGTCTCGGGATCCTGGCGACCCCGGGCAGGGATGGTGGCCCTGCTCGCCCTGGGCGTGTGCGGACTCGTCGGCTGCTCCTCGGACGCGGCCGGCAGCGCGGCTTCGTCGTACGCCGACACCGCGTACGAGGAGTCCACGGAGCCGGCTGCGAACCCCTACGCGGACCTCTCGCCGAGCGCTTTGGCCGACGCCGAGTTGATGCTCGTCGAACACGGAGGCACCTGCGCGGACCTGGGCCTGTGGTACGAGGCGAACCCGGGGGACAGCAACCCGACCATCGCTCGGCATTTCCACCAGCAGTGCTCGGCGACTCCACCCCCGGTGGCATCCGGGGAACTGGACATGTCGGCCGTGACCGGAGAATCCGCGGGTAGCGGGGGGACGGGCGGCGACGCCTTCCTGCTCGACGCCCGCGGCTCCGACGGCAGCAACTGGCCGTTCCAGCCGGACCAGCAGCTCCTGGCGCTGGGCGAGCACGCATGTACGGCGATGGGCAAGGGCGCCTCGGCCCAGGCGCTCGCCGACGTCCTCATCGAGGGCGACGTCGGGGCGTCCCCGCAGGAGATCTACGACCTGGTGAACGCCGCGAGCACGAATCTCTGCTGAGACGGTCGCGCGCCGTTTCTGGACCGGGTGAGGCGAAGCCCTCCCAGCCGATGTCCAGCAGAGGCCCAGGGAACTCGCGGTAGCCGTGCCTAGCGTCGGGACCAGCAACCGCGACCTTCTCAGGAGAACGACATGGGCAACCCGCCGCACGACCAGACGTACGAGGGGCGCGCCCTGCCGCGGCCGCAGGAGGAGCTCGCCGACCAGGGGCTGGGCTTCGACGTCGGCACCCTGCTGAGCCGACGGCGGATGCTGGCCGTGTTCGGGATCGGTGCGGCCGGGCTGGGGCTGGCCGCCTGCGGGGGGAGCTCGGGCAGCACGTCGTCCTCGTCCTCGTCCTCGTCGGCCGCGGCCGACGCGTCCGGTGAGATCCCCGACGAGACCGCCGGCCCCTACCCGGGGGACGGGTCCAACGGTCCGGACGTGCTCGAGCAGAGCGGGATCGTGCGGACCGACATCCGGTCCAGCTTCGGGGAGTACAGCGGCACGGCCGAGGGCGTGCCCATGACGCTCGAACTCGTCGTGGCCGACCTCGCGAACGGGGGAGCCCCGTTCGCCGGGGTGGCCGTCTACGTCTGGCACTGCGACCGCGACGGGGGGTACTCCCTGTACTCGCAGGGGATCGAGGACCAGAACTACCTGCGCGGCGTCCAGATCGCCGACGCCGACGGCCGCGTCACCTTCACCAGCATCTTCCCGGCCTGCTACCCGGGGCGCTGGCCGCACATCCACTTCGAGGTCTACTCCGACGAGGCAGGTATCGCCGACGCGACGAGTGCGATCGCGACCTCGCAGGTGGCCCTGCCGAAGAACGCGTGCGACGCGGTCTACGCGACCGACGGCTACGAGACCTCGGTACGCAGCCTGTCGGAACTCAGCCTGAGCAGCGACAACGTCTTCGGGGACGACGGCGGCGCCAGCCAGCTCGCCACCGTCACCGGCGACGTCCGCAGCGGCTACACGGTCACCCTGCCGGTCCGGATCGACACGACGACGACGCCGACCGGTGGCCAGCTGTCCGGTGACGGCGCGCCGTCCGGCGCGCCGGGTGGACGTGGCGGACCGCCGAGCCGCCCGACGTCGTGATGAGCCTCGGACCGGTCGAGATCGGCCTCATCCTGCTCGCGGTGATGCTGCTCTTCGGCTACAAGAAGCTGCCCGACGCGTCCCGCTCCCTCGGACGCTCGCTCCGCATCTTCAAGAGCGAGGTGGACGACGTCCGGAGCGGGTCGACGACGACGGATCCCGAAGGCGCCCGCTCCTCAGGGCGCTGAGGCCCGTCGCACTGCCGCCCGGCGGTTCCTCGCTCCTCCGCGGCCCCCCCGCGCCACGGCGACAGCCTGACTGTCGCGTAGGAGCCACAGCGGTCAGGCGGTCGCGGCGCTGGTGCCCGCGCTCGCCGTGACCCTCGGGGCCTGAGGGCACTCAGTTCGGCCCGAAGCCCAGCCATCCGAAGGCGTCCATCGGGTCGCGCCAGGGGCGTCCAGGTGCCGGCTCCACTCCGGCCTCGTGTGCCTGCTCTGTGGAGTTGCACTGGATCGGGCCCGGCCAGGTACGTCGTGTCCCAGGCCGGGCCCGATCCGGGTATCGCTAGGAGCCGCAGACCGCGTAGGACGTCACCGAGGTGGAGCCGGTACCCATGACCACCACGATGCCGACTGCTGTCCAGCCCGTGCCCCCGGAGTTGGGGGCGGAAGAGCTGACCGCCATGCGCGCCGACCCTCCCTGGTTTGCAGAGGCCCCGCCGCCCAGCAGCTTGGTGCCGGTCGGGCAGTTGGCGGTGGAGACCGCGGTGGTGAACCCAGCCGCCGCACCGTTGCCTGCGCTGGTGGTCGTGCCGATCACCACGGTGCTGGTTGCGACGGTGCCGGCCGGTCCCTGAGGTCCGGTAGCGCCGGCCGGGCCCTGAGGTCCGGTGGCGCCGGCCGGGCCCTGCGGCCCGGTCGCACCGGTGAGCCCGGTTTCACCCTGGGGACCTGCAGCGCCCGTGGCGCCCTGCGGACCCGCCGCGCCGGTAGCGCCGGTCTGGCCGGTCGACCCGGCGGGACCCTGGGGGCCCGAGGTGCCGGTGTCGCCCTTCGCGCCCTTCAGCGACGCGAAGAAGTCCGCCACGCTCTGGCCGTCGTTGCCGGGCTGCGCCAGCCACACCTCGTAGGCGGAGAGCCCATCGGCGCCATCGGCGCCGGGAACGCCGGCCGGGCCCTGCAGCGAGGCGAGGAAGTCGTTCACGGTGCCGTCGGCATTCCCGCTCTGCTGGAGCCAGATCTCGTACGCCGACAGCCCGTCCGTGCCGTCGGTGCCGTCGGTGCCCTTGGTCCCGGCGGCTCCCTCGGCCCCCTGAGCGCCGATCAGCGAGTCGAGGAACTCCTGGATGGTCTTGGAGCCGTTGCCATCCTGGGCTGCCCAGATCTCGAACGCCGAGAAGCCCTGGGCGCCGGTGTCTCCCTTCTCGCCTCGGTCACCGGTGGCGCCCTGGGCGCCGGTCGTGCCGGTGTCGCCCTTCTCGCCCTTCTCGCCCTGGGCTCCGGTCGCGCCGGTCGCCCCGGTGGCTCCGGTGTCGCCCTTCTCGCCCTGCGCCCCCGTCGCGCCGGTCGCTCCGGCGGCGCCGGTCGCGCCGGTGGCGCCGGTGGCTCCGGTGGCGCCGGTGGCTCCGGTGTCTCCCTTCTCGCCCTGGGCACCGGTCGCTCCGGTCGCGCCGGTGTCGCCCTTGTCGCCCTGGGCACCGGTTGCGCCGGTTGCGCCGGTCGCGCCGGTCGCGCCGGTGTCGCCCTGGGCACCGGTTGCGCCGGTTGCGCCGGTTGCGCCGGTTGCGCCGGTCGCGCCGGTGTCGCCCTTGTCGCCCTGGGCACCGGTTGCGCCGGTTGCGCCGGTGGCTCCGGTGGCGCCCTTCTCGCCCTGCGCCCCGGTTGCGCCGGTCGCTCCGGTGGCACCGGTGTCGCCCTTCTCGCCCTGGGCGCCGGTCGCCCCGGTTGCGCCGGTCGCCCCGGTTGCACCGGTCGCTCCGGTGGCACCGGTGTCGCCCTTCTCGCCCTGCGCCCCGGTTGCGCCGGTCGCTCCGGTCGCTCCGGTGGCTCCGGTGGCTCCGGTCGCGCCCTGCGCTCCGGTCGCACCCGTGGCTCCGGTGGCTCCCGTCGCGCCGTTCGCTCCCCTGAGGGAGGCGAGGTACTGGTCCACCGTCATTCCTGCGTTGGACGTGAGTGACGTCCACACCTCGTAGGCGGACTTACCGGTGGCCCCCTGCGGGCCGGCCGCTCCGGGCGGACCGACCCGGTTCCAACTCAGTGTCATCTCGGCCGCATTGCAGGACGCGGACTTCGGGGTGATCGTTCGCAGTGCGCCGGTCTGCTTGTTGTAGCAGGCCGTGATCGTGTTCGTGGGAGAAGTGGGCGATGCGGCGGCATAGACCATTCCTCCGCCGCCAAGGACGACCAATGCGGCCGATGCGATTGCGATATTGCGGGTGCGCGACACGTGATCCCCGTGGGTCGTGCTGACGGGGCTCTGTGGGCGTTCCCCGTCCGGCGTCATCCGTTTCGTGACTTTCCGTAGATCACGGCCGTATACGCACAGTAACGAGAACGGTGGAGGCGCGGCGACGCTCTTAGGGGTGAGGTCGAGGGCGGACGGCGTTTGCCGGGTCTCGAGCAGCCCGTGTCGCGTGCGGGAGGGGGGAGTCGAACCCCCACGCCCGAAGGCACCAGATCCTAAGTCTGGCGTGGCTACCGTTACACCACTCCCGCGCGGTCCAGGAGTCTAGGAGTAGCCCGCGCGGGTGGCCCCCGGGCGAGCGGGGAAGCTGGACTTCCGATCGTCTGGCAGGCTGTCGCCGTGACTCGTGACCCACGACAGATCCAGCTGGAGATCGACGCCGCCCGCGAGTCGCTGGCCGCCACCCTGGACAACCTGACCTACCGGACCAGCCCCACGCGGCTCAAGGCGAAGGGGAGGGCCGCGGTCGAGCGGTTCCTCCAGACGCCGGCCGGCAAGGCCACGGTCGGCGCAGTGGGTCTGCTGGTCACCATCGCCGTCGTCCAGAAGATCCGGCACCGCAACGACTGAGCGAGCCCGCCTGGTGCCCAGCTTCCCGGAGGCCGCCTCCGGCGCGGCTGCCTGCCGAAGTGCCCGCACCGCCGCTCGGCGCGTACTCCTGCCGTCCTGTCCCGTACCCGGCGCAGGCGCTGACGACCCCACGGCAGGAAGGGGGAGTTGATGTCCGACGACGTCGATGACGCGCAGGCGGTGCGGTTGCTGTGGACCGGGGGATGGGATTCCTCGTTCCGGCTCATGCAGCTGCTGCTGGTCGAGCGCCGCGCGGTCCGCCCCGTGTACGTGCTGAACCCCGAGCGACGCAGCACGATGCAGGAGCTCGGGACGATGCACCGGATGCTCGGGGAGCTCAGGGCCCGCCTCGGGGACCCCGGAGAGCTCGGGGCGCTCGAGGTGCACCTGCGGTCGGACTACCCGCCCACCCCCGAGCTGGATGCCCTTTACCAGGGCATCCTCGCCCGGGGCATCTGGATCGGCAGCCAGTACGTGTACCTGGCCGCGGTCGCCGATGCCCTCGGCTGGACCGGCGTGGAGATCTGCATGCAGGCCCACGACGACGGGCCCACGCCGCTGCACCGGCTCGTCTTCACCGACACCGCCGGAACGCTCAGCGACGCGCCCGAGGCACAGCTGTTCCGCTACTTCTCCTTCCCGGTCCTGAACACCACCAAGCCGGAGATGGCCGCGATCGCCCGCGAGCACGGTTTCATGGACCTGCTGTCCCAGCGCTGGTTCTGCCACGACCCGCTCAACGACAAGGCCTGTGGGCGGTGCCGACCGTGTCAGCTGGCGATCCGCGAGGGCGTCCAGTTCGCCAACCCCGCCGTCGCGATCGGTCGCGAGGTGGCGCGCTATCCCCGCGGCCTCGTCCGCGCGGTGCGGCGCCGTCGCCGGACCAGCAGCCGGATCCCGTGACGACCAGCGGCGGACCGGAGCCCGTGACCGGGGACGCGCGGACGTCGGCCGGGGTCCTGAGCAGGGCCGCGCGTCTCCGGCTGGCCTATCTCTGGGGGTACCGGACCGAGGACGTGGACGCCTACGGCTTCACCGGCGGACGGCCACTCGCCGACGCCGGCCGGTTCCTCGGCTACGACTGGTACCTGAGCGTCGTCCGCCCTGTTCTCAACGACGGGGGCGCGAAGGTCCTCACGGAGAACAAGTGGGTGTTCTACCGCTTCGCCGACAGCTTCGGACTCCCCGTGCCGAGGACCCTGGGCCTGTTCGACCCCGTCCACGGCGTCACCTGGGACGGGGAGCGACCGATGCGGACCGTCCAGGACGTCCTGACCGAGCTGCGTCGCCAGCAGCCGGGCGCACTCGTGATCAAGCCGGCCGGTGGGGGACGGGGCAGCCACGTGCTGATCCTGGACGCCATCGATCACGACACCGGCGAGGCGGTGACCCGGACCGGGGAGCAGGTCGACCTCGAGGCGACCCTCACATCCCTGGACCTCACGGGCATGCGCGGAGTGAGCGGCTACGTGCTGCAGGAGCCGGTGCGCAACCACGAGGAGCTGGCCCGGTTGGCTCCCTATGCGGCCAACACGGTGCGGGTACAGACGTTCCTCACCGGCGAGGGGAGCGTCGCCGTGCAGGGCGCCGTGCTGCGGCTGGGCCGGCGCGGCGGCATGGTCGACAACTACAGCCTCGGGGGCCTGTCCGTACCGGTGGACGCGGCCACCGGGACCCTGGGGCGAGGCGTGCTGCCCGGGTCGACCGAACGGTTGACGCACCATCCGGACACAGGTGTGGAGTTCACCGGCTGGCAGGTGCCCCGGTGGGCCGAGACCGTGGACCTCTGCGTGCGGGCCGCGCGGCTGTTCCCGGGCCTGCGCTCCCTGGGATGGGACGTCGTCATCACCGCGAGCGGCCCGGTCCTGCTCGAGGGCAACGCCGACTGGGGACTCCGGTCCCTCCAGATGCACACCGACGGCTGGCTCGCCGACCCCGTCATCCGCGCCCAGTTGGAGAGTCTGGGCGTTCCGCTGCCCACTGGGCGGTTCACGGCGGACATCGGTGTCCGGCTGCTGCGGCGGCTCGGCCGTCGGGTCCGGCGGCTCGGCGGCCGGCTCCTGCGGACGATCGGGCTGCGGCGGTGAAGCGGGACCCGGTCGGGCCCGGGCAGGAGTCCGTCTGGGACTACCCGCGGCCGCCGTCGGCCGAGGTCACCCCCCGCCGCATCGTCGTCGAGCTGGGCGGGCGGGTGCTCGCCGCCACCGACCGCGCGATCCGGGTCTGCGAGACCAGTCACCCGCCGGTCTACTACGTGCCCCGCGAGGACGTCGCCGACGGCGTCCTCGAACGGGCCGCCGGCAGCTCGTGGTGCGAGTGGAAGGGCGCCGCGACCTACTGGGACGCCGTGGTCGACGGACGGCGCGTGGCGGCGGTCGGCTGGTCCTACGAGGACCCCAGCCCCGGCTTCGAGCATGTGCGCGGCGCGGTCGCCTTCTATCCGGGCAAGGTCGACCGTGCGCTCGTCGACGGCGAGACGGTCCGCGCGCAGGCCGGCGGCTTCTACGGCGGCTGGATCACCGCCGACGTCGTCGGGCCGTTCAAGGGCGAGCCCGGCACGCTCGGCTGGTAGCGGTCAGCTGGGGGTGTTGACCCGGATGAGCGGCAGGACCACGGTGTCGAGCACCTCGTCGGCGAAGGCCTCGTCGACCGGCTTGCCGGTCAGCAGCCAGCGCTGCACGAGCAGTGCGCTGGTGGTCTCGGCCGCCACGGAGCTGGCGACCCCGGGCCGCACCTCGCCGCGCTGCTCGGCGCGCGCCCAGATCTCCTCGAAGGACTGTCGCCACACGGCCAGCGGACCGGTGCGGAACGCCTCCGCCAGCGCCGGCTGGTGCGGCATCGTGGACAGGAGCGACAGCGTCGCGGCACCGGTCGGGCCGGTGATCACCGTGACCAGCGATCGCAGCATCTGCCGGAGGTCGCCCTCGAGCGAGCCGGTGTCGGGGGGCGTCGCCTCTGCCCGGTTGAGGTCGGAGATGGTGTCGACCACGAGGTCCTGCTTGGTGCGCCAGCGGCGGTAGATGGTCGCCTTGCCCACGCCGGCCTCCGAGGCGACGGCGTCCATGGTCAGGGCGCCGTAGCCGACGTCGGCGAGGAGACGAAGGATGGCGGCCCGGATGACGCCGTCCCGGCTGGGGTCGCGGGGACGACCACCGCGGCTCGGTCGGGGCATGTCGGTCGTGGTCAGTGCGGCCATGACGCTGACCTTAGACATTAAAGTCTCTGTAGGCCCACATCAGTGCGCGTCGTTCGTTCGACGGTTCACCCGGAAGTGCTGCGACGGGGCGCCGCGCGCCTGTGCCGTCGCGGCGGATCGGTCAGTCATCCTGCGAGCGTGGAAACCATCCGCTGGCAGGTCCCGGCACCGGCGACGCGCGCCCTGCTGGCCACCTCCGTCGGCCACGTGCTGCCCCCGATCGCCCGCGCCGCCGAGGCCATCGGATTGATCGTGCACTCGTCCCCGCAGCTGCTCGACCTGGTCGACGAGCGCGGTGGCCGAGGGCTGGCGCTGCTGTTCCAGCGGCTGGCCCGCGTGCTCACCGACGCGGAGGCCGGAGCGCTGCGGGTGGTCACCGACCCGCCCGCGGACGGCGCGGCGCTCACCGAGCGGCTCCTCACCGCGCCCACCCTCGCCGTCGAGCTCGCCCGCCGCGGGGTGACCGTGGAGGTCGGGGTGCTGGCGGAGGCCGATTTCCGGTCCGCCTACCAGCCGATCGTCTCGCTGGCCGACCGCTCGGTGGTGGCCCACGAGGCGCTGCTCCGGGGCGTCGTGGACGGCCGCGAGATCGGCGGCGGTGACCTCTTCTTCGTCGCCGAGCAGGCCGGCTGGCTGGACCGGCTGGACCGGATCGCCCGCGAGTCCGCGATCACCGGGGCCGCCCCGTGGCTCGGGGACGACGAGCTGTACGTCAACTTCCACCCCGCTGCGATCTACCGGCCGCAGGTCTGCCTGGCCGGCACCGAACGCGTCGTGCACGACACCGGCATCGCCCCGCGGCAGCTGGTCTTCGAGGTGATGAAGTCGCACGCGATCGCCGACCGCGGCCACCTCGTCTCGGTGCTGGAGCACCACCGCTCGCTGGGCTGGCGGGTGGCGCTGGCCGACGTCGGCGGCGGCCGGGCGACCCGGTCGCTCCTGGCCGCCGTCCGCCCCGACGTGGTCAAGCTGGACAAGCGACTGGTGCAGGAGCTGCCCGACCACGGCGTCCGCACCGCGCTCGGGGCCGTGACCGAGCTGGCCCACCAGCTCGGTGCCGTCGTCGTCGCGGAGGGGGTGGAGACCGAACGGCTGGCCGAGGAGGTCACCGCCCTCGGGGCCGACCTCGGTCAGGGGTGGCTCTTCGGCCGGCCCGTCCGACCAGAACTGCCGGCCGAGGAGCCGGAGGACCGGTGGCAGCCGGTCGGCCGCCGGGAGGTCAGTGCAGCCCCCAGCCGGTGAGCACCTTCCTCTCGCGATCGTGTCCCAGGACGCCGTAGCTCCCGGCGGGGAGCGCGAACAGCGCCCCGGCCTCCGGCGGGAGACCCAGCCAGCGGGCGGTCAGCACGCGGAGCACGTGGCCGTGAGCCACGAGCGCTACGTCGCCGTCGGCCAGTCGTTCCTGCACCTGGGCCAGCGCCCGGTCCACCCGCACCGCGACGGCGGCCAGCGTCTCGCCAGGTGAGGCGTCGCCGGGGATGGTGCCGTCCGCCCACAGCGTCCAGGGTCGCCCGAGCTCGGCTCTGATCTCCAGCGTCGTCCGGCCCTCGTAGCCGCCGTAGTCGACCTCGACCAGGTCCTCCTCGACCCGCGTCGGCGTCAGCCCGGCGAGTTCCGCCGTGTGGAGTGCGCGCTGCCGCGGGCTCACCCACACGTCCACGAATCGGCGGCCGGCCAGTGACGTCCGCAGGTTCCTCGCCTGCTCCTCGCCCTCCGGCAGGAGCGGCAGGTCCGTCACGCTGGTGTGCTGGCCGCTGCGGCTCCACTCCGTCTGCCCGTGCCGGATCACCACGACCTCGCCCATCCCGCCATCGAACACGGTTTCGGGAACACCCGCGCGGGATCGCGTGCTGGCCGGAGACATGACGACTGCACAGCGAAGCGACACCTTCTCCATCGGCGGGGACCTCCCCGTCCACCGCCTCGGCTACGGCGCGATGCAGATCACCGGCCAGGGCGTCTGGGGCGAGCCGGCCGACCGCGCCGGCGCGCTCGCCGTCGTCCGCGCCGCGGTCGAGCAGGGCGTCGACTTCATCGACACCGCCGACTCCTACGGGCCGTTCGTGAGCGAGCAGATCATCGCCGAGGCGCTGCATCCGTACGGCGACGAACTGGTCATCGCCACCAAGGCCGGGTTCACGCGGCAGGGGCCCGGCGTGTGGACGGCGGTCGGGCGCCCGGCCTACCTCACGCAGCAGGTAGAGCTCTCCCTGCGTCACCTCCGGGTCGAGCGGATCGACCTTCTCCAGCTGCACCGCATCGACCCCGAGGTGCCGCTCGCCGACCAGCTCGGCGCCTTCAAGGAGCTGCAGGAGCAGGGCAAGGTCCGCCACATCGGACTCTCGGAGGTGTCGGTGGAGGAGCTGAGGGCCGCGCGCGAGATCGTCGACGTCGTCAGCGTGCAGAACCTCCACAACCTGACCAACCGCAGGTCGCAGGACGTGCTGGACTACGCCACGGCCGAGAACATCGCGTTCATCCCGTGGTTCCCGATCGCCACCGGGGACCTGGCCGCGCCCGACAGCCCGGTGGCCGCGATCGCCGCGGAGCTCGACGCGACACCGGCCCAGGTGGCGCTGGCGTGGCTGCTGCAGACGTCGCCGGTCGTCCTGCCCATTCCCGGGACGAAGTCGGTGGAGCACCTCACCGAGAACCTCGGCGCGGCCGGTCTCACCCTGTCCGACGACGACATGGCCCGCCTGGACGCGCTGGCCTGAGGCCGATCAGGCCGGGACCTCCACCGGCCGCCTCCAGACGGGAGCGGGTGGTGGAGGGCTCGGCTGACGGCGGGGCCGGCGGGACAGTTGCACCGGCCCGTCCAGGTCGAGCACCCCCGCGAAGTCCGCCATACCGATCAGCCGGCGGGTCGCGGGGCCGGCGCCCACGATGCGGCACTGACGGCCCGCCGTGTCGAGCTCGGCGGTGAGGTCGGCGAGAGCGTGCAGACCGGAGCAGTCCCAGAACCGGACGCCGGCGACGTCGACGATCACCGCGCGGGCGCCGAGCGCAGCCGCCCGGGCGAGCTCCCGGGTGAGGAGCGGATCCGTCGACAGGTCGCTCTCGCCGGTCAGCCGAACCACGGTGCGGTCGGGGGCGGGCACGAGCGCAACGGTGAGCAGGGGCACGGCGACTCCGGCAGGGGGGAGCGGAAGCGTTGCTGTCCGGAATCGACCGTAATCGCTCAGTGACGTCTCCGCAACGTTTGGTGATCGCTCAATCACACAACGCTCTAGGATCCGATCGCGCGGGCCGTCCTGGGAGCCGTCACGATGGCGGGGTGGACCACGACGACCTCCGCCCCCTCAGGACCGCCCGACGTGCGGTCGGCACATCGACGACGCCGTGCGAAGCCGGTCCGCGCCGTGGCTGACGACCTGTCGCCCGAGGAGCGGGCCGTTCGGCGGGAGGCGGTCGGCGATCTCGGTTCGGCGCTGCGCGACCTGGTCGATGCCGCGGTTCTCACGGAAGTGCCCGTAGCGGAGCTCGAGGCTGTCACGTCAGCCACCCGACAGCTCGCCTGGCGGCGGCGGGCCCACGGTCGTGGACCGCAGGACATCGCCACGGTGGACGACCTCGCCACGGGAGAGCGCTGGTACAGCCCCGTGTACGGCCCCGGCAACCCCATCGCCCCGCCGATGGTCGCCACCGACAGCCCGGACGGCCGGGCCACCGGGCACGTGACCCTCGGCAAGCCGCACGAGGGCCCGCCCGGGCTCGTGCACGGCGGCGTGGTCGCCACCCTGCTCGACCACGTGCTCGCCAGGGCCGTGCGTGCCGCAGGACGCGGCGGGATGACCGCCACGCTCACGGTCACCTACCTGCGGCCGGTGCGCCTCGGCGTCCCCCTGCTGGTGACGGCCAAGGTGGCCGATGCCGACGGCCGGCGGACCACCGCCCGGGCCCGCCTGGTCGCCCGGGACGACCCGGGGTCGACGCTCGCCGAGGCGGAAGGCCTCTTCGTGTCGCTCCGGCCGGACGTACCCGCGGATGTCCTCCCCCCGACCGGGCCGGGCGGCGGCGATCGGCACGATCGCACCTGATTCCCGGTACCTGAACAGTGCCGTCCCGGCTACTGTCCGCCTCCTCCGGCCTCGGGAGGAACACGGTGGTGCGTTCGTACGGCTGGTTCGCTGCCCCCGGGGTGGCGCCCGGCGGCGGGGCCGCAGTGGAGGGCGACCTGCGTCCGGAGCTCGCCGACGTCGGCCGGCTCGCCCGGCGCGGGCTCCGCGCCGTCATCGGTGCCGCGCGGGCAGGAGAGCGGCCGCAGCTGTCCCGAATCCTGTCCGACCATCTGGGAGCGGGCGCCGGGGCCCACGACGTCGTCGAGGAGACCTGGCCCGGATACGACCACGTGAACGTGCAGGCCGGCCTGGACGCCTGGCTGGCCGATCCGCGCCGCACGTGGGAGCTGGTCGGGATCGCCAACTTCCAGCACACGATGTTCGGCCTCGGCGATCTCTTCGCCGACGAGGGCCGACACCATCCGATGGGACTGCGGCCCGGCAACCCGGCGACGGTCAACGTGGCCTGCGGTCCGGACGGCGAGGTGCGGCCGTGCCAGCGGTGCGGGATCTATCTGGTCGTCGAGGGAGAGGTGCGCACGACCATGTTGGTGCGCGGTGCCTCGCCGGAGTTCGGCAACGAGCGGGTGTCGCTGCAGATCGTGAGCAGCGACCCCGCAGCCGCGCCCCGGGTGGCCACGGAGATCCGGGCCGCGGCCCTCGAACACAACGTCTTCCGGGGGCAGGTGCTGTCCTTCGGTCAGGAGGTGTTCGGCCACAGGCAGACCCTGCTGCGGTTCCACCGCCGGCCGGTGCTCACCGCGGACCAGCTGATCCTGCGCCCCGAGACCCTCGCCGAGGTGCAGCGCCAGGTCGTCGAGGTGGCCCGGCACAAGGGCCGGCTGCTGGCGGCCGGTCAGCACCTCAAGCGCGGCCTGCTCCTCTACGGGCCGCCCGGGACCGGGAAGACCCATACGGTCCGTTACCTGACGAGCAGCCTGGTCGGCACGACGGTCCTCCAGCTCACCGGCAACGCCATGCACCTGGTCGCCGAGGCCTGCTCGGTGGCGCGGGCCCTGCAGCCGGCGATGCTGGTGATCGAGGACGTCGACCTCATCGCCGAGGACCGCGGGATGCACCCCGGCCGGCACCCGCTGCTCTTCCAGCTGCTCAACGAGATGGACGGACTGGCCGAGGACGCCGACGTCGTCTTCGTGCTCACCACCAACCGGGCGGACCTGCTGGAGCCGGCGCTGGCCGCCCGGCCCGGGCGGGTCGACCAGGCGGTGGTCCTCGACCTGCCGGACACCGATGCGCGACGCGCGTTGTTCGAGCTCTACCGCGGCTCGCTCCGGGTGGACACGTCGGGCCTGGACGACGTCCTGGCCCGCACCGAGGGCGTGACGGCGTCGTTCCTCAAGGAGCTGCTCCGGCGGGCCGCCCTGCTGGCCGCGACGCGGACGCCGGAGGGCGAGGAGCTGGCCGTGTCGGCGGGCGACCTCGGAGCGGCGCTCGACGAGCTGCTCGACACCCGCAACGCGATGACCCGCACGCTGCTAGGGAGCGCCGGTTGACTCCTCGGGCCGGAGCAGGGGTCCCTCGCCGCCCTCGCCGCGGCCCAGCGCCGCGACGAACCGCGCCAGCACCTCGTCGCCGCGATGCTCCGGCGTCCAGTCGAGCAGCCGGCGGGCCCGGGTGCTGTCCAGCGCCGGTGCGCGCAGACCGATGTCGACCCACCCCGGCTCCGTGGGGATCACGTGTGCGGCGAACGCGGCCTGGACGGCCGTCCGCACGGCGAGGGCGGGGACCGGGACCCGACGGGTGCCGAGCGCGCGGGCGATCGCCGCGGCGTCCATCAGCGGCTCGGCGGCGAGATTGAACGGCCCGGCCGCGCGCCGGCCCAGGATCCGGACGAGCGCGTCGGCGACGTCGTCGGCATGCACGAACGCGACCGACACCGCCGGCAGCGGGAGGGGGAGCAGCCGCGCCACCGAGCCGGGCAGCAGCCGGGCGGCCCCGAACAGCAGGGGCCCGAGGAAGTAGCGGGCGATCTCGCTGCCGGCGTCGGGCTGCAGCACCAGGGTGGGTCGCACGACGGTCAGGGTGAGGTCGCCGTGGCGGGCGGCGATCTCCCGGACGACCCGCTCGGCCTCGCACTTGTCGCGGCTGTACTGCGCGCTCGGGATGCCGGTGGTCGGCCAGTCCTCGGTGACCTGCTGGCCCACCGCCCCGGGCGCGTAGGCGCCGAGCGACGACATGTGCACGACGTGCGAAACCCCCGCCGCGGCGGCGGCGCGGACGACCCGGCCGGTCCCGCCCACGTTGACGCGGCGCAGGTCGTCGGGGTGCCGTCCCGGCTGCAGGGCCCACGCCAGGTGGACGACGGCGTCCGCGCCGTCGAGGAAGCCGCGGAGCACCTCGTCACCGGCAACCGTCCCGAGATCGGCGAGGTGCCAGCGGACCCCGTCGTAGGGGGCGACGTCCGGGGGCCGGCGCCGGGCCAGCCCGCGCACCTCGGCGACCCCGCTCCCCGGAGCGGTGAGCCGGCGCAGCAGTGCGGTGCCGAGGTTGCCGCTGGCACCGGTGACGGCGACCGTCGCGCCATGGAGATGGGGGAGGAAGGGATCGGGCATGCCTTCCGGCTACCCGGGCGGCCGGGGAGCAACCGGATCGCTGTCGCCGACGGGCTAGCTTCGCCGCATGATCCGCGGCGCGCACGTCATCCTGTACAGCACCGACGCCGAGGCCGACCGGGCCTTCCTGCAGGAGCTGCTCGGCCGCGGGCAGGTGGACGCGGGCGGCGGGTGGCTGATCCTGCAGCTCCCGCCGGCCGAGGTGGCGGTCCACCCGGCCGAGGGTTCCGGCGCCGTCGAGCTCTACCTCGTGTGCGACGACGTCGACGCCACCGTCGCGGAGCTGGGCGCCCGGGGGGTGACCGTCACCGAGCCGGTGAGCGACCAGGGCTGGGGACGGCTGACCGGGATCCGGCTGCCCGGTGGGGGGACCGTCGGCCTGTACGAGGCCCGTCATCCCACGGCGTTCGACCTCTGAGCCGAGCTCACCCGAACGACAGGCCCCGTTCCTGGAGTGCCTCGCGGAGGATGCGCAGCGCCTTCGGGCCCACTCCGTGCAGGGCTCCCAGCTGCCGCTCGGATACGCCGGCGAGCTGTTCCAGGCTGGTGTACCCGGCGGCGGTGAGGGCCCGGGTCGCAGGTGCGCCGACGCCGCGCGGGAGGTCCGCCGGGGGTGAGGTCACGAGGAGCTGCCGATCATCCGGGCCCGAGGCGAACCCCGTCCGCCTGAGCGGTCGCGCCCTCCTCGAGTTCCACGAAGATCGAGTGGCTCGGGGTGTCGCCGGTGTTCTCGCCGTAGTGCTGCTGCGCCGGAACCCAGACCGTCGTCCCCGCGGGGTGGAGGCTCATGCCCCTGCACAGTGCCGGGCCGCCCGTCGCACGGACCAGACGTTCCCGTGCGGATCAGCCGGTCACGGCATCGCTGGGGACCGTTGCGGCAGGACCGTCCTCGAGGGCCTGACCGCGCCGCTCGGGAAGGCCGAGGGCGGCGGCCGCGGCGACCACGAAGAAGGCCGCGAACGTGCCGAACACCAGGCCGGAGCCGCCCAGCTCGAGCAGCGGCGGGACGCAGAGCGGCGCGGCGATCGAGGCGATCCGGCCGAACCCGGCCGCGGCGCCCGCGCCGGTCGCCCGCAGCACGGTCGGATAGACCTCCGGCGTCACCGCGTAGAGCGCTCCCCAGGCGCCCAGGTTGAAGAACGACAGCACCATGCCGGTGACGAGCACCGCGGTGT
Organism: Blastococcus sp. CT_GayMR19; assembly: GCF_004570385.1. GTDB lineage: Bacteria > Actinomycetota > Actinomycetes > Mycobacteriales > Geodermatophilaceae > Blastococcus_B. Next base: position 80,223 of record NZ_SPQL01000002.1, on the reverse strand, counting down.
CGCCGTCGGCGGCGGAGAACATGCCCGCCCCGACGGCGGACCCGACGAGGAAGACCGTCAGCGTCGGGCGCCGGCCCCACTTCTCGATCAGGTAGGCGGCGACCGCGTACCCGGGCAGCTGGGCCAGCGTGATGATCAGCGTGTAGCCGAACGACCGCACCAGCGAGAAGCCCGACGCGAACAGCAGCGAGGGCAGCCAGATGAAGGCGCCGTAGTAGGCGAAGTTGATGCAGAACCAGACCGCCCAGAGCGCCGCGGTGTGGCCGCGGGTGCCCGGCCCCCACAGCGCCCGCGGTCCCGGGACCCGCTGCGGCTGCGGCAGCGGCGAGGGCACGGGCTCGACGCCGGCCGCCTGCTCGAAGCGCCGCACGGCGGTCTCGGCCTCCTCGACCCGGCCGCGCAGCTCGAGGAAGCGCACCGACTCGGGCAGCCCCCAGCGGACGACGACGGCGTAGAGCGCCGGGGCCGCGCCGAGGGCGAAGGCCCACCGCCAGCCGCTGTCACTGACGGGGACCACCAGGTAGCCGATCAGCGCGGCCAGCGTCCAGCCCACGGCCCAGAACGCCTCGAGCCCGACCACGACCCGGCCGCGCAGGCGGGCCGGCGCGAACTCGCTGACCAGCGTCGAGGCCACCGGCAGCTCGGCCCCCAGGCCCAGGCCGATGAGGAACCGGAAGACCAGCAGCGCGCCGACCGACCACGACAGCGCGGCGGCCCCGGTCGCCACGCCGAAGACGAGCAGGGTGACGGCGAAGATCTGGCGCCGTCCGAACCGGTCCGCGAGCAGCCCGCCCAGGGTCGCGCCGAGCGCCATCCCGACGAAGCCGATGGAGCCGATGAAGGAGAGCTCGGTGGCGGTGATGCCCCACTGCTCCTGCGCCAGGAGGGAGGCCATGACGAAGGAGATGAGGCCGACGTCCATGGCGTCGAGCGCCCAGCCCAGCCCCGAGCCCACGACCAGCCGGCCGTGCTCACGGGTGAACGGGAGCCGGTCGAGCCGTTCGGCCCGGGTGAGCGGGGGAGCGGTTGCCGTCATGGCGAGAAGTGTGACAACCGGTGGTCCGCGTCGCAGACCCTCAGGCGGTGCGGACGTGGGCGGTGATCAGCTCGGCGACGCGGTCGGCGGCCAGCTCGGGGATCCAGTGGGAGACGCCGTCCAGGATCTCGAGCCGGTACGGGGCGTCGACGAACCGCGACGTCGCCTCGATCGCGGCGCGCCCGAGGAAGGCGTCGTCGGTGCTCCACACGTGCAGCGTCGGCACCCGGACCGTGCCGATCCCGTCGCGGGCGCCGAAAGGCAGTGCGCGGTACCAGCCGAGCGCGGCGGTGAGCGCGCCCGGCTCCTGCATCCGGGCGACGTAGTGCGCGGCGGTCTCACGCGAGAGGCCGCCGCTGCGCAGCGTCCCGCGCAGGGCCTTCCCACCCTGGGCCAGCAGGAGGCGCTCCGGGAGGAGCGGCAGCTGGAACAGGCCCATGTAGTACGACCGGAGGGCCTGATCGCTGGTGACCATGGCCTTGGCCATCGCGGCCGGGTGCGGCACCGAGAGCACCGTCAGCGTGCGCACCCGGTCCGGATGCCAGGCGCCGAGGCCCCACGCCACCATGCCGCCCCAGTCGTGGCCGACGACGTGGGCGCGCTCCAGCCCGGCGGCGTCCAGCAGGGCCAGGACGTCGGCGGCCGTCTCGCGGATCGTGTACTGCTTCCGGCCGCGCGGCCGGGCCATCGGGGAGTAGCCGCGCTGGTCGGGCGCGAGGGTGCGCAGCCCGTGCTGGTGGAGCTGGGGGCTCACCGCGTCCCACGCGGACGAGTCCTGCGGGAACCCGTGCAGGAGGACGACGGGCTCGCCGTCCGGCGGTCCCGCGTCACGGACGTCGAAGGTGAGACCGTCGCGTCGGAAGCTGTCCACGTGGCAGATGCTGCCAGTGCCACGACGAGCGGGGGCCGGAGGATCCCGCGAGGAGTGGCACGCAGCCGCCCCGCGAGGCGGCTCGACGAAGGGCGGCCGGAGGCCTCCCTGAGGAGGGCCGGGAAGGGCTCAGCGCAGCGGGGGACGCCCGCTGGCCGCGGTCGTCGACCGGTAGGGAGACAATCAGGTATGGAGTTGATCGTGCTCGTGGACGACGACGGTGCCGCCCTCGGCACGATGCCCAAGTCGCAGGTGCACCACGGGGAGACCCCGCTGCACCGGGCCTTCTCCGCGTACCTCTTCGACGACGCCGGCCGCCTGCTGATCACCCGGCGGGCCGCCGGCAAGGCGACGTTCCCGGGCATGTGGACGAACACGGTGTGCGGCCATCCCGGCCCCGACGAGGACGACGCCGCCGCGATCGCCCGGCGCGCTGGGTTCGAGCTCGGCCTCGAGGTGTCCGACGTCCGTCCGGCCCTGCCCGGGTACCGCTACCGGGCGGAGTTCCGCGGCGTCGTGGAGAACGAGATCTGCCCGGTCTACCTGGGCCGGTTCACCGGCACGCCGGAGCCGGAGCCCAGCGAGGTGGGGGAGTGGCAGCTGCTGGACTGGGCGGCCTTCCGCGAGCGCCAGGAGACCGAGGGGGACGCCTGGTCGCCGTGGTGCCGCGAGCAGGCGCGCCTGATCGAGGACGCCGGGCTGGTGCCGCTCGGCTGAGCGGCAGCCGCTTCAGCCGACGCTGTACAGCCGCGGGCCCTCGCCCGGACGGGGCTGCGGAACCGCCAGCGGGGTGGCGGTCAGCACGGCGAACGCGGCCTCGGCGTCGACCGGCACCGAGAACAGGTAGCCCTGGCCGAGGTCGCAGCCCAGCGCCGTGACGATGGTCTGCTGGTCGTGGGTCTCGATGCCCTCCGCGACGGTCAGCAGGCCCAGCGTGCTGGCCAGCTCCACGATCGCGCGCGTGATCACGTCGTCGTGCTCGTCGCGGCCGAGGCCGTCGACGAACTCACGGGCGATCTTGAGCATGTCGATCGGGAACCGGCGCAGGTAGGCCAGCGAGGAGTAGCCGGTGCCGAAGTCGTCGATGGCGATGCGGATGCCGAGAGCCTTGAGCTGCCAGAGGGTGGCGGCCGCCGCCTCGCGGTCCTGCATGAGGACCGTCTCGGTGATCTCCAGGACCAGGCGCTTCGCATCGAGCCCGGCGTCGGCCAGCGCCTCGGTGACCGTGCCGACGATGGCGGGGTCGGACAGCTGCCGCGCCGAGAGGTTGACCGTGATGGTGAGGGGCTGGCTCGGGTCGGCCTCGGCCCAGCGGGCCGCCTGACGGCAGGCCTCGCGGAGCACCTGGGTGCCGATCTCGACGATCAGACCGGTCTCCTCGGCGAGCCCGATGAACGCGTCGGGACCGACGACACCGTCGTCCGGGTGCTGCCAGCGCACCAGGGCCTCGGCGCCGGTGGGCCGGCCGGTGCGCAGGTTGATCAGCGGCTGGTAGACCGTGAAGAGCTCGCCCTCGCGGATCGCACGGTTGAGGGTGGCGATCTGCTCCTCGCGCGCGGACGTGGGGTCACCCATGCCCGGCTCGTAGTAGCTCGCGCCGCCGCCGCTGCGCTTGGCGGAGTACATGGCGATGTCGGACTGCCGGATGAGCTTGTCGGCGTTCTCGGTGTCGAAGCTGCCGACGGCGATGCCGATGCTGGCGCCGATCTTGGCGACATGGCCGTTGCCGAGGTCCACGGGGACGTCGAACTGCGCCTGGATCCGGTCGACGACGCGGGTGATCCCCTGCTGGTCGAGCGGGCCACCGAGCAGGACGGCGAACTCGTCACCCCCGAGCCGGGCCGCGGTGTCGGCCGGGCGCAGGCAGCCGCGCAGCCGGATGGCGATGGTGCGCAGCACGGCGTCGCCGACGTCGTGGCCGTACTCGTCGTTGACCGGCTTGAAGCCGTCGAGGTCCAGGTAGAGGACGGCGGGCCAGGCGTGCGTCCGCGCCGCCACCTCGACCGCCTGGCGGGCGCGGTCGAGGAACAGGGTGCGGTTGGGCAGCCCGGTCAGCGCGTCGTGCAGCGTCTGGTGGCGGAGCTGCTCCTTGAGGTCGGTGACCTGGCGCAGCGTCTCCTCGAGCCGGCCGCGCTCGAGCGAGGTGGCCACGTGCCGGCCGAAGGTCTCGAGCAGGGCTAGGTCGCTGCCGTTGAAGGTGGTACCCGCCCCCATCCGGCCGGCGACCAGCAGCACGCCGTGCACCCGGTCCTCCGTGCGCAGCGCGGCGACCATGGCGTCCTTCACGCCGCGCTCGGCGGCGTAGCCGTCGAGCAGACCGCCACGGCCGCCGCCGGCGCGGGTGATCAGCGAGCCCTGCGTCGTCGCCAGGCGCAGCAGCCGCTGCCGCTCGAGGTCGTCCACGGCCGGCGACATGACGACCGGGTCGTCGCCCTCCTGGCTCCGGCTGACGGTCATCCCACCGGTGCCGGCGCTGCTGACCAGCACCAGTTCGGCCACCTCGGCGTGGAAGGCGGTGCGGGCGGAGGAGAGGAAGTCCCCGAGGGCGGCCTCGACGTCGCCGCCGTGCAGCAGCGAGGTGACCTCGTGCAGCAGCTTGAGGTTCTCCTGCTGCTCGCGGGCCCGTGTGTAGGCGCGGTAGGCCGCGATGATCAGGAGGGTCGGGATCATCAGCAGCACGAGGGCCGCCGGGTCGTCCGCGGAGGTGCGGGCGATCACCACGCCGACGGCGCCGGCGCCGACGGTGAACGGCAGGGAGAAGCCGAGCATCCCGATCAGGGGCTGCATGTCGGCATGCCCCGTCGAGAGGGTCATGACGGCGAAGATGGCGGCCGAGGCCGTCATGGTGGCGACGGCGATGGCCAGCAGCTGTCCGGCGAAGGCCCACTGCTGGCCCAGCACCGAGCTGACGGCCGAGAACGTGAGCACCGCCATGGTGGCGGACAGCGCGAACTGCACGGTGTTGAAGGCCAGCTTCAGGCCCCGCTGGCGGCGGTAGAAGACCAGGATCAGCGTGGTCCCGGCCAGCTGCGCCAGCACGAGGTGCCACGGGAGGGCGAGCGCGAGGCCGGCGGCCAGGACGAGGTCGCTGAGCGAGAAGGTGTGCGACTCGCGCTTCCACTGCACGTGCACGATCAGCACTTCGCTGGCCGCGAAGGCCACCGCCCACAGCACCCACGGCAGGTTCAGGGCCGTGGGCGCCGCGGGAAGCGGCGCGACGACGATGACGAACAGGGTCACCGCAGTCGCGGCGATCCCCCCCGTGAGCAGCGCGATCTTCTGGGGCACGCCCAGAGAGAAGCGCCGGGGGGCGGCAGCGCCGCCGTCCGTCATCGTCGTCGTCATGGGATCAGCCCCACGCCAGACCGTTCCAGGACAGCCCGTTCCAGCTCAGGCCGTTCCAGGACAGTCCGTTCCAGCTCAGGCCGTTCCAGGAGAGCCCGTTCCAGCTCAGGCCGTTCCAGGACAGTCCGTTCCAGGAGAGCCCGTTCCAGCTCAGGCCGTTCCAGGACAGGCCGTTCCAGGAGAGCCCGTTCCAGCTCAGGCCGTTCCAGGAGAGCCCGTTCCAGCTCAGGCCGTTCCAGGACAGGCCGTTCAGGTCCACGTTCTTGAGCGGGCCCTTCCCGGCGGCAGCCTTGTCGAGCGCCTTGGCGAACTTCTTGCTGAACTTCGCGGCGTCCCACTTGTTGCCGGTGAAGTCGGTCTCGCCGCGGAGCTCCTTGCCGTTGTGCTTGACGATCGCGGTACCGCGCGACTTGTCCAGCGAACCGGCACCGGTCGACCGCTCCCAGGTCTGCACGGCGGTCGGCGTGGCTGCGGCACTGGCCGCCACCATGTCGATCAGACCGCTGCCCTGGGCGCGGGCGTCGGCGTTCGGCAGCGAACGCGCGGAACCCATCAGCAGCGCCTTGACCTGGTCCGGGGTGAGCTCCGGCCGCTGCTCGAGGAGCAGGGCCGCAGCGCCGGAGACGACCGCCGCGGACTGCGACGTGCCGCTGCCGCGGAAGAACCGCTCCCCGGTACGGGCACCCGGGTAGGCCGCGTCCAGGTGCGAGTTCGGCACCCGCAGGCTGACCACGGACTGGCCCGGGGCGACGACGTCGGGGTTGCGCGTGCCGTCACCACTGGTCGACCAGGACGGGACGATGTCGTCGTCCGTCGTCGCCGTGCCCACGCCGTCGGAACCGCCGACGGCGATCACGTACGGGTCGTAGGCGGGGTTGTTGAGCTTCGCGCTGCCGTAGCCGGTGTTGCCGGCGGCCACGACGACCACGATGCCCTGGTGCCACGCCTGCTCGGCGGCGAACGCCAGCGGGTCCAGCTGGTAGCGCTGGACACCGTCGGTGCCGAACGACATGTTCAGCACGCGGATGTTCAGCCCGTTGGCGTTCTTGTTCTGGATCACCCACTCGATCGCGGCGATCGCCTGCGAGACGTCGGTACGGCCCTCGGCGTCAGCGACCTTGATGCTGACGACCCGGGCGTCCGGCGCGATGCCGACGAAGTCGCCCGACGACGCGCTGTTCACGGTGCCGGGAGCTGCACTGTCGCGCCCGGCGATGATGCCCGCCAGGTGCGTGCCGTGCCCGTAGGTGTCCAGCGTCGCGACGGGGCTCGCCTTGCAGCCCGAGCTGTCGCAGGCGACACCCTCGAACGACATGTCCGGGCCGTGCACGACCTTGCCGGCGGTCGCCAGACCGTCGACCGTGACGACACCCGAGTCGATCAGCGCGACGTCCACGCCGGCGCCGGTGAAGCCGGCGTCCCACATGGAGGCGGCGCCGGTCATCTCGTGCGTGACCCGCTGCAGCGAACCGTTGAGCCCGACCTGGTTGTCGACCTCGGTGCTGGTGAGCGTCACCGAGGCGTTCTCGACGACCTCGAGGACACCCGGCGCGTAGCGCAGGACGCCCAGGCGGTCGGCCGGGAGGGTCGCCTCGAAGCCGCCGATGATGCCGAGCTGCTGCTCGACGGTGCCGCCCAGGGCCACGACGGCCCGCTCGGGGCCGTTGCCGGACCCCGGGGTCTCGCGGACGATGACCGACACCGAGTCGGCCGAGGAGGCCGGCGCGGCAGCGGCAGCCGCCGGTCCCGCCATGCCGGCGACGACTGCCGCCGCGGCGAAGACGGTGAGTGCCCGGCCGGCTGCCCGAGGCGGTCCGCCCCAGGTCACCCCGTATCCGGGCGTGGACGCGGAGGAGACCCCCGCGAGGCTGTTCTTCATGTAGGCCTGCACTTCCCTGTGTCGTGCGGGGCACGTCCGTGTGCCTTTGACGGTGACTGGATCGACACAGAGTGTGAGGAACAGGAGAGGGTCTGGACCCGAAGGCCCATGTACTTCACCCCGAGGGGGGAGGGGCCTCAGAAGGGCCCAGTGAGCGTGCCGTGTCCCGCGGACGGGTGAAGATATGACGGTCCGTGACGACGGCGACGCTCAGCGGAGGTACTAGCACTACAAGGCGTAACCGATCGGCCACGGGAGGCGAGGTCCGGCGCGTCGCAGGGTGTGGCTCCCCGAGCGGCCCCGCGGACCGCCCTAGCTTCCGGCCATGGACCGCCGGCGCTTCCTCCTCGTGCTCGCCGCGGGGCTGGCCGGAGCCTCTGTCGCCCGGGGCGCGAGCGAGCTGGGCGATCCCGACGCGACCCCGCCCCGGGTCCTCGCGCCGGCCGCCACGGGAGCTCCGTACCCAGCGGTCGCACGGCCTCCGACCGGCGTGGTCGATGCGCTTCCGGGCACCGGGAACTCGCTGGCACTGACCATCGACGACGGCACCAGCTCAGAGGTCGTCGCCGCGTTCGCCGCGCTCGCCGTGGAGACCGGGATCAGGCTGACGTTCTTCCCCAACGGCCGCTACCGCTCGTGGGCGGACAACGCCGCGGTGCTGCGGCCGCTCGTCGAGTCCGGCCAGGTCGCCATGGGCAACCACACCTGGTCCCACCCCGACCTGACCGGGCTCGGCGACCGCGAGGTCGCCGAGGAGATCGGCCGGAACCGCGACTTCCTCCACAGCACATTCGGCGTCACCGACAGCCCGTTCTTCCGCCCGCCGTTCGGCGCGAGGGACGAGCGCACCGACCGGATCGCCGCCGACGAGGGCCACCCCACCATCGCGATGTGGAACGGCACCCTCGGGGACGCCCGTGTCCTCGGCCCGGACGAGCTCCTGGCGTCGGCGCGGGAGTGGTTCGTCGCGCGGTCGATCGTCGTCGGCCACGCCAACCACCCACCCGTCACCACCGTGTACGGCGAGCTGCTGGACCTGATCGCCGAGCGGGAGCTGCGCACCGTGACCCTCGCCGACGTCTGGGCCACGCCTGGCCAGCGGCTTCGCGGCGCGACGGCCGGCGGCCGGGTGGCGCGGTAGCCCGGCCGCGGCGGCCCGACCTGCGCCGGGGCCGGACTTCCGCGAGGCTGTCGGGGGGACCTGGTCCGCCGACCTCACCTGCCACGGCACAGGAGAACAGACATGAGCTGGACCGCGCCGGACGACCCGACCCCGGACTCGGCCATGGCCTCCGGATCGGACGCGGGCGAACCCGGGGGGCACCTGGGGCCCGGCGACCTGGCGCCCGACGAGGAGCGCCTGCTGGCGGCCCTGGAACGCGACACCGGAGGCGCGGTCGTCCCACCCGCCGGGACGGTCGCGGAGGTCCGTGCCGCCGAGGACGAGGGGCCCCTGCCCGCCAAGGGCGGGCCGCCCGACGACGGCCTGAACCCGTTGTTCCAGTCGCCCGGGGAGCCCTGAGGCCTTCCGGCCGGAAGGTCAGCGAGCCCCGGCGTCGCCCTCCGCGCGGGGCAGCAGCCGTACGGCGACCAGCGCGACGTCGTCCTCGGCTCCGTCGGGGAGCAGCCGACGCAGCAGTGCGTCGCACACCTCCTCGACCGGCCGGTCGCGTTCCTCGGCCAGTGCCCGGCCGAGCACGTCGATCCCGTCGTCGAACGCCTGGTCGCGGCGCTCGACGAGGCCGTCGGTGTAGAGCAGCAAGGTCGAGCCCTGCTCGAGGACGACCTCCCGCTCGGGGCGGACGGCGAGCGGGTCGACGCCGAGGAGCAGCCCGGCTCGCGGCGTCGTCAGGAGGCGCTGCGTACCGTCGGGCGCCACGACGAGCGGCGGCAGGTGCCCGGCACTGGCCCACCGCAGCCGGTGGACGCCGGCGGCGCGGTCGGCCGCGGACTGCTCCAGCCGGCCGATCAGGACCGTCGCCAGCGCGCCCAGTTGCAGCCCGGCGATGGCCGCGTCGAGGCGGGTGAGCACCTGCGCCGGTCCTTCCCGGTTGTCGAAGGCGATGCCGCGCAGGACTCCGCGCAGCTGCGACATGCAGGCCGCCGCCGCGGTGTCGTGCCCGGCGACGTCACCGATCACCAGGACCGTCGAGCCGTCCGGCTGCAGGAAGACGTCGTACCAGTCGCCGCCGACCTGCGCCTCGCGCGCAGCGGGCACGTATCGGACGGCGACCTGCAGGTGGGCCGGCTGTGGCGGGTCGGTCAGCAGGCTGCGCTGGAGCGTCTCGGCCGCCCGCACGATGCTGCGGGACCGGGCGTACAGGGCCTCGAGCAGGTGGCTGCGCAGCTCGACGACCTCGGCCAGCTCCCGCGGCAGCCAGGGCTCCGACCGGCCGCGGACGACCTCCTGCCACCGCTCGAACGACTTCCGCGGACTGAGCCGCACCTCGTCGCCCTCGCGGGCGGCGATCGCCTTGTTGTGCGGATCGCCGCCCCAGTCGATGTGCCGGACCGCCTCCCCCCTAAACCAGAGGACGTACTGGCCCTCCGGCAGGGGCAGGACGACGACGCCGCAGGCGGGCGCGACCGGCACCCCCAGCGCGGGCGCCGTCCGGCGCAGGGCATCGGTGGCGACGACGTCCCCGCCGTGCCCCGCCGCCCATGCGGCGATCCGGTCGGCCAGCCCCTCGGGCAGCGCCGCACCGGCCGTCGCCCGGCGGCCCTGCAGGTGCACGGCGACGCCGTCGGCGGACAGGAGGTCCAGCAGGCTGGGCGAGCCGAGCAGCGTGTCGACCAGCGGCCGGTCCTCGTCCAGGGTGGCGGCGGTCAGCCACGCCAGGGTGGACCGGACCCGCAGCGCGCGGTGGACCTCGTCCTCCTCGGCCCGGTCCACCAGCCGCAGGGACAGCGTCGAGCCGAGGAACTCGGCGGCCGCGCGCGTGGCGTACGGCGGGGCGTGCGGACCGCTGTAGTGGTGGCAGGCGATGAGCCCCCAGAGCTTGTCCTCGCGCAGGAGCGAGATCGACATGGAGGCGCGGACCCCCATGTTCTTCAGGTACTCGACATGGATGGGCGACACGCTGCGCAGCGTGGAGTACGTCAGGTCCAGGGGCGGTTCGGCGGCCGTCCCCTCGGCACGTCGCAGCCGCGCCGGCGTGTAGTCCACGTCGGAGATCAGCCGGATCCAGTTCTTCTCGTACAGCGCGCGGGCCTGGGCGGGGATGTCCGACGCCGGATAGTGCAGGCCGAGGAACGAGTTGAGCTGCGGCGCCTTCGCCTCGGCCACGACCTCGCCGTTGTACTCGGCGTCGTAGCGGTAGACCATCACGCGGTCGAACCCGGTGAGCGTCCGGACCGCCTGCGCGGTGATGTCGTACAGCTCCTGCAGCGACGACGCCCGGTTGAGCTCGCCGATCGTGCCGCGGACGGCCTGGTAGGTGTTCGGGAAGGAGAAGGGCCGCGGGCCGCGGGCCGGCTCCAGCTCCACCACCAGCGAGGACGCCGGGTCGCCGTCCCCTCCCTGCGCCACCCGGTGCAGCAGCGCGTCGACCGGGACCGGGGACCCGGCGACGTCGAGCGTGATCTCGACGGGGTTCCGCTCGCGCAGGTCGCCGAACCCGCTGGCCGAGCGTGCCACCGCCCCGGCCGGCGCGGGCCCGAGCAGGTCGGCGAGCGGCAGGCCGAGTGCGTCCTGCCAGGGGAGGCCGACGAGGTCGGCCAGGTTCTCCGACACCTGCCGGACGACGAAGTCGGGATCGGTGACCTCGATGAGCACGCCGCGCGGCTGGATGCTGCCCGGGACGTGGATCGGTTCGCGCTCGCAGTTGCTGAGGTCGACCGGGGTGCCCGGCGGCAGCAGTTCCAGCGTCCGGTCGGCCTCCGTCACGCGGGCACCCGGGCGCTCGCGGCGGGGCGGCACCACGCGGCGAGCGCGCCGAAGGTCGAACGGGCGGCGGCGACCATCGCCCCGGCGTCCCCGCCCGCCGCCACCCGGTCGCGGGCCGCGCGGCGGAAGTCGCGCCACATGGCTCCGGTCTCGGGACCGTAGGGCGAGAAGGCCCTCAGCCGCAGGCCCGACAGCGCCGGCACGGTCGCGAGGTGCCGGTCGATGAAGGCCCCCCCGAGCGTCGAGCCCTCGAGGACGTAGAGCCGGCCCATGGCCTCGTCGGTGCCGGCCGGGGGCGGGAGTTCGGGAGCGTCCGCGGCGCCCCGGGCGCCGAGCGTCGCCAGGTCGGCCGCGAACAGCCCCGCCCGGCGCCGTCGCTCCCAGGAGACCTGCCCGGCGTCCCCCGGATGGCGGGCGGCCCAGGCGTCGAGCCCGGTCTCCGCGGCCTGCCAGAACCCGTGCATCCGTGCCAGCACGTCGGTGAGCCGGGTGCGGTCCAGCGCCGGGTCGAGCAGATCGAGCGAGCGCTCCAGGTCTGCGTGCTCCGCCGCCGTACCGCTCCGCAGCATCCGGAGGACGTCGTCCTCGCCGTGGTGCTCCGGACGCAGACCTTCAGCCATCGCACCCGAGCCTAGGTCAGCCCGGTCCACGCCGCGGGGGCAGGCGGGCCCCCGCACGAGACGGACCGCCTCCGGGAACGCGCGCAGGGGCGGCCGGTGCCGCCGGTAGCGAGGTCGAGGCCGGGAGAGCCGGTACGCGTGTCGCTGGCCCGGCGCCGCCCGGCTGCCTAGCGTCGAGGTGTTCCCGTCCCGTCGCGCCGGAGGTCCCGTGCTCACCCAGAAGGCTCTCCTCGCCGCGTCGCGCCGGCCGGGGCTGCGCCGACTCGTCACCGGGAACCCGGCCAGCCGGCGCGTCGTCGACCGGTTCGTCGCGGGGGAGACCCTGGCCGACGCGCTGGGCGTCGTCCGCACCCTGGCCGCCGACGGCATCGCGGTCACCCTCGACCACCTGGGCGAGGACATCACCCGGCGGTCGGAGGCCGAGGACTCCCGGGATGCCTACCTGGCGCTGCTGGCCGGCCTCGCCCCGCTGGGGCTCGGCCGGGCGGCCGAGGTGTCGGTGAAGCTGTCGGCCTTCGGCCAGGCGCTGCCGGGTGGGCACGACCTCGCGCTGGAGCTGGTCCGGCCGGTGGTCGAGGCGGCCACGGAGATGGGCACCACGGTCACCCTCGACATGGAGGACCACCGCACCGTCGACTCCACCCTCGCCGTCCTCGCCGAGCTCCGGAAGGAGCACCCCGGCACCGGTGCCGTGCTGCAGGCGATGCTGATCCGCTCCGAGGACGACGCGAAGGCCCTCGCCGTCACCGGGTCCCGGGTGCGCCTGGTGAAGGGGGCCTACGACGAGCCGGCCGAGGTGGCCCACCAGAAGAAGAAGGCCGTCGACGCCGCCTACGCACGCTGCCTGGACATCCTCATGGCCGGGCCGGGCTATCCGATGGTCGGCTCGCACGACCCGCGGCTGATCCAGCTGGCCCACGAGCTGGCCGCGCAGAACTCGCGGGCCGCCGACTCCTGGGAGGTGCAGATGCTCTACGGCATCCGCCCCGACGAGCAGCGCCGCCTCGCCGCCGCCGGTACCCGCGTGCGGGCCTACGTCCCCTACGGCGTCGACTGGTACGCCTACTTCATGCGCCGTCTCGCCGAGCGCCCGGCGAACGTCCGCTTCTTCCTGCGCTCCCTCGTCACCAGGTCCTGACTTCTGAGGGGCCAAAATGGCCGTGTTGGCCCCCGATCTCACCGGAAGGTCCACCCCATGGACGCCATCACGCAGGTGCCGGCTCCCCGCAACGAGCCGGTCCTGACCTACGCGCCCGGTTCTGCCGAGCGCGCGGCCCTGGAGACCCGGCTGGCCGAGCTCGCCGCCGACCAGCTCGAGCTGACCGCCACGATCGGGGGCCGGCAGCGGATGGCGGCCGGCGAGAAGTTCGAGGTCGTCCAGCCGCACCGGCACGCCGCCGTCCTCGGGACGTCGGCGCACGCCACGCATGCCGACGCCGAGGACGCCGTCCGCTGCGCCAAGGAGGCCGCGCCCGGCTGGGCCGACCTCTCCTTCGACGACCGGGCCGCCGTCTTCCTCAAGGCCGCGGACCTGCTCGCCGGGCCGTGGCGGCAGACGCTGAACGCCGCGACGATGCTCGGCCAGAGCAAGACGGCCTACCAGGCGGAGATCGACGCGGCGTGCGAGCTGATCGACTTCTGGCGCTTCAACGTGCACTTCGCCCGCCAGATCCTCGCCGAGCAGCCGACGTCGGCGCCGGGCGTGTGGAACCGGGTCGACCACCGGCCGCTCGAGGGGTTCGTCTACGCCATCACGCCGTTCAACTTCACCGCGATCGCCGGCAACCTGCCGACCGCGCCGGCGCTCATGGGCAACACCGTCGTCTGGAAGCCCTCGCCCACGCAGCAGTTCGCCGCGCACTTCCTGATGCGGCTGCTCGAGGCCGCGGGCCTGCCGCCCGGCGTCATCAATCTGGTCCCCGGCGACGGCATCCCGGTCTCGGAGGTGGCCCTGGCCGACCGCGACCTGGCCGGCATCCACTTCACCGGCTCGACCCCGGTGTTCCAGCACCTGTGGCGGACGGTGGGGGAGAACATCGCGTCCTACCGCGGCTACCCGCGGATCGTGGGCGAGACCGGTGGCAAGGACTTCATCGTGGCGCACTCGTCCGCCGACGTGGATGTACTGCGGACGGCGATGATCCGCGGCGCGTTCGAGTTCCAGGGCCAGAAGTGCTCGGCGGCCTCCCGTGCGTACGTCCCCCGCAGCGTCTGGACCCGGCTGAAGGACGACCTGGTGTCGACCACCGAGTCGCTGTCGATGGGCGACGTCACCGACTTCTCGAACTTCATGGGCGCCGTCATCGACCGGAAGTCGTTCTCCAAGCTGTCCGGCGTCCTGGACCGGGCGAAGGACGACGCCGCGCTGACGGTGATCGCCGGAGGGACGGCGGACGACAGCGAGGGCTACTTCGTCCGGCCGACGATCATCGAGGGCACCGACCCCGGGCACGAGGTCTTCAGCACCGAGTACTTCGGGCCGGTGCTCGCCGTGCACGTCTACGAGGACGCCGACTACGACGCCGTGCTGACCCAGATGGAGTCGGTCGCGCCGTACGCGCTGACCGGTGCCGTGATCGCGCAGGACCGTGCGGCGATAGCGCACGCTCAGCACTTCCTGCGCAACGCGGCCGGCAACTTCTACGTCAACGACAAGCCGACCGGCGCCGTCGTCGGTCAGCAGCCGTTCGGCGGCGGGCGGGCCTCGGGGACCAACGACAAGGCCGGCGCCCCGCAGAACCTGCAGCGCTGGACCAGCACCCGGTCGATCAAGGAGACGTTCGTGCCGGCCACCGACCACCGCTACCCGCACATGGGCTGACGCCTCCCGCAGTCGATCATCGGCTCGTTCCCGCTCCCCGCGGCGTGTCCGGCCGTGTCGGCGGCAACAACCCGATGATCAACGGTTCGGGAGGGCGGCGACGATCCCGTCGACCACCTCGCCGGGCTCCCCGGTGCCCGGGACGGTGATGCCCGGTTCGTCGTCCCCCAGGGGTTGGAGCGCGGCCAGCTGGCTGCCCAGCAGGGACGGCGGCATGTAGTGGCCCTTCCGCGCGGCGAGGCGCTCGGACAGCACGGCCTCCGGGACGGCGACGTAGGCGAAGAACACCGACCCGTTGCCCTCCCGGAGCAGGTCGCGGTAGCTGCGCTTGAGCGCCGAGCAGGTCAGCACGCACGAGGCGCCGGCCTGCTCGCGCTCGGCGATCCATCCGGCGAGGGTCCGCAGCCAGGGCTCGCGGTCGGCGTCGTCGAGCGGGATCCCGGCGCGCATCTTCTCGACGTTGGCGGCCGGGTGGTGGTCGTCGCCCTCGGCGAACTCCCAGCCCGTCCGGCGGGCGAGCTCGACGGCGACCGTGGTCTTCCCGGACCCCGACACCCCCATGACGACGACGGCGGTGGGGCGGGTCATGCCCCGGACCGTAGTTCCTGCGCCGGCCAGCGGACCGCTCCGTCGTCGTCGAGCACCGCGCCCTCCGACGGGCGGTGCCCGGGAAGCCGGCCGTCGGGCATGAGGTGCGCCACCGGGACGCCGCGCCCCAGGACGGCCACGTCGGCGATCAGCCGGCGGTGACAGCGCCACCACACGCTCTCGCTGCACATCACCGCCACGGTGCTGCGCCCCGCCTCGCCGAGCACGTCGTCGAGGGCGGCGCTGAACTCGGGCGTCCGGGTGTGCGCGGCGTACGCGGCGAACTGCGCCACCGTCCACCAGCCGTCGGCGACGGGCCCGCCGGGCGGCAGGCGTCGCCGGCCGCCGAGCCGCTCCTCCCAGCGGTAGCTGACGCCGAGCTCGGGCAGCCAGGCCGCGAGGGCGTCGCGAGCGACGTCGGGGTTGCTGCGGCTGCCCGGGAAACGGCGGACGTCGACCAGGGACGTGACTCCCGCCGCGGTCAGGCGCGCCCCGAGGCGGACGCGGTCCTCGGGGCCGTGACCGACGGTGAGCAGCGGCATGCGTTCCTGCCTACCCGGAGGCACGGAGTCGCGCACCGCAGGTCATGCTCGGACGAACGGAGGTCGGCAAGGAGGGGGAGTCGTGCGCGGGGGAGCCGTGGGCATGCGGGCGTCGCTGTGGCGGGCGCCGGCGATGCGGGCGCTGGTGGGCGTCACCGTTCTCGGGTTCGTCAGCTACTGCCTGACGCTGGCCTCGCTGCCGGCCTACGCCGTCGCCGGGGGTGCCCGGGAGAGCACCGCCGGAACGGTCACCGCCGTGCTGCTGGTGGTCACCATCGCGGTGCAGGCGGTCGTCCCGGTGCTGACGGCGCGCCTCGGGCAGGCCCGGGTGCTCGCGCTCGGGCTCGTCGCGCTGGGGGCACCGTCTCCCCTCTACGCGGTCGACGACGGGCTGCTCTGGCTCTCCGCGCTGTCGGCGGTCCGGGGCGTGGGCTTCGCCGTCCTCACCGTCCTGGGCGCGACCCTGGCCGCGCAGGTGGCCCCGGCCGAGCGGCGGGGTGAGGCGATCGGCATCTACGGGCTGGCGATCGCGGTACCCAACCTCGTCGCGGTTCCCGCGGGCGTCGCCCTGGTGCTCGACGGGCACGCCGGCTGGCTGGCCTGGCTGGCCGCCTCCCCCCTGCTGGGCCTCTTCCTGGTCCCGACCCTGGTTCGCGCGATGCCTCCCCAGGAGGTCCGGGGTCCGGCCGGGGCCGGTCGGATCGCGGCCATGGCCGCGGTGGCTCCGTCGGTCGTGCTCTTCGTGGTCACCCTGGCCGGTGGGGGCCTGGTCACCTTCCTGCCCATCGAGCGTCCGGATGGCGCACTGGCGACGGCGGCCCTGCTGCTCTTCGGGCTCACCGGGGCGGTGACGCGCTGGCGTGCGGGGCTGCTCGCCGACCGGTTCGGCAGCCGCCGGCTGCTGCCCCTGGCTCTCGTCCTCGGAGCGGCCGGGCTGATCGCCGTGGCCGCGGGGCTCCTCGCGGGAGACGCCTGGGTCCTCGTGGGGGCCGCGGTGTTCGGCGCCGGCTTCGGCGCGGTGCAGAACCTGACGCTGCTGACCGCCTTCGCCCGCGCCGGGGAGGGCGGGGCGACGTCGGCGAGCGCGATGTGGAACGCCTCGTTCGACGCCGGCACCGCCGCCGGCGCCCTCGGTCTCGGGATCCTCGCCGCGGGGATCGGGCTGCCGTGGACCTACGTGCTCGCGTCGGCACTGCTCGCGGTGCTGGTCCCGCTGGCGGTCCGCGCGGCCTCCCCACGCTCCATCGCCTGACGCGCGGCCTCCTCACGCTTCTCGAGAACCTGAGGCCATCGGGCCCGCCTCCAGCCGAAGTAGGCGGCACTGGCAGTCCACGCCGCGGCCGCCGCCAGTGCCCCGATAACCCCTACCAGGCCGGCCTGGACGCCCACTTGCTTCAGGGCCCAGTCGGAGCCCTGGTTGCGGCAACCCTCACCGTCGGCCCTGCTGTACACGTCCGGCGTCAGATGGCCGTAGACGTCGCACGCCGCCGTGGTGTCCGGGAGGTCCGATGCCTGGTCGGCGCCGGCCTGGAGGTCGCCTGGTTCCGGCGCCGAGGCAGGGTCGTCGCCCGGCTTCGGGTCCACCTCATCCCGCCAGTTCTTGAAGACCCGGAGCATGGCGGCGTGCCCCCGCTCGTTGGGGTGCAGGCTGTTGTGCGTCCAGTTGCTCGGGTTGAACCGCTGTGCCGGGTCCCCGTTGACCGACCGCAGGCCGATGAAGTTCAGCCCGGGACGGCCCTCGTTCACCGGGTCGCAGAGCTGCAGGCCGGAGTTCGCCAGGGCGCCTTCCATCTCGACCAGGTAGAAGAAGTCGAACTCCTCGGCGACCGTCCGGATCTTGTTGTTGAGCCCGGCCAGGAACTCGCCGATGAAGGTCCGCTCCCGGGGGCTCAACGCGATGAGCTCGCAGTTGCTCCCGGGGCCGTTGTAGATGGGATCCGGATACGGGATGACGGCGACCGGGGTGCGGCCGAACGTCTCCCGGACCTCCTGGTACGTCGCGCGCAGCGACTCCTCCACCTGCTCCAGGCCGCCGTTCCACAGGGCGGCCTCGGTGCCGCAGTTGCCCGGCGCCACGCACATCTGGCCGATCGTCCCGAAGCCTGCGTCGTTTCCGCCGATGCTGAGCACGACCAGGCGGGGGGTGTACTTCCGGGCGTCCGCGCGATTTTGGTACTGCGCCAGTTGGGTCGAGATCTCTCCGTCCTGGGCATGCGGTCGGGGGTCTTTCGGGGTCTCCGGCCCGGGGCTCCTGGCGGCGATGGGTTCGCGCACGTTGTACGTCGACGCGCCTGAGCAGGCAAGGAAGTCGAGGCCGTCGAAGGGATCTTGCTGGCCGGCGACGGCGGCCCAGGCTGTCGGTGACCGGCGGCAGCCATTGCCACCCCCCTCGTCGGTCCTCTCGTAGAAGGTCGCTGCCCCTTCGCCCGACATGTAGGAGTCGCCGAGGGCGACGAGAACGTTGGAACGGTCGGCCGAGGGTGTGAGCTCCGGCGGCAGGGCCGCCTGCCTCGGTGTGATCCCCATGAAGGCGACCAACGCCAGCACCGCCGCGACATCGGCCATCGTCGACGACGTCAGCGCCACGACGAGGAGGCCGAAGGCCGCGAACGCCAGCAGGACCAGCGGAGAGTCGGCGACATCCGCCGAGGCGACGGCGATCAGCGCGAAGGCGACGACGCCGAGGGTCATGCGGACGAGCCGCTGTCGCGGCGTCCGGATCCGCCAATTGCGGTGGATGGCCTCCTCGGACAGCATCGCCAGCCCAGAAGGGAGCAGGAAGAGCGCCACGACAAGCAATACCGCAGCTACGAGCCAGTGCGCTCGCCCCAAGGCCGCGCAGCCGAGAAAGTAGCTGACGCCGCCAGCGACGAGCGCCCATCTTCCGAGGGAGACCCTGTCCTCGCGGTGGCGCAGGACGACGATCCGGAACCCGAGGCCGACGAAGAAGAGGATCAACGCCGTCAGCACGAGAGTCTCGAGGCTCTGCTCGCGGAACCAACCGGCCGCACCGAGCCCCGCTGCGAGTACGCCGATGGCGATCAGCGAGGTGTGGGGCAGGGTGTGGCGCCTGCCGTCGAGCGAGTCCTCGTACTGGGACCGCACCCAGACCGTGCCCGCGATCGCGTACAGGACGAACAGTCCCATGATCACCGTGCGCGAGGCTCCGCCTCGGGCGCCCCAGTAGAGGAGCCCGACGCTCACGAGGAACCACAGGGTCTGACGGCTGGGTGGGTGATCGAAGAAGTTGCGGACGCGCGTCATCCCGCTGTCCTTGGTGCTCACGCCTGGGCCCCCGTCCCCCGTGGTCTCAGCGGCGAGACCGGCTGGAGGCTAGAGCCGCGGGAGTTGCGGCAACAAGGCGTTTCGTTCTCGTCCGGCGGCGGGGGTGCGGATCATCCGGCGAGGCTGTCGGCGATCTCCTGCTGGGACCGGATCAGCAGGATCTCGTCGGCCGCCTGGCGCAGCCAGACCCGCAGGCCCGCGGGGTCGTCGCGGTTCGCGTCGCGGAGGATGCCGAGCCGCAACTGACGGGTGTTGGCCTGGGCGCGCTGCGCGGGGGGCAGGCTGCGTGCCTCGCTGCGGGCGACGGCGGTGAGCCCGGCCCCGGCGAACACCAGGTCGCGCACCTCGGCGAGTTCGTCGAGCAGGAGGCCGGCGCCCTCCTCGTCGCCGTCGGTCAGCAGCCGGAGGAGCTCCTCGGCGCGGCGGGCACCGTCAGCGGCTGGGTCGGTCATGCCTCCACTGTGCCTGGCCGGACCGGCGTCCTGACGACAGGGGCGGCGCTGGGGCCCCGCATTGCGGGTGTTGTCCCTGCGTTGCGCGTGCTGCAGCACCCGCAATGTCGGGACAACACCCGCAACGGGCTCGTCCGGTCAGGCGTCCCGGCTGCGGAGGACGAGGTAGCCGGCCAGGAGGACGACGGCCACCTCGCCGATGAAGACGGCGTAGCCGACCCACGGGTCGAGCAGCATCGGGTTGAACGACGCCGCCGACGAGACGGCGGACCCGGCGTTGCCCGGCATGAGCTTGCCGATCCACTCGCCCCAGGCGCCGGGGAGGAGGAACACCATGTTGCCGACGACGAAGACCAGACCGAGCACGATCGACAGCGCGGCAGCCGTGTGGCGGACCAGCAGTCCCACCGCCGCGGCGAACAGCCCGAGGCCGGCCATGTAGAGCCCGCTGCCGACCATCGCCCGCAGCACGCCGTCGTCGCTCAGGGCGACGCCGACGCCCTCGTTCTCGAGGAACGGGTTCCCCCCGAAGTAGCCGGCGAAGGCGGTGGCCGTGCCCACGACGAACAGGGTCGTGGTGAGGACCAGGGCCTTGGCCGCCAGGACGGCGCCCCGGCTCGGGGTCGCCGCCAGCGTGGCCCGGATCATGCCGGTGCCGTACTCGCTGGTCACGACCATCGCACCCAGGACGACGGCGGCGATCTGGGCGAGCATCAGGCCCCAGGTGACGAAGGCGGCCGCTGCCTCGTCGGCCGTCTCGCTGGCCAGCTCCCCGGCGGCGGCCCAGCAGACCAGCACGGTGAGGCCCGCGCCCATGACGAACAGCGTGGCCACCGACCACTGCGTCGACCGGACGGTCCAGAACTTGATCCACTCGGCCCGGAGCGTGTCGGAGAACCCGGGCCGCCGGATCCCCGGGACGTTCCGGTTCGGGTCGAGCTCGACGGTCCGGGAGATCGGGGTCATGGTCATCGGGCGATCCCTGCAGGAGTGGCGGCGTGGTACTCCACGCTGTCGGCGGTCAAGGTCATGAAGGCGTCCTCCAGGGAGGAGCGGACGAGGGTCAGCTCGTGCAGGTAGAGGCCGTTCTTGCCGACGAGCTCGCCGATGGACGGCGCGTCGAGGCCCTGCACGCGGAGTTCGTCGTCCTCGTGCACCGCGACGTCGAGGCCGTGCCGGCGCAGGACGTCGGCGACCTCCCCGCGCTGCGGGCTGCGCACCAGCACGTAGGAGGCGGCGTGCTCGGCGATGAAGTCCGACATCGAGCAGTCGGCGAGCACCCGGCCGCGGCCGATGACCACCAGGTGGTCCGCGGTCAGTGCCATCTCGGACATGAGGTGGCTGGAGACGAACACCGTGCGGCCTTCGGCCGCCAGGCGGCGGGCGAGATTGCGGACCCAGCGGATGCCCTCGGGGTCCA
Source organism: Blastococcus sp. CT_GayMR19 (assembly GCF_004570385.1). GTDB lineage: Bacteria > Actinomycetota > Actinomycetes > Mycobacteriales > Geodermatophilaceae > Blastococcus_B. Next base: position 59,478 of record NZ_SPQL01000002.1, on the reverse strand, counting down.
GGCCGTTGACCGGCTCGTCGAGGACGACGACGCGCGGGTCGCCGAGCAGGGCGACGGCGATGCCGAGCCGCTGGCCCATGCCGAGCGAGAACTTGCCCACCCGCTGGCGGGCGACCTCGGTCAGGCCGACGAGATCGAGCACCTCGTCGACGCGTCCGACGGGGATGCCATTGGTCGCGGCCAGCCAGCGCAGGTGGTTCCGCGCCGACCGGCCGGGGTGGACGGCCTTGGCCTCCAGCAGCGCGCCGACCTCGCGGAGCGGTGCGGGGGAGTCGGCGTACCGGCGGCCGTTGACGGTCACGCTGCCCGCGGTGGGGCGGTCGAGGCCGAGGACCATCCGCATGGTGGTCGACTTCCCGGCGCCGTTGGGCCCGAGGAAGCCGGTGACCCGGCCGGGCTCGACGGTGAAGCTGATGCCGTCGACCGCGGTCTTCGAGCCGTAGGTCTTGGTGAGTCCGGAGGCGACGATCATGCGGTCGCGCCGCGGCTCGGAAGCGAGGAGGAAGTCATGGGAGCAGCCTGTCGGCCGGGGTGCCCTCGGCACATCGGGGGAACCCCTGAACAGACCCTGAACGGTCCCTGAAGGGAGGAACTCAGGCGCTGCGGGGGAGTTCCCCCTGTGGACGGAGCAGCCGGCGCAGGCTGCGGGCGGCCGCCTGCCCCGCGCGGTTGGCCCCGATCGTGCTGGCCGACGGCCCGTAGCCGACCAGGTGCACCCGCGGCTCGCCGGCGACGTGCGTCCCGTCCATGCGGATGCCGCCGCCGGGACCGCGCAGGTGCAAAGGCGCGAGGTGCCCCAGCGCCGCCCGGAATCCGGTGGCCCAGAGGATCGCGTCGGCGGCCACGAACCGGCCGTCCGCCCAGGCGACGCCGTCCTCGGTGATGCGGTCGAACATCGGCAGCCGCTCCAGGACGCCGCGGTCGAGCGCGTCCCGGACGTAGGGCGTGGACGTCAGGAGCCCGGTGACGCCGACGACGCTGCCGGGTCGGCGTCCCTCCCGCACCGCCCCCTCGACGAGCGCGACCGCGCGGCGCCCCGCCTCCTCGTCGAACGGCCCCTCGCGCCACACCGGCGGGCGGCGGGTCACCCAGGTCGTCGAGGCGACCTGCGAGATCTCACCGAGGAGCTGCACGGCCGACGCCCCGCCGCCGACCACGACGACGTGCTGCCCGGCGAACTCGGCGGCATCCCCGTAGTCGACGGTGTGCAGCTGCCGGCCGGCGAAGGTCTCCTGGCCGGGGTAGCGGGGCACGAAGGGACGGGTCCAGGTGCCGGTCGCGTTGACGACCGCCTGCGCCGTCCAGTCGCCCGTGTCGGTCCGCACCAGGAAGCTCCCGGCGTCGGTGCGGGAGACCGCGCGGACGTGCACCGGCCGGTGGACGGGCAGGTCGAAGCGGCGCTCGTACTCGGCGAAGTACGCCGGGACGACGTCGGCGGCACGCAGGTTCCCGGCGTCGGGCTCGAACGCGAGACCGGGCAGGTCGTGCACCCGGTGGGTGGTGCCGACGGTCAGCGACGGCCAGCGGTGCTGCCACGCGCCGCCGGGGCCGTCGTCGCCGTCGAGGACGACGAAGCCGGTCTCCGGCTCGAATCCCTGGTGGGCCAGCGCCCACGCGGTGCTGAGCCCGGCCTGCCCGGCACCGATGACCACGACGTCGACACTCCGGATGCCCACGTCCGCTGAACGCCGGAGGGCGACCCGCCCTTCCCTGCGACGGGGCGGGCGCCGGCTCAGGGAGCGGTGACGCGGAGTCCGTCCTGCCACATCACCGCGGTCGTCGTCTCGCGCGGGTCGCGGTAGATGCCCATCTTCAGGTAGTTCGAGCGGCTGGACATGTTGTCGCGGGCGTGCCGCGGGACGGCGAGGACGCCGTTCCGGTACACCTCGGCCCACCCGTTCGAGATCGACCTGCCGAACGTGGCGTGCACCACGTAGTCGACCCACTGCCCGCGCGCGATGTCACCGATGACCATCGTGGGAGCGTCCGGGCCCGAGCCGTCCAGCAGGAGCTGGCCCTGCGCGTCCACCTTGAGCGCCATCGGCGGGGACCCTCTTCCCGCGTGCCACTGCATGACCACGAGGAAGTCGCCCGTCACCGCAGGGAAGGCGGCGTCGAACAGCAGACTGAACTCGTACCAGCGCTCGTCGCCCTCGTACACCCGGCCGATGTCGTACCGGGCCACCTCAGCGCGCTCGCCACCGCCCCAGGAGGGCTTGTCGCCGTTGCGCACCTCGTACCGGGCGGCCCACCGCCCCTGCCGGTTGATCGCCCCTTGGACCTGCATGCCGTAGAACGACTCGCGGAAGCGCGAGCAGGACGCGCTGTGCGTCCGGTTCTGGCAGTCGGTCCACTGACTGAAGTCACCCGTCTCGTAGTCGCCCACGAAGACGACCCGGCTGCCCGTCGGCACGGCCGCGTTCGCGGGAGTCGCCGAGGCCATGGCGAGGGCGACAAGAACGCAGACGGTGAGCGCACTCCAGGAGCCCCGGCGACCTCTCATGCCCCGGGGAGGGTAAGGACACCGCCCCCGTTCCGGAAGATCCGCGCACGCGCCATGAGGAACTGGCGCGACGTCGCGGCCCGCCGTTCCCGTCCGTGGCGGGATCCGGCCGGTCCGGCGCTCAGACGGCCGCGCTCCCCTTGTCGAGGATCTGACCGGCGTTGCCCGTGTCCATCGTGCCGTTGCCGTCCTGGCCCCTGCCGGAGGCGATGAACTCCCATTCGTAGGAGCTCTCGTACAGATTGAACTTGAGCACCCCGAAGTCGCTGTCGTTGCGGAACTCGCTGCCCGGCTGGGCCGGTCCGAATCCGTAGAGCTCCTTGCCGCCCGAGCCGATCACGAAGCTCCGGGCGCCCGCGTCGCCGGCCTGTCCGGCGCAGTCCATGGGTGCGAACCGCTCGTACTGGTGGTTGTGCCCGAACAGGACGATCTCCAGCCCGCCGGTGAGGGCCAGGGCGTCCCACAGCGGGCAGACGTCGTCGGAGGGCCCGTGGTTGTCGCTGGAGGTGTACCGGGGACGGTGCGTGTAGAGGATGTAGTGCTGCCCCGGATGGGCGGCCACGTCGTCCTGCAGCCACTCCAGTTGCGCACCGGAGGTGCTGATCTCGGTGTTGAGTGCGTAGGCCCGCCAGCCGTTGCCGACGTCCCAGGCGTAGTACGCACCGCCGTCGACGGGATTGGTGACGTTGGCGGCCCCGAAGTAGGCCAGGTACCCGGCCGGCGGATCGGAGTGGTACTCGTGGTTGCCCGGCACCGGATTGGTCCGGTCCTTGAACGCCCCCCAGGTCGGGTCGTACTTCTCCAGGTAGTCCGACAACGCGCCGTCGGGGTACGCGTTGTCGCCCGTCGTGAAGACCGCGGCGGGAGCTGCGGCCTGGATCAGCGCCGCCGTCGCGGCGGCCTCCTCCCTGTCGCCGGCGATGTCCCCGGCTCCGATGATCGTGACCGCGGTTGCGGCAGCGGGCTCCGTGCGTTCGCTCTCCTGGCCGCCCGCTCCGGCGGTCTCCGCGGGCGCTGTCGGGGTGGCGCGGCCCTCCGAGCACCCCGTCGAGACGAGCAGGAGTGCCACGAGGAGGGCCGGCAGCCGCACGGGAACCGGCGTCCGACGGCGAGGCTTCATGGCGACCCCTGTGCGCTCGGAGGGCACGACGATAGGCAACCGGCCCGGATCCCGGAAGCACCTGGCGCCGTCGGCGGAGGGGGACATGCGGGCCGCCGCTCCTGCTCACGGAGCAGGCCGGCACCGCGCGCGTGCTGCAGCGGACCCCGTTCCACCCGACCGGGCAGTGCCGATTCCCGGACGACCGAGCGGAGGGGCAACGCCCCTTGCGCAATGTGGTGTGCGCACGTGGGTCGCCCCAGGAGCGGTGTGGGGACGCACCACGTCGACCGGCCGGGGCCCGCGGGGAGCCCCCTCGAAGGGGTGGACTACGGCATGGTGACCGATCCGTTATCTCCCGCTGCTCGGTTGGGGCCTTAATGCCCTTAGAGTCACGCCCCATGTGGGCCAGGTCACGCGAGGGGTGTGTGCCCGGCCGATGTGCCGTTCGCCTCGCCCCGGCCGCCTGGTCCCTCCGGTCAGGCCCCGGGGCACCCCCTGCCCCCGGTGCCGGGACCCGTGGGGCACGCCGCCGGCCGACCGGCGCGGCGTCCGCCCTCTCGTGACCTGTTCGTCTCCTCCCGATCCGCCCCTCGCCCCCGCGTCGCAGGACGACGCAGAGAGGAAGTGCTGTCCGTGCTGAGCATCGATTCGCTCCACGTGACCTACGGCGGTGCCGTTCAGGCCGTGCGCGGGGTTTCCATGGAGGTGCCCGACGGCAAGGTCGTCGCGGTCCTCGGCAGCAACGGTGCCGGGAAGAGCACCCTGCTGCGCACGATCTCCGGAACGCTGCGGCTGCACCGGGGCAAGGTGGACGCCGGGTCGGTCCGGCTCGGGGACCTCGACCTGGTCGGCCGCGACCCGGGGCAGATCGTCCGGGCCGGCGTGGTGCAGGTGCCCGAGGGGCGGCGCATCTTCGGACGGCTCACCGTCGAGGAGAACCTGCGCGCCGGCGGCATGGGCAACAAGGACAAGGCCGCCAAGGCCAAGGCCCAGGAACGGGTCTTCGAGATGTTCCCGGTGCTGAAGGAACGCAGTTCCCAGCGTGGTGGCCTCCTCTCCGGCGGTGAGCAGCAGATGCTGGCCATCGGCCGGGCGCTCATGGCGAGTCCCAAGCTGCTGCTGCTCGACGAGCCGTCGCTGGGCCTGGCGCCCAGGATCATCGGCCAGATCGGCGAGGTCATCGCGGAGATCAACCGGCAGGGCACCTCGGTGCTGCTCGTGGAGCAGAACGCCACCATGGCTCTCGGGGTCGCCGACCTCGCCTACGTGCTGGACGTCGGGGAGGTGTCGCTCTCCGGGGACGCACGCGAGCTCGCCCAGACCGACGAGGTGCAGCGCCTCTACCTCGGCCACGACGGTGAGCAGGCGCCCCTGCGCACGTCCGCGGTGTCGGGCAAGAAGCTCTCCCGGTGGACGGCATGACCGCCGGCTCCCCTGTCGAGGCGGACGTCCGGCCGGACATCCCGCCCGTCGAGGTCGACAACGTCAGCGTCCGCTTCGGGGCGATCAAGGCGCTGTCCGGGGTCTCGTTCACCGTCCAGCCCGGCACGATCCACGCCGTCATCGGGCCGAACGGCGCGGGCAAGTCGACGATGTTCAACGTTCTCTCCGGCGTCTACAAGGCCGCCGAGGGGCAGGTCCGGTTCGGCGACCACCGGCTGGACCAGATGCGGCCGTACAAGATCGCCGGCATCGGCGTGGCCCGGGCCTTCCAGAACATCGCCCTGTCGGCCGGCCAGACCGTGGCCGAGAACCTCATGCTCGGCCGTCACCACCTCACGAAGGCCGGCTTCCTCGCCGCCGGGCTGCGGCTCCCGCGCGCGACGCGCGAGGGCAAGGTGCACGGCGCCCGGGTGGCCGAGATCGCCGAGTTCCTCGAGCTCGGGAACAAGCTGCACACGCCCGTCGGTGTGCTGTCCTACGGCGACCAGAAGCGCGTCGAGGTGGCGCGGGCGCTCTGCACCGAGCCCCGGCTGCTCCTGCTCGACGAGCCGGTCGCCGGGATGAACGCCGAGGAGACCCATCGCATGGCGGAGGCGATCCTGGAGATCCGTTCGGCGCTGGGCATCTCGGTCGTGCTCGTGGAGCACGACATGGGCATGGTCATGTCACTGGCCGACCGGGTCACCGTCCTCGACTTCGGACGGCGCATCGCCGACGGGACCCCCGCCGAGGTGCAGGCCGACCCCGAGGTCATCCGGGCCTACCTGGGATCCGGTGACGAGATCGATCCGGCCGCGGCCGCCGCACATTCCTCCGACACTCCCGGGACGCACTCGTGACCCAGTTCCTGTCGTTGCTGCTCAACGGCGTCTCACTCGGCGCGCTGTACGCGCTCATCGCCCTCGGCTTCGTGATCATCTTCAAGGCCAGCGAGGTCGTGAGCTTCACCCACGGCTCGCTGCTCCTGCTGGGCGCCTACACGATCGCCCGCGCGTCGGACTCGATCGGCTTCTTCCCGGCGGTGCTGGTCGGGCTGGCCGTCACGGCCCTGGCGGCCGTCCTGGTGGAGCGGCTGATCATCAACCGGCTCCGCGGGGCAGCGGTGATCAGTCTCGCGATCGTGACGATCGGCGTCGACATCATCATCCTGACCGAGATGATCCGGCGGATCGGCTCGGACATCCTCAACGTCCCGCACCCGTGGGGTGGCGGGTCGTTCCGGCTCGGTGACGTCGGCATCAGCCAGAACCGCCTGGTCGCGATCGCGGTCGCCGCGGTCCTCATCGGGTTGTTCTTCGCGGCGTTCAAGTACTCCAACTGGGGCATCGCGATGCGGGCCTCCGCCGAGGACGGCGAGACGGCCGCGCTCATGGGCATCAAGCAGGGGCAGGTCTCCGCGCTGGCCTGGGTGGTCGCCGGCATCCTCGCCGCGGTCGCCGCCCTCTTCCTGGTCGGGTCGCCCACCCCGGGCGTCACCCCGGCCGCCTACGCGGTCGGGCTCCGGGCCTTCCCCGCGGCGATCCTCGGGGGGCTCGACTCCACCGGGGGTGCCCTCGTGGGCGGACTGCTCATCGGCATCGCCGAGGCCCTCGCCGCCGGCTACCAGGACCAGCTGCTGTTCCTCGGTCGCGGGTTCAGCGCCGTCGTCCCGTTCATCGTGATGATCGCCGTCCTGATGTTCCGTCCGTCCGGGCTGTTCGGCACCAAGGAGCTGACCCGTGTCTGAGTCGACCGCTGTGGCCGCCAAGGGCGCGACCCGTCGCAACGGAGCCAAGGGGAGCAACGGGGCCGGCGGCGGCCGGTCGGCCCGCTCGCTGATCAAGCTGCTGCTCGTGGCCGCCCTGCTGGTGGTCCTGCTCGCGCTGCCCCTCTACGTCCCCGAGTTCTGGCTGCGCACCGGCTTCGCGGTGTTCGGCGCGATCGTGGGCGCCATCGGGCTGAACCTGCTCGTGGGGACCACCGGCCAGCTGTCCCTCGCGCACGCCTTCTTCCTCGCCGTCGGCGCGGTCAGCTACGTCTTCGTCTCCGGCGAGCCGGGCGGTCTGGGCGTCGCGGATCTCGACGGGCTCTCGTTCCCGCCGATCGTCGGGATGATCGTCGGAGTGCTGCTCGCCGGCCTCGCCGGCCTGATCTTCAGCCCGATCGCGGCGCGGCTGCGGGGCATCTACCTCGGTGTCGCCTCCCTGGCGCTGGTCTTCATCGGCATCCACGTGCTCAATGCCTGGACGTCGGTCACCGGTGGCTTCAACGGGCGCACGGCGCCGGAGTTCTCGCTGTTCGGGTTCACCTTCGGCAACCGCGACCCGGAGCTCTACGTCATCGGCGTCCCGTTCCGGGAGGCCGAGCGGCTCTGGTACCTGGGGCTGGTCCTCGCGCTCGCCGCGTACCTGTTCGCGCGGAACATCCTGCGCAGCCGCCCCGGGCGGGCGCTGCAGACCCTGCGGGACAGCGAGGTCGCGGCGGCGGTCATGGGCGTCAACGTCCAGGGCTACAAGGCGCGCATCTTCCTGGTCAGCTCGATGTACGCCGGGCTCTCGGGTGTCATGTACGCCCTGTCCATCGGCAGCATCGCGCCGGAGTCCTTCGGGCTCGAGCTCTCGATCCTCTATCTCGCCATGATCGTGCTGGGCGGCCTCGGCTCGGTCAACGGAGCCGTCCTCGGGGCGATCTTCGTCAGCGCCCTGCCGCTGGTCTTCCAGCGCTACGCCGACATCATCCCGTTCGTCGGCGGACAGGGCGGGGGCGGACTGGCGGCCGGCGAGGCGGCCCGCTTCCTTTTCGGCGCCGCGATCATCCTCGTGATCCTCTTCGAGCCCGCCGGCCTCGCCGGCATCGCCAACCGCATCACCGGCCGCGGCCGCGCCCGCGCACGTCCCGGCGGCGGCGCCAGCACCCCACCCCCGTCCACCGATACCTCCACTACCTCCACCAGCCCCAGTCCGTCCGATCGTCCAGCACAAGGGAGCACCACATGAAGCTAGGGAAGACTTCTCGGAGCGCGGTCGTCGTGGCCGCCGCCGTCGTCGTGACGGCAACCGGCTGTAGCACGAAGGCGCCGGAGAGCAGCGGCGGCGGCGGCGGTGGCGGCGCGGCCGCCGAGGTCCAGACCGACATCGGCGTCGAGGGCAACACGATCACCCTGGGCGTCCTGACCGACCTCACCGGTGTGTTCGCTGCCCTCGGCAACGACATCACCAACGCCAACACGCTGTTCTGGGAGAACAACAAGGTCTGCGACACCTACGACGTCGAGCTCAACATCCAGGACACGGGCTACGTCCCCCAGCAGGGCGTCCAGCTCTACAGCGGGATGAAGGACAGCGTCCTGGCCATGCAGCAGACGATCGGCTCGCCGATCAACACGGCGTTGGCCCCCGAGTACGAGGCCGACGAGATCGTCAACTTCCCGTCGGCGTGGTCCAAGACCCTCACGGAGATCCCGGGTACGGGTGTCCTGGGCGCGACCTACGACGTCGAGATCGCCAACGGCTACTCGTACCTGTTCGAGGAGGGTCTCCTCAAGGAGGGCGACACCGTCGGCCACATCTACTTCGAGGGTGAGTACGGCGCGAACGGCCTGGCCGGCACCAAGGCCGTGGCCGAGGAGATGAACCTCACCGTGGTCGAGGCGCAGATCAAGGCGACCGACCAGGACATGAGCGCCCAGATCACCCAGTTCAAGGCGGCCGGGGTCAACGCGATCGTCCTCACCGTCTCGCCCACGCAGACGGCGTCCGCCGCCGGCGTGGCCGCGGCCCAGGGCCTCGACGTGCCGATCCTCGGCAGCAACCCGGTCTTCGCGCCCGGCCTGCTGGCCGGCCCGACGGCGGACGTGCTGAAGGAGCGGCTCTACGTGGCCGCCCCGTTCTCCACGTTCGACCAGCACCCCGAGGAGCTGAAGCAGTACGAGGAGGCCTACCCCGAGGTCACCCCGAGCACCGGCGTGCTCTTCGGCCTCGGCATGTCCGAGACCATGAAGCAGGTGCTCGACGCGGCGTGCGAGAACGGTGACCTCACCCGCGCCGGCGTGCGGGAGGCCTTCGACGCGCTCGAGGAGGTCGACACCGGTGACCTGATCGTCCCGCTGCGGGGCTTCGAGACCGGCAAGTCGCCCAGCCTCTCCAGCTTCATCCTGCGGCCGGCGGACGTCCCCGGCGGCGCCACGGTCGCGGCCGAGGCCTTCGAGGGCGAGTTCGCGGAGAAGATCGCCGGCTGATCGACGGCCGGCACGACGGCGGCGCCTCTTCCCTCCGGGGAGGGGGCGCCGCCTTCTTTCTGCGGTTCGTCGGGTCGCGTGGTTACAGCCGGTTGGCGCGCGCGACCGGGAGCAGGCGCAGGGCGAGGACGCCGGTGAGGACGGCGCCCACGGCCAGTGGCACCGTGGGGGACGTCGCCCGGGCGGCCACGGCCATCACGAACGGCGCCGCGAAGCCGATGTAGGCACACGCCAGGAACAGCGAGGTCAGCGCGCCGAGCCGGGCCGGGGCGGCCAGCCGGGCGGTGAGCGTCAGTCCCGCTGCCAGGCAGAGCCCGCCGCCGGCCCCGAGCAGGGGCGCCGCGGCGATCAGCCACGGCAGCGCACCGGTGGTGGCGAATGCCGCGGCGGCTCCGAAGCCCACCGTCCCCAGAGCGGCGCCGACGACCGCCGTCCACGGGCCGAGCCGGCGTTGCAGCCCCGCGACGACCGTGCCGGCGCCGAGGGTGACCCCGGCCAGCACGCCGGTGACCGCCACCCCGCCGTAGGGCAGGTCCACGAGCAGGGGGACGGCGTTGATGATCGTGGACGGAAACGCGTAGACGCACACCGCGACCGGGGCCAGGACCGTGAGCACCAGCAGTCCGTCCCCGGCGCGGATCAGCGGCGAGGACCGTGCCCTGTCCGGCCCCGTCCGGCTCGGGTGCAGCAGGTCGACGGTCTCGGGCAGCCGGACCGCCAGCGCGAGACCGACGGCGACCAGCGCCACGTGGATGAGGTACGGGAGCACGGTGGGGGCCGGCGCGTACTGGCCGAGCAGTCCACTGGTCAGCGGGCCGAGCGAGAAGCCGGCCGTCATGGCGAACGCCGCGCGGCGGCCACCGGCTCCCTCCCCGGAGGCCAGGGACAGCTCGCCGACCCACGCGCTCCCGACGCTGAAGACGACGCCGCTGACGACCCCCTGCGCGAAGCGGGCGAGGAACAGCAGGCTCAGGGAGTCGCCCGCGGCCGCGAAGGCCAGCGACGCCAGTGCCGACAGCACGATGCCCGGTATCGCGACCCGACGGCGGCCGAGCCGATCCGACAGGGGCCCGGCGAGCAGCAGGGCCGGGACGAGGCCGGCGGCGTAGCAGCCGAAGAGTGCCGTGAGCACCTCGGCCGACAGGTCGAGCCGCTCCTGGTAGACGAGCAGCAACGGGGTCGGGACGTTGGTGCCCGCCGCCACGGCGAACAGGGCGAACACGGCCCGCTTCCAGATCACCGGCCGACCCTACGGACCCGGCCGTACGGCCACGATCCGGTCGCGGACGACCCGCCGGTCAGCCCTTGCTGCCCGTGGTGGCGATGCCCTCGACGAAGGGCCGCTGACCGAGGAAGAACAGCACGATCATCGGCACCGTCGCGATGACGCTCGCCGTCACGATGATCTCCCAGTGCCACTGCCACTGCCGCCGATGCCGAACTGGTCGACCGGGCCCGGCACGTGCACGAAGTCGGTCACCTCGCGCCGGATGACGCGGAACCCGTCGGCTCCCTGCAGGTGGCCGACGTTGGCGGCGCTGCCGGTGAGCAGGTTGTCGAGGCAGACGACGTCGACGCCCTCGGCGACCAGCCGCGTGCACAGGTGCGAGCCGAGGAACCCGGCGCCGCCGGTCACCACCACCCGGTGGACGTCGCGGGTCGGACGGGGCGCCGCCTGCACGTGGCTCGCCGGGAGTGCTGTTCCCGGATCGGCGGCGGCCACGGCGGCTCCTCGGGCGTCGTTGCCGCCGGGCCCCATCCGTGGCCGGTGACGGTGTCCGCCGATGATTCATCGCCCGCGTGCGGCGGGGAAGCCCTGCGTGCGCAGTGCGTGCTGCCCGCCCCCCCCAGGTCACGTTTCGTGCGGGGAAAGGTCGACGGGGGGACGATTCCCGCCGCTGGCGCTACAGTTCGCGCCCCTGCGTGTGTCCCCGCACGCTGGGCAGGCCGACGACGGGAGTGCGGGTGAACCTGGAGAAGGTGGTCTTCGGCTTCTTCGTCGTGCTCGCCGCGACGCTGAACTTCGGGTTCTTCATCGGCGACATCTCGGACCCGACGCTGCACAACCCCTACGAGCTGTTCGCGGCCGTCGTGGTCAACCTCATCGCGACCGTGCTGAAGTTCGGTGACCGCACGCAGATCGGTGCGGTCCACCTGGCCACGAGTCTGGTCGCCGACCTCCAGCTCATCGGTGCCGCTCTCATGTTCGGCTACGCCACGTACGTCTCCACCGCGGGCATGACCGCGGCCTGGACGGCGAGCGTCGTCTCCCTCTCCGGGGGAGCGCTGCTGGCCAACATCGTCTCCGTGGTGCTGCTCGTCATCGAGACGGTGTCGTTCCACCGCGGCTGATCGGAGACCGTCGTGGGCAACCCCCTCCTCGCCTTCTGGACCCGGATCTTCGACACCGACGACGACGAGCGGCGGCTGCGGCGGGCGTCGGTGCGGGTGGCCGCGGCGTCCGCGGCGAAGGCCTCGGCGACGGTCTTCCTGATCCTGCGGCGGATGCGTGCGCCGCTGATCGTGCTCATCGCCATCTTCGCGGTGAGCGTGCTGGGCCTGACCCTCATCCCGGGGGAGGACCCGGAGGGCCGGCCCCACGAGATGGGCTTCTTCGACGCCTTCTACATCATGAGCTACACCGCGACGACCATCGGCTTCGGCGAGCTCCCGTACCCGTTCACCTACAACCAGCGGATGTGGGTGACGATCTCCATCTACCTCACCGTGGTCGGCTGGGCGTACGCGATCGGGTCCCTGCTCGCCCTGCTCCAGGACCGGTCGTTCCGCTCGGCGCTCGCGCTGCAGCGCTTCACCCGGAAGGTCGCCCGGCTGGGCGAGCCCTTCGTGCTCGTCGCCGGCTACGGGCGCGCGGGGGAGCTGCTCGGGCACTCGATGGACGCGCTCGGCCGGCGGTTCGTCGTCCTCGACAACGCCGCCGAGCGGATCGACGGGCTGGAGCTGGAGAGCTACCACGCCGACGTCCCCGGTCTGGCGGCGGACGTGCGGGATCCCGGTCATCTCGGGGTCGCGGGCCTCGGTCATGCGTCGTGCGAGGCGGTCGTCGCGCTGACCGACGACGACGAGGCCAACCTGGCCGTCGTCATGTCGGCCGCGCTGCTGCGCCCCGACGTCCCCGTCATCGCCCGTGCGACGTCCCGGGCGATGGCCGACCGGATGCGTGCCTTCGGCAGGCCCAGCGTCGTCAATCCCTTCGACGTCTTCGGCGACCACCTCCGGCTCGCCCTGCGGACGCCGGCCGCCTACCAGTTGCTGACCTGGCTGGAGAGCGGACCGGGTGCCGCTCTCCCGTCCCGCGGCTCACCGCCACGCAGCGGCCGGTGGGTCGTCTGCGGGTACGGCCGGCTCGGTCGGGAGCTGACTGCGGACCTGCGGCGCGAGGGGCTGGCCGTCACCGTCATCGAGTCCCGACCCGTGGTCGCGGACGCCGAGGACGTCGTGGTGGGCGACCCCTCGCAACCGGGCGTGCTCGAACGGGCGGACCTCGAGGGCGCCGTCGGATTCGTGGCGGGCACCGACAACGACACGACCAACCTGTCCCTGGTGGCCGCGGCCCGGCGGATCAATCCGTCGCTGTTCGTCGCCGCGCGCCAGAACCGGCCGGCCAGCGGGCCGTTGTTCGGCGCCATGGAGATCGATGCCCTGCTGGTGCCGACCGAGGTCGTCGCGCACGAGATCTACGCGCAGCTGTCCACGCCCCTGCTGTGGCGCTTCCTGCGCGAGATGCCGGCGAAGGGCGACGACTGGGCGGCCGAACTCGTCGCCCGTCTCAGCGACGTGTGCGGCTCCCACCTGCAGGCTCTCTGGAAGGAGCGGCTCACCCCGCAGGAGGCACCTGCGCTGTCCGCCTGGCTCGACTCGGGCACGGCCCGGCTGGGGGATCTGCTGCGCAATCCGGAGAACCGCGACGAGTCGTTGCATGCGGTGCCGCTGCTGGTGCTGCGGGGCGACGAGGCGACTCTCGCGCCCGGCTCGGACTTCGTCCTCGCCCCCGGGGACGAACTGCTGTTCGCCGGCTGGCCCGCCGCCCGCCGGGCTCTGGGGACCATCCTGCAGATCGACGCGGCCCGCGAGTACGTCGTCACGGGACGGCGCGTGCCGACGAGCTGGATCTGGCGCCGGCTCACCGGCACGCGAGCGGCATAGGCGCATGCGCCCGCGCACGTTCCTCGCCGTCGCGGTCGCCGTCCTGGTGGCCGCGCCGGGCTGTGCCGCCATCCCGGTGGATCCCGAGGGCACTCTCGAGCGCGCGTCCGGCGGCGTCCTCCGGGTGGGCATGTCTGAGCACGAGCCGTGGACGGCGCTGGACGACGGCGAGCGGTCGGGCGTGGAGGTGCGCCTGATCGAGGAGTTCGCGGCCGGGCGGGACGCCGACGTCGAATGGCAGGACGGCGGTGAGGAGTCCCTGATCGAGCAGTTGCACCGCGGCGAGCTGGACGTCGTCGTGGGCGGCCTGACCGAGAAGACGCCGTGGGTGGACGCCGCCGCGCTCACCCGGCCCTACGTCGTCGTGACCGGCCCGGACGGCTCGCCGGAGCCGCACGTGATGGCTGCGCGACGGGGAGAGAACGCGCTGCTGGTCGCGCTCGAGCGCTTCCTGCTCGAGCACGAGGCCGCGGTGGCCGATGAGCTGGACGGCGAGCGCCCGTGACGACCCGGAGCGAACGGCGTGCGAAGACGCTGGCGGAGCGGATCGAGCTCCCGCCGGCCAAGACCCGCGTGCTGCAGCACGCCGTCCGCCTCGAGTGGCTGACCATCGCCTTCCTCGTCACCGCCGTCACGGCCATGTACCTCGCGCTCGGCAGCTCCCAGGCCATGAAGGCCGCGTGGATCGAGGACCTGCTCTCCTTCCTGCCGCCCATCGCGTTCCTCGTGACCAACCGTGTGCGGTCCAAGGAGCCGACCCGCGACCACCCGTTCGGCTTCCACCGCTCGGTCAGCGTCGGCTACCTGGTGGCAGCGGTGGCGCTGCTGACGATGGGCACCTACCTGGTAGCGGAATCGGCGCTCGGACTGGTGTCCGCCGACCACGTCCCGATCGGGCTCGTGACCGTCTTCGGGTACACGTTCTGGGCGGGCTGGCTGATGATCGCCGCCCTCACCTACACGCTCGTCCCACCGGTGCTGCTCGGTCGGGCCAAGCTGACGCCGGCCCGCGAGCTGCACGACAAGGTGCTCTACGCCGATGCCGACATGAACAAGGCGGACTGGCAGACGGCGGCGGCCGGCATCGTCGGCGTGCTGGGCATCGGCCTCGGTCTCTGGTGGCTGGACTTCGTTGCGGCCATCGTCATCGGCGCCTCGATCGGCTACGACGGCTGGAAGAACCTGCGGACGGCGCTGAGCGACCTGATGGACTCGCGGGCGTCGGTCTTCGACGACCGGACGACCGTGCACCCCGCCGTTGCCGGCATCCGGGACGCCGCGCTGGCCGAGCGGGGTGTGGGCGCCGTGCAGGTGCGGGTCCGCGAGGAAGGGCACGTCTTCCACGCGGAGGTGTTCGTGGTGCCGTCCGGCGCGGCGCTCGGCCTCGGCGACCTGGACCGGATCCGGGACGCCGTCCGCGGCGTGGACTGGAAGCTGCACCACGTCGTCGTCGCGCCCGTCCGCGAGCTGCCCCTGGGGAACCTCCCGCCGTCCTGACGTGGCCGGACCGCCGGGAGACACCGCCTCACGCAGCTGCGCAAGGTTCCCTCGACCGGGGACGTCGGGAGGTGCTCGAGCCGGCTTCGTCGCCCGCGCGAAGGCGGTTGACGACCCGCCGCTGTCGGCGACCGCTACCTGCGGCGACCGCGCGGCCGGGCCGGCGTCGGGCGCCAGGGACGACGAAGCGGCTCCGTCCGGAGGGACGAAGCCGCTGGTCGATCGTGGTGCGCCATCAGGGACTCGAACCCCGAACCCGCTGATTAAGAGTCAGCTGCTCTGCCAATTGAGCTAATGGCGCGCTGCGCCGGCGGGCCGGGCAACAGGGGAGAACGATACCAGCGCACCGCCGGTGGCCGGTCCGGGGTGCCCCGGCAGGTTCCGGCTGCATAACGACACCGTCCAGGCACCGTTCCAGCATGGACACTGGAGCCGGTCCACCCCGCCCGCGCACCGTCGGGCGGGGGAACGTGGTCGAGGGGGTCGTGCAGGTGCGACGAACAGCGGCAGTGGCGGCCGCGGCGATGCTGGCGTTCCTGGCCGGCTGCAGCGGCGACGACGCCCGCGGCGGCGGGGGGTCCCCGGAGCCGGCCGCCGACGCGCCACCTGCCCAGGTCGCCCTCGCGGTCGCCGACGGATCGGCCGACGTCTCACCCGTCGTCCCGCTGGAGGTCTCCGTGACCGACGGCGAACTGGCCGAGGTGACGGTGGTCGACGGCGAGGGGACCGCGGTTCCCGGTTCGCTGACCGACTCGGCGGAGAACCCCGGCGCCGAGGTCTTCGTGCCGGAGGCGCCGCTCGCGTACGGCACGAGCTACACCCTCACCGCCACGGCGGAGAACGCGGACGACGAGGAGGCGGAGGCGGCCGCCACCTTCACCACCGTCACTCCCGAGACCCTCTCCACGCCGTCGATCGGGCCGCTCGACGGCATGGTCGTCGGGGTCGGCATGCCGATCCGGGTGTACTTCGACGATCCGGTCGCCGACAAGGCGGCCGTCGAGAGCCGTCTGCGCGTCACCAGCTCCAACCCGACCGACGGGTCGTGGAACTGGTTCAGCGACTCCGAGGTCCACTTCCGCCCCTCGCAGTACTGGCCCCCGAACACGGACGTGACGCTGGACGCCGATCTCTACGGCGTCGACTTCGGCGCGGGCGTGTGGGGTGAGAAGAACCGGGCGGTGTCCTTCTCGATCGGGGCGAAGCACGTCTCCGTCGTCGACACCGCGACCCACATCATGGAGGTCTACGACGGCGACCAGCTGGTGCAGACCTTCCCGATCAGCGCCGGCAGCCCGGACAACCCGAGCTACAACGGCGCGCACGTCGTCACCGAGATGAACCGCGACCGGATCATGGACTCCAGCACCTACGGCGTCCCGGTCGACAGTCCCGAGGGCTACCGGACGCCCGTCGAGTACGCCGTCCGCATCTCCGACAGCGGCGAGTTCGTTCATGCCGCTCCGTGGTCGGTCGCCCAGCAGGGCAACACCAACGTGTCGCACGGCTGCATCAACATGTCGACCGAGCGAGCCGCCTGGTTCTTCAACTTCTCCCGGCCGGGCGACATCGTCGAGATCCGCAACTCCAGCGCCGGCGACCTGCGCTCCGACATCTACGACTGGGTCATCCCGTGGGACCAGTGGCGGGCGGGGAGCGCCCTGAAGTAGGCCCCTGACCTGCGCGCTCGCGGTCGCGGTTTCCCGCGGGGCGTCGGCGGGAACCCTTCCGGGCACGGGGCCGAGGAGGGATAGCGATGGACACGTGGGTCATCATTCTGATCGTCGTCGCCGTGGTGATCGTGCTCGCGCTGATCGCCATGACGATGTCGAAGCGATCGGGCGTCGCCCAGGCGAAGAAGCGGGAGCAGGCGCGCGAGCACCTGCAGGAGGCGCACGTCCGGTCCGCCAAGGCCGACCAGACGCAGGCGCTGGCCGAGGAGCAGGCCGCCCGCGCGCGGCGGGAGAAGGCGGAGGCCGAGGAACGGGCCGCCGTGGCCGAGCGCGAGGCGCGCGAGCGCGTGGCGCAGGCGCACGACGAGCGTTCCTCGGCCGAGGAGCTCCGGGCCAAGGCGGAGAAGCTGGCCCCCGGCCTCGCCGACGGGCAGGGCGCCCAGCACCGTGCCGACCGGCCGCTGCGGCCCGACGAGCCGGGGGGCGGGGCGACCCGCCGATGAGTTCTGCCCCTGGGGACGGTCTGCGTTCCCAGGGGACGCCTCCGGCCTCGACGGCCGGTGCGCGGAGACCGTGATCGTGTCGGCTCTCCGCACTACGGTCGCCCCGTCGATCCGTCGATCTCCGGAGGGGCGTCATGACCGACCTGCTCGCCATCGGTACGCGCAAGGGGCTGTGGCTCGCCCGCAGTGACGACGACCGGCGCACCTGGACGGTGGACGGCCCGCACCTCCTCGCCCAGGAGGTGGCCGCGGTCTCCGTCGACACGCGTCGCGAGCGTCCGCGGGTGCTCGCCGGCATCCAGTACGGCCACTGGGGGCCCACGGTGATGTGGTCCGATGACCTCGGCGCCAGCTGGCAGGAGACCGACCACGGCGCGATCCGGTTCCCCGAGGACACCGGTGCCGCGCTGGCGCGGGTGTGGCAGCTGCGCCCCGACACCGACGACCGGCCGGATGTCGTGTGGGCCGGCTGCGAGCCGCACTCGCTGTGGCGCAGTGCCGACGGCGGCTGCACCTTCGACCTGGTCCGCGGCCTCTGGGACCACCCGCACCGGCCGACCTGGGAGCCCGGGGGCGGCGGTGGGGCGGTGCACACGGTGCTGCCGGATGCCGCCTCGGACCGGGTGACGATCGCCATGAGCACCGGGGGCGTGTACGTCAGCGAGGACCGTGGGGACTCCTGGGAACCGCGCAGCCGCGGGATCAGCGCCGTCTTCATGCCCGACCCGATGCCCGAGTACGGCCAGTGCGTCCACAAGGTCGCCGTCGACGCGGGCGGTCCCCAGCGCATGTACGCGCAGAACCATTTCGGCGTCTTCCGCACCGACGACAGCGGGGGATCGTGGACCTCGATCGCCGAGGGGCTGCCGGTGGACTTCGGCTTTCCGATCGTCACCTCGCCGCATGCGCCCGGCACCGCCTGGGTGGTTCCACTCGTCGCGGACATGCAGCGGGTGCCGCCGGACGGACGCCTGCGCGTGCACCGCACCAGGGACGCCGGCGAGAGCTGGTCCGAGGTCGGCACGGGGCTGCCGGACAGGGCCTGGACGGCGGTCATGCGCGACGCCATGTGCGCCGACGACCGCGACCCGACCGGGATCTACGTGGGAACGCGCGACGGCTGCGTCTACGCCAGCGCCGACGAGGGCGAGACTTTCAGCCTCGTCGCCGACCACCTGCCCGACGTCCTCGCCGTCCGCGCCGTGCGGCTGCCGTGAGAGGGGAGCGGGGATGAGCGTCCAGGTGGTGCTGCCCGGTGTGCTCGCCGACCTGGCCGGCGGCTCCAAGCACCTCGACGTCGAACCGGCGGGGACGACGCTGGCCGACCTGCTCGACGAGCTGGCTGCCCGGCATCCGCTGCTGGGACGGCGGATCCGCGACGAGACCGGGCAGGTGCGCCGGTTCGTGAACGTCTACGTCGACGGCGACGACGTGCGGTTCACGCAGGGGCTGGCGACGGAGGTGCGCGACGGCGCCGAGGTGCAGGTGCTGCCCTCGGTGGCGGGCGGATGACCGACGGGTGGCCGGGTCAGAGCGCGGCGAGGGCGGCGCAGTTCTCGCAGAGGTGCTGCTCGTCGTAGCCTTCCGGCGGCCAGGGGAGCTGCTCGTCGATGGTCACGTAGGCGCCGCAGAGCGCCTTCCGGCTCTGGCCGTTGACCCGCCCGATCGTCGCGTGGGCCGGGCCGATCTGCCGGGGCTTGAGCCCCTCCGCGCCGAAGGAGCCGACCATCACGACCGCGTGCGCCGTGCCGTACGAGTAGACGGTGGTCATACCGACAGAGTCCGGAGGATGACCGGGCAGGGCCAGTACCGCCGAGGGTGTGTCCAGCACATCGGTCACAGCCGCCCCACTGGTCCCGGCAGGGCGACGCGCAGGGCGGACGGCGCAACCGGAACGACGTCGAACAGAACTTGTAGTGGATAAAGTCGGCGTGCGGCCGAAAGGCAGGGCGTGACGTCGACGACACCGACCGGGCCGGCGCAGCCCCGGGAGACCGGCTTCTGGTCCAAGGTCCCCCGGGGGGTGCGGCTCGACGAGCCCAGCTTCCGGAGCCGGCATCGGATCATCTCCGCCGTGCTGGTCATCCATGTGCCTGCACTTGCGGCCATCGGCGTGGTCAGGGGCGTCAGTGACTGGCTCCTCTGGGGTCAGCTCGCCGCGATCGCCGTCGCCTTCGTCCTCGGTCAGGTCCTGCGCAGCCAGGTGGTCCGCGCCAGCGCGGTCAGCCTCGGGCTGATGATCGGGGCAGACGTGCTGGTGCACGTCGGTGGGGGCCTGACCGACCTGCACATCTGGTTCTACGTGCTGCTCGCGCTGGTCGCTCTGTACCAGGCGTGGGTCCCGTTCCTGCTCGCCGTCGTCTTCGTGGCCGTCCACCACGCGGCGATGAGCGTGTGGATGCCGCACTCCGTCTTCTCCACGCACGAGGCGCAGGCCAACCCGCTGCTCTTCGCGCTGCTGCACGCCGTCTTCCTGCTGGCCGAGGCGACGTTCCTGGCCTACGGCTGGAAGTTCACCGAGGACGCCGACCACGCCCGGCGGGCCGAGCAGCGGCGGGCGGAGGAGCAGGCCCTCGCCCAGGCCGACACGCAGTCCCAGCTCGCGGCCGAGCGGGCCCGGGCCGCGGAGGAGGCAGCCTCGGCGCTCGCGGCCCGCGAGCAACGTGCCGCCGTCCTGGAGGGTCATCTCGCCGAGTTGGTCGATGCCGGCAAGCGCCTGGACGACAACGTGGGCACCGCCACGAGCGTGATGGCCGGCCTGCGCTCGGCCATCGCGGAGATCGCGGCTGCGGCCACGTCCGCCAGTGCCACTGCCCAGGAGGCGAGCGCCGGGTCCCGGGACAGTGCCGAGACCGTCGACCGCCTTGCCGCGACGATGGCGGAGATCGACCAGATCGCGGGGAGCATCTCGACCATCGCCGACCAGACGAACCTGCTCGCGCTCAACGCCACCATCGAGGCGGCCCGCGCCGGTGATGCGGGAAAGGGCTTCGCCGTCGTCGCCGGGGAGGTCAAGGACCTCGCCGGCGAGACCGCCAAGGCGACCGAGCGCATCCGCCGGGTGGTCGACACCGTGCGCGGCGACGTCGACTCCGCCGGCACGGCGCTGGGCAGGGTGCAGGAGATCATCGCAGGGGTCGTCGAGGCTCAGGCCACGATCGCCACGGCGGTCGAGGAGCAGAGCGCCTCCACCGCGCAGGCCCAGGAGGCCGTCGTCGGCGCCTCGCAGGAGGCCACCCGGATGGCCGCCGACCTGCAGCGCATCGTCGACGGCGCCTGATCGCGCTGCGGGGGAGAGTGTCCCCGGCGGAATCGGTGAGGGGAGTCCGATGGTGAGCACGTCCGGGACGGTCGACGAGTACATCGCCGCCTTGCCCGACGACGTCCGCGTGATCATGCGAGGCATCCGGCGGACGATCCGCGATGCGGCGCCCGGCGTCGAGGAGCGGATCAGCTACGCCATGCCCACGTTCGTCCTCGACGGCCTGCCGCTGGTGCACGTCGCGGCGTGGAAGAAGCACATCGGGATCTATCCGTTGCCCGAACTGGAGGGTTCGCTCGCGGCCGAGGTCGCGCCGTACCGCGGGGCGAAGGACGCGATGCAGCTGCCGCTGCGGGAGCCGATCCCGTACGGGCTCGTCGGCCGCGTGGTCGCCGTCCTGGTCGAACGGCGGGCCGCGGGCCTCTGACGCCGTCGGGGAGAGGCCCTGATCGGTTCCCTCTCCCGCAGGGCGAGCAAGGCGGCAGCTCCGCCCCGAAATGGTTGGTAGCCCAACTCTTGGGGCGCACGGGTTCTAGGCTGGGGCGGTGACCAACAGCGAGATGACGCCGCAAGCCGCCCTCGGCGCGGAGGACGTGCTGGCCCTCGACCGGCAGGTGTGCTTCGCCCTCTCGGTGGCCGCCCGGAACGTGGTCGCGGTCTACCGCCCGGTCCTTGAGCCCCTTGGCCTGACCCACCCGCAGTACCTGGTGATGCTGTCGCTGTGGCAGTACGGAACCCTGTCGGTCAAGCACCTCTCCGGCCTGCTGCAACTGGACCCGGGCACCCTCTCGCCGCTGCTCAAGCGGCTGGAGGCGGCCGGCCTGCTGCGCCGGGAGCGGGATCCGAAGGATCAGCGCAACCTCGCCCTGACGCTGACCGATCAGGGCCGGGCGCTGCGCGAGCAGGCCGAGAAGATCCCCGCCGGCATCGTCGAGCGGCTCGGTATGCCGATCGACGAACTGATGAGCCTGCACGGCGCGCTGACCCAGGTGATCGCCGCTTCCCAGCGTGCGCTCGGGGGCCCCGGCCGGCGACGCCGCCCCGCGAGCAACCGTCGCCTGAACCTGGCCGTTCCGCCGCGCGGCTGTTAGCTTGCCGACAGTTTGTGCTCCAACTCTTTGTACCCCTAGCTTTTGAGGGAGCATGGAGCGGTGACCGTGATCGAGCAGGAGCACAGGAGCGTCATGACGACCCCCACCGCTGAGCCGGGCCCGCCGGCCGAGCCCATCGTCCGCCCGGCCCTCCACCGCTGGCTGTGGTACGCCTTCGGCGGCGCCCTGCCCGCTCGGCACCGCGGCTGGGTGCTGCACGACACCACCACCCCGACCTGGTGGCTGCGCCACGTCGTCCGCATGCTCGTGCAACTGGCCATCCCGATCGCGCTGCTGCTGGCCTTCCTGCCGGCCGGCTGGGGGCTGCGCCTGGCCTGCGCCGGCGGCGGCCTGGCCCTGGCGCTCTTCTACTCCGTGGCCTACATGCCCGAGGCCGTGGAGAACCGCGTCGTCAAGGCCGGCTATCCGGCCGGCACCGCGACCCGGGTACGGGACCGCGCGAGCCTCGTCCGCCAGCAGGGGGAGAGCGACCGCAAGCGCGCCGCCAACGCCAGGCGCGCCGCCCGCTACCGCGACCGCATGGAGCGCTGAGCCCGCCGTCCTGAGCTGACGGGCGCGGCCCTCGCTCCGTGGCCCTTGGGCTCCGGGGCCCTCACCCGGACAGCGAGAGGCCCTGGTCAGTTGCCTGACCAGGGCCTCTCCTCGTGGGGTGAGTGACGGGGCTCGAACCCGCGACACCCAGGATCACAACCTGGTGCTCTACCAACTGAGCTACACCCACCACGTCTCCCGCACCGGCACAGGGCGCCGGCGGGGGAACGCAGCAACGATACCGGAGCCGGTCAGGCCTCCGACGCGGCCGGGGGAGCGGTGTCCTCCGGATTGGCGTCCCCGGCGGCCAGCAGCGCCGCGAACGAGCCCACCACCTCGTCGGCGGCCCCCCGGGCCTGCTCACCGCTGGGGCCGGGGGCCGGCACGAACAGGGTGCGGCGGTAGTACGCCAGCTCCCGGACCGACTCGATGATGTCGGCCAGGGCGCGGTGCGCGAGCCCCTTGGGCGGCTGGGCGAAGTAGACGCGGGGGAACCAGCGACGGGCCAGCTCCTTCACCGAGGAGACGTCGACCATCCGGTAGTGCAGGTGGTCGTCGAGCTCCGGCATGTCCCGGGCGAGGAACCCCCGGTCGGTGCCGATGGAGTTGCCGCACAGCGGCGCGGTCCGGCGGTCGGGGACGAAGCGCTTGATGTAGGCGAGCAGCTGCTGCTCGGCCTCGGCGAGGGTGAGGGTCGACGCGCGGACGGCGTCGGTCAGCCCGGACTTCGCATGCATGTCGGCGACGACGTCGTTCATGCCGTCGAGGTCCGCGTCGTCGGCGGAGATGATCAGATCCAGCCCCGGGTCCAGGACGTTGAGCTCGGAGTCGGTGATCAGCACCGCGACCTCGATCAGCTTGTCCCGGCTCAGCTCCAGGCCGGTCATCTCGCAGTCGATCCAGACCAGGTGCCCCGCGCTCTCCGCCACGTCGCCCGACAGTACGCACCGTTCGCACCCCCCGCCCCGGGCGCCCGTCGCGTCGCGCCCGCACGAGGGCACCGCTCGAAGGGGTCGGAATCGGGGCCCGGCGCCGTTACTGTCGGGGCTCCATCGAGCCAAGGAAGTTCCCGTGCCCTCTGCTGCCGCACCAGCCTCGGCCCCGTCGGTCGTGCCACCGGCGCCGGGCTCGTTGCATGCCGGGCTGTCCCACCCCGTGGCGCTGCTGCGGTGGCTGTGGCTGGCCTACGTCACGCCGGGGCGGCCCGGGCGGCCCACGACGGAACTCGAGCTCCGCTGGCTCTACTCCGCCTGGCTCGGTGCCTTCCTGCTCAAGTTGCTGGGCTCGTCCTGGGACGTCTCCTGGCACTTCCGCTGGCTGCGTGACGACCTCGCACCGCCGCACCTGCTCAACTCCGCGGGCACCGCGGTGGTGGTGGGCCTCGTGCTCTTCCACAGCTACACGGGCTACGGCGTCGACCGCCGCGCGCTGCGGCTGATGCAGTGGGGCATCGGGATCTTCCTGATGGCGGTCCCGATCGACATCCTCAATCACCGCATCAACGGGCTGGACATCACCAGCTGGAGCCCCAGCCACGCGCTGCTCTACCTGGGGACGGCGATCATGCTGGCCGGCGCCATCCGGGGCTGGTGGCTGTACGCCGCGCCCGGGCGCGTCCGCGACCTGGTCTCGCTCGGTCTGTGGCTCTTCTTCGTCGAGAACGCGCTGTTCCCCAACCAGCACCAGGAGTACGGCGTCCTCTCCGTGCGGTCCTACAACGCGGGGCAGAGCACCGCCGAGCCGCAGTTGCTGGACTTCGCGGCCGCCCAGGGAGCGTCGCCCCTGGAATTCGCGCTACCGGTGCCGTCCTGGGTGCACCCGGCGTGGCTGATCTGCGCGGGCCTCCTCTCGCTCGTCCTCGCCCGCAGAATCGTGGGCCTGCGCTGGACCGCGACCATCGTCGCCGTGAGCTACCTGGCCTATCGCGCCGTCACGGGGCTCGCCCTGGTCGCGATCGGCTTCCCGCCCTCCGTCCTGCCGGCGGTGCTGATCGCCGGCGCGGTGCTCGTCGACCTCGCCGTCACCCACCGGGTGCCCGGCTGGGCCGCGGGCCCGCTTGTGGCGACCGCCGTGTACGGCGTGGGTCTCGTCCAGGAGGCCCTCGGTTTCCTGCCGCCGTGGAACTGGTGGTCCCTGCTGCCGGTCGCGGTGGGCTTCGGTTTGCTGTGGGCAGTGGTGGACGCGCTTTCCCGGAGTGCCTGGCTGGCCCGCTGGACGCTCGCCGACGCACCCGGGTCGGCCGAGCCGGCCTCCGTCCCGGCCTGATCACGGGCTTCCGGCGCGGAAGTCCGGTACGCCCCGCCGGATGACGTAGCGTCGGGGGCTGCAGCCGGCGCCGGGTCGCACCCGCCCAGGCTCGGCGCCGCCCCCCGGCGCCTCACGGCCGGTGCCGGAGACCCTCAGATCCCGACCGCTCGGAGGACGACGTGCTGGCCCTCACCCCGGTGCCCCTGAAGACGGCGGGGGAACGCGCGGTCTTCGGCGAGCTCACCCGCTGGGACACCGGCGGCTCGGTCCGGGCCGCGGTGATGGCCTCGATCCCGCTCGCGGACGGTGCGTCGCAGCGCCGGATGTCCGACGCCGTCCTGTTCGTCCCGGAGGGGCTGGCGGTGGTCCGGATCGCCGAGATCGTCCGGCAGTCCGGCGTCGTCACGGCGTCCCCCGAGGGTGCCTGGACCATCGCCCCGGAATCCGGCCCGAGCCAGGCCCTCCAGCTCTCCGGCGGCGGCTCGACCCCGCTCGACGGCCTCATGCGGGCCGGCATGGACACGGCCATGAAGCTGCGGAGGGCCGGCCTCGAACCGGGCCGGATCGCCCGGCTGACGATCCTGGTCGGGAACGTCACGGGGCTGCTCCCGGCCGACGGCGATCTCGGCGAGGGCGACCAGGTCGCCCTCCTCGAGCCGCGCTCGCTGCTGCTCGGGATCGCACGGGCCAGCCGGTACGCCGGCGTCGACAACCCGCGTCTCTGGACGACGGCCGACGTCCGGGCCGCCCTCGAGGCGCTCGGCCTGGAGGGACGCGGGCCCACCGTGGAGGAGCTCAACGGCGAGAGCTTCCCGTACTCGCCCTACGTCCTTCGGCGGGCGGACCTGCTCACTCCCGCGGCCATGGCGGCCAGCGCATCCGCTGCACCCGAGGCGCCGGCCGCACCCGCATCGTCGCCGGGGCCGGCCCCCGTCCCCCCGGTGCGTGAGCAGCCCTCACCGGAGGCCATCGCCCAGGCGGTGGCCGCGTCGGCAGCAGCAGCGCAGGCCGCGCAGCAGGCCCCGCCCGCGGTCGCGCAGCAGGCCCCGCCCGCGGTCGCGCAGCCGCCGGCGGGAACGGTGCCCGCGCAGCGCGACACGGTGGCGATCGACGCCCCGCAGGACGACGACGCCGGGATCGCCGGCCTCTTCTCCGACGCCGAGCCGGACCGCGCGGACGCCGAGTCGTCCGCGCGCACGTCGGTGTTCCCCGCGTCCGGTCCGCCGCCCCGCACGTCGGTGTTCCCGGCCCAGCCGCAGGCGGAGACACCCGACGCCCCGCCGGTCGCCTTCTGGAGCCGCTCCGCCGAGGCGGCGGAGCCGTCGGTGGACGAACCGCAGGAGCGGGGCTCCGGCCGGCGCACCGGTCTCCTCGTCGCCGCCGCGCTCGTGGTCGTCGTGCTGCTCGGCGTGGGCGGGTGGCTCCTGCTGGGTGGCCAGAGCGACGACGGCGCGGGCAGCCGCGGGACCGCGGGGGGTTCCCCGACCGCGGACGCTCCGCCTGGACCGGAGGTGGGCGACGTCCAGGCGGTCGCCGGGACGAGCTACACCGTCCAGGCCGTGGACCTGAAGGACACCTGCGCCGGGCACGCGTACGGGGCGGTCGCCGAGTCGTTCGGCGGCACCGACTGCACCGGGCTCTCGCGGGCGCTCTACTCGACCGACGTCGGTGGCGAGGACGTCGTCGTCTCG
This sequence comes from Blastococcus sp. CT_GayMR19, assembly GCF_004570385.1. Lineage (GTDB taxonomy): Bacteria > Actinomycetota > Actinomycetes > Mycobacteriales > Geodermatophilaceae > Blastococcus_B. Next base: position 33,531 of record NZ_SPQL01000002.1, on the reverse strand, counting down.
GTGATCCGCGTGCAGATGCCCGACGCGACGGCGGCCCGCGACCTGCGGTCGCTCGCCGACCAGAACGGCAGCGGCAACGTCAGCGACCTGCTGCGGGAGGGCGTCCGGTACTCGGGCAGCCCGGCCGAGCTGTCGGGGGCGGAGTACGCCAGTGCGCTCTCGGGCTCCACCGTGACGATCGTGGAGGCGGCCTGGGTCGACCCCGATGCCGAGGGAGGGTCGGCCGAGATCGACCGGGTGGCCGGCGAGGCGCTCGCACTCGAGGTGCCGCCCTTCTCGGGGAGCTGACCGCTCCTCCCGCGGGGCAGCTCAGGCGGTGGCCGCGGCCCAGGCCATGTCGGCCAGCAGGGCCGCCATCCCGTGACGGGGGAGCCGGCCGGCGCTGTGCGGCGTCGAGTTGATCAGCCCGAAGACGGCGTGCGCGCGGGCCCGGCAGAGCGCGGCGCCGGCCTCGGGGCGCAGCCGGGCGAGGACGGCCACCCACACCTCGACGTAGCGACGCTGCAGGCGACGCACCTGGGCGGCGTCGCCGTCGGGGAGCGAGCCCAGGTCCCGGTCCTGCACGGTGATCAGTGCGGGGTTGTCGAGCGCGAAGTCGACGTGGAAGGCGATCAGGGCACGCAGTTGGGTGGCTGCGTCGTCGCCCACGTCGGCGACCCGGTCCGTGCCGCCGGCCAGCAGCGTCTCGCTGATCCGCAGCAGCATCTCGGCCAGCATCGCGTCCTTGCTCGCGAAGTGCCGGTAGATCGCCGGGCCGGTCACGCCCACGGCCGCCCCGACGTCGTCCACGCCGACCGCCCGGGAGCCGCGCTCGGCGAACAGCTGCGCGGCGGCCCGCAGGATCTCGTCCCGGCGGGACGGGCGCTCCGCGTCGGCATGGAGCGCGGCATCCTGCAGCACGCGCGTCGACGTCATGGTCCGGATGGTAGCGGCGACGGTGAACGGCCGTTAACCCTCGGAGGGGCCAATGTGGCCATTTCGGCCCCGCGTCTGGACCCGCGTGTGAACGACCGTTAACCTTCGCGGCGTGGACGCACCGGTGCTTCCCCGGACCGCATCGGCCGACGCCGACCGTAACGCCGCGGCGCACGCCGCGCTCGCGGCCGACCTCGCCGACCAGCTGCGCCAGGCGGCCCTCGGGGGCGGTGAACGCGCCCGGCAACGGCACGCCGACCGGGGCAAGCTCCTCCCGCGCGAGCGGGTCGACACCCTGCTCGACGCCGGCAGCCCGTTCCTGGAGCTCTCCCCGCTGGCCGCGCACGGCCTCTACGACGGCGACGCGCCCGCCGCCGGGATCATCACCGGGATCGGCCGCGTCTCGGGCCGCGAGTGCGTCGTCGTCGCCAACGACGCCACCGTCAAGGGCGGCACCTACTACCCGATGACGGTGAAGAAGCACCTGCGGGCACAGGAGGTGGCGCTGCACAACCGGCTGCCCTGCATCTACCTCGTCGACTCGGGCGGGGCCTTCCTGCCGATGCAGGACGACGTCTTCCCCGACCGCGAGCACTTCGGCCGGATCTTCTTCAACCAGGCGACGATGTCGAAGGCGGCGATCCCGCAGATCGCCGCCGTCCTCGGGTCGTGCACCGCCGGCGGCGCGTACGTCCCGGCGATGAGCGACGAGGCGGTGATCGTCCGGGAGCAGGGCACGATCTTCCTGGGCGGCCCGCCGCTGGTGAAGGCCGCGACCGGCGAGGTCGTCACGGCCGAGGAGCTCGGCGGCGGAGACCTGCACAGCCGGATCAGCGGCGTCACCGACCACCTGGCCGACGACGACGCGCACGCGCTGCAGCTCGTCCGCCAGATCGTGGGCACCCTCGGTCCACGCAGCCCGCGCCCCTGGGACGTCGCGCCGGTGGAGGAGCCGCTGGCCGACCCGGCGTCGATCTACGAGGTCGTGCCGCCCGACCCGCGCACGCCCTACGACGTCCGCGAGGTCATCGCCCGCCTGGTCGACGGCAGCCGGTTCGCCGAGTTCAAGCCGCTGTACGGGGCCACCCTCGTGACCGGCTTCGCTCGCCTGCACGGCCACCCGGTCGGGATCATCGCCAACAACGGCGTGCTGTTCGCCGAGTCGGCGCTCAAGGGTGCGCACTTCATCGAGCTCTGCGACAAGCGGAAGATCCCGTTGCTGTTCCTGCAGAACATCACCGGCTTCATGGTCGGCCGCGACTACGAGGCGGGCGGCATCGCCAAACACGGCGCCAAGATGGTCACTGCCGTCGCCTGCGCGCGGGTACCCAAGCTGACCGTGGTCATCGGCGGCTCCTTCGGTGCGGGGAACTACTCGATGTGCGGCCGCGCCTACTCGCCCCGCTTCCTGTTCACCTGGCCCAACGCCCGCATCTCCGTGATGGGCGGGGAGCAGGCCGCCAGCGTGCTGGCCCAGGTCCGGCGCGACGGTCTCGAGGCCCGCGGCGAGGAGTGGACCGCCGAGGACGAGGAGGCGTTCAAGAAGCCGATCCGCGACCAGTACGAGCTCCAGGGGCATCCCTACTACGCCACCGCCCGCCTCTGGGACGACGGCGTCATCGATCCCGCGCAGACCCGCACCGTGCTCGGCCTGGCCTTGTCCGCCTGCGCCAACGCACCCCTGGAAGAGGTTGGCTATGGCGTCTTCCGCATGTGACTTCCCGCTTTCGGTACCGAAAGCGGCGGTGGACGCGGCGGCTTTCGGTACCGAAAGCGCGTTCTCGGCCGGTCGGGGACGGTGAGCGGCATGTTCGAGACCGTGCTCGTGGCCAACCGGGGCGAGATCGCCGTCCGGGTGATCCGCACGCTGCGGGAGATGGGCATCCGCTCCGTCGCCGTGCACAGCGACGCCGACGCCGGTGCGCTGCACACCCGGCTGGCCGACGTCGCCGTCCCCATCGGGCCGGCCCCCGCGGCGCAGAGCTACCTCTCGATCGAGCGCGTGCTCGAGGCCGCCGAGCGCACCGGCGCCCAGGCCATCCACCCGGGCTACGGATTCCTGTCGGAGAACGTGGAGTTCGCCCGCGCCTGCGAGAAGGCCGGCATCGTGTTCATCGGGCCGCCGATCGCCGCGATCGAGGCGATGGCCGACAAGATCCGCGCCAAGCAGACCGTGATGGCCGCCGGGGTGCCCGTCGTCCCCGGCCGGACCGAGCCCGGCATGGACGACGGACAGGTCACCGACGCCGCCGTCGCCGTCGGCTTCCCGGTGCTGCTCAAGCCCAGCGCGGGCGGGGGTGGCAAGGGCATGCGGGTCGTGCGCTCGAAGGAGGAGCTGCCGGACGCGATCGCCGGTGCCCGGCGCGAGGCGGCGGGCTCCTTCGGCGACGACACGCTGCTGGTCGAGCGGTACGTCGGCAACTCCCGGCACATCGAGGTGCAGGTGCTCGGTGACGCCCACGGCAACGTCATCCACCTCGGCGAGCGCGAGTGCAGCCTGCAGCGACGGCACCAGAAGGTGATCGAGGAGGCCCCGTCGCCGCTGCTCGACACCGCCTCCCGCGCCTCGATGGGCCGGGCGGCGGTCGAGGCGGCCAAGGCCGTCGGCTACACCGGCGCCGGGACCGTCGAGTTCATCGTCGACGCCGACCGGCCGCGCGACTTCTTCTTCCTGGAGATGAACACCCGGCTCCAGGTCGAGCACCCGGTGACCGAGCTGATCACCGGCATGGACCTGGTCGAGCAGCAGATCCGGATCGCGGCGGGCGGACGGCTGCCGGTCGACCAGAGCGACGTCACCCTCGACGGGCACGCCATCGAGGCGCGGCTCTACGCCGAGGACCCGTCCCGCGGCTTCCTCCCGCAGGCCGGGACGGTGCTCGGGCTGCTGGAGCCGACCGGCCCCGGCATCCGCGTCGACAGCTCGCTCGCCGTGGGCACCGTGGTCGGCTCGGACTACGACCCGATGCTGGCCAAGATCATCGCCTGGGCGCCGACCCGCGAGACCGCCCGCGCCCGGCTGGTGGGGGCGCTCGGGCACACCGCCGTCCTCGGTGTGACGACGAACGCGGCCTTCCTGCGGGCGCTCCTCGACGACGCCGACGTCGTCGCCGGGAAGCTCGACACGGGGCTGATCGAGCGCCGCGGCGACGACCTCACGCTGCCCGAGCCGCCACCGCCGCACGTGTACGCCGCGGCGGGCCTGGCCCTGCTGATCGAGAGCGAGCCGGCCGGCGGCGTCGTCGACCGGTGGGACGTTCCGGACGGCTGGCGGATGGGTGAGCCGGCGTGGACGGTCCGGAAGCTGCAGGCCTCGGGCGGGGAACCGGTCGAGGTGCGGCTGCGCGGCCGGTCGGAAGCGGCGGAGGTCAAGGTCGGGGACGGCGAGCCCGTGGCGGCCCGCGCCGTCCGGGACGGCGACCGGATCACCGTGAGCCTCGACGGGCTGACGATGTCCTACTACCTCGTCCACGCGGGCGGCACGGTCTGGCTGGCCGCGGACGGCCGGGTGACCGCGCTGCGCGAGCAGGAGCGGCTCACCGCGCACGCCGAGGGCGCGAGCGCAGGTGGCGTCGTCAGCTCGCCCATGCCCGGGACCGTGACCGTGGTGCAGGTGTCGGTCGGCGACGAGGTGGCGGCGGGAACCCCACTGCTGGTCGTCGAGGCGATGAAGATGGAGCACGTGCTGACCGCCCCCGTGGCGGGAACGGTCACCGCGCTCGACGTGACAGCCGGCCAGACGGTCGGGCTGGACGAGCGGGTGGCCGTGGTGACCCCGGCGGCCGACGCTCCCGAGCAGCAGGAGAACTGACGGATGCTGGACTACCGGCTCGACGACGAGACCGAGACCCTGCGCAAGACGGTGCGCGAGTTCGCCCAGGAGGTGATCGCCCCGCAGATCGGCGAGTTCTACGAGCGGGACGAGTTCCCGACGCAGATCGTGCGGCAGATGGGTGAGCTCGGCCTGTTCGGCCTGCCCTTCCCGGAGGAGTACGGCGGCTCGGGGGGCACCTACTTCGACCTGTGCGTCGCCCTTGAGGAGCTGGGCCGGGTCGACAGCTCCGTGGCGATCACCCTGGAGGCCGGCGTCTCCCTCGGCGCGATGCCGATCTACCGGTTCGGCACGCCAGCGCAGAAGCAGGAGTGGCTGCCGCGGCTGTGCTCGGGGGAGGCGCTGGGCGCGTTCGGGCTGACCGAGCCGGGCGGCGGTTCGGACGCCGGCGCGACGAAGACCACCGCGCGCCTCGAGGACGGCCACTGGGTCATCAACGGGTCGAAGGCGTTCATCACCAACGCCGGCACCGACCTGACGCAGCTCGTCACGGTCACCGCCGTCACCGGTACGCGGCCGGACGGCCACAAGGAGATCTCGGCGATCATCGTCCCCTCGGGGACGCCGGGCTTCGTCGTCGGCCAGCGGTACTCGAAGGTCGGCTGGAACGCCTCGGACACCCGCGAGCTGTCGTTCAGCGACGTGCGCGTGCCGGAGGAGAACCTGGTGGGGGAGCGGGGGCGCGGCTACGCGCAGTTCCTCTCGATCCTCGACGAGGGCCGGATCGCGATCTCGGCGCTGTCGGTCGGGCTGGCACAGGGCTGCGTCGACGAGTCGATCAAGTACGCGGCGCAGCGCGAGGCGTTCGGGCAGCCGATCGGCCGCAACCAGGCGATCCAGTTCATGATCGCCGACATGGAGGTGCGGGCCTCGACCGCGCGGCTGGCCTACTACCGGGCGGCGGAGAAGATGCTCCGCGGCGAGCCGTTCAAGCGCGAGGCCTCGATCGCCAAGCTGTACAGCTCGGAGATCGCCATGGACAACGCCCGGTACGCGACCCAGGTGCACGGCGGCTACGGATTCATGAACGAGTTCCCGGTCGGCCGCTTCTACCGCGACGCGAAGATCCTGGAGATCGGCGAGGGCACCAGCGAGGTGCAGCGGATGCTCATCGCCCGCGACCTCGGCGTCGGCTGACCGCCCGTCGGGGGCGCGGAGCCGCCACTGTGCACGTGTCGGGCCGACCGGGAGCCCGATGCGTGCACGTCGGCCCGGTGCGGGTCGGAGGAGAGCGATGGAGCAGCCGGGCAGGGCCGGCGGACGGGCGGGGGTCCTGGCGGGCGCGCGCGTGCGCCGGCTCCCGCGGCTGATCGGCCTGATCGCGGGCGCGTTCCTCCTGGTGGAGGCGGTACTGCTCGGGCTGGGACTGCTGATCACCCGCGGTCTGGACGACAGCGCGGTCGCCGCCGAGGAGCTCGCCTTCGAGCGCACGCTCGCGGCCGGTCGCACGCCGTTCTGGAACGAGGTGACGCACTACGGCAGCGTGCTGGGGTCGACCGTCACCATCGTGATCCTGACCGCCGCGGGCTGTCTCCTGCTCGCCTGGCGGGGGCAGGGTCCCCGGCTCCCCGCCTTCCTCGCGGTGGCCGTCGCCGGGGAGACCGGGCTGTTCCTCCTCGCGGCACTCGCGATCGACCGCGTCCGCCCGCCGATCGAGCAGCTGGACATCGCGCCGCCGACCTCGAGCTTCCCGTCCGGGCACACCGCGGCGACGATCGCCCTCGGGGTGGGACTGGCCCTCGGTCTGGCCCGCACCCACCCCCGGCACCGGCTCCGGGCGTCGAGCTGGTTCCTGGCGGTGGCCGTGGCGGCGTTCGTGCTGGTCAGCAGGCTCTACCGCGGGATGCACTGGCCCACCGACGTCGCCGCGAGCGTCGTCTTCACCCTGGTCTGGTTGCTGCTCCTGCGGACGATCCTGCTGCCCAAGGATGTCGAGGACCGGCCGGCGGCGGCCCCCGGTCCCCGCCCGCCGTGACGGGCCGCCCGCTCGGGCACATGTCCGGTCACCCGGGCCCCTCGGCGGCGCGGACTCCGGCCCGTTGCCGCCGTCACCCGGCCGGTGCGTCGTCGTCCCTGGGCCAGTCGGGCGACGGGAGTCCGGCGAGGCCGAGCAGGCGCCCCACGACGTCCTCGACGACGACGTCGTCCTCGCGTGCCGGCGCCGCCTCCGTCGGGGCCAGGAGCTGCCGGACGTCGGCGGGGTCGACGTCCGTTCCCGTGACGTCCCTCGCCCACCGGGCGAAGCCCTCCGACTCGGCGACCGTGTCCACCGGCGCCCCGGCGTCCGGCTCCTCGAAGTAGAACCGGGGCTCGCAGCCCAGGAAGAACCGGCCGCCGGAGGCGTCGGCCGCGCGGTAGTCGACCGTCGCGATGTCGCTGTCGTGGACGTCGATCAGCAGGAACGGCACGGCGGTCGGCCCGCCCGTGCTCCACCGGCCGGCGCTGTACGCGTACTTCCCGAAGTGCCCCACGCCGCGAGGCTACTGACGACGGGCAGGCCAGGGGTCGCGCGATCGACCACCGGCAGTGTGGTGAGCGGCACCCCCCTTACGGGCGAGATACCCGGCGGTTCTGGTGCACCAGGCAACGACCGCTGCCGATAGGACGGTGTGCTCCCCAGACTCCGCGACCGGCTGAACCAGCTGCTGCCCGAGGGACGTCTGCTGCCCGACGAGGTGTGGCAGCGACGGCACCGCACGATCGTGCGGATCGCCCTGGTCCAGGCGGCCGTGCTGGGCGTGGTGGCGCTGCTCACCGGTGAGGCCGTTCAGGTGGCGCTGCTCGAGGCGGGCGCCGTGGCCCTGCCCGTCGTGGTGGCCGTGCTGCCCCGGGTGGCGCGCGCCGTCCAGGCGGCCGCGGCGACGATGAGCCTGCTCGCGGCCTCGATGCTCCTGGTCTACCTGATGCACGGGCTCACCGAGGCCCACTTCCACTTCTTCGTCATGGTCGGGCTGGTCTCGCTGTACCAGGACTGGGTGCCCTTCGGCGTCGCCCTGGTCGTGGTCCTGATCCACCACGGCGTCCTCGGCACGCTGTTCCCGCATTCGGTGTTCGGGCACAGCGCGGCCCACCACAACCCGTGGGCCTGGGCCGGCGTGCACGGGGCATTCGTGCTGGCCGCGAGCCTGGCGCATCTCGCGGCCTGGCGGCTCAACGAGCAGCAGGGCCTCCGCGACCAGCTCACCGGCCTGGCCAACCGGACGATGCTGGTCGAGGCGACCGACCGGCTGCTGCAGCACCGGACCGGTGCGGTCACGGTGCTGCTGCTCGACGTCGACGACTTCAAGGACGTCAACGACGCCCGGGGTCACGACGCCGGGGACCTGCTCCTGCTCGCGGTGGGCGCGAGACTGCAGGGCTGCGTCCGCCCGGGGGACGTCGTGGCGCGCCTCGGCGGCGACGAGTTCGCCGTGCTCATCGCCAACGGGCCGACGACCGCGGGGAAGATCGCCGAGCGGATGCTGGTCGCGCTGTCCGACCCGGTGCAGATCGACGGGCGGCCGCTCGGGATCCGCGTGAGCATCGGCCTCGCGTCCACGCTCACGACCTCCGACCGCAGCTCCGGCACACTGCTCCGCAACGCCGACCTGGCGATGTACATGGCCAAGGCCCAGGGCAAGAACCGGCTGGTGCGCTACGCCGACGGCATGGCCCAGGCCGCGCAGAGCAAGGTCGAGCTGGTCGAGGACCTGGCCGGCGTCGTCGCCTCCGGTCAGCTCGCGGTGCACTACCAGCCGACCATCTCCCTGGCCGACGGCGGGACGACCGGGTACGAGGCGCTGCTGCGGTGGCACCACCCGACGCGCGGGCTCGTGCCGCCGGCGGAGTTCATCCCGCTCGCCGAGGACGGCGGGCACATCGTGGAGATCGGCCGCTGGGTCCTGGCTCAGGCCACCGAGCAGGCGGCCGCGTGGACCCGGCAGACCGGGCGGCCGATCGACATGGCAGTCAACCTCTCGCCCCGGCAGCTCGCCGACGACGACGTCGTCCAGGCGGTCGCGGACGCGCTGGCCGCCAGCGGCCTTCCGGCGCGCCAGCTCACGCTGGAGGTGACCGAGGGCGTGCTGATGAGCGACGTCGAGCAGGTCGTCGACCAGCTGCGCGCGCTGCGCACCCTCGGCGTCCGCATCGCCATCGACGACTTCGGAACCGGCTACTCGAGCCTGTCCTACCTGCGCCGGCTCCCCGCCGACATCGTCAAGATCGACCGCAGCTTCGTCCAGGAACTCGGTACGGGCGGACCGTCGACGACCCTGGTGGCCTCGATCATCGAGCTCGCGCGCAGCCTGCACCTGGACGTCGTCGCCGAGGGCGTGGAGACCCAGGAGCAGCACGCCGTCCTGGAGGAGCTGAGCTGCTCGCACGCGCAGGGCTACCTGTTCGGGCGTCCCCGTCCGGCCGCCGAGCAGCAGCCCGGTCGGGTCCGGATCCCGGCGCCCCGGTCGAGCGCCCGTACCCGGGGCAGGGCTGCGGGCTTCAGCGCCACGTGACCGTCTCGGGACGGCGGCCCAGGGTCCGCTCGACCTGCTGCGCCGCCTTCTCGTCGTTGTTGACCAGGACCGGCCGCGGGCTGCCCGAGAACAACGGCAGGTCCGACGGGCTGTCGCTGTAGACCGCCTTCCACGGCGGCGGATAGCCCCGCTCGATCAGCATCGCCACCTTCGCCTCGCCCATGGCCCGGCGCACCCGCGGCGGCCAGAGCCTGCCGGTGGAGCCGACGACGTCGAGGTCCCCCAGCCCGACCGCGGCGAGGAATCCGCGGGCCAGGATCTCCTCGCACCCGGTCGCGACCACCACCAGGTCGCCGTCGGCCTGGTGCCGCCGCAGGCAGGCGATGGCCTCGGCCACGGCGGCTTCGGGCTTGCGGGCCAGGGCCCGGCGGTAGGCCTCGGCGACCGCCTCGACGTCGTCCCCGGAGCTGCCGCCGACGGCGATCCGGGTCATGAGCCGAGCGGCCAGCGGCCGCGACTGCGGCAGCGCGGACCCGGGGAGCAGCAGGGGCGAGGCGAGCAGCAGGGGTACCAGACGGGCGGGGGCCTGGCTGAGCCGTCCGGACAGGAACAGCGTCGAGGCGTCGCCGCCGAGCAGCACCTTGTCCAGGTCGAAGACGACGACGGAGCTCATGCGCGGGGGGCCGGGACGACGTCGGGGTGCATCCGGTCAGTGTCCACGGGCCGCCGTCCCTCCGCCCGTCGTCACGGTGCCGGCGGACCGCCCGCGACGTCCTGGCCGGGACGCGCCGGCAGTTCCGACTGCACCCGCCGCCAGTGGTAGACGTACACCGGGCCGACGATCAGCAGCGTGGTGGCCGACCCGACCAGGCTGAGCACCTCCTGGCGCCGTTGCGAGTCCTTGGCGAGCTCCTCCTGGCGCTCGATCTCCTCGTCGCTCATTCCGCCGTCGGGGCTCGCCGGGTCGGGGAAGTAGCCGTAGTAGCCCGGGTCCGGGTAGAACACGCCCACGGTGCTGCGCACCAGCGAGACCGCGGCGAACAGGCTGACCACCAGCGTGATCAGGCAGACCAGGTACAGGTACGCGTTGCGCAGGGTCAGGCGGTCCGAGGCCGGCACGTCGGCTCCTCTCCGAGGCCCGCGGTCCTCCCGCGGGTGGCCCGGATCGTCCCGCAATGTCCGGCCTGACCAGCGCAAAGCTGCGAAAGCGTTATGTCCGGGGGTCGCCGTCCTCGTCGGTCAGCGGGCCCGGCAGGTTGACGACGATCGCCTCCTGGGTGCTGCGGGCGAGCACCACGACGGCCTCGTCGTCCGTCGGGTTCTCCTCCCGGTGCGGCGTGAAGGGAGGAACGAAGACGTAGTCGCCCGGCCCGGGCGTCAACCGGACCTCCTGACCGTTCTCGGCGAAGACGAACACGGGGTGGCCCGACACGACGTAGATCGCCGTCTCGGAGTCGCCGTGGTGGTGGTTGGCGGACGCCGTCCGGGCGGCCACCGCCGTCTGGCCCATCCAGACGCGCTCGGAGCCGACCGTCTGGGCGGACACGGCCTCGCGCCGGGACATCCCGGGCGTCTGACCGGTGTCCGGCGACAGGTCCCCGGCGCGGACGTGCCGCAGCGGACGGTGCCATTCGTCGTGTGCCATGACTCTCCTCGCGGGCCGGGCTCGGTCAGGGCAACCTAGCGGGCCGACGAGCTGCCCAGCCGCCCGACGCCGCCGCATCGGGACCCGCGCGTGCGGGGCCCGGTCAGGGGCGGCTCCGTCTCGGCAGCAACCGGCGGCATTCGCTGGACAGACCTTCGGCGTCGAGATGGGCGCGGACGACCTCCGCAATGCGACGACGCTCGTCGGCCCGTTCGCGGAGCACGGCCGCAAGGGTGGGGTTGGACCGGTCGGCCCGCCGGTCCAGGGCGGACGCGGCCTCCAGTTGGACGGCGAGCCGCCGGAGGTTCTCGAGCGCCTCGCGGCGGCGCTCGACCGTCCGGTTCCGCAGTGCGATCGCTTCGATCTGGGCGTCGAGGTGACGGGTGAAGCTCACGTCGGTACTCCTCACGGTCGGCTTTCCGCGCTCTGCTCATGAGGACGACGCCCGCGCGAGGACATGACGGGCGGAGGGCGGCTCCGGTAGCGCTCAGGTGGACACCGCCGGCCGGCGCGTTTGTGCGCTGGGTCCGCGTCATGCGCCGCGGTGCACGGCGTCACGACGGGATGACGCCCGCCGGCCCGGGGCAGTGTGTCGTCCCCGCGGCGCCCTCCCCGCCAGGGGTGCTCGGACGCGGTGCCCGGCGGCGTTTGGCAGGGTGACGCGTCGTGGACGTGCTCTTGCTGGTCGCGGGCGGCGTGGTCGTCTTCCTGGCCAGCGTGCTGGGCGGCGTCACGGGGTTCGGATTCGCCCTGGTCTGCACCCCGCTGCTCCTGCTGACCGGGTTCGCGCTGCCCGACGTCGTGATCGTGAACCTGACGATCTCCGGTGTGGCCCGGTTGTTCGCGGTGGCGCGGCTGCGTTCCTTCGTCAACCGTCGCCGGGCCGGCTGGCTGGTTCTCGGCTGCGTGCCGGGTCTGCTCCTGGGCCTGCTCCTGCGGGACGCCGTCGACGACGCCGTGCTCAAGGTGGGCGCCGGCAGCGTGGCCGTCGCCGTGGCCGCCTATCTGCTGTTCCGGCCGCCGGCTCCCCGCGCGGCGGACGCCGGGCCGCCGCCCCGCCTGCAGTCGGGGGTGGCCGGGCTGCTCGGTGGGTTCCTGGGCATGACGACGTCGCTGAACGGGCCACCGCCGGTCATCCTGCTCTCCCGCCAGCGGGCCGAACCGCGGGAGTTCATCGCGGACATGGCGGTGTACCTCATCTGCTGCAACGGGATCGCGCTCGCCCTGATCGCGATGAGCGGCGGGCTCGAGCTGGACCGGCTCGGCCCCCTGCTGGCGTGGTGGCTGCCCGGCGCGCTGGTGGGCAACACCGTCGGCCTGGCCTACGGCTCGCGGCTGCCCGTCGACCTGTTCCGCAGGCTCACGCTGATCCTGGTGATGCTCACCGGCCTGGCGACCGTGGTCACCACACTGGCCGGGCGGTGACCGGGCTCAGTCGAGGCGCCAGCTCACCAGCGCGGAGGCCATCGGTGTGGCGGACCAGATCAGCAGCGCGGCGACGGTGAGCGCCACGAGGAGCAGCGCGACGGCGACGGGACGTGCAGCCCGCCGGCTCTGCGGGAAGGTTCCGAATTCCTGGACGACGGCGAGCGCGCTGAGCCCTCCGACGGCCATCACCCCGAGCGGCGCCAAGGACAGCGAGAGGCCGGCGGCCAGATCCACCCAGCCGCGCCCGCTGCCCTGCGGCCAGAGGTCCTTCGGGTCATGCGCCCCGCTCGTGAGCTCGGCCAGCGGCAGGGCATCGAGGCCGTTCACGTAGTACGGAATCACCAGGCCCACCACGAAAGGGGCGACGCAGGCCACGAGCCAGGCCACCAGGACGACGACCGACCGCCACGTGCGCGGCGTGCTCGTGTCCGCCTCCTTCGTCACCGTCACCGTCACCGCCACCGCCACGGCCGCAGCCTGGCAGGCGAGCGGTGGGGCGACAAGGCCCGTGACCCGGAAGCGCGACGCGCCACCGGAGGTCAGGGTGGTCGGAACCTACGAGGAACGCAGGCCCCGGCGCGGAGCCTCGCTGGCGTGCGCGATCAGTCCATCCGCCACGTGGTGAGGGCAGCGCTGGTGTCCCCGAGGAACCAGGCGAGCCCCAGGGCGCACGCGCCGGTGAGGACGATCATCGCTGCCGCGGCGGTGCGGCGGATGTCTCCGGTCAGCAGGCCGGCGATCCCCGCCGCCGCGCTCCCGAGACCTATGAAGGCCAGGGCGAGCGGCGTCAGGGCGAGCGAGAGGAAGCCGGCCAACTGGGCAAGGCCCCCGACGAATCCCTGCGGCCACAGATCCTTGGGATCGTGCCGACCGCTCGCCATCTCCTCCAGCGGCAGGAGGTGCAGGCCGTTGACGTAGTAGGGCAGGAGTACCCCGATCAGGTAGGGCAGGGTGCCCAGCACGGCCACGGCGATCAGCCACCCCACCAGCCGCCAGTCGCGGTCGGTCCGCGGGCGGGCCTCGGTCGTCGTCACGCGCGGAGACTCCCAGGGCCGCGGCGGCCGAGCAAGAAGCTGTTCTGCGTGGCGCCCGTGCGAGTGACTCCGTCAGGACGGCGTGATCGACAGCGTGAGCCGGCGCCGGCCGTCGTCGGAGCGCGCGGTGGCGAGGCGCTCGGCGGACGGCGTGCCGTACTCGGTGGTGCGCTGACGGGCCGGACGCCCGACGGCGGCGGCGATGGCCTCCAGCTCGGCGATCGTCTTCAGCGAGCCGTTCTCGCTGCCGGCCATCCGGCTGATCGTCTCCTCCATCAGCGTGCCGCCCAGGTCGTTCGCCCCGCCCCGCAGCACCGCCTTCGTGCCGGCCTCGGCCAGCTTCACCCACGACGTCTGGATGTTGTGGATCCGCCCGTGCAGCAACAGCCGGGCGACGGCGTGCACGGCCCGGTTCTCCCGCACCGTCGGCCCCGGGCGGGCCACGCCGGCCAGGTAGATCGGGGAGTTGTGGTGCACGAAGGGCAGCAGCACGAACTCGGTGAAGCCGCCGGTCTCGTCCTGCAGCGCGGCCAGGGTCCGCAGGTGCGCGACCCAGTGCGCCGGGGTGTCCACGTGCCCGTACATCATCGTCGAGGTGGTCGGCAGGCCCACGCGGTGCGCCGTCCGGACGATCTCCAGCCAGGTCGCCGTCGGCAGCTTGCCCTTGGTCAGCACCCAGCGGACGTCGTCGTCGAGGATCTCCGCCGCGGTGCCCGGCACCGAGTCCAGGCCCGCCTCCTTCGCGGCGGTGAGGAAGTCGACGAACGACAGCCCGGTGCGGGCCGCGCCGTTGACGATCTCCATCGGGCTGAACGCGTGCAGATGGATGCCGGGCTGCCGCTTCTTCACCTCGCGGGCCAGGTCGAAGTACGCCGTGCCGGGCAGGTCGGGGTGGATGCCGCCCTGCATGCAGATCTCGGTCGCGCCGGCCGCCCACGCCTCGTCCACCCGGTCGCCCACCTGCTGCATCGACAGCGTGTAGGCGTCGGCGTCGGTGCGCCGCTGGGCGAAGGCGCAGAACCGGCAGCCGGTGTAGCAGACGTTGGTGAAGTTGATGTTCCGGTTCACGACGTAGGTGACTGAGTCGCCGTTGACGTCGGCGCGGACGGCATCGGCCAGCGCGGCGAGGTTCTCCAGGTCCGTGCCGTCCGCGCCGAGCAGGGCGAGGTACTCGGCGTCGCTCAGCCCGGCCGGGTCCTGCTCGGCGTGCAGCAGTGCGGCCAGCACCTCGCGGTCGCCGGCGTGCAGCGCGGTGGAGTGCCCGTCCCGTGCTGACGTCGTCCGGTCGCGGAGTTCGGCCCAGTCGCCGTAGACGGCATCGAAGTCGCTGCGCCGGTCCGACGTCCGGCCGATCGTGTCCACCTCGACGTGCAGGTCGACCCGGCCCGACGACGTCCACGACTCGTCCGGCTCCTGCCAGGGCAGGCCCACCGGGACCCGGCCCTCGACGGCGAGCCCGTCCGGTCCGGCGAGGGCGAACACGTGCGGGCGCACCCGCGGGTCCAGCCACGGCTCGGGCGCGAGCACGTACGGGGGCTGGGCGGCCAGCCGCTCGCGCAGCTCGAAACCGGCTTCCGCGGTGAGCAGCGCGAGCTTGTCGATGTTCGGCCACGGCCGCTCGGGATTGACGTGGTCGGGGGTCAGCGGCGACACACCGCCCCAGTCGTCGACCCCGGCCCGGAGCAGGAGCCCGAGCTCGGTGGAGTCCGACAGGTTCGGTGGCGCCTGCACCCGTGCCTTCGGGCCGAGCAGCAGCCGGGTCACGGCCACCGCGGCCACGTACTCCTGCAGGTCCAGGTCGTCGTGCGCCTGCATCGCCGTCCGCGGCTTCGCGCGGAAGTTCTGGACGATGACCTCCTGCACGTGCCCGTGCCGCTGCGCCGAGGCCTTGATCTCGCGGATCGCGTCGACGCGCTCGGCGTAGTTCTCCCCGATCCCCAGCAGCACGCCGGTCGTGAACGGGACGGCGGAGCGGCCGGCGTTCTCGAGCACCCGCAGCCGGACGGCGGGCTCCTTGTCGGGCGAGCCGAAGTGCGGGCCGCCGGGCTCCGACCAGAGCCGCGTCGCCGTGGTCTCCAGCATCATCCCCATGGAGGCGGAGACCGGCTTGAGCCGCTGGATCTCCTCCCACGACAGCACGCCCGGGTTGAGGTGGGGGAGCAGCCCGGTCTCCTCCAGCACCCGGATCGCCATGGCGCGCAGATAGGCCAGGGTCGAGTCGAAGCCGTGTGCGTGCAGCCACTCGCGGGCCACCGGCCAGCGCTCCTCCGGCCGGTCGCCGAGGGTGAACAGCGCCTCCTTGCAGCCCATCGCCGCGCCGGCCCGGGCGACGTCGAGGACCTCGTCGGGGGAGAGGTAGGGCGCCTTGCCGGCGGCGCGCAGCTGCCCCGGCGTCGTCACGAACGTGCAGTAGTGGCAGCGGTCGCGGCACAGGTGGGTGAGCGGGATGAACACCTTGCGGCTGTAGGTGACGACGCCCGGCCGCCCGGCCGAGGCCAGCCCGGCGTCGCGGACCCGACCGGCGGCCGCCAGCAGCCGGTCGAGCGGCTCGCCCTCGCCGAGCCCGCGGGCGTGCAGCAGCGTCTCCGCCTCGATGGCGTCCAGCGCGACACCCCGCTCGGCGCGCACGACGGCGCGGCGGACGGCAGACCCGGACGGAGGAGGCAGCGGACTCATGACGCCGAGAACGCTAGTCGCGGCAGCGTGGGTCCAGAACTCCTGCCCCGGCCGCCGGTGCGGCGAGTGTGCAGAAATCGGGGCTCAGCCGCGGTCGAGGCCCCGATTTCCGCACACTCGCGCCGCCGCAGCGCTCACACGTCGCGGCGCGAGAAGGACAGCGCGGTCAGACCCCAGATCACGGCGATCCACACCGCGGCCCAGACCAGGTACGCGGGGGTCAGCGGGGCGTCGGCCAGGAACGGGAACCCACCCCCCTCGTCGGCGTTCATCTGGAAGAGGGCGCCCGGGTCCTGGAAGCCGTTCATCGCCCCGCGCCACAGCCCGTCGGTGGGCAGGATCATCCGCGACACGATGCCCACGCGCTCGACGCCCTCGTTGCCCAGCGCCCCGCCGAGCCCCCCGACCACTCCGGCGACCCACGTCGCCCCGAACAGCCCGACGGAGACGATGCCCGAGGCCATCGGCGAGACGACGCTGGACAGCAGGAGAGCCAGCGTCAGCAGCACGACGGTCTCCGCCGCGAGCAGCGCGAGCCCGGTGGCCGGCGCCGGCGGCCAATAGCCGACCACGAAGAAGACGACGAGGATCTGGGCGAGGCCGGCCAGGATCACGTAACCGCAGCCGAAGGCGGCCAGGCCGAGCCACTTCCCAAGCAGCACGGCCGAGCGGCGGACCGGGCGGGCGAGGATCGCCAGCGCCTGCCCGGACTCGACCTCGCCGGCCAGGGTGGGCCCGGCGAGGAAGGCCGTGCCGATCGCCGCGATGAGGCTGAAGCCGAACATGATCAGGTTGAGCAGCAGCGAGGCGACGAGGCGTGCTTCCCCGCTGGTCATGGTGCCCAGCTCGCTGTCCAGGCCGATCAGCTTCGAGAAGCCCCAGCCGCTGAGCGCGAGCAGCACCACGGTGAGCGCCAGGAGTGCCCACACGACCCGCCGTCGGGCGGCCTCGCGCAACGTGAGCCCGGCGATGATCAGTGCGGTCACGTGGCCTCCTCGCCGGCGCTCGTCGGCCACGCGACCGGCGGTGCCGTGTCCATCGGTGACCTCGCAAGCTCGGTCACGTGCCCTCCTCGCCGGCGCTCGTCGGCCACGCGACCGGCGGTGCTGTGTCCATCGGTGACCTCGCAAGCTCGGTCACGTGCCCTCCTCGCCGGCGCTCGTCGGCCACGCGACCGGCGGTGCCGTGTCCGTCCGTGACCTCGCAAGCTCGGTCACGGGGCGGGCTCCGCGCGGGCGGGCTCCTCGTGCCGCAGCACGGCGAGCAGGCGCTCCTCGAGGCTGATCCGCGCCGGCTCGACGGCGTGCACGCGGACACCCAGGCCGACGAGGTCGCGCACCAGGTCGGGCACGGTGACGCCGTCGTCGTCCGCGGCGAGCTGGACGGTGAACCAGTCGCCGCTGCGCGTCAGCGTGCCGGAGGCGCGCATCCGGTCCTCCGCACGGCCGTCCGCGTCGGCCAGCCGCAGCCGGACCTCGCGCTGAACCAGCAGCTCGGCGAGGCTGCCCGATGCCGCCACCCGGCCCTTGTCGAGGATCACCACCCGGTCGCACACGCGCTCGACCTCCCCGATGAGGTGGGAGTTGAGCAGCACGGCGATGCCGCGCGACTTCAGCGAGAGCACGAGGTCCCGGACGTCGACCCGGCCGAGCGGGTCGAGCGCGCTCGTCGGCTCGTCGAGCACGACGAGCTCCGGCCGGGCGACCAGCGCGACCGCGAGCCCGAGCCGCTGCTGCATGCCCTTGGAGAACCCGCCGACCCGGTCGCCGGCACGGTCCGCCAGGCCGACGAGGGCCAGGCACTCGCGGCTCTCGGAGGCACCGACGTCGGCCCGTGAGAGCCGGACGTGCAGGTCGAGCACCTCGGTCGGGGTCAGCCACGGCTGGTAGCGGAACAGCTCGGGCAGGTAGCCGACGGCACTGCGCGACCGTGGATCGGACGACCGCCGGCCGAGCAGCATCACCTCGCCCGCGTCGGGCTGCACGAGGCCCAGCAGCATCTTGATGACGCTGGTCTTGCCGGCACCGTTGGGGCCCAGCAGGCCCAGCACCTCGCCGCGGGCGACCGTGAAGGAGACGTCGTCGACGGCGGTCTGGCGTCCGTACCGCTTGCGCAGACCGGAGCACCAGACCGCCGGCGACGCCGGCAGGCCGGCGAGCACGTCGGCCGTGGGGGCCGCGGCCGGGATCTCGGTGGTCACTCCCCGGACGCTAGTGGCCTCAGCTGAGGTCACGGGCGACCGACAGGAGCTCGTCGGCGCTCAGCGTTCCGGCGACACCCGTCATCACCCCGTCCTCGACCCAGACCACCCCGGCGAAGAGCCCGTCGCGGGAGGTGAGCACGGTCGCCTCCGAGCCGCCGACGTCGGCCGTGGAGCTGGTCACCAGCTCCGCCGGTACGGGCAGCGGCAGCGTTCCGCCCTCGGCCGATAGGTCGCGCAGCTGGTCCGCGAGCCCGTCGGGCAGGCCGGGGAGGGACAGCAGGTAGTCGCGCACGGTCTCGAACGGCACGCCCGACGAGTAGACCGTGGGTGCGACCACCCGGGCGACGACGAGCGTCGGCACGCCGGTCGGCTGCGACCAGATCGCCGCGACGGCCGGACCGGCATCGAGCCGCAGCGAGCTGCCGTCGAGCCCGGCGGGCGGGGGCGGCAGGACCTCGCCCTCGGCGGCGGCCGCCTGGGCCGCCTTCGCCGCCGAGAAGGTGAACGTGGCGCTCGCGACGCCGGCGGCCTGGTAGGCCGGGGTCCCGGTCACGCCCTCGGGCAGCTCGGCCACCTCGGGGACGTCGAGACCGGTCCGCTCACGGGCAGCGGCCGCGTCGGCCACCTGCTCCGGCGCCGGTTCCTTCGTGACCTCGAGGTCGCCGTAGGCGGACAGGTCGGGCACCTGGACGAGGTCGGTCGAGGTGATCTCGACCGGATCGACGCGCTCGGTCTGGAAGATCGGCAGCCAGTCGTTGGCCGCGGCGACGCCCGCTCCGGTCACCAGGACCACCGCGCTGAGTGCGGCGATCGCGGGACGGCGAACCGTCGTCCGCCAGCGGCTCCGCCGGCTGCTGAAGGCAGCCGGCCGCGGTGCGGCGGTCGCGGTCGTCGTCGAGAGCCGGGCCCACGCCGCGTCGGTGTCGACGGCGCCGGAGGTCGCCAGCGCGGCGCCGACGAGCCGCGCGTCGGCGCGGGCGGTGTCCAGTGCAGCCAGGCAGGCCGGGCAGGCGGCGACGTGGGCGCGATCGTCGTCGGTCACACCGGCCGGCTCGTCGACCAGTCGGCGCAGGACGCCCTCACTCGGGTGACGCATGGCGGTTCAGCTCCTTGAGCAGGACGGACTCGGCGCGGCGCACGGTGGTGCCCACGCTCCCTGGGGACAGATCGAGTGCGGCGGCGACCTCGGCGTAGCTGAGGCCGCTGTGCCGGAGCACAAGCGCGGCGGCCTGCTTGTGCGGCAGCCGGGCGAGCGCGGCACGGACGGAGCTCCGTTCCTCGCGGGTGATCACGAGGTCGGCGACATCGGGGACGACGGTCGGGCCGTCGCCGGCGGACTCCTCCCGTGCGCTGCGGCGGCGCCCGGAGCGGAGCAGGTTGAGGGCCGTGTGCGTGGCGGCCACGGTCAGCCAGCCCGCGGCCTCGCCCACCGGTACCGACGAGCGGCCGAAGGAGAGGAACACCTCCTGGGCGACGTCCTCGGCCTGATCGCGCGAGCCGAGGACGCGGGCGGCGATCGACACCACCCGCGGGTAGTCGCTGCGGAACACGGCCTCGAGATCCGGCCGGATGTCCGTCCGGTCCCGCGAGATGCCCACCGTCCCCGTCCCCGTCCGCTCAGGCCGGGCCGGGCGCAGTCCGGCCACCGACAGGGGGGCGGTCACCGCCGGCCGAATGAGTTCCACATGGAGAGAGCACCGCCGACGCCCGGAATGTGACACGCACCGGCAGATCTTCCCGGCAGCCGGTCACGGTCGGCCGAGGGCGCTGCCCGACTCGTCGACGTATCGGCCGCGCAGGCGGACCAGCGGCGCGGCGGCCGGGTTGAGCACCGGGACGTCCTCGAGCTCCAGGAGGGCCAGCACGTGGTCGCCGGCCGGCACGAGGCGCTCCAGCCGGCAGTCCACCGAGGCCAGGCCGTCGCGGAGGACGATCGCGCCGCTGCCGGTGGCGCGCGTCCACGGCACCGACTCGAGCAGGTGGCGTGCGCTGGGCCGCCCGTGCGAGGCGAACCGGCTGGCCACGATCGCGTGCTGCGCGCCCAGCACGGTCAGCGCGCACCGGCCGACCGCCTCGAGCACCTCGACCGGGTACCCGCCGGCGGTCAGCCCGACGGCGACCAGCGGTGGCGCGGCGGAGACGCTCATGACCGAGCTGACCGTCGTCCCGACGTCGTCGATGTCGTCCTGCACGGTGAGCAGGCAGACGCCGGCGGCGTACTGCCGCAGCGCCGTGGTGAAGTCCGCGGGATCGACGGGCATGGCGGCCAGTCGACCACACGCCGAGCGCCGAGGGGCCGGCGTCCCCGGTCGGATCAGGTCACTCGTGCCAGCGCGGGGACGTGGTGCGCGGGGGGACCATGGCGGCCTCCGTGACCACCAGCCGCGGCTCGCCGCTGCCCATGGCCTCGGCGAGGGCCCCGGCCAGCGCCGGTCCCACCCCGCTCACCCTCGCCGCCGCGATGCCGAAGGACTCGGCGAGCGCAGCGAAGTCCGGGCGCACCAGATCGACACCGCGGTGCTCGTCTCCGGCGTGGTCCTGGTCGTAGCGCAGCATCCCGTAGCCGCCGTCGTCGACGACGAGGACGGTCACCGGGAGCCGTTCCTGCGCGAGCGTCGCCAGCTCACCGACGGCGAACATGAAGCCGCCGTCCCCGCACACCGCGAGCACCGGACGGTCCCGGAGGACCCCCGGGCCGATGGAGGCGGGCAGTGCGTAGCCGAGCGTTCCCCAGCCGACGGGGTACTGCAGCGTCCTCGGCCGGTCCACGCGGCCGTAGCCACCGAACCAGTAGCCAGGAATGGCCATGTCCGCGACGACCACCGCGCCGGCCGGCAGCCCGGTCCGGACCGACTGCAGGAACTCGAGTCCTGCCGCGGCTCGGGGATCCGTACCGAGCCGGTCCCAGCACGTGGCACGGATGTCCGCCAGACGTTCCTCGACCGGGGGCCGGGGCCGGCCGGGCAGCGTCAGCAGCGCGCGCAGGGCGAGCTTCGCGTCGGCGAGCAGGGCCACGGCCGGCTCGTAGTTCTTGGTGAGGTCCGCGGGGTCGCAGTTGACGGCCGCCATCGCGGCGGGCAACGGCATCGACCAGTTCCGGGTCATCATCCCGTCGAAGTCGCTGCCCACCGCGATCATCAGATCCGCGTCGGCGATCAGCGCGGCGACCTCGGGCTCGTGCGGCGGGAGGCCCACGGTGCAGGGATGGTCCGCCGGGAGGATGCCGCGCGCCGCGAAGGTCGTCACCACCGGGGCCTGCAGCCGTTCGGCGAGTGCCGCCACCTCGGCGCCTGCGTCGGCCTGGACGGCGCCGCCGCCGATCCACAGGACGACGTTCGGGGACCGCTCGACCAGCGTGTGCAGGGCGTGGACCGAGGCCTCGTCCGGCGCGGTGCGGTCGACGGACAGCTCGGGAACCGGCGGGCCCGGCTCGGACAGGACATCGGTCGGGACGTCCAGGTAGACCGGGCCGCGAGGACCCGTCATGGCGGCGCGGATGGCCTCGGCCACGGCCGTGGCGGCGTCCTCCGGAGTCCTCGGCCGGAACACCGCCTTGGCCAGCGGTTCGAAGATGCCGGCCTGGTCGCGGGACTCGTGCAGGATCCCGCGGCGGACGCCGGGCCGCGCCAGCTGGGTCGACACCTCGCTGGCCACCAGCACCACCGGGGTACCCGACGCCGCGGCCTCCCCGAACGCGCCGGCGGCGTTCGCGGCGCCGGGGCCGGTCGTGGTGAGGGCGACGCCGAGCCCGCCGGTCGAGCGCGCCAGCCCGTCGGCCGCGTAGACGGCGGTCTGCTCGTGCCGGACCCCGACGATCCTCGGCAGCCCGGATCCGGTCTCGCGCCAGAAGGACAGGTTGTGCACGCCGGGGAGTCCGAAGGCCGTCCGCACGCCGGCCGCCGCGAACGCCTCGAGGATCCGTCGGGCGACGGGTGGTGCGGGGCTCATCGCGGGGTCTCCGCCGGACCGCGTGGCGCCGAGGGGCATGGCGGGCAGTCGACCACACCGACAGGATCAGTGGCATGACCAGTGCAGCGGACAGCACCTATGACGTCGTCGTCCTCGGTGCCGGGTCGACGGGGGAGAACGTCGCCGACATCGTCGTCCGGGGTGGTCTGACCGCGGCGCTCGTCGAGTCCGAGCTCGTCGGCGGTGAGTGCTCCTACTGGGCCTGCATGCCGAGCAAGGCGCTGCTGCGCGGAACCGAGGCGCTGACCGAGGCGCGTGCGGTGTCCGGGGCGGCGCAGGCCGTCACGGGGGAGCAGGACGTCGCGGCGACCCTCGAACGTCGCAACACGTTCACCTCGCACTGGGACGACTCCGGGCAGGCCGCGTGGGTGCTGGGCGCCGGGATCACCCTGGTCCGCGGCACGGGGCGGCTGGACGGCGAGAAGACCGTCGTCGTCACCGACGCGGACGGCACCGAGACCCGGCTCACCGCCCGGCACGCGGTCGCGGTCTGCACCGGCTCCGACGCGGCCGTCCCGCCGATCGAGGGGCTGCGCGAGATCGAGCCGTGGACGCCGCGCGAGGCCACCAGCGCCAAGGAGGTGCCCGGCCGCCTGCTGGTCGTCGGCGGCGGGGTGGTCGGCTGCGAGATGGCGACGGCCTGGCAAGCGCTCGGCTCGCAGATCACCCTCATCGAACTGGGGGACCGTCTGCTGCCACCGCTGGAACCGGCCGCCGGCGACGCCGTCGCCGCCTCTCTGCGCGAGCACGGGGTCGACCTCCGGCTGGGCAGCGGCGTGAGCGCGGCCCGCCGCGACGGCTCCGAGGTGGTGCTCACGACGCCCGAGGGCGAGGTGCGCGGCGACGAGGTCCTGGTCGCCGTCGGCCGCCGGCCGCGCACCACGGGCATCGGCGTGGAGACCGTCGGGCTGGAGGCGGGCAGGTACCTCGACGTCGACGACTCCCTGCGGGTCCGCGGCTCCGACTGGCTCTACGGGATCGGTGACGTCAACGGCCGGAAGCTGCTCACCCACATGGGCAAGTACCAGGCACGCCAGGCCGGTGCGGCGATCGTCGCGCGCGCGAAGGGCGAGCAGGTCTCGATGGCCGCCTGGTCGCCGTTCGTGGCCACCGCCGACCACGACGCGACGCCGTCCGTCGTCTTCACCGATCCGCAGGTCGCGAGCGTGGGGCTGACGTCGGTCGAGGCGGCGAGGCGCGAGCTGCCGCACCGCGTCGTCGAGTACGCGATCGGCAACGTGGCCGGGGCCTCGGTGTTCGCCGACGGCTACACGGGGACGGCGATCGCGGTTCTCGACACCGAGCGCGAGGTGCTGCTCGGGATGACGTTCATCGGGTCCGGTGTCGCCGAGATGATCCAGGCGGCGACCATCGCGATCGTCGGCGAGGTGCCGATCGCGCGGCTGTGGCACGCCGTCCCGGCCTATCCGACGATCAACGAGATCTGGCTGCGGCTGCTGGAGACCTACCGCGGGTGATTCCGTGCTGCCAGCATCGGGCCCGCCCGCTGCCCGCCGCACTGGAGCCGCCGCACATGACGAGCGCGATGCCGCCATCCGATCCGGACGTCCTCGCCGTCCTCGATCGGTATCGCACCTGCGAGTTCGCCACCCTCGGCAAGGACGGCGTGCCGATCGCCTGGCCCACGGCCACGCTGCACCGCCCGGACGGCACGTTCCTCATCACGACGTCGATCGCGCTGCCCCAGAAGGCCTACAACATCCGCCGCGACGGCCGGGTGGCGATGCTGTTCAGCGAGCCGACGGCCAGCGGCCTGGTCGGCGCTCCGCAGGTGCTCGTCCAGGGCACGGCCGTCTGCCCCGACGAGATCGTCACAGACGTCCTGCCCAACGCCGAGTACTGGCGGCGGCTGCACGAGAGGCAGCCCTTCAACAAGACCTACGGCGCCAACGCCGTCACCCGACGGTTCTTCGACTGGTACTACATGCGGCTGCTGATCACGGTGACCCCGACGGCCTGGACGGTCCGGCCGCCGCTGCCGCCGGGCCCGGCGACCGTTCCGGACGGCGGATCGCAGGGTGTGTCCGGTGCGGCGCTGTCGGAGCTGGCGGGCTATCCCAGCGCGGTCCTGGCCAGCCGCACCGACGACGGCATGCCGAGCCTCCGGCGGGTCCGCGTCACGGGGCCGGCCGCCGCCGGGCGGCTGCGGCTGGCCGTGCCCCCGGACGACTCGCTGCGACCGGGGCCGGTCAGCCTGCTCGCCCACTCCCACGACGAGCAGCTGTGGTCGCTGCGAAGCGTCGTCGTGACCGGGGAGCTCGTCGAGGGTGACGGCTGGACCTTCCGGCCCGAGCGGATCATCGGCGGCGGTGGCACCGCGACCCCCCTGGCGATCATTCGTCAGCTGCGCGCACTCCGGCGCACCGCGCAGGGCTACCTGGACCGCCGCTCGCTGGCCCGCCCGCCGATCCCGTGGGCCGACCTGAGGACGATCAAGGCAGTGGGAACGGCGCGTCGTCCGGGGGTGGCAGCAGGCCCGCCGTCGTCGCCGTGACGGTCATCGACTCGAACCGCGCCTGACCGCCGAACAGCGACAGGAACGCGGTGTCGGCGGCGTCCCGGCCGGCGCAGATCCGCACCAGCGAGCTGGTCGGCGCCAGCCGGGTGGCGTCGACCACGCACCAGGTGCCGTCGATGTCGGCCTCGACCACCGCGTGGAAGTCCATCGGGGACAGCCCCGGCGCGTAGACGGCCACCAGCCGCGCGGGGATCTCCAGCGCCCGGAGCAGCGTGATCGTGAGGTGCGCGTAGTCGCGGCACACGCCCTGGCCCGCCAGGAGCGTGTCGACGGCGGTGTCCACCGGCCGGCTGGCGCCGGAGGTGTAGACCAGGCGCCGGTTCACCCACTCGGCGACGGCGGGCACGAGCTCGGCCCGCGGCAGGGAGCGGTCGAACTCGGTGGTGGCGAACCCTTCGAGCTGGTCCGACGGGCAGTAGCGGCTGGGACGCAGCGCCGCGGCCCACTCGGCCGGCGTCACCGGGCGCGGGCCTCCGCCGGTCTCCGCCGCGGCGGAGTAGGTGATGGTGGTCTGCCCCTCGCGCAGCTCGAGGCGGTGCACCCGGGCGCCGTCCACCTCGAGCTCCTCCGGCTCCACGGAAGTGGCGCCGGAGAGGACCGTCAGCTGCTCGGACACCGGGGCGGCGACGGCGACCTGGAGGAGCGCCGTCGCCGGGGCGGGGGAGGAGACGGTGAGCGTGGCGGCGACGTCGATGCGCATGGCTGCATCGTTGCGTCTTCGCAGGTCCGACGCCCTGTGTGCTCCCTCACGCAGCCCGTCGGCCGTCCGGGTCAGTCGTCCTCGGGGTCGACCAGGTCCTCGAACAGGTCCCGGCGCGTCACGAACTCACCGGTCTCGTCGACGCCGAAGTCGTGGTGGAAGGCCGCGGCCGGGTCGATCCCGCGCGGGGCCGGTCGCGTCATCGGCGGCAGCGGCTCGGGCATGAGCTCGCCGGCGACGATCTCGGCCGGGGCGTCGATGAGCTCGCCGAGCAGCACCTCGGTGGGGCTGGGCAGCGGCGCCGGCCGGCCGAACGCGTAGCCCTGCGCCATGGCGCACCCGTGGTCGAGCAGCCAGGCGGCCTGGTCGAGGTCCTCGATGCCCTCGGCGATGACCTGCAGCCCCATGCCCCGCCCGAGCTGGAGCAGCCCTTGGACGAGGGCGGCCGTGGCCGGCTCGGTCACCACGTCGGCGACGAAGGAGCGGTCGATCTTGACGGTGTGGATGGGCAGCCGGTGCAGTGCGGTGATCGCCGAGTAGCCCGTGCCGAAGTCGTCCAGGGCGAGCGTGACGCCCTGATCGGTGACGACGGCGACCGAGTGCAGGGTGGCCTCCGCCGCGAACAGCGCCGTCGACTCGGTGATCTCGAGCTCGAGCCGCTCGGGGGCCAGGCCGGACTCCGCCAGCGCCGCGGCGACGAGCTCGCTGAAGCCCTCCTCGGCGAGGTGGCGGGCGGAGATGTTGACGTGCACGCGGAGGTCCGGCGGCCAGGAGGCGGCGTCGTTGCAGGCCCGCCGGAGCACCCAGGCGCCGAGCTTGGCGGTCAGCCGGTTGTCCTCGGCGGCGGACAGGAAGGCCGCCGGGGGGAGGAGCCCTCGGGTCGGGTGCTCCCAGCGGATCAGCGCCTCGTAGCCCAGCAGCGTCTCGTCGGCCAGGTGCACGATCGGCTGGTAGAAGAGCCGCAGCTCCTCGTTGTCGAGCGCGTGGCGCAGGTCGGTCTCCAGCTGGAGCGCGTCGATCTCGCCGTGGGTGAGCGCGGCCTCGTAGACCTCGACGCGGGCGCGGCTGCCCTCGGACTTGGCCTTGGTCAGCGCGCTCTGGGCCTGGCGCAGCAGGTCGTCGGGGGTCATGTCCGCGCCGAGGGTGAGCCCCACGCTGGCCGACAGGCTGATCTCGCGCTCGTTGACGACGAACGGCTCGTCGAGCACGCCGAGCAGGCGGTCGGCGAGCGCGCGCAGGCCGTCCAGGTCCTCGACGTCCTCGGCGACCACGAGGAACTCGTCCGCGCCGAGGCGCACCGCGGTGTCCTCGACGCGGGTGCTCCACCGGAGCCGGTCGGCCACCTGGCAGAGCAGCAGGTCGCCGGCCTCGTGGCCGAGGGTGTCGTTGACCGCCTTGAAGCGGTCGATGTTGAGGTGCACCAGGCCCACCTGCAGCCCGCGGCGCCGGGACAGCGCGACCGCGTGCCGCAGCCGGTCGGTGAGGGCGCGGGCGTTGGGCAGGCCGGTGAGCGGGTCGACGAACGCGCGGCGGACCAGGTCCTCCTCCGCGCGGCGGCGGTCGGTGACGTCCACGAGCGAGAGGACGACGAACTGCGGGGCGCCGGTGTTGTGCCGGACGACCTCGTGGGACTGGACCACCCAGAGCTCGCTGCCGTCGGAGCGCCGCAGCCGGCGCTCCCCGTCGTTGAGCAGGTGCGGGTCCAGCTGCGGCTCGCCCGGCGCGGCGTCCAGGCCGAGGTCGCCGACGACCGGGTTGTCGGGGTGGTCCAGCAGGTCCAGGTGCCGCCCGGCGAGCTCCTCGGCAGTGCGTCCCGCGAGGGCGCACAGCATCGGGTTCGCCACGAGGATGTGGCCGTCGAGGTCGACGAGCGCCTTCGGGATGGGGGCGGAGAGGAACAGGGCCTGGAAGAGCTGGCCGCGGTCGGCGAGCAGGGTGTCGATGGCCCGCAGTCGCTGCCGGGCGGCTCCGGGGGTGCCCGCGGGGGGCCGGGGCATCTCGGGCGCGGGAAGGCTCACGACCACAGAGTCACTCACTCGAAGCGAGAAGTGACGGAACCTGCCGACGGAGAGTCGTGTTCGCGCCGTCACTCGACGT
Organism: Blastococcus sp. CT_GayMR19; assembly: GCF_004570385.1. Taxonomy (GTDB): domain Bacteria; phylum Actinomycetota; class Actinomycetes; order Mycobacteriales; family Geodermatophilaceae; genus Blastococcus_B. The sequence goes on along the minus strand of NZ_SPQL01000002.1, from coordinate 6,042 downwards.
GAGAAAGCGCAGCTCCCGTCACAGGGGTCTCTCGTACCTCGCGGCTACGGGAGCGTCGCCCGAACTTTGGCAACAAGTGGGGACGGCGCCCACCGGGATCACCGCCCGCTCGGAGATCTCTCCGGGTCGCCGAGGGGGCGCTGGACGGGCGTTGATCGGGGGAATGCGCGGGCGGTCAGCTTCCTTCGCGAACGGGGATGATCTCGTCGGCCAGCAGGCCGTGCGCTTCGCGGTGGACCGTCGCCGCGGCCTCGGCGTCGGGCGCCTCGACCAGGCAGAACACCTTGCCCGAGGCCTCGTCGAACCAGTAGCGCTGGTACTCGACGCCGTGCTTGGCCTGCACCTCGAGGTCCCGCTGGTGCGCCCCCGCGACGGCCTCGGCGGTGAGGCCGTCCACCTTGTTGTGCACGTCCATGAAGAGGGCCATGCCTGGCTCCTTGGGACAGGGCCGGCGTGCGGATGTGCCGGCCGCGCTGGGCTGGACGACGCATTGTCCTGCGCCCCCCTGCACGCGGGAAGTCCGCGGTTCGCGGTGCGCGGAGCGCCGACGAGAGCGGGCCCGCGGGGCGTCACAGCGGTGCGCGGTGCCTTCGCCGACCGTCACCCGACGCGGAACGGGTCGTCGCGGGTCGGCCGCGGCCGCGGTGGTCGGACAGGCTGCAGGCGTGGCGACCGAGACCGACGAGGACCGCTGGGTGGAGGCGCAGTCCCGACGGGAGACGCAGCGGGCGCAGCGCTTCCTCGACGCGCATCCGGCGCCGCCGCGGGACGACTCAGCCGCGTAGGTCGAAGCCGAGATCGAGCACCGGGGCGCTGTGGGTGAGCGCGCCGACGGCCAGGTAGTCGACTCCCGTGGCGGCCACCGCGGCCGCCCGGGCCAGGTCGAGCCCGCCACTGGCCTCCAGCCGGACGCCGGTGCCGCGGACCATCGCCACGGCTTCGCGGGTCTGACCCAGCCCGAAGTTGTCGAGCAGCACGAGCTCCACCCCGGCCGCGAGCGCCTCCTTGACCTGGTCGAGCGTGTCGCACTCGACCTCCAGGTGGACGTCCGGCGCGGTCGCCCTTACCGCCTCGACCGCCGCCGTGAGACCGCCCGCGGCGGCCACGTGGTTGTCCTTGATCAGCGCGGCGTCGCCGAGGCCCATCCGGTGGTTGACCCCGCCGCCGCAGCGGACGGCGTACTTCTCCAGCGCGCGCAGCCCGGGGGTGGTCTTGCGGGTGTCCCGGATGGCCGCGCCGGTGCCGGCGACGGCGTCCACCCAGCGGCCGGTGATCGTCGCCACGCCGGACAGGTGGCTCACCAGGTTCAGCGCGGTTCGCTCGGCGGTCAGCAGCGCCCGGGTGGGGCCGCTGACGGTGAGGACGGCACGCCCCGGCTCGGCCGGCGTCCCGTCCGTCGCGTGCAGGACGACGTCCACGGCCGGGCCCCCGATGAGGTCGAAGACGGCCGCGGCGACCGGCACCCCGGCGAGCACACCGGCCGACCGCGGGACGACGACCCCGGTGGCCCGTGCGTTATGGGGAACCGTCGCCTCGGTGGTGACGTCGGGGCCGTAGGCGAGGTCCTCCTCCAGCGCTCGGCGGATGACCGCCTCGACCTCGGCCGGGTCGAGCCCGGCCGACGTGAGGGCGGCGGCGATCTCGCGGCGCAGTGTCATGCCACGACCCGGGCAGGCACGCGGATCGGCTCGGTGCGCGTGTGCAGCCGGCCGTCGTCGTCGAGCCGGTGCACGAGACGGACCTGCCACTCGGGTCGGGTCCCGGGTGCGTCGGACCGCCGGTGCGCGCCCCGGCTCTCCGTCCGGGCCAGGGCCCCGGTGCTCACCAGGGTCGCGACGGTGTGCAGCGCGGTCGCCTCGAGCGCGGCCACGTCCAGGGGGCGGCGCCGGGCCAGCCGGGGGACGCCGGCCAGCACGCCGGTCAGCCGGCGAAGGCCTTCCCCGTCGCGCAGGACGCCGGCGAACCGGGTCATGGCGGCGGTGACGGCCGGCCGGGCGGTGGCGTCGATCGCCCCGGTCGAAGCTCTGCCGTCGACGTGTTCCCCGCCGGTGGGCAGCTCGTCCGCGAGCAGCTCCGCGCACCGCCGGGCCGCGACCAGCCCCTCCGGAATCGAGTTGGAGGCCAGCCGGTTGGCGCCGTGGACGCCGGTGCACGCGACCTCGCCGACGGCGTAGAGACCGGTCACGCTCGTCCGCCCGTCGAGGTCGGCCAGCACGCCGCCGCACGTGTAGTGCGCGGCCGGGGCGACCGGCACGGGCTCGCGGGTGAGGTCGAATCCGGCCTCGCGGCAGGCGCGGAGGATGCCGGGGAAGCGGCGGGCGAGGAATTCGGCCCCGAGCGCGGTCGCGTCGAGCCAGACGTGCTGCTCGCCGGTCGCCGCGAGGTGGGTGGCGATCGTGGCGGACACGACGTCGCGCGGGGCGAGGTCGGCCAGCGGGTGGGCGCCGACCATGATCCGGCGTCCCGACCCGTCGACCAGCACGGCACCCTCGCCGCGCACGGCCTCGGAGACCAGCGTCTGCTGCCCCTCGGCGCCCGGCCCCGTCCAGAGCACCGTCGGGTGGAACTGCACCATCTCGACGTCGGAGACCTCGGCGCCGGCGCGCAGCGCCAAAGCGAGGCCGTCGCCGGTGGTGCCCGCGGGGGCGGAGGCGGCCGCGTAGACCTGCCCGTACCCGCCGGTGGCGAGGACGACGGCCCGCGCGCGGAGCTCGGTGTGGTCGACCAGCGCGCCGTCGTCGATGCGGGCGACCCGGAGACCGACGACCCGGCCGTCGGCGCTGCGCAGGGCGTCGAGGGCGGCGGTGTGCTCGAGCACGTCGATGCCGCGGGCCCGGAGTGCGCCGGTCAGCGTGCGGGTGACCTCGGCACCGCTGGCATCGCCGCCGGCGTGCACGATCCGGTCGCGGCTGTGCCCGCCCTCCCGGGTCAGCGCCGGGCGTCCGTCCGTCGCCAGGTCGAGGCGGGCGCCGAGCGCTCGCAGCTCGGCGATGGCGGCGGGCGCCTCCGCGACCAGGGTGCGGACGGCGTCCTCGTCGCAGAGGCCCGCACCGGCGACCAGGGTGTCCTCGACGTGCAGGTCGGCGTCGTCGTCGGGCCCGAGGACCGCGGCGAGGCCGCCCTGGGCCCACGCGGTGCTGCCGTCACCGAGCGCCCCCTTGGTGACCAGGGTGACGGCGCGTCCGGCGTCGGCCAGCGCGACGGCGGTCATCAGACCGGCGGCGCCGCTGCCGACGACCACGACGTCGGTCGTGCGGCGCCGGGCGGCGGGGGGCAGTGGCAGCGCGGTGCAGACGACGGCGGTGCGCCGCACCGGGAGCAGCCTCATTCCGCGACCGGGGACGGCGTGCCGAGGGCGATCATCGCCTCGACGGCGGAGCGGGCCCGGGCGGCGATGTCGGGGTCGACGGTGACCTCGTCGCGGCCCTCGCGCAGGGCGCGCAGCAGCTTCTCCGGCGTCGACATCTTCATGTAGGGGCAGGCCGCGCGGGCGTTGACCGGCTGGAAGTCCGTGACCGGGTTGGCCTGGCGGAGCTGGTGGAGCATGCCGATCTCGGTCGCGACCAGCACCCGCTTCGCCGTCGTCCGCCGGGCCTCCTCCAGCATTCCGCCCGTGGACAGCACGTGGACCCGCTCGGTCGGCAGCTGGCCGTCCGAGACCATCCAGAGCGCGCTCGTGGCGCAGCCGCACTCGGGGTGGACGAGCAGCTCGGCGTCGGGGGCGTTCGCGACGCTCTGCCGCAGGTCGGTGGGGGAGATGCCGGCGTGCACGTGGCACTCGCCCATCCAGATGCGCATGTTCTGCCGCCCGGTGACGCGCTGGACGTGCGCGCCGAGGAACTGGTCGGGGAGGAAGAGCACCTCGCGGTCGGCCGGGATCGACTCGACGACCTCGACGGCGTTGGACGACGTGCAGCAGACGTCGGTCTCGGCCTTCACCTCGGCGGTGGTGTTGACGTAGGAGACGACGACCGCGCCGGGGTGCTCGGCCTTCCAGGCGCGCAGCTGATCGGCCGTGATCGTGTCGGCCAGCGAGCAGCCCGCGTTCGCGTCCGGGACCAGCACGGTCTTCTCCGGCGCGAGGATCTTGGCGGTCTCGGCCATGAAGTGGACGCCGGCGAAGACGATCGTGGAGGCGTCGCTCGAGGCCGCGAGCCGCGAGAGCGCGAGGGAGTCGCCCACGTGGTCGGCGACGTCCTGGATCTCCGGGGCCTGGTAGTTGTGCGCCAGGATCACCGCGTCCCGCTCGGCGGCGAGCCGGCGCACGTCGGCGCGCCAGGAGGCCCACTGCTCATCGGACCAGGTGGCTGCGGTCGGGGCGGTGAGGATGGCGGTCACCGGGGCCTCCGTCGGGGGGTGGTTTCTTACTCACAGTCGAAAACCGACGGGAGCAACCTAGCATTCCCGTCGTGACATCTGTGTGGTCCTCACCGGATCGGCCGGCCTATCCCCACCACGCGCTCGCCGTGGTGCTGCAGGTCCGGTCGGCGCGGCTGCACGTCATGCTCTGGCGGCGCGCGGCCGAGCCGTTCGCGGGCGCGTGGGCGCTGCCCGGCGGACCGCTCCTGGCCGACGAGACGCTGGGCGCGTCGGTCGCGCGGCAGCTGGCGTCGAAGGTCGAGGTGCGGCAGCTCGCGCACCTCGAGCAGCTGGAGACGCGTAGCGACCCGTCCCGCGACCCACGGGGTCGGACGGTGGCGACGGCCTACCTGGGGCTGATCCCGTCCGACCTGGACCCGGTCCTGCCGGAGGACACCACGTGGCACCCGGTGGACGCATTGCCGGTGACCGCGTTCGACCACGGCTCGGTCGTGGGCTCGGCGCTCGCCCGGCTGCGGGCGAAGCTCTCGTACACGAACGTGGGGTTCGCCCTCGCCCCGCCGACGTTCACGATCGCGGAGCTGCGCGAGGTCTACGTCGCCGCACTGGGCTACGAGGTGACGGCGACGAACCTCCAGCGGGTGCTGCTGCGCCGGGGTGTGCTGGCGGCGACGGGGGAGCACACGGCGTCCGGCCGCGCCGGGGGACGCCCGGCGATGCTCTACCGGTTCGCGTCCCCGACGCTGGAGGTCACCGACCCGTTCGCCGTCCTCCGCCCACCCACCGAGCGGCCGGGCCGGGCGGGCGGGTCCGTCTCCTGACCGGCGCCGACGCCGTTCGCGGGCGGACCACGGCTTGGTCCGGTGACGGACGGTGGTCCGGCCCGGCCCCTTCGAGGGATATGCGTCGCCCGAACGGGCGCATGGCCGGGGCGACGGTCACGGACGGTCACCTGGGCGGCGAGGATTGCCGCCATGACGGACACGAGTGGCCGGGGCCGCGCCCAGGAGTGGGCCCGGAGGGTCGCCGCGTCCCTCGCCGCCGTGGCCGCCGCGGCCGGCCTCGTCGCCTTCTCGCACCTCGGCGCCTTCGACGACAGCAACGATCCGTTCCCGCACTCGGTGGTCGTTCACCCGGGCTGACCCGGCCGCGGCCCAGGGCTGAGCCACGGCCCAGGGCTGATCAGCACCCCTCCGAGTGAGAAAGGGCCCGGCTTCGGCTCGCCTGGGCCGACGAACGCCCGATAACGCCATGAGGACGTTTGTCGATCGAGGAGACGGAACTGTCATGGCATGGACGATGGGGGCCCTCGGGGCCTGGTACGGCCTCGCGGTCGTGGTTGCGGTGCTGGGATTGGCCGCGGAGCGCCGTGAGCAGGGGGAGTCGACCTCCTCCTCCGTTCGTGCGGCGGTGCAGCGTCTGCGGAACGGCCGGCGTGCTCTCGCCGACCGCGTGGGGCCGGTGACGCGGAACCGGTTCGCCGCCGCGGACTGACCCGCGCGAAGAGCTCGGACACCGCCCGCCGATCAGGCCGGCGGTGGGCAGACGGGCTGGAGCGGTAGGCCGCAGGTCACGCCGGGGACCAGTGCCGGCGGAGGCGCAGGCGGCAGCGGTGCCGGCGGCAACGGAACGCTCGGCGGGACGGGTGCCGGCGGAAGCGGCACCGGTGCCGCCGGGGGCGGGGCCGGAGCGGGCGCGGGCTCGGCCGCCGTCGGCGGTGGG